>NZ_JBHLUI010000001.1:0-123161 GCF_042433995.1 Kineococcus gynurae
TGTGGGGTCCTCGTGGGAGACGGTCCGTCTTCTGCGGGGGCCCCACACCCTTTTCTGCATCCACCCACACGCCACCGCACGGCGTGGTGCGGGCGGCGAGCGGGTCGGGTCAGCGCAGCCGCAGGACCGGGCCGGCCAACGGCTTCGGACGGAACGACGTGCTCTTGCGACTGAGCAGGTGCCCCTCGGCCAGCACCGCCCTGATCTCGGGCAGTGCTGTCGGCGGGAGCAGGACCGTCAGATGGTGGCCCGAGACGGACCGCAGGCTCGCGGCGACGTCGGGGACGTAGCGCACCTGGCGGTTCTCGACCCCGCAGGCGTGCAGGACCCCGTCGGTCCAGGCCGCGGCCCCCGTGATGTGGTGCGCCGGGATGCGCAGGACCTGGGAACCTTCGCGGGTCGCCAGGATGACCTCGGCGGTGTCGAGGCTCAGCTGCGCCACCACCGGGTCGGTCTCGTCGAGGAGGGGCCGCACCGAGTCCGCGTGGGCCCGGAGGGCGTCCGCCGCCCGGAGCGGCGCGACCCGGTGCAGGCTCAGGACGTCGACCGGCGTGGCCTCCTGGATCGCCAGGGCGACGAGCAGCCGGTTCTCCCCCTGCCCGGCGAGATGACGGGCCGCGGCGTAACGGTGGTGGCCGTCGGCGATGAGCGGGCGACGCGGGGCGAGGTCCTGCATGAGCGCCCCGCACCGTTCCGCGTCACTGATGTGCCACACCTCGACGTCCACCGGCTCCGCGTCCGGGGTGCGGGTCTGCAGCACCCGCCGGCCCCAGCGTTCGGGGGCCAGGACGGCGTCCCCGGCCAGGCCGGCCGTCTCGTCGAGCAGCAGCACCGGTTCGGAGTCCACCCGGGTGGCGCTCAACCGCCCGGCGCGGTTCACCACAACGTCGCCCATCGTGGCCTCGTGGGCCTGGATGCGGTGGTCGGTGGCCGGGCCGACGCGCAGGGCCGCGAGGAGGAAGGCGTGCAGCCGGTCCTGCTGCCGCTGCCGCACGACGTAGAAGCCGGGGCGGTCCTCGCGGACCGCGCCGGCGTGCAACCAGCGCAGGATGCCCGGCCCAGGTCCCGGGGAGTTCTCCGGGCGCTCGAGCCGCGTCACCGCGTAGGGCGAGGCTTCCATGCGGTGGGCGCGCTCGGACTGGCTCAGTTCCGTGTGCGGCGGGGCGAGGAGCGCCCCGACGTCCCCGACGACCTCGGGGTCGTAGCGCACACCCGAGAAGGGCATGAGCAGCGCCCCCGGCACCGGAGGCATGGGCAGGTGGTGGGGGGCGTCGGGCGCCGGCCCGACGAGGGTGGCTGCCTCCACCGGCAGGACCGGTGACTGCGTCCGTTGTTCACCCATCGGGGCATCCTACGGATGAGGTCTCCTCCTCTGCGTGTGACGCTGGGTCGACGGCACCCCGGTGGTGGGGCGGAAGGGGGCGGGACGCGTGAGCGACGAGGACGAGGGCCGAAACGGTCGACCCGCCGGAGACCTCTACGACTGGGTCCGACGCGCGGAGGAACTCCTCGCCCGGGGCGAGGCGGCCCAGGCGGCCGTCCTCCTGGGGCGTGCCCGGACGGAGGTGCCCGATTCCGTGGGGGTCCTGGAGGCCCTGGCCCGGGCCCAGTACGACTCCGGTGACGTCGGCGCCGCCGCCGACTCCTTCCGGACCATCGTCGGGCTGCGCCCCGACGCTGACTACGCTCACTTCGGTCTGGGGTTGTCCCTCAGCCGCCTGGGACGCTTCCATCTCGCCGCCGAGCACCTCGAGCTCGCCTCCGCGATGCGTCCGGACCGGGCGGAGTACCTCGACCGACTTCGACAGGTCCGCGCCACCTTGGCGGCGCGGCAGAGCCCGGGGAGCCCGTGAGCACCACGTCCACCGAACCCGCCGTCGACCCGACCCCCGCCACGCTGCGGTCCAGTCGTGGCACCTTGCTCGAGGACCACGACGCGCTGTTCCTGGACCTCGACGGGGTCGTCTACGTGGGCCCTCGCGCCGTCCCCCACGCCGTCGACGCCCTTGCGCACGCCCGCGCGGCCGGGCTACGGCTGGCCTACATCACCAACAACGCCTCCCGACCCCCCTCGGCGGTCGCGGAGCACCTGCGCGAGCTCGGCATCCCGGCCGAGGTCGACGAGGTCGTGTCCTCGGCGCAGGCCGCGGCGGCCCACCTGGCGGGCACGCTGCCCCCCGGTGCCCCCGTCCTCGTCGTCGGTGGGGCCGGGCTGCGGCTGGCCCTGGAGGCGGTCGGGCTGCGGCCGGTGTCCTCCCTCGCCGAGGAACCGCAGGCCGTGGTGCAGGGCTTCTCCCCGGACCTGGGGTGGCGTGAGCTCACCGAGGGCACGCACGCCGTCCGATCGGGGCTGCCCTACGTCGCGTCCAACCTGGACCGCACGGTGCCGCACCCCGGCGGCCCCGCCCCGGGCAACGGTCTGCTCGTCGACCTGGTGAGCAGGGCGGCCGGCCGTGGTCCGGACGTGGTCTGCGGCAAGCCGGAGCGACCCCTCTTCGACGAGGCGATCCGTCGCGCCGGGGTCCGCGCACCCCTGATGGTCGGCGACCGGTTGGACACCGACCTGCAGGGTGCGGTGACCGCCGGACTGCCCGGTCTGCTCGTGCTCACCGGGGTCACGGGGGTCGCGGAGCTCCTGGCGGCCGGCCCGCACGAACGGCCCCGGTTCGTGGCCGCCGACCTGCGGGGGACCGGGGACCGCCACCCGGGTGCCGAGGTCCACCTCGACGGCACGTCGACCACCGTCGTGGTGCGCGGGGCGGAGGTGATCGCCCGGGCCGGGACCGTGGAGGTCGTGCGCGATGCGACGGGCGAGGACGGACTGGACCTGCTCCGGGCCGCCGCCGAGGTCGCCTGGCAGTCCGCCGACGCCGGGCGCCCTGTGGACATCCCCGCGCTGGCGACTCGTGTCGGAGGCCGCCGGTAGCGTGGCCGCGTGACCGAGACCCCCCGCCCGGCCCCGACCCCCCGCCCGGCCCCGACGCCCCGTCCGGCCCCGACCCCCGGCCCGCCCCGTCCGTCGTCCGCCCCGTCGGCGGCGACCGCTGTCGGGGCGGCGTCCGCCGGGGAGTCCGCGACGACGTTGACCGGGGCGCTCGCGCGGCTGGACGATCTGGACGCCGTCGTCGTGCACGAGCACCCGGACGTCTTCGCCGCGGTGGACTCCGCCCTGCGGGCCCGGCTGACCGCGGCGGACGGCTGACGGTGCGGCGGCAACGGTTGGACGCCGAGCTCGTCCGGCGAGGGCTGGCGCGCTCGCGTCAGCAGGCGGCCGAGCTCGTCACGGCCGGTCGCGTCCGCGTCTCGGGCGCAGCCGCGACGAAGCCCGCCACCCAGGTCGACCTCGCCGTCGCCATCGTGGTGAGCGAGGTCGCCGAAGGGACCGGACCGGATTACGTCAGTCGGGGCGCGCACAAGCTCGTCGGGGCCCTCGACGCCTTCGACGTCCCGGTCGCGGGCCGGCGCTGCCTCGACGCCGGGGCCAGCACGGGTGGGTTCACCAACGTGCTGCTGCGGCGGGGGGCCGACCACGTGGTCGCGGTCGACGTCGGCTACGGGCAGATCGCGTGGTCGCTGCGCCAGGACGAACGGGTCACGGTCTTGGAACGCACCAACGTGCGCACCCTCGACCCGGCCCTGGTCGCGCCGGCCCCCTCGCTCGTGGTCGCCGATCTGTCCTTCATCTCCCTCACCCTGGTGCTGCCGGCGCTGCGGGCCTGCTCCGCGTCCGAGGCCGAGCACGTGCTCATGGTCAAGCCGCAGTTCGAGGTCGGCCGGGATGCGCTGGGCGCCGGGGGTGTCGTGCGCAGCGCCGAGCTGCGCGCCGGGGCCGTGCGCACGGTGGCCTCGGCCGCCCTCGACGTCGGGCTCGGGGTCCGTGGGGTGGCGGCGAGCCCGCTGCCCGGTCCGAGCGGCAACGTCGAGTACTTCCTGCACCTGCAGGCGGGAGCACCGCCGTTGGACGAGCAGGCGCTGGCCGCGGCGCTGGCCGCCGGCCCGCAGGACGGGCTGCGATGACCGGCGCGCACGAGCACCCGGCGGACGGTGCCGTGCCGGTGGACCGGGACGGCGTGGAGGCCACGGTGGAGTCGGCGACCTGTGCTCCCGGTGGTCGCGCCGTGCTCGTCCTGGCCCACACCGGTCGTCCCGAGGCGGTGGCGGCGCTCACGGAGGTGGTGCACCGGCTCAGCGCGGCCGGCGTGCGCCCGCTGGTGACCAGCGGGGAGGCCGCCAGTCTCGCCCCGCAGGACCGGGACCTCGTGAGCGAGTGCACGCTCGGCGGGGCCGTCGCCGACGCGGAACTGGTCGTCGTCCTGGGCGGTGACGGCACGATCCTGCGGGCGGCCGAGCTGGTCCGGGGCAGCGACGCGGTCCTGCTGGGCGTCAACCTCGGCCACGTCGGGTTCCTCGCCGAGGCCGAACGGGAGGAGCTGGCCGAGACGGTCGCGCGGGTCATCGCCGGGGAGTTCCGCGTCGAGGAGCGCATGACCCTGGACGTCCGCGTCCTGCAGGAGGGCCGGGTGCTGGCCGAGTCCTTCGCCGTCAACGAGGTCGCCGTCGAGAAGGCCAATCGGGAGCGGATGATCGAGCTGGTCGTCGACGTCGACGGGCGACCCCTGACCACCTTCGCGGGGGACGGGATCATCGCGGCGACCCCGAGCGGTTCCACCGCCTACGCCTTCAGCGCGGGCGGACCCGTCGTCTGGCCGGAGGTCGAGGCCTTCCTGGTCTGCCCGATCAGCGCCCACGCCCTGTTCGCCCGCCCCCTCGTCCTCGCCCCCACCTCCGTGGTCGGGGTGGAGGTGCTGCCCGCGGCCGAGGGCGCGGTCCTCTGGTGCGACGGCCGCCGCCTCTTCGAGGCCCCGGTCGGGGCGCGGGTCGAGGTCCGCCGCTCGGCGACCAGCGTGCGGCTGGCCCGCCTGAGCACGGGCATCTTCACCGACCGCCTGGTCGCCAAGTTCGGTCTGCCGGTGCACGGCTGGCGCGGCCCCCGACCGGGAGGTACCTCGTGATCGAGGAGATCCACATCCGCGACCTCGGGGTCATCCGGGACGCCCGGTTGCCCCTCGGGCCGGGCCTGACGGTCCTCACCGGGGAGACCGGCGCCGGGAAGACGATGGTGGTGACGGGTCTCGGGCTGCTCCTCGGTGAACGGGCCGACCCGGCCGCGGTGCGGGCGGGGGAGGCGTCGGCCGTCGTGGAGGGTCGGGTCCTGCTGGAGGCGGGCTCGCCGGTCCGTGACCGGGTCGCCGACGCGGGCGGGGACCTCGACGACGACGTCCTGCAGCTGGTCCGGGTGGTCGCCGCGGGCGGACGCAGCCGGGCCCACGTCGGCGGCCGGGGCGCCCCGGTGGGGGTGCTCGGGGAGATCGCGGAGCACCTGGTGGCCGTGCACGGCCAGACCGACCAGCTGCGGCTGCGTTCGGCGGCGCAGCAGCTCAGCACCCTCGACGCGTTCGCCGCGGCCCTGCCCGGCTCGGAGCTCGCGGCCCGGTCGGGCGACTACCGCCGGGAGTACGACGGTTGGCGGGCCCTGGCCGCCGAGGTCGACCGGCGGACGGCGTCGGCGCAGGAACGCGCCCGGGAGGCCGAGCTGCTGCGCCTGGGCCTGGAGGAGGTCGAGAAGGTCGCGCCGCAGCCCGGCGAGGACGTGGCGCTGCGCGAGGAGTCCGAACGGCTCGGCAACGTCGAACTGCTGCGGGCGGCCGTCGCCGGTGCGCACGCGGCGCTGACCGGGGAGGCCGACGGCGCCGACGACCCCGTCGGCGGCGGTGGCGCCCAGGGGGCCCTGCAGGGTGCGCAGCAGGCTCTGACGTCCGGGGCGGGGCACGACCCGGCCCTGGCCGCCCTGGCCGACCGGGGCGCGGAGGTCGGCTACCTGCTGGCCGACCTCGTCGCCGACGTCAGTTCCTACGCCGCCTCCCTGGAGGCCGACCCGCTGCGGTTGGCGGCGGTGCAGGAGCGACGGTCCCAGCTCACCGCCCTCGTCCGCCGCTACGGGGCCGAGCAGGTCGCCCACGAGGCCGGTCGCGACGGGCCCGGCGGGCCGGGGGCAGGCGTCGGGAGCGGGCCCGACGTGGACGCCGTGCTGCGCTGGTCGCGACGGGCGGCGGCCGCGCTCGCCGACCTCGACGACGACGAGCGCCTCGAGCGACTGGCCCGCGACCGCGACGCCGCTCTGGGGCGGGCCACCGCCCTCGCCGAGCAGGTGCGCGCCCTGCGGACCGGGGCCGCCCGGCTGCTGCAGGAGCGGGTGGACGAGGAGCTCGCGGCGCTCGCGATGCCGAGCGCCCGACTGCAGGTGCAGGTCGGTCCCGTGGAGCTCGGTCCCACCGGCGGCGACGCCGTCGAGTTCCTGCTCGCGGCGCACTCCGGGGCCGCGGCCCGACCGCTGGCCCGGGGCGCCTCCGGCGGCGAGCTCTCCCGGGTGATGCTGGCCCTCGAGGTCGTGCTCGCCGGTGCCGACCCGGTGCCTACCATGGTCTTCGACGAGGTCGACGCCGGGGTCGGGGGTCGGGCAGCGGTGGAGATCGGCCGACGCCTGAGCCGGCTCGCGCGCTCGACCCAGGTGCTCGTGGTCACCCACCTGCCGCAGGTCGCCGCGTTCGCCGACCACCACCTCACGGTCGTCAAGACGGACGACGGCAGCATCACCGAGTCCGGCGTCGCGCGCCTCGACGACGAGGGCCGCGTCGCCGAGCTCGCCCGCATGCTCTCCGGCCGCGGGTCGGGCACCGCCCGCGCCCACGCCCAGGAGCTGCTGACCTCCTCACGTCGGGAGGCCGGCGGGACCGGTTCCGGCACGCCGCGCCCGCGGCGCGCGACGTCGGCGGGGTCGCGGGCCGGACGCGTGGGACGATCGTCCGCGGTGTCCCCGGCGGTGTCCCCGGCGGTGTCTCCGGAGGCGTCCTCCGCGGAGCCCTCCGCGCGGGACTGAGCGGCGGGCACGCGGTGCCCGGGACGTCGGGCGGCGGGAACGGCAGCGCGAGCGGGCACGCAGGATCGAGTACGCAGGACCGGGCAGCAGCACCGGGCAGGGCAGTCGGGCAGGGATCGAGCACGGGAACCGAGGGGTGCAGGGTGCGACGGCGGGGTGCGGGGCGAGCGGAGGACCGGGCACGGTCGGTCGGCTCCGGGGTCCCCAGCGGCCTCGCCCGGGTCGACCGTCGGACGAAGCGGTTGACCAAACGTCTGCGACCGGGCGAGGTGGCCGTCATCGACCACCTCGACCTGGACCGGGTGTCGGCCGAGGCGCTGGTGGCCTGCAGCCCGGCCGCCGTGGTCAACGCCTCGCCCTCGACCTCGGGTCGGTACCCGAACCTCGGTCCGGAGATCCTGGTGGGGGCCGGCATCCCTGTCCTCGACGCCGTCGGGCCCGAGGTGATGACCGCGGTGCGGGAGGGCCGGCACGTCGAGGTCGGGCTGGAGGAGCTCCGCGTGGACGGCGAGGTCGTCGGCCGAGGTCGACGGCTGACGCCGGAGTCGGTGGCCGTCGACATGGAGGCCGCCCGGGCCGGCCTGTCCCTGCAGCTGGAGGCGTTCGCCGCCAACACCATGGAGTACCTGCGCCGCGAGCGCGAGCTGCTGCTCGACGGCGTCGGGGTGCCCGAGATCAGCACGGTGATCGAGGGACGGCACGTCCTGATCGTCGTGCGCGGGTACGGGTACAAGGAGGACCTGGTCACGCTGCGGCCCTACGTCCGTGAGTACAAGCCGCTGCTGATCGGGGTCGACGGCGGGGCCGACGCGATCCTCGAGGCCGGCTGGCGACCCGACCTCATCGTCGGGGACATGGACTCCGTCTCCGACGCGGCGCTGCGCTCCGGCGCGGAGATCGTCGTGCACGCCTACCGGGACGGCCGGGCGCCGGGCCTGGAACGCGTCCACGCCCTCGGCATCGACGCCGTCGTCTTCCCGGCGACGGGCACCAGCGAGGACGTGGCCATGCTGCTCGCCGACGACAAGGGCGCGAGCCTCATCGCGGCGGTCGGCACCCACGTCACCCTCGTGGAGTTCCTCGACAAGGGCCGCGCCGGGATGGCCAGCACCTTCCTGACCCGACTGCGGGTCGGGGGCAAGCTGGTCGACGCCAAGGGCGTCTCGCGGCTCTACCACTCCCGGGTCTCCGACCGGCAGGTCGCGATCCTCGTCCTCGCCGGTGTGCTGGCCCTGCTGGCCGCCCTCGCGGTGACCCCGACCGGGCAGGCGATCCTCGTCGTGACCGGCGCCCGGCTGGAAGGGTTCTGGGCCGACCTGATGAGCGTGCTCAGCGACCCGTGACCCGGCCCGAGCCCGCCCGCGACGCCCCACCCCCCGACAGACAGGACCCCCGGTGATCGACTTCCGCTACCACGTCGTCTCGCTGGTCTCGGTCTTCCTGGCCCTGGCCGTGGGCATCGTGCTGGGCGCGGGTCCGCTCAACGAGGGCATCTCCGTGGGCATCACCGACCAGGTCCGCCAGCTCACCCAGGAGAGCAACCAGCTGCGCAGCGAGCGCGACGAGGCGGCCGCCGGACTGACGTCGGCGGAGAACTGGGCCGCGGCCGTCGCCCCGGCCATGGTCGCCGGACGACTCACCGGACGCACCGTCGCCGTCGTCGAGCTGCCCGACGCCGACGGCGACCAGGTCGGCGCCACCCTCGACCTGCTCCGTTCCGCCGGGGCGGAGATCCGCAGCCAGGTCCGCGTCCAGGACGCCTTCTCCGACCCCACCACGCTGGCCGCGCGTCGCGGTACGGCCCAGGACCTGGCGCAGCGCTACTCCGCGGTGGTGCCCGCCGACCCGACCCCCGACTCCGGGGCCGACTCCGCGACCCTGACCGCCGACCTCCTCTCCCGCGAGCTCGCCGGTGCCCTGCTCACCACGGGCGCCGCCGACCTCGACCCGCTCTCGCCCGCGGCCGCGCAGGCCGGGCAGCTCCTCGGGCAGCTCGCCGACGCGGGGTACGTGGACGTCGAGAGCGGTGGGGACGGTGCGCCCCGGGCGGCGCTCGCGGTGGTCGTCGGCGCCGCCCCGGCCACGACGAGCGGGACCACCGAGGACGCGGCGGCCGCGGCCGGTCAGGTCGCCGCCCTCGCGCTGCTCGCAGCCCTGGACGCGGCCGGGTCCGGCACGGTGCTGGCCGCCCCCGCCGAGGCGGCCGACGACGGCGGCGTCATCGCGGCCCTGCGGGCCGACAACGACCTCAGCGACGACGTCAGTTCCGTCGACGGGCTGCAGACGCCCATCGGTCGGGTCAACGTCGTCCTGGCCCTGCGGGAGCAGGCCACCGGGGGCGCCGGCCAGTACGGCACGGCCGGTTCCGCCGACGCCGTCAGCCCCCCGCTCACCGAGACGGCGTCGTGAGCCGCCGGATCCCGACCGCGCCCCTCGCGCGGGCCGTGCCGGCCGCGGTGACGGCGGGCGTCGTCGGAGTCCTGGCCGCGCGACGGGTGCGCGCCGGAGAGGTGTTCGGCGGACGGGACCGCTGGGAGCGCGTCAACCACCGCGGGAACACGGTGACCCTGCTGGAGGGACCGGCGGCCGGTCTCGCGGCGCTCCTGGGCCTGGTGCCCGCCGGAGCCTGGGCGCCCGCGGGGGCGGTGGCCGTGCTCGGTGCGGGGGGTCTCGGGGCCCTGGACGACCTCACCGAGGCGAGCGAGGACCGGGCCGCCGGGACCAAGGGGTTGCGGGGTCACCTCGGCGCCCTGCGGCGGGGACGGCTCACCACCGGGGCCCTCAAGGTGCTCGGCATCGGGGCCACCGGGCTGCTCGCCGCGGCGCTGACGCCGGGCGGTCGGGCGGCCGGCGGGCGCCACCGTGTCACCGTCCGCGCCACCGCGCTCCTGCTCGTCGACGCCGGTGTCGTCGCCGGCTCGGCGAACCTGCTCAACCTCTTCGACCTGCGGCCCGGCCGGGCCCTCAAGGTCGCCCTGCTCACCGCGGCCGTGCTGCCCGGGGCCGGACGGGTCCCGGGGGCCGCCGTGGCCGGGGCCGCGGTCGCGCTGCTGCCCGACGACCTGGCCGGGCGCAGCATGCTCGGCGACACCGGGGCCAACGCCCTGGGCGCACTGCTCGGGGTCGGCGTGCTCGCCGGTCTCGCCCCTCGCGGCCGGGTCCTCGTCCTGGCCGGACTGACCGGGCTGACCCTGCTCAGCGAACGGGTGTCCTTCTCCGCCGTCATCGCCGCCACCCCCGGCCTGCGGGAGCTGGACGCGTGGGGCCGGTCGTGACCCGGTGCCCGTGAGACCGCGCACCATCGCCGCCGCCGCGGCCTCGGTCGCCCTGCTCACGGTCGCCGCCCGCGTCGCGGGCTTCGGTCGCCAGGTCGCCTACGCCCAGACGGTCGGCGACCAGTGCCTGTCCACCGCCTACACGAGCGCCAACCAGGTCCCCAACCTGCTGTTCGAGATCGTCGCGGGCGGGGCGCTGGCCGGGGTCCTCGTCCCGCTGCTGTCCGCCCGCCTCGCCTCCGAGGACCCGCAGGACCGGGCGGCCGCGTCGCGGACCGCCTCGGCGGCGCTGACCTGGAGCGTGCTGGCCGTCGGCCTGGTCGCGGCCCTCACCGCGCTGCTGGCCCGCCCCCTGATGGGGTCGCTGCTCGCCGGGCAGGCCAGCACGGGGTGCGCCGGCATCGTCGCCACCGGGGCCACGATGCTGCTGATCTTCCTGCCGCAGGTACCGCTCTACGCGGTGGCCGTCGTCCTGGCCGGGGTGCTGCAGGCCCAGCAGCGCTTCACCGCGCCGGCGGCCGCGCCGTTGGTCTCCAGCCTCGTCGTGGCGGCCTCCTACCTGCTCTTCGGTGCCCTGGTCGCCCCGACCACCCGCGCCGGCGACGACCTCACCGCCCTGCCCCCGGCGACCTGGACGGTGCTGGCGGGGGGCACCACGCTGGGGGTGCTGGCCCTCGCGCTCACCCACGCGCCCGCCCTGCGCTCGGGGGTGCGCTGGCGTCCCACGCTGCGCGCCGCACCGGGCGACGGCCCCCGGCTGCGCTCGCTGGCGCTGTCCGGGCTCGCGGTGGTCCTGGCCCAGCAGGTCGTCACCCTGGTCGTGCTGCGGCTCACCAACGCGGCCGAACCGGGCGCGCTGCCCCGCTGGAGCTTCGTCTGGGCCCTGTTCCTGCTGCCCTACGCCGTGCTGGCCGTCCCGATCGCCACCGCCGTCTTCCCGCGGCTGGCCCGCGCCGAGGGAGCCGAGCTCAGCGGGCTGCTGTCGCGGGCGGGACGCACCGTGCTGCTGAGCGCCTCCCTCGGCGCGGCCCTGCTGGTCGCCGCCGCCGACCCCCTCGCCGGGGTGTTCCTCGACGGGGAGGTGGGCTCGGGTCGGACCGGTGAGATGGTCGCCGCCCTCGTCGTCTTCGCGCCGGGACTGCTCGGGTACGGGGTGCTGGCCCTCTGGACCCGGGCCCTCTACGTCCTCGGGGCCGGACGGGCGGCCGCGGCCGGGACGGTCGCCGGGTGGGCGTCGGTCGCGGTGCTCGCGATCGCCGCGACGCGCGTCCCGGGCCTGCCCGTGGTGCCCGCCGTGGCGGGGGCCCACACCCTGGGGTTGAGCCTCGCCGCGCTCCTCCTCGGCCGCGCCCTGCACCGACGGCTCGGACCGGCCGCGACCGCCGGCGGGGTGCGGGCGGTGGCGGCCGGCACCGGCGCGGCGGTGCCGGCCGCCCTCGCCGGTCTCGCCGTCGCGTGGCTGCTCCCCGACCCGGGGGGCCTGCTCGCCCACGTCCTGCGCGGCGCGGCGCTCGCCGTACCGACGACCCTGGTCTGGATCGCCGGGGTGAGCCTCCTCGCCCGCGCCGACGTGCGCGAGCTCCGCACCACCCTGCGCCGGGGGCGCGGGCGGTCCCCACGGACGGAGGAAGCCCGATGAGCGTCCTGGTGCTGGTCCTGGGCAGCAGCGCGGGCGGGGTGGGTCGTCACGTCGCCTCCCTGGCCCGCGCGGAGGCCGGGGCCGGGACGCAGGTGCACGTGGTCGCCCCCGCCGAGACCCTGCGCCGCTTCGAGCTCGACGGACCCGGACTGCGCGCGCACCCGGTCGACATCGGGGCCTCCCTGGACCCGGTCCGTGACCTGCGCGCCGCCCGTGCCCTGCGCGCGCTCCTGCGCGAGCTGCCCGAGCCCCTGGTGCACGCCCACGGGATCCGGGCCGCCTCGGTGGCCGCGGCAGCCGTGCGTCCCAGCCGCCGCTCCCGGGTGCCGCTGGTCCTGACCCTGCACAACGCCGTCCTCGGCGGTGGTCCGCGGGCCGCGCTGGGACGGGCCGTGCAGCGGGTGGCGTGCCGATCGGCCGACGTCGTGCTGGGGGTCTCGGCCGACCTGGTGGCCCAGGCCCGCGCGGCGGGGGCCCCCGTCGCCGAGCGGGCGCTCGTCCCCGCGCCGGCCCGCCCACCGGCCCGTTCCGCGGCCCTGGTGCGGGCCGACCTCGGCCTGCCCGCCGACGTCCGGGTCGTGCTGACGGTGGCCCGCGCCGCGCCGCAGAAGGACCTCGGTCTGCTGCTCGACGCCCTGGCGCGTCGGGTCCCGCCCCCGGCCGGGCCCGACCTGCTCGCCCTGGTCGCCGGGGACGGACCCCTGCTGCCGGCCCTGCGGGCGCGCGTCGACGCCGAGCACCTGCCGGTCCGGCTGCTGGGGGCCCGCGACGACGTCGGCGACCTGCTCGCGGTGGCCGACGTGGTCGTGCAGACCTCGCGCTGGGAGGGACAACCCGTGTTCGTCCAGGAGGCCCTGCGGGCCGGGGCCGCCCTCGTCGCCACCGACGCCGGTGGGACCGCCGAGGTCACCGGTGACGCCGCGCTGCTGACCCCGGTGGGCGACGCCGCGGCGCTGGCCGCGGCCCTGCAGGCCCTCCTCGACGACCCCGACGCGCTCGCGCGGGCGCGGGTGCGGTCGCGGGCCCGGGCCGACGAGCTGCCCGGGCCGGAGGAGGCCCTGGCCCAGGTGCGACGGGTGTGGGGCGCCGCCCGGGCGCGGCGGGGGAGGAGAGGTCCGGGCGTCGGGTAACCTCGAAGTCCGTGGCGAACCGCAGCGGACCTGAGACCCTCACCCAGCACATCTTCGTGACGGGGGGAGTCGTCTCCTCCCTCGGCAAGGGGTTGACCGCCTCGAGCCTCGGCCGGTTGCTGCGCGCCCGTGGCCTGCGGGTGGCGATGCAGAAGCTCGACCCCTACATCAACGTCGACCCCGGCACGATGAACCCGTTCCAGCACGGCGAGGTCTTCGTCACCGACGACGGTGCCGAGACCGACCTGGACATCGGGCACTACGAACGTTTCCTCGACGTGCGCTTCGACGCCTCGGCCAACGTGACCACCGGGCAGGTGTACTCGGAGGTCATCGCGAAGGAGCGGCGCGGGGAGTACCTCGGCGACACCGTCCAGGTGATCCCCCACATCACCAACGAGATCGTCGACCGGATGCGTGCGCAGGCCCGTCCCGACATCGACGTCATCATCACCGAGGTCGGCGGCACCGTCGGCGACATCGAGTCCCTGCCGTTCCTCGAGGCGGCCCGTCAGGTCCGCCAGCGGCTCGGTCGCGACAACGTGTTCTTCGTCCACGTCTCCCTGGTGCCCTACATCGGCCCCAGCGGGGAGCTGAAGACGAAACCCACCCAGCACTCCGTGGCCGCCCTGCGCAACATCGGCATCCAGCCCGACGCCGTGGTCTGCCGGGCCGACCGCGACATCCCCGAGGGCGTCAAGCGCAAGATCGCCTCGATGTGCGACGTCGACGACGACGCGGTCATCGCCTGCGTCGACGCGCCCTCGATCTACGACATCCCCAAGGTCCTGCACCGCGAGGGGCTCGACGCCTACGTCGTGCGCCGCCTGAACCTGCCGTTCCGCGACGTCGACTGGACCACCTGGGACGACCTGCTGCGCCGGGTCCACCACCCGCGCAACCGGGTCGAGATCGCCCTCGTCGGCAAGTACATCGACCTGCCCGACGCCTACCTGTCGGTCACCGAGGCGCTGCGCGCCGGAGGTTTCGCCGAGGACGCGAAGGTCGACATCCGTTGGGTCGCCTCCGACGACTGCGCCACCCCGGCGGGGGCCCAGCGCCAGCTGCACGGGGTCGACGCGATCTGCGTCCCGGGGGGTTTCGGCGTCCGCGGCATCGAGGGCAAGCTCGGGGCCCTCACCTGGGCCCGGGAGAACCTCGTCCCGACCCTCGGGCTCTGTCTCGGACTGCAGTGCATGGTCATCGAGTACGCGCGAACCGTCGTCGGTCTGTCGGCCGCCAGTTCCACCGAGTTCGAACCCGACGCCGCGCACCCGGTCATCGCGACCATGGCCGAGCAGCAGGACATCGTCTCCGGCCAGGGGGACCTCGGCGGCACCATGCGCCTCGGTTCCTACGAGGCGGTCCTCGCCCCGGGTTCCGTCGTGGCCGCGACCTACGGCAGCGAGCGGATCTCCGAGCGCCACCGGCACCGCTACGAGGTGAACAACTCCTTCCGCGAGCAGCTCTCGGCCGCCGGCCTGAGTTTTTCCGGTCTCTCGCCCGACCGCGGTCTGGTCGAGTTCGTGGAACTGCCCGCCGACGTGCACCCCTACTACGTCGGGACGCAGGCCCACCCCGAGTTCAAGTCGCGGCCGACCCGCTCGCACCCGCTGTTCTCCGGCCTGGTGGCGGCCGCGCTGGAGCGGCAGCGTTCCGAGCGGCTGCTCGAGGTCGACCCGGCCCCGGCCGAGGAGGACCGGGCCGCGCCCGCGGTCGAGTCGCCCGGCGCGGAGTCGGAGCGGGTCCCCGAGGGCGTCGAGGCGCGTTCGTGAGCCCCGACGCGCAGGGTTCCCCGGACGGTCAGGGTTCCCCGGACGGTCAGGGTTTCCCGGACGAGCTGGGGGTCCCGGTCGTGGCCGGTGCGGACCTGCGCGACGAGGTCGAGCACCGGCGCGTCCGCTCCATCGAGGAGGTGTTCCACGGGCGCATCTGGAACGTCGTGCGCGAGGAGGTCGAACTCCCGGCGACGGAGGGGGAGCCGCAGACCCTCGTCCGCGACCTCCAGCAGCACCCGGGGGCGGTGACCGTCCTCGCGCTGGACGCCGCCGAGAACGTCTACCTGGTCCAGCAGTACCGCCACCCGGTGCGCCGGTTGCTGTGGGAGCTGCCGGCGGGCCTGCTCGACGTCGCGGGCGAGGCCCCCCTCGTCGCCGCGCAGCGGGAACTGGCCGAGGAGGCCGACCTGGTCGCCGGGGAGTGGGCCGTGCTGGCCGACTGGTTCAACTCACCCGGCGGTTCCAGCGAGGCCAACCGGATCTACCTGGCCCGGGGTCTGACCGCGGTGCCCCCCGCGCAGCGCCACGTCCGCGAGGACGAGGAACGCGACCTCGTGCCCGTCCGGGTCCCCCTGGACGAGGCGGTCGCCGCCGTCCTCGACGGTCGCTGCGCCAACCCCGGCACCGTCATCGGGGTCCTGGCCCTGCAGGCGGCCCGGGCCGCGGGCTGGAGCACCCTGCGTCCGGCCGACGCCCCCTGGCCCGAGGGGCTGACCCGGCCGGGCCAGGAGACCTGACCGGCCGGTCGGCCCCCGGTCCCGGGACGCTCAGCCCTCCCGGACGCTGGCGACGAAGCCCACCACCTGACGCTGCAACCCCGCCGCCGTCTCGGCCAGGCCCGGTTCCCCCGGGCCGCCGGAGACGGCGGCGGTGATGGCGGCCACCTCCTCGGCCATCCCCCGGATGCTGCCGACGACCCCCTCGATGACCCCGACCGCCGCCTCGGTGACCCCGAGGTTGGTGCTCACCTCGGCCGCGATCACCTGGTTGGTGCGGGCGGCCTCCTCGGCCAGCCGCTTCACCTCGTTCGCGACGACGGCGAAACCCCGGCCCGCGGTCCCCGCCCGTTCGGCCTCGATCCGGGCGTTCAGGGCCAGCAGGCGCGTCTGCGCCGCCACCCGTTCGACCAGCTGCACCGCCTCCGCGATGCGCGCCGAGGCCTCCCGCAGCGAGGTCACCGCCGTCACCGCCGCCTGCGCCTCGGCGACCGTCTCGACGGTGCTCCGGCCGAGCTGCTCGGCGCTGCCCTGCGCGGTCGAGGCCGCCTCGTGCACCCGGTTGCTGACCGCGAGCACGCCCGCCTCCAGCTCGTCGGCCAACCCGGCCCGGACCTCCGCGGAGCGCCGCAGCTCCTCCGCGGTCTGCTCCCCGGCCGCCCGGGCGTTCTCGATGATGCGGGCGCCGTTGCGGAAACTGCCCTTGGTCCCTGCCGGGAGGAACCGCCGGAAGTAGCGGCCCTCGCTGGCGGCGGTCAGCGTCGCCGAGGCGTCCCGGACGAACGCGTCGGTCATGTCCAGGCAGTGGTTGAACGCCCCCCGCAGTGCCACCAGGTGCTCGTCGTCGCCGAGGTGCGGGACCCGGGCCTCCAGGTCGCCCCCGGCCGCGCGGCCGGCCACCTCGGCCAGGACCTTCAGCGCCCGGTCCTGGTGGCGCACCGCCCGGCTCACGCCCGCACCGCCGTGCGCGCGAAGGACTCGGCCTCGTCGGTGATCCGCCAGAACCACCCGTCGTAGTCGGTGCCCTGCTGCTGCAGGATCGTCGAGAACAGCTCGCGCGAGGCCGCGGTGGCCTCCTTCGCCGAGCGGTGCGGGGCCTCGGCCTGCAGGAGCCGGTCGTAGACGCGCTCCACCTCCCGCACCGCGCCACGGGCCGGGACCCGACGGTTGGAGTGGTACCCGGTCACCTCCCCGTCGGGTCCGACGCTCGGGGTGACGTGGGCCAGGACCCAGTAGTGGGCGCCGTCGGCGGCCAGGTTGCAGATGTAGGCGAACATCTCCCGCCGTTCCAGCAGCGTCTGCCACAGCAGGTTGAAGACGCACCGCGGCATCCGGGGGTGCCGGATGAGGCTGTGCGGGCGACCGATCGCGTCCCGCTCCCGCAACGCCGAGACGCGCAGGAACACGTCGTTGGCGTAGGTGATGACACCCTTGGTGTCCGTCTTGGTGACGATGAGTTCGCTCTCGTCGAAGCGGCGCTCGACCCCGGTCGGGGAGGCGCCGCGGTGGGGGAGCAGGTGCATGGGATCGCCCTTCCGTGGCTCGGTACCCCTCCGTCGACCGGGACGCCGCCCCGCCTGACCGGTCCGGGACGAAGGTCCCACCCGGGCCCCGGTGGGGCCGGTGTGGGTCCGGGTGGGTCCGGGTGGGTCCCGGGGGTCCCGGTGGGGCCGGTGGGGACCGCGGCGGCTCGCCGATCACGCTGCCGGCCCGTGGGCCGCGGTCCCGGTCCCGGTCCCGGCCACTAGGCTCCGAGCGTGCTCGAGCCGGCCCCCGCCCCCGCGCGCGAGCCGTCGTCGGGCCTCGTCGGCGCCCTCGAGGAGTACCTCGGGCACCTGGGGGTCGAGCGGGGTCTGGCCGCCAACACCCTCGCCGCCTACCGCCGCGACCTGCAGCGCTACCTCCGCTTCCTGGCCGGCCACGGGGTGCAGCGGGTCGAGGACGTCCGCGCCGCCCACGTGGCCGACTTCGTCGCCGCCCTGCGCGGCGGCGAGGACGGCCTCGCCCCGCTCACCGCCGCCTCGACGGCCCGGACCGCCTCGGCGCTGCGCGGCTGGCACCGCTTCCTGCAGGCCGAGGGACGCTGCGCGGACGATCCCGCCGCCGCCGTCCGGCCCCCGGCCCCACCCCGGCGCCTCCCGCACGCCCTCACCGTCGAGGAGGTCACGGCCCTGCTGGCCGCGGCAGAGCAGGTGCCCGGCCCCACCGGGCTGCGCGACCGCGCACTGCTGGAACTCCTCTACGGCTGCGGCGCCCGGATCAGCGAGGTCGTCGGGCTCGACGTCGACGACGTCGCCCTGCTGCTGTCCGGGCCCTCGGCCGAGGACGGACTCATCCGGTTGCGCGGCAAGGGGTCCAAGGAGCGCGTGGTCCCCATGGGCTCCTTCGCGAGGGCCGCCGTCCAGGCCTACCTCGTGCGGGCCCGACCGGCGCTCGCCGTCCGCGGCGGTCCGGCCCTGTTCCTCAACGCCCGGGGCAGCCGGCTGTCCCGGCAGAGCGCGTGGGCCGTGCTCCAGGCCGCGGCCGGTCGCGCGGGCATCGAGCGCGCGGTGGGGCCGCACACCCTGCGCCACTCCTTCGCCACCCACCTGCTGCGGGGCGGGGCCGATGTCCGCGTGGTGCAGGAGCTGCTCGGGCACGCCTCCGTGGCGACGACCCAGGTCTACACGCAGGTCACCGTCGACACGCTGCGCGAGGTCCACGCCGAGACCCACCCGAGGGGTGGCTCGCGGGGGACGCGCGGGCCGGCGCGCCACCCCGGCCCCCGACCCGCGGCCGGCTGAGGCCGTCGGTGCGCGAGCCGTCGTGACGGTGCGCGAAGGGGCGGACTAAGGTCGTCGCGACCCGCCGACCTCGACGAGGAAGTGCCCCTCCTGTGACCAGCGAGCAGTCCTGGACCTCCGACCCCGTGCGCGACGCCGTCGTCGAGCCGGTCGTCGAGCCCGCCACCCCGGTGCCGTCCCACCGCACCGAGAGCGTCCTCGAGGGTCCTGACCAGCTCGCCGGGCCCGCCTCGCCGGAGCCGCACCTCGCTCCGGAGCCCGAGCCCGAGCCGTCGCCCGAGCCCGCACCCGAGGACGCCCCGGCCGACGACGGCCCCGGGCAGCAGCAGATCGCCATCGGACCGACCGCGGGACCCACGGGTCGCCCGTTGCCGGTCTTCCCCGTGCCGGCCCCCCTGGAGCAGCACGGTCCGGCCCGGGTCATCGCCATGTGCAACCAGAAGGGCGGCGTCGGCAAGACGACCACCACGATCAACCTGGGCGCGGCGCTGGCGGAGTACGGCCGACGGGTGCTGCTCGTCGACTTCGACCCGCAGGGCGCGCTCTCGGTGGGGCTCGGGGTGAACCCGCACGAGCTCGACCACACCGTGTACCAGCTGCTGATGGACCGCGGGGTCGACGTGCGCGAGGTCGTGCGCGAGACCGCGGTGCCGGGCCTGGACCTGCTGCCGGCCAACATCGACCTCTCCGCGGCCGAGGTGCAGCTGGTCGGGGAGGTGGCGCGGGAGAGCGTGCTGGCCCGCGCGCTGCGCCCCGTGCTGTCCGACTACGACGTCGTCCTCATCGACTGCCAGCCCTCGCTGGGGCTGCTCACCGTCAACGCGCTGACCGCCTCGCACGGCGTCCTCATCCCCCTGGAGTGCGAGTTCTTCGCGTTGCGCGGGGTGGCCCTGCTGGTCGAGACCATCGAGAAGGTCCAGGAACGGTTGAACCCGGCCCTGGAGATCGACGGGATCCTGGCCACGATGTTCGACGGCCGGACGCTGCACAGCCGCGAGGTCGTCGCCCGGGTCGTCGGCGCGTTCGGCGACGACGTGTTCCACACGGTCATCGGACGCACCGTGAAGTTCCCCGACGCCACCGTGGCCGCCGAACCCATCACCTCCTACGCGAGCACCCACGCGGGCGCCCAGGCCTACCGCCAACTGGCGCGCGAACTCATCGCCCGCGGCGACGCGGCCTGACCCGCCCCGGGGCGGACGGCGACCGTTGCTCCGCCCGGGTGAACACCTCACGGTGACGGCTTCGCGACGCTGAGTCGACTTCACCCACCGGACGGACCTCTGTGCGGCGCAACAGGGTTCAGAGCTCCCGGCCGTGTCGGAATTCCGGGCTACAGTCCCCGTCACCAGACGATGGGGGGAACGATGGGCGACCATCAGCTCGGCGCGGCCGGGGACGCGGGGGCGTTCCCGACCGGAGCGGACCGGACGGGAACCGGAGCGGACCGGACGGGAACCGGAGCGGACCGGACGGGGATCGCGCCGGACCAGGACGGTGGCGCGACGCGAGAGAACAGGCACGTCCCGCGGCACTCCAGCGCCCACCCGGTGACCGCGTTCGCACCCCTGACCGAGGAACTCGCCCAGGGACACCTGATGCCCCGCATCGTCGAGGTCGCCCTGGCCCGCGCCGGTGAGGTGGTCGTCGCCGACGACCGGGCCGCGTTGACGGGGGCCGACCTGCTGCGGAGGGCCGCGAGCGTGCGCGCGGCCGTGCTGCGGTCGGGCAGCGACGCGCCGGTGGCGGTGCTGCGCGGTCACGACGTGGGCGCGGTCGCCGCGATCGTCGGGGTCGTCGCGGCCGGGGTCCCGGTCGTCGTGCTGGACCCGACGACGCCGGCCCCGCGCCTGCGCCACTACGTCCAGGCCGCCGGGACCACCGTCTGCATCAGCGACGCCGCCCGGGCCGCGACCGCGGCCGAGGTCGCCGAGCTGGTCCTCGACCCGGAGCGCGACGACCCGCCCGGATCCCACGACCCGGCCACCCTCCCCGCCGTCGCCGCGGAGCTGCTGGCCCGCACCGCGCGTCCCGAGGACGTCGCCCTCATCGTCTACACCTCCGGCTCGACCGGGGCCCCCAAGGGGGTGGCCTGCGACCACCGCTCGATCCTGCACGACGCCTGGGTGAACTCCACCGGCACCGACTGCTACGGCGCCGGACGCACCGTGGTGCACCTCCTCCCGATGGCCTTCAGCGCCGGGATCTGCGTGACCTTCGCCGGCCTGCTGTCCGGGGCGACGTTGCAGCTGTTCGACCCGCGCAGCCGTTCGGTCTCGGAGCTGCCGGCCTGGATGCGGCAGGTCGGGGCCGACACCCTGCTGGCCTCACCCGCGATCCTGCGCGGGGCGCTGGCCGCACTGGGACCCACGGGCCGTCTCGACGGGCTGCGGTCGCTGACGATGGCGGGGGAGACCGTCCACGGGCGCGAGCTGGAGGCGATCCGCCGGGCCGTCGGTCCGGGCTGCTCGCTGCGCAACCGCTACGGCTCCACCGAGACCTGGTTGATGACCGAGTACGCCCTGGAGGCTGACGACCCCTCGCCGAGCGGGGCCACCCCGGTGGGGTGGGCGGTGCCCGGGGCCACGCTCGCCGTCGAGGACGAGCAGGGGGTGCGCCACACCGAGGGCACCGGCCGCGTCGTCCTGCGCAGCCGCTGGCTGGGGGGCAGCTACTACCGCGACCCGGAGCGGACCGCGGCGGTCTGGACCGAGCACCCCGACGGCACCCGGTCCTTCCGCACCTCCGACATCGGCACGCTGGGGTCCGACGGCTGCCTGCGGCTGCTGGGGCGCAGCGACCACAGCGTCAAGATTCGTGGTCTCCTCGTGGAGCCCGGCGAGGTGGACGCCCTGCTGTTCACCCAGCCCGACGTGCGCGAGGCCCTCACGGTGGGCCGGCCCTCGCCCCGCACCGGGCGCACCGTCCTGGTCAGCTACGTGGTGCCCGACGGTCCCCGTCCCCAGGCCTCGGCCGTGCGGGCCGCCGTCCGCGCCGAGCTGCCCTCGCACTTCGTGCCCGAGCACGTCGTGTTCCTGGACGCGCTGCCGCGCACCGAGCGCGGCAAGCTCGACCGCTCGGCGCTGCCCGAACCCCCGCTCAGCTCCGCGCCGTGGGAGGCGCCGCGCAGCAGCTGGGAGGAGATCGTCTTCGAGCAGTTCGCGGCCGTCCTGGAGCTCGACGAGTTCAGCATCCACGACGACTTCTTCGAGCTCGGCGGTGACTCCCTCGCCGCCGAGGCCCTCGTCAGTCGCATGCTGGCGGTCGCCGGCGAGCGGGTCGGGACGCTGAGCACGTCGGTGCTCGCCGAGGCGCCCACGGTCGCCCGGTTCGCCGACGTCGCCCGGGCCGGGACGCGCACGTCCACCCCGACCCTCGTCCCGTTGCGGCCCGAGGGGCAGGGCCGGGCGCTCTACCTGGTCGCCGGGGCCGGCAGCGCGGCCCTGGCCCTGCGCACGCTCGCGCACCGGATCGAGGCCGACGTCCCCGTGATCGGGTTGCAGGCCCACGGGTTGGAGAACCGGGGGATCCCGGACTGGTCGGTGCGCGCCATCGCCCGTCGTCACCTGAAGGTGGTCCGGGCCCGTCAGCCCGAGGGTCCCTACCGGCTGGCCGGGCACTCCTTCGGTGGCCTCGTCGCCCTGGAGATGGCCCAGCAGCTGCGGGCCGCGGGCCAGGAGGTGGAACTGCTGGCCGTCCTGGACTCCTTCCCGCCGGAACCGGGTCTCGCCCCCCACGGGGAGTTCCCGACGCTCACGGCGAAGGCCAAGGAGGCGGTCTCGCTGGCCCTCACCGGGATCGCGCCGCACCCGGGGCTCGGTCACTACATCCGGTTCTTCCGCCAGGGCATGTTCCTGCAGCGCTTCTACCGCACCGACGTCTACCCGGGCCGGACCGTCGTGGTCGTGGCCGCCGACGACGTCGACGCGGCCGCCCGGCGCAAGTGGGACGACCACCTGTCCGGCCCGGCGCGCATCATCGACGTGCCCGGTGAGCACATGTCGATCCTGCGCGAACCCCGGGTGGGGGCGGTCGCCGACATCCTCTCCGCCGCCCTGCGCGAGACGGACGGCACCCCCGCCCCCTGATCACCCGTCCCGTCCCGAAGGCCCCCGTCGTCCGCGACGGGGGCCTTCGTCGTCGCGGTCCGGGGACAGCCGACGCGTCCCGAGAGCAGGTTCCGGACGCGCCGGCGGGCAATCCACAGACGATCACCCGGAGTGCGGAATTCCCCGCCGGTGATTCGTCGGGCCGGGTGATCACCACGCGTCCGTCCGGGGGGAAACCCCGCCCGACGTGGTCGCGACGCCCGCCGATGGTGTGATGCTCGAACTGTTCGGCGGAGCGAAGGAACTCCGACCGCCGACTCGTCCGCTCGTCCGGACCCCCTGTGCCGCAAACAGTTCGTCCGTCGCGTCCGGGGACCGCGCGTTCCGCGGCGACCCGAACCCCGTCCCGCCCCGGACGCCGGCCGTCCCCGGCCGGGACGACCCACCCCCACCGAACCGCAAGGAGGAACCATGCGCGCCGCCACGCTCGACCGGCCGGCACGGGAGGCCACCCGCCGCCCGCTGACCCCCGTCCGCGAACGCCGTCCGGGGCTGGCCGCGCTCGGCGCGGTCCTGGTCCTCGGGGGCACGCTCGGCGGTGCGCTCCTGGTGCACCGCAGCGGCGACCGCGCCGAGGTGGTCGTCGTCACCCGCGACGTGGCCCCGGGGGCCCGGATCACGGCGGAGGACCTCGGGACGACCCGGGTGGCCGCGGACGGGGCCGCCCTCGTCCCCGCCGCCTCCGCCGCGGCCTTCGTCGGCAGTTCCGCCGGGACGCGCATCCCGGCGGGAACCCTGCTGAACCCGGCCATGACCGTGGCCGGTGACGCGGTGCCCGAGGGGGCCGTCGTCGTGGGCGCGGTCCTGTCCGACGCGCAGCGCCCCAGCGCACCCCTGGCCGTCGGCGACGTGGTCCGGGTCTTCCTGGTCGCCGACACGGCCGCGGCGACCGGTGCGGCCCCGGCGGCCGGTTCGCCCGGCGACGTGCTCGTCCCCGCCGCCCGCGTGCTGGCCACCGGCGCCGGTGCCGACGCCGCCGCAGGGGCCGGGCTGACCGCGGCCGGCACGGGCAGCGACACCGTGTCCCTGCTGGTGGACGAGGAGCAGGCGCCCGCCGTCGTCGCGGCCGCCGCGGCCGGGCAGATCGCCCTGGTACGGCTCGCCGCCACGACCACCCCCACCGTCGACCTCCTCCGGGCGGGCTGAGCCGTGGCCGTCGTCGCGTTCTGCTCGGCCACCGGGGCCCCCGGCGTCAGCACGGTCGCCACGCTCACCGCCGCGCTCTGGCCGCGCCCCGCGGTGGTCCTCGACGCCGACCCGTCCGGCGGTGACGTCGCCCTGCGCCTGGGCTCGCGGTCCGGGGGCGAGGACTCCGGGATGCTGCGCCTGCTCACCGCGGCCCGCCACGGCCTCGACGCCGCCGACGTCCTCGCCGAGACCCGCACCCTCGACGGGGGGCTGCCCGTGATCAGCGGGCTCGGCCGTCCCGAGCAGGCCGAGGCCGCCCGCACGTCGTGGACCGTGCTGGCCGGGGCGGTGCGGGCCGCCGGGACCGCCACCGACCTGATGGTCGACACCGGGCGGCTCGGGTCGCCCTCGAGCGCCCCCACGGCGCCGCTGCTGGCCGTCGCCGACCTCGTCGTCGTCGTGCTCACCCCCGAGCTGGCCGCACTGGCCCACACCCGGACCCGCGCGGTGGCCCTGGCCGACGTCCTCACCCGCTCCGGTGGGACCGTCCCCGTCGTGGCCCCGCTCGTCGTCGGGGGCACCCGCCGTGACGCGGGCACCGCCGTCGCGGTCCTGCAGGACACCGCCCGCCGCAGCGGGCTGGGCGTCCTCGACCTGTCCCCGCTGCCGCACGACCCCGCCGGGGCGGCCGTCTTCGCCGGGACCCCCGGACCCCGCCCGGAACGCACCGCCCTGGTGCGGGCCGGCCGTGGCCTCGTCCGCGCCCTGGCCGAGCACCTCGACCATCTCGCCCATCTCGCCCATCTCGCGACCGCGCCGCCGACGGCCGTGCCCAGCCTGACGGGGGACCGCCCATGAGCACCCCGGTCCCCGCGCCGCGCGACCCCGGTGCCGGCCCCCGCGGCCCGCTCCGGCGCATCGACCACGACCTCGTCCGGGCTCTGCGCAGCCGCGTCGCCGACCTGCTGAGCGACCGACGGCGGGCCGAGGACGCCCGACCCCTCGACCCCGAGGACGAGCGGGCCTACGCCCGTTCCCTCGTCGTGCAGGTCCTCGAGGACCACGCCCGCGCCGAGGTCGCCGCCGGACGCCCGCCGCTGTCCGCCGTCGCCGAGGAGCTGCACGCGGCGGCCGTCGTCGCCGCCCTGTTCGGCGTCGGACGCCTGCAACCCCTGCTCGAGGATCCCGACGTCGAGAACGTCGACGTCAACGGCTGCGACCGCGTCTTCGTCGGCTACGCCGACGGTCGCGAGGAACTCCTCGACCCGGTCGCCGATACCGACGACGACCTCGTCGAGCTCGTCCAGGTGCTCGCCGCCAACGTCGGGCTCAGCTCCCGGGCCTTCGACGCGGCCAACCCGCAGCTCGACCTGCGCCTGCCCGACGGGTCCCGGCTGTCGGCGGTCATGGGCGTCTGCCGCCGCCCGGCCCTCAGCATCCGCCGCGCGCGGCTGACCGAACCCACCCTGGCCGACCTCGAACGCAACGGGACCCTCGACGCCGACCTCGCCGACTTCCTGGCCGCCGCCGTCCGTGCCCGGAAGAACATCATGATCGCGGGTTCCACGAACTCCGGGAAGACGACCCTGCTGCGCGCGCTGGCCGCCGAGATCCCGCCCGCCGAGCGGCTCATCACCGTCGAACGCGCCCTGGAGCTCGGCCTGGACGCCTCGGCGGCGCACCCCAACTGCCTGGCCCTCGAGGAACGCCTCCCCAACGCGGAGGGGCGCGGCGCGGTGACCCTGGCCGACCTCGTGCGCCGCTCGCTGCGCATGAACCCCAGCCGGGTCATCGTCGGGGAGGTCCTCGGCGACGAGATCGTCACCATGCTCAACGCCATGAGCCAGGGCAACGACGGCTCGCTGTCCACGATCCACGCGAACTCCTCCGCCGCCGTCTTCGACCGCGTCGCGACCTACGCGCTGCAGGCCGCCGAACGCCTCCCGGTCGAGGCCACCCACCACCTCCTCGCCGGAGCGCTGGACCTCGTCGTCTTCCTGCGCCGCGGCCCGGGGGCCGACGGGACGCTCCGTCGTCGGGTCGCCAGCGTCCGCGAGATCACCGGGGTCGACGGCCGCGTCCTCTCCAGCGAGATCTTCGCGACCCCGCCGCGCAGCGAGGGGCCCGCCCGACCGGCGACCCCACCGGCCTGCGGCGAGGACCTCGAGGCCGTCGGCTGGACCGGGTGGGACGCCTGGCTGGCAGGGACCCGATGACCGTCCCCACGACCCTGCTGACCCTGACCGGGACCGGGGTGGGCCTCGGGCTCTGGCTGCTCACCCTCGCCTCGCTGCCCCGCGCCCGCCCGCGACCCGGGACCCCCGTCCGGCCCCGCACCCCCGCGCTCACCCCGGCCCGTCGCCGCCGGTGGCTGCTCGCCCTCGCCGCCGCCGTGCTCACCCTCGTCGCGACCCGGTGGGTCGTGGCCGCGCTCGGCGTCGGGGCGCTCGTCCTCGGTTGGGAACGACTCGTGGCCACCACCGGCGACCACGGCCGGGGCACGGCCCGGCCGGAGGCCCTGGCCGGGTGGACGGAGTCGTTGCGCGACAGCATCGCCGGCTCGGTCGGCCTCGAACAGGCCGTCCACGCCGGGGCGGGCACCGCCGGGCCCGCGCTGCGCCGCCCCCTGCACCGCCTGGTCGACCGGCTCCGGATGCGCGAACCCCTGCCCGGTGCCCTCCTCCGCCTCGCCGACGACCTCGACGACCCGGCCGCCGACGTCGTCGTCGCCGCCCTCGTCCTCAACGCCCGGCTGCGCGGCCCCGGCCTGCGCGACGTCCTGACCGCCCTGGCCGTCTCCACCCGGGAGGAGCTCGACGCCCGCCGCCGCGTCGAGGCGGAACGCCGCAGCATCCACCGCAGCGTCCGCATCGTGCTCGTCGTCGTCCTCGGGGTCATGGCCCTGCTCACCCTCACCAACCGCAGCTACGTCGCCCCCTACGCGACCCTCGGCGGCCAGCTCGTCCTCGCCCTCGTGGCCGGGTTGCTGCTGCTGGGACTGCTCTGGCTGCGCCGCCTCTCCGCCCCCGAGACCCCCGCCCGGCTCCTCGTACCCGCCGTCGGCACCCACCCCGGGAGGACGTCGTGACCGGCGCCGCTCTCACCGGGGCGCTCGTGGGGTTCGGCCTGCTCCTGCTCGCCCACGCCCTGCTGCCCGCCCGTCCGGCCCTGGCCACCCGCCTGGCCCGCCTCGACGCGCCGACCCGACCCGCCGGTCCGACCGCCGGTCCGACCGCCGGTCCGACCGCCGCCCCGACCGCCGACCTCACCCCCGGCCGCCCCCGCCTGGCCGACCGGTGGGGCCCCCGGCTGCTGGACCTGCTGGACCGGCACGGACCCCGGCTGCCGCGGCTGCGCGCCGACCTCGCCGTCTGCGACCGCGACCCCGGCGCCTTCCTCGCCACCAGCCTCCTCGTCGGGCTCGTGCTGCTGCTCACCGCTCCGGCGGCCTGGATCGGCCTGCGCCTGACCGGGGTCCCGCTGCCCGCGACCGTCCCGCTCGTGGCGGCCCTCGCGCTGGCCGCGACCGGCGCCCTCGCCCCCGCCCTGGCGCTGCGCGCACAGGCCCGCACCCGTCGCCGGGAGTTCCGCCGCGTCGTCGGCGTCTTCGCCGACCTCGTCGCCATGAACCTCGCCGGGGGCCGCGGACTGCCCGAGGCCCTCCTCGCCTCGACCAGCATCAGCGAGCACTGGGCGATGCAGCGGCTGCGCCGCGCGCTCACCGAGGCCCGCCTGCACGCCACCTCCCCCTGGCAGGCCCTGGCCGCCCTGGGCGAGGACGTCGCCGTCGACGAACTGCGCGACCTCGCCGGCACCCTCACCCTCGCCGCCGAGGACGGCGCCACCATCCGCGCCAGCCTCGCCGCCCGCGCCGCCACCCTGCGGCGCAAGGAGATGTCGGACACCGAGGGCGAGGCCGGGGAACGGGCCCAGTCGATGCTCGTGGCGCAGCTGCTGCTCTGCACCGCGTTCCTGGTCTTCCTCGCCTACCCGGCGCTCGCGAGCCTGCTGGCCCAGACGTGACCGCCCCCCGCACCCGCGCCGCCCGGCACCACGGCGACCCGGACCTCCACCCGAACCTCCACCCGAACCTCCACCCGAACCTCCACGAGAAGCCCGACCAGAACCCCGACCAGGAGACCCGCGATGACCGCCACCCTCGTCCGCACGCCCGCCCCGCGCCGCACCCCGTCGAGCCCCCCGCACCCGCCCGCGACCCGCACGACGCGCCCCTCCCCGCGCCTGCTCGGACTCACCCTGCTCACCCGCCTGCGCCACGAGCACCGCACGGTCCGCGACCTCGGCGCCTCCGCGCTGGAGTGGGCGGTGATCGCGGCGGTCGTCGTCGTGGCCGCCTCGGTCATCGGTGGAGTGGTCTACGGGATCGTGCAGCAGAAGAGCGCTGCCCTGCAGACCTGCGCCTCCGCGGCCGTCGGCACCTCCTGCTGACCCCCCGCGGCACCGGCACGCGCGACCGGGGTTCGGCCGCCCTCGAGCTCGCCGTCGTCGCCCCGGCCCTGCTCCTCCTCGTCTTCACCGCCGTCCAGGTCGGGCTCTGGGGCTACGGACGCGCCGTGGCCCAGCAGGCCGCCCGGGAGGGGGTCTCGCAGTACCGGCTCGCCGCCGACGCCCGCACCGCCGAGCTCTACCGACCCGTCGTGGAGGCCCACGTGCGCGGCTACGCCGGGACCCTCGGTCGCGAGGCGCTCACCGACGCCACCGTCGCCTCGACGTGGGTCACCGACCCCACCGGCCGGCCCCGCGTCGAGGTCGCGGTCACCGGGACGACCATCACCCTCGTCCCCGGCCTGCACCTCGCCGTCACCGGCCGGGCGCAGGGGTCCGTCGAACGCTTCGGCGACGGCCGATGACCCCCCGGACCACCCGCCGGACCACCCGCCGGGGTCCCGCCGACGCCGGGACGGCCGCGCTCGAGCTCACCCTGGCCGCCCCCGTCCTGCTCCTGCTCCTCGCCCTGCTGCTGACCTGGGCCCGGCTCGGGCACGTCCACGCCGCCCTCGACGCCGGCGTCCGCGACGCCGCGCGCACCGCCACCGGACAACGCTCGGCCGGCGACGCGGCGCTCGCCGCGCGCAGCGTCGTGCTCGACGCGCTCGGCCCCGGGGACTGCGCGGACTCCCTGCAGCTCGACCCCGTCGGACCCTTCACGCCGGGCCGGGCGGTCACCGTCCGCGCGCACTGCCGCTTCTCGGTGCTCGACCTGGGACTGCCCTCGGCCCCCGGCGAACTCCGCCTGAGCAGTTCCTTCTCCTCACCGCTCGACCCCAACCGGGAGGTCTCGTGAACCACCGACCCCTCCGCCCCGACCCCACCCCCGTCCCCGTTCCCGCCACCGCGCGCGAGGACGGGTCGATCGGCGTCGCCGTGCCCGCCCTCGCCCTCGTCCTGCTCCTGCTGGCCGGACTCGTCGTCGACTCCGCCCGCCAGCTCGACGCCCGCGGCCAGGCGGTCGGCTACGCGGAGGAGGCCGCCCGCGCCGGCGCCGCCGCCGTCGACCTCGACTCCGCCGAGCTCCGGCTCGCCCCCGAGGCCGAGGTGCGCGCCCGCGTCGTCGCCTACTGCCGCGACGCCGTCGCCGCCGGAGCCCCCATCCGCGACCCCGACGGCTGCTTCCGCGGCATCGACGCGGTCGGCGCGGGCGACCCGCGCCGTCTCGTCGTGCAGGCCCACGTCGACGTCGTCCAGCCCGCCTCGCTGCTCGGGCTCGTCGGGGT
The DNA here is from genome assembly GCF_042433995.1 of Kineococcus gynurae. Classification (NCBI taxonomy): domain Bacteria; kingdom Bacillati; phylum Actinomycetota; class Actinomycetes; order Kineosporiales; family Kineosporiaceae; genus Kineococcus; species Kineococcus gynurae. Next base: position 29,231 of record NZ_JBHLUI010000001.1, read on the forward strand.
CCGCGAGCTGCACGCCTCCGGCGAGGGTCGCGCCCGACCGGTCGACGGCATCCGCTTCCAGGACGCCCGGTGAGCCCCCGCCGACCCACCCGGCCCACCACCCGGCCCACCACCCGGCCCACCACCCGGCCCACCGCCCGCCTGATCGGTGGCCTCACCGCGGTGGCGGCGCTCGTCGTCACCGGCACCGTGCTCACCGCGCGCGCCCCCGCCGACCCCGACCCGCCGGCCGTGCGGCCCCCGACCGCCGCACCGGCCCACCCCGCCCACCTCCCGATCGGCACCGGGGCGCGCGCGGACACCGACCCGCTCGACGTCGACCCGGTGGACGGCGACCCGGTCGACGTCGGCACCCGCGCCGCCGCGCAGGCCGCCCTCGACGCCTACCTGCGCGCCGAGGCACGGGCCGTGAACGCCGCAGGCGCGCCCGGGGCCGACCCGGCGACCGTCACCGCGACCCGTGCCGACCTGCTGCGGACCCTGACCCCGGCGGCCGCGCGCTGGGCCCTGCCGCAGCTCGCGGCCGACACCGGCGACGTCATGCCCGGGCCCTACCCCGTCGGGGTCCTGCGCACCGAGACCCTCGGGCCGGACCGCCTCGCCCTCGACCTCTGCCTGCAGGACCGCGGCTGGCAGCACGACCGGCGCACGGGGCGTCCCCTCGGCGACCCCCACCTCGGCATCGCCCGGGCCGTCCTGCAGCGCGTCGGCGACGACTGGCTGCTGGCCGATCTCGTCGCCGGGACCGACTGCAGCGCAGCCGAGGCGAGCACCGTGACGACGGAGGAGTTCTGATGTCCGGCACGACCCGCCCCCGTCCGACCGGGGCAGCCCCGGTCGCCGCCCTGCTCGTCGTCCTGGCGGTCGTCGTCACCCTGCTCGGGCCGACCACCCCCGCCGTGGCCGCGGAGGCCGGGGCCGCCCGCCCGCAGAGCACCGACGTGCGCAGCACCCGGGTCAGCGGGGCCTGCGTCCTCTGGTCGAACTCCTCCGGCGGGTACGGACGCAGCTGCGCCAAGGGGCGCTGGCGGAGCTTCCGAGACCTCCTCGACGGGGCCGTCGCCCCGACCTGCTGGCTGCTGCCCGCCGGGGCCCGCGACCTCGCCCCCGACCGGGTCAGCGCCCCGCCCCGACCCGCGCCGACCCCCGTCCCCACCGCGACCCCCACCGCGACCCCCACCGCGGAGCCCGCACCGACCCCCACGGCGGCGCCCGTCGACGCCCCGCCCACCCCCGCCCCGCTGCCGACCCCGGCCCCGCTGCCCACCCCCGTGGTCGCGGCCCCCACCACCGCCGCGCCCGAGGAATGGACCCAGGTCTGCCTCTCCCCACCCGTCGACCCCACGACCGGCATCCCCACCGGTCCCGTCCAGCTGGTCACCTCCGAGGTCGTGCTCAGCGCCGACGACCCGGACCGACCGCCGTTCTGGTGGGAACTCACCCCGGGACAACGCGCCTACGCCGACCTGCGCGAGGAGCGCGCGGGCGCCATCACCGTCGGGCGCCTCGTGGTCAGCCCGGTCCTCAGCCCGCGGGTCCGGCAGCCGGTCGCGTTCTCCCTCGTCGGGACCTCCGCCCCGACGCTGCCCGGGCCGGTCCTGCTCCGCGCCCGCCTGCTCGACCTCACCGTCGACGGCGGCGACCCGGACGCCCGACCGACCCGCTGCCTCGGCTCCGGCCGGCTCCTGCTGGCCGGCACGGACGACCGCGCCGGGCCCGACGTCTGCGCCTACGAGTACCGCAGGACGTCCTACGACGCCGGCGCGGGATCGGCCGTGACCGCCCGCGACGTGTTCACCGCCCGGGCGGAGGCCACCTGGCGCGTCGAGTTCAGCGACGACGACGGGGCGAGCTGGCAGACCTTCCGCGACGTCCTCGTGCCGCGAAGCACCGGGGTCCGCGTCACCGAGGTGCAGACCCTGGTGGTGCCGTGACGCCGCCGGGTGCGCCCGACGGACCCGCCCCCCACCCGACCCGTCCCCGAGAGGAACCACCCGTGCCGACCTCGCCCCGGCTTCAGTCCCGGCTTCCGCGCCGGCCGCTCACCGCCCGGGAACGCTCCGGCGAACTCCTCCGCGGGGCGCTCGCGGTCCTGCTGCTGGTGGGGCTCGTCGTCGGGGTGCCCGCGGGTCTGCTGATGCTCGTGGGCGACCCGCTGCCGAGCACGCCCCCGGGTCCGGACTGGCTGCTCGCCCCCCTCGGGCCAGGGGCCGTCCTCGACCTCCTCGCCGTCCTGCTCTGGGCCGCCTGGGCCCACCTGCTCGGCTGCCTCGTCCTGGAGGTGCGAGACCACCGGCGCGACGTCGTCCGGCCCACCCCCGCCGGCCCCACCCGGGCCGTGGCCCGCCGCCTGGTGGCCACCGTCCTGCTGCTCGGCGCGGGCGTCCCGGTCGCCGTCGCCGCGCCCCCCACGGCTCCACCCCCGGCCGACCGGCCCGTCGTCACCTCCGCCGGGCCCCGCACCGCGGCGCCCACCGACGTCCCGACCGGGCTGCCCGACCCGGCCTGGGGCGGGCGTACGACGACCGGACCCACCTCGGCCCCCGTCCCGGACCTCCGCCCGACCCCGGTCCCGGACTCGACCCCGGACCCGACCCCGGACCCGACCCCGCACCCCGCCGCCCGGGAGACCGTCGCCCGCGAGGCCGCCCCCGGCCCGGTCTGGGTCGTCCGGCCGCCGCAGGGCCGCCACCACGAGTGCCTGTGGGACATCGCCGAGCGCACGCTGGGCGACCCGCTCCGGTACCGGGAGATCTACGACCTCAACCGCGACCGCGTGCAACCCGACGGCGGACGGCTGCTCGACGCCGACCTGATCCGTCCCGGCTGGACCCTGCAGCTGCCCGCGGACGCCCGGGTCCCCGCGGGCTGAGCTGGTCGGGCCGCGGGCCCGACCTCGGTACCGTGACCCCCGTGAGCGTCGACCCCGCCCTGCTGGAGCCGGGTCCCGCCGACCCCGCGCCCGCGGCGGGTGCCGTCCCGGGTCCGGACGGGCCGGGGTCCCCGGGCGGGTCCCGGCGGGCGTTCCAGGTGCACCTGGCCAACTTCGACGGTCCCTTCGACCTGCTCCTCGGGCTCATCACCAAGCACCAGCTCGACATCACCGAGGTGGCCCTCGCGAGCGTCACCGACGAGTTCATCGCCCACCTGCGGGCGGCGACCACGGCGGGTCGGACGGGGCAGGACTTCGACCTGGACGAGGCCAGCGAGTTCGTCCTGGTGGCCGCCACCCTGCTGGACCTGAAGGCGGCCCGGCTGCTGCCCGCCGCCGAGGTGGAGGACCCCGAGGACCTCGCGCTGCTCGAGGCCCGCGACCTGCTCTTCGCCCGCCTGCTGCAGTACCGGGCGTACAAGCAGGTGGCCGAACTGCTGGGGGAGCGGCACGCCGAGTCCTCGCGCCGGGTGGCCCGGGCCGTGTCCCTGGAACCCCACCTCGAGAAACTCCTCCCCGAGCTGGTGCTGCGCATCACGCCCGAGCAGTTCGCGGCGATCGCCGCGCGGGCCATGACGCCGAAACCCGTGCCGCTCGTCGGGCTGGACCATCTGCACGCCAGCACCGTCAGCGTCCGGGAGCAGGCGGCGGTCCTGGTGGCCCGGCTGCAGCGCAACGGGTCCGCCACGTTCGCGGACCTCGTCGCCGACGCCGGGGACGGTCCCGAGGGAACCCTGGTGACCGTGGCCCGGTTCCTGGCGGTGCTGGAACTCTTCCGGGAACGTCGGGTGCGGCTGGAGCAGGACGACGCGCTCGCCGACCTGGTCGTCCGCTGGGACGACGCGACCGGGGACGATCTGGACACCGACGCGGTCCTCGGCGGCGTCGACGAGTTCGAGGGCGCCGAACCGACCGTTCCCGGGAGGGACGCATGAGCACGACCGACCCCACCGGCGCGACGCCCGTGACGTCCCTGAACGGCGGACGGCCCGAGGACGCACTGCCCCAGGACGAGGACGCGGGCGCCGGGTTGACCACCGACGTCGGGCTGCGGGCCGCCTTCGAGGCCGTCCTCATGGTGGCCGACGACCCGGTGCCGGCGGCGGCCCTCGCCCGGGCCACCGGCATCGAGACCGACGACGCCGCGCAGGCGCTGCGGGAGCTGGCCGGGTCCTACGACGAGGAGGGCCGGGGTTTCGAGCTGCGCGAGGTGGCCGGAGGGTGGCGGATGTACTCGCGGGCCGCGCACGCCGACGTCGTCGAGGCGTTCCTGCTCGACGGGCAGACGGCCAAGCTCACCCAGGCCGCGCTGGAGACCCTCGCCATCGTGGCCTACCGCCAGCCGGTCAGCCGCTCGCGCGTCTCGGCGGTCCGCGGTGTCGCCGTCGACGGCGTGATGCGGACGCTGCTGACCCGGGGCCTGGTCAGCGAGGCCGGGGTCGAGGCCACCAGCGGCGCGACCCTCTACCGGACCACCGCGGAGTTCCTGCACCGTATGGGGCTGGAGAGCCTTGAGCAGCTGCCGCCGCTGGCCCCGTTCCTGCCCGACGACGTGCCGGTCGAGGACGTCGGGCCGCCGGAGGTGCTGGCCGTCCCCGCCCGGGTCCCCGCCGTCGCACCCGCCGCGGACGTCGAGGGGTCGTCGATGAGGGACAATGAGTCCTTTGCCGCGGTCGCGCCGGACGGCGACGCGTCGGGCCCGGACCGAGAACCGGACGGGACGTCGGCGACGGATCCCGTCGAGGACCCGCGGCACGACCAGCAGCCAGACCAGCAGCACGACCAGCAGGAGGAACGATGAGCCCGTCCGCACCCCGTGGAGGCGGCGCCGGCCGCGGTGGCGGAGCCGGGCGCCGTGGTGGCGGCCCGCGCCCGGCCCAGGGCCGGGGCGGCGCCGGGAAGCCCGCGCGCGGCGGGAAACCGTTCGGCGGCAAGGGGAGCGCGGCCGGTGGGCCCAAGGGGGCGGGCAAGAACCCCGGGGGTTCCGGCAAGGTCGCGGGCCGTCGGGGGGCCGCCCGCCGGATGACCGACGACATCAAGCCCGCGCCCGCGCCGCCGCGTCGGGGTGCCCCGCCGGTCCGGCCCGGGGCCGACGTCCACGACCCCGAGGGCGTGCGGCTGCAGAAGGTGCTGGCCCAGGCCGGGGCCGGGTCGCGCCGCGCCTGCGAGGAGATGATCGCCGCCGGACGGGTCACCGTCGACGGCGAGGTGGTCACCGAGCTGGGGGTCCGCATCGATCCCACCCGGCAGGTCGTCCACGTCGACGGCCTCCGCTTCGCCATCGACGACGACCTCGTCTACATCGCCGTGAACAAGCCCGTCGGCGTCGTCTCGACGATGTACGACGACGAGGGCCGGTTGAACCTGGCCGACATGGTCGGGCCCCGCGAGGAGCGGCTCTTCCACGTCGGGCGCCTCGACATGGAGACCGAGGGGCTCATCCTCCTCACCAACGACGGCACCCTGACCCACCGGCTGCAGCACCCCTCGTTCGGGGTCAAGAAGACCTACCTGGCCGAGGTCCGCGGCCCCGTCAAGCGGGAGCTCGGCAAGAACCTGCGGGCCGGGATCGAGCTGGAGGACGGGCCGGTCCAGGTCGACTCGTTCCGGGTCGTCGACTCCAAGCCGGGCTACGCGCTCGTCGAGGTCGTCCTGCACGAGGGGCGCAAGCACGTCGTCCGCCGACTGCTCGAGGCGGAGGGGTACCCGGTCCTCAAACTCGTCCGGACCCAGCTCGGGCCGATCGTCCTGGGCGACCTCAAGCCCGGGAAGAACCGGCGCCTCACCAAGGGCGAGGTCCAGCAGCTCATGGCCGCGGCCGGCTTGTGACCGGTCGCGGCGCGGTGCCCGCTCACCCGGGTGGTCCAGACGGGTGCGACCCGCGCGGCGGATGTCGCTACGGTGAGGCCCGTGCCTGAACCCGTCACCGCCCCCCGTCGCGTCCGAGCGGTCCGCGGGGCCGTGCAGATCGACGTGGACGAGCGTGAGGAGATCCTCTCCGCGACCCGGGAACTGGTCACCGAGGTCATCTCCCGCAACGGGTTGCACCTCGACGACTTCATCAGCGTGATCTTCACGTCGACCGCCGACCTCAGCGCCGAGTTCCCGGCGGTGGCCGCGCGCGAACTCGGGATGGGCGACGTCCCCCTGATGTGCGCTCGCGAACTGGAGATCGCCGGGTCGATGCCCCGGGTGATCCGGTTGATGGCCCATGTCGAGACCGGTCTCGCGCGGGCCGAGGTCCAGCACGTGTACCTGCGTGGCGCGGTCGCCCTGCGGCGCGACATCGCGCAGTGACGACCGCCCGGCAACCCGACGCGAACCCCGCCCTGAATTCCGACCCGACGCCGCCACGACGATGACGCTCGACGCCTCCGCCCCCGCGCGCACCACCGGCACCGTCCGGGTGGTGGGCACCGGCCTGCTCGGGACCTCCGCGGCCCTGGCCCTGCACCAGCGGGGGGTCGACGTCGTCCTGGCCGACCCCTCGCCCACGGCGATGGCCCTCGCCCGCGACCTGGGGGCCGGCCGGTTCCCGGGTCCCGACGACGACCCCCGCCTGGTCCTCGTGGCCTGCCCGCCCGACGTGGTCGCCGACGTCGTGGCGGCCGAGCTGGCGAGCCACCCCTCCGCGGTCGTCACCGACGTCGCCAGCGTCAAGAACGGTCCGCTGCTGACCCTCCGGGCCGCCGGCGCCGACCTCAGCCGCTACGTCGGCGGGCACCCGATGGCGGGCCGGGAGCGGCACGGCGCGGTCGCCGCCCGCAGCGACCTGTTCGCCGGACGCCCGTGGGTGCTGACCAGCACCGCCGAGACCCGACCGGGCGCCCTTGAGCTGGTCCGCGACCTGGCCGTCGACTGCGGGGCCGCGGTCGTGACCATGGGGGCCGAGGAGCACGACGCCGCTGTCGCCGTCGTCTCCCACGCCCCCCAGGTCGCGGCCAGCCTGGTCGCGGCCCGGCTGCGCGAGGCCAGCGAGCCCGCGGTGGCCCTGGCCGGGCAGGGCCTGCGCGACGTCACCCGGATCGCGGCCAGCGACCCGGCGCTCTGGGCGCAGATCCTCGCCGGGAACGCGGCCGAGGTCGCCGACGTGCTGGCCGAGCTGCGCGCCGACCTCGACGAGGTCATCGGCGCGCTGCGGGCGCTCACCGCCGACCCGGCGGCCCCGGGGGCCCGCGGCCGGCTGGCCCGGGCGATCGCCGACGGGGGGAGCGGACGCGACCGGATCCCCGGCAAGCACGGCAGCGCGCCGGCCGCCTACGCCACCGTGGTGGTCGTCGTGCCCGACCAGCCCGGAGAGCTCGCCCGCCTGCTGGGCGACGTCAGCGCGGCCGGGGTGAACCTGGAGGACCTGCGCCTGGAGCACTCGGCCGGGCAGCGCGTGGCCCTGGCCGCGGTGGACGTGCTGCCGGCGGCCGCCGAGCACCTCGCCACCGCCCTGCGCGCGGGTGGCTGGACCGTCCCGCTCTGAGGCGGTCCCGACCCGGGGCGGGGACGGTCCGGCGACCGGCGGGCCCCGGTCGAGCGGGTAACCTCGTGCGGTGCCCAGCTCCACCGATCCCGCCCCCGTCGACGTGCCCGACAACCCCGTCCCCGCCCGGCGCGGCGCTCTCGTGGTAGCCGTCGACGGCCCCTCCGGGTCGGGCAAGTCCAGCGTGAGCCGGGCGGTCGCGGCCGAGCTCGGCGTGGCCTTCCTGGACACCGGCGCCATGTACCGCGCCGCCACCTTCTCGGTCCTGGCCCACGGGGTCGACCTGACCGACCGGGCCGCCGTCGCGGCCCACGTGCGCGGGGTCGCCCTCGACCTGGACCTCGACGCCGAGGCCGGGGACCGGGCCGAGCTCGTCGTCCTGGTGGCCCCCGACGGTGCGCGTCGCGACGTGACGACCGAGATCCGCGGGGCCGAGGTGACCGCTGCGGTCAGCGCGGTGGCCGCCGTCCCGGAGGTGCGTTCCGACCTCGTCCTGCGCCAGCGCGCCATCATCGAGTCCGCCTGCGCCGCACCGCGTCCCGGTCGGCAGCCGGGCATCGTGGCCGAGGGGCGCGACATCACCACGGTCGTCGCCCCCGACGCCGACGCCCGCATCCTGCTGACCGCCTCCGAGGCCGTGCGGATGGCCCGGCGCGCCGGTCAGGACGGTGCTCCCGACGCGACGTCCGAGGCCGTCCGGGCCGCGGTCGTGGGCCGCGACGCCCTCGACGCGCGCACCACGTCCTTCACCACCGCCGCCGACGGGGTGACCACGGTCGACTCGACCGAGCTGGACTTCGCCGGGACCGTGGCGGCCGTGCTCGCGGTGGTGCGCCGGTGAGCGGCCCGCGTCCGGCCGACCCGGCGCCCTGGACCCGCGCCGTCGGCAAGCTGCTGGCCCACGGCGTCTGGAACGCGAAGGTGCTCGGCGCCGAGAACGTGCCCCGCACCGGTCCGGTGCTGTTCGCGGCCAACCACGCCTCGATCCTGGACGGGCCGCTGCTCTACGGCGTGACCCCGCGCCCCGCGCACTTCCTGGTCAAGAAGGAGTTCTTCGAGGGCTCCGCACCCGCCCAGCGCATCGCCGGGTGGGGCCTGCTGAAGGCGGGGCAGATCCCGATCGACCGCAGCCGCGGCGACCGCGACGCGCTGTCGGCCATGCTCGGGGTCCTCGCCGAGGGGGGTGCCGCCGGGATCTTCCCGGAGGGCACCCGGGGCAGCGGTGACGCGTCCTCGGTGCGCTCCGGCATCGCCTGGGTCGCCCTGCAGTCCGGCGCCCCGGTCGTGCCGGTGGCCTGCCTGGGGGCGCACCGGCCGGGGGAGAAGCACCGCTCGACCCCGCCGCTGCGCCGCAAGCTGTTCTTCTGCTTCGGCGAACCGTTCACCGTCGTCAAGGCCGCGGGCGTCCCCGGTCGGGTCGCCCTGGCCGACGCGGTCGAGCAGGTCCGCCGCAACCTGTCCACCCACGTGCTGCACTCGTTGCAGCGCACCGGGATCCACACCCCGGAGAACCGCGAGGCGGCCGACGAGCTCGGCCTGGGCGACCTCGCCTCCGACGACCTGCCGGGAGGCACCTCGTGACCGATCCGTCCGACGCCCTGAAGCACCACGCCGAGCGCGAGGTCGAGGAGAACATCGAGGCCGCGCTGCGCAGCGGCCTGGAGGACTACGACCTCTCCGAGGAGGACGCGGCCCTCCTCTCCGACGACGGGTCGGGCGACCTCGACGACGGCCCCCGCGGGCCGCTGCCGGTGCTCGCCGTGGTCGGGCGCCCCAACGTGGGCAAGTCGACCCTGGTGAACCGCATCATCGGCCGCCGCGAGGCGGTCGTCGAGGACGTTCCCGGGGTGACCCGGGACCGGGTGTCCTACCCGGCGACCTGGGCCGGACGCGACTTCACGCTGGTCGACACCGGGGGCTGGGAGAAGAACGTCGAGGGCATGGCCGCCCGGGTCGCCGAGCAGGCCGAGATCGCCGTCGAGCTGGCCGACGCGGTCGTCTTCGTCGTGGACGCCACCGTGGGCGCGACCGCGACGGACGAGCAGGTCGTCCGGCTGCTGCGCCGGTCCAAGCGACCGGTCGTCCTGGTCGCGAACAAGGTCGACGGCCCCCGGCAGGAGGCCGACGCCACCGAGCTCTGGTCGCTCGGTCTGGGCGAGCCCTACCCGGTCTCGGCCCTGCACGGGCGGGGCACGGGGGACGCCCTCGACGCCGCGGTCAAGCTGCTGCCCGAGGTCTCCGCGGTCGGCGGGGCCCTGCCCACCGGCGGCCCCCGTCGCGTCGCCCTGCTGGGGCGGCCCAACGTCGGCAAGTCGAGCATGCTGAACAAGCTGGCCGGCTCCGAGCGCGTCGTCGTCCACCCGACCGCGGGCACCACCCGCGACCCGGTCGACGAGATGATCGAGCTCGGCGGGCGCACCTGGCGCTTCGTCGACACCGCCGGGATCCGCCGCCGGGTGCACCTGACCAAGGGTGCGGACTTCTACGCCTCGTTGCGCACGCAGGCCGCGCTGGAGAAGGCCGAGGTCGCGGTCGTCCTGCTCGACTCCAGCGCCCCGCTCACCGAGCAGGACATCCGGATCGTCACCACGGTCGTCGAGTCCGGCCGGGCCCTGGTGCTCGCCTACAACAAGTGGGACCTGACCGACGAGGAACGCCGCCACTACCTGGAGCGCGAGATCGAGAAGGAACTCGTCCAGACGCCGTGGGCGCCGCGGGTGAACGTGTCGGCCATGACCGGGCGGCACCTGGAGCGGCTCGTGCCGGCCCTCGACACGGCTCTGGAGAGCTGGGACTCCCGCATCCCCACGGGGCGGCTGAACTCGTTCCTGGGCACCGTGGTCGCCGCCCATCCGCACCCGGTGCGCGGCGGCAAGCAGCCCCGCATCCTGTTCGGGACCCAGGCCTCGACGCGCCCGCCGCGGTTCGTGCTGTTCGCGTCGGGCTTCCTGGAGGCCGGCTACCGCCGCTTCCTCGAGCGCCGGCTGCGCGAGGAGTTCGGCTTCGAGGGCACCCCGATCGAGGTCAGCGTCCGGGTGCGGGAGAAGCGCAAGCGATGAGGTAGGGTTTCCCTCGGTTCGAACGGCCCGCGAGGGCGGTGAGAGCCATCGGGCTGTGGCGCAGCTTGGTAGCGCACTTGACTGGGGGTCAAGGGGTCGCAGGTTCAAATCCTGTCAGCCCGACCAGCGGAAGCGCAGGTCAGAGCGGGTGCTCGTCTTCGGACGGGCACCCGCTTCGTCGTTGCGGCCCCACCGGGCCGGGATCAGGGGCGGGTGAGGCGGCGGGAGCGGCCGCGGGTGAGCAGGTGGATGACGAGCCCGACGACGAGCAGGACGGCGGCCCGCCACCAGACGTCGGCCTCCAGCTGGGTCATCAGGGCGAGCGAGCAGACCACCCCGAGGACGGGGAGTGCCGTGGGGGCGCGGAAGTGGGCGTGCTCGACCCGGTCCCGACGCAGCCGCAGCACCGCCAGGTTGGTGCTGACGAACACCACCAGCAGCAGGAGCACGACGGTTGCGGCCAGCGAGGCGAGGGACCCGCTGGCCAGCAGGAGGCCGGAGGCCGCGGTGGTGACGAGGATCGCCACCCACGGGGTGCGCCGCCCCGGAAGCACGCGGGCCAGCACCGGCGGGAGCAGGCCCTCACGGGCCATGCCGTAGGTGAGCCGGCTGCTCATGATCGAGGTCAGCAGGGCGCCGTTGGCGACGGCGACCAGCGCGACGACGGCGTAGAGCCACCCGGGGACCCCGACGTCGGCGACCCGCACGACCTCGAGCAGGGGGCCGTCGGAGTCGACGATGGCGGCGGTGTCGACCGTGGCCCCGACCGCGAGCCCGACCAGGACGTAGACCGCCCCCGCGACGGCCAGACCGCCGAACAGGGCGCGCGGGTAGGTGCGTGAGGGGTCGAGCGCCTCCTCGGCGAGGTTGGCCGAGGTCTCGAACCCGACGAAGGAGTAGAAGGCGATGACCGTCGCGGCCAGGATCCCGACGGCGGGGGAGTGGTCGGGGGAGAACTCCACGACCCGCTCCAGCGATCCCTCCCCGCGACCGAGGACGAGGACCCCCAGGGCCACGACGAACAGCAGCCCGGCGACCTCGACCACGGTCATGACCACGTTGGCGCGCAACGAATCACGGATCCCGCGCAGGTTCAGCAGGGCCACCAGGGCGAGGAACACCAGGGCCGCCGGCACGGCGGGGACGTCCAGCAGCGCGCCCAGGTAGTCCCCGGAGAACGCCAGGGCCAGCCCGGCGACGCTGGTGATCCCGGCGGCCAGCATGCAGAACCCCACGAGGAAGGAGACCGTGTCGTGGCCGAAGGCGCGCTGCGCGAACACCGCGGCGCCCCCGGCGCGCGGGTACTTGGTGACCAGCTCGGCGTAGGAGGACGCGGTCAGCAGGGCCAGCAGCAGGGCCGCGAGCAGGGGGACCCAGATCGCCCCGCCCACCTCGCCGGCGAGCGTCCCCACGAGCGCGTAGATCCCGGCCCCGAGGACGTCGCCGAGGATGAACAGGAACAGCAACCGTCCGCTCACCACGCGCTTGAGCCCGGGGGCGGTGTCGGTGTCGGCGCTCATCGGGGCACCGGGACGGTGCGGGGGGCAGCGGGCATCGGGGACTCCCGGGTGAGAACTGGACGGCCGGTGGGGCCGGGGTCTCGACCGCAGCCGACGCTAAACCCGTCGCGAGGCCGCGCAACCCGGTGCGCCGCGATCAGATCGGGTCGGGGGAGTGGGTGTGCATCCGCGCGCCGGTCTCGTCGAAGATGCTCAGCACCTGCGCGGGCCGGGGACCGCTCGCGGCCATGGCGTGCGGCACCCGGGTGTCGAACTCGGCCGCCTCCCCGCGGTCGAGGACCAGATCCTGCTCCCCGAGCCGGAGCCGTAGTTTCCCGGACAGGACGTAGAGCCACTCGAAACCCTCGTGCACCCGCAGCCGTTCGACGCTGCCCCCGGGCGGGTAGGTGATCTTCCAGGCCGCCACCGGGGAACCCTCGGGTGTGAGCGGGGTGACCGCCAACCCGTTGCGCTGCATCGTGGCCCGTCGGACCCGGGGATCGGGGGCGGCGGTGCGGACCAGGTCGTCGAGGGAGATCCCGAGCTGCCGCGTGAGGGGGAGCAGCAGTTCCAGCCCCGCCTGGCGCTTCCCCGACTCCAGGCGGGAGAGGGTGCTGACGGACATCGCCGTCCGACCGGCCAGGTCCTCCAGCGTCCAGCCGCGCCGCGTCCGCGCGGCCCGCAGTCGGGGACCCACGTGCTGCAGGGCGTCGTCCACGACCCCTCCTTTGCCGATCCTGCAAAGATGTTTGCGATCAGAGCCTAACTCCTCCCACCCTGGACGCATGGGAACGGACTGGGACGCGATCGTCGTCGGTGGGGGAGCGGCCGGACTGGCGGCGGCCCTGATGCTCGGGCGGTCGAGGCGCCGGATACTCGTCCTGGACGCGGGTGAGCCGCGCAACCGCTTCGCCGCGCACATGCAGGCGGTCCTGGGTCACGACGGGGTCCCGCCGGAGCAGCTGCTGGCCCGCGGCCGGGAGGAGGTGCGCCGCTACGGGGTGCAGGTCGAGGAGGCGGTCGTGCACGGGGTCGCGGAGGACGCGACGGGGCTCGCTGTCGAGACCGACGGGGCCGCGCTGCGCACCCGCGCCCTGGTCGTCGCGACGGGTGTCCGCGACACGCTGCCGCCGGTGCCGGGACTGGCCGAGCACTGGGGGCGCAGCGTCCTGCACTGCCCCTACTGCCACGGCTGGGAGGTCCGCGACCGCGACCTCGGTGTCCTGGTGCAGTCACCCATGGGGGCCCACCAGGCCCAGCTCGTGCGCCAGCTCAGCGACTCGGTGACGGTCTTCACCGGCGTGGCGGGGACGCCCGCCGACGTGCTCGGCCCGGCCGCCGAGCGGTTGCGTTCCCGCGGCGTCCGCATCGTGCCCGAGCCCGTCCTGGACGTCGTCGGGTCGGACTCCGCGCTGCAGGCGGTGCGGACCGCGGACGGGACCGAGCACCCGGTGCAGGCGTTGTTCGTGGCCGCGGCGCTGCAGCCGCTCGACGGGTTCCTGTCCGGGCTCGACCTGGCCCGGGCCGACACCCCGGTCGGACGGTTCCTGGCGGTGGACCCCATGCAGCGCACCAGTTCTCCGCGGATCTGGGCCGCGGGGAACGTGGCCGCCCCGATGGCCAACGTCCCCCTCGCCACCGCGGCCGGGACGATGGCCGGCGCGGCGGTCAACGCGGCGCTCACCGAGGAGGACTTCGACCGAGCCGCGTGGGCCGCGGGTACCCCGTCCTGATCCCCGTCCTGACCCCGCCTCAGCCCTGGTCGAGCACCGCGTAGCCGAACGGGTCGAGGTCCAGCCGGTCGGCACCCCGGTGCAGCCCGCGTTCCAGCACGACCCGGGCCGCGCCGATCCCGGTGAGGTCGGACCCCGTGCGGGCCCCCGAGGGGTTCAGCGCGACCACCAGGGACCCGCCGCGGACGTAGACGAACGGGTAGTCGTGGTGCAGCACGTCCAGGTCGGCGTCGACCCGCAGCCGGTCGTCCCGGCTCCGGAGGCCGATGACCGCCCGGGTGAAGGCGAGCAGGGAGGAGGGATCGATCCGTTGGTCGGCCACCGTGGGCCGGTCCGGTCGCGGGTCCTGCGGCAGGTAGCGCGACTCCCGGGCCGTCTCGGCCCCGCCCCAGGGCATCGGGGTCCGCGATCCGGCCCGTTCGTAGCGCGGGCCGAGGCTCGAACCCTCCAGCGGTCCGACCCCCTCGACGTAGCGCATCCCGATCTCTTCGCCGTAGTAGAGGGAGGGCAGGGCCGCCCACGTGAGCGTCAGCAGCGTGACGATCCGCGCCTGGTCGGCGTCCCGGGGCCCGGCCACGGGTCGGGTCACGTCGTGGTTCGCGGTCGGCAGACCCACCACGCCGGGCCGCGGCCCCGCGGCGATGGCGGCCGCGGCGCGTCGCCAGGCGGTGACGAAGGTCCGCGTCGTGCCGCGCCCGGCGGCGTCGGCCCAGCAGGTCTTCTGGTTCCAGTGCTCGTGGACGGTGCCGACGCCGTTGTTCCAGAGCGAGCGCCAGGGCAGCCCGTCGTCCTCGCCGCCGAACTGCAGCAGGAAGTCGGCGTGGAACCCGGCGGGGACCGAGGTCGCCGGGTCACCCCACTCCGCGATCAGCACCCGTCCCGGGTAGGTCGCCTCGATCCAGTCGCGCAGCTGCGTCCAGAGTTTCCGGGTCTCGACGTGGCCGGGATCGTCCTTGACCAGGGAGGCCGCCATGTCGACGCGGAACCCGGCGACCCCGCGGTCGAACCAGAAGGACATGATGTCGCGCAACGCCTTCCGGTTGGCCCGCGGTCCCGGGGCGTCGACGTCCTGCCGCCAGGGCTCGGCCGGGTCCTCCCGGGCGTAGCCGTAGTTCAGGGCCGGTTGGCAGGCGAAGAAGTTCGGGAGGTACCACCAGTCCGCCCCGCCCGGGCCCGGGACGAACCCGTCGGCGGGGACGTCGGACCGGATGTAGCGGTCGGGCTCGTCCCGGAACCAGGGGTGGGTGTCGGAGGTGTGCCCGGCCACCAGGTCCAGCAGGACGGCGATCCCCCGCGCCCCGGCCTCCCGGGTCAGCGTCCGGAGGTCCTCCTCGGTGCCGTACCGCGGAGCGATCCGGGTGAAGTCGGCGACGTCGTACCCCGCGTCGGCGAAGGGTGAGGCGAAGCACGGGCTCAGCCAGATCGCGCCGACCCCCAACCAGGCCAGGTGGTCCAGGGCCGCCACGATCCCGGGCAGGTCCCCGATGCCGTCGCCGTCGGCGTCGGCGAAACTCTGCGGGTAGATCTGGTAGAGCACCCCGGTCTGCAGGTCGAGCGACGTCATCGCGGTCCTTCCTCCTCCGGGTCGACCCCGACCCGGACCAGCTCGGCCCGGGTCCCTCCAGCCTCCTGCACGAGCCAGGCACCGTGGCGGGCGGGGAGGGTGAACCGGGGGTGCAGGGGGGCTCCCTCGTGGGAGACGAGGACCCGCGCGGGCCACGGGGACACGTTCAGGACGTGGGTGATCCGGGTCCCGTCCGGCGTCGCGGTGGGGACGAGCACCACACCCGGGACGTCGCTGTCGAGCTCGAACCGGGGGCGCGCGCCCAGCCGGTCGAGGAACGCCCGCCAGAGCCCGAGCCGGCAGGGCAGGTCGGCGGCCACCACGACCACCCGTCCTCGGTCGAGAGGACGCTCGACCGCGCACGGGGTTCCGTCGCCGACGATGCGGGCCAGGACGTGCTCGTCGGGCACGCCCCGCAACGGCTGGACGAATCCCGCCCGGACCTCGGCCCGGTCGGGGCCCGGGAGGGCGAGGCCGGGGGAGGGACGGACCGAGCAGAACCGGGTCGGCCCCGACTCCTGCCGCTCGCCCACGTCGAGCCCCAGCGCCTCGCTCAGGACGTCGACCGGCCGCCCGAGGAGGTCGTGGGTGGGGAAGGGGCCGTGCAGCAGCAACCGGCCGCCGCTCCGGACCCAGGCCACGAGGCGTTCCTGGAGGTCGGCGTCGAGGTAGGGGGTGGGGGCCAGGGCCAGCACCCGGGCGCGGTCCAGCTCGAGGACGGGGGCCCCGAGGTCGACGGCGTCGGGGGCGAAACCCGAGAACAGCAAGGACCGGACGAGGATGCTGCGCGGTCCGCACCCGCGGAACCGGTCCAGGTCCTCGGCGACCCGCGCGGCCAGGGGGGAGTGCGGCGCGCAGAACTCCGTCGCGAAGTGGTCGGGGACGAATCCCAGCGTCACCCCGTCGGAGACGGGACGCGCCGCTCGGAGGAGCGCGGAGTTCCCCCGCAGCGAACCCAGCGCCGCGACCAGGGCCGGGTGGTCGGGGGAGGTGCGCCCCTCCGGGTCGACGGGGGCGCTGAACCCGTGCCGTTCCCCGGTGGTGGCGATCCGGTCGTTGCCGTCCGCGGGTGGGGTGTCCACCAGGTCGGCGTCGAGGACGGGGTTCCGTCCGCCGGCCCAGAGGTAGACGTTGAGGAACGTGTTGCCCTGCGCCACGAACAACTGGGCCTTGAGGGGAGCCGCCTCCGGTCCGCTGACGATCTGCAGGGCCTCCCCGTAGTCGCTGCCCCGGCTCACCTCGAACTCCAGGCACCCGGTGGCCTGGCCGGGGGAGAGGGTCGCGGCGAGGAAGGCGTTCGCGGCCCACAGCGCCGGCAGCTTGTCCGGATCCGGGTCCCCGAGGTAGAAGTCGGTCCCCGGCAGGATCCGGGGGTCTCGCCAGGTGTCGCGCAGTTGCGAGATGCCGATCGGGAACCGTTCCGCGCGCTCGGCCCAGCACCCGTGCACGTTGACCAGCAGCGGCACGGTGACGCCGAATTCCCGGGCCAGGTCGGCCAGGGCCGCCACGTACGCGGCGTAGGTGCGGCGGTGGTCACGGGCCACAGCCCGCTGGATCCGCAGGACCAGGTGCTCCGGGGGGCGGCGGACGAGGTCCGTCCAGGCGGGCAGGTCGTCGGGCCCGAGGCCGGACTCCGCGCGGACCCGCTCCGGGCCGAGGTCGTCCACCAGGTCGCGGACGACGCGGGCCACGGTCCGCTCCGAGAGGTCGGGACTGTTCGCGACCCACGGGAGCATCCCGATCTCGTTGTCGAGCTGCACGGCGACGACCCCCGGCCCCGGGCCCGGCCGCGGGGTCGTCAGCAAGGGCAGCACGGCCGCGAACCACCCGCGCACGGCGGTCAGGAACCGTGGGTGGCCGTAGTCGACGATCGTCTCGGTGGGTCGTCGACCGTCCCACCCCGGGGGCCGCAGGTCGTCGGCGGCGGCGCCGAGGGAGTAGGGCAGGCCCTCGTTCTTGAGCTCGGCCATGACGAAGGGACCCGGCCGCGCGATGACCCCGAGGCCGCGCTCGGCGCAGAGGTCGAGGAAGCGCCCGAGGTCGCGCGCCGGGTGGGTGCGACCCGAGAGGTCCACGACCCGGCGGGAGCCGGTGCCGCGCACCTCGTGCCAGAGCCAGGGGACGTAGGTGGCGACGGTCGTCAGCCCGGCCGTGACGGCGCCGTCGAGCCGGTCGACCCACTCGTCGGGGTTCAGGCGGAAGTAAGGGATCTCCCCGGCCAGGACGAGGTCCGGGCCGAGGTCGGTGGGTCCTCCGGGGGCGCTCCCGGGGACGGTGACGGGTGGGGGCGACGGGACCATCGGCGGTCTGCCTCCAGGGATCGGGAGCGGGGACGGCGCTGGATGTAACCGGATACATCGGCTAGCTTAGGTCATGTAGCCGGTTACATGGCCGACTCGATCACGACCGTCCAGCATCCGGGGAAGGAGGTGGATCATGGAGGACGGACGTCGACCGACCATCCGTGACATCGCCCGCGAGGCGGGGGTCTCGGTCGCGACGGTCTCGCGCGTGACCCACGACGACGCGCGGGTGGTCGCGGCGACCCGGCGCCGCGTGCAGGACGCCATCGACCGCCTCGGCTACTCGCCCTCGGCGTTGGGTCGCGGCCTCGCGACGCGACGCACGAACACGCTCGGGATCGTCCTCCCGGGGCTCGGCGGCCCCTACTTCGCCGAGCTGGTGCAGGGCGCGGAGAGCGTCGCCGTCGAGCGGGGCACCGCCATCAACGTCCTCGGCACCCACCTGCGGCCCGACGCCGACGGGGCCGTGCGCGACCTCGCCGCCCGCACCGACGGGCTGATCGTCGCCGGCGGCACCGTGGGGGAGGACCTCCTCGTCCGGCTCAGCGCCGGGACCCGCGTGGTCCTGGTGGCGGGGCGCTCCGACGTCGTCCCGACGGTGCGGACCGACGGACGGGCCGCGGCGATCGCGCTGACCAAGCACCTCGTCGCTCCGCGGGAACGCGGCGGGCACGGCTACCGGAGGCTCCGGTTCCTCGGGGAACCCTCCGGCTCGCCCGACACCCACCTGCGCTACAGCGGGTTCCGTCAGGCCCTCGGCGACGCCGGGCTGGCCGAGTGCGGTGAACCGTTGCGCTACGGCCTCGAGGTCGGTTCCGGGGCCCTGGCCGCCCGCCGGTTGCACGAGCAGCACCGCGACGGCGACCGGCTCCCCGAGGCGCTGGTCTGCGCCAACGACGAGCTGGCCTTCGGCATGCTGATCACGTTGCCGGGTCTCGGGTACCGGCTGCCCGACGACGTGGCCATCACCGGTTTCGACGACCAGGACCTCGCGGCGCTGGCCTCGCCCACCCTGACGACGGTCCACCAACCGGTCCACGACCTCGGGGCCCGTGCCGCGGCCCTGGCGCTCGACGGGACCGGGGGTCGTGGCCCCGTCGGTCCACCGGGGACCGACGTCGTCCTCCCCACCGAACTGGTGGTCCGGGAGTCCTGCGGCTGCTCCGCCGCCTGACCCTCCCGGACCGCCGCCCCGACCGGGCCGCCGGCGCCGACGCCGCACGACCCCGTCCGTGACGACGACCACCACGACCACCACGACGCACGAGACGCACGAGACGCACGAGACGCACGACGGGCAGCGGCCCGGGAACGAGGAGGTTCCGATGAGCAGGACGCGCACCACGGCCGTCGCGACGGTGCTGGCGGCGGTGATGACCGTCCCGGCCTGCGCGAACATCGGCCTGCAACCGGCCCCCGAGGCCCCACCGGGATTCATCGGCGAGCTGCGGATGCCCTCGGAGGCCGGCGGTTCGGTGCAGGGCCTGGAGAACTACAACTGGCTCTCCCCGAACGCCAGCGTGCAGACCTGGCTGTTCGAGCCGCTGATGATCCGGGACCGGTTCACCTGCGAGGCCGTGCCCATGCTCGCCACCGGGTACGACTGGACCAGCACGAGCCGACTGGTCCTGCACCTGCGCGAGGGGGTGCGGTGGAACGACGGCGAGCCGTTCACCGCCGACGACGTCGCGTTCTCCATGAACGCGGCCAGGGAGTACCCGGGGATGGACCGTTCCGGCCTCTGGAGCGACCTCTTCGGGGCGCCCGCCACCGCGGTGACCGCGACCGACGACCGGACGGTCGTCGTGGACTTCGCGGGCAACGCCACCGCCAAGACCGACTCGATCCTCGACCTGCGGCCGCTGCCCGAGCACGTCTACGCCTCGGTGGGGGATCCGACCCGCTACGTCGACACCGAGGGCGTGGCCACCGGGCCGTTCATGCCCGACGCGTACAACGGGCGCCGGGTGACGCTGCAGCGCAACCCCGACTACTGGCAGGCGGACAAGGTGAAGGTCCAGCGGCTGGTGCTCGAGGGCCAGTTCGACGCGAACTCCGGTGCGCTGCGGTTGCGGTCGGGGGCCCT
Organism: Kineococcus gynurae; assembly: GCF_042433995.1. Taxonomy (NCBI): domain Bacteria; kingdom Bacillati; phylum Actinomycetota; class Actinomycetes; order Kineosporiales; family Kineosporiaceae; genus Kineococcus; species Kineococcus gynurae. The sequence continues at coordinate 48,878 of NZ_JBHLUI010000001.1, forward strand.
GGACCTCTACTCAGGCGACATCCCCAACCCCGAACGCTCGATCGTCGCGCCCGACCCCGAGCACAACCACTACTTCTTCCCCCCGGACTCCACCACGGTGCTGGCGATGAACACCGAGAAGCCGGTCCTCGACGACCCCCGCTTCCGTGAGGCGATCGCGCACGGCATCGACCGCGAGGGCCTGGCCCTGCGTTCCAGCTTCGGCATCATGGAACCCGCCTCGCAGACCATGCTGCTGCTGCCCTTCCAGGCCGCCGACGTCCCGGAACGCTGGCGCGGCAAGGAGTACGTCGGCTACGAGCCCCGACGGGCCGAGCAGCTGCTCGACGCGGCGGGGTATCCCCGGGGCGCCGACGGCTGGCGGACCGGGCCCGACGGGGCGCCCCTCGACCTCGTGCTGTCCATCCCGGCGGGGTGGATGGACTTCATCGCCATGGGCGACGTGCTCGTGCGGAACCTGCGTGCGGTCGGCGTGCAGGCCCGCATGGTGGCCACCGACCCCAACGCGGTGGAGTCGATGAAGAAGTCCGGTGACTTCGACCTGGCCCTGGACTTCGTGGCGGGCGGCTGCCAACGGTCGCGCGACCTCGGGGCGACGCTCTCCAGCGCCCAGATCTCCAGCGGTGACGAACTGCTGCTCAACCGCGCCCGGTTCTCCGACCCGGAGGTCGACGCGTTGCTCGCGGAGTGGTCGGCGACCCTGGACCCGGCCCGGGCGAAGGAGATCGAGGGGCAGGTCATCGACGTCTTCATGACCGAGTACCCCTACATCGCGCTGCAGTACGCGCCGAGCCGGTTGATCTACCGGACCGAGAACGCGGTGGGCTGGCCGAGCGAGGAGAACCCCTACCCCGTCGACAAGCTGATCCGGTTGGCGACGCGCTGGCAACCGCCCGCGGGTGCGGACGCGACCCGGGCGCTCGGAGAGGAGAACTGACGTGCGGTACTACGTGCGCAAGACCGGGTACTTCCTGGTGACCCTCTGGGCCGCGGTGACCCTGAACTTCGTCATCCCGCGGTTCCAACCGGGCGACCCGGCCGAGGTGATGGTCACCCAGATGACCGGGCGCGGCGAGGTCGACCCGGCCCAGGTCCAGGCCGTCCGGACCATGCTCGGCTACGGCGACGAGAACGTGCTCGTGGCCTACTGGCAGTACCTGGGCCAGTTGCTGCGCGGGGACCTCGGCATCTCCTTCACCTACTTCCCGTTCCCGGTCACCGACGTCATTGCCCAGGCCCTGCCGTGGACCCTCGGGCTCGTCGGCATCGCCCAGGTGCTGTCGTTCGTGCTGGGCACCACGCTCGGAGCGGCGGCCGCCTGGCGTCGCAACAGCCGCTTCGACAGCACGGTGTCCATCGGCTCGACCTTCGTGGGCAACCTGCAGGCCGTCTGGATCGGGCTCATCGTCCTGTTCGTGCTGGCCTACCAGCTCGGGTGGTTCCCGGCCGCGGGAGGCTGGGGACTCACCGACCCGGGCTGGAACTGGATGTTCGTCGCCGACGTGGTGGCGCACGGGTTCCTGCCGGCCCTCACGCTCATGGTGACCGCGCCCATCGCGTTCATCCTCTCGATGCGCAACACGATGGTGCAGGTCCTCGGCGAGGACTACATCCGGCTCGGGACGGCGGCCGGGCTGCGGGAACGCACCGTGGCGTTCGGCTACGCCGCCCGCAACGCGCTGCTGCCGGTGGTCACCGGCTTCGCCCTGTCGCTGGGGGTGCTGATGAGCGGCTCGATCCTGGTCGAGTCCATCTTCGACTACCCGGGGATGGGCCGGTTGATGGGCGAGGCGACGGCGGCCCGGGACTTCCCGCTCATGCAGGCGGTCCTGCTGGCCACCATCGTCATCGTCCTCACCGCGAACTTCGTGGTCGACCTGATCTACCCCCTCATCGACCCCCGCGCCCGCCGCGCGGCCCGCTGACCCGGAACGGAGACGATGATGTCCCTCACCCCCCTGAGCAGTCCGTTCGTCCGGCGCGGCGCCCGCAGCTCCGACGAGACCGAGGCCTGCGCGGGTCCGCCCCGCTGGTACTCGATCATCTGGACCTCGCGCAAGGCGCGCATCGGCATCCTGATGCTGGGCTTCTTCCTGCTGGTGGCGCTGTTCGCACCGCTCATCGCCCCGCACTCACCCGACGACGCCGGTTTCGTCCCCGTGCAGGACCCGAGCTGGTCGCACTGGCTGGGGACCAACACCCTCGGCTACGACATCTGGGCCCAGCTGGTCCACGGCACCCGCCTGTCGCTGGCCATCGGCCTGCTGGGTGGGACGGCCACCATCCTCATCGCCCTGGTGATCGGCCTCCTCGCCGGTTACGCCGAGGGGACCTTCCTCGACGACTCGCTCTCCTTCCTCACCAACCTCGCCCTGGTCGTCCCGGTGCTGCCGTTGATGATGGTCATCGTCGCCTACAGCGAGACCCGCGGTCTGGGTCTGCTGGTGGTCGTCGTCGCGGTCACCAGCTGGGCGGGGGCGGCCCGGGAGATGCGTTCCCTCATCATCTCGATGCGCAACCGCGACTACGTCCAGGCCGCCCGGTTCGGCGGGGACCGCACGGGACGCATCGTGTTCCGGGAGATCCTGCCGAACATGAGCTCGCTGCTCGTGTCGGGGTTCATCGGTGCCTGCACGGCCGCCATCGCGGCCGAGGCCGGGTTGTCCTTCCTCGGCTTCGGCGACCCGAACACCGTGAGCTGGGGCCAGATGCTGGCCCAGGCCAACGCCAACGGTGCCCTGGTGCAGGGGCTGTGGCTGTGGCTGGCCGCCCCCGGCCTCGTGCTGGCCCTGCTGATGACGTCGTTGACCTTCGTGAACTTCGGCGTCGACCTGTTGAGCAACCCCCAGCTGCGCGAGGAGGAGAACGCCCGATGAGCACCCTGGTGAACGACGCGCGGACCGAGCGGCCGGACCGGGAGACCCCGGTCCTCGACGTCCGGAACCTCTCGGTCCGCTACGAGCCGCGGATCGGGCGTCCGGTGGACGCCGTGCGCGACGTGTCCCTGCGGGTCCGCCCCGGTGAGTTCGTCGGCCTGGCGGGGGAGTCCGGGTCGGGCAAGACGACCCTGGCCCAGGCGGTCCTGCGGCTGCTGCGCCGGCCCGGACGGATCACCGGGGGCCAGATCCGCTGGGGCGAGCACGACGTGACCCACCTCGACCCGCAGCGCGACGCCGAGGCGCTGCGCCCGCTGCGCTGGAGCTACGTCTCCACGGTCTTCCAGTCCAGCATGAACTCGTTGAACCCGGTGCGGCGCGTGCGCTCGGTGTTCGAGGACGTGCTCGGCCAGCACGACGGGCTCGACCGTGAGGCCGCCCGGGCCCGGGCCGCGGAACTCTTCGACCTGGTCAGCGTCGACGCCCGGTTCCTCACGATGTACCCCCACGAACTGTCCGGGGGGATGCGGCAACGGGTGAACCTGGCTCTCGCGCTGGCCCTGCGTCCCCGCCTGGTCCTGTTCGACGAGCCGACCACGGGCCTCGACGTCGTGGTGCAGCGCTCCATCCTGGACAAGATCCGGGAGCTGCAGGAGCGTGAGCGTTTCGGCGCGGTCCTCATCACCCACGACATGGGGACCCTGCTGGAGTTCTCCGACCGGGTGGCCGTCATGTACGAGGGGGCCGTGGTCGAGGACGTGGCGGCCACGACCGCGGTGCGCGAGGGACCGAGCCACCCGTACTCGGTGCACCTCGTCGGGTCTTACGCCCAGCTCGTCGGTGACGTCGCCCCGGCCGAGGGCGTCCCCGGGTACCAGGGGGCCCGGGTCGCGGACCCCGACGCGGTCGCCCAGGAGGCACCGGCCGCGGCGGGTGCCGCCGCCCGCATCCTCGACGTGGAGGGTCTGGGACGCCGCTTCGAACGCCGCCGCGGTCTGCGCACCGAGGTGGTCGACGCCGTGAAGGACGTCGGCTTCACCCTCGACGAGGGCGAGGTGACCGCCCTGGTGGGGCAGTCCGGGTCGGGGAAGTCCACCATCGCGCGGATCCTGACCCGCATCGACAGCCCCACGGCGGGTCGGGTGCGCTTCCACCCCCGCGGGTCGGAGCCGGTCGACCTCACCGCGCTGCGCGGCGACGTCGCCCAGGAGTACCTGCGTGCCGTCCAGTACGTGTTCCAGGACCCCTACGCGGCGCTCAACCCGACCCGGACCGTCGGACAGGCCCTGGTCCGCCCGCTGCAGAACTTCCACGGGATCTCCCGGGCGGAGGCCCTGGACCGCGCGGGCGACCTGCTGGGCTCGGTCGGTCTCGCCCCCGCCGGACGCTTCCTGAACCGGTTCCCGCACGAACTGTCCGGCGGTCAGCGCCAGCGCGTCGTGATCGCCCGGGCGCTGGCCCCCGAACCCCGGCTGATCGTCGCCGACGAACCCATCGCCAGCCTGGACGTCTCCATCCGGGCCGAGATCCTGGAACTGCTGCAGTCCCTGGTGTCGGAGCGGGGCGTGGGGATGCTCTACATCACCCACGACCTGCTCTCGGCCCAGACCCTGGCCAACCACGCCCTCGTGCTGCGGCACGGGGAGCTGGTGGAGTCCGGTCCCGCGCGGCGCGTCATCGAGGACCCGCACGCGGAGTACACCCGCGAACTCCTGGCCGCCATCCCCAACCCCTTCCGGAAGGCCGTCGCATGACCTCCGCCCCGACCCTGACCGCCCTGGACCCCGACGTCCGCCGCGCGCTGGACGCCGAGGTGGACGCCTCGATCCGGTGGCTGTGGCGGTTCTCCACCGCCGACCCCAGCTCCCCCGGCTGCGGGTTGGTCCTGGACCGCGACGACGAGCCGGGCATCGGCACGGTCGCGGCGACGGGTTTCGCGCTGGCCGCCTGGTGCGTGGGCGTCGAACGGGGGGTGCTCGACCGGGCCGCGGTGCTGGAGCGGGTCCGCGGCACCCTGCGCACGCTGGAGTTCTCCGTGCCGCACCGCAACGGGTTCCTGGCCCACTTCGTCGACCCGGCCACCGGGGCCCGGCACGGCCGCTCGGAGTACTCGACCATCGACACCACCCTGGCGCTGCTGGGGGCGGTGGCCGCGGCCGGGTACCTCGACGAACCCGACGTCCGCGACACCGTGGACCGGTTGCTGGGGCGCATCGACTGGACGTGGCTGGTGGCCCGGGAGGACGGGCGCACCGTGCTGCGGATGGCGTGGGTCGCCGACGCGGGGGACGACTACGGTGCGGAGGCCGACGCGGGGGGTTTCGTGAGCTCCTGGTCGATGACGGCCGAGCAGCTGCCGATGTACCTGCTCGCCGCCGGGCATCCCGGCGTCCCGGCGGGGCTGGCCCGCGCCCTCTGGGACGGGTTCGAGAAACCCCGGGGCGAGTTCGGTGGTCACGGGTGCGTCTACGAACCCGGCGGAACCCTCTTCACCTACCACTTCCCTATCGCGTTCTTCCCGTTCGGCCGGTTCCGGGACGTCGACGGGAGGGACTGGTGGGCGAACGCCCGCGAGGCCACGCTGGCCTCCCGGGCGTGGTGCGCGGCCGAGTCGCACCGGTTCCGGACCTTCGCGGCGGGGCTCTGGGGCCCGGCGGCCGGGCTCGGGCCGGACGGGTACGTGGTCAACGGCGCGAAACCCTGCCGCGCGCCGGAGCCGCACTGCGACGGCACCGTCCCCCCCGTCTCGCTCCTCGGCGCGCTGGCGCTGGCCCCGGCGGAGACCCAACCCGCCCTGCGGCGACTGTTCACCGAGCACCCCGCCGCCTCGGGGGAGTGGGGGCTGACCGACGGGGTGAACCTGGAGGGACCCGAACCCTGGTACGCGCCGGCCCGGTTCGGGCTCAACAAGGGGGCGGGGGCGCTGCTGGGGGCCGTCGCGCTGGGCAGCACGCTGATCTGGGACGCCGTCGAGTCGCACCCCTGGACCCGGCGGGGCATCGCGGCGCTGGGTTTCTCCGCGGCGTCCTGACCCGGGCCTGGCCGGGGCCCAGGACCGGAGCCGGAGGCGGGACGTGACTCAGGGACGCCGACGGGCGAGCAGGGTCGCGTCCTCGATGTCGTGCTCGACCCCGTCGCGCACGACCCGCCGCGGTCGTTCCTCGGCGACGAGCACTTCGAAGGCGTCGTCCAGGGCGCCGAGCAGGTCCGCGGCGCGGAACATCGCCGCCCGGTGCGCGGCGTTCAGGTGGGTGAAGAGCTCGGAGGGGGCGTGACCCACGACCAGCAGGTGCCCGCCCGGGGCCACCGCCGGGGCGAGCCGCGCGACCACGGCGGCCATCCCCGCGTCCGGCGGGTGCAGGAAGTGGGTGGTCACCAGGTCGAACTCACGTCCGTCCGCGTCGAACTCGCGGGCGTCCACCTCCCACACGTCCACCCGCCCGCCGACCCCGGCCTCCTCGGCGTGGCGGCGGGTGCGGGCGAGCCCGTTGGTCGAGAAGTCCGCCCCGGTGACCTGCCAGCCGCGCGAGGCCAGCCAGACGACGTCGCCCCCCTCGCCGCAGCCGAGGTCCAGCGCGGTGCCCGGCGGCAGGTCGGCGACCTCGGCGACGAGCTGCGCGTTCGGGCCTCCGCTCCACACGCGCTCCTCGCCCGAGTAGCGCTCCTGCCACGAGGCTGGTTCGAAGGGGTCCTCGGCGACGCTCATGGGCCGAGTCTGCCAAGTCGCCCCGTCCGCTCGTGCCGTACCCGCCCGGGGCTTTCGCCGACCCCCGGTGATCTGACAGAGTGATCTGTCAGGATGTCAGGACAAGCACAACCGTCGGTCACGGTCGACCGGGAGATGGGCAGAGCACATGCGCGCGACAGTCGCCGGGGCACCGGTCAGCTTCGGGGTCTTCGAACTGACCCCCGAGGGGGCCGAGGTGCTCGGCCCCGACGACATGCTGGAGATCCTCGTCGAGACGGGCTACGCCGGTGTCGACCTCGGCCCCGAGGGGTTCCTCGGTCGCGGGCGTGAGCTGCAGCAGCGGCTGCAGCGGTTCTCCCTGGAGCTCGCCGGCGGCTGGGTGCAGCTGCCCTTCTCCGACGACGAGGCGTTCGCCGCCGCGCTGCCCGAGCTCGACCGCGCGCTGGCCGTGTTCGCCGACGCGGCCGAGCTGGGGCCCGCGCGGTTGCCCAAACCCACCCTGGCCGACGGCGGCTCGGCCGCGCGGCAGGCCAGCCCCGGCCGGGGGGCCGAGGTGGACGCGCTGGCCGAGGAGTCCTGGTCGCGGTTGGTGCGCAACTGCGCCGTCGCCGCCGAGCGGGTCCGGGCCGCGGGCCTGGAGCCCACGTTCCACCACCACGCCGGGACCTACGTCGAGAACCCCGCGGAGATCGACCGGTTCCTGGCCGAGGTCGACATCGACCTCACCCTGGACACGGGCCACCTGCTCATCGGCGGGGGCGACCCGCTGGACGTGCTGCGCCGCTGGGGTTCCCGGGTCAACCACCTGCACCTGAAGGACGTGGACCGCGCGTTGCTGGACGCCACGGTGGCTGCCGGTGGGGGGATGCCCGAGGTGTGGTCCTCGGGGGCGTTCACCGCCTTCGGTCGCGGCGACATCGACCTCACCGCGGTGATGGACGCGGTCGACGCGCTGGGTTTCGACGGCTGGGTCGTGGTCGAGCAGGACGTGCTCAACACCCCCGACGTCTCGCTTGCCGAGTTCCGCACCGAGCGCACCGCCGACCAGCGGGTCAACCGCGAGGCGTTGCGGGCCTGGGTCTGAGGCGGGCCCGCACCGCCACCGTCGCGCAGGTCGGCACGACCAGCGCACCCACCACGGTGACGGGCGGCACGGTCTCGCGCAGGAGCAGGGCCGCCCAGGCGATGCTAAGGACCGGTTGCAGCAGCTGGACCTGGGCTACCTGGGCGACCGGGCCGATGGCCAGCCCCCGGTACCAGGCGAAGAAGCCGAGGAACATGCTGACCGAGGCCAGGTAGCCGAAGGCCGCCCATCGGGTCGGGTCGGCGGTGGGTGCCCCCGCCCGCAGGCTGATCACGAGCAGCACGAGCCCGGTGAGCGGCACGGTGAAGCCGAAGGCGGGCCACCCTCGGCCGTCCCCACGCGGGGCCGGAGATCAGAGATGGCGGGAGGTGTTCTTCCGCGACGGCGCTGTCCTGCTGGTTCACGCATCGTGGTGGCCGCAGGTGGCCTGGGCGGGGGAGAGTCCCGGAACACCCGCGATCGCAGGGTGGAATTCTATAGAGGGCTGGGTAAGACTGGCGGGGTACGCAAGGACGGACGAAGGAGTCGACGATGGCACGCCCGATCACCCTCTTCACCGGCCAGTGGGCCGACCTGCCCTTCGAGGAGGTCGCGCGGCTCGCGGGGGAATGGGGTTACGACGGCCTGGAGATCGCCAGCTGGGGCGACCACCTCGACGTGTCCCGGCACGCGGACGCGGCCTACGTCGCCGGACGCCAGGAGATCCTGCAGCGCAACGGTCTCCAGGTCTGGACGATCTCCAACCACCTGGTCGGTCAGGCCGTCTGCGACGACCCGATCGACGCTCGTCACCGCGGGATCGTCCCGGACCGCGTCTGGGGGGACGGCGAGGCCGAGGGGGTCCGCCGGCGTGCGGCCGAGGAGCTGAAGGACACCGCCCGCATGGCGGCGGCGCTCGGGGTGAAGACCGTCACCGGGTTCACCGGCTCCTCGATCTGGAAGACCGTGGCGATGTTCCCGCCGGTGCCGGACGGCATGGTGGAGGCCGGGTACCAGGACTTCGCCGACCGGTGGAACCCGATCATGGACGTGTTCGACGAGGTCGGCGTGCGGTTCGCGATGGAGGTCCACCCCTCCGAGATCGCCTACGACTACTGGACCGCCAAGCGCATGCTGGAGGCCATCGGGCACCGGGAGGCGTTCGGGCTGAACTGGGACCCCAGCCACATGGTCTGGCAGCAGGTCGACCCCGTCGGATTCATCCTCGACTTCGCCGACCGGATCTACCACGTCCACTGCAAGGACTCCAAGGTCAAGACCGGCAACGGCCGCAACGCCCGGCTGGCCTCGCACCTCGCCTGGGCCGACCCGCGCCGGGGCTGGGACTTCGTCTCGGTGGGTCTCGGCGACGTGCCGTGGCAGGAGTGCTTCCGGGCGCTGAACTTCGTGGGGTACCAGGGTCCGTTGTCGGTGGAGTGGGAGGACGCCGGGATGGACCGCCTCGTCGGGGCCCCGGCCGCGCTGGACTTCGTGCGGCGCAACGCCGTCGACCCCTCGGCCGCGGCGTTCGACGCGGCGTTCTCCCAGCGCGGCTGACCCGCGGGGTCAGCCGCCCGCCCCGAGCAGGGCCCGGACCCCGGCGTCGACGTCGGCGCCGGGGTCGCCCCAGGGCAGTCCGGGTTTGTTGATCCGCAGGGATACCGCCCCGTGCAGGAACTGCCACACCCGCGCCGCGGTCGCCCACGGGTCGAGATCCCCGAGGACCCCGTCGGCGCGGGCGGCCTCGAGGTCACCCGCGACGTCGTCGAGCAGCTCCCGACCGGGGACCACGTCCGTGGCGGGCATGAGCGAGGGCACCAGGCCCGTCTCGTAGAGCACGCGGTAGCGCCCCGGGTGCCGCAGGCCGAGCTCGACGTAGGCGTGGGCGAAGGCCAGCACCCGGGCCACGGGGTGCTCGGCCCCCGCCCGGGCGGTCGCGACCTCCTGCTCGAGCTCGGCGAACAGCCGCTCCACGACGGCGCGCAGCAGCGAGGTCTTCGACGAGAAGTGCAGGTAGAGCGACGGGGGAGTGACCCCCACCGCGTCGGCCACCGCCCGCATCGAGACCTGGTGCTCGTCACCCAGGTCGGCCAGCAGTCGGGCGCCGGCGTCGAGGATCTGTTCCCGGAGCAGGTCGCCCTCGCCGCGGCGCACACGGTGCCGCCCCTCGCCGATGGTGGGTCGCTGCGGTCGGGTGCTCATGGCGTCAGGCTAGTGCATTGATTAGGTTAACGAGTCGTTAGTCACCTCCCCTCGAAACCCGAAACCCGAGACCCGCCCCGAAGCCGGGGGGTGCCGACCGGGCCAGAACGGGAGGGTCAGGTCGCCCCGACCCTCCCGGCCGCATTCAGCCCTGACGTCCCTTGAACCGCGGGTTCTGCTTGTTGATGACGAAGATCCGTCCGCGGCGCCGGACGATCTGCGCCCCGGGCTGGTTCTTGAGTGACTTCAACGAGGCTCGGACCTTCATGTCCCCCTGCTCCTTTTCTGAGAACGATTGTCAGGAAGAAGCTAGCAGGCGTGGCCGCGGCGGGGCCTGGGTAGGGTTCCCCGGGTGAACGGGCAGACGGCGGGGGAGAGCATCGTCGTCCGCGACGTCGGGCAGGTCTACGCGGCCCGCTCGGGCCCCCCGACCGTCGCGCTGGACCACGTCGACCTGACCGTCCCGCGCGGGCGCTTCGTGAGCGTCATCGGCCCCAGCGGGTGCGGGAAGTCGACGCTGCTGCGCGTCCTCGCCGGCCTGGAGGAACCCCGCACCGGGTCGGTCTCCGTGTTCGGCGCGACCCCGGCCGCCGCCGCGGCCGCCAAGTCGGTGGGCTTCGTCCCGCAGGTGCCTGCCCTCCTGCCCTGGTCCTCCGTGCTGCAGAACGTGCAGGTGCTCGGCCGGGTCAACCGGGCCGCCGGTCGCCGCCGCCCGGCCCCGCCCGCCGGGTGCGAGTTCGTCACCGACCCGGTGAGCCTGCTGACCCGGCTCGGTCTCCAGGACGTCCTGCACGCGCGGCCCGCCGAGCTGTCGGGGGGGATGCAGCAACGGACGGCCTTGGCCCGCGCGCTGGCCCTGCAGCCGGACGTCCTGCTCATGGACGAGCCGTTCTCGGCCCTGGACGAGTTCACCCGCGAGGCCGCCCAGCTGCAGCTGCTCGACGTCTGGTCGGAGCTGCGCACGACCGTGGTGTTCGTGACCCACTCGATCACCGAGGCCGTCCTCCTCTCCGACACCGTGGTCGTGATGGCCTCGGGGCCCGGACGCATCGCGACCTCGATCCCGGTCGACCTGGCCCGGCCCCGCCACCACGGCCAGCTCGACTCCAGCGCCATGCACGCCCTCGAGCACCGCGTCCGGCAGGCGCTCGGCGCGGCCTACGCCGAGGCCGGGGTCCTGCGCGGGAGCACCGCGTGAGGCTGTTCCGGCGGGCGGCGGTCGTCCTGCCGGCGTTGCTGGCCCTCGTCGTCGTCGGAGCGGTCTGGACGGTGGTGGAACGCGACCACCCCTACGTGCTCCCGCCGCTGGCCGACGTGGGTGCCCAGCTCGCCGGCGAGCCCGGGCTGTTCCTGGCGAACGCGTGGACCACGCTGTCGGAGGCCCTGCTCGGCCTGCTGGTCGGGACGGTCGCCGCGGTCCTCGTCGCGGTCGCGGTCTCGGAGTCCACCCTCCTGCGCCGGGCGGTCATGCCGTTGGCCGTCGTGCTGAACGTGACCCCGGTGGTGGCCATCGCGCCCGCGCTGGTGGTCGCGTTCGGGTTCGGGATCCTGCCCAAGGTGCTCGTGACCGGCCTCATCACGTTCTTCCCCGTCCTCATGAACACGCTGACCGGCCTGCGTTCGGTGGCCCCGCCCGTCCTCGCGGTGTTCCGCAGCGTCCGGGCGACGCGCCTCGACGTCCTGCTGCGGCTGCGGCTGCCCAGCGCGCTGCCCTACGTGTTCGCGGCCCTGCGGGTGACGTTCCCGCTGTCGCTGGTCGGCGCGATCGTGGCGGAGTTCTCCGCGGCCGGCTCCTCGCGGGGACTGGGCACGATGATCCAGGTGGCCGCGGCGAACTCCCAGCTCGACGTCGTGTTCGCCGCGATCGCCTGCCTGGCGGTCATGGGGTCCGTGCTGCTGGTCGCCGTGACCCTCGTGGAGCGTCGGGTGCTGGCCTGGCACGACTCCCAGCGCCGGACCTGACCGACGACCCCATCCGGGTGGGACGGGCGGCGTCCGCCAAGATGTCGCCATGAGGACGCGGAGGAGCTGGGCCCACCCCCTGACCGGGGTGGCGGCCGCGCTGGTGCTGGTGCTGGCGGGTTGCGGCGGGGACGGGGAGGGCGACGCCTCGCCGACGCCGACCGGCAGCGCGGGCGACGCGGTCCCCGCCGAACGGTGCCGGGCGAACCGCGACGCCGGGCCCATCACCTACGTCACCGGTTACCAGTACCAGGCGTCGGCCAGCATCCTCGACCCGGTGGCGGCGAAGGCCCTCGGGTACTTCGACGAGGTGTGCCTCGACGTCACCCTGCAACCGGGCACCGGTGAGACCGCGCAGAACGCCCAGCTCGTCGCCGCGGGCACCGCGCAGATCAGTTCCATGAGCGGCCAGAGCGACGTCATCGTGAACGTCGCGAACGGGGTCGACGTCACCGCCGTCGCCACCTTCGGCCACGTCCCCATCGCGACGTTGATGACCGAACCGTCCGTCACCGACCTGAAGCAGCTGGACGGGACCACCCTGGGTCAGAAGGGGGCCCTGCCGGTCGCGATCGACGGGATGCTGCGGGCGGCCGGCGTCGACGTCGCCTCGATCACCCAGGTCGTCGTCGGGTACGACCCGAGCGTCCTGGTGCGTGGCCAGGTCCAGTCGCTCACCGGGTACAAGTCCAACGAACCCCTGACGCTGGCCGCCCGCGGCGACACGGTGAAGCAGTGGAACCCCGAGGACTACGGGGTCCCCGGCTCGATCGCCACGACGATCGTGAACCCGGCCTTCCTCGCCGAGCACCGCAGCGCGGTCGAAGACTTCCTGCGGGCCCAGCTGCGGGCCTACACCTACTGCGAGACCCACGGGGCCGAGTGCGTCGGGTACGCCGCCGACCTCGCCCAGACCGGCTACGACGAGGACCACAACGAGCAGGTCTGGAAGACCGAGCACGACCTGGTGGACTCCTCGCTGCCCGCCGGGGAGGTGCTCGGTCAGATCGGCGTGGAGTCCATGCGCTCGGAGGCGGACTTCCTGCTGGCCCGCGGACAGATCGAGGCCGTTCCCGACCTGGCCGCGGTGACCGACACCACCGTCGTCCCCGCCCTCTACGACGAGACCGGAGAACTCCGCTGGCCCGTCCGGTGAGACCGGGGAGGGACCGGAGGTCGGGACGCACCGGATCCGTGGTTCCCGGGACGAGGGCGGCGGTGCGGCGCTAGCTTGTGCTCGATCGCCACCAGTGGGGTGGTCGATCCGCGCAGGAGACCGTTCGTCGTGGTGTCGTCCTCGGGTGAGGGCGACGCACCGACGGCCGTCCGGGCAACGGCGCCCGGTGGCTTCGGCCCGTCTCGACACGTCTGCGCGGCTGGTGCCGACCAGCATCTGTGCCTCGTGTTCCCAGGAGAAGACATGCGTCTCAGGAATGCCGTCACCGTCCTCGCCGCCACGGCCGCGCTCGTCGCGACCACCGGCGCCCCCGCCGGAGCCGGGGTGATCCGCACCTACACGAACGTCGCCACGGGTCTCTGCATCGACAGCAACGCCAGAGGTCAGGCGTACGTCAGCCGTTGCAACGGCGGGAACTTCCAGAAGTGGGACGTCACCGGGACCGACAGCTCGACGGTCCTCCGGAACGTGGCGACCGGTCTCTGCCTCGACAGCAACGCCCGGCGAGCCGTCTACACCCTCGGTTGCAACGGCGGGAACTTCCAGAAGTGGACGGTGACCCGGTTCGGAGACGGCTCGGTCGTGCGCTTCCGCAACGTGGCGACCGGCCTCTGCCTGGACAACAACACCGAGTTCCAGGCCTACACGCTGTCCTGCAACGCAGGGAACTTCCAGAAGTGGCGGCGCTGACGTCCGTCCCCCGGGGTGCCGGGGCCGGTCAGTACCGGTAGAGGACGTCCACCGACCGCTGGTCGCGGCTGACCAGGGTCGCCGTCGCCCGATCGGTCCGGACCGCGTCGACCGTGTCGATGCGCCAGTCGACCCAGGCCGGGGTCGTCCCCCGCGGGCAGGGGGCGGCTCCGGCCGGGACGGCGGACAGGCTGCGGCGCAACGCCGTCGCCGGGACGCCCGCGGCGTGCGTCTCGCGGAACCACGAGTCCCGGGCCGCGACCGTCGTCGTGGTGCTGAACCGGCCCCCGGGTGCCGTCGTCCCGGCGCGGGGGGTCCCGTCGCTGCCGACGCAGGCCCACGTTCGCTCCCCGGAGAGCGTCGTGGTGACGGTCGAGGCCAGGGGAGAGGCGCCGACGGTGCTGCGCACCTGCGGGGCGACGCCCGGTGCGCCCACCGCGACGGAGGTGATGAGGGTCGGGTCGATGCCCAGGAGGTCGCCGTCGCCGGAGTTGTCGGCCAGCTCGCGCTCGGGGATCCGACCGTCGCGGTTCACCACCGCGTCGAACCAGAGGTTCTCGGCCGGGACGACGGTCGGGGTGGAGGCGTAGACCGTGCGGGTGTTCCCGGGGGCCAGGGAGCGCGTGCCGACGACGGGGGCGAGGTCGAGCGGGGCGTTGACGCCGCTGAACTCCACGACCATCGCGACGTCGGTGGGGGTCGGGCGGTCGCCGGTGTTCGTGATCGTGGCGTAGAGGCGGACGCGGGACCCGGTCAGCGGCTGCCCGAGCAGGGTGGGCCCGGACACCGGGACCCACCCGACCTGCACCACCCGCAGGTCGGCCCGCCGGTCCTTCCAGGCCGGGGTCGTCGCCGCTCCGGCCGTGCCGGTCGTGAGCGAGGAGAGGACGACGAAGGCGACGAGGGCGAGGACGGCGCGTCCGGTGCGGTGCATCTGCGTTCCCTTGGCTCGAGCGGTGCTTCCCGTCCCTGATCGGCCGATCGAGCCACTTCATTACAGAGAGTGTTCGCTGCACTCCGTCCGGTCACTCGTCCGGAGCAGAGCATCGGCGCATCGTTACGATGGTCCCCTCATGCCCAGAACCTCCCGTCGTCGTCCCCCCACCGCCCGGCGGGGCCCCGCGCACCCGCTCGACCCGGCGCTGGAGGCGCGGTTGGCGGGCATCGGGCTGCGCGACGCCGACCGGCTGCGGCGCCGGGCCTCGGCCGGTGCCGAGACGGCGACCGGTACGGCGACCGACCGGATGGCCGACCTGGAGGCGGAGCTCGCCCGGGCCGAGGCGACCGTCGCCGAGCGGGCCGCGTCCGTCCCCGCGCTGCACTACCCGGAGGAGCTCCCGGTCAGCCGGGAGAAGGACCGGATCGCGGCCGCGCTGCGCGAGCACCAGGTGATCGTCGTCGCCGGGGAGACCGGGTCGGGCAAGACCACGCAGCTCCCCAAGATCTGCCTCGAGGTGGGGCGCGGGATCCGCGGTCGCATCGGGCACACCCAGCCCCGACGCATCGCCGCCCGGGCGGTCGCCGAGCGCGTCGCCGAGGAACTCGGCAGCGAGCTGGGAGGGACGGTCGGGTACGCGGTGCGGTTCACCGACACGGTCTCCGAGGCGAGCCTGCTGAAGGTGATGACCGACGGGATCCTGCTGGCGGAGATCCAGCGCGACCCGGACCTGCTCCAGTACGACACGATCATCATCGACGAGGCTCACGAGCGCAGCCTCACGATCGACTTCCTGCTGGGGTACCTGGCCCGGCTGCTGCCGCGCCGCCCGGAGCTGAAACTCGTCATCACCTCGGCGACCATCGACCCGGAGCGGTTCTCCCGGCACTTCGGCGGGGCCCCGATCCTCGAGGTGTCCGGACGCACCTACCCGGTCGAGATCCGCTACCGGCCGCTGCGCGTGGAAGAGCTCGCCGAGGAGCTGGGGGAGGAGTTCGGGGACGCGCTCGACGACGACGACGCGCTGGCCGCCGTGCTGCCCGAGGACGACCGCGACCAGACCGAGGGCATCGTCGAGGCGGTCCGCGAACTGGCCGCCGAGGGGCCCGGCGACGTGCTGGTGTTCCTGCCCGGGGAACGGGAGATCCGCGACACCGCCGACGCGTTGCAGGAGCTGCTGCGCGAGAGGGATTTCCGCGGACAGACCGAGATCCTGCCCCTGTTCGCCCGGTTGTCGGCCGAGGAGCAGCACCGGGTGTTCCGACCGCATCCCGGCCGCCGCATCGTGCTCTCGACCAACGTCGCCGAGACCTCGCTCACGGTGCCCGGCATCCGCTACGTGGTGGACGCCGGGACCGCGCGCATCTCCCGGTACAGCCACCGGACCAAGGTGCAACGGCTCCCGATCGAGCGGGTCTCGCAGGCCTCGGCCAACCAGCGGGCCGGTCGGTGCGGGCGCGTCGCGGACGGGATCTGCATCCGGCTCTACTCCCAGGCCGACTTCGAGGCCCGCCCGGAGTTCACCGACCCCGAGATCCTGCGGACCAACCTGGCGGCGGTCATCCTGCAGATGGCCTCGCTGCGGCTGGGGGACATCGCCCGGTTCCCCTTCGTCGAACCGCCCGAGGCGCGGGCGGTCGCCGACGGTCTGGCGCTGCTGACCGAGCTGGGCGCGCTGCAGCCGCCGCGCCCGGGGGAGCGCGGTCTGCCGCGGCTGACCCGCGTCGGGCAGGACCTGGCCCGCCTCCCGATCGACCCCCGGCTCGGTCGCATGGTGCTGGAGGCCCAGCGGAACTCGTGCCTGCACGAGGTCCTGGTGGTCGTGGCCGCCCTGTCGGTGCAGGACCCCCGCGAACGACCGCTGGAGCAGCGTGACCGGGCCGCGCAGCTGCACGCCCGGTTCCGGCACGAGAACTCCGACTTCCTCACCTACCTGAACCTCTGGGCCTACCTGCGTCACCTCTCCGACGAGCTGTCCTCCTCGGCGTTCCGTCGCCGGGTCAAGGCCGAGATGCTGCACTTCCTAAGGATCCGGGAGTGGCAGGACACCTACCACCAGCTGCGCCGGGTCGTCCGCGACCTCCGCTACGAGGTCGTCGTCCCCGAGATCGCCGCTCCGGCGGAGGGGGAGGTCCTGCCCCGCACCACCATCGACGCCGACGCCGTGCACCGCTCGCTGCTGGCCGGCCTGCTCGGCAACATCGGGGTCAAGGACGAACCCAAGGAACCCGCCGGGAAGGGGCGGACCGAGCGACGGGGTCGTCCGGAACGCCCGCGCCAGCAGGAGTACCTGGGCGCGCGCAACGCGAAGTTCGCCGTCTCCCCGGGTTCCGCGCTCGGTCGGCGGTCCCCGGACTGGGTGATGGCGGCGGAACTCGTGGAGACCTCGCGGCTCTGGGCGCGGGTGGCGGCGGGGATCGACCCGCGCTGGATCGAACCGTTGGCCGAGCACGTGGTGAAACGCCACTACTCCGAACCGCACTGGTCGCGGAAACGGGCCGCGGTCATGGCCAACGAACGGGTCACCCTGTACGGGGTGCCGATCGTGGCCGGCCGCGCGGTGGACCTGGCCCGGATCGACCCGGTGACCGCTCGCGACCTGTTCATCCGGCACGCCCTCGTCGAGGGGGACTTCGAGACCCGGCACGAGTTCTTCCACCGCAACGCGGAGCTGCTGGCCGACGCCGAGGAGCTCGAGCACCGGTCCCGCCGTCGCGGCATCGTCGTCGACGACGAGGTCCTGGTGGAGTTCTACGACGCCCGCATCCCGGCCCACGTGGTCTCGGGTCGGCACTTCGACGCCTGGTGGAAGCAGGTCCGGCGCGAGGACCCGGACCGGTTGACCTTCGACCCGGCGATGCTCGTCGCGGAGGACGACGCGGTCGACGAGGCGGAGTTCCCCCGGACCTGGCGGCAGGGCGACCTCGAGCTGGACCTGGGTTACGTCTTCGAACCCACCTCGCCCGCCGATGGGCTCACGATCGACGTCCCCGTCGCCGTCCTCAACCGGTTCGACGACCGGGACCTGCACTGGCAGGTTCCCGGGTTCCGTCTGGAGCTGGTGACCGCGCTCGTCCGGGCGTTGCCCAAGGACCTGCGCAAGCACCTGGCCCCGGCCCCGGACCGGGCGGCGGAGTTCCTGCGCCGGGTGAGGCCCCGGGAGGAGGACTTCTTCGCGGCCTTCGAACGGGTCCTGCCCGACCTCGGCGACGGGACGGAGATCTACTACGAGGACGTCGACTGGCAGAAGGTGCCGCCGCACCTGCGGGCCACGTTTCGCGTCCTGGCCGACGACGGCACGGTCCTCGCGCAGGGCAAGGACTTCCCGACCCTGCGGGCCTCGCTCAGCCGTCAGGTCGAGGAGACGTTGGCCGAGGCCGCCGACGAGGTCACCCGCACCGGGGCCACCGACTGGACCCCGGGCGGGATCCTGCCGGACGAGGTCCCGGCCGTGCACCGCAGCATCCGCCGCGGCCGGGAGGTGGAGTCCTTCCCCGCCCTCGTGGACGAAGGGGTGACGGTGGGCCTGCGCACCTTCGCGACCGCCGCGGAGCAGGCGGTCGCGGACCGCGCCGGGACGGTCCGGCTGCTGCTGCTCACCATCACCTCCCCGGTGCGTCCGCTGCTCGCCGAGCTGCCGAACGACGCCAAGCTCCTGCTGGCCCGGGCTCCGCACGGGAGCGCGGCGGCGGTGCTCGACGACTGCCTGCACGCCGCCGTCGTCCGCGCCCTGAACCTCGCCGGGGGTCCCGTCCGCAGCGCGGCCGAGTTCGCCGACCTCCGCGACCGCGTGGCGCGCGAGGTCCCCGGGCTGACCCGCACCGCGCTGGCGACGACCCTGCGCGTGCTGCGGGCGCTGGCCGACGTCGAGCGGGGTCTCTCGCGCACCGGGTCGCTGACCCTGGTGCCGTCGCTGGCCGACGTACGGGCCCAGCTGGACGACCTCGTCGGGCCGGGGTTCGTCACCCGGGCCGGCGTGGAGCGGGTGGGCGACCTGCTGCGCTACCTCCAGGGCGTCGCCCGTCGCCTGGAGCGCATGCCCGCGGACCCGCAGCGCGACCGGGTGGCGATGGCGGAGTTCGAGCGGGTGCGCGCGGAGTTCGCCGCCGCCCTCGCCCGGGCCGGGGCCCACCCGCCGGCCGAGCTGCTCGACGTCCGGTGGACCCTGCAGGAGCTGCGGTTGCAGAAGTTCGCCCCCGGGGTGCCGACCGCGCACCCGGTCAGCGAGGAACGCGTCCGCCGCACCCTCGCGCAGCTGCAGCGGTGAGCCGGGGCCCCCGTAGGCTGCCGGGAGGGGGCGCAGCAGGGGGGAGACCGATGGTGAGCGAACGGGTGTGGACCCTTCCCAACCTGCTCAGCGTCCTGCGGCTGCTGCTCATCCCGGTGTTCGGGTTCCTCATCGTCACGCACCGCGACGGGTGGGCGCTGGCCGTCCTGGCCCTCAGCGGGGTCAGCGACTACCTGGACGGCCACCTCGCCCGCCGGTGGGACCAGGTGACGCGCCTGGGACAGGTCCTCGACCCGTTCGCCGACCGCCTCTACATCGCCACGACGCTGCTGGGACTGGCCTACCGGGGGGTCATCCCGTGGTGGCTGGTCGCGGTGCTGGTGGCCCGCGACGCCGTCATGGTGGCCACGGTCCCCATCCTGGCCCGGGTGGGTCACGGCGTCCTGCGCGTGCACTTCCTCGGCAAGCTCGGCACCTTCTGCCTGCTGAGCTCCTTCCCGTTCCTGCTGCTGAGCGTCGTGGTGCCGGCCCTGGCCGGACCCGCCTGGGTGCTCGGCTGGGCGTTCGCCGTCTGGGGGACCGGGCTCTACTGGTGGGCGGGGCTGCTCTACGTCCAGCAGGCCGCCCGGGTCGTCCGTGCCGAGCGGGCGGCCCTGCGGTGAGGACCCGATGAGGGCCCGACCGACCCGGCCGCGTCGACGCCTGGGGCGCCCGCTGCCGCCCGGGACCCGCAAGGACGCCAGCATGACGCTCCTCGTGGAGCTGCTGGAGCGCCCCCTGGACCCGGGCTACGCCGCCGCGGCGGCCCGACGGGCGGCGGGCGGCGGCCCGGCCCGCGGTTCCCGCTGGCTCAGCGTGCTGCTCGCGGCCCTCATCGGGTTGTTGCTCACCCTGGCCGCGCTGCGCGTCCACGCGGCCGAGCAGGTCGGTGACCCGGCGCGGACCGACCTGGTCGCGCGGGTGGAGGCGGGGACGGTCGCCGCCGACGACCTGGCCGGGCGGGCCGAGGCGCTGCGGGCCGACAACGCCCGGCTGGAGCAGAAGCTGGGCGGGGCGCAGGCCGCCGCCGACTCGGCCCGGGCCGACGCGCTGGCCGTGGCCGCCGGGGCGGTGGCCGTCGAGGGGCCGGGTCTGGTGATCACCCTGGACGACGCGGCGGAGCCCTCCGGCGGGGCCGGGACGCAGACGGGACGGGTGGTGGACCGGGACCTGCAGCTCGTCGTGAACGGGCTCTGGGCGGCCGGGGCCGAGGCGGTCGCGGTGAACGGTCAACGCCTCACCTCGCTGTCGGCGATCCGCGCCGCGGGCAACGCCGTCCTGGTCGACTACCGTCCCCTCAGCCGGCCCTACCGGATCTCGGCCGTCGGTGACCCGGCCCGCCTGCCGACCCAGCTGGCCACCTCCGTCGCCGGCCGCTACCTCGCTGCGCTGCAGAACAACTACGGCATCTCGGTCACCCAGGAGTCCGTCGAGGACCTGCGGCTGCCGGCCGCCGCGCGGGTCGAGCTGCGCGACGTCGACGGGGCCGGGAGGTAGTTTTCCCTCGTGATCGCGGCGGTCGGACTCCTCGTCGGCATCGTGGCCGGGGTGCTCCTGCAACCCGAGGTCCCGGTGTTCCTGCAGCCCTACCTGCCCATCGCGGTGGTGGCCGCGCTGGACGCGGTGTTCGGGGGTCTGCGGGCCGTGCTCGACGGGATCTTCGACGACAAGGTGTTCGTCGTCTCGTTCCTCTCCAACGCCGTGGTGGCCGCCCTCATCGTGTACCTCGGCGACCAGCTCGGCGTCGGCTCGCAGCTGTCCACCGGGGTCGTCGTCGTCCTCGGGGTGCGGATCTTCTCCAACGCCGCGGCCATCCGTCGGCACCTCCTCAACGCATGAGCGAGGTCCCCCGGCGCGACGCCGAGGCCCCCGCCCCCGCCCCCGCCCCCGCCGGGCCGCGCGGACCCTGGCGGCGGCTGTGGCGCGCCGCGCGCCCGCGCGCGACCCGGGCCCAGATCCTGGCCGGGATCCTCTGCGCCGCGCTCGGTCTCGGGGTGGTGGTGCAGGTCCGTCAGACCCGGGTCAGCGGGTTGGACGACCTGCGCGAGGCCGACCTGGTCCGCATCCTCGACGACACCTCCGAACGCAGCGACCGCCTCGCCGCGGAGGTGCAGCAGCTCGAGGCGACGCGCCGGGAACTGACCGCCGGCAGCGACTCGGCCGAGGCCGCCGCCCGCGCGGCCGCCGACCGGGCCCGCACCTACGGTCTGCTCGCCGGGACCCTGCCCGCGGCCGGCCCGGGGATCACCGCGACCGTCACCGACCCGGCCGGCACCATCTCGCCGACGGTGATGATCCAGGCGGTGCAGGAACTGCGCGACGCCGGGGCCGAGGCGTTGCAGATCAACGGGACCCGGGTCGTCGCGAGCACCGCGTTCACGAGTCCCGGCCCCGGTGCCCCCGCCGGGGGCGGTGTGGACGTGGGCGGGACGATCGAGAGTTCCCCGTTCACCATCCTGGCGATCGGCGACCCGACCACGCTCTCGACCGCGCTGGACATCCCCGGCGGGGTGCGAGAAACGTTGCGGCAGTTGGGGGCCGACCTGTCGGTCGAGAACTCCGAGGACCTGCGGGTGACCGCCTTGCACGTCGTCTCCGCGCCTCAGTACGCTCGCCCGGCGACGTCGGGCTGACCCGGGTCGCGCGCGGGTCCCCGGTGGCGGGACCCCGTGGTTCCACGAAACGAGGAGCAGTCCATGACCGACGTCCCTGCCGACCTGCGGTACTCCACCGACCACGAGTGGGTCCGGGTCGAGGACGACGGCACGCTGCGCATCGGCATCACCGACCACGCGCAGGACGCCCTGGGCGACGTCGTCTACGTCTCGTTGCCCGCCGCCGGGGAGGCCGTGCAGGCCGGGGCGAGCTGCGGCGAGGTCGAGTCCACCAAAAGCGTCAGCGAGATCGTCGCGCCGGTCTCGGGCACGGTCGTCGAGCACAACCCGGGTCTGGAGACGCGTCCGGACCTGGTGAACTCCGACGCCTACGGCGAGGGCTGGATGTTCACGCTGACCCCCGACGACCCCTCCGAGGTCGACGCGCTGCTCGACGCCGAGGGGTACCGCGGCCACATCGGCTGAGCCGCAGTCGCTAGGCTGTGCGGTGATCGCATGACTGCGGTCAGTCGTCGGGCCTCCGGTGGGCCCGTCACGGAGCGGGGTCCGGTTCAGGTCGGGTGCGAGGAGTGAACGCTATGTCTCCGTCGGAGGACAGCCCGGAGCGTGCGGAACGCCCGGCCGACTCCACCATGTCCTTCGCCGGCCTCGTCCTGCCGGAGGTGCACGACCCGGTCGAGGGCGGCCTCTCGCGCGAGGACCTCGAGGCCGTCGAGGCGCTCCCGCCCGGGTCGGCGCTGCTGCTGGTGCGCCGCGGCCCGAACGCCGGGGCGCGCTTCCTGCTCGACGCCGAGCGCACGTCCGCCGGGCGTCACCCGGACGCGGACATCTTCCTCGACGACGTCACCGTCTCCCGCAAGCACGCCGAGTTCGTGCGTCACCCGGACCCGGCGCGGGGTCCCTCGTTCCGGGTCCGCGACGTGGGCAGCCTGAACGGCACCTACGTCAACCGCGAGCGGATCGACGACGTCGTCCTGCGCACCAACGACGAGGTCCAGATCGGCAAGTTCCGGATGGAGTTCCACGCCTCGCAGCGCAGCGCGGACGCGGGGGAGACCGGGACCCCGGGCACCCCCGCGTGAACGCGAGCACCGCTCGGGCCGGCGAGTACGGCAGCTCCGCCGCGACGATGACCATCGGCGAGGTCCTGGCCCTGCTGACCCACGACTTCCCCGACGTCACCATCTCCAAGATCCGCTTCCTGGAGGACCAGGGGCTGGTCGAGCCGACCCGGACCCCGGCCGGCTACCGCAAGTTCTCGGCCGACGACGTCGAACGGCTGCGCTACGTGCTGGCCGCCCAGCGCGACCACTACCTGCCGCTCAAGATCATCCGGGAGCACCTGGACGCGCTGGACCGCGGGTTGCAGCCGCCGCCGCTGCCGGGCTCCTCGCCGCGCGCCCCGGAGGTCGTCGGGCCGGCCGACGTGCCAGGTGCGTCCCGCTTCGACGGTCGTGCGGCCCGGCTGCGACTCACCCGCTCGGAGCTGCTGCGCGAGTCCGGCGTGGAGGCCGAGCTGCTGGAGGCCCTGGAGGGTTTCGGCGTGCTGGCCCCGGCTCCGGGCGGCCCCTGGTACGACGGGGAGGCCCTGGAGGTCCTGCGGGCCGCGGCCGAGCTCGCGGCCCACGGCATCGAGGCCCGGCACCTGCGCATGTTCCGCACGGCCGCCGAGCGCGAGGTGGGGCTGGCCGAGCAGATCGTCGCTCCGCTCCAACGTGGCCGGACGGCCGAGGCCTCGGCCCGGGTGGAGGAGACGGCGCGCGAGGTGTCGGCCGCCTGCCTGCGGCTGCACACCGCCCTGGTGGCGAGCGGGCTGGCCCGGCTGACGTCCTGATCGGAGCCGGGCCGCCGCACCCAGGGGGGTGACTGGCGCCGCCGGGGGCGCGGGGTACGGTGCAGACGTGCGCGCGCTCGATGTCGTCGGTGTCCGGGTCGAGATGCCCTCCAACAACCCGATCGTCCTGCTGCGGGAACGCGGCGGCGACCGCTACCTCCCCATCTGGATCGGTGCGCCGGAGGCCTCGGCGATCGCCTTCGCCCAGCAGGGCGTCGTCCCGCCGCGGCCGCTGACCCACGACCTGCTCAAGGACGTCATCGAGGCCCTGGGGCGGACGCTCACCGAGGTCCGCATCGTCGAGATGCGCGACAACGTCTACTACGCCGAGCTGGTCTTCGACTCGGGGCAGAAGGTCAGCTCCCGCACCTCCGACGCCATCGCCCTGGCCCTGCGCGTCGGCTGCCCGATCGTCGGGGACGAGGCGGTCCTGGACTCGGGGGGCGTGCCCGTCCCCGACGAGGACGAGGACGAGGTCGAGAAGTTCCGGGAGTTCCTCGACCAGATCACGCCGGAGGACTTCGAGTCCGACCCGGGGCCGGACCCCCGGCCCTGACCGGTCCGACGCGCGGCGGGGCACCCGCCGCCGAAGCCGCGCTCCGACCCGCCGCGCGCCTCGTTGACGCTCCGGGGGTCGCGTTCTACGGTCGGACGAGTACTCAGGGTGTGCCCAGCCGGGCGCCGGCGGGTGCGTCGAGGAGGAGGACGGCGTGAGCAGACGTGGCGATGCTGTCGCACAGCCAGCTGTCGCACGGCCGGCCGTCGCGCGGACCGCGCGGGCGGAGAAGCCCACGGCGACGGGCTCGCAGGGTCTGCTGTTCGCCGAAGACCTGCCCGACCTCGACGAGGAGGTCGGCTACCGCGGTCAGACCGCCTGCAAGGCCGCCGGCATCACCTACCGCCAGCTCGACTACTGGGCCCGGACCGGGCTCGTCGAGCCCGGGGTGCGCGGGGCCAACGGCTCCGGATCCCAACGGCTCTACGGCTTCCGCGACATCCTCGTGCTGAAGGTCGTCAAGCGTCTCCTGGACACCGGGGTGTCCTTGCACCAGATCCGGACCGCGGTGACCCACCTGCGCGAGCGCGGGGTCGAGGACCTGGCCCAGATCACGCTCATGAGCGACGGGGCCAGTGTCTACGAGTGCACGTCCGCCGACGAGGTGGTCGACCTCGTGCAGGGTGGTCAGGGCGTCTTCGGGATCGCGGTGGGTCGCGTGTGGCGCGAGGTCGAGGGGGAACTGGCCTCGCTGCCCTCGGAGCGTCGGGCCCCCCTTGAGGACGCCCCGACGCTCGACCTGGCCGCCGCCGACGAGCTCGGCGCCCGCCGGCGGGCCCGCGAGGCCGGCTGACCCTTTCCCCCGGCCGGGCACCGCCGACGGCTCACCGGGGTCGGTCGGTGTCGCTCAGTCGATGAGGTAGGGCTTCGCCAACGCGCGGACCGCGAACGGATCCGTCACCCAGTCGTGCGCGTCGGGCAGCCAGATCACCGCGGCGAGCAGGGCGTCGGCCCACGTCCGCAGCAGCTCGTCGAGGTCGGCCCGCCAGCCGTGCTGGTAGGAATCCCCCTCGTCGCCGAGCTCGAGCTGCTCCAGCACCGCGACCCCGTGACCGAGCCGGACCGCGAGCAGTTCCTCGGTCCGGGCGAACACCGGCAGCAGGCCAGGCGGGGTGGGCGCCCCCAGGGCTCCGCCCCCGGCGACCCGGTCCACGGCGTCGGCCAGGGACAACGGGACCCACCCGCCGGGACCGACCGAGGGGGTCGTCCGCCCGTACCGGCGGCGGACCGGCTCGACCCCGTCGACGAGCGACCACCACGCCCGGGCCGCGGCCGGGATGGGGAGTCCGAGGCGGTCCTCGGCGGCGTCCAGCTCCGCGGCGGCGACGCCGGGGCGCAGGCGGGCGGCGATGTCGGCGCCGACCCGGGTCCACTGCTGACGCAGGGCGTGCAGGCGGCGTTCCACCGCGGCGTGGACCAGGTCCTCGGCCTCGGCGACCGGCGTCGATCCGGGCGGGTCGGAAGGTCGGGCCGGAGGGGTCACGGTGAGGTCCACCGACAGGTCGAGCACCGTCCGGGGTTCGCCGGGACGCGCGTCCGCACCGGGGCCCGCCTCCGACGTGGTCACCCGACCTCCCTCGGTCCCGCCACCGTGGCGATCTCTGCTCACGTCAAGTTACCGCGCGCGCCCACCGCGGGCCCGGTGAGGTCGCGACCGGCCGCGGCTGGACCGGCTCAGCGGGCGTCCATGATCCGGTCGAGGATCTCCTCGAACCGGGTCGCCAGCTGCCGGGCCCCGACCCCCTTCACGCGGTGCACGGGGAGCCCCGCGCCCTGCGCCTGCCCGATCGCCGCCCGGTCGGGTAGCGGGTCCAGCACCAGGTACCCGGCGATCTCGCGCAGTTCCTCGAGGCGGAAGCGCTGCTCGGGGGAGCGGGGGTTGTAGCGGTTCACGAGGATGCCCACCGGACGCGGTCCCCGGCGCAGCGCCGCCACCTCGCGCAGGGTCCGGTCGACCGCGGCGACCGAGAACCGGCTGGCGTCGGAGACCACGAGCAGGAGGTCGCTGGCGGCCCAGGCCGAACGGGTCAGGCCGCCGAGCGAGGGCGGGCAGTCCAGCAGGGCCAGGTCGTGCTCGCCGATCTTGCGCAGCGCCCGCCGCAGGTGCTCCAGGGCCTCGCCGTCGGGTTCGGGGACGTCGAGCATGGCCGAGTCGGACGTGCCGGTCAGGACGTCGAGCATCCCGGGGTGGTCCGAGGCCCACCCGCTCGGGGCCACGGCCGCCTCGGCGATCTTGCGTTTGGGGGAGGCGAGCACGCTGGCCACGTCGTGGTCACGGTGCGCGGTGACGTCGAGCCCGGTGGTCGCGTCCGCCTGCGGGTCGAGGTCGACGACGAGGGTGGGGACCTGGCGTTCCAGTGCGGCCGAGGCCAGTCCGAGGACGACGGACGTCTTGCCGACGCCGCCTTTGGCACTGCTGATCGCGACGGTCACCACGGCGGTCAACCTACAAGTCGGGGGTGTCGCGCCGGCGACGGCACGCAGAACCGGAGGCGACTAGACTCGGGCCCTGGCCGTCCATCCCGCGCGGGAGAGACCCCGGAGCCACCGGGGCGCCGAAGGGGCAACATCCCCGGAACCTCTCAGGCCACCGGACCGCGTGGAGCAGGCCGCTCTGAAGGCACCCGTCGACACGGCCGCGTCCGTGCCCGGCGGCCCGACAGACGGGGGGTCCCTCGACCGACCCGACCCGCAGGAGTTCTCCGATGACCCTGACCGCTCCCGCCCCGACCACGCCGGCCGAGCCGCCCGCCGGGACCCCCCGTCCCGAGCGCACGCTGACCGCCACCGCCCTGCCCTTCAGCGGTCGGCACATCGGCCCCCGCGGCGCCGAGATCGCGACCATGCTCGCCGCGGTCGGCGTCGCCTCCACCGACGAGCTGCTCGACCGGGCCGTCCCGGCCGGGATCCGGGACTCGGCGCTGGCGCTGCCCGAGGCCCTGGACGAGTCGGCCGTCACCGCCGAGCTGCGGGCGCTGGCCGCCCGCAACACCGTGGTCCCCTCGCTGATCGGGCTCGGCTACCACGGGACCCGGACCCCGGCCGTGGTGCGGCGCAACGTCCTGGAGAACCCGTCCTGGTACACGGCCTACACGCCCTACCAGCCCGAGATCTCCCAGGGGCGGCTCGAGGCCCTGCTGAACTTCCAGACCACGGTGACCGATCTGACCGCCCTGCCGGTCGCCGGAGCCTCCCTGCTCGACGAGGCGACCGCCGCCGCGGAGGCCATGACCCTGACCCGGCGGGTCTCCAAGGCGGCGCGCGACGCCGTCTTCGCGGTGGACGCCGACGTGCTTCCCCAGACTCTCGCCGTGCTGCGCACGCGGGCCGTCCCGCTGGGCATCGAGCTGGTCACCCTCGACCTCGACGCCGAGGACCCGTTGGCCGCGCTGGGGGAGCGGGCCGTGTTCGGCCTGCTGGCCCAGTACCCGGGCACCTCGGGGCGGGTGCGCGACCTGTCCGACCTGACCGGGGCGGCCCACGAGCGCGGGGCGCTCGTCGTCGTGGCCGCCGACCTGCTGGCCCTGACGCTGCTGCGCGCGCCAGGGGAGTTCGGCGCCGACGTGGCCGTCGGGTCGGCCCAGCGTTTCGGGGTCCCGATGATGGCCGGCGGTCCGCACGCCGGGTACCTGGCCGTCCGCAAGGGGCTGGAGCGGTCGCTGCCCGGTCGCATCGTCGGGGTCTCCACCGACGCCGACGGCGCCCCCGCCTACCGGCTCGCACTGCAGACCCGGGAGCAGCACATCCGCCGGGACAAGGCGACCTCGAACATCTGCACCGCCCAGGTCCTGCTGGCCGTGATGGCCGGGTGCTACGCCGTCTGGCACGGGCCGGAGGGGTTGCGCCACATCGCCTCCCGGGTCGCGCTCACCGCCGGGACGCTGGCCGCCGAGCTGCGCGCCGGGGGCGTGGAGGTCGTCCACGACGAGTTCTTCGACACCGTCCTGGCCCGGGTTCCCGGGCGCGCCGACGAGGTCCTCGCCCGGGCCCTCGACGCGGGCGTGAACCTGCGCCGGGTGGACGCGGACACCGTCGGGGTCACGGTCGACGAGACCACCGACGCCGGTCACGTCAGCGCCGCGCTGGCCGGGTTCGGTCTGCCCCCGCTGCAGCTGGACGACCCGGCCGAGGACGGTCTGCCGGAGGCGTTGCGGCGCACCTCGGAGTTCCTGACCCACCCGGTGTTCGCCCAGCACCGTTCCGAGACCCAGATGCTGCGCTACCTCAAGCGCCTGGCCGACCTGGACTACGCGCTGGACCGCGGGGCGATCCCGCTCGGTTCCTGCACCATGAAGCTGAACGCGACGACCGAGCTGGAACCGGTCTCGTGGCCCGAGTTCGCCGACCTGCACCCCTACGCCCCGGCCGACCAGCTGGCCGGGACCGCGGCGCTGGTCGAGGACCTGTCGGCGATGCTCGCCGAGGCGACCGGGTACGACGCGGTCTCGTTGCAGCCCAACGCCGGATCGCAGGGGGAGTTCGCCGGCTTGCTGGCGATCCGGGCCTACCACGTGGCCCGGGGCCAGGCCGAGCGGCGCATCTGCCTCATCCCGTCGTCGGCGCACGGGACGAACGCGGCCAGCGCGGTCATGGCGGGGCTCAAGGTCGTGGTGGTGGCCTGCGACGAGCTCGGCAACGTCGACCTGGACGATCTGCGGCGCAACGTGTCCGAGCACGCCGACGATCTCGCCGCGATCATGGTCACCTACCCCTCGACCCACGGCGTGTACGAGGAGTCCATCAGCGAGGTCTGCGCCCTGGTCCACGACGCCGGGGGGCAGGTCTACGTCGACGGGGCCAACCTCAACGCCCTCGTCGGCCTCGCCCGGCCGGGCCGGTTCGGCGCCGACGTGTCGCACCTGAACCTGCACAAGACGTTCTGCATCCCGCACGGCGGGGGCGGCCCCGGGGTGGGCCCGGTCGCGGTGCGTTCCCATCTCGCGGAGTTCCTGCCCGGGACGTCGCCGACCGACGACGACCCGGCCCGGGTGGGCATGGTCTCGGCGGCCCCGTTCGGCTCCGCGGGCATCCTGCCGATCTCGTGGGCCTACCTGCGGCTCATGGGGCCGGACGGGTTGCGCGAGGCCACCACGCAGGCGGTCCTGTCGGCGAACTACGTGGCCGCGCGCCTCGGTGAGGCCTACCCGGTCCTCTACCGCGGTCCGAAGGGCATGGTCGCCCACGAGTGCATCCTCGACCTGCGGCCGATGACCAAGGCGACCGGCGTGACCGTGGACGACGTCGCGAAGCGGCTGGTGGACTACGGGTTCCACGCCCCGACGATGTCGTTCCCGGTGGCGGGGACGCTCATGGTGGAGCCGACCGAGAGCGAGGACCTGGCCGAGCTGGACCGGTTCTGCGACGCGATGCTGTCGATCGCCGCCGAGGTCGAGGAGATTGCCGCGGGACGTTTCCCGGTGGCCGACTCCCCGCTGCGCCACGCCCCGCACACCGCCCCCAGCCTGCTGGGGGACTGGGACATGCCGTACTCGCGCAGCGAGGCCGCCTACCCGGGCGGGACCGACCCGCGGCACAAGTACTGGCCGCCCGTGCGGCGCATCGACGGGGCCGCGGGCGACCGCAACCTCGTCTGCTCCTGCCCGCCGCTCGACGAGTACTGACCGGAGCGGTCCACGAGCCGTCCGCCGTGATCCAGGGATCGCGGCGGGCGGTTCCACGAGCAGAAGGGGGAGGCGGGTGGCTCGCGCGGCTCGATGGGCGTTCTGCGGTCTGCTGGTGAGCGCCGCCGTCGGTGCCTGCTCCCTCGGGGGGCCGTCAGCGGAGGACGTCACGTTCTCCGTCCCCGACGTCTCGCCCCTCATGGACTCGGAGAGCGCCGTCGTCCTGCGCGTGAGCGATCCGAAGACGGGCGAGGTCAGCGCATCGGAGGTCGTCGACATCGACGGAGAGACTGATGTCGACGAGAAGGTGTCGGTGGTCCCCGGGACGTACTCGGTCTGGGTGGCTCAACTGCACTGCCCGATGGGTGACGGGTGCCCGGACGAGGCGTCGGCCCCCCGGAGTTCGTCGACGTCGGTGCGCTCTGGGAGTGCGAGACGAGCCTGACGGTCGAGCCGGGCGCAGCTGCGAGCGTCCGGGTCGAGCGGACGGGGCCGATGTCGACGGAAGACCGGCGCTGCCGCGCCGGGTGAGCGACGGGCCCGGTCGGGAGTCCCCGCGGCGACGGCCCCGGCGGTGGGTCAGGCCTCGGTGCGGGCCCGGGGGTGCGGGGTCGAGGTGATGGCCCCGGCCACCATGGTCAGCACCCGGCGCGGGACCAGCCGCGTCGTCACCGTCAGCGCCCGGTAGAGCAGACCGTCGACCGCGACCGGCGCGTTTCCCTCCAGGGCCCGGATCGTCGTGGCCACGACCTGGTCGACCGAGCGGCGGGGGAGCGCCCCGACGGCGTCCTCCCCGGCGACGTCGAAGAACGGGGTCTCGGTGGGGCCGGGGCAGACGGCCAGGACGCGCACGCCGTGGCGACGGTTCTCGGCCCACAGCGCCTCGGTGAAGGCGAGCACGAACGCCTTGGTCGCGCCGTAGACCGCGAGTCCGGGGACCGGCTGGAAGGCGGCCACGCTGGACACGTTGACCACCGTCCCCGATCCGCGGGCGACCATGTCCGGCAGCAGGCGGGCCGTGAGGTCGACCAGGGCCGTGCAGTTCAGGGTGATCTGCGCGGTGAGGCGGTCGACGTCCTCGGTCTCCGCGACCGGCCCCTGGACGGCGAAGCCCGCGTTGTTGACCAGCACGTCCACGTCACGGCCCAGCTCGGCCAGCCGGTCCCGGACGGTGCGACCTGCCTCGGGGGCGGTCAGGTCGATCGCGAGGACCTCGACGCGCACCCCGAACCGCGCGCGCAGGGCCGCGGCCAGGGAGGCGAGCACGTCACCGCGGCGGGCGACGAGGACGAGGTCGGCCCCCCGGTCGGCGAAGGCCTCCGCGAGGCCCGCCCCGATCCCGCTGGACGCACCGGTGACGAGGACGGTCCGGCCGTCGTAGCGGAGGGCACGGTGTCCGGGGAGCAGTCGGGAGGCCATGGGGTCATCGCACCACACCCCTCGCCCGGAGGCCCCCGGACCGCGGGTCCGTGGCCTGCGCGAACTAGGATGGCGGCTTCCAGACCGCACGGACGGGGGCCGCCATGGAGATCCTGGATCTGATCCTGGAACGCAGCTGGCTGATCTGGATCGCGGCCGCGCTGATCCTCGGGGTGCTCGAGATGACGGCCATCGACCTGGTGTTCGCCATGCTGGCCGGGGGAGCCCTGGCCGGGGCGCTGGCCGACGCGCTGGGGCTGGAGTTCGTCGGCCAGGTGCTGATCGCCTCCGCCGCAGCCGGTCTGCTGATCGGCACCATCCGGCCGGTGCTGCTGCGCCGGTTGCGGATGCCACCGACCGGCACCACGAACTCACCGGCCCTGGTGGGCCGCACCGCCCTGGTGATCGCCGAGGTCAGCAACCGCGGCGGTCTGGTCAAGCTCGTCGGGGAGACCTGGTCGGCCCGTTCGGCCGGCCCGGTGTTCGCCGAGGGCAGCGACGTCGTGGTCACGGCCATCGACGGGGCCACCGCGGTGGTCGGCGCCGCCGTCCCCACCGATCCGACGGTCCAAACCCGGCCGACCGACCCTCCGAACCTCTCGAAGGAGTCCTAGATGGACCAGATCGTGACGCTCATCGTCCTGGGACTCGTGATCCTGTTCGTGGTCACCGTCATCGCCCGGACGATCCGCATCGTGCCGCAGGCCACGGCGATCATCGTCGAACGGCTCGGGCGGTACTCGCGCACCCTCGACGCGGGCCTGAACTTCCTCGTCCCCTTCATCGACAAGCCCCGGGCCACCGTCGACCTGCGCGAGCAGGTCGTCTCCTTCCCGCCGCAGCCGGTGATCACGTCGGACAACCTCGTCGTGTCGATCGATACGGTGATCTACTACCAGCCGACCGACCCGAAGGCCGCGACCTACGAGATCGCGAACTACATCCAGGGCATCGAGCAGCTCACCGTCACCACGCTGCGCAACGTGATCGGGTCGCTGGACCTGGAGCAGACCCTGACCAGTCGCGACCAGATCAACGGTCAGCTGCGCGGCGTGCTCGACGACGCGACCGGACGCTGGGGCATCCGCGTGAACCGCGTCGAGCTGAAGGCCATCGACCCGCCGGCCAGCGTGCAGGACTCGATGGAGAAGCAGATGCGCGCCGAGCGCGACAAGCGCGCGGCGATCCTCACCGCGGAAGGCTTCAAGCAGTCGCAGATCTTGACCGCCGAGGGTGAGCGGCAGTCGGCCATCCTGCGGGCCGAGGGTGAGCGGCAGTCGGCCATCCTGCGGGCCGAGGGTGAGTCCAAGGCGATCACCCAGGTGTTCGACGCGATCCACCGGGGCGACCCGGACCCGAAGCTGCTGGCCTACCAGTACCTGCAGATGCTGCCGCAGGTCGCCAAGGGCGACGCGAACAAGGTCTGGATCGTGCCGAGCGAGCTGAACGATGCGCTCAAGGGTTTCGGCTCCATGTTCGACGCCCACGGCGGCGTTCCCGCGGGCCCGTCGCCGCGTCGCGGTACCGAGGCCAGCGGCGAGCACGCCGACGTGGCCATGGAGCTCGACCTGGAGGACCCGGCCGAGGCGGTCCGCCGGGCCAGGGCCGAGGCCGACGCCGCGGCCGCCGAGGGCGAGGCTCCGGCGGGGGCGACCGGTGCGCCGGCGGCACCGCGCCCGGCACCCGAGGGCTGAACCCCGACCACCCAAGATCCCCCGGAGGGCGCGGCGGCGTCCCCCGGGGGATATTGCTGTCGTGAGCGACGAGCCGGCCCCGCCGGAAGCCTTGCCCGAAACCCTGCCCGAGCGCAGCCCCTCGACCCGGCGCTGGCTGTTCGCCGACCAGCTGGGCCCGCACTTCCTGGACTCTCCGAAGCAGCCGGTGCTGCTGATCGAGTCGCGCGACGTGTTCCGCCGCAAGCGCTTCCACCGGCGCAAGGCCCACCTCGTGCTCTCGGCGCTGCGCCACCGCGCGGCCGAGCTCGGCGACCGGGCGGTCTTCGTCACCGCCGACACCTACGCGGACGGCCTGCGCGAGGCCGACGCCGGTCGCTTGAGCGTCTGCGACCCGACGTCCTGGCGGGCCCGCCGCCTGGTCCGGCGCCTGCCCGACGTCGAGGTCCTGGCCTCGCGCGGTTTCGTCGTCTCCGAGGCGCAGTTCGCCGGGTGGGCCGAACGACGGGCCCGCAAGCGCCTGCTCATGGAGGACTTCTACCGCGACGTGCGGCGGCAGCACTCGGTGCTGGTGAACGCCGACGGCACCCCCGTCGGCGGGGAGTGGAACTACGACGGGGAGAACCGCGAAGCCCCGCCGAAGCAGGAACGTCTGGACGTGCGCGAACCCTGGTGGCCCACCGAGGACGACATCGACGAGGAGGTGCGGGCCGACCTGGACCGCATGGTCCGCGACGACGGTGTGGAGTTCTCCGGGGAGGACGGTCCGCGGCGGTTCGCGGTGACCCGGTCGGAGGCCCTGCGGGCGCTGCGGCACTTCCTGACCCACCGGTTGGGGCAGTTCGGGACCTACGAGGACGCCATGCTCGCAGGGGACCGCTGGATGGCCCACTCCATGCTCTCGGTGCCCCTGAACCTCGGCCTGCTGGACCCGCTGGAGGTCGCCCGCCGGGCCGAGGATCACGGGCGGAAGAACTCCGAGCGGCTGGCCTCGGTCGAGGGGTTCATCCGGCAGGTGATCGGATGGCGCTCCTACGTCTGGCACCTGCACTGGCACCTGGGCGAGGACTACAAGCAGCGCAACGCACTGCAGGCCCGGACGCCGCTGCCGGCATGGTTCGCCGACCTCGACGCCGACGCGGTGGGCGCGAACTGCCTCTCCGGGGTGCTGCGCGACGTGCGCGAGGACGGCTGGACCCACCACATCCCGCGGCTCATGGTCCTCGGCAACTGGGCGCTGCAGCACTCCTACGACCCGCAGGAACTCTCCGACTGGTTCTGGGCGAACTTCGTGGACGGTTACGACTGGGTGATGACCTCCAACGTGGTCGGCATGTCCCAGCACGCCGACCACGGGGTCCTGGCCACCAAGCCGTACGTGTCCGGTGGGGCCTACATCGACCGGATGAGCGACTACTGCAAGGGCTGCCGGTACGACCCGAAGAAGCGGGTCGGGGACGACGCCTGCCCGTTCACCGCCGGCTACTGGAACTTCCTGCACGGCCACCGCGAGCAGCTCGAGGGCAACCGGCGGATGGCCCAGCCGCTGCGGGGGCTCGACCGGTTGCGCGACCTCGACGCGCTGCTGGAGCAGGAGGCCGGTCGGGGGGCCGACGCCCCGTGACGGTTCGGTCCGGAAGATGGGCGACGGGTCCGGGGTTGACCCGATCATGAGTCTCCACGACCAGGCCACGCGCCTGCTCCACCTGCACCAGGACACCCACCTCCTCACGGTCGTCAACGTGTGGGACCCGATCTCGGCCAAGGTCGTCGCCGACGAGCCGAGCACCACGGCGCTGGCCACCGCCAGCCACTCCATCGCGGCGAGCTTCGGCTACGAGGACGGGGAGAACATCCCCCTCGAACTGCACCTGCAGGCCATCGAGCGCATCGTCGGGGCCACCGACCTGCCGGTCAGCGCCGACCTCGAGGGCGGCTACGGCGACGCCGGGGACACCGTGCGACGGGCCATCGGCGTCGGGGTCGTCGGGGCCAACCTGGAGGACCGGCTGCGCCCCCTCGACGAGGCCGTCGCCAACGTCCGGGCCGCGGTCAAGGCCGGTGAGGCCGAGGGCATCCCGTTCGTCCTCAACGCCCGGACCGACGCGTTCGTGCGGGGTGGCAAGCGTTCGGCGGAGGAGAACCTCGCCGACGCCGTCACCCGCGGCAAGGCCTACCTCGACGCCGGGGCGCCCGTCGTGTTCGTCCCCGGGCTGCTCGACGAGGCCCAGGTGACGACGCTGGTCGACGCGTTCGGCCCGCAGCGCCTCACGCTCATCGCGGTGCCCGGTTCGCTGCCCCTGGCCCGGCTCCAGGAGCTCGGTGTGGCCCGCGTGTCCTACGGCCCGTTCAGCCAGCGCGTCGCGCTCATGGCGCTGCAGGACCTCGTCCGCGACGTGCACGCCGGGGGTGGCCTGCCGGCCGAGGTCCGCCCGCTGAACTGACCGACCGACCGACGCGGTCACGTGGTCAGCGCGAGGAGGGCGCCGGCGAGCAGTCCTCCCGCGCCGACCACGAGCATCGTCAACCCCACGACCCGCCAGCCCAGGGCCCGCCCGGTCATCACGGCCGAGGGCACGCTGACCGCGGGCAGCACGATCAGCAGCGCGCCGACGACGGCGGGGCCGAAACCGGCGACCGCCAGCCCCTGGGCGAACGGGATCTCCCCGGCCGTCGGGATCACCATGAGCGTGCCGAGCACCACCGCGACGAGGAGGGCGAGGACGCCCCAGGAGCGGGCCGACTCCCCGAGCGGGAACAGCCAGCCGCTGAAGACCCCGACCACGAACACCACCACGAGGTACTCCGGCACGATGACCAGAGCGGTCCGGACCAGGGTGGCGAAGAACCCCCGGTGGGATGGCCCCTGCGCGTCGGCCCCGACCGCGGCGAGCGCTCCGGGCGGTGAGCGGCGACGGGTGAGCCGGGCGACCAGGACCGCCCCGCCGACCACCAGCACGACCCCGACCACGAGGCGCACGGCGGCCCACTGCCAGGGGGCGACCAGCAGCATGAAGACGAGCACGGCCGGGTTGAGCAGCGGATTGCCCAGCCAGTAGGCGACGACCCCGGCGGTGGGGACCCCGCTGCGCTGCAGGGCGTTGGCGACGGGGGCGGTGCAGCAGGAGCACATCATCGACGGGGTGGCGACGAGCCCGCCCCGCGCGGCCGATCCCCAGGGGCCGCGTCGGAGCAGCCGCAGCAGGGCGCCGCGGGGGACGAGGGACTGGATCCCGGCCGCGATGACGAGACCCGCGACGACGGCCTTCCAGACGGCGGTCCCGTAGGCCACGGTGAAGGCCCACCCGGCCGCGAGACTCGGTCCGCTGCCCGCCTCGACCCCCGCGGTCGCGAGCAAGGACGACCCCGACCAGGCGCCGGAGGCGCTCAACTCCTCGGTGCGCAGCAGGTAGGGGGCCCACTTCGACCAGGTCAGCAGCGCGATCACGGCGAGCCCGAACGCCGCGACCCCCGCCACGACCGTGCGGGTCGGGGTGGGGGTCACGGGCCGGGTCTCCCCGGGAAGCGCGTCGGTCACGGGTGCGGCGCGCGTCAGACGCGGTCGAACGTGTCCGGGTTCGGGCCGGTCCGCCCGGCCTCGCCCTTGTCCAGGGCCGAGATCTGGGCGACGTCCTCGCTGCTCAGCTCGAAGTCGAACAACGCGAAGTTCTCCCGCATGCGCTCCGGGGTGGAGGACTTCGGGAAGATGATGTCCCCGCGTTCCACGTGCCAGCGCAACGTCACCTGCGCGGGGGTCTTCCCGAGACGCGTCGCGATCCCCGTGATGGTCGGATCGGTGAGGACCCCGCCCTGCGCGATCGGGGACCACGCCTCGACGGCGATCTGGGTGTCGATCGAGGCGGCGCGGGCCTCACCGTTGGTGAAGTAGGGGTGGACCTCGATCTGGTTCACCGCCGGCTTGACCGTCGTCTCCTGGGCCAGCCGGCGCAGGTGGGCGGGCTGGAAGTTCGAGACACCGATGGACCGGGCCTTGCCCGCGGCGCGCGCCTCCTCCAGCACCTTCCAGGTGCTGACGAAGTCCCCGTCGTAGCGGGTGGGCAGCGGCCAGTGGATGAGCAGCAGGTCCACGTAGTCGAGATCGAGCGCCTTCAGGGATCCGTCGATCGCCCGGCGGGCGTCGTCGGGCTCGTGCTCGGAGTTGTTCAGCTTGGTGGTGATCCAGACGTCGTCACGGGGCAATCCCGAGGAGGCGAACGCCTCGCCGACCCCGGCCTCGTTGCCGTACATCTGGGCGGTGTCGATGTGCCGGTAGCCGGCCTCGAACGCCTCCGCGGTCCGGGCCGCGGTCTCGGAGGGGTCGATCTGGAAGGTGCCGAACCCGAGCTGGGGGATGGAGCGGCCGTCGTTGAGCATGATGCTGGGAACCGTCATGGTGTGGGCGCCGGGGCGCCGCCTCCTGTTCTCTGCTGTTCCCGGGAGCGCGGACGCTGCCGCGTGATCCTCGGGCGGACGGTACGGACGTGGTGAATGCTCGTCCAGGGGGACCACCCGCGCACGCGGGAAGGCGTGGGCTAGGGTTCCGGCAGCGACCGAAGGAGGTGCGGGATGGGGCTCAAGACCTGGATCGAGGGCTGGCCCGTCTACCGGCAGCTGACCGGGGACGACCCGCTGGGCCGTGGCTCGGCCACCCAGTCCGCCCGCTCCCGCTCGCTGACCCCCCGCACGCAGACCGCCGACTCGGTGGCCCGCTCGGTGTGCCCCTACTGCGCCGTGGGCTGCGGGCAGAAGGTCTACGTCAAGGACGGTCGGGTCACCCAGATCGAGGGCGACCCGGACTCCCCGCACTCGCGCGGTCGGCTCTGCCCCAAGGGCTCGGCCAGCGAGCAGCTGGTGAACGGCGAGGCCCGCGAGACCGCCATCCGCTACCGGGCGCCGTACGCGACGGAGTGGACCGACCTCGACCTCGACACGGCGATGGACATGATCACCGACCGGGTGATCGAGGCCCGCCGCCGCGGGTGGCAGGACGCGGACGAGCAGGGCCGCGCGCTGAACCGGACGATGGGGATCGCGTCGTTGGGCGGAGCCACGCTCGACAACGAGGAGAACTACCTCATCAAGAAACTGTTCACGGCCATGGGCGCGATCCAGGTCGAGAACCAGGCCCGCATATGACACTCCGCCACGGTGCCCGGTCTGGGTGCCTCGTTCGGTCGCGGTGGAGCCACCGGTGACCTGCAGGACCTGAGCAACGCCGACGTCATCATCATCGAGGGCTCGAACATGGCCGAGTGCCATCCGGTCGGGTTCCAGTGGGTGCTGGAGGCGAAGGCGCGGGGCTGCAAGGTCATCCACGTCGACCCGCGGTTCACGCGGACCTCGGCGCTGGCCGACACCTACGTGCCGATCCGCACCGGGACCGACATCGTGTTCCTGGGCGCGATCATCAACCGGGTCCTCACGCAGGAACGTGATTTCCGCGAGTACGTGCTGGCGTACACGAACGCGTCCTGGATCGTGGGCGAGGACTTCGTCGGGACCGAGGACCTCGACGGGTTGTTCTCCGGTTTCGACCCCGAGACGCGCTCCTACGACACCAAGAGCTGGCAGTTCGAGGGAGTCGCGGAACGGGGTCAGGGTCAGGAGGAGTCCGCCACGGACTCCGACTCCGAGACCGGGCAGTCCCTGGGTGGGGGTGGGCCGAAGGCCGACCACGCCGACGTGCACCGTGACATGACCCTGCAGCACCCGCGGTCGGTGTGGCAGGTCATGAAGCGGCACTACGCCCGCTACACCCCCGAACTCGTCCGCGACGTCTGCGGCATCCCCGAGGACCTCTTCGACGAGGTCGCCGAGGCCTGGATCGCGAACTCCGGGCGGGAGAAGACGGGCGCCCTCGTCTACAGCGTGGGGTGGACCCAGCGCGGGACGGGTGTGCAGTACATCCGGGCCGGGGCGATGCTGCAGCTCCTGCTGGGGAACATCGGACGACCCGGGGGCGGGGTGCTCGCGCTGCGCGGGCACGCCA
Source organism: Kineococcus gynurae (assembly GCF_042433995.1). Taxonomy (NCBI): domain Bacteria; kingdom Bacillati; phylum Actinomycetota; class Actinomycetes; order Kineosporiales; family Kineosporiaceae; genus Kineococcus; species Kineococcus gynurae. Next base: position 87,447 of record NZ_JBHLUI010000001.1, read on the forward strand.
GCATCCAGGGCTCGACCGACATCCCCACGCTCTACAACCTGCTGCCGGGGTACCTGCAGATGCCGCACGCCGAGCGGCACCCGAGTCTGCGCCACTACGTCGACGGCATCCGCTCGCAGAACCAGAAGGGGTTCTGGGCCAACGCCGAGTCCTACATCGTCAGCCTGCTGAAGGCCTACTTCGGCGACGAGGCGACGCCCGAGAACGACTTCCTGTTCGACGAGCTGCCCCGCATCAACGACGATCACGGCACCTACGCCCAGGTCATGGACATGATCGAGGGCGGCAAGATCTTCGGATACTTCCTGCTCGGCCAGAACCCGGCCGTCGGATCGGCCAACGGTCGGGCCCAGCGCCTCGGCATGGCCAACCTGGACTGGCTCGTCGTGCGCGACCTGGTGATGATCGAGTCGGCGACGTTCTGGAAGGACGCCCCGGAGATCGCGACCGGCGAGATCGTCCCCGAGGAGTGCCGGACCGAGGTGTTCTTCATGCCCGCCGCCTCGCACGTGGAGAAGGAGGGGACCTTCACGCAGACGCAGCGGCTGCTGCAGTGGCGGGAGAAGGCCGTCGAACCCCGGGGTGACTGCCGCAGCGAACTGTGGTTCTTCTACCACCTCGGCCGTCGGATGCGGGAGAAGCTGCGCGACTCCACCGACCCGCGCGACCAGCTGCTGCTCAAGGTCGCCTGGGACTACCCCATGATCGGCGAGCGCGGGGACGAACCCGACGCCGAGCACGTGCTGCAGGAGATCAACGGCCACGACCTGACCACGGGTGAGCTGCTGCCCGGGTTCGCCGGCCTGCGCCCCGACGGCACCACCGCCTCCGGGTGCTGGATCTACTCCGGTGTCTACGCCGACGGGGTCAACCAGGCCGCCCGGCGCAAGCCGGGCCGGGAGCAGACCCTGCACGCCCCCGAGTGGGGGTGGGCGTGGCCGGCCAACCGCCGCATCCTCTACAACCGCGCCTCGGCCGACCCCGAGGGGCGGCCCTGGAGCGAGCGCAAGGCGCTGGTGTGGTGGGACGAGGAGGCCGGACGCTGGGTCGGGGACGACGTGCCCGACTTCGAGGTCACCAAACCCCCGTCGTACCGGCCGGGCCCGGACGACACCGGGGTGGCGGCCATCGCCGGGGACGACCCGTTCATCATGCAGCCGGACGGGAAGGCGTGGTTGTACGCGCCGAAGGGTGTCGTCGACGGACCGCTCCCGGCGCACTACGAACCCGGGGAGTCACCCTTCCGCAACGCGGTCTACACCCAGCAGCAGAACCCGGCGCGCGAGATCTACACCAACCACCTCAACGAGATGCACCCGTCGCCGCCGGAACCCGGCAGCGGTGTGTTCCCGTTCGTCTGGGTCACCTCACGTCTCACCGAGCACCACACGGCGGGCGGGATGAGCCGCTACCTGCCCTACCTGGCCGAGCTGCAACCGGCCCTGTTCGTCGAGGTGTCCCCGGAGCTCGCGCACCTGCGCGGCCTGGAGCACCTGGGCTGGGCCCACGTCGTCACCGCGCGCGCGGTCGTCGAGGCCCGGGTCATGGTCACCGACCGGTTGGCCCCGTTGCGGGTGCAGAACACCGTCGTGCACCAGATCTGGTTGCCCTACCACTGGGGTCCGGGCGGACTCACCACCGGCGACGTCGTGAACGACCTCGTCCACCTGACCCTGGACCCGAACGTCCACATCCAGGAGTTCAAGGCCGGGACCTGCGACGTCCAGCCCGGGCGTCGGCCGCAGGGACCCGACGTGCTGCGGCTCATCGACGAGTACCGGGTCCGGGGCGGCGTCACCATGGCGACCGGGTCGGTGGCCCTCACCGCCCAGCTGCTCGACGAACCGGACCAGCGGGCCGACGCGGCCCTGGCCGGGGCCACCCAGGCCGGCACGGGGCACCGCACCGATCTGGTCGACAGCGTGCTCTCGGTCCGGCACGAGGTGCGCACGCACGACCAGGGACCGGCCGATCCGATCGAACCCGTGGTCCTCGACGGCGACCCGGACGCCGACGCCGACGTGCTGCCCGCGCGCGCCGACCACCCCGACGGGCACGACGAGCAGGGAGGGCGGTCCTGATGGTCGCTGCCAACAGTCTCTACGGGCGTCTGGACGACCCGGCCCGTGACGCGGGGTACGCCGACCCGCCCTCGCGCAAGGGGTTCTTCACCGACACCTCCGTCTGCATCGGCTGCAAGGCCTGCGAGGTCGCCTGCAAGGAGTGGAACGCGGTCCCGGAGGACGGGATCGACCTGCTGGGCATGTCCTACGACAACACCGGGGGGCTCGGGTCGGAGTCGTGGCGGGCGGTGGCGTTCATCGAGCAGTCCCGCCCGATCGGGCAGCAGAGCACCCCCTTCGGCGGGGCGGCGACCGGCCCGTCCTCGGAGTCGTTGCAGCAGCAGGCGGCCGCGCTCGACGTGTTCGAGGAGGCGGCCCGGTTGGGCCGGGAGACCCCGGTCGATCCGCCGCCCGCGGAACCGCAGTTCCTCGGGATGCCGGGGATGCACGCGCCCGCCCCGGTGCCCGACCGGCAGGGCCGGCAGGACATGCGCTGGCTGATGATGTCCAACGTCTGCAAGCACTGCACGCACGCCGGGTGCCTCGACGTCTGCCCCACCGGCGCCCTGTTCCGGACCGAGCACGGCACGGTGGTCGTCCAGCCCGACGTGTGCAACGGGTGCGGCTACTGCGTCTCGGCCTGCCCGTACGGCGTCATCGACCGTCGCGAGGACGACGGCCGGGCCTGGAAGTGCACCCTCTGCTACGACCGTCTGGGGGCCGACGAGACCCCCGCCTGCGCCAAGGCGTGCCCCACCGAGTCGATCCAGTACGGCGACCTCGACGAGCTCCGCGAACGGGCCGAACGCCGGCTCGCCCAGCTGAGGTCCGTCGGGGTGGAGGAGGCCCGCCTCTACGGGGAGAGTCCCGACGACGGGGTCGGGGGCGACGGTGCGTTCTTCCTGCTGCTCGATGACCCCGAGGTGTACGGCCTTCCGCCGGACCCGGTCGTCCCCACCCGGGACCTGGCCTCGATGTACGGGCACATGGCCGCCGCGGCCGGCGCCATGCTTGTCGGTGTCGCGCTGTCGGCGTGGGGACGGCGATGAGCGGGGGTTCCGCCACCGCAGGGAACGACCCGCAGGCGGCGCAGGCTCCCTCCCAGCAGGGAGAGGGACATCTGCTGGGCGGGCACGCGGCCCGGATGTGGGACGCCGGGATGGGGCGGCGGCCCAAGGGGAAGAAGGGTCGCAAGGGCGATTCGAACGCCGTCGTCCCGGAGGCGGAGTTCAAGTCCTACTACGGGCGGCAGATCCTCAAGACCCCGGTCTGGGAGCACCACATCGCCTGGTACCTCTTCACCGGGGGTCTGGCGGCCGGGTCCTCGTTGCTGGCCGTCGTGGCCGACCTGCGCGGCGAGCAGACCGCCCGGCGCAACCTGCGGGTGACGGCACTGGGAGCGGTCAGCGCGTCGGCGTTCTTCCTCATCGACGACCTGGGCCGACCCGAACGCTTCCACCACATGCTGCGCGTCGCGAAGATCACCTCACCGATGTCGGTCGGGACGTGGATCCTCACCGCCTACGGTCCCTGCGCCGGGGCCGCGGGCGTGGCCGAGTTCACCGCGGTGCTGCCGCAGCGGGGGCTCTGGGGTCTCGTCCGTCGGATCGCCGGGCCCGGGGCCCGGGTGGCCGGACTGGGGGCTGCCGTGTTCGCCCCCTGGCTCGCCACCTACACGGCTGTGCTGCTGGCCGACACCGCCGTCCCGTCGTGGAACGCCCCCTACCGCGAACTGCCGTTCCTCTTCGGGGGCAGCGCGTTGGCCGCCTCCGCCGGGGTCGCCCTGCTCACCTGCCCGACCGCTCAGACCGGCCCGGCGCGCAAGGTCGCCGTGGGCGGGGCCGTCGCGGAACTCATCGCCGGGCACCGGATGGAGCACGGGCACGGCCTGGTCTCCGAACCCTTCCACGAGGGACGGGCCGGGCAGCTGCTGCGCGCCGCGCGGATCTGCACCGTCGCCGGCGCCGTCGGGGCCGTGCTCGGCCGTCGTTCCCGCCTCGTCTCGGCCCTGGCCGGGCTCAGCCTCGCCGCGGGCAGCGCCCTCACGCGTCATGGGGTCTTCGAGGCCGGGGTCCACTCCACCCAGGACCCGAAGTACGTCGTCGTCCCCCAACGCGAGCGGATGGCCACCTCCACCCCCTGACCTGCTGGACGACCCCCATGAACCCCCCCCGTGATCAAGGAATCCATTCCTTGATCACGGGGGCGGGTGGGGGGTTAGGGGGGTGGGGGGGGGTACGAGGGGCGGCTCAGAGGTCGGCGAGTCGGCGGGTGAGGAACGAGCCGATCCGGCCGAGGGCGTTCTCGAGATCCTCGACGCGGGGAAGCGTGACGATGCGGAAGTGGTCCGGGGAGGGCCAGTTGAAGCCGGTGCCCTGCACCACGAGGACCTGCTCCTGCTCGAGCAGGTCGAGGATCAGCTGGTAGTCGTCCTGGACCCGGTGGACCTCGGGATCGAGCCGGGGGAAGCAGTAGAGCGCCCCGCGGGGACGCACGCAGCTCACCCCGGGCATGGCGTTGAGCAGTTCCCAGGTGCGCATCGTCTGCTCGTAGAGCCGACCCGTCGGGATCACCAGGTCCCGGATGGACTGCTTGCCCCCGAGGGCGGCTTGGATCACGTGCTGGGAGGGGACGTTGGCGCACAGACGCATGTTGGCCAGCAGGTCCAGGCCCTCGATGTAGCTGCGCGCGTGCGCCTTCGGACCCGAGACGATCATCCAACCGGAGCGGAAACCGGCGACCCGGTAGGCCTTGGACAGCCCGTTGAAGGTCAGGCACAGGACGTCGGGCGCGACCGCGGCGGTGGACACGTGCACGGCGTCGTCGTAGAGGATCTTGTCGTAGATCTCGTCGGAGCAGAGCAGCAGCCCGTTCTCGCGGGCGATCTCGGCGATGCCCTCCAGCACCGGCCGGTCGTAGACCGCCCCGGTGGGGTTGTTCGGGTTGATGACGACGATCGCCTTCGTCCGCGGGGTGACCAGCGAGCGCAGGTGGTCCAGGTCCGGGGCCCAGTCGTTCGACTCGTCGCAGCGGTAGTGGACCGCACGCCCCCCGGAGAGGCTGACAGCCGCCGTCCACAGCGGGTAGTCCGGGGCGGGCACCAGGACCTCGTCGCCGTTGTCCAGCAGCGCCTGCATCGCCATGACGATGAGTTCGCTGACCCCGTTGCCGAGGTAGACGTCGTCCACGTCCACCGAGGGCAGCGACTTCTGCTCGGCGTACTGCACGATCGCCCGGCGGGCGGAGAGCAGCCCCTTGGAGTCGCTGTAGCCCTGGGCGATCGGGAGGTTGGCGATCATGTCCTCCAGCAGCTCCGGCGGGGCCTCGAACCCGAACGGGGCGGGGTTGCCGATGTTGAGCTTGAGGATCCGGTGCCCGGCCTGCTCGAGCTCGTGGGCGCGGGTGAGGGCCGGCCCCCGGACGTCGTAGAGCACGTCGGCGAGCTTGGCGGACTGGGTCAACTCCATCCTCCGATCATTGCACCGCTGACGTAGCGTCGACCGGGTGCCCGCCCGCCCTCTCCTGGACGTCCGCCGGATCTACCTGGAACCCGCCGCGGCCGAGCTGCCCCGGGGCCGGCAGATCCTGGCGCGCTGGCCTGACGCCGAACGGGTCGAGGTGGACAGCCACTGGCGGATCCCGGAACTGCACGGCGACGAGACGAACGTCCGGCGCTGGGTGCGGATCAAGACCGAGGCGCTGGTCCTCGGCGTGAAGAAGTCGCTCACCGCGCGCCCCAACGGACGCTCCGCCGACTTCATCGCCCCCTCCACCGCCAACGGCTGCGCGATGGCCTGCGCCTACTGCTACGTCCCGCGGCGCAAGGGGTACAGCAACCCGGTCACGGTGTTCTGCAACATCGAGCAGATCACCGGTTACCTGGCCCGACACGTCGCCCGGCAGGGCGTCAAACCGGAACCCAACCAGTGCGACCCGGTGAGCTGGGTGTACGACCTGGGGGAGAACGGCGACTGCTCGGTCGACGCGGACATCTCCGACAACGTGGCCGACCTGATCTCCCTCTTCCGCGGGTTGCCGAGCGCCAAAGGGTCCTTCGCGACCAAGTACGTCAACCGCCGGCTGCTCGACCTCGACCCGCAGGGCCGGACCCGCATCCGGTTCTCGTTGATGCCGGCGGAGATCGCGAGACTGCTCGACATCCGCACGTCGCCGGTGGCCGAACGACTCGCGGCCCTCGACGACTTCGTGGCCGCCGGGTACGAGGTGCACGTCAACCTGTCCCCGGTCGTGGTGACCGCGAACTGGTTGGCCGACTGGGCTGAGCTGCTCGACCAGCTCGACGCGGCCACGTCGCCCGCCACCAAGGCGCAGCTCGCCGCCGAGGTGATCTTCCTGACCCACAACGAGGACCTGCACCGGGTGAACCTGGGCTGGCACCCGCGGGCCGAGGAGGTGCTGTGGCGCCCGGCCATGCAGGAGACCAAGCGCTCCGAGGGCGGACAGGTCAACGTGCGCTACCGCAGCGGGGACAAGGGGCGCTACGTCTCGGAACTGCTGGCCCTCATCGAGGCCCGGACGCCGTGGCTGCGGGTGCGGTACGCGTTCTGAGGCCTCAGCGGACCGCGATGCGGGGGGGCCCGGCCCGGAACTCCCCGACCACGGGGAACCCGGGGACCTCTCCGGCGACCAGCAGACCCCCGGAGGTCTGCGCGTCGGCCAGGAGCAGGAGCTCGGACTCGTCGATCCCGTCGGCGTCGAGGTGGTCCCGGACCCAGTCGAGGTTGCGGCGCGAACCCCCGGGCACGAACCCGTCGCGCAGGGCCTCCCGGGCGCCCCCGACGTACGGGACGGCCGCGGCGTCGATCACCGCGCCGACCCCGCTGGCCCGGGTGACCTCGTGCAGGTGCCCGAGGAGACCGAAGCCGGTGACGTCGGTGGCGCACGTCGCCCCGGCGTCCAGCGCTCCGCGGGCGGCGACGTCGTTCAGCGTGCACATCACCGCGACGGCCTCGGCGAAGACCTCCCCGGTCTGCTTGTGCCGGTTGTTCAGCACACCCAGACCAAGAGGTTTGGTGAGGGTGATCGGACTCCCGGGGCGCGCGGCGTCTTCGCGCAGCAGCCGGTCCGGGTCGGCCAGGCCGGTCACGGCCATCCCGTACTTGGGTTCCGGGTCGTCGATGCTGTGCCCGCCGCCGACGTGGCAGCCGGCCGCCCGCGCGGCGTCCAGCCCCCCGCGCAGCACCTCCCGGGCCAGTTCCAGCGGCAGCGTCGTGCGCGGCCAGGCCAGCAGGTTGATCGCCACCAGCGGGGTCCCACCCACCGCGTAGACGTCGGAGAGCGCATTGGTCGCGGCGATCCGGCCGAAGGTCCACGGGTCGTCGACGACCGGGGTGAAGAAGTCGGCGGTGGCGACCACGGCCCGGCCGTCGGGCCCGGCGGGGCCGATCCGGACGACCGCGGCGTCGTCGCCGACCCCGAGCAGCAGGTCGTCCCCCGACCCGCCCCCCGACCCGTCCCGGGCCGGATCGAGCAGGCCGGCCAGGACCCCCTCCAGCTCGCCCGGGGGGATCTTGCAGGCGCACCCGCCCCCGGAGGCGAACTGCGTCAGCCGGATCGTGGGCCCGGGTCCGGTGGTCGGCGCGGTACTCATCCGGGGAGGCTACGTCGGGTGCCCAGGGGCCCCGTCTGGCAGGCTGGGCCACGCCGGCCCAGGGAGGCGTCAGGGTGCCTGGTGGCCCCCGCGGTCTTCAACACCGACGTGACCGGGTACCCCGGTCAGGTGGGTTCGATTCCCATCCGCCTCCGCCGGGCCGGCTACCGGCGTTCGATGCTGCTTGTGATTTCCCTGATCAACTCAACGGCATCTTGAGCGCCGCCGAGATCGAGTGTTATGTCCTGGACGTCGAAGAATACCTGGAACGAACCTGATTTCCCGCTCCGCCGGCGAATGTTGGACTTACTCGATACTAGTCGATCCAGTTTTCGGTTGAGCGCCGTGCGGGCGTCGGCACCCGACTTGAATGAACCCACGGTCAAATTGCTTGCCATCGAGAAAGTCAACTCCAGATTTACTGAGTTGGCGATTTTCCCGTATCCGGCAAGCCGGACTGATATGTCGACCTGGCCAGATAAACTCGCTACTGTCACGTCTTGCTCCGACGCGTGATAGTTTTCCATGCCCGAGTGCAGATGGCCAATCTTCCTGCAGAATACAAGCTCGTCGACAACATCTTGTCCCGAGGCCGCGAGAATGAAACTCTCAGCTCTCGAAAGTTTCGAGATGAAGTCAGTGACATTCTCCGTTCTCTCTGACGGTTCATGTTTTGTCGACTCACCGTAGGCACTCAAGAGAGCAACGGCGGCGCGTTCATCCGTCCAATCATTTAGAGCCCGACGGAAAGCATCGTAATTCCGCACCCAATCATTGGGAACGGGATCGCGTCCACATATTATGAAGAACATAAGTTGCCCTAGGGCGAAGACGTCCACCGCCTCCTCGCGCGCGGGTCGCGTGTTTGGAGCGAACAACTGCTCAGGTGCAGCGTAGTTCAGCACGCCTCCAATCGAGCCACCCGACATCGTGATAGTCCGATTGGTCTCATGGTATGCGAGGTCAAAATCCGTCAAATAGGCCTCAAGGCCACCCTCGCTTGTCGTCGTGAGGATGATATTCTCAGGTTTGATGTCGCGATGAAGAACCCGACAATTGTGGGCATGTAAAACTGTTTCCGAGATCTCGATCATCAATCGGATGCAAGTTCCTGATTCGCGGCGGTCAAAGTATGCGTCCCGGAGGTTCTGTCCAGGAACGGCATCCATTGTGAAACCGTAAGGCGCTTCGGTGAGCTGGTGGACGCGAACTATGCGGGGGTGATTAAGTCTTCGCATAGTCTTGAACCCGTTGCTGAAACGTTTGACCTTGATCTGGTCGTCCAGTTCGTTGCCATGGAATACCTTGTATGCCATCTTCGATCCATCCGGCCCGTCAAGCGCCCACACATGCCCGAAGCCTCCATGTCCGATTCGCTGGGACACTCGACCGTATTCCGTCTCTTGTCCTGGTGAGATATCGGCGAGCCGACCCTGGGCTTGCCGAACTCGATCCACAAGGTCCTGCCACGAAACTGATCGGCGAATTTCGGGAAGAGCCACCTCGGTTTCATCGAACCATCTCAGAATCGGAGCCAGCTCCTGCCCGCACCGACGAGCCCCGACGCGCTTGCGGTGCCCCAGTTCGCCTAGTTCTCTTTGCTCCAGAGGGTAGTACTCCTCAATGAGGGACTCGGCCTTTCGTAAAGTTCTGAACGTGGCATCCTCGGTCAGTGGACGCCCCAAACGCGGAGGAAAATTCCGACCCAGGATCACTGAGCCCGCGGCGTCGCCTTTGAAGACGGGGGTTTGTCGCGACGACGGAAGCGTCTTTGCTATATAATCGAATAAAGAGAAGACGCTGACGTTCCCATCAAAATCGACAGCGTTGCCAAGGAGGCCGTTAAGCATCTCTTTGGTGAAGACGCCCTGGCCGCCGGACTCTAGGGCAAGTTCTTCTGGGCGACAGGCCGCAAGGATGCAGCGTGATTCGTTTGCTGAACGGACCTCTCTGTCTACGTCGCTACCCGTCAGGGGCCGGCTGTTGCTCCAAGAGAGACTTGATCCCGAGTGGCACGAGTCTAAGATCAACAACACATGACGGTATCTCCGACTGGCGGCCTCCATGAGACCACCTAGATGACTCAGTGCAATACCCGGGTCGTAGGGCGTCCCATCAATAGTCACTAGGTAACCTTGATCGCCGAGCACTTGCCCATGCCCGGCAAAAAATATCACCAGCGTGTCTGCGGGTGTTTCATTCTCAATAAGCTGACCTAAGGCACTCAAGATCCTGGCTCGGGTCGCTTGCGAGTCCACGAACGTTAAACAGTGGAATCCATACTCCGCCAGAGTTAAACAGGCTGCCATGTCATTGGCGTCCCGGACGCATCCAGCGAGAGGCGCGTCTCGGTAGAGGTTGATTCCTACAATTACGGCGTCCCTGGCCAATGCAACCTCCTTGGTCGTTGTAGCGAGGACGACTTCGTCTACCCCGGTAGGCCAGTCGCTGCGAAACCTGTGGCCCTGCTACATTTATTTATACTGCCATGCGTAGAGGGGGGGCAAGCACGTTGCGCGATCTATCGCTGACCTGGAAAGATCCGCGACGACGGGTGCCGCGGACCGACACCGTTCTGGCCGACCCGGCGCTGACGGCCGCACTGGAGCGGCACGGGCGCGACGTCGTGCGCTCCGCCGTGCGCCGGGCCCAGGACCGCGTCCGTGACGGTTCGCTGGAGCCGGGGGCCGTCCCGCGGGCGGTGCTGGCCGATCTGCCCCGGCACGCCACGAGCCTGCGACCGGTGCTCAACTGCACCGGCGCGGTGCTGCACACCAACCTCGGCCGGGCCCCGCTGTCGGCCGCCGCGGTCGAGGCGATCACGGCCGCCGCGGGGTCGACCGACGTGGAGATGGACCTGGCGACGGGCCGTCGGGCCCGCCGGGGACGGGCCACGATGGCGGCGCTGCAGGCGGCCGTCCCCGCGGCCGAGGACGTCCACGTCGTCAACAACGGCGCGGCCGCCCTGGTGCTGGCCGCCACCGCGCTGGCCGCCGGTCGTGAGATCGTCGTCAGCCGGGGTGAACTCGTCGAGATCGGCGACGGTTTCCGGCTGACCGACCTGCTGGAGTCCACCGGGGCCCGGCTGCGGGAGGTGGGGACGACGAACCGGACCCACCGCCGCGACTACCTCGACGCGATCGGACCGCAGACCGGGTTCGTGCTCAAGGTCCACCCCTCGAACTTCGTCGTGCAGGGGTTCACGTCCGGCGTCGAACCCGCGGAACTGACCGGCCTCGGCGTCCCCGTGGTCGTGGACACCGGTTCCGGGCTGCTCGCCCCCGACCCCCTGCTGCCCGACGAACCCGATGCCGGATCCGTCCTGCGTTCCGGCGCCGACCTGGTCACCTCCAGCGGCGACAAACTGCTCGGCGGACCGCAGGCGGGGTTGCTGCTCGGCCGGGCCGATCTCGTGGAACGGTTGCGGCGCCACCCGTTGGCCCGCGCGCTGCGGGTCGACAAACTCACCCTCGCCGCGCTCGAGGCGACTCTGACCACCGCGGAGAACCCGACCTGGGTCGCGCTGCGCGCCGATCCGGAGGAACTCCGGCGTCGGGTCGGCCTCCTGGCGGCGGCGTTGACGGACCAGGGGGTCGAGACCGGGGTGGTGAGCACCGGCGCCGTCGTCGGCGGGGGTGGCGCCCCCGGGGTGGAGCTGCCCTCGGTCGCCCTCGACCTGCCCGAGGGCCTGGCCCGACCGTTGCGCGAGGACGGGATCGTCGGCCGCGTCGAGAAGGGGCGGTTGCTCCTGGACCTGCGCTGCGTGCCCGCCGCGCGGGACGGAGAGGTCCGCGACCGCGTCCTCGCGGTCGTCCGTCGGGGGCCCGCCGCGAGCACGACGTCCGGGAACGACTGACGTGCACGTCGTCGCCACCGCCGGGCACGTGGACCACGGCAAGTCGTCCCTGGTGCGTGCCCTCACCGGCACCGACCCGGACCGCCTGGCCGAGGAGAAGCGCCGGGGCCTCACCATCGACCTGGGTTTCGCGGTCACCCGCCTGGACTCCGGCGAGGAGGTCGCCTTCGTCGACGTCCCGGGTCACGAACGGTTCGTCCCGACGATGCTCGCCGGGGTGGGACCCGTCCCCGTGGCCCTCCTGGTGGTCGCCGCCGACGGTGGCTGGATGCCGCAGTCGGCCGAGCACCTGGCCGCCCTCGACGCCCTCGGCGTGCGCCGCGCCCTGGTCGTCGTCACCCGCGCCGACCTGGCCGACCCGACCCCGGCGGCCGCGGTGGCCCGCATCGAGGTGGCGGGGACGAGCCTGGCCGCCGACGGGCCGCCCGAGGTGGTCGCCTGCAGCGCGGCGACCGGGGCCGGGCTGGCCGAGGTCCGGGCCGCGCTGGACCGGCTGCTGGCCACCGTCCCCGCGCCACGCACCGAGGCACCGGTCCGGTTGTGGGTGGACCGGAGCTTCAGCGTCCGGGGGGCGGGCACGGTCGTCACCGGCACGCTGGCCGCGGGGACGGTGTCGGTCGGCGACGTCCTGGACCTCGCCGACGGTCACGACGGTCCGCCGTCCGGGGTCCGGGTGCGCGGGGTCCAGTCCCACGACCGGTCCCGCCCGTCGGTGCCCGCCCTCGCCCGGGTCGCGCTGAACCTGCGCGACGTCGACCGCCGCCGGGTCTCCCGGGGGCACGCCCTGCTCACCCCGGGCTGGTTCCGGCCCACCCGCGAGGTCGACGCGGAGCTGCCCGACGACGGCCCCGAGCACGTCGTCGTCCACCTCGGTTCCGCCGCCGTCCCGGCCCGGGTGCGCCGCTTCCCCGGCCGCGGACGCACCGGCCGGCTCCGGCTGGAGCGGGCCCTGCCCCTGCGGGTCGGCGACCGGCTGCTCCTGCGCGACCCCACCCGGCACGAGATCCTCGGCGCCGCCCTCGTCCTCGACGTGGAACCGCCGCGGTTGGAGCGGCGCCGGGGGGCCGCCGCCCGTCGGGCCGAGGAGCTCGCGGGGGGCCCGCCCGACGCGGCCGAGGAGGTCCGCCGGCGCGGAGCCGTGCGCGGCGACCGTCTGCGGGAGATGGGGATCGCGGTCGACGCACCGCCGTCGGTCGGGGACTGGCACGTCCACCCGGACCAGGTCCGGCGGTGGCGCGAGGCCCTGGAGGCCGCGGTGGCGGCGGCGCGGACCCGCAACCCGCTGCTGCCCGGCCCGGCCACGGGCGAGGTGGTCCGGGCGCTGGACCTGCCCGACCCGCTGCTGCTCACGGTGGTCGTCGCCGACCCCTGGGAGATCCGCGACGGTCGCGTCCAGCGGAGCGGGGCGGGCACGGACCTGCCCCCGGCGCTGGTCCGGGCGGCGGCCGCGCTGAAGCGCGAGCTCGCCGCGGACGAGTTCGCCGCCCCCACGGCCGAACGGTTGCGGGAGCTGGGCATCGGCCCCGCCGAGCAGGCCGCCCTGGACCGGGCCGGCGCGCTGCGCCGCCTCGGCGACGGGGTCCTGCTCGGTCCGGACTGCCTGCCGCGCGCCGCGGCGAGGCTCGCGGCGCTGCCCCAGCCGTTCTCGGTCAGCGAGGCCCGTCAGGCGCTGGGCTCCTCCCGGCGGGTCGTGCTGCCTCTGCTGGGTGCGCTCGACGGTTCCGGGGCCACGCGACGCGGCCCCGACGACCGTCGGACGGTCGTCGGGGCCGCGGGAGGGCCGGCGCTCAGGCCTTGACGGTCACCACCGGGCAGGCGGCCTCCCCGATGACCCGCTGGGCGATGCTGCCGAGCAGGAACTTCATCGTGGCCGAGCGCCGCTTGACCGGGAGGACGACCAGGTCGGCCTCGGCCGACAGCTCGACCAGGGTCAGGGCGATGTCGGCGAGGGTCTCGTGCAGCTCGTAGGCCGCACCGGAGGTGTCGGCGATCGCGCGGACCCGGGAGCGGAAGTCCTCGCTGACGTGGACCGGGGTGCCGGGGGAGTCCCCGGTCGTCGGGACCACCGTGATCTTGGCGCCCTGTTCCTGGGCCCGGTCGAGGGCCCAGCGCAGGGCGGCGATCCCTTCGGGCCGGTCCTGGGTGGCCACGACGATCCGGCCGGCGGTGCTGGTGCTCATGGGGTTCCCTCCGTTCGGGGGTCGGTCAGGCGTGGAAGGGGACGACGCCGAGCAGGAGCACCACGGCGAGCATGGTCAGCGAGCAGACGACCGCCCGCCAGATGACCTTCTTGTGGTGGTCGGCCAGGTCGACCTTGGCGAGCGAGATCAGCAGCAGCATCGCCGGCACCAGGGGCGAGGTCATGTGCACCGGCTGGCCGATGATCGAGGCCCGGGCCATCTCGACCGGGGTGATCCCGTACTCGGCGGCCGCCTGGGACAGGATCGGCAGGACCCCGAAGTAGAACGCGTCGTTGGTCATGAAGAACGTCAGCGGCATGGAGAGCACCGCGGTGATGACCGCGAAGTACGGACCGAAGGAGTCCGGCACCACGCTGACGAGCCAGGTGGCCATCGACCCGTCCATGCCGGTCGAGGAGAGCACCGCGACGAGCACCGCCGCGGCGAACACCATGGCGACCACGGAGACGATGCTGGTGGCGTGCGCCTGGATGCGCTGGGCCTGCGCGGCGGGGTTGGGGAAGTTCACGAACAGCGCCAGCGCGGCGGCGACCATGAACACGAAGGCCAGGGGCAGGACGTCCAGCCCGAGCAGGGTCAGCAGGGCGATGGTGAGCCCCGCGTTGAACCAGTAGAGCTTGGGGCGCAGGGTGGAACGGTTCGGGTCGAGACCGCCGACGGAACCGAAACCCTCGGCGTCGGTCTCGTCGTGACCACCGGTGGCGACGGTCGTGCCGGAACCCCCGGCGGCGGCGGAACCGGTGGTCGAGCCCGTGCGCCCGGTCAGGGTGCCGATACCGGCGCCCACGAGTTCGGTCTCGCGGATCTCGGCGAGGTCGACACCGTTCTTGGCGAGGCGGCGGCGCTCACCGAGGCCGAGGAACACGGCCAGCACCAGGACCATCGCGAAACCGGCGAGCATGGCCGGGACCATCGGGTTGAACAGTTCCGAGGGCGAGACCTTCAGCGCCGTCGCGGCGCGGATGGTCGGCCCGCCCCAGGGCAGGATGTTGAAGACGCCGTTGGCGAGGTTCGCGGCCACGGTCAGGGTCACCGGGGACATGCCCAGGCGCAGGTAGATGGGCAGCATGGCCGAGACGGTGATGATGAACGTCGTCGAGCCGTCGCCGTCCAGCGAGACGACCCCGGCCAGCAGCGCGGTCCCGATGACCACGCGCACCGGGTCGTCGCCGCAGACCCGCAGGATGCCGCGGATGATCGGGTCGAAGAGGCCGACGTCGATCATCAGGCCGAAGAAGATGATCGCGAAGAACAGCAGCGCCGCGGTGGGGGCGAAGTCGCCGATCTGGTCCATGACCGCCTCGGCCATGTCCGTGCCGCCGCCGGCGATCACGCCGAAGATCAGCGGGACCGCGATGAGGGCCACGACGGGGGAGAGACGTTTGGTCAGGATGAGGGCCATGAAGACCGCCACCATCCCGAACCCGAGGATGACAAGCATCGTTGCTCCGTCCAGCTGAAGGGGATCGACGTCGTGCCGGCGGCTGCGCCGGTCCCGACCGTCTCGCCCCCGTCGTCGGCGGGGGCTCTTGGGGAAGACCGTAGGGATGTGGTGCCGGTCACCGCGGGTTGCTCGCGTTGCGCGCAGAAGTGCTCGTTGGTCGCCTTGTGCGCGTTCTGCTCATGAGTACGGTGAGCGCATGTCGACGGCGCCGGGGCGATCACCGCAGGGCGGGTCGGACGGGCCCGCGCGACGGGGCGTCGACCCCCGCGGCTGGCCGTTCACCCGGCAGGCCCTCGCGGTGCAGGTCCTGCTGGTCCTGGCGGTGCTCGTCGTGTGCCTCAGCGGCACGGCGTTCGTCGTGCAGCGGCAGGTCAGCGACGAGGTGCGCCAGCGCGCGCTGGCGATCGCCCGGACCGTGGCCGAGGACGACGCCGTCCGGGCCGGGGCCGAACGGGCCAGCGACGCGCCCCCGCCCGCCGACGCCGCCGAGCGGGCGACGCTGGTGGACGGAGCCGTGCAGGCCGCCGCGGAGGACGTGCGGCGGCGGACGGGGGCGCTGTTCGTCGTGGTCACCGACGACCGCGGGCTGCGGCTGGCCCACCCGACCCCCGACCGGCTCGGGCTGCGGGTCAGCACGGACCCGACCGTCGCCCTGGCCGGCGGGGAGGAGGTCGAGGACGAGACCGGCACCCTCGGCGGTTCGGCCCGGGCCAAGGTCCCGGTCTGGGCGCCGGGCCAGCAGGGACCGGACGGCCGCGTGGTGGGGGAGGTCAGCGTCGGGGTCGCCGACGACGCGGTGGCCCGTCGGGCCGCGCGGGCGGTGCTGCCCGCCGCCGGTGTCGCCCTGGTGGCCCTGCTGGTGGGGTCCCTGGCCGCGGTGGCGCTGTCGCGCCGGTTGCGGCGGCTCACGATGGGCCTGCAGCCCGAGGAGATCCGGGGCCTGCTGCAGGGGCACGAGGCGGTGCTGCACGGCATCGCCGAGGGCGTGGTGGCCCTCGGGCCGGACGACCGGGTGGTCCTGGCCAACGACGAGGCGGCGCGCCTGCTCGACCGGGACCTCTCGCCCGGCACCCCGACCGAGGACTGGCCGCCCGCCGTCCGGTCCGTCGTGCGCGACCCCGGCGGGTTGCCCGCCCTGGCCCTGGTCGGGGAGCGCGCCCTGCTGATCGGTTCCCGCGGGGTGCGCCGGGAGGGCCGCGACCTGGGCGTGGTGCTGACCCTGAACGACCGCACCGACGTGGAGCTGCTCACCCGCCAGCTCGACGCCGTGCAGGAGGTGGGCACGGTCCTGCGGGCGCAGCGCCACGAGTTCAGCAACCGCCTGCACCTGCTGTCCGGGTTGCTCGCGGCGGGGGAGACCGGCGAGGCGAGCAGCTACGTCGGCGCCCTGCTGGGCACGGGGCCGCTGGGGTCGCAGGTCGAAGGGCTGGAGGCCGTCGCCGACCCCTACCTGCAGGCGTTCGTCTCGGCCAAGGCCGCGCACGCGCGCGAGCGCGGTGTCCACCTGCGGCTCGGCGAGGTGGCGTTGCGCGGACGGGTGGTGGACCCGGTGGACGTCACCACCGTCCTGGGCAACCTGGTCGACAACGCCGTCACCGCGGTCACCGGGCGGGTCCCTGCGGTCGGGGCGGGACCGGCCGACCCGGGTGCCGTGGTCGAGATGGACCTCGTGCAGGACGGGACGACGCTGGTCGTGGCGGTGACCGACTCCGGCGACGGGGTGGCGGAATCGCTGCGGGAGAACGTGTTCGAGGCGGGGGTGACCACCCGTCCCTCGGGGGTCGGCGGGATCGGGTTGGGCCTGGTGCGGCAGGTCGCGCGGGCGCGGGGCGGGCAGGCCCGGCTGGCCGACCCGGGTGGCGGACGGGAAGGGCCCGGCCTCGGCGGGGCGGTCTTCGTGGTCACCCTGCCGGGCGTGCTGTCCCCGACCGCGCCCTCGGTCGGCGAGGACCCGGGGGATCTGGAGGACCCGGAGGACCGGGACAACCCGGGTCCGGACGGGTGGCCCGGGGCGGACGACGGGTGGGACGAGGGGCACGAAGGAGGGAGGGACCGATGACGGGACCGACGGGCCGTCCGGGCATCGGCCGCGAGCTGCAGGTGCTCGTGGTGGACGACGACTTCCGCGTCGCCGAGCTGCACGCCCGGGCGGTCGCCCGCACCGACGGCTTCGCGGTCGCGGCGACCGCGGGCTCGCGCGCCGCGGCGCGCTCGGCGGTGGCCGCGCGGCGGTCGGCGGGTCACGAGCCGTACGATCTCGCCCTGGTGGACGTGTGGCTGCCCGACGGGTCGGGGATCGGCCTGCTGCCCGAGCTGGGGTGCGACGCGTTCGTCCTGTCGGCGGCCACCGAGCCGCCGACCTTCCGCGCGGCGTTGCGGGCGGGGGCCCTGGCCTACCTGGTGAAACCCTTCCCCGAGGAGCTGCTGCAGCAACGGCTGCGGGCCTACGCGCGCTTCCGCCGGGTGCTGGCCGCCCAGCCCGTGCTCGACCAGGACGTCGCCGACGCGGCCCTGCAGGCGCTGCGGGGGGAGGGCGGGTCGTCGGCGGCCCGGGCGACGGCGTCCTCGGCGACCCGGGACCTCGTCCTCGGGCACCTGCGCGAGGCCGGGCGGCCGTGCTCGGCGGCGGAGGTCGCCGAGGCCACCGGCATCTCCCGGGCCACCGCGCAGCGGCACCTGGCGGCCCTCGACGCCGCCGGACGCCTGGAGCTGCAGCTGCGCTACGGGGCCACCGGACGGCCCGAGCAGCGCTACTCGCCCCGGGAGACGTCCACCTGAGGCCCAGCTTCCGTCCGGGTGGCGCACGGGCCACCCGAACGGGTGGTTCTGGACACGAATCGTGCTCAGATCATGCGCTGCGTGATGCTGGGTCGTGGACAGTAGTGGACAGTCACCGTCACAGACGTAACGATGGGCACACCGGTGCTCACCGCATCGTTACGGTGTCGAGCATCCGGCACGGTCGTCACCGTCGCGGGAACGGAGGAGGGCGATGAAGAGCTGGCCGTGGAGGGCGCGTGCTCGCTCCGGGGACGAGATCCGGGGCCGCATCCTTCCCTGGGCCCTCGTCTCGCCCTTCGTCGCGGTCGGGGTGGCCGCCCTGCTGCACCGGCTCGTGGGTGACCTGTCCCCGCTCGCGGTGCTGCTCTACACCCTGGCCGGTTCGGCGGTCAGCTCGTTGCTCCTGGTGGTCCTCGGCTTCCAGGCCGCCAGCCGGGTCGACTCCGCCGCGAGCACCCACCGCGTCGAGCTGGAGCGGGCCCAGCAGCAGGCCCTGCACGACCCGCTGACCGACCTCGGCAACCGGCAGCTCTTCACCGACCGTCTCGAGCACGCGCTCTCCCGGCGCAGCGCCGACGCCTGCGCGGTGCTCTACCTCGACCTGGACAACTTCAAGGGGATCAACGACTCGCACGGGCACGCGGCCGGCGACGCCGTCCTCGTGGAGGTGGCGCACCGGCTCACCGCCGCCGTCCGGCCCGAGGACACCGTCGCCCGCTTCGGCGGCGACGAGTTCGCCGTCCTGTGCGAGGACCTCTCGGAGGAGTTCAACGCCTCCCAGATCGCCGAGCGCGTCGTCACCAGCATCGCCCACCGCCCGATCGACATCGGCTCGGGCCGCGTCATCAACGTCACCCCGAGCGTCGGCATCGCCCTGGCGCGTGAGGAGGCCGACGTCTCCAAGCTGCTGCGCCGGGCCGACGCCGCCCTGTACCGGGCCAAGGAGGGGGGCAAGGCGCGCTCGGAGGTGTTCGACGAGCGGATGCAGGCGCAGGCCGTGGACGCGCTGCAGACCACCGACGACCTGAGCCGGGCCGTGGCCGAGGGGCAGTTCCGGCTCCACTACCAGCCGATCGTGGACCTCCGTGACGGGCGCGTGCGCGGCGTCGAGGCGTTGCTGCGCTGGCAGCACCCCCGCCGCGGCCTCCTCACCCCGGAGGCGTTCGTGCCGTTGGCCGAACGCACCGGACTCATCCTCGACATCGGTCGGTGGGTGTTCACCGAGGCCTGGCGGACCCTGGAGACCTGGTACGCGGAGGCGGGCCCGGACTGCGGGTTGACGCTGTCGGTCAACATCTCGGCCCGGCAGCTGGCCAACGGCGAGCTGCTGGACGTGGTCGCCGACACCCAGCCCGCCGGGCCGGCCGGCAACGCCCTGCTGGTCGAGGTCACCGAGGAGCTGCTGGTGGCCGACGCCCGGGCGGGGTTCTCGACGCTGCACGCGCTGGCGATGATGGGAGTCCGGGTCGGGGTGGACGACTTCGGCCGGGGCATCTCCTCGCTGGCCCACCTGCAGACCATGCCCATCGACCACGTCAAGGTCGACCGCTCCTTCGTCGCCGGGCTCGGGCGGCACGCCCAGGACGAGGCCGTGGTCGCGGGCATCGTGGGCATGGCCCGCAGCATGGGGGTCGGGGTCGTCGCCGAGGGCGTGGAGAACGCCGAGCAGCTGGACATCCTGCGGCGCCTCGGGTGCGACTCCGCACAGGGCTACCTGCTGGGGTTCCCGGCCCCGACCTTCGACCTGGACCTGCTGGGGCCCCGCCCCACCCGGCTGGTGCTGCCCGCCGACGGTCCCGGCGTCGACGGGCCGGCCACGCCGGCCGCCGCCCGCCGGTCCGCGGTCGAGGAGGTCCGCGCCGCCGGGGCCCGCTGATCCGCTGAGCCGCTGAGTCCCTGAGCCGCTGAGCGGTCGGTATCGTCGGCCCGCGTGCCCCGTCTCGACCTGACCGACCTGCGCGCCGACCACGACCCGGCCCTGGCCGCCCTGCTGCGCGACTACACCGAGCTCAAGGACGTCCGGCTGCGGGCCGTGCGGGAGCCCGCCGAGGGGCTGTTCCTGGCCGAGGGGGTCGAGGTCATCCGCCGAGCGCTGGCCGCCGGGCACCGCCCGCGGTCCTTCCTGCTCTCGGCGACGCGGGCCGACGACCTCGCCGAGGAGCTCGCCGCGCTGGACCCCGACGTGCCGGTCCTGGTGGCCCCGGTGGACGCGTTCGCCGCGCTCACGGGGGTGGACCTGCACCGGGGTGCGCTGGCCTCGATGCACCGGCCCCGGGAACGATCCGTCGCGGAGTTCCTGGCCGCGCTGCCCGCGGGACCGGCGCGACTGGTGGTCCTCGAGGACGTCGTCGACCACACCAACGTCGGAGCGGTGTTCCGGTCGGCGGCGGCCTTCGGGGTCGACGGCGTGGTCGTCTCCCCGCGCTGCGCCGACCCGCTCTACCGGCGCAGCGTGCGGGTCTCCATGGGTACCGTGCTGCACCTGCCCTGGGTCCGGGCGTCCTCGTGGCCCGGTGACCTGGACCGGTTGCGCGAGAATGCTTTCGTGGTCGCGGCCCTGGCCCTGGAACCGGGCGGGGACGATCTGGGGAGTTTCCCCGTCCCACCCCGGTTGGCCTGGATGCTCGGCACCGAGGGGGACGGGTTGTCGGCGCGGGCGCTGGCCGCCGCCGACACCAGCGTCCGGATCCCCATGGATCCGCGGGTCGACTCCCTCAACGTGGCCGCGGCCGGGGCGGTCGCCCTCTGGGAGACCCGCCTCCGGACCCCGGGGCGCTGACCAGCCTCCGCAGGGCGAGCCGCGCCACGGGGGCGTAGGCGTGGATTGCCGGACCGGGTCCACCGATCAGGAGACCGGTCAGGGTGCCCCCGGGGATCCCGATCACGCTGTGCCGCATCGTCATGCCCACCGCACCGAGGCCGACCCGCCACGTCCAGCGGCGGGCCGCCTCGTCGACGTCGAGGATGCGGAAGTCCACGCGGAGCCCGGCCGGACCGAGGACCTGACCGACCGCCCCCGCGGTGATCCGGGGCCGGTCCGTCGCGACCCCGCGGATCTGCGGCGACCACCGCGACCAGTTCGCGAACTGGGCGTAGTCCTCCCACACCCGTTGCGGTGCAGCCGGTCCCCGGACCTGGACGGACCGCTCGGACGCGCCGGGGAAGCTCACCCGGTCAGGGCGATGTCGACCACCTCGGCCCCCGGCAGGGCGGCCAGGTCACGGCCGCGGACGACGAGTTTCGACCGCCGCACCCCGGACCCGATGAGCAACCACTCCGTCGCCGCGACGCGGGTGTCGACGAGGATCCGCCACCCGGCGGGCACCCCGACCGGGGTGATCCCGCCGTACTCCATGCCGGCCTCGCCCACCGCGCGGTCCTGGGGCAGGAACGACGCCTTGCGGACGTCCAGCGCCCGTTTGACCGCGTTGTTCACGTCGGCGCGCGTGCTGGCCAGCACCACGCAGGCCGCGATCCGTTCCTCGCCGTCCCGCTTGCCGCCGACCACCACGCAGTTGGCCGAGGCCTCGTCCGGGACGCCGTGGGTCGCGGCCAGCGTCGCGGTGTCGGCCCGTGCCGGGTCGATCTCGCAGACGAGGGCGTCCGCGGGCAGCGCGTCCCGCACGGTCCCCGGGTACAGGTCCGGCCGGTCGAGGGCGGGGACCAGCTCGAGGTCGCCCGCGGCGGCCTGCGCCCCGGGGGGCGGCACCGGGCTCACCGCTGGTAGGTCCCGGTGATCGTGGCCCGCGCCAGGGTGCGGCCCAGACCCATGAACGCGGCGACGGTCGGGGTGGCCCCCTCGGGCAGCCCGAGGCTGTCGGTGTCCAGGGCGTGGACGGCGAAGACGTAGCGGTGCGGGCGGTCTCCCGGAGGCGGGGCGGCCCCGGTGAAGTCGGCCGTGCCCATGTCGTTGCGCAGGGCGGTGGCCCCGCCCGGCAGGGTCCCGGCCGCCGCGTCGGTGGGGAGGCTGGTCACGTCGACGGGCAGGTCGACGACGCTCCAGTGCCAGAACCCGGCGGGGGTGGGGGCGTCGGGGTCGAAGCAGTCCACCCGGAAGGACCGGGTCTCCGCGGGGAAACCGCTCCAGGACAGCTGCGGGGAGACGTTGCCGCCCGCCTGGGCCTCGGCCATCGGCTCACCCTCGGTGACGTCCTCGGACGTCACGGTGAACGAGGGGACGCGGGGCAGGAGCGAGTAGGGCTCGGGAGCGATCGGGCGTTCGAGATCCATGACCGCACCCTAAGGAGGGAACGCGCGGACGGCCACGCGTCCGTCCGCGGGTGCGGGGGGAGGCGTGGCCGTCCGGGGTGCCGGCGTCGCCGGGGTCGGTCAGGCGGTGAGCAGCGGGGCCTTCAGGGGCAGGTCGCGGTCACCGAGGACGGTCTGGGCCGCCTTCAGGGAGCGGTGGTTGATGACGAGGGGGGCGAGCAGGTTGACCGTGGCCGTCGCCGGGTCCTCACCGGGGTTGACGACGCAGAGGACCGCGGCGTCCGAGGCCCCCTCGATCTGCAGCGCGTCGACGGTCTCGTCGTCGATCTCGGGGGCGTAGTCCGGGAAGAACCGCCCGGGGGCGACGACGATGAGGCGCAGGTCGGGGTCGGAGACCGAACGCAGCGTGTAGAGGGTCCCGTCGGCGTCCAGGCTCACCAGGGTGTAGCGGGTGTGCCCGCCCAGGCCCATGAGGGGGGCCACGAACTCGATCTCGGGGGCCTCGGTGGGCCGCGCGGTCGCGTCAGTCATGAGGGTCATCGTAGGAAGTCCATGAGGGTCGGCTGGATGATTTTGGCCGTGGCGGACAGCGCGGCTTGGTACGCGTTGTCCTGCAGCTTGACGTCGATGATCGTCTTGGGCAGGTCGATGTCCTCGATGTCGGACAGCGACGCGGTCAGCTGGTCGGTGCGGGTGTCCCCCGAGGTGGACAGCGCCTGGAGCTGGTTGGTGGTGGCCCCGACCTTCGCGCGGGCGTCCATCAGGCGCTGGAAGGCGGCGTCGATGGCGGTCAGCGGGTCGGCCACCGGGGTGGTTCCGGCCGGCAGGGTGCCCATGAGCTGCTTGGAAAGGGTGTCGAGCAGGACGAAGGTGTTGTCGGCCGGGGTGGTTCCGCCGCCGAACGTCTCGCTGCCGGTCACGTTGACCTGGACGTCCAGCCCGGGGGCCACCCGCCGGGTGATGGCCGTGGTGTCGCCCTGGTAGGCGAAGGTCGTCTTGTCGTAGGCGCCCGCGGTGTCCGCGGAACCCTTGGCGCCGGCGAAGACCGAGTGGCCCAGGAACTTGGTGTTGGCGGCCGCCAGCACGATCTGGTTCACCGCCCCCATCTCCTGACCGATGGCGCGCAGGCTGTTCGCGTCGAGCGCGCCGGTGTTGCCGGCCTGCACGGCGAGGTCGCGGGCCCGCTGCATCGCGTCGACGGCGCTCTGCATGGCGGTGTCCTGCACCGAGAGCCAGCCCTGGCCGTCGAGGTTGGCCTTGGCGTACTGCTCCTGGACCCCGAGCTCGTTGCGGTACGTCATCGCGTTGTTCGCGGCGACGGGGTCGTCGGAGGGCTTGGTCAGCGTCTTGCCGCTGGAGAGCTGCTCCTGCAGCTTCGCCGAGCGGGCCTGGCTGGCCTGCAGGTTCGCCAACGAGCCCATCGCGATGGTGCGGCTGGAGATGCGGTCGACCACGGTTGCTTGCTCCTTCCTCGGGTTCTCGGTCAGAGGCCCACGCGGCCGGTGCCGCGGATCAGGGTCTCGAGGGCCTGGTCCATCGCGGTGAGGACGCGGGCGGCCCCGGCGTAGGCGTGCTGGTAGGAGACGAGGTTCGTCATCTCCTCGTCCAGGTTGACCCCGGACACCGACTCGCGGCGGGCCGCGGAACGGCTGGCCACGTCGTCGGCGAGGGTCGAGCGGAGGTCGGCGCTCTGGGCCGCGGAGGCGATCGAGACGACCGTGCCGCGCCAGGCGACCGACGGCCCGTCCGTCGCCTCGCCGAGGACGCCGACCTTGGCGGCGACGTCGCGCGAGACCGAGCCGGCGTCGGAGGAGTCGGCCAGCGTGGCCGAGGTGGGGACGACCTTCAGCGAGGCGGCCGCGCCCTGGGCGGCACCCTGCGCGGTGGCGGGGGCGCCGGCGGTCTGGGTGAAGGAGTAGAAGTCGCCCGCGGCACCGCCGTTGGCGGTTCCGTAGACGGCGTTCACCTGGTTCTTCAGCGTCACCGCGGCCTGGTCGTACTGGTTGCCGACGCCGGGCAGGGTGACGTTGATGCCGTCGAGCACCCCGCGCAGCTGCCCGGAGTCCGGCTGCACGGTCATGCCGTCGACCTTGACGGCCCAGGTCGTGTAGCCGGCCTTGGCCTTGTCGAAGCCGCTCATCGCGGCGGCCGCGGCCGGGCTGGTGTCGGACGTGGTGACGGACATGGCCTTCGCGTTGGTGCCCGAGAGCACCGACGCGTTGCCCACGTAGAGGTCGACCATGCCGTCGGGCCGGTCGGTGACCCGCGCCCCGGTGAGCTTGGTGAGCTGGGCGACCTTGAGGTCGCGCTGGTCCATGATCTCGTTCGGCGAGGCGCCGGAGTTCTTCACCTGCAGGATGGCCAGGTTCAGCTCGCCGATCTGCCCGACCAGTTCGTTGGCCTGCTTGGTGACCGCACCGGCCTGGTCGGTCAGCCCGCCCCACTGCTGGGCGACGGCGGAGTCCAGCGACTTCAGCTTCTCGGCGACGGCGCCGCTGGTGGCGACCACGGACGCCTTGGCCGAGGCGACCGCGGTGGCGCCGGTGGCGGAACCCAGGGCCGACCAGGCGTTCCAGTTGGCGGTCATCCGCGCGGAGAGGCTCTGCGTACCCGGCTCACCGAGGTTGGTCTCGACCTGGTTCCAGACCTGGTCGGACTGGGTCAGCTGGGCCGCGGTCGCCTGGTCCTGCCGGGCCGTGGCGTTGACGAAGGTGTCGGTGATCCGGGTGATCCCGGTGATCTCGACCCCTTGGCCGGAGGCGTTCTTCACGCCGAAGCGGCCGTTGGGGCTGACCACCGCCTCGGTCTGCTCGACCCGCTGGCGGGAGTAGCCCTCGGTGTTGATGTTGGAGATGTTCTGCCCGGTGATCTCCATCGCGCGCTGCGCGGCGACGAGACCCTTGGCGGCGATCCCCAGACTGGCGAACGAACTCATGCTCTGTGTCCTCTCTCGGATCGCTCAGAAGGCTTTGTCGACGAAGTACGCGCGGTTGCCGGCCCGGGGGCCGGAGTCGTTCTTGCCCTGCGCGGTGTAGGTGTCCAGCCCCTCGTCGAGGCCGAGGAGTGCCTCGCGCAGCGCCCGGCCCCCGGTGGAGAGGAGGTCGCGGTTGGCGTCGGCGAGGGTCTGGATCTCGGCGGTGAGGGTGAGGAAGGCGTCGCGGTGCGCGCCGAACAGCTGGTCCCAGGGTTCGGGGGCGTTCTGCGCCAGGACGGTCAGGCTGGGGGAGGGGGCCAGGCCCAGCTGCTCGGCGACGGCGTCGACCTCGACCGCACGCAGCAGCTCGGTGGACCGGATCTGCTCCAGGACGAACTCGACCTCGCGGGTGGCGTGCGCGAGCCAGCGGCTGCGGCCGCTGGCCAGGACGAGCTGTTCCTCCTCCAGCTTGAACAGGAGCAGTTCGAGCAGCTCCCGCTCCTTCCAGAGGATGCTGGAGACCTCTGCGAGTCCCATGCCGGTCCTTCCCTGTCCGTGGTCGGGGTCCGGACGGACCCCCGATGTGGCGTCGGGTCCCCCATCGGCGGGTGGAGGGGGGAGCTGAGGCGGTCGGGGACCGATCAGGCGGAGGGGGCCGGCACCGGTTCGACCGGACGGTCCTCGTCGGTGCTGGTCGCGGCGCCGGTCGGGAGGGGGGCGTCGAACGGGTCCCCGGCCGGGAGGTAGTCCGAGAGGTGCTCCCGGCGCTCCAGGGACGCCAGGGGCACCCGCTCCTCCGTCTCGACGGGCAACGCGAAGCGGGTGGGGTTGCGCATCGCCCAGGGACGGGCGTCGTCCTCGCCGCGCCGCAACCGGCGCAGGGTCTCCCGTCCGGCCCGCTCCTGGGCGTCGAGCATCTCGCGGCCGTGGCTGACCGACCGCGGCTCGTGCGGGGTGAGGACGTGGTCGTTGCGCCCTTCCTCGTGCGCGATCGGCATGAAGTTCCGACTGGCCAGGGAGTACAGGGCCAGCGGCTTCTCGTGGTGGAACCGCGCGTAGGCGTCGATGAAGGACGGGGTCAGCCGGCCCTCGTCGGAGGCCTTCTGCAGGTCACGGAGCACGTGGTGGAGAGGTCGCACGTCCGCCGATCGGCAGCCGACCCGGTCCCGTTGAGCCGGCCGGGCGCGGACCCCCCGGACAGCGCAGCGGGGGTTCCTCCGAACGGGGGGCTCAAGTCCGAGGGGGTGACGTGCCGAGAAAGGGGGCGTGACCGCACACGCCTCGTCGAACGCCGGGACCCCGGGCAACCAGCTCACCGACGCGCAGCGCTCGGAGCTCGTGCAGAAGAACCTGCCGATCGTCGGCTACATCACCAACGAGTTCATCGGCCGGCTGCCGGCGCACGTGAGCCGGGACGACCTGACGTCGGCCGGTCTCATGGCCCTCGTCCAGGCCTCGCGCGGTTACGACCCCACCACGGGCGTGCCGTTCAACCGCTACGCCAACACCCGCATCCGGGGCGCGCTGCTCGACGAGCTGCGCGGTCAGGACTGGGCCTCCCGCGGTGCCCGGCAGCGGGCCCGCAAGCTCACCGAGGTCGAGGACACCCTGACCGCCCAGCTGGGCCGTCGTCCCTCGGCCGACGAGATCGCCACCACCCTCGGCGTCAGCGCCCGCGACGTCCACGAGACGCGCGACGACGCGCAGCGCTCCGTGGTCCTCTCGATGCAGGGCTTCACCGCCTCCGGCGGTTCCCTCGACGACCACCTGCCCACCCACACCGCGGGCCCCGAGCAGGAGCTGCTGCACCGTGAGCGGCTCGGCTACCTGCGCGCCGCCGTCGCGGCGCTGCCCGAGCGGCTGCGCGTCGTGGTCGAGGGGTACTTCATCCACGAGCGGCCGATGGCCGAGCTCGCCGCCGAGCTCGAGGTCACCGAGTCCCGCATCTCGCAGATGCGCGCCGAGGCGCTCGTCCTGCTCCGCGACGGCATGAACACCCACCTCGCCCCCGAGATGGTCGGGGCGCAGAGCGGCTCCGCCGCCGCGGTGAAGCGCAAGGAGAGCTACTTCGCCGCCGTCGGCGCACAGAGCGACTTCCGGGCGCGCCTGGCGCTCAGCAGCTTCGAGAGCAGTGCGCGGGTCGTCGCCCGCAGCGCCTGAGAGCCGGCGATGACGCTCGAGCTCGACCGCACGCTCGCCCCCCTGCCCGCGGCACCCCTGGTGATGATGCCGTTCGAGGAGGAACGGCCGCCCCTGCCGGCGCGCTGCGATCTCGCGATCATCGTGGCGTGCCTCTCCGAGGCGGAGGACGTCTTCACGTCGCTGGCCTCGGTCTCCGCGTTCATGGACGCACGGCCCGACGTGTCGGTCCACCTGGTCCTGAACGGACCCGACGAACGGCGCCTGCACCTGGTGGCCGACGCGATCGAGGGGTGCCCGGTCTCGGTCCTGGGGCCGGCGGTCGGTGACGCCCGGATGGTGCGGGTGGTCACCGAACAACTGACCGAGGCCGCGACGGTCCTCCGGTTGCGGGCCGGGAAGCTTCTCGACCCCGACGTCGCGGTCGGTGACCACCGGCGTGGCCGACGCCTGCCGGAAGACCGTCGGGGCCGTCTGCACGACGTCGGTGTGGACCTCAGAGGTTTCGTGGAGGTCCATCCCGAGACCGTCTTCGAGGGCACGACCTCGTTCTACGGTGGCGTCCACAACACCCGGGCCGCGCGTTTCGGGGCGTTCACCTACAGCCACGCCATGATCAGCCCGGCCGTCGAATCCATCGGGCGATACTGCTCGATCGCCGAAGGCGTCAAGTTCGGCCTCCGTGAGCACCCGCTCACCTGGCTGGGGACCTCCAACTTCACCTACGAGATGGAGAACCCCCAGTGGGACGACCATCGGCGCCGTCGTCGCCGGCCGTTCCAGGACTTCCCGCACGGGGACGACCGGCAGCAGCGCGCCATCCGGATCGGCAACGACGTGTGGATCGGGGGCCACGCCTACATCAAGGGCGGGGTCACCATCGGGGACGGGGCCGTCGTGGGAACCATGGCCGTCGTCACCAAGGACGTCCCCCCGTACGCCGTCGTGGTCGGCAACCCGGCGCGCATCGTGCGGTTCCGGTTCCCCGCCGACGTCGTCCACGAGCTCGAGCGGGTCCGGTGGTGGCAGTACGACTTCACCGACCTCGACGGCATCGACCTGCGTGACGTCGCGGGAGCGCTCGAGGAGATCCGCGACCGGGCCGAGCGCGGGCTCATCAGCCCCTTCGTGGGCATCGACGAGCCGCTCGTACGACTGCTCGAGCCCTGAGCCCGAGACCGGCCCGGCGCCCGCCGGGGACCAGGGCCGGCAGAACCTGTCGACGGAGATCCTCACGGGGAGCGTTCCTCTGCCGATGGAGCACGTGAGCACGCGAAAGGGACCGGACCGGGGAGGAACCCGGTTCACCCGCCACCTGTCATCCCTCAGATCGTCGCCAAGGAGCATCATGCGCAATCGCCGAGCAGTGGTCACCGGGGGCGCCGGGTTCGTCGGCTCGCACCTGTGCGAGCGACTTCTCCACGACGGGTACGAGGTTCTCGCCGTCGACAACTTCGTCACCGGCAGCCCGGCCAACGTGGCCCACCTCAGCGGTTTCGGCAGCCGGTTCGACCTCGTCGAGGCCGACGTCTCCGAGGAGCTCGTCGTCGCCGGCCCGGTCGACCTGGTCATGCACTTCGCGTCCCCGGCCTCGCCCATCGACTACCTGCAGCTGCCCGTGGAGACCATGAAGGTCGGCAGCGCCGGAACCTTCAACGCCCTCGACCTGGCCCGCCGGGAGGGCGCCCGCTTCATGCTGGCCTCGACCAGCGAGTCCTACGGCGACCCGTTGGTCCACCCCCAGCCGGAGCACTACTGGGGCAACGTGAACCCCGTCGGCCCGCGCGCCGTCTACGACGAGGCCAAGCGGTTCGCCGAGGCGGCCACCGCGTCCTACCGTCGCAGCCTCGGCACCGACACCGTGATCCTGCGCATCTTCAACACGCACGGCCCGCGGATGCGACCCAACGACGGTCGGGCCATCCCGGCGTTCGCGACGCAGGCTCTCGCCGGTGTCCCGATGACCGTGGCCGGCGACGGGTCGCAGACCCGGTCGATCATCTTCGTGACGGACCTCGTCGAAGGCATCGTGCGCCTCGCGGCCTCGGGCCTGCCCGGCCCGGTCAACATCGGCAATCCCTACGAGGTGTCGATGCTGGAACTGGCCGAGCGCATCCGCGACCTCTGCGCCTCGCGCAGCGAGATCGTGTTCGTGCCCCGCCCGCAGGACGACCCCTCGGTGCGTCGTCCCGATATCACGGTGGCACGGCGCGAACTGGGCTGGGAACCGGTCGTCGGGTACGAGGACGGGCTTCGCCAGACCATCGCCTACTTCGCGAGCCTCGCCCCGGCTCCCGCCGAGGTGGAGCGGGTCGCCGCCCACGTCTGAGGCGACGGGGTCATCCCGTCCGGGTGAGCCGGGCCTCCCACGCGCTGGACACCATGTCGTGCAGGGAGTACCGGCTCTGCCAGCCCAGTTCCCGCCGGATGGCCGCCACCGATCCGACGATGCTCGCCGGGTCGCCGGGACGGCGCTCGAGGACACGCGGGACGAAGTCGATCCCTGAGACCACCCGGAGTTCGTCCAGGACCTCACGAACCGAACTGCCCCGCCCGGTGCCGACGTTGAACGTCGACGCGGGCGGGGCTTCGGCGTCCTGCTCCAGGTGCAGCGCGGCGCGCAGGTGCGCCTCGGCCAGGTCGACCACGTGGACGTAGTCGCGGACGCAGGTCCCGTCGGGCGTGGGGTAGTCGTCGCCGAAGATGACCGGTTCCCGGCCCGCGGTGATGGCCGCGAGGGCGAGGGGAATCAGGTTGTAGGCCCCCCGGTCGGCCAGTGCAGGTGACGACGTCCCGGCGACGTTGAAGTACCGGAGGTTGACGACCTGCAGGCCGTAGGCCTGGGCCGCCGCGTTCATCAGGTGCTCGCCGTAGGTCTTGGACCAGCCGTAGGGGCTGATGGGGGCGTAGGGCGCCGATTCCTCGACCACGGCCGCGGCGGGGTTGCCGTAGACGGAGCAGCTGGAGGAGAACACGATCCGCCCGACCCCGGCCGCGCGGGCCGCCGTCACCAACGACGCGGTCCCGGTGACGTTGTCCCGGGTGTACAGCAACGGGTCGGTCATGGACTCCGTCGGAGACTTCCGCGCCGCCAGGTGGACGATCCCGCCCACCTCGTACCGCGTCATCACCTCCTGGAGTCCGGCGGTGTCGCCGAGGTCGAGCGCGACGACCGCGGTGCCGGCCGGTAGGCGCCCCTCGACCTCCTCGACCGGTCCGCTGGTGCAGAAGTTGTCCACGACCACGACCTCGCGACCCGCGGCGGCGAAGACCTCGGCGACGTGCGCACCGATGTACCCGGCTCCGCCCGTCAGCAGCCAGGGACGGTTCACGACGCCACCGGGTCGCCGACGGTCTGCGTCTGCAGGTACGGGCTGAGCTTGTTGTCCATCAGGGACAGGGCTGCGGCCACCGCCATGTGCATGTCGAGGTACTGGTAGGTCCCGAGCCTTCCCCCGAACCAGACCAGGGGTTCGGCCTCCATGCGTGCGCGGTAGCGGGTGAGCCGGGCCCGGTCCTCGACGGCGTTCACCGGGTAGTAGGGCTCGTCTCCCGGGGTGTCGGCGAAGCGCGAGAACTCCTTGACGGTGACCGTCCGGTCGGCGGGGTAGTCGCGCTCGGGGTGCACGTGGCGGTACTCGACGATGCGCGTCCAGGGCACCTCGACGTCGGCGTAGTTGACGATGGCCGTGCCCTGGAAGTCACCGGTGGGGTGCACCTCGGTGTGGAAGTCCAGGGTCCGCCAGGAGAGGCGTCCTTCGGCGTCGCCGAAGTACTCGTCGACGGGGCCCGTGTAGACGACCGGCACACGGCCGACGACGCCGCGGTTGACCTCGGCGGTGGGGGAGAGGAAGTCGACCCCCAGCCGGACCTCGATGCGGGGGTGGTCGGCCATGGACCGCATCCAGGCCGCGTACCCGTCGGCGGGTTGCGCCTGGTACTTGTCGTTGAACCAGCGGTTGTCGTAGGTGTAGCGGATCGGCAACCGGGTCAGCGTCTCCGCGGGGAGCAACCGCAGGTCGGTCTGCCACTGCTTGGTCGTGTAGCCCTTGAAGAACGCCTCGTAGAGGGGTCGGCCGATCAACGAGATCGCCTTGTCCTCGAAGTTCGTGGCGGGCCCGCCCTGGTACATCGACGCCTCCTCGCGCAGGCGCGCCCGGGCCTCGTCCGGCGACATCGCCGCGCGGTAGAACTGGTTGATCGTCGCCAGGTTCACCGGGAGCGGGAAGATCTCGCCCCGGTGGTTGCTCTGGCCCCGGTAGCTGAACGGCGTGAAGGCCGTGAAGCGGTTGAGGTAGGTCCAGACCCGCTCGTTGTTCGTGTGGAAGAAGTGCGGGCCGTAGCGGTGCACCTCGATCCCCGTCTCCGGGTCCGCCTCCGACCAGGCGTTGCCCCCGAGGTGGCTGCGGCGGTCCAGCACGAGGACGTGCAGGCCGTGGCGCTCGGCGGCCTCGCGGGCGACGGTCAGTCCGAACAGGCCCGCTCCGACCACGATCAGCTGGGGTGACACGACGTTCCTCCTCAAGGGGGTCCCTTTGAGCCTAGAGTAGCCATAGTGTCACTCGGAGTGATAGCGATCATCTTCATGGCAGGTCCCTGGGGCAGGTGGGACGGGAGGGCGCTCAGCTGGGCGGCCTCACGGCCGAATGGGTGACTGTTGTGACCGTGCGTGACCAAAGGGAGTTGTGGTTGTGAGCTCGATGGAGACCGTGGCGGCCCCGGAGCAGGAGTCTCCGACCCGCCGTCAGTTCCTGGTCCTGGCCAAGGTCGGAGACGGGTCCCTGCACCGCAACTGGGTGGACGGGGAACGCAACTTCGACCTGGTCATCGACTACTACGGCGGCACGCCCGGCAAGTGGGAGGGCACCGCCGACGCGGTCTACGAGAACAAGGGCTTCAAGTTCGCCGGCATCTACGACCTGATCGTCGCCTATCCCGAGCTGATGGAGGACTACGACGCCGTCTGGATGCCGGACGACGACCTCGACGCCGATCCGGAGACCATCTCCGAGATGTTCGTCCTCCACCAGCGGCTCGGTCTGGGGATCTCCCAGCCGTCGCTGAGCCTGGACTCCTACTACAGCTTCGTGCAGACCCTGAGCCATCCCGGGTTCATCGCGCGCTGGGTCAGGTACATCGAGATCATGGCCCCCGTCTTCAGTCGGGACGCCCTGCGCGCCTGCCTGCACACCTTCGAGGGGGCGCAGAGCGGCTGGGGCATCGACACCGCCTGGCAGGCCATCCTGCCGGGCATGGGTCTCGAGTCGGCGATCTTCGACTGCCTGACCGTCCACCACACCCGTCCGCTCAAGACGGGCTCCCTCTACCGTGACGTGACCGAGACGCCCGTCCGCGAGGGGCGGCGCAACGCACTCGCCTACGGGATGCCGTTGCCCAGCGAGAAGGCACCCGTGCGCGCGCTGATGGCGGACGGCAGCGAGTTCACCGGTGCGGCCGCCGCCTCGTTCATCCTCCGCAACCCTCCGATCCCCACCCAGCAGGAGGTGTGGGCCTGGGACCCGACCCTGTCCCACCTGCGTTCGAAGGCGAAGAAGAAGACGCGTCCGCGCACCGAACCCCTCACCCTGGAGCGCAAGGCCGACGCGCCCAGCACGGGCGCGCTGCCCTTCACCGTCTTCGACGAGGACGTCCCGGTGGCCGTGGTGCTGGGGGGCTCGGATCTCGCCCAGCGCAGCGCCGCATGGCGCTCCGCCGGCTGGCAGGTCGTCCCGCTGCCCGCCGCCAAGGCCGGCCGGCTGGGCCAGGTGATGGCCTCGGTCGAGTCGGCCCGGACCCGGCTGATCGACGTCGAGGCCGACGTCCTCAGCAGCATCGCCCACGTGGTCGAACGGTCGGGGGAGGCCGGGTTCGACGTCGTCGTCCGGACCAACGCCGGGATCATGCGCTGCGAGCACTCCATCCCGACCGAGATCCTCATGCGGTCACCGCTCGGCTGCGAGGTCTGCCGTCAGCTGTGGAAAAAGGTTCTCCCCGCGGTCCTGGCCGTGGTGAGCGACGACGAGGACCGGGCGGCGCGCCTGCTCTCCCTCTGTCCGCAGGCCATGGTCCTCAAGGAGTTCGACCCCTCGGCCATCGAGGTCGAGGACCAGCCCGAGGAGCTCGCTCCGGGCGGGACCACCGCCGTCGTCTTCGGCTCCCTGGACACCGAAGCCCTGCGCGCCACGGTGGACGCCCTGAGCGAACAACGAGGGTTGACGACGCCGGTCGAGATCATCGTGGTCCCGGCCCGGTCCGGGGGTTCCGGCGACGTGGACGAGCGGGACAGTGGTCGCACCACGCTCGACGTGGTCGCGCGAAGCGGTACCGACGGCCTCCTCGACGCCCTGCAGCTGGCCAGCCGGGCACGGACGCTGTTCCTGGACGCCGGGGACGTCCCGGGTCCGTGGTGCGTCCACGACCACGAGCGGGCGGCCACCGATCGTGCGGGGGCCGCCGTCGTGGTGTCCTCGGCGCGGTCCCCCCTCCCGCTCGAGGACGCGTTCACCGCAGCCGTCCACGTGCCTCGCCCGGGCAGCATCAGCAACCCCGGTGACCGGGTGAGCCTGACCCTGGAGACGGCCCGTCTCGTCGCTCGGCAGGTGCCCCTCGTCTCCGCCTCGGTCGTCGCCGCGGTCATGACCCGCGGTGGGGTGACGCGGACCGGTTCACAGACCCACGAGACCCTGCCCTTCACCGACCTGGACGAGCTGCGCAACGTCACCACCTTGTGCTCGGTCGCAGCGGCGGGGCTGTTCGTGCCCGAGGACCCGGCCGAACGTCGCCGCATCGGTGCGCACCTGACCATGTGGACCTACATGCGCGACCAGCACGTCAAGATCGCCCGCAAGATGCTCCCGCACGACGGCAGCGTCCTGCGCAACACGGTCGTCGACGCCCTGGACGGTGAGATGGCGACCGACATCCTGGCCGACATCATGACCACCGAGATCGGCGCGCACTGGTCGGCGGCCCAGTTCGCGTGCGAGGCCGTACGGGCCCAGGTCGAGAAGGAGGGATCGTTCGTCATCGGTGTCCCGGACAGCGACGACCGCCTCCTGAAGCTGCTGGCCTGGATCGGGCGCCGGGAACGCGGCGCGGCCGACCTGATCCGCGTGCGGGTGGCCTCGGAGGCTGAGGCCGAGGACACCGGGGTCGTAGAGGAGATCCTGCGCACGCAGGTGTCCCGCTCCGGTGCCGACGGCGCGTTGCCCCGTCTGGAGTTCGTGGACGGCCGGGACTGGATGTCGCGGCCGGGCGGGGCTGCCGTGGTCCTCGCCGACGACGAGTTCCGCTGGTTCCAGGGTCTTCCCGTCCCGCTGATCGGCGTCGACCCCGTCACCTGGGCGGAGCTCTTGCTCACCCTCGCGATGACGGTGCGCCAGAGCGAGGCCGATCTGCAGGAGGCGTCGTGCTGAGCATCCTGCTCCCCGCGGCGCGCCGGTCCACGCCCGAGGAGGCGCAGTCCTGCTGGGGCGACCTCCGGGTGGCCCTGGCCTCCATCGCGGCGTACGCGCCCGACGTGGACGTCGTCGTCGGCTGGTCGGGACGGGAACGCCCGCGCGACCTCCCGCCGAATCCCCGCATGCGCCTGATCGAGCAGGCGCCGGGCATCACCACGGGCAGCGAGGCGTGGAACTGGTGCTCGACGCAGACCGACGCCGAGGACCTGCTCATCCTCGGTGACGACTGCGTGCTCCACCCGGACACGGTGGGGCAGCTGCTGGCCGACCGGGACTTCATCCACCGAGAGGCGCCGGACCTGGAGGTGGGGTTCCTCGGGGCCCGGTCCAACTACGTCAAGGGCCCGCAGAACCTGCGCTCGCCCAACGGGGACACCGTCATCAACGGGATCCAGTTCGACTCCGAGGGACGGATCTTCCAGGCGGACATGGTCGTGCCCGTGGCCGCCCTGGTGCGCCACGACGTCTTCGACCTGACCGACGGGTTCCCCCCGACCAACTGGTTCGCCGACGACCTCATGTGCTGGGACCTGAAGCGCATGGGGTACTCCCACTTCGTGTCGAGGGCCTACGTCCACCACGTCGGCCAGCGAGGGACGGGACAGGGCAAGACGTCCGAGCAGCTGCTCGAAGAGGGGCTGGACTGGCTCCGTCGCAACCGGATCGACTTCCTGCACCACCTGCAGGGGACGTCCGCCTGACCCGGTGGTCGTCGTCCGGGCGAACAGGACCCCCACTCACGGAGGATGATCGTCATGGGTCTTCGTATCAACAACAACATCGCGGCGTTGAACTCCTACCGGAACCTCAACGCCACGGACAAGGCGCAGTCCTCCTCGTTGGAGAAGCTGTCCTCGGGTCTGCGGATCAACCGGTCTGCCGACGACGCGGCCGGCTTGTCGATCTCGGAGGGGCTGCGTGGGCAGATCGGTGGTCTCAAGGTCGCCGTTCGCAACGCCCAGGACGGCGTGAACGTCGTCCAGACCGCGGACGGGGCGTTGACCGAGACGCACGCCATCCTGCAGCGCATGCGTGAC
>NZ_JBHLUI010000002.1:0-178109 GCF_042433995.1 Kineococcus gynurae
GAAAAGATTTGTAGTAGCTATTGCGTGTGTGTTCGCGTCCATTGTGTGGTTCTCGGGTACCAACCTGTTGGGTTGGGTGCTCGGATCTCGTGGTCCGGTGGTCATAGCGGTGGGGAAACGCCCGGTTACATTCCGAACCCGGAAGCTAAGCCTGCCAGCGCCGATGGTACTGCTCGGGAGACTGGGTGGGAGAGTAGGTCACTGCCGGACCGCTCACTTTTGTGGGTGGGGTGTGGGGTCCTCGTGGGAGACGGTCCGTCTTCTGCGGGGGCCCCACACCCTTTTCTGCATCCACCCGCACCCACCGGGTCCCTCCTGTGGACATCGGCGTCGTGCCGGCGTGCGCTCCTACCCTTGATCGCGTGCAGACGTCTGTCGACACCGGGGAGCTGCGGTCGGTGGCGGCCGCGCTGCAGCGGTGCGGCCACGACGTCGGGGCGGCTCTGCACGGTCTGGTCGGGAACGCCGATGGGGTGCCCGGATGGGCGTCGGGACGAGCCGTCACCGCCGCGCGGGCGTTCCTCGACGCGGTGCTCGACGCCGGCGCTCAGGTGGAGGGCGGCTACGGCCACCTCGCGGCGGCCGTCGCCGCCGCGGCCGACCGTTGCGAGGGTGTGGAGCGCGACGTGAGCGGGGTCCTCCTCCCGAGCGTCGGACCACCCGGCACACTGCCCCCGTGACCGCTCTTCTCGTCTCCGCCTCGGACCTGGCCTCCGAGCTGTCCGCGGATCCGGACGCCGGGCGCCCACCGGTGGTGCTCGACGTGCGCTGGACCCTGGGCGGACCGCCGGGGCGAATCGACCACGAGGCGGGTCACGTGCCGGGAGCGGTCTTCGTCGACCTGGACACCGAGCTGGCCGGGGCGCACGCTCCTGGTTCGGGGCGTCATCCCCTGCCAGACCGCGACCGTCTGACCGAGGTGCTCCGTCGGGCCGGGGTGCGGCGGGACTCGCGGGTCGTGGTCTACGACGCCCGTGACTCGACCAGCGCCGCCCGGGCCTGGTGGGTCCTGACCTGGGCCGGCCTGCGCGACGTGCGGGTCCTCGACGGCGGTCTCGCCGCCTGGGTCGCGACCGGAGCGGCCGTGGCGGCAGGGCCGGAGCATCCGGAACCAGGGGACGTCATCCTCGAGCCGGGGACGCTGCCGACCCTCGACGCGGGATCGGCGGCCGCGGTGGCCCGTTCCGGGACCCTGCTGGACTCCCGTTCCGCCGTGCGCTACCGCGGTGAGCAGGAACCCGTGGACCCGGTGGCGGGTCACGTCCCGGGGGCGGTCAGCGCCCCGACGACCGAGAACGTCGACGCGTCCG
Organism: Kineococcus gynurae; assembly: GCF_042433995.1. Classification (NCBI taxonomy): domain Bacteria; kingdom Bacillati; phylum Actinomycetota; class Actinomycetes; order Kineosporiales; family Kineosporiaceae; genus Kineococcus; species Kineococcus gynurae. The sequence goes on from NZ_JBHLUI010000002.1 coordinate 1,311, forward strand.
GGCGGTTCCTGCCGCCCGACGCCCTGCGGGAGCGGTTCGCGGGGCTCGGAGCCGCGTCGGGTGAGGTGGGGGTGTACTGCGGCAGCGGGGTGACCGGCGCCCACCAGGTGCTGGCCCTCCGGTTGGCCGGGTTGGACGGGGTGCTCTACCCGGGCTCCTGGTCGGCCTGGATCACCGATCCGGCCCGCCCGGTGGCGACGGGACCGGAACCGGGCTGAGGCCTCGTGTCGGAGGCGGGTGGCAAGGTGCCCGCGTAGCTGACCGAGGAGAGTCCTGATGTCCCTGCCGACCGTTCTGCACCGGGTCGGGCGCCCCCAGCGGCGCCCCCTCGCCGTCGTCGACGTCGAGACGAGCGGGTTCGACCCGGCCGAGCACCGGGTGCTCCAGGTCGCGGTGACCCAGCTCGACGCGACCGGTGCCGTGCAACGGGTCTGGTCCACCCTGCTGGACCCGGGCTGCGACCCCGGGCCCGTCCACGTCCACGGTCTGACCCGGGAGCGGTTGGCGGGCGCGCCGGTGTTCGCGGACGTGGCCCCCGAGATCGCCGGGTTGCTGGAGGGGCGCATCTTCGTGGCGCACAACGCCCGCTTCGACTGGCGCTTCCTGCAGGCCGAGGCGGCCCGGGTGGGGGTCCGCTTCGACGTCGCCCATCGTCTCTGCACGTGCGAGCTGGCGCAGCGGCTCCCGCTCGGCGTGGCCGACCACAAGCTGGCGACGCTGGCCTCGCACTGGGGGATCCCCCAGGTGCGGGCCCACGACGCCGTGGACGACACCCGGGTGCTCGTGGCCGTCCTGGCCCGGTTGCGCCACCTCGCCGAGCGGGGGGGCACACCCCTGCCGTTGCGGCGGACGCAGAGCCGCACCCGGACGCTGCTCGGTCGGTTGCGTCGGCTCCGGCGTCGGCTCCTCGTCCGGGACCAGGGTGCGACGCGGCCGGCGGGCACGGGTCAGTCGCGCTGAGCCGTCCACGCCTCGTGCAACCGGGAGTAGGGGCCGCCCGCGACGGCGAGCTCCGTGGCCGGCCCCACCTCGACGATCCGGCCGTCGGCGACCACCACGACCTGGTCGGCCGCCTCCGCCGTCGACAGCCGGTGGGCGATGGCCACCGACGTGCGCCCGCTCAGCACGCCCTCGAGGGCCTGCTGCAGCCGGACCTCGGTGGCGGGGTCGACCGAGGAGGTCGCCTCGTCGAGCACCAGCAGGTCGGGGTCGGCCAGGTGCGCGCGGGCCAGCGCCACGAGCTGACGCTCACCGGCGGAGAGGCGCTCCCCGCGCTGCCCCACCGGGGTGTCCAGCCCGGCCGGCAGACCGGCCACCCAGTCGCCGAGACCGAGGTCGTCGAACGCGGCCAGCGCGTCCCGGTCGGTGGCGCCCGGACGTCCGCGGCGCACGTTCTCCCCGACCGTCACGTCGAACAGGAAACCCTCCTGGGGAACCGCGACGACCCGCCGGTGCAGCTGCGCGCCGGGGAGGTCACGGGCGTCGACGCCGGAGAGCAGCACCCGGCCCTCGACCGGGTCGACCAGCCGGGTCAGCAGCCGCGACAGGGTCGTCTTGCCCGAACCGGTCTCGCCCACCACGGCCGTGCGCGACCCCGGGGCCAGCTGCAGCCGGACGTCGGTGAGCACCGCCCGGTCGGTGCCCGGGTAGCGGTACGACACCCCCTCGACCGACACCGCGACCGGTCCCGGTGGCAGCTGAGCCACCCGCTCCGCCGGCGGGTCGGGGACGACGACGGGCGTGTCGATCAGCTCGACCACGCGTCGCCACCCCGCCAGCGCGTTCTGCAGCTCGTTGAGCACCTCGGTCGTCGCCTGCACCGGCCCCACCCAGAGCTGGGTGAGGAACAGGAACGCCAGCAGCTCCCCGAGGCTCAGCCGGTCGTCCACCCCCAGCAGCGTCCCCACGACGACGACCAGGGCCACCACGAGCCCCGAGACCGCGACACCCGCCGAGAACGTGGTCGCGGTCGCGACCTGTGCGGTGACGGCCTGGCGCCGGTGCGCCTCGACCGCCGCGTCCACGGTCCGCCAGGACCGGGCCTCGGCCGCGTGCGCGCGGATGACGTCGGCGCCGACGACGGTCTCGGAGATCGCCCCCAGCATCTCGCCCATCCGGACCCGGACCGCGGCGTAGGCGCGGGCCACCGGCCGTTGCAGGCGGTGCCGGGCCAGGACCAGCGGGACGAAGCACCCGATCACGACGAGGGCCAGCTGCCAGGAGTAGGCGACCATGACGACCGTGGTCAGCAGGACCTGCCCCAGCGACAGGACGAGGACGAGCATCCCCGTCTGCAGGAAGGTCGAGATGGTGTCCACGTCGCTGGTCACCCGCGACACGAGGGACCCGCGTCGCTCGCTGCTCTGGGTGAGCGCGGCCAGGTCGTGCACGTGCCGGAAGGCGCGGTTGCGCAACGTCGCCAGACCGGCCTCGGTCGCCCGGAACAGCCGGACGTTGACGATCCAGGCCGTCCCCGTGGTGACCAGCACGACCAGTGCGGCGACGGCGCAGATGGTGACCACCCGGGTGACGTCGGGCCCGCCCGCGGCCCGGACCCCCGAGTCGATCGTCTGCTGGACCGCGACCGGGACGACGAGCTTGCCGAGCGTCGTCGCCGCGGCGATGGCCAGGGTGACGCCCAGCCCCTGGGCGATCTCGGGGGTGAGCTCGCGGGCCCGTCCCAGGACTCCGCTCACGCCTGGGCCCCCCGGCTGCGGGCCGCGCGGGCGTAGGCGGTGACGAGGTCGCGGTAGCCCGCGTCGCGGGCGGCGAGCTCGGCGCCCGGCCCGCGGTCGATGACGCGGCCCCGCTCCAGGTGCACGACCTCGTCGGCCAGCGCGATGGTCGCCGGTCGGTAGGCCACGACGACGACGGTCGTCGCGACCCCGCCCGCGGCCAGGCCGTCGAGCACGGCCCGTTCGACGGCCGGGTCGAGGGCGCTGGTGGCGTCGTCGAGGACCAGCAGCCGGGGGCGTCGGACCAGGGCCCGGGCGAGGGCGAGCCGTTGCCGCTGCCCCCCGGACAGGCTCGCCCCGCGCTCGCCGACCATCGCGTCGAGGCCGCCGGGCAGCCGGGCGACGAAGTCGTCGGCCCGCGCCGTCCGCAGGGCGGCCCGGACGGCGTCGTCGTCGAGTCGTTGCGCGGCGGGGACCTCCGGGCGGTCCAGGCCCAGCGTCACGTTGCCCCGGATCGTGTCGTCGAAGACGAAGGCGGACTGGGGGACCAGGGCGGCCACCCCGGGGATCTCGCCCTCGGCGAGCTCGCGCGCGTCGACCCCGTCGAGCAGCACCGCGCCGTCGACCGGGTCGACCAGCCGGATCAGCAGACCGGCCAGCGTCGACTTCCCCGCCCCGGTGGACCCGACCACCGCCACCGTCGTCCCGGCGACGACGTCGAGGTGGACGTCGTGCAGGACGGGGGGTCCGACCTCGCCGTCCGCAGGCTCGGACCCGGTCGCGTCGGGCGATCGGCGGGGGTGCCGGTAGGTCACCCCTTCGGCGCGCAGGGCGATGCCGGTGCCGGGGCCCGGGACGGGGTCCAGCCGTCGGGGCCCCCACGTCGGGGTCGTCGGATCGCGCAGGACGGCCTGCACCCGGGTGTCCCCGGCCACCGTGCGGGGGAGCTCGGCCAGCAGCCAGCCGAAGGCCCGAACGGGGAAGGCCAGCAGGCCGAGGAGGTAGGCGACCTGCACGAGGTCGCCGACGGCGGCGCCGCCGCCGGCCACCCGGGTCGCCCCCACCGCGAGGACGGCGAGCGTGCCCAGGGCGGGCAGCGCCTCGATGACCGGTTCGAAGGCGCCCCGGGTGCGGCCCGCGGTGACGTTGGCGGCGCGCAGGCGGTCGGCGTCGGCGGCGAAGCGGCGGGCCTCCTCCTCGGCCAGTCCCAGCGTCTTGACCACGAGGGCGCCGTCGAAGCTCTCGTGAGCGGTCGTGGACACCTCGCCACGCACCTGCTGCACGGCCGTGACCAGCGGGGACATGCGCCGCTGGTAGACGATGTTGGCGGCCAGCAGGGCCGGCAGCACGAGCAGTCCCACCGCGGCGAGGACCGGGTCGGCCGCCGCCATGGCCACCGCCGCCGCCCCCAGCAGGACGACGACGCCGAGCGCGAAGGGCAGGATCATCATGGAGATCCAGGTGGCCTCCACGTCGGAACCGGCCGTCGCGAGCAGCCGCCCGGCCGGGTGGGCGTGGTGCCAGGCCAGCGGCAGGTCCAGGTAGCGGCGGACCAGCGACCGACGGTCGCGGGCCTGCAGCGCGAAGGCGGCGGCGCCGGCCCAGATGCGGCGCAGCAGCACCCCGACCACCGTGACCACCGTCACCGCGAGCAGGACCAGCCCGGCGCGGACGACGTCCTCGGTGGGTACCGCGCGTGAGCCGGTGACCGCGGGGACGACGACGGTGTCGGTGACCCGCCCGACCAGCCATCCCGACGCCGCCGTGCCGACCCCGTAGACGACCGAGCCGACGACGGCGACCCCGAACAACCGCGGTTCGGCGCGGGCCCCCCGGGCCAGCACGCGCAGACCGGCGACGAAGGTGCCGTTCACGACCGTCGTCGCACGAGGTTCACGATCCGATCAGGGGAGTCCGCCAGAGGTCTCGATCCCATCACGGGGCGGGCCCGGTGCGCTCGCCGGAACGGGGCGGGGCCCGTCCGTCCCGCGCTCCGGCCAGGGGATCTCCCGGGCGCGGCGCACGACCGCGGCCGTGCCCTCGCTCGCCCGGCACTCCAACCCGAACCCGCCGCGGTAGCCGGCCCGGTGCAGGACCTCCAGCGTGCTGGACCAGTCGACGTCGCCGCTGCCCGGTTCGGTCCGGCCGGGGACGTCGGCGACCTGTGCGTGGGCGACGAGCCCGGCCCGGCCGGCCAGCTCGCGGCCGAGGTCCTCACCCATCATCAGCGCGTGGTAAACGTCGAGGAGCAGTCGGACCCGGGGGCTGCCGACCTCCTGCACCAGGTCCAGGCCCTCGCTCGTGGAGGTCAGGAACGTCCCGACGTGGTCGACCCGGTCGTTGAGCGGTTCCAGCAGCAGGGTCACGTCGTCGGGCAGCACCGCGGCCGCCGCCCGGAGCGCCTCCAGCACCCGGGACCGTTGGACGTCGCGGCCGAGGCCCGGGACCGTGTCACCGGCCGTCACGACCAGGAAGGGGGCACCCAGGCGCCGGGCCACCTCCGCCGATCCGGTCACGGCCCGCACGAACGCCTCGGGCGAGCTCGCGGCGGTCAGGTCGGCGGCCGGGTCGACGACCATGGTCCGGAGCGCGACGCGGTGCTCGGCGAGGGCGCGGGCGAGGGCGTCCAGGTCGCGGTGGCGCCACTGCCAGACCTCGACCTCGCCGAACCCGTGCCCCGCGGCGGCCGCGACGCGCTCGGGCAGCTCCGGGCCGGCCTCGGTGCAGAGCCATTCGAGGTTGGCGGCCGGCAGGAGGGGTGGGGTGCGCATGCCTGGATCGTGCCCGGCCCGGTGCCCGCCGTGGACACGGGGCCGGGGGGAGGCCCGCGTGACGCGCGCGCGGGCGCAGTGACAGGCTGGGCGGGTGGCATCCGTAGATGACCGGCCCCAGGTGGGCGACTTCTTCGAGCAGGGTGCGGCGGCGCTGGCCCCCCTTCGTGAACCCTTCCTCCAGTGGTTGCGCGAGAACGCGCAGCTGGACGAGGAGGTGGGGGCCGAGGGCATCCTCGAAGCCCTCACGGCCGGGGTGGGGGGCCTGCTGACGGTCCGTCCGCAGGCGCAGCTGACCCGGTTGGCCCCCGAGGACGTCGAGGCGCTGGTGAACCGGGTCGTGCCCGCGATGGTCGACGACGTCGACACCGACGACGCGACCTTCGACGACGAGGACTACGACCGCGACGAGATGCGGCACGACCTCGAGGCGATCTGGTTCCACTTCCTCACGTTCCTCGGCGAGACCGGTCGCTGGGCCGGGTCCCCGGGAGACCTGGAGACCGGTCTGGCCCTGCTGGAGGCCGAACCCGTCGACCCCGCCCGGGTGCTGGCCGAGGCCGCCGAGGAGGTCTCGGTGGAGGAGGAGGACACCGCGGTCCTCGGGTCCTTCCCCGTCCTCGCCGCGCGCGCCGTCCTCGAGCAGGTGGGGGCCGGCGTCGAGGTCCCCGACGACGCCGAGCTGTCCGCCGACTCGGTGACCGCGATCCTCGCCGCTTTCGACCACCCGGTCCCGAGCACCGTCGACGCCGACGGGGAACCGACCCCGTTGGACGAGGTCCCCTGGCTGCGACAGGTCGTCGTGCTCATGCTCGACCTCGACCTGCTCGACGGCGAGGACGAGACGCTGCTGGCCCCGGGCGCGGAGGCCGACGGGTGGCTGGGGGCCACCGAGGAGGCGCGCGAGCTCCGACGCGCGCTCGTCGGGCGCTTCGTGCTGGAGGACCCGGCCACCCTCGACGGGGGCGTCTCGGTCTCGGAGGCGCTGCTGCCCGGCGTCTTCGCGGCCTCGGTGAGCGGGCAGCCCTTCGACGAGGCCGACCTGGCCGAGCTGGGGGACCCCTCCGGTCCCCTGGGGGCGGCCGCCGACCTGGGGGCGCAGGAGCTGCGCACCCGGTTGGCCGATCTCGGCGCGCTGGGGCTGATGAGCGAGGAGGCCCCGTGGATGCTGCCCCGGGGGCTCTGGCCCGCTGTGGCGCACGCGGTCGGGAACCAGGGTGACCCCTTCGAGGGCGCGTTGGAGGGGATGTTCGAGGACGGCGAGCCGGTCTGGTTCGAGAGCGTGCTCGGTCAGCTCGGGGCCGACGAGCAGCAGATGGCCCAGATCCGGAAGATGATGGGCGGGCACTGAGGTGGGGCGTCCGGCGACCCGGCGGTCCGGTGGCAAGAACCGGGCGCGGGGCGGCGACCCGCGCCGACGTCAGCGCAGCACCGGGCCACAGTCGCCCGCCCGGGTGGGGGGCCGTGCCCTCGGGTCGGGTCAGGTCGCCTTCCGCGCCTGGCTCGACGCCCAGGACGAGGACGAGACCTGGATGTCGTCCGGTGACGTCGAGGCCCGGCTCATGGAGTCGCTCGGGTGGCTGCTGCTGGAGCACGACGTCGAACCGGCCCCCGGGACCGCGACCTCCTTCGCCGCCGGGGACCTGGACGACCTGGTGGCCCGGATCACGCCCGCCGTGGCCGAGGCCAACGACCTGCCCGAGGACGAGCTGCTCGAGGAGGTCGAGACGGCCTGGACGTCCTACCTGCGCTACCTCGACGAGTCCGGGACGTGGTCGGGGTCGGAGGACGAGCTGGCCGACTGCCTCGACGCGGTGGCCGGGACCCCGTCCGGGCCCCCGAACGTCGTCTCCGCCCTGCTGGCGCGGCTGGCCGCCGACCTGGACCCGGTGGAGGAGTTCGCGCACCTGCGGACCGTCCCGGCCGCCGCGGGCATCGACGGCCTGTCCGAGGCGCGTGACGCCGTGGCCGGTCAGATCGCGCTGCGCCTCGACGAGGCCGATGCCCCGAGGTCGGTGCAGGCGGCCGTCCTCACGGCCCTGCTGACGCCGTTGCTCAGCACCCCCTCGACGCGCGCCGAGGCCGTCGCGCCCGTCGCCGACCACCCCGAGGACGCGGAGACGGTCCTCGGGTTGCTCGAGACCCTGCGGGAGGACGGCGTGGTCGAGGGGTCGGATCCCTGGACGACCGCACCCGCGATGGCGGGTGCGCTGCTCCTGGTGTTCGAGGCCTTCGTCGAACCGGGGACCGCCCCGGAGGACTGACGTCGGGCGGTCTCAGCCCGCCGCGGGGCGCAGGGTGGCCCAGACCGCCTTGCCCGAGCCCGCGGGCGTGACCGTCGTGACGCCCCACTCCTCCGCGACCAGCTCGACGATGCCCAGACCGCGTCCCCCGAGCGCGTCCTCGTCGGCCGTGCGGGGCGCAGGAAGGGTGGGCGAGGCGTCCTGCACCACGAGGGTCAACCGGTCCCGCCCGCGCTCGAACCGCAGCCGCAGGCAGCTCGCCCCGCCCCCGTGCACGACCGCGTTGGTCACCAGCTCGCTGAGCACCAGCTCCGCCTCGTCCAGGACGGGCAGCGCCCGCCACGAGGTCAGCACGCGCCGGAGGAACGCGCGGGCCCGCCCTGCGGCCCCCAGGTCCTGCCCCAGGGGGAGCGCCGCCTCGAGGAGGGACCGCCCCGCGACGGCGGGCGGGGGTGGCGCCGTGGCGGTCTCCACGTCGAGGACGAGCAGGGCGGTGTCGTCCTCGGCCGCGGTCCCGGGGTGCCGCAGCAGCTGCTCGGCCAGGTCCTCCCGGTGCAGGCCCGGGTGACCGAGCAGCTCGCGCAGGCGGGAGAGACCGGCGGTCGGGTCGTCGCGGGTCTCGACCAGGCCGTCGGTGAAGAGCAGCCAGCGGGACCGCCCCTCCAGCCGTCCGAGCGCGGTGGGGTACCGCGCCGCGGGGCACACCCCGAGCGGGGGGCCGGGACGCAGCGGCAGCTCCTCGATCACCCCGTCGCGGGCCAGCAGCGGGGCGTGGTGCCCGGCGCTCGTGACCTCGTAGGACCCGGTGCGCGGGTCCAGACGGACCAGGCAGCAGGTGGCGAACAGGTCCTCGTCCATGGTCAGCAGCAGCGCGTTGGTCCGGAGCAGCGCCTCGGCGGGGTCGTGACCCTCGCTCAGGTAGGCGCGCAGGACCGTGCGCAGCTGTCCCATCAGCGCACTCGCGGCCGTGCTGTGGCCCTGGACGTCGCCGATCATGGCCACCACGTGGGGGCCCAGGTGCAGCAGGTCGTACCAGTCCCCGCCCACCTGGCCGGGGCCGCTCGCGGGGCGGTAGCGCACGGCGACGTCCACGCCCGCGACCGTCGGCAGCCGCCGGGGCAGCAACGAGCGCTGCAGGGTCGCGGCCACGTCCGCCAGCGCGGCGACGGCGCGTCGTTCGGCGGTCAGCAGGGCGGCCCGTTCCAGCGCCGGGGCGATCTGACGGGCCAGGCTGGTGACGAGCTCGACCTCCTCGGGCGGGCGGTACCCGTCCTGCGTCCAGTTCACGTTGACCGCGCCGAGGACCTGCCCGGTCCGGTCGAGGAGCGGCACGACGAGGATCCCGCCGAGCCCGGCGGGATCCAGTCCCTGGAAGGCTCGGTAGCGCCGGGCCCGCTCCCGCGTGACGTGGCCCGGTGTGCGGGTGCGGACGCACTCGGCCACAGGGTGGTCGTCGTCGACGCCGACGTCGGCCAGGTGGGCGAGCTCGGGTGGAAGGGCGGGGTGGCCGTGACCGCGCAGGGTGCGCCCGCCCGTGTCCAGGAGGTACACCGCCGCCGAGGAGCACTCCATGATGCGGGCCAGTTCCCGTGGCGCCCGCCGCCCGATCTCGGCCGGGGTGGCGGTGCGCGACAACAGGGCGGTCATCCGCCGCAGCTGCTCCGAGCGACGGGACGCCGATCCCGCGGGCAGCGGGTTCGCGGGGGCGAGCCGTTCGACGAGGTCCGCGAGCCCCTGCAGCAGGGCCCCGGCCAACCCGGCCACCGCCTGGCGCAGGTCGGGCTCCCGGGCGTCGACCGGGGTCGCGTCGCGCCCGACGAGCAACCACCCGAGGTGTTGACCGTGGCCGAGGACGGGCAGACCCAGCAGGTGCCGGGGGAGCGGGCGCGGGCCGAGGTCGTCCAGGTCGGCGGCCGCCGGGGACCACGGAGCGGGTGCCCGGTCCGCCACGGGACCGGGCAGGGGGACGCGGGCCCGGCGCGGCGGATGGACGCCGTCCCGGTCGACCAGGGCCAGCACCCCGACCCGGGGGGCGCCCGGGGCGCCGGTCGCCGGGACCCGCTCGGGCCCCAGGAAGGCGACGACGTCGAGGTCGGCGGTCCGCGCGACGGTGCTGGCGCCGTCGCGCAGGACCCGGTGCAGGTCGCGCCCGGCGGCACCCGACAGGGTGTCGATCGTCAGGAGGCTGACGAGGCCAGGTGGCTGCACCCGATCACCGTAGGACAGTGATCGTCACGCGTCGTTCACTTTCGGTCAATTCGTCCACCACAGAGAGTAACTTCACCTGTGGACGACGAGGATCCGACCACCCGCGACGGTCCTACCGTCGGTCCATGATCACGTGGACCGGGACCGCCGCCCTCGCGGGGGTGGACCCGGCCGCCGCGGAGGCGCTGGCGGACGCGCTCCTGGCGGCGGCGCTCGCCGTGGACCGCGCGGTCGGCGGTGCCGCCGGGGACCCGGGCCTCCCGGGGGCGGTCGTCGGGCCCACCACCGCCGCGGCCTGGCGGGGGCCCGCCGCGGCCGCCTTCGCGGACCGCCGCGCCGACCTCGACGACGACGTGGGGTGGCTGGTGCCGGCGCTCGCGAGCGCGGCCGGCGCCGTCCGGGAGTACGCCGCGTGCCTGGCGGTCGCCCGGGTCCGGGTCCGGCAGGCCGCGGCGGCGGCCGAGGCCGCGGACCGGGAGGCGGCGACCGGTCCGCTCGGGGCGGCCCCCCTGCGGTGGGCCGAGGCCGACCGGTGGCGGGCGTCGGTGCAGGCCGCCGTGGACGACGTCGCCGCGGCGGGGGACCGCCTGGCCACGACCCTCTTCGCCCTGCTCGACCCGCGTCCCGTCCGTCCCCGTCGCGTCGCCGAGCAGGTGCTCGACCTCGGGACCGCGATGACCGACGAGGCCGCCGGGAGCCTGTACCTGTTGGCGGGCTGGAGCTGGGACGGGTCGGGTTGGCGGACGACCGTCGCCGCGACCCCGGACCTGCTGAGGGAGCAAGCCCGGCACCCGGTGCGCAGCGTGCAGGAGGGGCTGCAGGTCGAGGCCTTCGGCGAGGGTCGCTACGGCACGGGTCTGGGGGCGATCCTCGGGACGGCGTGGCTGCGCCGGCTCCCGGCGCTCAGCCACGAGGTCCCCGGGCAGACGCTCGCGGAGATGCGGCTCGGGGTGCGGTTGGACCGGCACGAGGGGCCGGGTCTCGGCCACACGCTCGCCCGCCACGTCGTCTCCGACGAGTTCCTGCGCGCCCGGATCCTGGCCCGCGACGACGTGCGCGGTCGCGCGCTGCGGGAGTCCTCGTCCTGGACCGACCGTCCGACGGCCGAGGCGCACCTCACCCGGGCGATCGGGGCCAACGCGGCGGACCTCCGACGGCTGATGGCCGACGAGCGGATCGCCCGCATCACGCTCGGCGAGCCGGTCGGGCCGGACGCGGGCCGGAGCTGGTTCCTGGAGGGGGCCGAGCTGCGCTCGGAACGCTCGGGGAGCATGGTCGCGGTGCTGCGTCGCGGGGACTCCGGGTGGTACCTGCTGACGTCCTTCGTCCAGCGTCGGCCACCCGGTCCGGTCCTCGGGGGGCCGGTCCCGGACGGACCGCTGCTCAGAGCAGGGTCGTGACCTCGCCGGAGATGAGCCCGCGTTCGCGGCGGATGAAGTAGCGCTGCAGGACGTCGAGGACGACCGAGACGTCCCAGCCGACCAGCCCGTCGAGATCGGCCAGGTCGTGCTCGAGGAACGCGGCGAGCGACTCCTCGTCGCGGAACACGCCCTGGTGCACGATCGAGGCGGCCCCGGCCACGACGGAGACGTAGCGGGCGGAGGGGTGCGCGGCGCACCACTCGGCCAGCGCCGTGGTGGCCCCGGGCCGGACCTCGAGCTGGACGGCCACCTCGATGGCGAAGCCCAGGTGCTGCGGTTCGACCTCCACCCGGGGCCGGACCACCCCGCGGTGCAGCAGGGACTGCACGATCCGGTGGGCGCTGGAGCGGCTCAGGCCGAGCAGGCGGCCGACCTCGCTGGCCGCGATGCGCCCGTCGGCGTGCAGCAGACGGGCGACGGCACGCTCCTGGGTGGTGAGCTCGTGGGAGGTGGTGGTGCCGGGGGCGGGCGGCACCTCGGGCGCGAGGATGGCCAGCTGCTCCTCGCCCAGCCGGTGCAGCCGCCAGGCGTCGGGTCGCGTCACCGCGCGCAGCACCAGCTCGGAGTGCGTGGACCGCACCCCGGGGACGGCGCCGGCGGCCTGGATCAGGCGCTGCACGTCGGACCGGGCCCGGGCGTGGACGGTCAGGTGGACGTCGGCCCGTCCGGCGGTCGAGGCCACGAACTGGGTCTCGGGCAGCTCGGCGAGCGCGGCCGCGACCTGGTCGGCGGTGCCCGGGCGGGTCCGGATCCAGATGTGCTGGGGGTGGGTGTCCGACACCAGCGACCACTCGATCTGGCCGACCACCAGCAGGATCCGTTCGTCCTGCAGGCGGGTCAGTCGACGCCCGATCGTGCTGGCCGAGGAGCCCAGGGCGTCGGCGAGGACGTTGAACGGGGCCCGCGGGGCGACCTGGAGGGCGGCGACGAGGTCGAGGTCGAGCTCGTCCAGCGTGACCGGGCCCGGGCGCCGGGGAGCGGCCGTGGGTTCCGGGGTGGGGTGGTGCACGACGCTGAGCCCGTCGGTCCCGGACGAGGTGACGACCGGTGCCGCCACCGGGGTCGCCGGGGAATCGTTGCCCTCGGGGCCGTTCACGGTCGCCCCCGGTGGGAACCGAGGGTGACGGTGACGCTCCGTGTCGGCTGCGGCGGGGACCCGGGGGGTCCCGGCCGTCCGGGCGTGCGGTGGTCCATGGGGCGCCTCCATCGACGTTCCTGCTCCTGAGCGGTCGCGCTGGTGGCGCTGTGTCCCGATCGCGACGATAGCGGGGCCATCACGTCCCGTCACGAGGACGCCCGATGAGGCGACGTCCCGAGGCGGTTGTCTGACATTCAGTGACATCATCTGTACGCTGTGTGGGCAATGGATCACCAGTCGACACGCTCAGTCACTCCTCGGCGAGTGCGCGCCGCCCTGTCCGGCCGGTCCCGCGACGCCGTCGGCCCCCTGCTCGACCGCGTCGCGCTGGCCTGCCTCGCGGCCGCCCTCGTCGTCGTCCTGCTGCCGCCCGTCGTGCAGCTCTCCGACGTGACCGAGGGGTGGGGAGCCGCCGCTCTGACGCTCCTCGCCTCCGGGCTGCTGCGACGTCACCGGGTGCGCGAGGCGGCTCGTCGACCCCGCGCCGGCCGGCGGTCCGCGCGGCGACGCACGTCGTGGACGTCCCTGGCGTCCGTCGTCGTGGCGCCCACGGTGGTCGTGCTCCTGCTGGGCGGGACGACGGCCACGACGCCGGTGGTCGGCAGCCTCTGCGCGGTCGCGGTCCTCGCCGTCTCGGCGGGGGCCCTGCTGACCCGGCGGAGGACGGCCGACCTCGTCGAGGCCCGGCGCGAGGCCCGCACGGACGAGCTCACGGGCGCGGCCAACCGACGAGCCCTGACCGAGGAGCTCGAGCGCCGGGTGGCCCGTCGCGAGCCGTTCAGCTTCGCCCTGGTCGACCTCGACCGCTTCAAGCAGGTCAACGACCACTTCGGTCACGAGACCGGGGACGAGCTCCTGCGCCAGGCCGTCGCCCGGTTGCGGGCCGGTGTCCCCGAGCGCGCCCTGGTGGCCCGCCTCGGCGGCGACGAGCTCGCGGTGGTCCTGCCGGAACCCGACGTCACCGCGGCCGGGCTGGACCTCCTGCAGACGCACGACGCCCTCACCCGTCCCTACCGCGTCGGGGCGCGGACGGTGAGCGTGGGGGCCAGCTTCGGCGTCGCCGCCTACCCGGCCCAGGCCGGCAGCGTGACGCGGGTGCTGCGGCGGGCCGACGAGGCCATGTACGCGGCCAAGGCCTCGGGGGGCACCGTCACGACGTGGGGTGGTCGGACGCGGACGGTCGTGCTGCCCGAGCAGCCCACCACCCGCCGCCGGGCCTGCCCGCACACGCACTCGCACTCGCACTCGCACTGACGCGGAGGGGGCGTCGGCGCGGCTGGGCGAGAATCGTCGCGTGAGCTCCCGTCCGATCCTGCACTCCTCGCACTGGGGGGCCTTCACCGCGACCGGGTCGGCCGAGGGCCTGCGGGTCGACCCGCACCCGGACGACCCCGCGCCCTCGCCGCTGCTCGGCAACGTCGCGGCCGCGCTGCACGCGCCGACCCGGGTCCTGCGGCCGCACGTCCGACGGGGCTGGTGGGAGGACGGACCCGGCCCCGACCCGCGCCGCGGGGACGACGAGTACCTCCCGGTCGGCTGGGACGAGGTCCTGGACCGGCTCGCGGCCGAGTACCGGCGCGTGCTGGCCGTCGGGGGCAACGAGGCCGTCTACGGCGGCTCCTACGGCTGGGCCAGCGCCGGGCGCTTCCACCACGCGCAGAGCCAGCTGCACCGCTTCCTCAACTGCCTCGGCGGCGCCACCCGCTCGACCGGCACCTACAGCCACGCCACCGGCGAGGCGCTGCTGCCGCACGTCGTCGGGTCGATCGAGCCGCTGCTGTGGCCGACGGCCTGGGCCAGCGTGGAGCGGCACACCGATCTCGTCATCGCGGTCGGGGGCCTGCCGGCCAAGAACTCCGAGGTCGCCTCCGGCGGGATCACCCGCCACGAGGTCCCGGGCCGGTTGCGCGCCGCCCGCGCCCGCGGGGCCGAGTTCGTCCTCGTCTCGCCCCAGCGCGACGACCTCGCGGCCGAGCTCGACGCCGAGTGGCTGGCCCTCCGGCCGGGCACGGACACGGCGCTGCTGCTGGCCCTCGGCCACGTCCTGGTCGCCGAGGACCGGCACGACGAGACGTTCCTGCGGGACTGCACGACCGGTGCGGAGGAGTTCTGCGCCTCGCTGCGCGAGCGGACCCCGGAGTGGGCCGAACCCATCACCGGCATCCCCGCGCAGACCATCCGGACGCTGGCCCGCCGGGCCGCGGCCGGGCGGACGATGATCACCGTCAGCTGGTCGATCGGACGGACCCGGCACGGCGAGCAGCCGCTGTGGGCGGCGATCGCGCTGGCCGCGCTGCTGGGCCAGATCGGGCTGCCGGGGGGCGGGTTCGGGCACGGCTACGCCTCGACCGGCGGCGTCGGGCGGCGGTCCTCCTCGATGCCCCTGCCGACCTTCCCGCAGTTCGCCGACCCGCTGCGCCGGCGGATCCCCGTCGCCCGCATCGCCGACGCGCTGCTGCACCCGGGGGAGGAGTACGCCTTCGACGGCGAGCGACGGCGCTACCCCCACCTGCGGCTCGTGCACTGGGCCGGGGGCAACCCGTTCCACCACCACCAGGACCTGCGGCGGCTGCGCCGGGCCTTCGCCGCGGCCGAGACGGTCGTCGTCCACGAGCCCTACTGGACCTCGACCGCCCGGCACGCCGACGTCGTCCTGGCCACCACCACGTCGCTGGAGCGCGAGGACCTCGGTGCCGCCCGCTACGACGACCGGTTGCTGGCGATGGGTCGGGTCAGCCCCCCGCTGGGGAAGGCCCGCGACGACTACGCCGCCCTGGCGGACCTGGCCGGACGGCTGGGCGTGGGGGAGCGCTTCACCGAGGGCCGCGACGCCGCGGAGTGGGTCGAGCACCTCTACGAGGAGTGGCGGGCGGGACCGGCCCGCCGCGCCGGGGTGGAGGCCCCGCCCTACGCCCGGTTCCGGGACGGCGGGGAGGTCGCCCTGCCGGACGGGACGACCGAGCACGTCCTCCTCGCCGCCTTCCGGCGTGACCCGAGCGCCGCCCCCCTGCGCACGCCCAGCGGGCGCATCGAACTGGTCTCGGCCCGGGTCGCGGGCTTCGGCTACGCCGACTGCCCGGGTCTGCCGACCTGGTTCGCCCCCGCCGAGGCGCCCGACGCCGAGCACGACCTGGTGCTGCTGGCCAACAACCCGGCCACCCGGCTGCACAGCCAGCTCGACCACGGTGCCACGTCGCAGCGCAGCAAGGTCCAGGGACGGGAGCCGGTCCGGATGCACCCGCGCGACGCCGAGCGGCGCGGCCTGCGGGCGGGCCAGGTGGTGGTGCTGGAGAGCCGGCAGGGCAGCTGCCTGGCCGGGCTCGTGCTCTCCGACGCCCTCCGCGAGGGGGTGCTGCAGATGTCGACGGGGGCCTGGTTCGACCCGGTCGCGGGCGCGGCGGCCGGGGTCGACTGCGGTCACGGCAACGTGAACGTGCTGACCGCCGACGTGGGCACCTCGGCGCTGGCCCAGGGGTGCACCGGGCAGCACGTGGCGGTGCGGGTCCGGGCCCACACGGGACCCGTGCCGCCGGTCACCGTCTTCGCGGCGCCGGGGGCCGTGGGTGCGGAAGGGGTGTCGAGCCCCGCGTGGGTGCCCCTTCGCACGATCCGGTCGACGGAGGGTGAGTCGCACTACTCCTGATCCCTCGATGCGACAAGGGCAACACGCATCGGCTTGCTGCGAACGTGTCGGAAGGGTGCCCGAGTACGGCACTATGGAGGTCCGACCGGTGTGTGATCATGCCGACGAGGCGCGGAGGTGCCAGAGGTGACGTACGAGGGCTGGCCCGACGATGGCCTGACGGCCGCCGCCGACGTGCCCGAGGTCGTCCGGCACCGGGTCGGACCGCCCGAGGACCCCGACCGCTACGAGGTCCTGGGCGACGTCGACAACGGCGGGGAGTCCTGGCACGTGCTGGACCACCGCGCCGACGCCGGGGCCGCGGTCCTGCTCACCCTCGCCGCGCTGCGCCCCTTCGCCACCCACGACGAGGACGCGTCCGGCTCCGAGGTCCCCCCCGGTGACGAGATCCCCACCCCCACCGACTCCGTCGGCGACCTCGAGGTCGTGCGGACGCCGCGGGAGGACGAGGACGGGGCCGTCGCGCCCGTCTCCGTCGCGGACCGCCGACGCTGGTGGCAGCAGCGGGCCGCCGGTCTGGCCAAGGTCCACCACCCCCGCCTGGCCGGGCTGCGCCACACCTTCGCCGGGCCCGCCCCGCACGTCCCGGAGGGCGCGGACCTCGACGGCCCCGAATGGGACTACGCCGTGCTGGAGCAGGCGGCGGGGCGTTCCGTGGCCGACTGGTTGCGCGACGACCCGGGTGCCGCCATGGACGAGCGCTTCGCCATCCTCGCCGCCGCCGCCGCGGTCCTCGAGGACCTGCACCGCGGCTCGGACACGGCCCCGCCCCTCGTGCACGGTGACATCACCCCCCGCACCCTCCGCCTCGGTGGGTTCTGGCCCGCCGACGGGGTCCGCCTCGCCGCGGGCAGCCTCGGTGGCCGCCCCCGGCCGGGGGCCCTGCCGTACACGGCGCCGGAGGTCCGGGCCGGCGAGCTGCCCTCGGCCGCCTCCGACGTCTACGGGTTCGGGGCCACCGCGCTGCACGTGCTCACCGGTCAGCCGCCGGCGACCGGCCCCGACGGCTCCCTCGACCCGGTCCTGGTCCGCCGCCAGCTCGGCGCCGCGCCGCAGACCGCGGCCCACCCGGCGCTCGCCGACCTCCTCCTGCAGTCGCTGTCCGCCGACCCCCACGAGCGCCCGGACCGCCTGCAGGGATGGGTGAACGCCCTGCGGACCGTGGTCGACGTCCTCCCGCCCCTCGCCGGGCCGAGCGCCCCGCTGCCGCTCGCGGTCGCGCCGAGCGCCCGCGTGCGGACGCTGCCCCGCCGACCGTTCGCGGTCACGGTCGGGGCGCTGCTGCTGGCCACGGCCGGCGGGGCCATCGCCATCACGGCGGTCCAGCAGGGGCGCCTCGCCGAGGTCCCCAACCCCATCGCCATCGTGCAGCCCCCGCCGGTCACGACCACCCCGGTCGGTCCCGACGGCTCCGAGGTCGCGCCCCCCGCCCCCACCGGCACCGACGCCGACGGCGGCGGTTCGGGCGGTGGCGCCTCGTCCTCGACGACCGGGCGCGGCCCGTCGTCGTCGGCCCCGGTGCCCGAACCGGCCGTGCCCGTCCCCGGTGCCCCCACCCCCGCCCCGGTGCCGTCGGTGCCGGGAACCGTCGCGACCCCCTCCGAGGGGACGGCCCCGACGACCGCGCCGACGCCCCCCCCGACCACCCCGACGCGTCCGCCCACGACCGCGCCCACCGGGCCCCCCGTCGTGACGCTGCCGCCCCTGCCGGTGGACCCGCCGACCGTCACCCCGCCGGGTCCGACCCGCACGCCCGACCCGACCGACCCCCCGACCACGGGTCCCACCGACCGGCCGACGACGGCCCCGACGGCCACGCCCACGAGGCCCACCACGCCGGGGACGACCACCCCGGCCGAGCTGCCCGGTGGGCTGCCCACGATCGTGGAGGGCCCCGCCTCACCCCGCGGCGACGGCTGACGCTCGGCTCGTGACCCGGGCGTGGCACCCGGGTGGAGGTTGCGTGCACGGGCCCCGCGGGGTCCCGGGGGAGCCCTGCCCGGCCCGCATACTGGGCGGGGCCGGCGACCGCGAAGGTCCGCCCGCCCGCTGCCGATGGACGGCAGCCGACCCCGCGCCGGACGTCCGGCGCCGCCGCCGATCCCTCGGAGGAACCGACCGTCGTGGCCCGCCCCACCGCTCCTGCCCCCAGCCGTCGTCGTCGTCCGCGGCGACGGGGACGCCGGATCCTCGCCTGGCTCGGCGGTCTCGTCGTGCTCGGTGCGGTCCTCGGGGTGGCCGGGTTCGCGACGGCCTACGCGCTCACCGACGTCCCCGACCCCAACGAGCTCGCCGACGCCCAGGTCAGCACCGTCTACTACGCCGACGGGACCACCCCGATGGGCACCTTCGCGGCCCGCAACCGGGTCAACGTGAGCATCGGTGACGTGCCCGTCCCGGTGCAGCGGGCCGTCCTGGCGGCCGAGGACCGGTCCTTCTACGAGAACCGCGGGGTCTCCCCGACCGGGATCGCCCGGGCGCTCTGGAACAACCTGCAGGGCGGGTCGCAGCAGGGTGGGTCGACGATCACCCAGCAGTACGTGAAGAACTACTACCTCTCCGCCGACCGCAGCTACAAGCGCAAGCTCGACGAGTTCTTCATCGCCCTCAAGATCGACCAGCAGCAGTCCAAGGACGAGACGCTGCAGGACTACCTGAACACCGTCTACTTCGGCCGCGACGCCTGGGGGATCCAGGCCGCGTCGCAGGCCTACTTCGGCAAGAACGTGCAGGACCTCACCGTCTCCGAGGGTGCGCTGCTCGCCGCCGTGCTCAAGGCCCCGAGCTCCCTGGACCCGCGCAAGGACCCGGAGGGGGCCGCCGAGCGCGTCGACTACGTGCTCGACGGCATGGTCTCCGAGGGTTGGCTCAGCGCGGCCGACCGGGCCTCGGCGGGCCTGCCCGAGACCATCGAGCCCAGCAACGACAACGAGTACGCCGGTCCCAACGGCTACCTGCTCGCCACCGTCCGCAACGAGCTGGAGAGCGCCACGGTGGGTCTCACCGAGGAGCAGATCGCCGCGGGTGGCTACAAGATCGTGACCACCTTCGACCAGAAGGCCCAGGCGGCCGCGGTCGAGGCGGTCCAGGACCAGCTGCCGGAGTCGCGGCCCGAGGGCCTTCAGGTCGCGCTGTCGGCCATCGACCCCCGCACGGGCGGGGTCACCGCGATGTACGGCGGAGCCGACTACCTGGCCCGCAACCGCAACGCCGCCACCCAGGACCGGGCCCAGGCGGGCTCCACCTTCAAGCCGTTCACGCTGGTCGCGGCGCTGGAGCAGGGCATCTCGCTGCGCTCCACCTTCTCCGGGGCCTCCCCGCAGACCATCGAGGGCTTCCCCGTCCGCAACTTCGGCAACTCCTCCTACGGGCGCATCAACCTGCTGACCGCGACGGCCAACTCCGTCAACACGGTCTACGCCCGGCTGAACGAGGAGGTCACCCCGCAGGCCTCGCGCGACACCGCGATCCGCGCGGGCTACCCCAGCGACACCGCCGGGCTGGAGGACAACTTCTCCAACGTGCTCGGGACCGCGTCCCCGCACCCGATCGACGTGACCCAGGCCTACGCGACCTTCGCCGCCCAGGGCCGCTTCACCCAGTGGCACACCATCGCCTCGATCGACGACGCCCAGGGCGCCCGCACCTACACCGCCTCCCCGCCCAGCGAGCAGCGCTTCGACGCCGACGTGATGGCCGACGCCACCTACGCCATGCAGCAGGTCGTGCAGTCCGGCAGCGGGGCCTACGCCCGCAACCTCGGCCGCCCGGCCGCCGGCAAGACGGGGACCTCCTCGGACAACGTGTCGGCCTGGTTCGCCGGGTTCACGCCCCAGCTCGCGGCCAGCGTCGCGATGTACCAGATCGGCGCCGACGGCAGCCAGCAGACGATCCGGCTCGGCAGCCGTGAGGTCACCGGCGGGTCCTACCCGGTCCGGATCTGGACCACGTTCATGCGCGCGGCCCTGCAGGGCCAGGACGTCGAACGCTTCCCCTCGCCCAGCTACGTCGGTCGCGCCCAGGGGGCCCCGGCGACCTCGTCCTCGACCCCCTCGCCCAGCACCTCCTCGCCGAGCGCGTCGCCCAGCGAGTCGGCCTCGCCCAGCGACTCGCCGAGCGAGACGTCCTCGGACGGACCGAGCGAGACCCCGGGTCAGTCCTCCGGGGACCAGACCCCGACCCCCGGCCAGGACGGGCCCGCCCGGCAGACCCCCGGCGGCCAGGGGGGCGACCAGGGCGAGGACGGCGGCCAGGGTGGGGGCGGTGGCCAGGGTGCCGGTCCCGACGGCGGTCAGGCGGCCGGACCGGGCGGTGCCGGCGCCGGCCCGGCCGGCGGACCCGCCGCGGGCCCGGCCTGACCCTCGCGCCCGACCCGGCCCGTGGCGACGCCCTAGCCTGATCGGGTGAGCGACCCGCGCCCGTCCCCCTCGCCCCGCGGCGCGGTCCTGCCCCCCCATCGACCCACGGCCGAGGACCCCCTGGCCCGCGCCGGCAGCGAGTTCCTCGGCGGCCCGGCCGGTCGCCGGATCGGGACGCCGGCCCCCGCCTGGGCCCGGCCCCTGCCCGTCGCCCTGGCCCTGACCACGCTGGCCGTCGTGGTGGGGGCGGTGAGCAAGCACCGCTGCCGGACGGACGGGTGGAGCACCCCGGGCCAGTTCTTCCACGCCTGCTACGCCGACGGTCCGGTGGTCTGGGCGTCCTCCGGCCTGGCGACCGGGGCCGGGCCGTGGAGCCCGGGGATCGCCCTCGGCCAACCTCCGCTCACCGCCGTCCTGACCTGGTTCGTCGGACGCTTCGTCCCGGCCGGGACGGGGGTCGAGACCCAGCGGGCCTACTTCGACGCGACCGCCGTGGTCGTGCTGCTGTGCGCGCTGGGCCTGGTCGTGGTCCTCTCCGCCCTGCTCGGTCGTCGCGGGTGGGACGCGACGCTGGTCGCGCTCTCCCCGGTCCTCGTCCTGGCCGGCCTGGTGTCCTTCCAGCTGCTCGGGGTCCTGCTCGCGGTCGCCGCGCTCGCCGCCTGGGCCCGCCGCGTCCCCCTGCTCGCGGGGGTGCTCCTGGGCCTGGCCGTCGCGGCGAGCACCACCGCGGCCCTCCTCCTGCCGGCGCTCGCGATCCTCGCCCTCCGCGCCGGGCGGGTGCCGGCCCTGCTCCGGCTGCTGGCCTCGACCGTCGCCGTGGTGGCGGTGGTCGCGATCGGGCTGACGGTCGCGGTCGGCGGGGCCTGGGCCGACTACCTGACCGCGGGCTGGGGGCAGCGGGCCGGGTACGGCTCCCCCTGGCTGATCCCGCAGCTCGTGCAGCAGGCCACGACCTCCGACCCGGCGACCGCCAGCGGCCTGCCGACCCGCGCGGTGAGCGTCCTGGCCGTCCTGCTCGGCCTCGGCTGGGTGGGCTTCGTCCTGCTGCTGGCGCTGTCCGCGCCCCGTCGTCCGCGGGTCGCGGCGGTCGCGTTCCTGCTGGTCGCGGGCGTGTGCGTGGTCGCGCCCGCCTTCCCCGTCCAGACCTCGCTGTGGCTGCTGCCCCTCGCGGTCGCCGCCCTGCCGTCGTGGCGCGACCACGCGGTCTGGTGGCTGGCCGAGGCGGTCCACTTCGGTGCGGTCTGGCTCTTCATCGCCGGGACCTCGACGCCGGACCGCGGTCTGCCCGCGGAGTTCTACGCGGTGGCGGTGGTGCTGCGCCTGGCCGCGATCGCGTGGCTGGTGGTGCGCGTGGTGCAGGACGTCCGGGCCCCCGCCGGGGACGTGGTCCGGCTCGGCGGGGTCGACGACCCGGCCGGCGGGGTGCTGGACCGTGCGCCGGACCGGCTCGTCGTCCGCATCGCCTGAGCGTCCTCCCCAGGCCCGGGGAGGGGCCGGACGCAGCCCGGGCTGTGGATGACGGCCCGACGACCCGTCGGGACGGGCAGGGTGGTCCGCCAGGACGGGTAGACTTGGTGGGTCCCTCTTCCTCCCCGGCGCATCCACGCGCCCGGACGGGGAAGGGACGACGCCGAAGACCCCTCCTGCCACGGAAAGACCGTGGCCGCTGAGACCGAAGGAGGTGGGGAATGAGCGCGCGTGATTACGAGCTCATGGTGATCCTCGATGCAGAGCTCGAGGAGCGTACGGTCGGCCCGTCGCTGGAGCGTTTCCTCAACGTCATCCGTCAGGGTGGTGGCGAGGTCGCCAAGGTCGACATCTGGGGCCGTCGTCGGCTCGCGTACGACATCAAGAAGAAGGCCGAGGGCATCTACGCGGTGGTGAACCTCAACGCCGAACCCGCCCTCGCCCAGGAGCTGGACCGTCAGCTGAACCTGAACGAGGCGGTGCTGCGGACGAAGCTGCTCCGCGCCGAGGCCGCCTGATGGCGGGCGAGACCGTCATCACGATGGTCGGGAACCTCACCAACGACCCGGAGCTGCGTTTCACCCCCTCCGGGGCGGCGGTCGCCAACTTCACGGTGGCCTCCACCCCCCGCACGTTCGACCGTCAGTCGAACGAGTGGAAGGACGGCGAGACGCTGTTCATGCGGTGCTCCATCTGGCGCGAGGCGGCCGAGAACGTCGCCGAGTCGCTGACCCGGGGCACCCGCGTGATCGTCACCGGTCGTCTGCAGTCGCGGACCTTCGACACGAAGGAAGGCGAGAAGCGCACCGTCACCGAGATGCAGGTCGACGAGATCGGCCCCTCGCTGCGGTACGCCAACGCCAAGGTCAACCGCAACCAGCGCGGCGGGGGTGGCGGCGGCGGCTTCGGCGGCGGCGGCAACTCCGGTGGCGGCTGGGGCGGCGGCTCCGGCGGTCAGGGTGGTTCCGGCGGTTCCGGCAACGCTCCGCAGGAGGACCCGTGGGCCACCGGCCCGTCCGGCTCCGGCCAGGGCGGATCCGGCGGCTGGGGCGGCGCCTCCAACGACGACCCGCCGTTCTGACGGTCGTCCCCGGGGCCTGAGGGCCCCATCACTTCCAGTCATCCCGGGTCGAAAGCCCGGGCTCTCACGAGAGGGGAGCACCACGATGGCCAAGGCGCCCGTGCGCAAGCCCAAGAAGAAGCAGAACCCGCTGAAGGCCGCCAAGATCGAGGCGGTCGACTACAAGGACACCGCGCTGCTGCGCAAGTTCATCTCCGACCGCGGCAAGATCCGCGCTCGTCGGGTGACCGGTGTGTCCGTGCAGGAGCAGCGGCAGATCGCCAAGGCGATCAAGAACGCCCGCGAGATGGCGCTGCTGCCCTACAGCAGCTCCGCCCGCTGAGGAGGGGGAACGAGATGAAGCTCATCCTCACCCACGAGGTGTCCGGGCTCGGTACGCCGGGCGACGTCGTCGAGGTCAAGGACGGCTACGGCCGGAACTTCCTGCTGCCTCGCAACCTGGCCACCCCGTGGTCCAAGGGCGGCGAGAAGCAGATCGAGACGATCCGCAAGGCCCGTCGTGCCCGTGAGATCGCCACGGTCGAGCAGGCCCAGCAGGTCAAGCAGTCGCTGGAGTCCAAGCCGGTCGTGCTCAACGCGCGCGCCGGGCAGGGTGGCCGCCTCTTCGGCGCCGTCACCCCGTCCGACATCGCCGAGGCCGTCACCGCCGGTGGCGGGCCCTCGGTCGACAAGCGCAAGGTCGAGCTGCCGCAGGCGATCCGCACCACCGGTCAGCACACCGTGCTGGTCCGGCTGCACGCCGACGTCTCCGCGAAGGTGACCGTCGAGGTCGTCTCCGCCTGACGTCCTGCCCCGGAACCGGTCGTCCCCCGCGGGGGGCGGCCGGTTCCGTCGTTCCCGCGCTCTCCCTCCCCGACGATCGGCGAGGATGACCGGGTGCACCCCGCCCCCGCCCGCCCCACCCGACGGGCGCTCCTCGGCGCCGGGTTGGGGGTGGCGGCGCTGGCCCTGCCCGGCTGCTCGGCCGGGATCTCCCCGCAGCGCGTCGGTCGGCTGCCCGAGCTGCTCACCGGCCCCGGGTGGGTGACCGGGGTCGTCGACGACAGCTTCGGGCGCGACGGTGCCGTCGTCGGAGGGCAGAGCCTGACCCCGCAGCAGTGGCTCGCCCGTGGTCGCGTCCCCGGGGCCGGCACCCGCTGGGAGGCGATGGCCGTCCGCGCCCTGCTCGACGTCAAGCAGCTCATGCACGGCAACGGCTCCGTCTCCGCGGGCCCGGCCGTCGGCTGGGGGTTCTCCTGGTCGCGGGACAACGCCTTCGCGGTGGGGGCCATGCTCGCCGCCCGTCATCGCTCCGAGGCGCTGCAGATCCTCGACTTCATGCGCTTCGTGCAGCTGCCGAACGGCGGGTTCCTGCCCCGCGACCTGCTCACCGGGGGCGCCCCGGACCGTCGTCACGCCCAGTCCGACGGCGCCGGATGGGCACTGTGGGCCACAGCGCACCTGCTCGACACCCCGCCGGAGCCGGCCCGCGACCAGCTCGACGCCCCCGGTGCCCCCCGCATCGCCGCGACCTCGGAGGAAGAGCTGCGGCCCTGGATGCCGATGGTCAACCGGGCCGTCGCCTTCATCGCCCGCGACCTCCGGACCGGCGGCGGGTTGCCCACCCCCTCCTCCGACTACTGGGAGCGGCGCGAGGCCCGGCTCACCCTGGGGACCGCCGCGGCGCTGCTCCTCGGCCTGCGCTCGGCCCGCCGCCTGCTCCTCGCCACCGGCTGGGACCGTCGCGCCGACAACGTCGCCGGGCTCGCCGACCACCTCGAGGACCGGCTGCACGACGCCTTCGGGCCCGCGGGCTACCAGCGCTACAGCGACCGCGGGGGGCCCGACGCGGCCGTCTGCTGGCTGCTCCCGCCCTTCGCGGACCACGTCCGTCCCGCGGTCCTCGACGCCTGGCACGCCTACCAGCGCGACGCGGCCCGCCCCGCCGGTGGGTTGGCCCCCGGCGTCGGCTGGAAGCAGGACGGCATCTCCTGGACCCCCGAGGTCGCCCAGGTCGCGCTGACCGCCGGCCCCTGCGGCCGTCCCGACGTCGCCGAGCACTGGCTGGACTGGCTCGACGCCACCCGGGTCGACTGGGGCAGCCTGCCCGAGAAGGTGCGGCCCGACGGTCTCCCGGCGGGTCCGGCCCCGCTGGGCTGGACCGCTTCCACCGTGCTGCTGACCCTCGCGGCCCGCGAGAATCGCTGAACCGACCCGTCCCCGACCCCCGTCCGAGGAGTGCCCGTGCGCATCGCCCTGGCCCAGATCTCCAGCACCGACGACCTCGCCGCCAACCTGGAGCTCGTCGCCGCCGAGATCGAGGCGGCCCGCGCGGCCGGGGCCCGGCTGCTGCTGCTCCCCGAGGCCACGATGTGCCGCTTCGGCGTGCCGCTCGGCCCCGTCGCCCAACCGCTCGACGGCCCCTGGGCGAGCGCCGTCCGGGCGCTCGCGGACGAGGCCGGGCTGACCGTGGTGCTGGGCATGTTCACCCCGGGCGACGGGGGGCGGGTGCGCAACACCCTGCTCGCGGTGGGCGCGGGGGTGGAGGCGCACTACGACAAGATCCACCTCTTCGACGCGTTCGGGTTCCAGGAGTCGCGGACGGTCCAGGAGGGGCGTGACCCGGTCGTCGTCGACGTCGACGGGGTCGGCGTCGGGCTCGCCACCTGCTACGACGTCCGCTTCCCCGGTCTCTTCTCGGCGCTGGCCGAGCGGGGGGCCGAGGTCGTCCTGGTCGCCGCGAGCTGGGGGAGCGGTCCCCGCAAGGTCGAGCAGTGGCAGCTGCTGACGTCCGCCCGGGCCCTGGACAGCACCTGCTACGTGCTGGCCTGCGGGCAGGCCGATCCCGCGACCCTCGGCAGGGACACGGGGGGTGCGCCGACCGGCGTGGGGTTCTCCCGGGGGGTGGGGCCGCTCGGGGAGGTGCTCGGCGAGCTGGGGGCCTCCCCGGGGCGGTTGGTGCTCGACCTCGACCGGGCGGTCGTCGCCGCGGCCCGTGAGGGGCTGCCGGTCCTGGCCAACCGCCGCGTCTGAGGTCACACCCCCAGGACCATCCAGCGACCCGACCGTTCCCGTCGGACCAGGGTGGCCAGGCGGGCGGCCATGAACAGGCCGGCGAACGCGATCCACAACCAGACCAGCCCGGCCCGCCCCGGCTCGACGAGGAGTCCGACCGCCCCGGCCGCGGGGAGGTAGGCGAGCAGGGTGAGCAGTCCGGCCCGGGCCAGGTAGCGACCGTCGCCGGCCCCGATCAGCACCCCGTCGAGGACGAAGACCCAGCCGGCCAGCGGCAGCGAGGCGGCCAGCACCCAGAGGGCCGCGGCCAGGAACGAGCGCACCGCGGGATCGGTGCTGAACAGCCCGGTCAGGGGTACCGCCGTCAGCGCGATCAGCACCCCGAGGACGGCGCCGGTCGCCACCCCCCACTGGACCATCCGTCGGACGGTGGCCCGGACGTCGCCGACGTCGGCGGCCCCGAGGGCCCGCCCGACCAGGGCCTGCGCCGCGATGGCCAGCGCGTCCAGGGCCAGGGCGGTGGTGGTCCACACCGTCATCGCGACCTGGTGGGCGGCGATCCCCGCGTCCCCCTGCCGGGTCGCGACGACCGTGGTCACCAGCAGGGCGACCCGCAGGGTCAGCGTGCGGACGAACAGCGGCGCCCCGTCCCGTGCCCCGCGCAGGACACCGAGCGGGTGCGGGGTCACGCGGGCGCCGGTCCGCCGTACCCCGCGCGCCACCACCGTGACCAGGGCCGCGGCCATGAGGAGCTGGGTCAGGGCGGTCCCGGCGGCGGACCCGGCGATGCCCCACCCGGCCCCGTAGACCAGAGCGAGGTTCAGCAGCACGTTGACCCCGGCCCCGGTGGCCGCGACCACCAACGGCGTGCGGGTGTCCTGCAGCCCGCGCAGGACCCCGGTGGCGGCCAGCACCACGAGCATCCCGGGCAGTCCCGGCAGGCTCCAGTGCAGGTAGGTCACCGCGTAGGGGAGCACCTCGGCCGACGCCCCCAGCGCGCCGACCAGGGCGGGGGCGGTCGGCCACGCGAGGAGGGCCAGGACGACCCCGGCGCCCAGGGCCAGCCAGATGCCGTCCACACCCTGCTCCAACGCTCCGCGCAGGTCGCCCGCACCGATCCGCCGGGCCACGGTCGCGGTGGTGCCGTAGGCCAGGAAGACCATCAGACCCACCGCCGTGGTGAGCACCGCACCGGCGAGCCCCAGACCGGCCAGCGGCAGGACCCCGAGCCGCCCCACGATGACGGAGTCGGCCAGCAGGAAGAGGGGTTCGGCGACGAGCGCCCCGAGCGCGGGCCCGGCCAGCCTGAGGATGTCGGCGTCGCGCGGGGTCGGCTTGAGCCGCCGGGACCAACCGTTACCGGACCGCAATCTCGCCTCCATCACCACGACATCCCGAAAAACTTCGTCTCCACACGCGGTGGATGCCGCGGACGCGCATCGTCGCAGGTCAGAGCGACGGCCAGGGCACCCCGGTCGGGGTCGGACGTTCTTGTCCCCAGTGTTGTCCACCCCCTGTGCACAACTACCCCCGCTGCGTCCACAGGTTGTCCCCCAGCCTGTGCACAGGCTGGTTTGACCCCCGGGGGTCGCAGGGGCGAGGGTCTGTCGGACCTCCCCGCTAGACAGTCTTCGCTGCCGCCGGGGCGGCCGCAGCGGAGGAGGCCTCGTGACCACGGACCAGGACCTGCCGAGCCAGTGGGCCGGGGACTTCGGCGACGACGGGCAGCGCCCGCGGTCCGGTGACGGGGGTCAGGGGCGGGGCCGCCGCAACGACCGTGGCCCCGAGGTCGGGGCCGAGCCCTACGAGCGGATGCCCCCCCAGGACATCGCCGCGGAACAGGGTGTCCTCGGCGGGATGATGCTGTCCAAGGACGCCATCGCCGACGTGGTCGAGGTCCTCAAGGGGGTCGACTTCTACCGGCCCGCGCACGAGCTGATCTACGAGGCGATCCTCGACCTCTACGGCCGCGGCGAACCGGCCGACCCGGTCACCGTGTCGGCCGAGCTGACCAACCGCAACGAGCTGGCCCGGGTCGGCGGCACCCCCTACCTGCACGACCTGATCTCGACCGTCCCCACCGCGGCCAACGCCGGCTTCTACGCCCGGATCGTCCGCGAGCGGGCGGTGCTGCGACGCCTGGTCGAGGCCGGCACCCGCATCGTGCAGATGGGCTACGGCGCCGACGGCGGCGACGTCGACGCGATCGTCAACTCCGCCCAGGCCGAGGTCTACGCCGTCACCGAGAAGCGGGTGAAGGAGGACTACGCGCCCCTCGGCGACATCATCGAGGCCGCGATCGACGAGATCGAGGCGTCCTCGCACCGCGGCGAGGGCATGGTCGGCGTCCCCACCGGGTTCGCCGACCTCGACCAGCTGACCAACGGTCTGCACCCCGGCCAGATGATCGTCATCGCGGCTCGGCCAGCTGTGGGTAAGTCGACCCTGGGACTGGACATCGCCCGGGCGGCATCGATCAAGCACGGTCTCGCCAGCGTCATCTTCTCCCTGGAGATGGGGCGCAACGAGATCTCGATGCGCCTGCTCTCGGCCGAGGCGCGCATCCCCCTGCAGAACATGCGCAAGGGGACCATGCGCGAGGAGGACTGGACCAAACTGGCCCGCACCATGGGGTCGGTGTCCGAGGCCCCCCTCTACATCGACGACTCCCCGAACATGTCGCTGATGGAGATCCGGTCGAAGTGCCGGCGGCTGAAGCAGAAGGCCGACCTGAAACTCGTCATCGTCGACTACCTGCAGCTGATGACGTCGGGCAAGCGTGTGGAGTCCCGGCAGCAGGAGGTCTCGGAGTTCTCCCGGGCCCTGAAACTCCTGGCCAAGGAGATCGAGGTCCCGGTCATCGCGCTGTCGCAGCTGAACCGTGGGCCCGAGCAGCGGACCGACAAGAAGCCGCAGATGAGCGACCTCCGCGAGTCGGGCTGCCTCACCGCGTCGACCCGGGTGCTGCGGGCCGACACGGGCGCCGAGACGACCATGGGCGACCTCTTCGCCGCCGGGGCCAGGGACGTGCCGGTCTGGTCCCTGGACGACTCGCTGCGCTACGTCCGGCGGCACCTCACCCACGTCTTCTCCACCGGGACCAAGCCTGTTCTCCGGCTGCGCACGACGTCGGGCAAGGTCGTCCGGGCGACCGCGAACCACCCGTTCCTCACCTACGAGGGGTGGACCGCGCTCGGCGACCTCGCGATCGGGCAGCGGATCGGCGTCCCCCGTCACGTGCCGGGGCCGGAGCACGTCGTCACCTGGGCCGACGACCGCGTCGTGCTGCTCGCCCACCTGCTCGGGGACGGGTCGTTCGTCCGCCGTCAGCCGCTCCGCTACGCGAGCGTCGACGAGGAGAACCTCGACGCGGTGACCGATGCGGCGCGCACGGCGTTCGGGATCGCGGCCGTCCGGGACGAGTTCGCGGCGGCGCGGTGCACGACGCTGCGCCTGCCCGCCCCCTACCGACTGGCCCGGGGGCGCCGGAACCCGGTGGCCGAGTGGTTGGACGGGATGGAGCTGTTCGGGCTGCGCAGCCACGAGAAGTTCGTCCCGGCCGAGGTGGCCGGCCTGCCCAAACGGCAGATCGCGCTGTTCCTCCGGCACATCTGGGCGACCGACGGGTCGGTGACCGTCAACGCCTCGGGGACGTCGGGGCGCATCTACTACGCCTCCACCAGCCGCCGCCTCGTCGACGACCTGGCCCGGCTCCTGCTGCGGTTCGGGATCTCCGCCCGGGTGCGGAAGGCCACCCCCAAGGCGCAGTACCGCGCCGGGTGGACGCTCGACGTGTCGGGCGTCGACGACCAGCGGCGTTTCCTGCAGGAGATCGGCGTCCACGGGGCCCGTGGCCGCCGGGCCGAGGCCCTGCTTGCGGTCGTACGGGACAAGACGTCGAACCCGAACGTGGACACGGTCCCCGTGCAGGTGTGGGACCGCGTGCGTGAGGTCCTCGTCGAGAAGGGGATGACGCACCGGGAGTTCGCGGCGGCCATGGGCACGGCGTTCTGCGGGTCCACCCTGTGGAAGCGCGCCCCCTCCCGGCAGCGGTTGGGGCGTGTGGCCGAACTCCTCGACGACGCGGCCCTCGACGTCCTGGCCGTCAACGACCTCCTGTGGGACGAGATCGTGGAGATCGAGCCCGACGGGGTCGAGGAGGTCTTCGACGCCACCGTGCTCGGCGGGCACAACTTCGTCGCCGACGGGGTCGCCGTCCACAACTCCATCGAGCAGGACGCCGACATGGTGATCCTGCTGCACCGGGAGGACATGTACGAGAAGGAGTCCCCGCGCGCGGGAGAGGCCGACTTCATCGTGGCGAAGCACCGCAACGGACCCACCGACACCATCACCGTCGCGTTCCAGGGGCACTACTCGCGCTTCGTGGACATGGCCACCTGATCCGTCGCGCACGTCGACCCGGGTGGCGGGCCCGGGGCGGACCGCGCAGGGTGGGCCGGTCGGAACGCCGTCGTGACCGTCACGACGTCCGGGTCCGACGGGTGAGGCGGGTGCGATGAGTCGGGTGGTCGTCATCGGGTCGACCGGACACATCGGGACCTACCTCGTCCCGCGGTTGGTGCGCGCCGGGCACGACGTCGTGGCGGTCAGCCGGGGAAGCCGGGAGCCCTACCAGCCGGCGCCGGAGTGGCCGCGGGTCGAGCGGGTGGTGCTCGACCGCGAGGCCGAGGAACGGGCGGGAACCTTCGGGTCGCGGGTCGCCGACCTGCGACCGGACGCCGTCGTCGACCTCATCTGCTTCGACCGGGACTCGGCCGAGCACCTGCTGGAGGCCCTGCGCCCCACCCGTCCGCTGCTGCTGCACTGCGGCACGGTGTGGGTCCACGGCCGGACCGCGCGGGTACCCGTCACCGAGGACGAACCGCGCAACCCCTACGGCGAGTACGGCCCCAAGAAGGCCGCGATCGAGGCGCTGCTGCACGCCGAGTCGCGTCGGGGCGGGGTACCGAGCGTCGTCCTGCACCCCGGCCACATCACCGGCCCGGGCTGGCCCGTCATCACCCCGGCGGGCAACCTGTCGCCCGAGACCTGGCGGCAGCTCGCGACGGGCGAGCCCGTCCCGCTGCCCTACGCGGGTCTCGGCCTGCTCAACCACGTCCACGCCGACGACGTCGCCCAGGCCTTCGAACGCGCCCTCACCCGGCCGGAGGCGGTCGGGTCCAGCTTCCACGTCGTCGCCGAGCAGGCGATGACCCAGCGCGGGCTCGCCGAGGGGGTGGCCGCCTGGTTCGGGCGCCGGGCCGAGCTCGACCTCCTCGACCGTGACGCCTTCGTCGACCGGGTCGGGGCCGAGGCCGCGGGCATCACCTTCGACCACGTCGAGCGCAACATCGCGGCCGCCATCGACCGGGCCCGGACCGTCCTCGGCTACCAGCCGCGCTACTCGTCGTTGGACGCCCTGCACGAGGCGCTCACCTGGCTGGTCGCGCACGGTGAGGTCGACGTCGCCGGTCAGGCCTTCTGACCGGAGGTCCCGATCGGGCAGGGGACGGCCGGGCGATCCGGCCCCTGCCGGAGGGCCCGTCCGCGTGCCACCCTCGGCCCATGCAGATCCGCCGCGTCGCGCCCGGGGAGTGGGAGCTGGTGAAGCGTTTGCGGCTGGACGCTCTGCTCGACCCGGCCGCGCCGGTGGCCTTCCTCGACACCCACGAGCGGGCGTCCCGGCAACCGGACGCGCACTGGCGCGACCGGACCGAGCGGGCCGCGGCCGGTCCCGAGGTCGCGCAGGTCGTGGCCGACGACGATGGGACCTGGGTCGGGTCGGTGACCGCGATCGTCGAGTCCCTCGGTCCGGCGGCCACGGGCGGCCCTCCGGTGCGACGGGCCCTGCTCGTGGGGATCTACGTGGCCCCGGCGCACCGCGGCAGCGGGCTGCTGGGTCGGCTCGTCGACCACGCGATCGACTGGGTCGGTCGGCAAGGGCTCTCGGAGGTCTACCTCGAGGTCCACGAGCAGAACCCCCGGGCCGAGGCCGCCTACCGACGGCTCGGCTTCCGGCCCACGGGCCGCTCCCCGCAGGGACCGCACCGGCAACTGGTCCGGGACGTGCCCAGCGGGTGAGCCGGTCGGGGGACGGGGTGCCCCTTCTCAGGTCGGGCTCAGCGGTTCGCGGCCGCCTCGGGGCAGACTGATCGGGTGCCGTACCGCGGGTGGTGGGGGCGGATCGGGGTCGAGGCCCGGTCCGCGGTCGCCGCGACCGTGGTCCTCGGGCTCCTCGTCGTCACGGGCGGCGTCCTGGCCCTCGTCGTCCTGCACCACTCCCTCTTCGGCGGCGTCGAGGACTCCGGGGGCGTCCAGACCCGCCTCGTCCGCCTCGTCGTGGACGCCGACACCCTGCGCGCGGGGGCCGAGGGCGAGGACACCCCCGCCCGGCAGGTGCTCGACCGCACGATCGGGGCCGATGACGACCGGGGCGTCCTCATCCAGGTCATCCGCGCCGACGGCACGATCGTCGCCCACAGCCTGCGGGCCCCCGCCGACTTCCCGATGGTCCAGATCAGCCCGCCGATCGCGGTCGACGAGAGCGTCCGGAC
This sequence comes from Kineococcus gynurae, assembly GCF_042433995.1. Taxonomy (NCBI): domain Bacteria; kingdom Bacillati; phylum Actinomycetota; class Actinomycetes; order Kineosporiales; family Kineosporiaceae; genus Kineococcus; species Kineococcus gynurae. The sequence goes on from NZ_JBHLUI010000002.1 coordinate 33,867, forward strand.
CGTGCTGCCGGGCCGCGGGGACAGCCCCTGGACCGTCACGGTCCTCGGCGCGAGCGTCGAGGACCAGTACTTCACGGTGCAGATCGCGCAGTCGGCCACCGACGCCGAGGCCACGTTCCGCACCGTCGTGGTGCTGCTGGCCGTCGGGACCCCGCTGCTGCTGCTGGCGGTGGCGCTGGCCACCCGGGTGTTCGTGGGGCGCTCGCTGCGCCCCGTCGAGGCGATCCGCAGCACGGTCGAGGGCATCACCGCGGCCGGCCTGCACGGGCGGGTGCCGCAGCCACCCGGACGCGACGCGGTCGCGCGCCTGGCCGCCACGATGAACGCGATGCTCGCCCGGCTGGAGACCGCCCAACGCGCGCAGCAGCGGTTCGTCGCCGACGCCAGCCACGAGATGCGCTCGCCGGTGGCGACCCTCAAGGCCGGCGCGGAGATCTCGCTGGCCCACCCCGGCTCGCACACCCCGGAGGAGTTCTCCCGGCTCGTGCTGGGCGAGTCGTCCCGCCTGGAGTCCCTCGTGCAGGACCTGCTCCTGCTGGCCCGCGTCGACGAGGACCGCCTGGTCGTCACCGCCACCGACGTCGACCTCGACGACCTGCTGGGGATGGAGGCCGCCCGGGTCGCCTCCCTCCAGCCGCGGGGGGCGGGGGGGCTCACCGTCGCCGTCGACGCCGTCCCGCTGCGGGTGCGGGGCGACGAGGGGCAGCTGTCGCGGGTGCTGCGCAACCTGGTCGACAACGCCTGCCGGCACGCCGCGCGACGGGTCACCCTGGCCTGCCGCGCCGAGGGCCCGGTCGCGGTGGTGGAGGTCGGCGACGACGGGCCGGGCGTGCCCGTCGACGAACGGGAGCGGGTCTTCGAACGCTTCACCCGGTTGCAGGAGAGCCGGACCCGCGACTCCGGGGGGACGGGCCTCGGCCTCGCGATCGTCGCCGAGCTGGTCACCGCGCACGGCGGCACGGTGGAGGCCGACGAGTCCCCCGCCGGCGGGGCCCTGTTCCGGGTGCGGCTGCCGATGGCCGAGGCGCCTCAGCCGGTCTCGGCCAGCCGGTAGCCCACGCCGCGGACGGTCTCGATCGCCTTGCGGTCGAACGGGTTGTCGATCTTCTTGCGCAGGTACCCGACGTAGACCTCGACGACGTTGGGGTCCCCCTGGACGTGCGCGTCCCAGACCGCCTCGAGGATCTGCGTCTTCGAGACCACCTCGCCGCGGTGCCGGAGCAGGAAGTGCAGCAGCGCGAACTCCCGGGCCGTGAGCACGATCTCGGTGTCCCCGCGCCGGACCCGGTGCGCGGCCGGGTCGAGGGTCAGGTCACCGGCGGTCAGAACGACCGGACGGGCCGGGGCGCCGCGCCGCACGAGGGCGTGCAGCCGGGCCACCAGGACCCGGAACGAGAACGGTTTGGTCAGGTAGTCGTCGGCCCCGAGCTCGAAGGCGTCGGTCTCGTCGTACTCCCCGTCCTTGGCCGTGAGGATCAGCACCGGCGTCCAGACGTCGACCGAGCGGAGGTCCCGGGTGATCTCGTACCCGTTGCGGGAGGGGAGCATGAGGTCGAGCACGAGGACGTCGTAGGAGTTCTCGCGGGCCAGCAGGAAACCCCGCCGGCCGTCGTGGGCCACGTCCACCGTGAACCCTTCGGCCGCCAGTCCGCGCCGGATCGTGTCGGCCAGGCCGACCTCGTCCTCCACCAGCAGAACCTTCACGTCCCCACCCCTCGTCGGTCCTCCGACCAGCCTGCCCTACGTCCGGGGCCGGCGACCCGTCGACGGCGAAAGGACGACCGGATCAGCGCAGCAGGTAGACGCTGGAGACCACCGTCGCGCCGAGGACGAGCTGCTCGAAACGGCGGGCGTCGATCCGCTTGATCACCTTGCGCCCGATCAGCGCCCCCACGACCACGGCGGGCACGAGCATCAGGTCCAGCCGCAGGGAGTCCAGGCTGACCAACCCCAGCCCGATGCTGAACGGCAGCTTGAACAGGTTGACCAGGAAGAAGAACCAGGCGCCGGTGCCCAGGAACCCCAGCACCGACAACCCCATCGTGAACAGGTAGATCGACATGGCCGCGCCCCCGGCGTTGGCGACCATGGTCGTGAAACCGGCGAGGAACCCGAACGTCGCGGCCACGAGGACCCGACGGGTGGCGCTCGCGGGGGGCGGGGCGGTCCCGAGCCGGCGCTGCCGGTACTGGCGCCAGACGTGCAGCCCGACCAGGGCGATGAGGACCGCGCCGATCGTGCGGCGCATGACCACGTCGTCGACGAGGTCCACGAACAGGGCGCCGACCAGCACCCCCACCGCGACCGAGGGGAACAACCGCAGCAGCAGTTTCCACTCGGCGTGGCGACGGTAGGCCCACACCGCGAACAGGTCGCCGAAGATCAGCAGGGGCAGGATCGTGCCGGTGGATTCCTTGGCCGGCAGCACCGCGGCGAACAGCGCCACCGCGACCGCCGCCGCGCCCCCGATCGCGGTCTTGGCGAAGCCGATGACGACGGCGGCGACGACGAGCACCAGGAAACCGACGAGGGTCACATCCACCTCCGGAGGCTACGACGTGCGGGCGCGCCAGACTGGACCCGTGCCCCCTCCGCTCCCGCGTCGACCCGATCCCCGGGTCGCGGGGGTGCTGCACCTCGACCTGGACGCGTTCTTCGCCGCCGTCGAGCAACGGGACAAACCGTCGTTGCGCGGCCGACCCGTGGTGGTCGGCGGCACGGGGTTGCGGGGGGTGGTCGCCACCGCCTCCTACGAGGCGCGACGGTTCGGCATCGGCTCGGCCATGCCGACCGGTCAGGCGCGGCGGTTGTGCCCCAACGCGGCCTACCTGGCCGGGCGGTTCGGCGCCTACCGGATCGTGTCCGAGCAGGTGATGGCGATCGCCCGGGAGCTGTCCCCGGCGGTGGAACCGATGTCGCTCGACGAGGCCTACGTGGATCTCGCCCTCGCCCACGAGGGGCTGACCACCGAGGACGCCGTCGAGATCGCGAAGGAGTTCCGTACCCGGGTCCGGGCCCGCACGGGGTTGACGGTGTCGGTGGGGGTGGGGCGCAGCAAGCTCACCGCCAAGATCGCCTCCGACCTGCGCAAACCCGACGCCCTGGTCGTCGTCGCCCCCGAGGACGAGGCCGACCTCCTGCGCCCGCTGGAGGTCTCGCGGCTCCCCGGGGTCGGTCACGTCACGGGGGAGCGGTTGCGGCGCAGCGGGATCAGGACCATCGGCGACCTGGCCGCGGTCGAAGAGGACGAACTGGTGCGGATGTTCGGCAAGGCCCACGGCACCGGGTTGGCCGCCTTCGCCCGCGGGTTCGACCCGCGACCGGTGGTCGCCGAGCGCGAGGCCAAGTCGGTCTCGGCGGAGGAGACCTTCGCGGTCGACCTGACCGACCGGCGCGACCTCGACGAACGGGTCCGGAGGATGGCCGAGCGGGTCGCCGCCCGGTTGACGACCTCGGGCCTGTCGGGGCGGACCGTGACGATCAAGGTGCGGCGCTACGACTTCTCGACCCTGAACCGGTCCCGCACCCTGGCCCACTCCACCGGTTCGGCCGGCGAGATCGCCGAGCACGCCCGGGAACTGCTCGCGGCCGTCGACGTCGCCGACGGGGTCCGGCTGCTCGGGGTCGGGGTGTCCGGTCTGACCGAGTTCGCCCAGATCGACCTGCTGGCCGACCTGCTGGCCGACTCCGACACCGAGGACCACACGGAGGGGGGCGAGGCGGGGGCGGATCCCGTCGACGGGGTCGCGGCGGGGGGGATCCACCCGCTGACCTCGCCCGCCCCCTACGGTCCCGCGGCCCCGGCCGAGCGCGACTGGTCCCCCGGGCAGGACGTGACCCATCCCGAGCACGGGTCGGGCTGGGTCCAGGGGTCGGGGGTGGGGCGCGTGACGGTCCGCTTCGAAGGTCCGCACACCCCGCCGGGGCGCATCCTCACCTTCCGCGCCGACGACCCCGACCTCGCGGCCGCCCCGCCCCCCGTCTTCGAGCCCCCCGTCCTCGAGCCCGCCGTCCCCGACCCCGCCCCGGAGCCGTCCGCGTGACCCGACCCTGGACCCTCACCACCGGCCTGGCCGAGGGCGTCCCGCCCCTGGCGGTGGACCCGCTGCACCGGTTCCTGGCCGCGCACGCCCTGCCCGGGGCCGAGCGGGTGGAGCCCGCCACCCCCGAGGCCCCCGGGGGCCCGGACCGCCCGGAGCTCGTCCGGGTGCTGCCCACCGCGGCCGGCCCGACCGTCGTCGGCGTCACCCTGCGGCCCGAGGCGGTGACCGTGCGCCGGATCGCCGGGTCCGGGAGCCGCGGCGACGTCGAGGCGCGCGTCCGGCGCTGGCTGGACCTCGACGCCGACCCCCGGGCGGCCGTGGCCGCCCTGGGCGCCGACCCCCTGCTCGCCGACGCGGTGCGGGCCCGGCCGGGGTTGCGCATCCCCCGCACCCCCGACCCGGTCGAGACCACGGTGATGACCGTCCTCGGTCAGCAGGTGTCGCTCGGTGCGGCCCGCACGTTCGGGGGCCGGCTGGTCGCCGCCTACGGGGTGCCCGCCGGGGCCGGGCTCACGGCCTTCCCGACCGCTGCCGCCCTGGCCGCGGCCGGCCCGGACGCGCTGCGCGCGACGACCGGGGTCACCGGCGCTCGCGGCCGCACGCTGCACGCACTGGCCACGCTGCTCGCCGACGGTCTCGACCTCGACGCGGCCCGGGAGAGCGGGAGCACCGAGGAGGCGTACCGGGCGTTGCTCGCCCTGCCCGGGGTGGGCCCGTGGACGGCCGACTACGTCAGCCTGCGGGTGCTGGGCCGGACCGACGTGTTCCTGCCCTCCGACCTGGTGGCGCGCCGCGCCCTCGGCGGTCTGGACGTGAAGGCGGCCACCGCGCGGGTGGCCGGGTGGAGCCCGTGGCGCGGGTACGGGTTGCTGCACCTCTGGACGGCGGCCGTCTTCGCCTGAGCGTGGGGCGACCAGCGGGTGAGCGCCCGACTGCATAGGGTCGTCCCCATGGTCGAACCCACCCCTCCCGGAACCGTCGTCGTCACCGGGGGGAGCCGGGGCATCGGGGCGGCCGTCGTGCAGGCGCTGGCCGTGCGGGGGATCCCGGTCTGCTTCAGCTACCGCACCCACCGTGAGGCCGCCGCCGCGGTCGTGGAGGCCGCCGCCGAGCTCGGGACACCCGCGGTCGCCGTGCAGGCCGACGTGACCCAGGAGGTCGAGGTCCGTCGGTTGTTCGCCGCCGCGCAGGACCTCGGGCCGGTCGTCGGCCTGGTCAACAACGCCGGGTTCGCCGGTCCGATCCGCCCGTTCCTCGACTACGACGCCGAGCGCATCCGCCGGGTCCTGGAGACCAACGTGGTCGGGGCCTTCCTCTGCGCGCAGGAGGCGGTCCGGCGCATGGGCCCGGGCGGGGTCGTCGTCAACGTCTCCTCCCGGGCCGCCCAGCTCGGCAGCCCGGGGGAGTACATCGACTACGCCGCGTCCAAGGCGGCGGTGGACGCGTTGACCGTCGGGCTCGCCAAGGAGGTCGCCGCCGACGGCATCCGTGTCGTCGGGGTCCGGCCCGGCCTGATCCGGACCGACATCCACGCCGACTCCGGGGAGCCGGGGCGGGTCGAGCGGTTGCAGAAGTCCGTGCCGATGGGCCGCGGCGGCGACCCGACCGAGGTCGCCGAGGCCATCGTCTGGCTGCTCTCCCCGGCGGCCTCCTACGTGACCGGCACGACCCTGGACGTCAGCGGCGGTCGCTGACCCCCCGGCGGCCGGCCCCGCCCCGACCCCGCCCCCGCCCCCGCCCTCCGTGATCGAGGAATTCCCGGGGGCGGGACGGTCAGGCCGCCCCGGTGGTCGGCGCGGCGGTCGGGCCCGCGGTGCTGCCGTCGGACGGGTCGTCACCGGGGCCCCGCCCCCCACGACCGGGTCCGTGGTCCCCGCGACCGCCCCGCAACGGTGACGTCACCGCCTCCCCGACGCGCGTGGGCAGGTCGGCGATCCGCTCGTCGGCCTCGGCCCGGGTGAGCCGCCCGTCGGTGACCGCCTGGTCCAGGCGCGTGGTGGCCGCGTCGACCAGCGCGTCGACCAGCGTCTGCTGGGGGACGTCCTGGGCCGCGGCCACGGTGGCCAGCGTCGCCCCGTCGGCTTGCAGGGCCGTGCGCAACTCGTCCTCGGTGAGGTTCAGGGTGGTCGCGGCGACCTCCAGGTCGAGGAGTCGACCGCCGTGCCCACCCCCCGGCCCCCCGCGCAGCGCGTCGCTCGAGGCGAGGGTGTCCGCCACGGTGTCGGCCTGCGCCTGGGTGAGCGTGCCGTCGCCCACGAGCCCGGCCAGGGCGTCCTTCAGTCGCTCCACCCGGCTCGTCGAGGCCGTCCCCGCCTCGGCGTCGGCGCTGGCGGGGGCGATGACGGCCGCCCCCAGCGCCGAGGCGGCGACGATCCCCGCCACCCCGACGCCGATCGTCTTCCTGCTCATCCTCATCACGGGATCCCTTCCGTCGGACCGGGGGAGCGTCCCCCGGGTCCAGCAACGGCCACCGACTTAGGTCCGAGCTGTGCGTGGGCTGGCGAACCGCCACGACCGGGTCCAGACGGCCGGGACAGCCCGCACCGGGCTGACGCACAGCCTCCGGGCGCACGGTCGGGACATGCCACCGCCCGTCCGCGACCGATCCGTTCCGGGGTCCGCCGACGTGGGCCTGGGGTTCGCCGCGGTGGTCCTGACCGTGTTCACCGCGCTGCAGCTGCTGACGCCCGCGCAGCAGGACGCCGTCGTGGCCTGGACCAGCACCGACCTCGACAACCTGGCCACCGTTCCGCTGCGCGTGCTCGTGCTCAGCGCGTTCGTCCTCCCCGACGCCGACGACCTGTGGATCCTGGCCCCGCTGGTCGTGGTGCTGACCCTGTTCCGACGGCGCTTCGGTCGACGGGCGACCGTGGTGACCTTCGCCGTCGGGCACGTGGGGGCCACCCTCGTCGTCGCCGGTCTCCTCCTCGTCGGTCTGGGCCTCGGGGTGGTGGACCCGGCGGTCCGGAGCGCGTCGGACGTCGGGGCGAGCTACGGGGTCGCGGGCGTCGCGGGAGCCCTCGCCGCCGCCGTGCCCCGCTCCGGTCGGCACCGGAACCGGATCGTCATCGCCGGCCTCGCGGTGCTCTTCCTCGTCCTGGCGGTGGACCCGGACTTCACGGCCCTCGGGCACCTCGTCGCCCTGCTCGTCGGGGTGGCCTGGGGCCGCGTCCTGCGACGGGGGGACGGGGGGACGCGTCAGCCGACCGCGCCGTCGGTGCCACCGGCTCTGACCCGCAACAGCTCCGGCCGGGCGAGCACGAGGTCGTGGAACGCCCGGACCGCCCTCGGCAGCGGGCCGCTGCGGTGCACCAGCCCCAGGGTGCGGGTGGTGGAGGGGCCGCCGAGCTCGAGCTCGACCACCCCGCCCGCGGCCCCGGGTCGGGCCGGGGGGAGCACGGCGATCCCGAGGCCGGCGGCGACCAGGCCCCGCAGCGTGTCCGCGTCCTGCCCCAGCAACCCGGTCCGGGGGGCGAAGCCGACCGCGGCGAACATTCGCTCGGTCGTGTCGCGCAGCCCGTAACCGGGTTCGAACGCGACGAACTCCTCCTCCCGCAGCTCGTCCAGCTCGACCGCCCCGCGCCCGGCCAGCGGGTGCCCGGGCCACACGGTGAGCACGAGACGTTGCTGCAGCAGCGGCCGGGCGACCAGGTCGTCCGCCTCGGGCAACGGGGAGGTGAGGACCAGGTCGACCTCGCCACCGCGCAGCTGCGCGAGCAGCGTCCCGGCGGCGCCCTGGACGAGGGAGAACCGGGCCCCCGGGTGGGCGTCGCGGAACGCCCGCACCAGCGCGGGGACCGCCGCCGGGCCCAGGGTGTGCAGGAATCCGAGCGCCACCCGACCGGTGGAGGGGTCGTCCTCGGCGTGCACCTCCTCGAGGCCCCGGTCGAGCTCGGCCAGGGCCCGGCGGCCGTGCTCGGCGAGCGTCCGCCCGGCCGCGGTCAGCCGCAGGCCCCGCCCGTGCGGGGCGACGAGCTCGACCCCGACCGCCGCCGAGATGCGGGCGAGCGCCCGGCTCACGGTCGGCTGGCCGAGGCCCAGCTCCCCGGCCGCGCGGGTGACGTGCTCGTGGTCGGCGACCGCCACCAGGACCCGCAGGGGCCCGGCCAGCGCGTCGAGGGCCTGCGTCAGGCGTTCGTCCTGCATGGGTCAGCAGGCTTTCATGCATTGGACGCATCGGTCGAGCCTGCCTACCGTCGAAGGGTGACCACGCTGACGGCCCCCGCGCGACCCCACCCCGGGTACGAGCAGCACAGCCCCGGTTACCGCCGCGTCCGGATCGCCCTGTTCGCGGCCGGCATCGCCACCTTCGCCCAGCTGTACGCGACCCAGGCCGTCCTGCCGACCCTGTCCGGGGCCCTGCACGTCGACGCCGCGCACACCGCGCTCACCGTGTCCTGCGCGACGGGCGCCCTGGCGCTGTCCGTCTTCGGCTGGAGCGCGCTGGCCGACCGCTACGGGCGGGTCCCGGTGATGGTCGTCTCGCTCGTGGTGGCGACGCTGCTGGGTCTCGCCCTGCCGCTGGCCGGGGGGATCTGGCCGATGCTCGCGCTGCGCACCCTGCAGGGTGCCGCGCTCGGGGGCCTGCCCGCGGTCGCCATGGCCTTCCTCGCCGAGGAGGTGGCCGCCCGCCAGGTCGCCCAGGCCGCGGCCGTCTACGTCGCCGGGACCTCGCTGGGTGGTCTCGGCGGGCGCATCCTCTCCGGGATCTCGGTCGACCTCAGCGGTTCCTGGCAGCTGGGGGTCCTCACCGTGTCGGCCGCGTCGGTGCTGGCCGCGGTCGTGTTCTGCGTCGCGGTGCCCCCCGCCCGCGGGTTCGTCCCCGCCCGCCTGCGGACCGGGGCCGCCGCACCGCGGACGAGCCTGGCCCGCAGACTCCGCACCGCCCTGTCCGACCGGGCGCTGCTGGCCCTCTACGCGCAGGCGCTGCTGCTCATGGGGGCGTTCGTGACGATCTACAACTACCTGGGTTTCCGACTGCTGGACCGGCCGTTCTCGCTGACCCAGACCGTCGTCGGTCTGCTGTTCCTGGTCTACGTGTTCGGCACGGTCTCGGCGTCCGCCGCGGGTCGTCTCGTGGCCGCGACCTCCCGGTTCACGGTGCTCGCCGGGTCCGGCGCGCTGTTCGTCCTCGGCTGCCTGCTCACCGCCGCCTCCGCGCTCCCGGTCGTCCTGCTCGGCCTGGTCCTGCTGACCGTCGGGTTCTTCACCGCGCACGCCGTGGCCAGCGGCTGGGTCGGGTCCATCGCGCCCCGCCCGGTCCGGGCCCAGGCCTCGGCGCTCTACACGTTCGCCTACTACGCCGGGTCCAGCGTCCTCGGATGGTTGGGCGGCACCGCGTTCGAGGCGGCCGGATGGACCGCCGTCGTCGCCGTCACCGCCGGGGTCGGGGTGCTCGCCGTCGCCGTCGCCGCGCTCGTCCTGCGCCGCGCGGGGGCGGCGGGCAGCATGAACGCGTGACCGACGCGCCCGCCCCCGAGCTGGACGCGCTGGCCGGGCTGGTCGGCGCCGGTGGCGTCACCGTCCTCGCCGGCGCCGGGTTGTCCACCGACTCCGGCATCCCCGATTACCGCGGCCCCAACGGGTCCCTGCGTCGGCACACGCCCATGACCTACCAGGAGTTCACCACCTCCGCCGAGGCCCGCCGCCGCTACTGGGGGCGCAGCCACGTCGGCTGGGAGCATTTCCGCAGGGCCCGGCCGAACGCCGGGCACCGCGCCCTCGCCGCGCTCGACGCCGCCGGGTTGGTCGTCGGGACGATCACCCAGAACGTCGACGGGCTCGACGTGGCCGCGGGTTCCCGCAACGTCGTGGAGATCCACGGCAACCTCGACCGGGTCGTCTGCCTGCACTGCGGCGACCGGACGAGCCGGCGGGCGCTCGCGGACCGGTTGCGCGCCGCGAACCCGGGTTTCGAGTCGCGGATCACGGTGCTCAAGGCGCTGAACCCCGACGGCGACGCGGACCTCTCCGCCGACCAGCTCGCCGGGTTCCGCACGGTGGGTTGCACGGTCTGCGGGGCCGACGCGCTGAAGGCCGACGTGGTGTTCTTCGGCGAGTCCGTCCCCCGGCCCGCGGTCGAGTCGTCGTTCGGGCTGGTCGATGCCGCCCGCGCGCTCCTGGTGGTCGGGTCGTCGTTGACCGTCATGTCGGGCTACCGGTTCGTCCTGCACGCGGCCAAGCGCGGCATCCCGGTCGCCATCGTGAACTCGGGTCCGACCCGCGGGGACGAGAAGGCCGACCTGCGGGTGGACCGGCCGCTGGCGGAGGTGCTGCCGGCGTTGGCGGGGCGGTTGACCGGGGTGCCCACCGTCGGCTGATCCAGTCGTCACCCTGACCGGGGTCCCTGGGGCCCGCGGGGTCCGCCGGGCCCGGTGGCAGGATGACCCGCGGGTCGGTGCGCGGAGGTGGCGGCCCGTCGAGGAGGTTCCGTGATCCCCACCGGTCAGCGCGACCCGTCCGCCCGTCCCCGCGCCGGTCGAGACCTGGTGCTGGGGGTCGACGTCGGTACCGGGAGCAGCAAGGGGGTCCTCTCGACCCTCGACGGCACGGTCGTGGACCGTGAATCGGTGGCCCACAGGACCGCCTACCCGCGTCCCGGTTACGTCGAGCACGACGCCGACGGCGTGTGGTGGGCCGACTTCCGCCGGATCGCGCGCACCCTCACCGACCGCGCGGCCGAGGCCGGGGACCGGGTGGTCGCCGTCTGCGCGAGCGGGATCGGGCCGACGGCGCTGCTCGCCGACGGTTCCGGGACCCCGCTGCGCCCGGCGATCCTCTACGGGGTCGACACCCGTTCGTTGCCCGAGGCGGCCGAGCTGGAGGAGCGGTACGGGGAGCAGGACCTGTTGCGCCGCTGCGGATCCCGGATGTCGTCGCAGGCGGCCGGGGGGAAACTGCTGTGGTTGCGCCGGCACGAACCCGAGGTGTTCGCCCGGGCCCGGCACTTCTTCATGTGCAACTCCTACCTGGCGTTCCGGCTGACCGGCGAGTACGTGCTCGACCACCACTCCGCGTCGCAGGCGACGCCCCTCTACGACCGGCACGCCCAGGACTGGATCGCCGACCGGTGCGCGGACGTCGCCCCCGGACTGCCCATGCCGCGCCTGGTCTGGCCCTCCGACGAGGTCGGACGGGTCACCGAGGCGGCCGCGGCCGAGACCGGCATCCCGGTCGGGGTCCCGGTCGCCGCGGGCACGATCGACGCGTGGGCCGAGGCGGAGAGCGTGGACGTCGGCCGGCCCGGTGACCTCATGGTCATGTACGGCTCGACGATGTTCTTCGTCGCCGTCACCGACGGCCCCCGCGAGCACCCGGCGCTGTGGGGGGCGGCGGGGGCACGCCCCGGCCAGACGACGCTCGCCGCGGGAATGGCCAGCTCGGGTTCGGCCACGGAGTGGTGGCGCGAGACGGTCGGCGCCCCGCCGGTCGCCGACCTCGTGGCCGAGGCGGCCGCCGCACCCCCCGGTGCGAACGGCCTGCTCGCCCTGCCGTACTTCGCCGGGGAGCGCACGCCGTTCGCCGACGCCGACGCCCGCGGGGCCCTGCTCGGGTTGACCCTGCGCAGCACCCGCGGCGAGGTCCACCGGGCCCTGCTCGAGGCGACCGCGTTCGGGGTGCGGCACAACGTGGAGACGTTGCAGGACGCCGGGGTCGAGGTCCGTCGCGTGGTCGCGGTCGGCGGCGGTACGGGTTCGCGGCTCTGGCCCCAGATCGTCACCGACGTGACCGGGTTGGAGCAGGAACTGCCCCGCGACCGGATCGGCGCCTCCCTGGGCGACGCGAAGTTCGCCGCCGTCGCGCTGGGGGCCGTCGAGGTCGGGGCCCGCTGGAACGTGGTCGAGGACGTGACCCATCCCCAGGCCGACGCCGCGGCCGTCTACGCCGACCTCTACCCGGCCTACCGCCGCCTGCACGAGGCGACCCGCGACCTCCAGCACCAGCTCTCCGCGCTGGAACGGGTCGGGTTGGACGACGAGGCCACCGCACTGCGGCCCGGTGCGGGGGTCTCGGCCCCTCTCGGTTGACGCCGCTGGCCGGCTTCATGGACGTCGGCTCGCTCACCAGGTCGCGCGGCCGTCAACGGTCGAGGAACGACGGAAGGGCGCCGACCGGACTCGCGCATCGGCTTGCTCCGATGGCGCTGACTCCCGGAAGTCGGATGACGTTGCTGACGCTCTTCTGCTTCGTCGTGGGTGCGGTTGCCGTCGTGCTGGGGTTGCGGTGATCGCGCCGGGTAACGCTTCAGGACAGCTGGACCGCGCGGTTCTGGTTGTTCTGACCGATGCGCTGCAACGGTTCGGACCGGAGGCGGCGGTCGTCGAGAGCGGTCCGGTCCCGAGAACTGGGTTGTGGGTCACCCGCGTCGCCCCTCGGCGTGACGGTGCGGCCCGGTTGTCCGTAGCCGGGGAGTGTCCCCAGGATGCACAGGGACCCGACGTCGCCCTGAACATCACCATCTCGAACTCGTGGTTGGAGGTGGCCGGGTTGTCCCAGCCCTTCGTCTGGCTTCGAGCCCTGGCCGACGCGGTCTTCGCCGGTCGAGTGGTAGAGCGCGGGTTCCCGTCCGCCCGTGCCGTCGAGATCGAGACGGCCTGCGGAACCGTCATTGGCGGGGCCGTCCAGTTGCCGCTACTGGGCCGCTTGTTCCCGCAGCGGCGGTTCCTGCCGTACGACGCCGAACGACACGGCGCCTAGCGTGAGGCGATGCCTTCCGAGCCCGCCTCCAGTCCCGACGACGCCCTCGCGGCGGTCCGCGACGCGTACGAGCGCACCCTGGCCGCCCGGACCGCCCGGTACACCTGCCGGATGCCGGCCGAGGGGCCGGCCGAGACCACCGCGCACGGGTGCACCGACCTGACCACCGGTGCGGCGACGATGACCAGCGTCTTCCCGACACCTCCCGCGCCGCCCGTCGGCGACGGCCTCCTCGTGCTCGACGGGTTGATCTCGCTGCCCGGGCGCACCACCCCCGACGAGCAGACCGCCCACGCGCTCCTCGTCCCCCAGGGGGAGTCGTTGACGATGGTCCTGCTCCCGGGTCCTCCGGTCCCGGACGAGGCGGGGTGCTGGACCGCGCCGCCGGGGGCCACCCGCCTCCCGCTCGAGCGCGACCCGGTCCTGGGGAGTCTGGCCGCCACCTTCTGCTGGCTGGCCGCGGTGGCGGCCGCCGAGCCCGCGGCGACCCCGGGCCGGTTCCGGGTCCGCCTCGAGCTCGCCCGGCTCGTGGACGCCGCCACCCCGGAACGACGGGACGCGGTGCGCAGCACGCTGGACGAGGTACGGGCGGGCCTGTCGTCCGGGTCGGTCGAGGGTGTGGTCCAGGTCGACCCGGGATCGGGGTTGGTGACGTCGGTCGTCACCGAGGGCGACTCCGTCCGTCTCGACCTGCACGACCACGGGGTCGACGTCCGCGTCGCGGTGCTGCCGGAGCCGGGGCCGGCGTAGCACCAGCCTGCAGGCCCCGGGCGGCGCGCCGCCGCCGGCCCTCCGACGCGCGGCGTGTCGCGTCCCCCCTGCAGGCTCCTGCGACGCCCCCGCCGAGCCCGGGTCAGTCGGCGGGCGGGGCCTCGGCCAGCAGCAGGCCCGCGGTCTCGGGGTCGGTGACGAGGTGGGTGAAGTACCGCCCGCGCACCCCGCCCAGGATGCTCGGGACCTTCTCGGCCCCGTAGGCGACGGCTATCCCGATCTCCTTGTCCCGCAGGATCTCCAGCGGGCAGGCGATGAGCCGCTCCCCGCCCTCGTAGGTGACCTCGACCCCGTCGGCGTCGTAGAACCGGCTGCTGACGTCACCCACCGAGCGGCGCAAAGGGGCCTCACCGGTGGGGACGAATCCGGGGATCGACGCGCGCAGCAGCGGCGGCGCCCCGACGCCCATCAGCGCGACCTTGGCGTCGGCCCAGAGCTCGAACACCCGCCGGATGGAGGGATCGGTCATCAGTCCCCGCCGCAGTTCCGGGCCGGGCATGGCCGGGGCGAAGAGGAAGCGGGGGACCCCGCCGAGGCCGGCCGCGACCCGCCGGGTGATCTCGTTGGTCTGGTACCAGGGTTCGGGCTCGTCCTGCCCGCCCACCATCGGGGCGACGACCACCCCGGGCAACGACGGCAGGGGACGGCGGGCGACGTCGTGCATCGTCCGCCCGGACGACACGATCATCACGTCGTCACGGCCCAGGCCGACCTCGCCCAGCAGCTCGGCCAGCACGGGGGAGACGGCGTCGGCGACGTGCCCGGCCGGCGCCGAGGCGCAGATCCGGACGGAGGTCAGCCCGAGCCGGACGCGCAGCTCCTCGGCCAGCTCGGTGGTGTCGGCGCGGGCGGGGTCGATGACCTCGATCCGGACGATCCCCCGCGTGCGGGCCTCCTGCAGCAGGCGGCTGACGGTGGCGCGGCTCGTCCCGAGGGCGGCCGCGACCTCGGCCTGGGTCGCGTCCTGCAGGTAGTAGAGCGTCGCCGCGGTGTGCAGGAGGGACGCCGGGAAACGGGCGCCCGCACTGGGACCGGGACGGTCCGAGGCGCCGGTGCCGACGGCCATGTCGTCTCCGATCCGCGGTCGACGTGCTGCGGGCAGCAACGAGGGTGGGGCGACGGAGCCGGCGGCTCCACCCCCCGATCGTCGCACCCTACGCCGGGTCGCGGCGGTGATCGATCACGACCCGGCAACATCTGAACATCTGTGCTGGACATCTGTGCCCGAGGGTGGTTAGCGTGCGGTCATCGGTTCGGGGCGTGGCCCCGACCTCTGGATCTTTCCGACGGAAACGTTCGACGGGACCGAGTCTCACCCAGGCTGCGAGGGAGCAGTTCGTCATGACGTCCACCCCAGGAACACCGCCCACCACCGGGACGATGAAGGCCGTCGTCGTCCACGGCCCCGAGGACTACCGGCTCGAGGAACGTCCCATCCCCACCGCGGGACCCGGTGAGGCGCTGCTCAAGGTCGAGGCCGTGGGCATCTGCGCCAGCGACCTGAAGTGCTACCACGGGGCCGCGAAGTTCTGGGGGGACGAGAACCGTCCCGCCTGGACCGAGCCCCAGGTCATCCCCGGCCACGAGTTCACCGGTTCGATCGTCGAGATCGACGAGGAGGGCACCCGTCGCTGGGGTGTCGAGGTCGGTGACCGCGTGGTCGCCGAGCAGATCGTCCCGTGCTGGAACTGCCGCTACTGCAACACCGGCAATTACCACATGTGCCAGCCGCACGACATGTTCGGGTTCAAGCGCCGCACCCCCGGTGCGATGGCCGAGTACCTCGTCCTGCCGGTCGAGGCCCTCGTGCACAAGGCCCCGAAGAACCTGCCCCCGCACCACGTCGCGTTCGCCGAACCCCTGTCCTGCTCCCTGCACGCGGTCGAGCGGGCGAACATCGCGTTCGACGACGTGGTGGTCATCGCCGGGTGCGGCCCGATCGGGCTCGGGATGATCGCCGGGGCCCGGGCCAAGGGGGCGAAGACGATCGTCGCCCTCGACGCCCTGCCCCAGAAACTCGCCCTGGCGACGAAGTGCGGTGCCGACGTCGTCGTCAACATCCGCGAGGAGGACGCCGTCCAGGTCGTCAAGGACCTCACCGACGGGTACGGCGCCGACGTGTACATCGAAGGGACCGGCCACCCGTCCGCCGTCGCACAGGGCCTGAACCTACTGCGCAAGCTCGGCACGTTCGTCGAGTACTCGGTGTTCAAGGACCCGGTGAGCGTCGACTGGAGCATCATCAGCGACGACAAGGAGCTGAACGTCCTCGGCGCGCACCTCGGCCACAACACGTGGCCCGCGGCCCTGAAACTCATCGAGTCCGGGGTCCTGCCGCTCGACGAGATCTGCTCCCACCAGCTCCCGCTGGAGGACTTCCAGAAGGGCCTGGACCTGGTCGCGGACTCCGCGAACTCGGTCAAGGTCTCCCTCCTGCCCTGACGGACCCCGGGTCCGTCCCCCACCCCGCACGTCCTCCGCACCTCCCGCCGGAAACCCCGGCCCCGACGCAACGGAGCGCAGCCATGAGCGACCCCACCCGGTCCGCGCACAACCCCTTCCTCTCCCGCCGTTCCGCCCTCGGCCTCGCCGGGGCCGCCGCCTCCGTGCCGATCCTGTCCTCCTGCGGGGTCGGGACCGGCGGTGGCGGCG
Organism: Kineococcus gynurae; assembly: GCF_042433995.1. Classification (NCBI taxonomy): domain Bacteria; kingdom Bacillati; phylum Actinomycetota; class Actinomycetes; order Kineosporiales; family Kineosporiaceae; genus Kineococcus; species Kineococcus gynurae. The sequence continues at coordinate 50,030 of NZ_JBHLUI010000002.1, forward strand.
ACGAGAACACCGCCAACGGGGCCGCCGAGGTCACCGGCAGCTTCGACTGGAAGGCGCTCTCGGGCGAGAAGATCGCCATCTTGCAGACGCCGCACCCCTACCAGCAGGCGTTCCAGCCGCTGCTCAAGGAGTTCACCGAGCTGACCGGCATCGAGGTGCAGGCCGACCTGGTCGCCGAGGCCGACTACTTCACCAAGCTGAACACCGAGCTGGCCGGTCGGACCGGCGCCCACGACGTGTTCATGACCGGTGCCTACTTCATCTGGCAGTACGGCCCGCCCGGGTGGATGGAGGACCTCACCCCCTGGATCGAGAACTCCGCCGCCACCAACGCGGAGTACGACTTCGAGGACATCTACGAGGGTCTGCGGACGTCGACCCGCTGGGACTTCGAGAAGGGGTCCGCGCTCGGCACCGGTGGGCAGTGGGCGATCCCGTGGGGCTTCGAGACCAACGTCGTCGCCTACAACAAGCGGATCTTCGACCAGCGGGGCATCACGCTGCCGGACACGTTCGACAACTTCATCCAGCTCGCCGTGGACCTGACCGACCGGTCCAACAACCAGTACGGCGTCGCGTTCCGCGGGTCGAAGTCCTGGGCCACCATCCACCCCGGCTTCATGACCCAGTACAGCCGCGAGGGGGCCAAGGACTACGAGGCCTCGGGCGGGCAGTACGAGGCGACCATGAACTCCGACGTCGCCGTCAACTTCACCCGCAAGTGGGTCCAGCTGGCCCGCGACGCCGGCCCGACGTCCTGGACGACCTACGACTACCCCCAGTGCACCGGTGACCTGGGCAACGGCAACGCGATGATGGTCTACGACGCCGACTCGGCCACCTACCCGAAGAACAAGGCGGGCGGGTCGGCCGAGGCCGGCAACCTGGCCTGGTACCCCGGTCCGGCCGGCCCCGACGGCAGCTACGCGACCAACCTGTGGACGTGGTCGCTGGCCATGAACGCGGCGTCGAAGAAGAAGCAGGCCGCCTGGTTGTTCATCCAGTGGGCCACCGGCAAGGAGGCCATGACCAAGGCCACCTCGTCCACCTTCGCCGACCCGACCCGCGCGTCGGTCTTCGACGGGGCGTTCAAGCAGACGCTGGGCGACTTCCCCGGGTACCTGGAGACGTTCGAGAAGGTCATCGACTCCACCAAGATCCAGTTCACCCCCCAGACCAAGTTCTTCGAGACGACCGAGGACTGGGCCGTCGCGCTCCAGGACATCTACTCGGGCGCCGACGCGAAGAGCCGCCTGGACCAGCTGGCCGAGGCGAACACCACCAAGATCAACGCCTGACGCGGACGGAGACATCGCTCGTGACCACCACGACGGGCCGCACGCCCACCCAGCAGGCGCCCGGCGGGGGCCGGTCGGGGATCCCCAGGGTCCCCGGCTGGCGACGGTCGCTGCGCCCCTACCTGCTCTCGGTCCCCGCGGTCCTGCTCATCATCGGGATCCTCTACGCCTTCTTCTACGGCGTGTACTACACGGTCCTCAACTACTCGGTGACCAACCAGAACCCAACCTTCATCGGGTTCGACAACTACGCGGACGTGCTGGGCGACCCGCTGTTCTGGCGCAGCGCCGGGACGACGGTGCTCTACGCGATCATGGCCACCGGGGCCGAGACCGTCCTCGGGGTCGCGATCGCCCTGCTGCTGAACCGATCGAGCCTCATCGGCAAGACGTTCGAACGCCTGCTCATCCTGCCGCTGATGATCGCCCCGGTGATCGCGGGCGTGGTCTGGAAGCTGATGTTCAACCCGCAGTTCGGGGTGCTGAACCACGTGTTCGGCCTCGGCTCGACCTTCGACTGGCTGAGCCAGGACCGGGCGCTCTTCTCGGTGGTCCTGGTGGACATCTGGATCTACACGCCGTTCGTGGCGATCCTCGTCCTGGCCGGGATCCGCTCGCTGCCCAAGGAGCCCTTCGAGGCCTCCGACGTCGACGGCGCGAGCTGGTTCTACATGTTCCGCCGGCTCATGCTCCCGATGATGTGGCCCTACATCCTGGTGGCCGTCATCTTCCGGTTCATGGACTGCCTCAAGGTCTTCGACTCCGTCTACGTCCTCACCGCGGGCGGTCCGGGCGTCACGACCACGACCCTGCAGATCGGCGCGTTCGAGGACTCGATCACCAACCTGAACTACTCCCGCGGCTCGACCTACATGTTCCTGCTGTGGATCATCGTGTTCATCACCGCGCGCTACCTCGTGGGCGTGCTGGGCAAGGCGCAGCGTCGGGCTGCCGGGGCGGGGGCGTGACATGGCACGAGAACTGATGCCCGGACAGAAGCGTTTCACCCCCGCGTCGGTGGTCGCCGACGTGATGATCCTCGCCTGGTTCGTCTTCTCGCTGTTCCCGCTCGTGTGGATGCTCCTGCTGTCCTTGAAGAACAACGCCGAGCAGACGACCACCTACTTCGCGTTCACGCCCACCTTGGAGAACTTCTCGATCGTGCTGTCCCAGCGCGGTCAGGACCTCACCAGCGTCGACTTCGGCCAGGCCATGCTGACCAGCGTGCTCAACTGCGTGGGGGCCGTCCTGGTGTCCCTCGTGGTCGGCATCCCGGCGGCCTACGCGGCGGGCCGTTGGAAGTTCAAGGGGTCCGAGGACCTGATGTTCCAGATGCTGTCCTTCCGGTTCGCCCCGGAGCTGATGGTCATCGTCCCGCTCTTCGTGATCTACACCACCCTCGGCATCTTCGACACGAAGCTCGGGATGGTGTGGGTGCTGCAGCTGGTCACGATGCCGCTCGTGGTGTGGATCCTGAGGTCCTACTTCCAGGACCTCGCCCCGGAGCTGGAGCAGGCCGCCCTCCTCGACGGTTACAGCCGGATCCGGGCGTTCCTCACGGTGGCGCTGCCGCTGGTCCGGCCCGGGATCGCCGCGGCGGCCCTGCTGGCGTTCATCTTCGCCTGGAACAACTACGTGTTCCCGCTCATCCTCACCGACTCGCGGGCCACGACGGTCACCGTCGCGGTCACCAAGTACCTCGGCGGGGGCGGACAGGCGTTCTACAACCTCACGGCGGCCGCGGCGCTCCTCGGCGCGCTGCCCCCGCTGATCCTCGCCCTCACCATCCAGCGCTACCTGGTGCGGGGCCTGTCGTTCGGGGCGGTGAAGGCCTGATGGCCACGGTACGGATCGAGAACCTGACCAAGACCTACGAGAAGGTCACCGCGGTCGACGGGTTGTCCCTGGACATCGCCGACGGGGAGTTCTTCGTCATCCTCGGGCCCTCCGGGGCGGGCAAGACCACGACGCTGAAGAGCGTCGCCGGTCTCGTCGACGTCGACGCGGGGGAGGTCTCGATCGCCGGGACGTCGATGGAGGGGGTCGAGCCCTACCACCGCAACGTCGCCATGGCGTTCGAGAGCTACGCGCTCTACCCGCAGAAGACGGTGTTCGACAACCTGGCCTCACCGTTGCGCTCGGGTCGGACGGGGAAGTACTCGGCCCAGGACCAGCAGCAGCGCATCGAGGCGGTCACCACCACCCTGGGCATCGACCACCTGCTCAAGCGGCTGCCGCGGGAACTCTCCAACGGGCAGCGGCAGCGGGTCGCCCTCGGCCGGGTGCTGGTCCGCACGGCCGACGTCTACCTGCTGGACGAACCCCTCTCGCACCTGGACGCCAAGCTGCGCGCCGCGATGCGGGCCGAGCTCAAGCAGCTGGGGGAGATGTCGAGCACCACCACGCTCTACGTCACCCACGACTACCAGGAGGCGCTGGCCCTCGGTGACCGGATCGCGGTCCTGCGCAACGGGCGCCTCGTCCAGGTCGGCACCCCCTACGAGATCTGGCACGACCCGGTGGACACGTTCGTGGCCCGCGCCCTCGGTCAGCCGGAGATCAACCTGGTCGACGCGGCGGTGTCGGACGGCCGGTTGCGCAGCGCCGACGGCTCGGTCGACATCCCGGCCCCGACGCACCTCGACCTCCCCGACGGGCGGGCCCGCCTCGGCATCCGACCGCGCGACCTCGGTCTCGTCGCCCCCGGGCAGGAGGCCCCGGCCGACTCCCTGGTCGTCCGCGGTCGGGTGAAGCTCGCCGAACGCCTCGGCCGGCTCATGGAGTTCTCGGTCGAGTCCGGCGCGCAGGAACTCATCGTGGTCGCCGACAGCGACGTGCGGGCGCGGGAGGGCGACGAGGTGTCGCTCGTCCTGCCGCTGGCCGACGTCCACGTCTTCGCGCCCCTGCCCCAGGGGGTGCAGGAGTCCCCCGACCACGGGGAACAGCGGGTCGACGACCACGTCGACACCCCACGGCTCGGCGGCGCGGTCCGCCGGGCCGTCACGACCACGGCGGGAGGACCCCGATGACCACGACCACCGCCCCGACCGCGTCCGGGACGGCCAAGAGCCTGACCATCGAGGCGCTGCACAAGAACTACACCTCGCGCGGCCGCGAGTCCTTCCACGCCGTGAAGGGCATCGACCTGGACATCCGCCCGGGGGAACTCGTCGCCCTGCTCGGGCCGTCCGGGTGCGGCAAGACGACCACGCTGCGGATGATCGCCGGTCTGGAGACGGTGACGTCGGGCGACATCCGGATCGGCGACCGCTCGATCCCGGACCTGCCGCCGGGCAAGCGGGACGTCGGGGTCGGGTTCGAGTCCTACGCCCTCTACCCGCCGCTCACCGTCCGGCAGAACCTCGCCTACGGGTTGAAGGCCCGCAAGGTGCGCGACGCCGACGCCCGGGTGCAGGCCATCGCAGAACGGTTGGAGATGACCGACCTGCTGGACCTGCGGCCGGCGGGGTTGTCCAGCGGTCAGAAGCAGCGCGTCGCGCTGGCCCGGGCCCTGATCCGCAACCCTCCCGTGCTGCTGCTCGACGAACCCCTGTCCCACCTCGACGCCGCCCAGCGGCAGCGGGTCCGTCGTGAGCTCAAGGTCCTGCAGCGCGAGTTCGGCTACACGACCATCGTCGTCACCCACGACCAGCTGGAGGCGCTCAGCCTGGCCGACCGGCTCGCGGTGATGAACAACGGGGTGATCCAGCAGTTCGGCACGGCCGACGAGATCTTCGACGACCCGGCGAACCTGTTCGTCGCCGACTTCGTCGGCGAACCCAAGATCAACCTGACCGAGGGGGTCGCCGAGAGCGACGGCACGGTCCGCGTCGGGCGCGACGGTCGACTGGTGTCGGCCGCCCGGTCCGTGCCGGCCGGTGGTTCCGTGACGGTCGGGATCCGGCCGCAGGACGTGCAGCTGGCCGAGGCGGGGTCGGTCTCGGTCCCGGCCGAGGTCGTCGTGTTCGAGGACCTCCTGGAGTTCGGGCTCGCCACCGTCCGGGTCGAGGGTCTCGACTCCCACCTGGTCGTGCAGACCCCCGCAGGGGTCGTACGGCGCCGCGGTGACCGCCTGCACCTGAGCGCCCCGCCGGAGCGGGTCTACCTCTTCGACGCCGACAGCGGGGACCGGCTGCGCTGAGTCGGCTCCAGATCACGGCCCGCGCCACCGATGAACCAGGGGTCTGTCGTCGGTGAGGGTGGAGCGGGGTTCGTCGGATGGTCAAGGGTCTGCGCGGGATGCGGCTGCGCCACCAGTTCACGCTGGTGGGCGCCGTGGTCCTCGTCGTGTCGACGGTGCTGGGTGCGATCGGGATGCTGGCGGTCCGTACGCAGCTCTCCGTCGCGCACGAGCAGGATGAGATGTCCCGGTTGATCCAGTACGCGCAGGACCAGCGCTTCCTCGACGCCGACATCACCGGTTGGCAGGCCGGCTACGCCTGGGACGCCTCCCTGCAGGGCGTCGAGGCGGCGCTGGCCCCGGACGCGGTGAACCGGGCCGGGTACCTCGCCTCGAAGGCGGCCATCCAGAAGTCCGTCGCGGAGGCCCCGGTCGACCTCATGACCCCGACGGAGCGACGCGCCCACGAGGCCGTCGCCGCCGACTGGCAGACGTTCTTCGCGGCCGACGACCGCGCGGTCGCCGCCCTGCGCGCGGGTGACCAGCGGGCGGCGGCCGACGTCATCAACAACGAGGCGCTGGCCGTCTACGACGACCTGCTGGTGCAGACCGGGACGTTGACCTCGTCCGTGGACGCGCGGGCGGTCGCCCTGCGCGAGCACGCCGCCGCCCAGGCCCGTCGCGACGAGGTCGTCCTCGTCGCCGTGTTCGTCGTCGCCAACGCCCTGGCGATCCTCCTCCTCCGCCTGATCACCGGGGGGATCCTCGGGTCGTTGCGTCGGGTGGGTGAGGTGGTGGCGGGTCTGGCCGAGGGTCGGTTGGATGCGCGGGCTGGTCTGGATCGTGGGGATGAGATCGGGGACATGGCGCGGGGTCTGGATGCGTCGTTGGAGCGTCTGGGTTCGGTGATGGGTCAGATCGTGGGTCATTCGCGGACGTTGGCGCGGTCTTCGGATGCGTTGAACGTGAACATCGCGACGGTGGCGGCGGCGGGTGAGGAGATGACGGCGGCGATCCGGGAGATCTCGACGTCGACGGCGGATGCGTCGTCGGTGGCGGCGCAGGCGGTGTCGGTGACGCAGTCGACGGATGAGACGTTGCGGCATCTGTCGTCGTCGTCGCAGGAGATCGGGGACGTGGTGCGGTTGATCACCTCGATCGCGGAGCAGACGAATCTGTTGGCGTTGAACGCGACGATCGAGGCGGCGCGGGCCGGGGATGCGGGTAAGGGTTTCGCGGTGGTGGCGGGTGAGGTGAAGGAGTTGGCGCAGCAGACGGCGCGGGCGACGGAGGACATCACGTCGCGGGTGGCGGCGACGCAGGCGGATTCGGCGGCGGCGACGGCGGCGATCAGTGAGATCGCTGAGGTGATCGCGCGGATCGATGCGTTGCAGACGACGATCGCGGCGGCGGTGGAGGAGCAGTCGGTGACGACGGCGGAGATGGTGCGTAACGTGACGGAGATCTCGGCGGGGGATGCGGGGTCGTCGTTCGGGTCGCGGGGCTCGTCGGGTTCGTCGGGGGGGACGTCGACGGCGGCGCAGGTGTCGGTGGTGGCGACGCAGTTGCAGGATCTGGTGTCGACGTTCCGGTACTGATCGCCCGGTGGGTCTTGGAGGCCGGTCCCGCACCCGCGGGGCCGGCCTCCGTCGCATCCCCGGGGGGCGGCGCCTGGTTGCGGTGGTCACCCCCCGGCGGAGGTGCGACGGTGACGACGTGGCGACCGACGATCTCGCGACCCCACCCGCGACCCCCGGGGCGACCGCGTCCCCACCGGGACGGAGGTTCCTCGTCGGGGACGTGCTGGCCGGCGCCGTCGTGGCCCTCGCAGTCTGGGCCGCGGTCACCGTCCACGCGGCGGTGTCCGCCCTGGCCGAGCCGGCGCGTCGAGCGGCCGTCACGGCCGACACCCTGGCGGACCGGTTGGCCTCGACCGCCGAGGGGCTCGGCCGGCTCCCGCTCGTCGGGGACGAGGCGGCCGCCCCGCTGGACGGGGCGTCACGGGCGGGGGCGGGCCTCGCCGACGCGGCCCGCGAGACGGTCGAGCGGGTGGACCACCTCGCGCTGGTCCTGGCCCTGGTCACGGTCGGGCTCCCGGTGGCCATCGCCCTCGTCCTGCGGCTGCTCCCGCGCCGACGCGAGGCCCGGCGCCTCGGCGAGCGCGAACGGCTGCTCGCCACTCCCGGCGGTCGGCGACTGCTCGCCCTGCGGCGGTTGCTGGAACTGCCGGGCGAGGAGGCGTTGCGGTTGCACCCCGATCCGGTGCGCGGCCTGCTCGACGACGACCCGGGGGTGCTGGAGCGGCTGACCGGGCCGCGTGGTTCCGGGCGGTCCCGCCGCGGTGCCTCCCCGTCGGTGCGGCCGTGAACGCTCCGCTCGTCACCCCGGACGGGCGCTACCTCGTCGTGCGGGGCCGGCTCTGGCGCCGGTCCGACCCGGACCTCGACGAGGAGCACCGGGCCGAGCTCGTCGCCGAACTCATGTCCGCCCGCCGGGCCAAGGGAGCGGCGCGCCGGGCCGGTGACCGGGACGCGGCGGAGGCGGCGCGGGAACGGGTCGACGCCGCGAAGCACGCTCTGGGAGAACGCGGTCCGGTGTGGTGGACCGACGGCGCACCCGACCTGACCCGGCACCTGGCCCGGACGACGCAGTACGCCGACTGGTTCGCCGAGCACGACCCGGGCCCCGCCCCGGGCGGCGGGGAGGGGGCGGAGGGTCAGGAGTCGCGGCGGGACTCCTGAGCGGCCGGGACCGGCAACGTGCGGGGCAACCGGATGCCGACCCCCCGGTGCCGTCGCCGGAGCGCCGCGGCCTGCCGTTCGTCCAGCAGCAACGCCCGCCGCAACGACCGTTCGGTCGCCGTGGGGGTCCGCTCGCCGTCACGATCAGCGCCACCGTCGACCCCGGGGTCGACGAGACCGCCCTCGTCCAGGAGGGTGGGCTGCGGTTCGGTGGGGGCGGGCATGGGGTCCTTCCTGCTGATCACCGCCAGTCTGGCGCAGAACGCCCTCCCGCGCGTCCTGCCAGGGGTGGATCCCCGGGGGGTACCTCGGTCGGAGAACGGCTCCGCCGACCCCCTCCCCGGGCGTCCTCGCCGCCCCGGACCCGGAGCTCCGGGCTCCGAGTAGCCTCCCTGCGTGGCCTCCCTGACGAGCGAGCAGACCCCCGGCACCACCTACGTGGTCGTGGACGGCGAGAACATCGACGCGACCCTGGGGGCCTCGATCCTCGACGGCCGCCCCGCCCCCGAGCAGCGTCCGCGCTGGGAGCGGTTGCTGGACTTCGCCCAGCGTCGGTACGCGCAACCCACCAAGGGGTTGTTCTTCCTCAACGCCTCCAACGGGTACCTGCCGATGTCGTTCGTGCAGGCACTTCTCGCGATCGGTTACCAGCCGATCCCGCTGTCCGGCGGGCCGGGGGAGAAGGTCGTCGACATCGGTATCCAGCGGACGCTGGAGGCCATCGCGTCGCGGTCCGGTGACGTGCTGCTCGCCAGCCACGACGCCGACTTCCTGCCCCAGGTCGACACCCTCCTCGACGGCACCCGGCGGGTGGGCCTGTTCGCGTTCCGGGAGTTCGTGAGCTCGCAGTACACACCGCTGCGCGAGCGCGGGTTGGAGGTCTTCGACCTCGAGGACGACGTCAAGGCGTTCAACGTGGTCCTGCCCCGGGTGCGGATCATCTCCCTCTCCGACTTCGACCCGCTGCGCTACCTCTGACGGTTCCCCTACCGTGACCGGGTGCGGTGGTGGGGGGCGAGGAAGGCGCGTCGGGCCGGGAACGTCCGGCCCCACGAGGCCGCTGCGGGGTTACCCCGCGGGCAGGAGCAGGTGCTGATCACGACGCCGCAGGGGCGAAGCTGCGCTCCGCGCAGCCGTGTCCCCGCACGACGGGACGGGTCGGCCCCCACCACCGCGCACCGACGATGAAGGGGCACGACCCCACCCACGCCCTCGCCGTGGCCCTCGCCGACGGGGCGCTGGCCGGTGCCTGGGTGCCCGCCGCGATCGCGACCAGGATGCGGACGGTGCTGGGCGGGCGGGGCCGGACCTGGCTCCCCGCCCTGGCCGCCGACCTCTGCGCCGAGCACCCTGCGGCCCCCGGCGACGCCCCCCGGGCATTGGCCCGCGAGATCGGGGCGCACCCCCGCTTCCTGCGCGCCTGCGCCACCGCCCGCGCCCGGGGAAACCCCCTGCACGTCCGGCACGTCCTGGTCAGCGGGACCCGGATGGGTCGCCGCCGGTGGCCCGTCCCGGAGCTGGACGGTGTGCTCGACCTCGCCGAGTTCCTGGAGATCGACCCGGAGGAGCTCGACTGGTTCGCCGACGTCCGCGGGCTGCAGCGCCGTGCCCCCGGGACGGCCCTGCACCACTACCGGTCGCGCTGGTGGGCCAAGCCGGGCGCCCCGCGCCTCCTGGAGGTTCCCAAGCCTCGTCTCAAGGCGCTGCAGCGCAAGCTGTTGCGAGAGGTTCTGGACGTCGTCCCCCCGCATCCCGCGGCCCACGGTTTCGTCCGGGGCCGCTCGGCGGTGACCGGTGCGCGTGAGCACGTGGGTTCCGAGGTGGTGCTGCGCTTCGACCTCGCGGCGTTCTTCGCCTCGATCTCCGCCGCGCGCGTCTACGGACGGTTCCGGGTGCTCGGCTACCCCGAGGAGGTGGCGCACCTGCTGGCGGGGTTGTGCACCCACCGGACCCCGCTCGTCGTGCTGCGCCAGATGCCCGACGGTGGCCGCGCGGAGGACCGGTTCCGGCTGCGGCGCGACCTGGGCTTCCCGCACCTGCCGCAGGGCGCCCCGACCTCGCCGGCCCTGGCCAACCTCTGCGCCCACGGGTTGGACCGGCGGCTGTCCGGGCTGGCCTCGACCTGGGGTGCGACGTACACCCGCTACGCCGACGACCTGGTGCTCTCCGGATCCGGCGACCTGCGCGCCCCGCAGCTGCGCGCGACCCTGCAGCAGATCGTCACCGAGGAGGGTTTCGGCCTGAACCCGGCCAAGACGCTGGTGCGCGGGGCGGGGGCGCGCCAGGTCGTCACCGGGCTGGTGGTCAACGCCGGCCCGAGGGTGCGGCGCAGCGAGGTCGACCGGCTGCGGGCGATCCTGCACAACGCGGTCCGCTCCGGGCCGCAGTCGCAGAACCGGGACGGCCATCCCGACTTCCGGGCCCACCTGCTCGGGCGCATCGCCTGGGTGGGTGCGGCCGACCCCGCCCGGGGGGAACGCCTGCGGGAGACGTTCCAGCGCATCGAGTGGCCGGGCTGACCGGCCCGGCGACCCGCGGGGTCAGCCCTGCCGGGCGAGGGCGCGGTCGCCGAAGACGGTGCGCGCCGGGTCGCGGTGCAGCAGGCCGCGGCGGCCGGCCCAGCGCTCGAAGGCGATGGTGGCCAGCGGCGGGATCGCTGCGGCGAACGCGAGAGGCCACACCCACCAGCGCCAGCGCAACGTCGTGGCCGCGACGAGGGTGGAGACGCAGTACACGACGAAGGCGATGCCGTGCAGCATCCCCACGACCGGCACCCCGCCCTCGTACGGGGTCTTGACCACGTACTTGAGGAACATGGCCACGAGCAGGGCGGCCCAGGTCACCGCCTCGACGATCGCGATCGTGCGGAACCAGCGGGCGACGGCGGGCACGGGGGACCTCCTCGGTCGACGACGGAGCCTTCGGTGTCGACCCATTCTCGCCGGAGCCGACGGACCGTCAGGGCCGCGGACGCTGTGTCCTCACTCACCCTCGGCGAGGACGAACGGGTGCACCCCGCTCGCCCCGGCCCGGCGCAGCATCCGGGCGGCCACGGTCAGCGTCCAACCGGACCGGGTCCGGTCGTCCACCAGCAGCACGCGTCGGCCGGCGACGGGGGCGTCCTCTGGCAGCCGGAACCGGTCGACCACCTGGGCCACCCGGTGCGCGGAGTTCACGTCGCTCCGGGTGGGGCCCGCGCCCGGACGCAGCACGAACGTGGCCAGCAACGGCAACCCGGTGTAGCGGGCGAGCCCATCGGCGAGGTGGGCCACGAGCTGCGGGCGGGAGGCCGAGCAGAGCGCGACGATCCCGTCGAGGGTCAGTTCGGCCCGTTGCAGGTCCTGGCCCCAGTCCTCCAGGACGCGGACGACGGCGTGCCGCAGCGGGACCGGGGTCTCGCCGTCGGGGGTGCCCGGCGCGAACAGCTCGCGGACCGCCCCGCCCCAGCCGAGGTCGGTCGTGCGCGCCACCGCGCGACCCTCGCCCGGTTGCTCGGCCGGGGCGATGCGCCCGCTCAGCGGCACGTCCAACGCCGCGAGGCCGGAGGGCCACTGCTTCTTCGGGACGAGCGGTACCCCGGGCCGGGAGAGGTCCGCGTCGGCGCGGTCGACGTGCTCGCGGGAGACCTCCCCCGACAGGTCCAGACCCCCGCAGTTGTCACACCGCCCGCAGGGTTCGGCCTGCTCGTCGTCCAGCGCCCGGCGCAGGAACTCCAGGCGGCACCCGGGCGTGGCCTGGTAGTCGAGCATCGCCTGCTGCTCGTGGGCCCGGGTCTCGGCGACCCGGGCGTAGCGCTCGGCGTCGTAGCGCCAGGGCTGCCCCGTGGCGGTCCACCCGCCGCGGACCCGGCGCACGGCGCCGTCCACGTCGAGGACCTTCAGCATCATCTCCAACCTGTTGCGCCGCAGCGCGACCCGTGCCTCCAAGGCCGGGGTGGACAGCGGTTCCCCGACGTCGCCCAGCACCGAGAGGGCGAGCCGGACGTCGTCCTCGTCGGGGAAACCCATGGCGGCGAAGTGCGCCCAGATGTCGCGGTCCTCCGCGCCCGGCAGCAGCACGACGACGGCCTCGGCGATGCCGCGCCCGGCGCGCCCGACCTGCTGGTAGTAGGCGATGGGTGAGCTCGGCGCGCCCAGGTGGACGACGAAACCCAGGTCGGGCTTGTCGAAACCCATGCCCAGCGCGCTGGTGGCGACCACCACCTTGACCCGGTCGGCCAGCAGGTCGGCCTCGATCTGCAGACGGTCGTCGGCCTCGGTCTGCCCCGTGTAGGCGACGGCCTCGATCCCGTGGGCGCGCAGGTGGGCGGCGACGTCCCCGGCGGCGGCGACGGTCAGGACGTAGACGATCCCCGAACCGGGCAGGGTGGGCAGGTTCTCGACCAGCCAGGCCAGCCGGTGGGCCTGGTCGGGCAGGCGCAGCACCCCCAGGCGCAGCGAGTCGCGGTCGAGCGAACCGCGCAGGACCAGGACGTCCTCCAGGGTCCGGGTGCCCGAGACCGACAGCTGCTCGGCGACGTCGGCGGTCACCCGCGCGTTGGCCGTCGCCGTCGTCGCGAGCACCGGGATTCCCGCGGGCAGCTCCGCCAGCAGGGTCCGGATCCGGCGGTAGTCGGGACGGAAGTCGTGGCCCCAGTCGGAGACGCAGTGCGCCTCGTCCACCACCAGCAGGCCCGTGGTGGCGGCCAGCCGGGGCAGCACCTCCTCGCGGAACCCGGGGTTGTTCAGCCGCTCGGGGGACACCAGCAGCACGTCGACGGCCCCGGCCCGCACCTGCTCGTAGACCTCGCCCCACTGCTCGGCGTTGGTCGAGTTCACCGTGACCGCGTGGACCCCGGCCCGTTCCGCCGCCGCGACCTGGTTGCGCATGAGCGCGAGCAGCGGCGACACGATGACGGTCGGCCCGGCCCCGCGGGCCCGCAGCAGCGCCGTCGCGACGAAGTAGACGGCCGACTTGCCCCAGCCGGTGCGCTGCACGACCAGGGCCCGTCGCGAGTCCGCGACCAGCGCCTCGATCGCCGTCCACTGGTCCTCGCGCAGCGCGGCGTCGGGCCGTCCGACGAGCCGGCGCAGGATCTCCTCGGCCTCGGCGCGCAGGGCACCGCGGTCCGGAGCGGGTGGGGTGGTGGACCCGGAACTGGGCGCGGGGGTGGACGGCGGGGTGGTCGTGAGGTCCTCGGGCACGCCCCGACTGTGCCACCCGCCCCCGACACGAGGTCCGATCCGGCCCGGACGCCGGGTGGAGCCCGCCCGGTCCGCACCGCGGCGGGCGCATCCGGAGACCTCTGAGACGATGAGCGGCATGCGCCTCGATCACGTCGGCTACGCCGCCGGTCCCGAGGGGCTGCAGGCCACGGCCAGATCGCTGGCCGCCCAGCTCGGCGTCCGTGTCGTCGACGGAGGCCCGCACCCCCGGTTCGGGACCCGCAACGTGGTGCTCCCGCTGTCGGGGAACTGCTACGTCGAGGTGGTCGAGGTGCTCGACCACCCGGTGGCCGACAAGGCCGTCTTCGGGCACGCGGTGCGCGAACGGTCCGCGGCGGGCGGGGGCTGGTTCGTCTGGGCCGTCACCGTCGACGACCTCGACGCCCACGCCGCCCGGCTGGGCGAGGGGGCCGAGGAGGGCGTGCGGCGCCGACCCGACGGGGTGGAGCTGCGCTGGCGGCAGATCGGTGCGCCGGGCCTGCGCGAGGACCCGCAGCTGCCGCTGCTCATCGAGTGGGCCGGGCCCGCCACCCAGCACCCCTCGGCCATCGCCCTGGCCGGCGGGACGCGACTGTCCGGGCTGACGATCGCCGGGGACCGCGACCACGTCCGCGACTGGCTCGGGCTGCCCCCGGACTTCAGCGCCGAGCACGTGGAGTTCACCTGGCTCGGCCCGGACGTCACCCCGGCGGTGGGACTGCACTCGGTGACGTTCGAGACGCCGCGCGGCCCGGTGACGCTGTGACGCGGGCGGCCTCGTGCCCGACTGGCTGAGCACCGACTACTGGCACCTGCCGGACTGGGTCGACTCCCTCACCGCCTCGGCCATCCTGCTGCTGGCCGTCGACCTCGTCGTGCGCCTCACGGCGGTGGCCATCGTTCCCGTCAACCGCCGCCCGAGCTCGGCCCTCGCGTGGTTGCTGACGATCTTCTTCATCCCTTACGTCGGGGTCATCGCGTTCCTGCTCATCGGCAGCCCGAAACTGCCGCGGGCCCGGCGGCGCAAGCAGCGCGAGATCAACAAGCTGATCCTCGCCGCGACCCGCGGCATGGACCTGGTGAGCGAGGAGAACCCCTGGCCGCCGTGGTTGTCCGGGGTCGTGGCGCTGAACCGCAACCTCGGGTCGATGCCGCTGGTCGGGGGCAACGCGGCCGAGATCGTCGACGAGTACGACGAGAGCATCCGCCGGATGGCGGCCGACGTCGACCGGGCCACCGACTACGTCCACGTCGAGTTCTACATCCTCACCAAGGACCAGACCTCGGCCCCGTTCTTCACGGCGCTGGCCGCCGCCGCGGCGCGCGGGGTCACCGTGCGGGTGCTGCTCGACCACCTGGGTTCGCTGCGCCAACCCGGCTACCGGGAGACGACCCGGTTCCTGGACGAGCACGGCATCGAGTGGCACCCGATGCTGCCCGTTCAGCTGCAGAAGCTGAAGTACCAGCGACCGGACCTGCGCAACCATCGCAAGCTCCTGGTGGTGGACGGCGAGTTCGGCTGGATCGGGTCGCAGAACGTCCTGGACCGCAGCTACAACAAGCGGGGCAACATCCGGCGCGGGCTGCAGTGGCAGGACCTCATGGTGCGCGTCGACGGCCCCGTCGTCAGCGGCGTCGACGCGCTGTTCATCACCGACTGGTACTCCGAGACCGACGTGCTGCTCGCGGCCGAACGTCCCGAGGTCGGTGACCGGATCCCCGGCCGGCTCGAGTGCCAGGTCGTCCCCAGCGGCCCCGGGTTCGACGCCGAGAACAACCTGAAGCTGTTCAACGCCCTGTTCTACGGTGCGCACCGCCGGGTCTCCATCACCAGCCCGTACTTCGTGCCCGACGAGTCGATGCTCAACGCCATCACGACCGCGGCCGAGCGCGGGGTGGACGTGGAGCTCTTCGTCTCCGAGCACGGCGACCAGGCGATCGTGCACTACGCGGAGTGCTCCTACTACGAGAACCTGTTGCGGGCCGGGGTCCGCATCTACCGCTACCCCGCCCCGTACGTGCTGCACGCCAAGCACATGAGCGTGGACGAGGACGTTGCCGTCGTCGGCTCCTCCAACATGGACATGCGCTCGTTCATGCTCGACCTGGAACTCACCCTCATGGTGTGCGGCCGGTCCTTCGTCGACGACCTGCGTCGGATCGAGGACCGCTACCGCGAGCGCTGCACCGAGCTCACCCTGGACGACTGGATGAACCGTTCCCGGATGCACGTCATCAAGGAGAACCTGGCCCGCCTCACCTCGGCCCTGCAGTAACCCCCCTCGCGACCCCCCCCGCGCCCCCCGCGCGACCCCCCGCGACCCCCTCTCCCCCCGTGATCAAGGAATTCCGCGGGAAGGATTCCTTGATCACGGGTGGGTGGGGGAGCGTGCGGGGTGTACGGGGTCAGGGGCGCAGGACGGTGATGCCGGCCGCGGCGGCGGTGGCGACCTCGGCGAGGGCCCGGGGGCCCTCGGCCAGCGGCAGTTCCCGGGTGACCAGGCGATCCAGCGGGAACCGTTCGGAGGTCACCAGCGACAGCAGTCGGGGGTAGTCGTGCGCGGCCATGCCGTGCGAGCCGAGCACCTGCAGCTCCCAGGCGATGACCCGGTCCATGGGGACGGCGGGCCGACCGGCGGCGGCCGGCAGCAGCCCGATCTGCACGTGCCGACCGCGGCGGCGCAGCGAGCGGACCGAGGCCTCGCAGGTGGCCGGCAGCCCCACCGCGTCGATGGACACGTGGGCGCCGCCGTCGGTGAGGGCGGCGATGCCCTCGCCGGCCTCGGCCGGGTCGAGCACCTCGTCCGCCCCGAAGGTCCGGGCCAGCTCGCGCGCGGCGGGCGACGGGTCGACCCCGACCACCCGGGCGCCCGCCGCGGTGGCGATCGCGACGGCCGAGAGCCCGACGCCTCCGCAGCCGTGGACGGCCACGAACTCCCCGGGTCGGACCGCGGCCACGTCGGACACCGCCCGGAACGCGGTGGCGACCCGGCACCCGAGCGCCGCGGCGTGCGACGCGGACAGGTCCTCCGGGAGCCGGACCAGGTTCAGGTCGGCGTGGTCGAGAGCCACCAGCTCGGCGAAGGAACCCCACCCGGTGAACCCGGGCTGGGTCTGCGACCGGCAGACCTGCTGCTGCCCGGCCGCGCACTCGGGGCAGTTCCCGCAGGCGGTGATGAACGGGGTGGTGACGATGTCGCCGACGGCGAACCGACGCACCTCGGCCCCGATGGCGACGACCTCGCCCGCCAGTTCGTGACCGGGCACGTGGGGGAGCCGCACGTCGTCGTCGTGGCCCTGCCAGGCGTGCCAGTCGCTGCGGCAGACCCCCGTCGCGTGGACGGCGAGCACGACCCCGTGCGGGGCGGGCGTCGGGTCCGGCACGTCCCGGACCTGTGGTTCGCCGCCGAACTCCTCGACCAGCACCGCCCGCACGGTCAGGCCTCCAGGTGGTCGACGAGCGCGGAGGCGTCACCCACGTAGTCACCCGGGGTCAGCAGGGACAACCGGGCGGCCTCGCCCTCGGGCAGACCCAGCTCCGCGACGAACTCACGCAACTTCGCCTGGTCGACCTTGCGGCCGCGGGTCAGGTCCTTCAACCGCTCGTAGGGGTTGGGCAGCCCGTGCACGCGCATGACCGACTGCACGGCCTCACCCAGCACCTCCCAGGTGGCGTCGAGGTCGGCCTCGAGGGCGGCGGGGACCGGGTCGAGCCCGGCGAGACCCTTGGCGACGTTCTGCAGGGCGAGCATCGAGTGCCCGAAGGCGACCCCGATGTTGCGCTGCATGGAGGAGTCGGTCAGGTCGCGCTGCAGCCGCGACGTCGTGAGGGTGTCCTCCAGGACCCGGAACAACCCGCCCGACACCTCGAGGTTGGCCTCGGCGTTCTCGAAGCGGATCGGGTTCACCTTGTGCGGCATGGTCGAGGAACCCACGGTGCCCTGACCGCGCACCTGGGCGAAGTACCCCAGGGAGATGTAGGTCCACACGTCGGTGCAGAGGTTGTGCAGCACGCGCCCGAAGCGGGCGACGTCGGCGTACAGCTCGGCCTGCCAGTCGTGCGGCTCGATCTGGGTGGTGAGCGGGTTCCAGGTCAGCCCCAGACCCTCGACGAACTCCTTCGAGATCGCCGGCCAGTCGGCACCCGGGACCGCGGTCCGGTGCGCGGCGTAGGTGCCGGTGGCCCCGTTGAACTTGCCGAGGAACTCCGCGCGCCCGATCCGGTCGAGCTGGCGGCGCAACCGGGCGGCCAGCACCGCGAACTCCTTGCCCAGGGTGGTCGGGGTCGCGGGCTGACCGTGCGTGCGGGCGAGCATCGGCAGGTCGCGCAGCTCGACGGCCATCCGTGCGACGTCGTCGGTGAGCGCCCGGGCGGCGGGCAGCCAGACCTGGGCGACCGCGTCGCGGACCATCAGCGCGTAGGACAGGTTGTTGATGTCCTCGCTGGTGCAGAACAGGTGGGTGAACTCGGCGACGTCGGCGAGCGAGGTCGTCTCGAGCCGGCGCTTGATCCAGTACTCGACGGCCTTCACGTCGTGCACGGTGACGCGCTCGATGTCGGCCAGTTCCTCGATCGCCGCCTCGCCGAACTGCCGCGGCAGCGACCGCAGCAGCGTGATCTCGTCCGCGGTGATGCGACGCGCCCCCGGGACGACGTCGTGCGTCCCGAGGAAGACCAGCCACTCGACCTCGACGTGGATGCGCCGACGGTTGAGGGCGGCCTCGGAGAGGTGCTCGGCGAGGGGGGCCACCGCGGAGCGGTAGCGCCCGTCCAGGGGGCCGAGAGCGGGCTCACCCAGCGAGGCGGCCGCGGGCAGGTCGGGGTGGGTGGCGGGGCCACCGGCAGCGTCGGTCACGTGCCTGATGGTCCCACGGGCCCACCCCGGCCCGTGCGGTCACGCCTTCTCGACGGACTCCTCCTTGTGCGCCGCCTTCTTGCCGCTCTTGTCGCTCTCGACGATGACCTGGGGGTCGTCCTCGTCGGCCCGACGCTTCTGGCCGTAGAGCTCGAAGTCGTCGGTCTTCTTCTCCACGACCTCGCCCTCGGTCTTGCCCTGGGGGGTCTTCCAGCTGACGTGATCTCCCTCTTTCACCATGCTCGGAGGGTGACCCCGAATCGCTGGAGGCGCATCCGGGGCCATGATGGGACCCACAGTCACCAGAGGGGGACAGGATGCGTCGGATCGTCACCGCGGGTTGCGGGTTCGTGATCGCTCTCGGCCTGGGCGCGTGCGGTGGGGGGGATCCGGACCCCGCCACGACCCCGGTCGCCTCGGCCTCGGCTCCGGTGTCCTCGACCCCGGCCGCCACCACGTCGGGCACCCCCACGTCGTCGAGCTCGTCCGGCGCCACGTCGTCGCCCTCGCCGAGCGCCGGGGCGAGCGCCTCGGCCGACCCCGCCCCCTCCGGCGGCGACGAGACCCCCTGGATCGCGATCGCGGGACGCACGGAGTACGCGGGCTCGGGCAGCTCCAGCATCACGGGCGTGCGGCTCGGCATGCACCAGGGTTACGAGCGCATCGTCGTGGACCTCGCCCCGACCGACGGCGACTCCGTCGGGTGGTTCGCCAACCCGACCGGCACCGCGGTGCAGGACTTCTCCGGGGAGCCGCTCGACGTCGACGGCGACCGGTTCCTCGACATCAGCCTGACCGGCATCGCGAACGGGGCCGACGGCACCACGGACTCCGCGGGGCGCCAGGCCTTCCGGGGTGACGTGGACGCGCCCGAGGGGGCCGAGCTCGTCGAGGAGGTGCACGTCGAGGGGGCCTGGGAGGGGCAGGCCCAGGTCGTCGTGGGTCTGGACGACGACGTGCGCGAGTACCGCCTGACGCGGTTGAGCGACCCCGCGCGGATCGTGGTCGACGTCCGCTGAGGCGGGGTCTTCAGGGCAGCGGGGTCCGGCGCAGCACGGCGTCTGCGGCCCGGGCGGGGTCCATCTCGACCGGCGAGAGCAGGCGGGCCGGGCCACGGACGAGCCGGCCGTCGGTGACGACCCGGCAGCGCAGACCGCCCCGCCCGCGCAGCGCCGCGTGGGCGCCGGGAGCCACGACGCGGTCCATCCAGGCGCAGGGGGCGGCGGGCCGCCCGCCGTGCAGGACGACCGAGCCGCCGGCGGTCTCGATGGTGAAGTCGTTGCCGCGCAACGGGTCCAGCTCGATCCCGCGGACGACGAGGTTGCGCCGCGCCAGCAGGACGTCGGGCACCGGGTCGAGCCCCAGGTCCTCGGCGACCCCCACCCACGCCTCGTGCGCGAGCAGGGTCACCGCCGCGTCCATGTGCGCGGCCTTTCCGTAGAACCGGTCCCCGCGGATGCCCTTGCCCGCGACCAGGTCCACGCTCGTCGCGTCGTGGGTCTCGACGTCGGCGGCCCCGTCGCGGGGCCGCCCGAAGTAGGCGTGCTCGGGCGAGACGAGCAGGTGCAGCAGCTCGATCTCGTAGACGTGCGCGACGGCCGGGCTCACAGGGCCCCGCAGTCGCGGGCCGCGCGCACGGTCTGCGCCGCGTATGTTCCGCCGAACAGCACGGTGTGGACCAGCAGCGGGTAGAGCTGGTGCAGCGGGGTGCGGGCGGCCCGGCCCGGCGGGGTACCCGCGGCCTCCTCGTAGGCGGCCAGCACGCGGTCCAGGTGCGGCGCCCCGAACAGCGCGAGCATCGCCAGGTCGGTCTCGGGGTGGCCACCGTGCGCGGAGGGGTCGATCAGCACCGCCCCCTCGGGGCCGAACAGGACGTTGCCCGACCAAAGGTCACCGTGCAGCCGCGCCGGCGCGTCCACCCCGGTCACGAGCGCCTCCTCCTCGTCCTCCAGCCGGGCGCAGACCCGGTCCAGCACCTCGACGTCCGCGGAGGTGAAGGCCCCCGCGTCGCGGCCGGCCCGGACGAAGGGGGCGATGCGGCAGCGGGCGTAGAACCGTCCCCAGGACGTCCCCGACGGCGTCGGGGGCAGGGGCAGGGCGGCGATCCAGCCGGTGCCGGCTCCCGGGGGCAGCGCCCCGAAGGCGGGGGCACCCGCGGCGTGCGTCCGCACGAGGTCCCGGCCGAACCGCTCGGCCTCGGCGGGGGAGGGACGGCGGTGCTCGACCCGTTCCAGCACCAGGAAGTCCGGCCCCTGGTCGAGGAGGGGCACGACGCGGACCCCGCCGGCCTTGGCCAGCCACCGCAGCCCGGCCGCCTCGAAGGTCACCGACGTCGGGTCCGCCCCGGGTACCTGCTTGCGGTGCACGGGATCCCCCGGCGCGGCGGGCGTGCGTCCCATCGCGTACCCCTCTCCTCCCCCGCCCGTCGTTGTCCACAGGGGACGGGATCATCCTGCGGTGTCCACAACCGTTCCGCCGGGTCGGACCCCGACCTCCCGCCGTCCCTAGCGTTCCGACGGTGCCCGGGATTCCACCGGGGACGCGTACCGGGTCGTGAGCGGGAGGGGGTCGACCGTGCTGCTGCCGGGGGTCGGAGGAGCGGGGGGCGAGGGGATCGAGGTCCTGGCCCGGCGGGCCGAGGCGGCGGGTGAGTCGGCCCGGCAGGCCGTACGGGCGCTCACCGCGGTGGACCCGACGGGCTGGCGCTCGCCGGCCGCCGACCGGTTCCGGGAACGGCTCGGCGGCGACGTCGCGCTCGGGCACCGGGTCGAGGAGACGTGCGCGGACGCGGGTCGGGCGTTGCGCCGGCTCGCCCGCGCCGCTGCCGGCGGTGCCGGGTGAGCGGCGGCATCACGGTGCGGACCGGGTCCGGGGTCCGGGTTGCGGTCGACCCGGCCGAGCTCGTCGGGGTCGCCGACCGGGTGTCCGCGCAGGCCGTCCGGTTCGCCGAGATCACCGCCTCGGCCGCGGGGCTGCTGGCCGCCCCGGAGCTCGTGACCGCCTCGCTGCCGGCCCCCGCCGAGGGCGCGACGGCGGTGGGCTCGCTGGCCGAACTGCTGGCGACCTCCGCGCTGGCCGCGGCCCGGCTCACGGAGACGGCGGTGCAGCTGCAGACCGCCGCGCTCGCCTACGAGGTCGGTGAGGCCGCGGCGGGTGCCGTCCTCGCCGCGGCCCGGGCCCGGGCCGGTGCGACGGCCCTGGCCCTGGCCCCGTTCGCCCTGGGTGCCACGGCGCAGGCCGCCGGCGTCTTCCTGGTCCTCGACCTGGCCCACCGCGCGGGCCGGCTCACCCTGCACCTGGTGCGGACGGCCGGTGCGGGTCTCGCCGACGGCGAGCTCGACGAGACCGAACGCGGCGCCCTGCGCTCCGCAGCGGTCGACGGACTGACCGGGCTGGACGAGCAGGTGGCGGGCGACGCGGTGCGCGTCCTGCGGGCGGGTGGCGCGGAACTGGCCGAGCACCCCGATCTCGTCCAGGCGCTGGTGGAGCTCACCCCGGAGGTGGTCCGGGCGGGGGCGGCGGCCTCCCCGCTGTTCGCCGCGGTGGTGGCGCAGCGCTCCCCGGAGCTCCTCCTCGCCGGGGACGGGAGCCCGGACAAGGTCGCCGCCGACGCGGCCGGGGTGGCCCGGCTGCTGACCGGTCTCGCCGCGGTCGCCCCGGTCTTCGGCGCCACGGCGGTCTCCGTGACGCGGCTGCCCCCGGGCCGCGGGACCCCGGCGCGGGCCCCGACCGGGGTCGCGGAGATCCTCCAGGGCGTCCGCATCAACTCCGGGGGGTGGTCCGGTGGCGCCGACCTCGCCTCCCGGCTGGCCCCGGCCGCACCGCCCCCGCCGGGCACCGTCCGGGTCGAGCAGGTCGTCCGGGGCGGTCGGCGGAGCTGGATCGTGGAGATCCCCGGGACCCAGACGTGGCGGGCCGGGACACCGGTCGGCGGGACGCCGATGGACCTGACGGCCAACCTCGACCTCGTGGCCGGGTCCGGCACCGCGGTCGAGGCCGGGGTGGTCGAGGCCATGCGGCAGGCCGGGATCGCCCCGGGCGAACCGGTGCTGCTCGCCGGGCACTCCCAGGGCGGGCTGACCGCGGCCGCCGTGGCCGCCGACCCCCGGCTGCGCGAGGAGTTCACCGTCACCCACGTCCTCACCGCCGGGTCCCCGGTGGACGGCATCCCCGTACCGTCCGACGTGCGGGTGCTGCAGCTGGAGCACACGGGCGATCTCGTCCCCCGTCTCGACGGGGTGCGGGCCGGCGGCGGGGAGGGGCGCATCGTCGTCACCGCCGACGTGGGGGCGGGGCTGGCCGCCCACGAGTCCGACGCCTACCTGCGCACGGCCCGGGCCGTCGACGCCTCCGACGACCCGGCCCTGCGCGCCTACCTGGAGTCGGCCGCCCCGTTCCTGGACGCGCCGGGCACCACCGTCACCGCCACCGACTACCGGTTGACCCGGCGGTGAACCGCGTGGTCGACGACGGTCAGGCCACGGGCTGGCGCGGCACGAGCGAACGGAACGTCGAGGACTGGAACACCAGCGGTTCGGCCCCGGGGTCGGTGCCGAGGGCGTGCACCCGCAGCAGCACCACGTCGTGGTCGCCCGCCGGGAACTCCCCGTGCACGCTCGTGTCGAACCAGACGGGAGCGCCCTGCACGAAGTGCGCGCCGTTCGGCAGCGTCGTGGTGGGGATCCCGCGGAACCGGTCGTCGGCCCGGGAGGCCAGCTGCCGCGCGGCCGCGTCGTGCACCTCGCCGAGGACGGAGACCCCGATCCGTCCGGCTCGCCGCAGGACGGGCCAGCTGCGGGAGGTGCGCTGCACGGCGAAGAGCACCAGCGGGGGGTCGGCGGAGATGCCCACCTGGAAGGACGAGGCGACCAGCACCGTGGGGCGTCCCTCGACGACCGCCGAGAGGGCCGCGACCCCGGAAGGGAAGAGGGCGAACGTGGACCGCAGGCGGGCCGGGTCGTCCTCGAAGTCCACCAGTTCCATGACGTCCACCCGTCCCGCTCGTCGTGCCCCGCGCGCCAGCCGCGGCGGCTCCCACCCCGGCAGGAACACCACGACCCCGGCGGCTATGCCGGAGATCCGGGCGCCCACCCGCCGGACCTACCCTGCCCCCATGGTTCTTGCGCCTCGGCTCCGTCCCAGCATGGGACGCGTCCCCGCCTACGTGGCCGGTCGCCCGGCCAGTCCCCGCGACGGGCTGACCGTCTTCAAGATGTCCTCCAACGAGAACCCCTACCCGCCGCTGCCCGCGGTCCTCGGGGCCATCGCCGAGGCGGCCGCGGGGATCAACCGCTACCCCGACCCGGCCGGGCGGGCCATGGTCGCGGCCATCGCGCGGCGCTTCGACGTCGCCCCCGAGAGCGTCGCCACCGCCACCGGCAGCGTCCGGCTGCTGGCCCAGCTGGCCGAGATCACCTGCGACCCGGGGGACGAGATCGTCTTCGCCGACCCGAGCTTCGAGGCCTACCCGATCGTCGCCGCCGTCGCCGACGCGGTGGCCGTCCGGGTCCCGCTGGCCGCCGGTGCCCGCCACGACCTGCCGGCCATGGCGGCGGCGGTCACCGACCGGACGCGTCTGGTCCTGGTCTGCAGCCCGAACAACCCGACCGGCCCGGCGGTGCACGAGGCCGAGCTGCGGGAGTTCCTGGCCGCGGTCCCGCCGCACGTCCTGGTCGTCCTCGACGAGGCCTACCGGGAGTTCGTGGACGACCCGGACACCCCCGACGGGGTCGAGCTGTTCCGCGAGCACCCCAACCTGGTCGTGCTCCGGACGTTCTCCAAGGCCTACGGCCTGGCCGGCCTGCGGGTGGGCTGGGCGTTGGCCCATCCCGACGTGGCGGCCACCCTGACCCGGTCCGCCACCCCGTTCGGGGTCAACGCCCTGGCCCAGGCGGCGGTGGTCGCCTCGCTCGAACCGGACGCGGAGGCGGAGCTGGACCGACGGGTCGCGGCCCTCGTCGCCGAGCGTCACCGCGTCCTGGACGGGCTGCGGGCCGCCGGGCTGGACGTCCCCGACGCGCAGGGCAACTTCGTCTGGCTGGGGGCCGGGGAGCGGTCGTCGGCGCTCGCCGAGGGGCTCGGCCGGGAGGGTCTGGCCGTACGGCCGTTCTCCGGGGTGGGGTTGCGCATCACCGTCGCCGAGACCGAGGCCAACGACCGGCTGCTCTCGTTGGCGGCGTCCCTGCTGGGCTGAGCGGGCCCGCGTCGCGCGCGGGTCCCGTCGCGGATCTCTCACCTGTTCGGCGGCCACCGGTCCTGGCGAAGTCACCGCGATGTCACGTACGCTTCCGTAAGGTACGGAACCGTAGGTTGCGTCCGACAGGTCGGGAACAGGCGGACCTGAACCCGTCCGGGTCGCTGGACCGGGCCGACGACAGCAGGAGGACACCGCGTGATCGAGGCCGACGTATCGCCCCACCCGACCGCCGGGGAGCCCACCGCCCCCGCGGCGGCGCCCGCCCCGACGGGGGGTGAGCGGACGCGCGGTCTGGTGCAGCTGCTGGGGCCCGACGGCGTCCGCCGCGAGCACCCGGACTACCGGCTCGACCTCGACAACGCCGAGCTGCTCGAGCTCTACCGCCGGTTGGTCCTGCTGCGCCGGTTCGACGCCGAGGCCGAGGCCCTGCAGCGGCAGGGCGAGCTCGGGCTCTGGGCCGGGTGCCGGGGTCAGGAGGCGGCCCAGGTGGGCGCCGGGTACGCGCTGCACGAGCCCGACCACGTCTTCCCCGGGTACCGCGACCACGGGCTCGCCTTCGCCCGCGGCGTGGACCCGCTGCACGTCCTGAGCATCTTCCGCGGGGTCGACCACGGCGGCTGGGACCCGCGCGAGCACCACGTCCACCCCTACACCCTGGTCATCGCGGCGCAGATGCTCCCGGCGGTCGGTTACGCGATGGGCCTGCAGCGTGACGGTGCCGTCGGCACGGGCGACCCGGCCCGCGACGCGGCCGTGGTGGCCTGCTTCGGGGACGGGGCGACCGCGCAGGGGGAGGCCAGCGAGGCCCTGACCTTCGCCTCCGTCTACCACGCGCCCGTCGTCTTCTTCTGCCAGAACAACCAGTGGGCCATCTCCGAGCCGGTGGAACGGCAGTCCACCGTGGCGCTGCACCGCCGCGCCGACGGGTTCGGGATGCCGGGCGTCCTGGTCGACGGCAACGACGTGCTGGCGGTGCTGGCCGTGGTGCGCTCGGCGCTGGAGCGGGCGCGGCGCGGCGAGGGCCCGACGTTCGTCGAGGCCTACACGTTCCGGATGGGTGCGCACACGACGTCCGACGACCCGACCCGCTACCGCAACGCGGCCGAGGTGGAGGAGTGGCGGGCCAAGGACCCCCTCGACCGCGTCGAGACCTACCTGCGGGCCGAGGGCATCCTCGACGAGGCCTTCGAGAGCGCGCTCGCGACGGAGTCCGACGAGCTCGCCGAACGCGTCCGCGCCGGGGTCCGCGCCCTCGTCGACCCCCACCCGGCGGCCATGTTCGACCACGCCTACGCCGAGCCCCACGCCCAGGTCCAGGCCGAGCGCGACGAGTTCCTCGCCGCCTGGGCCCGCCACGACGACGAGCTCGCCGCCGGCGGGCAGAACGAGGGAGGTCGCTGATGCCCCGTCTGGCCATCGGCAAGGCCGTCAACGCCGGGCTCCGCGCCGCGATGGAGCGCGACCCCCGGGTCCTGCTCATGGGCGAGGACATCGGTGCCCTGGGGGGCGTCTTCCGCGTCACCGACGGTCTGCAGAAGGACTTCGGCGAGCACCGGGTCCTCGACACCCCGTTGGCGGAGGCCGGCATCGTCGGCACCGCGACCGGCATGGCCCTGCGCGGGTACCGCCCGGTCTGCGAGATCCAGTTCAACGGGTTCGTCTTCCCGGCCTTCAGCCAGATCGTCACCCAGCTCGCCAAGCTGCGGGCCCGGTCGCGCGGGCAGCTCACCGTCCCCGTGGTCATCCGCATGCCGATCGGCGGCGGGATCGGGTCGGTCGAGCACCACTCGGAGAGTCCCGAGGTGCTCTTCGCCCACACCGCCGGGCTGCGCGTCGTCACGCCCTCGAACTCCCACGACGCCTACTGGATGATCCAGCAGGCGATCGCCTCGGCCGACCCGGTGCTGTTCCTGGAACCCGAGCGGCGCTACTGGGAGAAGGGTGACGTCGACACCGATCTCGGACCGGGCGAGGTCACCCCGCTGCACAAGGCCCGCGTGCTGCGTCCGGGGACGGACGCCACCGTCGTCGCCTACGGACCCACCGTGCGGCTGGCCCTCGACGCGGCCGACGCCGCGGCCGCCGAGGGGCGCGACCTGGAGGTCGTGGACCTGCGCTCGATCTCACCGCTCGACGTCACCACCGTCGCGGACTCCGTGCGTCGCACGGGCCGGCTGGTCGTCGTGCACGAGGCCCCGACCTTCCACGGCCCGGGCGCCGAGCTCGCGGCGCGCATCCAGGAGAGCTGCTTCTACTCGCTGGAGGCCCCGGTCAAGCGGGTCGGGGGTTTCCACCTGCCCTACCCCGTCGCCCGCGTCGAGGAGCACTACCTGCCCGACGTCGACCGGGTGCTCGACGCGGTCGACGCTACGCTCGCCGCCTGATCCCCATCGCCACCGCCGACCCGACGAGGAACATGTCCGCGCACAAGCGTTTCGCCCTCCCCGACGCGGGTGAGGGTCTGACCGAGGCCGAGATCGTGTCCTGGAAGGTGAAGGTCGGCGACACCGTCACCGTCAACCAGGTGCTGGTCGAGATCGAGACCGCCAAGTCCCTGGTCGAGCTCCCCTCGCCCTACGCGGGCGTGGTGACCGAGCTGCTGGCCGCCGAGGGCCAGACGGTCGCGGTCGGCGTGGACATCATCGTCGTGGCCGAACCGGGGTCCGCGGCGGAACCCGCGCCCGCCGCACCTCCCGCCTCTCCTGCAGCCCCGGCCCCCGAGGCCGAGGGTTCGGGCGCCACGCTGGTCGGCTACGGGGCCCGGCCCGCCGGGGCCGGACGCCGTCGTCGCCCGGCGGTCGGGGAGTCCAGCCCGGACGTCGCCGGCGAGGAGATCCGGCACGTGCTGGCCAAGCCGCCCGTGCGCAAGCTCGCCCGCGACCTGGGTGTCGACCTGGCCGACGCCCACGCCAGCGGCCCGGGCGGGACCGTCACCCGCGCCGACGTCCTGGCCCTGGTCCCGACCGCACCGGTCGAGCCCGGACGCCGGGTCGAACGGCACGAGCGGGAACGCCACGTCCCGATCCGCGGGGTCCGCAAGGCCACCGCCGCGGCGATGGTCGAGAGCGCGTTCTCCGCCCCGCACGTGACCGTGTTCACCGAGGTGGACGTGACCCGCACGATGAAACTCGTGCAGCGGATCAAGGTCGACAAGGAGTTCGAGGGCATCCGGGTCTCCCCGCTGCTGCTCGTGGCCAAGGCCCTCATGGTCGCCGTGCGGCGCAACCCCGACGTGAACTCCACCTGGGACGAGCACAACCAGGTGATCGTGGTGAAGAACTACGTGAACCTCGGGATCGCCGTCGCCACCCCGCGCGGCCTCATGGTGCCCAACGTCAAGGACGCCGACGCCATGTCGTTGAAGGACCTGGCGCTGGCGCTCAACGAGGTGACCGCCACGGCGCGCTCGGGCAAGGCCTCCCCGAAGGATCTGGCCGAGGGCACGATCACCATCACCAACGTGGGCACCTTCGGGATCGACACCGGGACCCCCATCCTCAACCCGGGCGAGGCCGCCATCCTCGCCGTGGGCACCATCAAGCAGCGTCCCTGGGTGCACCACGGCAAGGTGAAACCCCGCTGGACCGTCACCCTCGGCCTCTCCATCGACCACCGGATGCTGGACGGGGAGAGCGGTTCGCGCGTGCTCGCCGACATCGCGGCCGTCCTCGAGGACCCGGCGCGCGCGCTCGTCTGGAGCTGAGCGGCGCGCCGTCCGGCGTGTCGTGATCTCCCTCGCGGAAACTCCCCCGACCCCCGCTCACCCGGAGTAACGTCGCCGGCAAGGACGTGGGGGCGTCGAGGAGTTCGAGGTGGGGGAGCACGGCATGCGTCGACGGGCGTCGCGACGGGCGGTTCTGGCCGCAGGGATCCTGGGAACGGCGTTGACGGTCGGGGTCGGGCAACCGGCCGTGGCCGCTGCCGGTTCCCCGCTGACGCGGGTGGGGACGCAGTCGTTCTACGACGCACCCGACCTGTCCTACGCCTACGGGCGGCTCTACGTCGCCGAACCGCGGGCGAACCGCGTCAGCAGTCTCGACCTGCGGGGTCGGGCCCGGGTCGAGGTCACCGAGGTCCCCTCCGTCCAGGCGGCCGATCGGTCCTTCGGCCGGATCCTGAGCGTCACCGGGGCCCGGGGCTACGTGCCCGACCTCGACCTGGACGCGTCGGTCCCGCAGCCCCCGGACGGGTGGCGGGCGTCGATGCTCTTCGTCAACCCGTTGGGGCAGAAGGCCAAGCCGGTCACCACGTTCCGGACCGGCGGCGGCAGGGGCAACCCGGTCGACGTCCTGGGGCCCACCTTCGCGGGTGGTCCGGTGCTCGTCGTCGACCGTGCCGCCGGGGTCGTGCGCCTGGTGGAGCAGCAGACCGGTAGGTCCCTCGTGCTGTTCCGGCCCCCGACCGGCGTGCCGGTGTCGGTGGCCCGCGGGCCGCGCGGGCTCTACGTCGCGGTCAGCGCCGGGACCCTCAGCGACGCGGGGGCGGTCTACGTCCTGAACCCGGTGGACGGCCGGGTCCGTTCCGTCGTCAAGGGATTCTTCGACCCCAGCCAGCTCACCGTGGCTCCCGACGGCACGATCTTCCTCACCCAGGAGTGGTACCCGTGGGGTGGGCGGATCGACGACCCGGCCTACGGCGACCCGCCCTGCGCCTGCGGCCAGATCGTCCGGATCGCCGGCGACGGCTCCCGCAGCTACCTGACGATGGCGCAACCCTCCGGCATCGCCTGGGGTGACGGTCGCCTCTTCGCGACGCAGAACAGCACGTCGCCGTGGTACTTCCGCCCCTCCCCCTGGAGCCAGGTCGTCCAGGTCGACCTCGCCGGGTTCGGGCCGGGTTCCTCGGTGCAGACGGGACCGCCCCTCTCGGAGTCCTGACCGGCCCTCGCCGAGACCTCGCCGAGACCTCGCCGGAACCCCGCCGGAACCCCGCCGGAACTCCCGACGGGGCCGGCGACGACGGAGGCGGGTTCCGGGAACCATGTCCCGGACCCCGCCTCCACCCCACCTCCGGCCCGTCTCCGCCCTGGCTGCGGTCAGCGGCGGACGGCACCCCCGACCCCGGGGACCATGCTGCGGAACTGGTCGACGGTCGAGTCGCTGACCGAGTTCGGACCCCCGAACACGAGGCCCACCGGGATCGGCGTCGACCGGTTCAGCGCGGCCAGCGCGGCCTGCGACCTCGGGTGCAGCTGCTCGCGCGGAGTCAGCAGCAGGGGCGAACCCAACGCCCCCATGGCGGCCGCCCCGACCAGGGCGTCCGGCCAGTTCTCCCCGGTGGCCAGGCCGACCGCGCCGAGGGGTGCGCCGCCGGGTACGGTGAACTGGACGGCCACGAGCTGGGCGGTGTCGTAGCGGTCGGCGCCGGTGATGCCGTTGCCCACCGCCGTTCGTCCGGCCGCGCCGGGCAGGTTCCCCGCCGCGGTCACCGCCCGCCCGCCGACCGGGACGGTCGCCGATCCCGCCGGGTCGTGCGCGCCGAGGAACGCCGCGGTCGAGGCCGGCAGCCGGTCGTCGGCGGTGAGCAGCACCAGGCCGCGGGTGCGGGCGGCGAGCGCGGAGACCGCCAGCCCGTCGGGGTAGTTCTGGCCGTTCACCAGGTAGACCGGGGTGGCCGTGCCGCCCGTGGTGCTCGTCGGACGCCCGCTCAGCCGCAGGATCTTCTCGGCCACGGCGACCGCCGTGGCATAGCGGTCGTCGCCGGCCAGCCGCTCGACCGCGGGGGCGCCGGGCAGCGCGCGCACCTGGTCCACCACCGCGGGCGACAACGTTCCCGGGCCGCCGAGGACGTAGACCGTCGCCCCCGGGCCGAGGACCCGGCGCAGCTCTTCGGCCACGGCGGGGGACAACCCGCCCGCCGGGGTCAGCAGCAGCGGACCGCCGACGGCGCTGGCGAGGCGACCACCGGCCAGCGCGTCGGCGTAGCGCTCGGAGGTGCTGAGCACGGCCGCGCGCACCGAACCGGTGTCGCGGAAGAGGCGGCCGGAGACCGCGACCGAGGTCTGCACCCGGTCCGGTCCGTGGTAGCGGTCGACACCGCCGCCGACCGGGGCGCTGGCGACGGGCGCCGGGTCGATGACCCAGGTGAGGACCGTGTCGGAACTGCCGGCCGGCGAGGTCGCGCGCAGCGTCGCCTCGCCGCTGCCGGGCGACGTCGGAACCCCGGCCACGACCCCGTTGGCGACGTCGAGGGTCACCCCGGACGGGAGCCGCCCGGCGACCACCGACCAGCGCGGGGTACCGCTCGAGACCAGCGGCAGGTTCACGGCGACGCCCTGGGTCCCGGTCAGCGTCTGGCGGGGTTCGACCACGGGCGGGGTTCCCGGTGCGGTGACCACCATGGTGCTGCTGACCCGGTCGCTGCCGGCGGAGTTGGTGGCGACGAGGGTCACGGTGCTGCTGCCGGCCGCGGTGGGCGTACCGGTGATGACCCCCGAGGCGGGGTCCAGCCGGAGGCCGGCGGGGAGCCCGCCGGGCACCGACCAGGTGGGGGTGGGGACCCCGGAGGCGGTGGCCGCGAAGGCGTATGGCTCGCCCACGTCGGCCGGCGGCGGGGCGGCGGAGGTGATCCGCGGCGGCGAGGCCGCGGCCACGAAGGCGAGCGTGGCCAGTTGGCCCGCGCTGCCCGCCGGGTTGGTCGCGGTCACCGTGAAGACGGTCGCACCCACACCGACGGGGGTCCCGGAGAGCAGGCCGGTACCGGCGTCCAGGGTCAACCCGGGCGGCAGCTGGTCGGCCGTCCAGGTCGGGGCCGGACTGCCCGTGGCGCTGAACTGGTGGCGGTAGGGGGCGCCCACGACGGCCCCCACGGGCGGGGCGGACGTGATCGCGGGCGCCGTCGCCGGGGTGCTTGTGCCGCCGCCACCGGAGCCGCCGCCACCGGTGCCGCCGCCACCGGTGCCACCGCCACCGGTGCCGCCCCCACCGGAGCCGCCCCCGCCCCCGCTCAGGACCGTCGTGACCAGCGCGGCCTGCCCGGCCGAGCCCGAGGCGTTGCGGGCGGTGACCGTGAAGCTCGACACCGACAGCAGGGAGGCCTGGGGGACACCGGAGAGGACTCCGGTGACCGGGTCGAGGGAGAGCCCCCGGGGCAGCGACCCGCTGGTCACCGACCAGGTCGGCGCCGGGTCGCCGTCGGCGGTGTAGGTGTGCGTGAACCAGCTCCCCAGGACGATGACCGCGACCGGGGTCGGGGAGGTGATGGTCGGCCGGGAGGCGAGGAGGACGGCTCCCGCCCGGACGTCGGAAGCGGTCGCCGCCGGGGCGACGGCGAGGGGCAGGGCGGCGGCGAGCAGCAGGCTGACCGCACGGCGCTGTGAACGGTGAGTGAGACCCATGTCACAGACGGTATCTAGAACACTGTGGAGTGTCATCTAGATGTCGCGTCGTCATCCGAACGGACGCCTGCCCTCTCCATCGTCGGGTTCTGACTTTCCGTGACACCACTTGCACGAAACGTCAGAACGGAAGCGGTCCGCGGGGTAGCGTTCGCACCGGGCGCCGGGGGGTGTCCGTCAACGGTTCCTGGGTGGGGATGAGTGCGGTGCGTGGTGGAACTCTGTCGTCGTGGGTCCTGCGGGCGCGTGGCGTCGCGGGTGGGTTGGCCCTTCTCGGGGTGGTGACGCTCGGGTACGGCGGTCCGGTGGCCGCCGCCCAGCAGCCCGTCGGGACCGCCGCCGAGCGGCCGTACACGGTCCTCGCCGAGGGGTTGGGGGACCCGCGCGAGATCGCGTACGCCTACGGCCGCCTCTACGTCACGGAGAACAGCCGGGGGCGGGTGCTGAGTTTCTCCACCTCCGGTGCCGGGCGACGTGTCGAACGGGCCCTCGTGCCCGGCCCGACCGCGGTCGCCCGGACCGGCGGCACCCTCCTGGTGGCGACCGGTCGGAGTTTCTACGACGACGACCAGGGGTCGTGGGAGGGGCCGGGCCTGGCCAGCGTGAGCGCCGGTCCGCTCAACCGGGCCCCGTCCGTCGTGGCGGACCTGGAGGCCTACCGGTCGTCCCTGCCCGAGGGTGACCGTCCCGAGGCCAGCGACCCGCAGGCCCTCCTCGCCCCGGTGCGCGCCGGCCGACCGCTGCTGGTGGCCGACGCCGGTCTCGGCGCGGTCCTCGCGGTGGACCGGGCCACGGGCACGATCACGCCGTTCTTCACCGCCCCGGGGCTGCGCCCGACCGGGCTCGCGCACGGACCCGACGGATCCGTCTACGTCACCTCGGCCGGTTCGGGGGCGGACCTCCTCGTCCTGGACGGTCGGACGGGAGCGTTGCGCCGCAGCATCTTCGGCATTCCCGGGGCGAGTTCCGTCGCGGTGTCGGGCAGCGGCGCGGTCTACGTCGCCCAGGAGGGTTTCGAGCGGGTCCCGGTCTCCCCGGAGGTCTGGCCCACCGCCGACGTCGGGCAGATCACCCGCGTCGCGCCCGACGGCACCCGGTCGGTCCTCGGGGTCCAGCAACCGCACGGCCTGGCGCTCGCCGAGGGGCGGCTCTACGCCACGCTGCTCAGCAGTCGGGGTTTCGGGGAGATCGGGAACCACCCCGGGCAGCTCGTCCGCATCGACGAGTCCGCGTTCACCCCCGTCGCCTGAATCCTCAGGGTCTGCCCAGATCGTTCTTCGGAAGTTCTGGCGCGCCACCCAGCCGCAGGAGTACGGTCCGGCGCGGGTGCGACGGTGCACCCACGAGGGCACCGACGAGGTGCCCCCGCGGCTCTGGTGAGGAGCGGTCATGAGACACCGGTTCGGAGCAGCAGTCATCAGCCTGGTCGCCGCCGTCTCGGTGGGTGCGGCCCCCGCCCAGGCGAAGGACGACCCACCCGCGGTCCAGGTCGTCGCCGACGGTCTGGACGGAGCCTTCGGGTTGTCCTTCCGGTACGGACGTTTCTACGTCGCCGAACCCATCTCGGGGGAGATCACGGCGATCCGGCGCGACGGTCGCCAGGAGGTCTGGGCGTCCGGTTTCGCCGGGCCGACCGGTGTCGACCGGGTCTACGGCCGACTGCTCGTCGTCACCGGTGGACCCCAGGACGGAACGCCGGTCCCGGGGGCGGCGACCCTGTTCCACGCGCGGCGCAACGCCCCCACCCAGACGATCGCCGACCTGCAGGCCTACGAGCTGGCCGCCAACCCCGACGGGCAGACCCAGTTCGGGCCCGACGGGGCCGCCCTGGACGCCCTGAGCAACCCGGTGTCGGTGCTGGCCGGCCGCTGGCGCGGCCAGCCCACGTACGTCGCGGACGGGGGCGGCAACGACGTGCTGCAGGTCGCCGCGGACGGCACGGTCAGCACCTTCTTCGTCCCGCCGACCGTCACCACCGGCGCGTGCGAGGGCCGTCCGAACAACGACGAGGCCTCGACCGGGTGCGACTCGGTGCCGACCGGCCTCGCCTGGGGTCCCGACGGCAACCTCTACGTCTCCACCCTGTCGGGCGAGGCTCCCGGGGAAGGGTTGGTCTACGTCCTCGATCCGCGCACCGCCGAGGTCGTCCGCACCGTCGGGGGACTGGACTCCCCGACCGGTGTGGCCGTCGGCGACGACGGGGAGATCTACGTGTCGCAGATCCTCGAGGGGGCGCCGGCAGGTGACCCGGAACAACCCCCGCCGCCGGACTTCGACCCGTCGACGGTCGGGCAGATCACCCGGATCGACCCCGACGGGTCGCTCGCCACGGCGCAGGTGACGCAGCCGCTCGGGCTGCGCGTCGTGGACGGCGAGCTCTACTCGACCGCGTGGAGCATCGCCGGGCCCGGACTCGGGCAGGTCGTCCGGGTCGGGGAGAAGGCCTTCGTCGAGGTCGACGACTGAGCCGTCGGTCGCGACGGCGCCCGTCGATGATCCGTCGGCGGGCGCGGTGCCGGTGGGGGTGCGAGGGTCGGGGGCATGACCGACGAGAAGAGCACCCCCATCGACCCGCGTGACAACGAGGAGTCGCAGATCGCCGAGTCCACGGCCTCGCACACCCTCGCCCGGTCCAGCGACGGCGGACCGGTGCCCTCGCCGGCCCGGGAGGCCGACGCCGTGCCCGGCGTCCCGGACGCCGCCGACGAGGGGGTCGAGGACGGGACCGGGCAGGGCGACCCGCTGGCCGGGGTGACGTTCGACGCCGAGGAGGCCGCCGCGAACGGGGAGGACGTGGTCTCCGGCGACACCGGTCCGGAGCACCCCGGCCAACGCTGAACCCGGTCCGAGAACGGCCGGACGCGACGAAGGCCTCCGGGAGGGAACTCCCGGAGGCCTTCGTCATGACCGGGGGCCGCTGCCCCCGGGGTCGGTCAGTGCTGTGCGCCCAGCCGGTCGGGGTTGGTGCGCTGCGGCCCGGGCCCCGTGGGGCCGGAGGGAGATGCCGGCCCGGTGGCGTTCGGGGCCGCGTGCCGTCCGGAGGGGGCGGTCACGTCGGCGCCGAGAGCGGCCTCGATCGAGGCGTCGTCCAGCCCGAGGTCGCGCAGCGAGTCCACGGCGGCGGTGAACTCCGCCTCCCGGAGGGCGGACTCGGCCGCCAGGGCCTCGACCGCCTGCTGGGCGTCCTTGGCCTTCTGGACCGCGGACCCGACCCGGTCGGCGAGTTCGTCGGGGGCGAGGTCGGAGCGGTGGGCGGGGTGCCCGGTGGAACCCTCGGCCGTCTCGACCGGGGCACCTGCGGCGGCGGCCGGAGCAGCGGCGGCGGCCGCGTCCCCGGTCGGGGCCGGGGCACCGGCGGCGCCGTGCCGGACCAGCGGGAGGGCGGGCAGGAACGCCACCACGACCACGCCGATCACCATGACGAGCGCGGCGACCAGGTAGATGATGCTGATCGAGTCGGTGAAACCCACCCGGAACGGGTGCGCGACCGCGTCGGGCAGCGTCGCGAGGATCGACGTGTTGTCGACCGCCCGGCCGAGCGTCGACTGCAGCTGCTCCTGGCTCAGCCCCGCCTGCTGCATGCCGGCCTGGAACGCCGGGTCGCTGCCCGCCGCGGTGTAGGCGTCACGGATGTGCGAACCCAGCGTGGAGAACAGGATCGAGAGGAAGACCGCGGTCCCGAGCGTCCCGCCCATCTGCCGGAAGAACGTCACCGAGGAGGTGGCGACCCCGATCTCGCGCGGGCTCGCCGCGTTCTGCACCGCGAGGATCATCGGCTGCATGTTGCCGCCCAGGCCCCAGCCGAGCAGCAGCATGAGGATCATGGTCTGCCAGATCGGCGTGTCGGCGGTGACCCGGGAGAACCCGAACAGGGCGACCGCCATGAGCGAGATCCCGACGACCGGCAGCGGTTTGTACTTGCCGGTCTTGGAGATGATCCGGCCGGCGACGGCGCTCGCCGACATGATGCCGAGCACGACCGGCAGCATCTGCAGACCACCGACGGTGGGCGAGGAACCCTTCACCACCTGCAGGTACTGCGGGAGCACGGCGAAACCACCGAACATCCCCATCCCGAGGATGAAGCTGCCGAGGCTGCCGACGACGAAGGTGCGGCCGCTGAACATGCGCAGCGGGAGCAGCGCCTCGTCCCCGTAGGCCCGTTCGGCGAGCAGGAAACCGATGAGCCCGACGACGCCGATGGCGTAGCAGACGATCGAGGAGGTGGAACCCCAACCCCAGATCCGGCCCTGCTCGGCGACGATGAGCACCGGGACCAGCGTGGTGACGAGGGCCAGTGCGCCGGGCCAGTCGATGCGGTGCCGGGTCGAGCGGCGCGGGAGCTTGAGGTTGCGGAACACGACGAAGAGGGCGAACGCCCCGATCGGCACGTTGATCCAGAAGATCCAGCGCCAGCCGGGCAGGCCGAGGATCTCCGACTGACCGGAGAAGAACCCGCCGAGGACGGGACCGAGGACGCTGGACGTACCGAAGACGGCCATGAAGTAGGCCTGGTACTTGGCGCGTTCCCGCGGTTCCACGATGTCGGCGATGATCGTCAGGGCCAGCGACATGAGCCCACCGGCGCCGAGGCCCTGCAGTGCCCGGAACCCGGCCAGCTCGTACATCGACCCGGCGATCCCGCAGAGCGCGGAACCGATGACGAAGATCGTGATGGCGGCGATGAAGAACGGCCGCCGGCCGTACATGTCGGAGAGTTTCCCGTACAGCGGCGTCGAGATGGTCGACGTGATGAGGAACGCGGTCGTCGCCCAGGCCTGCAGCGAGAACCCGTCGAGGTCGTCGGCGATGGTGCGGATGGCGGTGGACACGATGGTCTGGTCCAGCGCCGCGAGGAACATGCCCAGCAGCAGCCCCGAGAGGATGGCCAGGATCTGCCGGTGGGTGAGGGCGGGGGAGGGGGCCGAGGTCTCGGCCGTGGTGGCGCTCATGCGTGCGTCTCCTGCGGTGCGGTCCGGGGCGAGGGGGTCTCGGCCACGGTCAGGTCCAGGCATCCGGCGAGGGCGTCCTCGCGGAGGCGTTCCACGCCGGCGGTGAAGCGGGCGGTGAGAGCGGTGAAGGTGCGGAGCTCGTCGTCGTCGAGGTCGGCGACGGCCTGGGTGATGAAGGCGTCGCGACGTCGGCGCAGCTGCGTCACGAGGTCCTGCCCCGCCGTGGTGACGGCCAGCAGGCTGGCGCGACGGTCGTCGGGGTCGGGCAGCTTCTCGATCAGCCCGAGGCGGACCAGTTCGGCGGTCTGCCGGCTGGTCGTCGAGGGGTCGGTGCCCAGCTGCTCGGCCAGGGCCCCCGCCCGCTGCGGCCCGCCGTCGTGCAGGACGAACAGGGCCAGGTGGACGGCCCGCTCGCTCTCGCTGCGGCCCCGGTTCAGGAGGCACTTGAGCTGGTGCTGGGCGCGCACCTGACGCAGCAGACCGTCGGCCAGGGCGGCGACGAGGCCGTCCGGACGGTCGGGGAGCGGCGGCGGGGCCGCGGCGGGTTCGGTCATGAGGTCCTCGGGTGGGGCGGGTCCGGACCGCCCGGGGCGGGGCCGTCCGGGCGGTGGGGATGACGACAGGGAGGTTCGGGCGGTGCGTTCGGCGGACGATGGTGCTGATCCGGTCTTCGGCACCGGAGGAGATTCCTTGAGTGCCTCATGCAACAAAGTAGCAGCCGATCTCCGTCCGGCGCGAGCCCCGGAACGGCGCCTTCAGGTGTTCGGCGGTCAGAAGTACGACGTATGGCGCATACTCGGTCACTCTGCGTTACCGTTGCGGACGGTTCGCCGAACGGAGATGGAGGAACGCCGTGACCGCAGTGTCCTGGTCGAGCGTCACGACGCTGCCCCCCGACCCGCGCTCGTCACGCGCGGCCCGCGGGATCGTCAGCGACTGGTGCTCCCGGCACGGGGTGGACGGCGACGCCGTCGACACCGCGGTCCTGCTCACCGCCGAGCTGGTGACCAACGCGGTCCTGCACGGCCGCTCCGAGGTCGTCCTCCGGTTGCGCCGCACGGCCACCCGCATCCGGGTGGGGGTGGGCGACGAGAACAGCCGGGTCCCCCAGCGGGGCCCGCTCGACCCGGACGCCCTCAACGGCCGGGGCATGGCCCTCGTGGAGACGCTGGCCGACGCGCACGGCGTCGACGTCGACCCCGGCGGCAAGACCGTCTGGTTCGACGTCGCCACGGAACCCGCGCGGCACGCCGTTCCCGCCTGATCCCCCGGGTCCGACGGCCGCCGACCGCTCTGCCCGGGGCCGAGCACCGCACGGGGGGCCGGCACGACGAGGGCGGACCACGCTCCGACCCGGCGCCTACCCTGGAGGGGTGTCCTCCCCGTCG
Organism: Kineococcus gynurae; assembly: GCF_042433995.1. Classification (NCBI taxonomy): domain Bacteria; kingdom Bacillati; phylum Actinomycetota; class Actinomycetes; order Kineosporiales; family Kineosporiaceae; genus Kineococcus; species Kineococcus gynurae. The sequence continues at coordinate 88,100 of NZ_JBHLUI010000002.1, forward strand.
TCCTCGGCCACGGGGTCGGTGCGCCCGGCCCCGCGCCCCGGTGCCCGCCCGCAACGTCCCGCCCTCGTCCTGGCCGCGGTCGGGGCGGCGCTCGTGACCGCCGTCCTGCTGGCCCTGCTCGGGCTGGCCCTGTCCGGTGGTCTGCGCCCCTCCGCCCTGCTCGACCCGGGCCCCCTGGTGCGCTGGGGGCTGCCCGTGGTCCGGGTCGTCCACGACCTGGCGGCCGCCGTCGCGGTCGGGGGTCTCGTCCTGGCCTCGGTCGTGCTCCCCGCACCCTCGGCCGCATGGACCCGCGCGGTGCGCATCGGCGCGACGGCCGCGGGGGTCTGGGCGGTGGCCGCGCTGCTGGTCCTGGTCCTCACGGCCATGGACGTGCTCGGGGCCGCCCCGGGTGCCCCGGGTTTCGGGGCGCAGCTCGGGCAGTTCGCGACCGAGATCGACCTCGGGCGGGCCCTGCTGGCCACGACCGTGCTCGCCGCCGTCGTGGCCACCATCGGTGCCGCGGCCACCTCGATGACCGGGGCGGCCGCGGGGGCCGTCCTGTCGCTGGTGGCCCTGCTGCCGCTGTCGCTGTCGGGGCACGCCGCCGGCTCGGCCTCGCACATGACGGCGGTCAGCTCGCTCGGGATGCACCTGGTCGGGGTCACGCTCTGGGTCGGCGGGCTGGTCGTGCTGGTCGCGGTGGCCCCGCTGACCGGGGTGCGGCGCGGGGCCGGTGCGGGGGAGAAGGTGGTCGACCTGGCCACCGTCACCGCGCGGTACTCCACGATCGCCCTCGCCTGCTTCGGGCTGGTGGCCCTGTCGGGCGTCGTCAACGCGGCCGTCCGGCTGGGCGGGTTCGGCGCCCTCGGCAGCCCCTACGGCCTCCTCGTGGTCGCCAAGGTCGTCCTGCTGCTCGTCCTCGCCGGCCTCGGGGTCTGGCACCGGCGACGGACCGTGCCCACGATCGGCCGGTCCCCGCACGCGTTCCTGCGCCTGGCCGCGGTCGAGGTCGCGGTCATGGGGGCCGCGCTGGGTCTCGGGGTCGCGCTCAGCCGCAGCCCCACGCCGGTGCCCGACGCCGCCCCGGGCGTCTCCCCGGCCGCGGAGCTCCTCGGTGAGGCGGTCCCGCCGCCGCTGAGCACCGTCAACTGGTTCGTGCAGGTCTCGCCCGACCTGCTCTGGCTCGTCGTCGGGGCCACCGTCCTCGTCGGCTACCTCGTCCTCGTCCGCCGCCTGCGTCGGCGGGGGGACCGGTGGCCCGTGGGACGCACCCTCTGGTGGGTGCTCGGCTGCGTGCTGCTGTTCTTCGTCACCAGCGGCGGCCCGGCGGCCTACGGCCGCCTCACCTTCAGCTCGCACATGCTCCAGCACATGCTGCTGACCATGGCCGTGCCCGTCCCGCTCGTCCTGGGCGCCCCGGTCACGCTGGTGATGCGGGCCGTCCCGTCCCGCCGCGACGGTTCGCGCGGTCTGCGCGAGTGGGTCCTGACCCTGGCGCACTCGCGTTTCCTCGGGGTGGTCGGGCACCCGCTGGTGGCCGCGGTCCTGTTCGCCGGCAGCCTGATCGTCTTCTACTACTCGCCGCTGTTCGAGCTGGCCCTGCGCACCCACGTCGGGCACGAGCTGATGATGGTCCACTTCATCGGCACCGGGTACCTGTTCGCGTCCTGCCTGGTGGGGGTCGACCCCGGTCCGCACCGGCCGGCCTACCCGCTGCGCCTCATCCTGCTGCTCGCGACCATGGGCTTCCACGCCTTCTTCGGCGTCGCGCTGATGCAGGGGTCGGGACTGCTCGCCGGGAGCTGGTTCGCGGCCGTCTCCGGTCTGGACGGGCCCGCCCTGCTGGCCGACCAGCAGAAGGGCGGCGGCATCGCCTGGGGCATCGGCGAGGTGCCGACCGTGCTGCTGCTGCTCGGCGTGGCCGTCGCCTGGTCGCGCTCGGACGGCCGGGAGGTGCGCCGTCGCGACCGGGCGGCCGACCGCGACGGCGACCGGGACCTCGCCGAGTACAACGCGATGCTGGCCCGGATGGCCGACCGCGACCGTCAGGGGCGCTGAGGCCCGGTCGGGCGCCGACCCCGGACTGTCGCCCGTCCCCCCTCGTGCTCGATGATGGTCACGAGCCCGACCTTTCGAGAGGACCTGCCGCGCCCATGAGCACCAGCCTGGACTTCACCGTGGAGACCCTCGGGTCGTGCACGGTGGACTCGCCCCTGGCCCCCCGACTCGACGCCCGGCGCACCACCCAGCACTACGTGCAGGAGACCGACCGCGTCCTGTTCGACGACACGCTCTCCAAGGTGTCGCGCCGCAGCGGTGACGTCGACGGCCTGGCCGACCTGCCGAGCTTCGAGCCGACCGGACCGCGCAAGAAGATCTTCTTCGACCCGTCCAAGACGCGCGTCGGCATCGTCACCTGCGGGGGGCTCTGTCCCGGCATCAACAACGTCATCCGGGCCGTCGTCTCGGAGCTGACCAACCACTACGGCGTGCGTCGCATCGTCGGGTTCAAGAACGGCTACCAGGGCTTCATCCCCAGCTACGGCCACGACATCGTGGACCTGACGCCCAAGGTCGTCGAGAACATCGACAACGAGGGCGGCACCATCCTCGGCACCTCCCGCGGGCAGCAGGACCCGGTCGCCATGGTCGACTGCCTGGAACGGCTCGGGATCTCGATCCTCTTCGTGATCGGGGGCGACGGCACCCTGCGGGGGGCCCAGCGCATCGCGGCCGAGATCAAGGAGCGCGACCAGCGGATCGCGGTCGTCGGGATCCCCAAGACCATCGACAACGACATCCCGTTCATCGACCAGAGCTTCGGGTTCCAGTCGGCGTTCTCCGAGGCGACCCGGTCCATCCGGTCGGCCAAGGTCGAGGCCCGCACGGCCCCCAACGGGGTCTCGCTGGTGAAGCTCATGGGGCGGCACTCCGGTTTCATCGCCTGCTACGCGGCGCTGGCGCAGAACGACGCCGACTACGTGCTCATCCCCGAGGTCCCGTTCACCCTCGAGGGCCCGGGCGGGTTCCTGGAGGCGTTGCGCGCCAAGGTGCGCGACCAGGGCCACGCGCTGGTCGTGGCGGCCGAGGGGGCCGGGCAGGAACTGTTCGAGGACGTCGACGACCGGGACGCCTCGGGCAACAAGAAGCTCCAGGACGTGGGTCTGCTGCTGCGGCAGGCGATCGTCGACGACTTCGCCGCCCACCAGATGGACCTGAACTTCCGCTACATCGACCCGAGCTACGTCATCCGCTCGGTCCCGGCCAACCCCTACGACGCCGTCTACTGCACTCGCCTGGCCCACGCGGCCGTGCACGCGGCGATGGCGGGCCGCACGAACATGGTCGTGGGGCGCTGGCGACGGCGGTTCGTGCACATCCCGATCCACCTCGCGGTCTCGGCCCGCAACCAGGTCGACCCCCACGGCGACCTCTGGTGGTCGGTGCTCGAGGCGACGGGGCAGCCGTGGTCCTTCGGTGAGCGCGACGCCGACCAGGTGACGGCGTTCGGGGGGCAGTGACCCGCCCGGAGGCCGGCTTCTAGAAAGCTCGCCCGACGATCTACGTTCCTCCCCCCGGTCTGCCGATGGACCGCGGACGGAGGGCGGACGCCCCCGGTCGGATCGTTGTGGGGGATGCATGATCGGCATGGTGCGACGGGTGCGGGTGGGGGCTCGGCTCGCGGTGACGGCAGGGGTGGTGCTGGCCCTGCTCGTCGCGTGCGGCGCCGTGGCGCTCGGCACCAACCGTGCGCAGGTCCGGACCGTGACGCACCTGCGCGAGCTGGGTCGGCTGACCGACTACGTCCACGAGCAGCGGTTCTGGGACGCGGACGTGTCCGGGTGGCAGGCCGCCTACGCCTGGGACACCTACCGCTTCGGGCCGCAGCGGGCGATCGACCCGGCCTCGCCGAACCGCGCGGGCTACCTCGCCGACAAGCAGAAGCTCCAGTCCGCCCTGGCCCTCGCCCCCGTGGCCGTGATGACGCCCGACGAACGGGCCGAGAACGACCTCGTCGTGCGCAAGTGGCGGGAGTTCTTCGCCAGCGACGACCGGGCGGTCGCCGCCTACGCGGCGGGTGACCTGGCCCGGGGCGAGGACATCATCCAGAACGACAGCTGGGGCGTGTACGCCGAACTCCTGACCGCGACAGAACGCCTCACCGCCTCGGTCGAGGCGCGGGCCGCCGCTGCCCAGCGGGAGGCCGACCGTCGGGCCGACCGTGCCCGCACCTGGGTCCTGCTCACGCTGGCCCTGGCCGGCCTCGGCATCCTGTCGCTGCTCTGGCTCATCGGGCGCAGCATCCGGGTGCCGTTGCGGCGCATGCTCTCCGAGGTCCGTCGGGTCGCCGACGGCGACCTCCGGGTCCAACCGGTGGTGGAGGGTCGGGACGAGTTCGCCGACATCGCCCGCGCCCTGTCCGACGCGGTCGCCGCGACCCGGGCCACGGTCATGGACCTGGTCGGGGCCTCGCACTCGGTCTCGGCGCTGGCCGACGGGCTGTCCGCCCAGGCCAGCGCCCTGACCGACGGCAACCGGCGGACGCGCGAGGAGAGCCACCGGGTGGGGACCGCGGCCGACGCCATCTCCGAGGAGGTCGCCGTCATCGCCGAGGGGGCCCACCAGATGGGGTCCTCCATCGACGAGATCGCGATGGCGATGGACGAGTCCTCGTTCGTGGCGCGCCAGGCGGTCGAGACCGCCGAGCGGACCCGGTCCGCCGTCGCCGAGCTCGGGGCGGCCAGCGAGGGCATCGGGGCGGTCGTCGCGGTCATCACCTCGATCGCCGAGCAGACCAACCTGCTGGCCCTCAACGCCACCATCGAGGCGGCCCGCGCCGGCGAGGCCGGTCGGGGTTTCGCGGTCGTGGCCGGCGAGGTCAAGGAACTCGCCCGGGAGACCGGGGTCGCCACCGAGGAGATCGCCGCGAAGGTCGAGGCCGTGCGCAACGGCAGCGCCGAGGCGGTCGTCGCGATCGGGCGGATCTCCGGGGTCATCGAGCGGGTCGACGAGCTGCAGGCCGCGGTCGCGACCGCGTTGCAGCAGCAGACCGCCACGACCCGCGAGCTCATCGGCAGCGTCACCGGTGCGGCCCGCAGCACCACCGACATCTCCTCCATGCTGATCGGGGTCCGCTCCGCCGTCGACCACGACCAGCGCAGCCTGCGCGCGACCGTGGAGAGCGTGGGCTCGCTGCGCTCGACCGCCGACCGGTTGCGGTCGGCCGCCCAGACGTTCCGCATCTGACGCTTGCTCCTCACGCCACGTCAGGGCCGATGCTCGGAGCACCCCCACGACGGGTGGGGGAGGGGGTCGGGCGGTCCCGCACCGTCGTGGGGAGGATTCCGGGATGGACCAGGACGAGGGTTGGCGCATCGGCGAACTGGCCGGGCGGACGGGGGTGACGGTCCGGACGCTGCACCACTACGACGCGGTCGGGCTGCTGCACCCGTCGGGCCGGACCGTCGCCGGGCACCGGCGTTACGCCCCGGCCGACGTGGAACGTCTCTACCGGGTCCTGGCGCTGCGCGCGCTGGGCATGGGACTCGCCGAGATCGGTGAGGTGCTGCAGGGCACCGCGTCCCTGCGCGACCTGGCCGAGGCGCACCTGGCCCGCGTGGACGAGCAGCTGCTGGCCCTGCAGCGGTTGCGGTCCCGGTTGACCACGGTGGTCCGCGAAGCGGTGACCGACACCGACGTCCTCGACCTGGTGAGAGAGGTGAGCACGGTGCAGGAGTACTTCACGCCCGAGCAGCTGGAGACGTTGCAGCAGCGACGGGTCGAGCTCGGGGAGGATGTCGTCCGCGCGACCGAGGAACGGTGGCCGACGCTCATCGCGGAGGTGGAGGAGGCGGTCGCGGCGGGGGTCGACCCGTCCTCGCCGCGGGGGCAGGAACTCCTGGCCGAGTGGCAGGAACTGCTGCACCGCTTCCACGGCGGTGACCCGGAACTGCGGAACGCGTTGTTCCGGATGAACGAGGAGAACACCGAGCAGATCCAGCGCGACCACGGCGGCCCCAGCCCCGTGTCGATCGACTTCATCACCCGCGCCGGCCTCTGAACCGTCCACCCGCACACTCCCCGTGATCAAGGAATCCTGATGGCGGATTCCTTGATCACGGGAGGGGTGAGCGGGGGGAAGGTTTCGCGGGGGAGGGTTTCGCAGGGGGGCGGGGCCTGGGGAGGGGTGGGGTCAGGAGTCGAGCAGGCCCGCGTCGTGGGCGATGATCGCGACCTGGACGCGGTTGTGGGCGTCGAGTTTCGTCAGCAGCCGGGACACGTGGGTCTTCACGGTCGCCTCGCTCATGAAGAGTTCCTTGCCCACCTCGGCGTTGGACAACCCGCGCCCGACCGCCGCCAGCACCTCGCGTTCGCGTTCGGTCAGCAGGGTGAGGCGCTCGGTGGCCTCCCGGCGCCGGGGGTTGCCGGTGTCGGCGGCGTAGTGGCCGACCAGTCGGCGCGTGACGGTGGGCGAGAGCATCGCCTCTCCCGAGGCGACGACACGGACCGCGGCGAGCAGGTCGCGCGGCGGGGTGTCCTTCAGCAGGAAACCGGTGGCCCCGGCCTGCAACGCCTGGAACACGTACTCGTCGAGGTCGAAGGTCGTCAGCATGATGACGGCCGGGGCCGAGGGGCGGCTCGTGATCGCCTTGGCCGCAGCGAGTCCGTCCATCACCGGCATCCGGACGTCCATGAGGACGATGTCGGGGTGGTGGGCCGAGACGGCCTCCACCGCCTGCACGCCGTTCTCGGCCTCCCCGACGATGTCGAGGTCGTCGGCGCTGGTCAGGATCATCCGCAGGCCCGCCCGGACCAGGGCGTCGTCGTCGACGAGCAGCACCCGGGTGGGACGGTCCGGGGTGGGGGTGGTCACGGGTTCCTCCGGTGGTCGTCGGTGGCGCGAGGAGTTCCCTCCGCCGGTGCCGCGGTGTCGTGGACGGTCGAGAGTCTGGCACCCGGGCGGAAGTCGGGCGGCGTCCAGGCCGCGCGGTCGGGGTCGGCCCCTTCCGCGCAGGGCCAGGGCAGGACGGCCCGGACCGCGAAACCCCCGCCGGGTTCCAAGCCGGACGTCAACGTGCCGGAGGCGATCCCCACCCGTTCGGTCAGGCCGACGAGACCGGACCCGGTGCCCGGCAGGTCGTCGGCCCGCGAGGTCGGCCGTTCGTTGACGACGCTCACCAGCAGCGAGCGGCCGGTGGTACCGGTCCGGGTCGAGACCGTCACCATCGTCCGGGCCGAGGGGGCGTGCTTGTGGACGTTGGTGAGCGCCTCCTGCACCACCCGGTAGACGGTGCGCCCGAGTTCGGCCGGGACGTCGGCGTGCAGGGGGACGTCGGTCCGGAAGTCGGCGTCGACCCCCGCCTCGCGCGACCCCTCCACCAGCCGCCGCACGTCGACCAGGGTGGGCTGGGGCAGGAGTTCCGCCGCACCGACCGCGGAGCCGGTCTCGCCCGGGGTGCGCAGCACGCCGAGCACCCGGCGCAGGTCCTCCAGCGCCGTGCGGGCCGTCTCGCGGATCGTGGCCGCGCTCGCCTCCACCTGCTCGGCCCCCACGTCGGGCCGTACCTCCAACCCGCCCGCGTGCAGCACGACGAGCGAGATCCGGTGGGCGAGCACGTCGTGCATCTCGCGGGCGATGCGGGTGCGTTCGGCCAGCCGCGCCTGCTCGGCCCGCAGGACCTGCTCGGCCTCGGCGCGCTCGGCCCGTTCGCGCAGGCTCCGCACGAGGTCGCGGCGCGCCCCGACGAACGCGCCGAGGAAGACGGCGATGGCGACGAACGCGGCCGAGGTGAGCAGCGCGACCAGCCAGGACACCCCGGGCGCGCGCAGGCCCGAGGCGACGGAGGTGACGAAGACGACGGCCGAGAGGAGCACGAGCAACCGGTCGCGGCGACGGACCGCCAGGGTCAGCAGCGCGAGGACGGCCACGCCGTCGAAACCGACGAGCAGCCCCACGGCCGACCCGGCGACGGTGAGGACGACCGGGTAGCGCCGCCGCCACCACAGGGCCAGGGCCGAGAGGGCGGCGAGCACCCCGGACAGGACGACCGGGGCGCGGACCGCGGACGTCGAGAACTCCACCCGCCCGCCCTGGGTCAGCAGGTCGTGCGTGAACGCGGCGGCGAAGGCGAGGCCGAGCACGACGAGCAGCACGTCGCGGATGCGGGGGCCGTAGCGCTCGATCCAGGACCGACGACGCAGGGTGTCGTGCACCCGCCCAGGCTAGGTCGGTGCGCACGGGCGAGGATCGACCGACGGTCGGCGATCCGGTGCAACGTTCAGCCGACCGGGCAGCGTCCTGCCGAGGAGACCGGACCACGGGCGTCCGGGCGGAAGGGGGGGACCGGGATGCTCGGCGACGAGGAACGGGGCGGGGCGGGGGCCGACGACGCGTGGGGCCGGGCCCTGCGCGGGGCGGCCGACCAGCGGCCGGTGGACGTGGCCGCGCTGCTGGTGGGCGCGCGCGGGCGGGCGGTCGGGATCCGACGGCGACGACGGGCCACGGTCGGGGCGCTGGCCCTCGTCGCCCTGGTGGTCCCCGTGGGGTGGAGCCAGCTGGCCCGGCCCGACGCGGCGGTCCCGCCGGCGACCCGACCGACGAGCACCGCCTCCGTGGCGGCGCCCGCGGTACCCGACGACGTCCCCGCGGCGGCGATGCTGAGCGACGCCGACGTGGCGGCGCAGCTCCCGGAGCTGGTCCGCACCGACGACGACGCAGCCGTCCCGGCCGGGACGCCGGTGACCACGGGGGCCTGCACCGACCAGGTGCTGCCCGACGCCGACCTCCGGGCGGGGCGGTCGACGCTGTGGAGCGAGAACCCGGTCCTGGCCGACGGTCCGCCGCGGGCGCTGCGGGAGACCGTGCTGGCCCTGGGCGGAGACGCGCCCGAGCGGGCCGTGGCCGTCACCCGGGACCAGCTGGCCGACGGGTGCCAGGCTCCCGAGGAGACCGGCCCGTGGACGGCGTTCCCGGTCGGCGGGGTCGGGGAGGCGGTGGTGGGCGGGTACGCGAGCCTGACCGACTCCGTCTACCGCTTCACGGTCGTCACCCACGACGGGCCGTTGCTCGTCACCGTCCAGGGCGACGTCGCCGCCGGCGACCCCGCCGACGTCACCGCCCTGGCCGAGACCCTGGCCCGCACGGCGGTCCAGCGCGCCCTGGACGGCACCGAGATCCCGGCGGCCACCCGATGAGGGCCGTCCGGGACGGCACCGCGGCCCCGCCCGCCCGGACCTCGGCCGAGGAGCAGTTCGAGGCGTTCGTCGTGGCCCGTGGCGCGGCCCTGGTCCGGCTGGCCCGGGGCCTGCTGCGCGACCCCGACACCGCGGAGGACGTCGTGCAGGACGTGCTGGCCAAGGCCTTGCTCTCCTGGTCGCGGGTGTCCGGGGCCGACGACCCGAACGCCTACGTCAACCGCATGGTCGTCAACGCGTGCACGTCGTGGTGGCGGCGGGCGGCCCGCCGCGAGGGGCCGACGCTCGACGGCGACCTGCCGGAGCGGCCCACCGGTGGCCGGGCGGCCGACGCCATGCTGGCCGACCGCGACCAGTTGCTCCGGGCGCTGCGCGGACTGCCGACCCGGCAGCGGACGGTGCTCGTGCTGCGGCACTTCGAGGACCTCGCCGACGAGCAGATCGCCGACCTCCTGGACATCTCTCCCGGCACGGTCCGCAGCAACGCCCACCGCGGGCTCGCGACCCTGCGGACCCGTCTCGGCGGCACCTGAGCGCGGCGGGTTCAGATCGGGATGATCCACGCCGATCAAGCTGGGGAAGAGATCCGGGGAAGTCCAGGAAGGGCACCCCACGGCCGGAGGATGATCCGTGTTCCGTCGTAAGCAGCAGGCGCCCGCGCCCATGCCGACCCCCCGCGACGTCGAGGCGCTCGAAGCCGTCCTCGACGCCCTGGACGGGGGCGTCCGGGACGCGGTCGAGGGGCACCGGCTGTGCGTCGAGGCCCTGGTGCGCGCCCTGGGCCTGGAGTACGGCGCGGTCTGGCTGCCCGACGACGACGACCGGTTCGCCCTGTCCGCCGAGGCGGGCCCGGTGGCCGAGCAGATGGCCCTGGTCCGGACCGTCCCCTTCGAGCACACCGCGGGTCGCGGCGCCGTCATCAGCCGCACACCCGTCGCCTGCGACGAGGTGGAGAGCAGCCTGCGCTGGACCACCGCCCGGGCCGCCGGGGCCCTCTACGGGGCCTTCGTCCCCGTGCTGGAGCGCGGACGCCTGGTCGCGGTCCAGGAGTTCTACAGCCGCACCCCGCTGCCGTTCTTCGGGCCCCGCGCCGAGAAGTGGCAGGCCATCGCCCGCGTCGCCACCCACGCCCGTCGTGCGGCGCTGGGCCAGACCGCGTTGCAGGAGACCCTGAACGACCGGATGGCGGTCACCACGGTCGTCACCCGGGTCGGGGAGGCCGCGACCGAGGCCTCGGCCATCGTGATCGCCCTGTCCACGGTCCGCGAGGTCTTCGGCTGGGCCTACGGCTCCTTCTGGGAGCTCGACGAGGCCCGTCAGCAGCTGCGCTTCAAGACCGACTCCGGTTCGGCCGGCGAGGAGTTCCGCCGGGCGACGCTGGCCACCTCCTACTCCCCGGGCGTCGGGCTGAACGGGCGGGCCTGGCAGTCGCGCGAGCTGCTCTACGTGCCCGACCTGGGCGAGCTCGGCGACTGCGTGCGCGCCCCCGCCGCGCAGCGGGCCGGCATCCGTTCCGGGGTGTGCTTCCCGGTCGTCGTCGGCGGTCGCATCATCGGCACGATGGACTTCTTCACCCACAACCACGTGGACGTGTCGGAGTCCCGCATGGACGCGCTGCGCAGCGTCCAGCAGCTCCTCTCGCAGCGTCTCGACGTGGTCCGCCGGGCCGAGCACGACGCGCAGAACGCGCTGGACCTGCTGCAGACCGTGTCGCGGCTGCGCGACGCGACCCAGGACGCGGGCCGGGTGGCCGACGCGGCCGTCGGGCACGCGCTGACCATGACCGCCGACGTGGACGCGCTGTCGCAGGCCTCCGCCGCCGTCGGCGAGGTCATCAAGATCATCTCGGGCATCGCCGACCAGACGAACCTGCTGGCCCTGAACGCGACGATCGAGGCGGCCCGGGCGGGCGAGCTCGGCCGCGGTTTCGCGGTCGTCGCGAGCGAGGTCAAGGACCTCGCCCGGGAGACCGCCGAGGCGACCCAGCGCGTCGTGCACCAGGTCGCCGGGATCCAGCAGTCCTCCCGCTCGGTGCAGCACGGCATCGAGGAGACCTCGGCCATCGTGCGCGAGCTGGACACCGTCCAGGCCCGCATCAACGAGGTCATCGACGAGCAGGTGCGCATGGCCTCGGCCTTCGACAGCCGCGACTGACCGGGTTCTGCCCTCAGCGGACGATCCTGTCCGGACCCGCCCCCGACGCCTAGCGTCGGGGGCGGACCCGTTCCCCGTGCCCGAGGAGACCGCCTTGGCCCGTCCCGCGCTCCGACTCGTGCCGTCCGCGTCGTCACCGTCGCCGTCGTCGTCGCCGCCGCGGTCGGCCCGCCGGTCCCCGGACCCGTTGCTGCGTACCGTCTTCGGCGCGGTGCTGCGCGAGGAGCGGCTGGCCCAGGGCCGCACCCTCGCCGCCGTCGCCCGCCGGTCGGGGATCTCGTTGCCGTACCTGTCCGAGATCGAACGGGGTCGCAAGGAACCGTCCTCGGAGATCCTCGCCGACCTCTGCGGCGCCCTCGACCTCACGGTGCCCGACCTCCTCGCCCGCAGCCTCCGCACGGTCACCACCCGCGCCGTCCCGACCGCCCCGTCGTCGGTGCAGCTGCGCCTGGCCGCCTGACCCCGGGCGCCGGCGGACGCACCGCGACCCGGCACCCGAGGCACTAGCGTCCTCGGGTGCCGACCCCGCTCCGCCGAGCCCTGCCCGCCGCCGCCCTGCTGCTGGTCTGGCTGGTCGGCGTCGTCGGGACCATGACGGTCACCCTGGCGACCCTGCCGCCGACCGGTCTCGACGTTGCCTACGACTGGCTGCGGCCCTATCCCGAGTGGGTGCAGGCGCTCAGCCGGTGGGACGCCAACCACTACCTCGACATCGCCCGGGACGGGTACCAGAACCCGATCCAACCGGCGTTCTACCCGCTGTACCCGCTGCTGGTGCGCGGGGTCGCGAGCCTCGGGGTCGGTCTCCCCTACGCGGGGGTCCTCGTGAGCTGGGTCGCGGCCCTCGTCGCGCTCGTGTGCCTGCGCGGGATCGCGCGGGACCGGTTCGGGGACGAGGCCCGGGTCGCCCGCACCGCCGTCGTGTTCCTGCTCGCGCCGGGCGCGTTCTTCCTCGCCGCGATCTACACCGAGGCGCTGTTCTGCGCGCTGGCCTTCGCCGCGTTCCTGTTCGCCGGGCGGGGGCAGTGGGCCCGCACCGGGCTGGTGCTGGCACTGCTGACCGCGACCCGGTTGCCCGCCCTGGTGGTCCTCGGTGCGATCGTCGTCGAGCACCTGGCCCAGAAGGGGTTCTCGTTGCGCCCGTGGCGGATCGGCCGGCTCGACCGGTCCACCGCGTGGCTGGCCCTGGCCCCGGTGGGGGTGCTGTCCTGGTACGGCTGGTGCTGGGCGGCCCTCGACGACCCGCTGGCCTCGTTCCACGCCTACGACATCGCCTGGACCTACCAGGTGTTCGACCCGAACATCGCCCACACCCTGTGGGTGAACCTGGTGAAACTCGCCGGGTACGCGACCGCGCCCGGCGGCCCCGACGTCGCCTGGTTGTTCCGCGACGGGCTCGGCGTCGGCACCTGGCTGGTCCTGCTGGGGTTCACCGTCGTCCTGGCCCGTCGCCAGCCGTTCTCCTGGACGGTGCTGGCGGTGGGCACGCTCGTTCTCACCTCGATCAACAGCAACTTCCAGGCCGTCAACCGGTACGCGCTGGTCGTGTTCCCGGTCGCGGTCGCCCTCGCCGGTTCCCGGCGGCTGGCCGGGGAGGGGAGGCTGGCGCTGGTGCTCCTCCCCTCCGCGGCCGTGCTGTTCTCCTCCGCGATGCTCTTCGCCCAGGCCCGCTGGGTCGGCTGACCCCGCTCAGGCGACGGCCGGCTCGACCACCCGGTCGGCCATCCCGTACTCCACCGCGGCTCTCGCGGTGAGCACGAGGTCGCGGTCGAGGTCGGCCCGCAGCTTCTCCACCGGGTGGCCGGTGTGCCGGGAGAGGACCCGTTCCACGTCGGCGCGGATGCGCAGCACCTCGGCGGCCTGGATCTCCAGGTCGGCGACCGTGCCCTGGGCCCCGCCGGAGGGTTGGTGCAGCAGGACGCGGGAGTGCTCCAGGACCGAACGCCGGCCCGGGGTGCCCGCGGCGAGCAGGACCGCGGCGGCCGAGGCGGCCTGCCCGACGCAGAACGTCGCCACGTCGGGCTGGACGAAGCGCATCGTGTCGTAGATCGCGGTCAGCGCGGTGGCCGAGCCGCCGGGGGAGTTGATGTAGAGGCTGATCTCGGCGGTCGGGCTCGCCGAGGCCAGGTGCAGGAGCTGGGCGACGACGACGTTGGCGACCCCGTCGTCGATCTCCCCGGCCAGGAAGACGATGCGGTCGCTGAGCAACCGCGAGAACACGTCGGCGGTCCGCTCCCCACGGGGGGTCGTCTCGGTGACGTAGGGGATGGGGTAGCCGGCCATCAGAGACCCACCTTCCGGTCGCGGGTGGCGGGCAGGTCGGCGAGGGAGGTGAGGACCTCGTCCACGAGCCCGTAGGCCCGGGCCTCCTCGGCGGTGAACCAGCGGTCGCGGGCCGAGTCGGCCTCGACCGTGGCGACGTCCTGCCCGGTGTGCTCGGCGATCAACCGCTGCAGCGTCGCCTTGGTGTGGGCCAGGTTCTCGGCCTGGATGGCGATGTCGGCGGCCGTCCCGCCGATCCCGCCGGAGGGCTGGTGCATCATCACGCGGGCGTGCGGCAGCGCGAAGCGGCGCCCGGGGGTGCCCGCGCAGAGCAGGAACTGGCCCATGCTGGCCGCCAACCCGAGGGCCACCGTGGTGACCTCGTTCGGGAGGGCCCGCATCGTGTCGTAGACGGCGAGGCCGGCGGTGACCGACCCACCCGGGGAGTTGATCCACAGGGTGATCGGTCGGCGGGGGTCCTCGACCGAGAGCAGCAGAAGCTGCGCGCACAACCGGTGCGCGACGGCGTCGTCCACGGCGCTGCCGAGCACCAGGATGCGTTGCTCCTGCAGCCGTCGCCCGAGCTGCTCGTCCAGGGTGGGGGGAGCCTCGTCGCCGGCCGTCGACGACGGCCCGGCGAGGGAGGTGGGACGGTGGATCATGGTGGACCTCCAGGGATCGGTGGTCGTCCCACCGTCGCCCCCCGGGGCCGCACCCGGCCGCGCCTTCTGCTGCCGGCAGAGGATCGTCACCATGTGAGAACGGGACGTGTCCTCAGGTCGCCTCCCGGGGCAGGCTGGTGGGGCAAGCGTGCAGCGCAGCGAAGGAGCTGAGATGGCGTTCCCCGCGAAGTACCCGCAACTCAACGACACGACGCTGACGGACGAGGCCAAGAGCGTCCTGATCCGCGTCCTCCGGGTCGCCTTCCCCCACGAGCAGATCCCCGACGGTCCTTACGAGCGCACCGCGGACACCATCCTCGCCGAGGCGGAGAAGTCCACCTGGTTCCGCGTGGCTCTCACCCAGGGTCTGCTGACCCTGAGCCACCTCGCCGGCGGCGACTTCCGCGACCTCGACGACGAGGCGGCGACGAGCGTCCTGAAGCGCATCGAGACCACCGAGTTCTTCGGCTTCGTGCGGCGGACGACCGTCCTCAACTTCTACGACAACGCCGACGTGTGGGACCTGCTCGGCTACGAGGGGCCCAGCTTCGACAAGGGCGGTTACGTGAACCGGGGCTTCGACGACCTCGACTGGCTGCCCGAACCGCGGATCGACACGTACTCCGGCCCCGCCGAGTTCCACGACATCGCCCCGACCGTGCCGCTGGCCGGCAACTCCCCGCAGCGCAGCGCCCAGGGCGAGGCGGACACCCGCAACCAGCCCGGAGCCACCGAAGCCACGATGCAGGAGGTCGCGAAGTGAGCGCGCAGTCCATCGGCAAGCCGCAGTCGCAGGACGAGGACGCCGTCGTCATCATCGGTTCCGGCGCCGGTGGCGGCACCCTCGCCTACGAGCTGACGAAGGCCGGGATCCCCGTCGTGGTCCTCGAGGCCGGTCCTTACCTGCGCAACGAGGACTACCTCAACGACGAGTGGGAGGCCTTCAACCAGATGGCCTGGCTCGACCCGCGGACGACCTCGGGGTCGTGGCGGATCGCCAAGGACTTCCCGAACCTGCCCGCCTGGATCGTCAAGGCGGTCGGCGGGACCACCACGCACTGGTCGGGGGCGACCCCGCGGTTCAAGGCCCACGAGTTCCAGGCCCGCACCACCTACGGCCGGGTCGAGGGGGCGAGCCTGCTCGACTGGCCGATCACGCTCGAGGAGCTGGAGCCGTACTACACCCGGGCCGAGGACGCCATGGGGTCCACGCACACCGGCGGCCGGGCCCCGCTGCCCGCCAACAACAACTACAAGGTGTTCGCCAACGGCGCCGAGAAGGTCGGCTACTCGTTCTACTCGACGGGCCCCTACGCGACGAACGCCGAACCCTACGATGGGCGCCCCGCCTCGATCCAGGACGGGTTCAACTTCCAGGGCGACAAGAACAAGAGCAAGTGGTCGACGCTGGTCCGGGAGATTCCGCGCGCCGAGGCGACCGGGTTGCTCGACCTCCGTCCCGAGAGCCACGTCGTGCAGATCACGCACGACGCCCGCGGTCGCGCCGACGCGGTGCTCTACCTCGACGCCGAGGGGAACCTGCAGCGGCAGAAGGCGAAGCTCGTCTGCGTGGCCGGGAACTCGATCGAGACCCCGCGCCTGCTGCTCATGTCCGCGAGCCCCATGTTCCCCGACGGGTTGGCGAACTCCTCGGGCCAGGTGGGTCGCAACTACATGCGGCACACGACGGGGTCGCTCTACGCGCGCTTCCCGCAGCCGGTGCACATGTACCGCGGGGAAACGATGGCCGGGGTCATCGCCGACGAGTCCCGGCACGACCCGGACCGGGGTTTCGTCGGCGGCTACTACATGGAGACCATCTCCCTCGGGCCCGCCTTCCTCGCGAGCTTCGCCGACCCGGGTGCGTGGGGTCGGGAGTTCACCGAGGTGATGGACGCCTACGCGCGGACGGCCGCGATGTGGGTCGTCGGTGAGGACATGCCGCAGGAGACCAACCGGATCACGCTCAACACGGCGATCACGGACAAGTTCGGTCTCCCCGTGCCCAACGTCCACTTCGACGACCACGCCAACGACGCCGCCATGCGGGAGCACGGCTACCGGCAGGGCACCGCGTTGTACGAGGCGGTCGGCGCGACGGGCGTCCACCGGACCCCGCCCTACCCCGCCACCCACAACCTCGGCACCTCGCGCATGAGCGCGCGGGCGGACGAGGGTGTCGTCGACAAGTGGGGCCGCACCCACGACGTCGACAACCTGTTCGTGTCCGACGGTTCGGTGTTCACCACCGGTGCTGCGGCGAACCCGACCCTGACGATCGTGGCCCTGGCCATCCGGCAGGCGGAGTACATCGCCGACCAGCTGAAGACCGGGGGCATCTGACCCGGTCGCCCGAACGCCCGTGGTGGCCGTGTCCCCCCTCGACGCGGCCACCACGGGACCGGGCCGGACCGCATCTAACCCGAGGTGCGTCCGGACCGGTAGTACCGCGAGACGCGGTTGGCCGACTCGCGCAACGCCCGTTCGACCTCGGCGGCGCGCATGGACGTCAGCGCCTCCGTCGGGGAACTGATGGCCACCGCCCCGACGAGCATCCCGGCGCCGTTGCGGACCCCGGCGGCGGCGCAGGTCATCCCGGGAACGAACTCCTCGTGCTCCCAGGCCAGCCCGGCGCGGCCGATCTCCGCGAGGTGCTCGGCCAGGGCGTCGCGGTCGGTGAACGTCGAGGAGGTCAGTGCCGGGGTCCCGTACCGGTCGAGGTGACGGGCGGCCTCGTCCTCGTCCATGCCGGCCAGCAGCAGCTTGCCGAACGCCGTGGCGTGGGTGGCCTCGTGAAAACCGAACCGCAGCGGCGTGATGCGGGGATGGACGGGGCAGTCCACGACGTAGGTGACCACGACGTCGGAGCCGCGGTACACGGCGAAGTAGGCCGCGGTCTGGCCCGCCTGGTGCAGGCGGGCGATCTCGGCCCGGACGGGGGCGGGCACCCCGATCTGCCGGTGCAGGGACGCGCCGAGCCGGTCGAGCTTGTAGCCCAGCTCGAACCGCTTCTCCTTGCGGAGGTGGACCAGGTAGTCGCTGCTGACCAGGGCCTGCAACAGCCGGTAGGTGGTGGGGAGCGGGTAGCCGAGAGCCTCGGAGACGTCCTTGGCGCTGGCCCCGCCGCGTTCGGCGACCACCTCCAGGATGGCCAACGTCTTCTCCACCGTCTGCACGCTGCCGGACGGGGCGGAGTCGCGGGGGGGTCGTGGACTGACCCTCAGCGCAGCGTCGGCGTCGAGCACAGGGTGATCGTACGTCGGGGGTGCGCTCACGGCTGTCCGGGGAAGAAGACCTCCTCGATCCGGGTGCCGAAGAGCGCCGCGATGCGGAAGGCCAGCGGCAGGCTGGGGTCGTAGCGTCCGGTCTCGAGCGCATTGACGGTCTGGCGGGACACGTCCAGCAGGTCGGCCAGGGTCGCCTGGCTCCAGCCCTTGTCGGAGCGCAGCTCGCGCATGCGGTTGTCCATCCCGGTCGTCCCGCGCTCAGCGTCGGTTCTGCACCGCGGCGGAGATCCCGAACGCGGCCATGCCCGCCGCCAGCACCCCGAAGCTCGGGGTCCCGGCCGGGAAGGGTGCGCCGGCCGAGGCCAGGAAACCGAGACCGACGGCCGCGGTCATCGCCGCCGCGAACCCGACGCCGATCGCGACGAGCAGCTGGGTCCGGGCGAACTCGTCGACCCGGCGCAGGTGGCGGACCACGGCGCGGACCACGAGCAGGGTGGGGACGACGGGCAGCAGGGCCCAGGCGAAGCGCCAGGGACTGGTTCCGTCGAGGTGCCCCACGGCACCGACCAGGACGACGACCAGCACGTAGGTGATCATGCCCGGCAGGAAGTCGCGGTAGTAGGCCGCGGCCCGCGCCCGGTCGCCCCGACTCATCCGGGTGTCAAGTTTCCTTGTCATGCCTCGACTGTGCGCCGGTCCGGTCGGCCATGTCAAGTCTCCTTGACAACGGGTGCGGGGAGGGCGGGGGCCGGGCACCATCGGGACGTGCACCGTTCCGCCCGGGGTCGGGTCCGCGCCCCGCGGTGGCGCGGACGCGGGTGGTGGGGCGCCGGGGAGCGGGGTCCCGAGCTCGACGAGCTGCGGGGCCGGGTGGTGCTCCTGGACTTCTGGACGGGCGGGTGCGTGAACTGCACCCATGCGGCGGGCGAGCTTCGCGCGCTGGAGGAACGGTTCGGGGCCGACCTCGTGGTGCTCGGGGTGCGCACCCCCAAATTCCCGCACGAGGCGACCCCGGCGGCGCTGCGAGCGGCGGCCGGACGGCTCGACCTGCGCCACCCCGTCCTCGACGACGCCGACCGGGCGACGTGGGACGCCTACGCCGTGAAGGCCTGGCCCACGGTCGTCCTGCTCGCCCCGGACGGTTACGTCGAGGACCGGTGGTCGGGGGAAGGGCACGGTGCGGAGATCGGCGAGCGGGTGGCCGAGGTCCTCGACCGGCACCGGGCCGACGGGTCCTGGCGGACCGGCCCGGACCTGTTCGTCCCCGAACCCCGGGTGACGAAGAGTTTCCGCTTCCCGGCCCGCCTCGGTGCGGCGGCCGACGGTGGCGTCCTGGTCGCCGACGCGGGGAACTCCCGGGTCGTGGAACTCGACGCCGACCTCGTCACCGAACGCTGGAGTTCCACCGCGAGCGCTCTCGTGGAACCCCGGGGGTTCTGCTTCCTGCCCACCGCGGTCGCGCGCGAGGTCGGCCACGACCTCGTGGTGGCCGACGCCGGTGGGCACGCCCTGTTCGGACGCCGCTCCGACGGTTACCTGCATCGCATCGCCGGGACCGGGGAACCGTTGCGGCGCCGCGAGGGGGGCGGACCGGCTGCCCAGCAGACGATGTCGACGCCGGAAGACGTAGCCTGGTTCGACGGCCAGGTGGTCGTGGCCATGGCCGGGGTGCACCAGCTGTGGGCCCTGGACCCGCTTGCCGGACACCTCCGGGTGATCGCGGGGACGACCGCCGAGGGGCTGCGCGACGGTTCCGCGGAAGCCGCCTGGTTCGCCCAGCCGACCGGGTTGGCCCCCGACCCGGTCGGCGACCGGTTGTGGTTCGTGGACGCCGAGACCTCGGCCCTGCGGTGGCTCCGACGCCGTCCCGGGGTGACTCCCGACCGCAGCATCCCCGGGGTGGTCGACCCCCGCTTCGCCAACGTCGACCCGGTCGCCCGGCCGGGGTACGAGGTGCACACCGTCGTCGGGCAGGGGTTGTTCGAGTTCGGGCACCTCGACGGTCCCGCGGCCGAGGCCCTGATGCAGCACCCGCACGGGTTGACCGTGGCGCCCGACGGGTCGGTGCTGGTGGCCGACACCTACAACGGCGCGGTCCGACGGGTCCGTCCCGACGGAGAGGTGAGCACGATCGCGCGCGACCTCGCCGAACCCACCGACGTCCTGGTGCAGGGCGACACCCTGGTCGTGGTCGAGTCCGCCGGGCACCGGCTGACCCGCGTGCCGCTGGAGGGGGAGGACTGCGCCGACCTCTGCCGGCCGCGGTTCTAGATAGCCGGGGTCAGCCGTCCCGGTGCGCCGCGGTGCTGCGGCTGCGGTGGTGACGCCGGCAGAGGACCTCGTACTCGACGGTGCCCACCGGCCCGACGTCGAGGGTGCCCTCGACCCGGCCGACGTCCCCCACGAGAACCTGGTCCCCGGCCACGACCATCCGACCGTCGACCGTGCGCGCGTTGTGGGTGGCCCGGGCCCCGCACCAGCAGATCGCCTCGACCTGGGGCACCTCGACCCGGTCGGCGAGTTCGATCAGGCGGGCGGAACCCGGGAACAACCGGGTGCGGAAGTCGGCGGTGATCCCGAAGGCGAACACGTCGATGCCGAGGTCGTCGACCACCCGGGCCAGTTGTTCGACCTGCTCGGGGGAGTAGAACTGCGCCTCGTCCCCGACCACGTAGTCCACCTGCTCCCCGGCCCGTCGCCGGGAGTCCACCTCGGCGAACAGGTCGGTGTCGTCGCGGACCTCGAAGGCGGGGCGTCGCAACCCGATGCGGCTGGAGATCACCGCCTCCCCGGCCCGGTCGAACCGGGTGAACAGCAGGCCGCGGCGGCCGCGGACGGTGTGGTTGTGGTCGGTCTGCAGGGCCAGCGTCGACTTCCCGCAGTCCATCGTCCCGGAGAAGAACACGAGTTCGGCCACGGCCGACCATCCTGCCGCAACGGTGCCGGCCGGAGGTCAGGGCCCGCCGACCAGGCCGTACCCGACCCATCGCCCGTCGGCGGGCAACCAGATCACCGTCGCCGTCGCTCCCGCTGCCGCGGGCCGGGCGAGGACGGGGGTGTCGCCCAGCACCCGGCCGACCTCCCGGGTCCCCGCGGGCGGTCCGGCCACCGGCTCCCCGCGGCGGTAGTCGCGATCCTCGAAACGCACCCGGGGCGGGGACTCCGAGGCCTGCAGCCGCCACTCCCCGGTCTCGTCGTGGACCTCGTGCAGCCGGAAGGCCGCGACGCCGAGCGCGACGAGCACCACCGGCAGGGCCAGTCGGGTGACCCTTCGGGGCCAGGTCCGGTGTCGGGCGGGCACCGGCCCAGCCTAGGAGGCCAGGATGATCGCCGTCCGGTCTTTCGAAGGGTGGCACGTGGAGCCGACGGGTTCCCGACGCTCTGCTGACCCCGGGGAAACTGGCCGAGCAGATCTGGGTCCACCGTTCGGCCAACGCGGCTGTCGTCGTCTCGTGCGGGTTCCTGGGCCTGGGACTGGTGGTGTTCACCGCGATCTGGACCAACGGTGACGCCAGCCTCGGGCCGGCCCTCGGCTGGACGGTCGCGTCCGGTCTGCTCGGTGTGGTTCTGCAGGCCCTGGCCGGGGCGGTGCTGGAACTGTTGACACCGGGCAGGATGCGCGAGCTCCTCGTCGAACGAGACCTGCACCCGGCCGGCGTCGTCCTCGGCGCCGCCCAACTCGCGGTGTCCCTGGTCGTGGTCGCCTCGATCTGGTGAGGGCGCTGACCGCGACGTGCCCGCCCCAAACCCGTGATCATGGAATTCCCCGGCGCCGAATTCCTTGATCACGGGAGGTGGGGGCGGGGGAGGTGAGGTGGGGTCAGCCCGCGGGCGGGCGATACAGCCAGGCTCGTCGGAGCGGGGCGGCCGGTTGTTCGTCCTCATCGGGCAGGAATCGGTTCCCTCCCAGAAGAATCAGGACCAGGGAAACCCGACGACGACGCGGCGACGCGGCGTCCGCCCCGGTCGGACCGAACCGTCCGGCACCGGCCGTCGTCTCCGTCCGGGGAGATGCCGTCGACCCGTGGGTCTGACGATCACAGCACGACTCCGTGCCCGTTGTCCGGTGAACAGCAGGGGCGGCCCGACCGACACTCAGTGCCACCGACGGACGCGGGACACCCGGTCGTCCGTGCAAGTGCCGTCCTCGACGTTCTCCAACCGCGTCACGACCTCCTCCACGAGCATGGCCTCCTCGCTGTAGCCGGCCGCATCGGTGGCCGGCGTCGACGCGAGGAACTCGGAGGCGTCCTCCCCCCGGGCCTCGACCCGGCGCCGGACCTCCTCCTGGTCCATCGACACCGCTCCTGTCGTCCGGAGACCCGCTCGTCCGCCGATCACAGCACAGGACCACCCCGACCGTCCGAGGAACGGCGGGGGTGGTCCTGGTGCTGAGGTGGGGACGGCGACCTCAGGCGTCCCCGGTCCCGACGGCCACGGCCTCGGTGCGCGAGTGCGCCTCGACGGGGTGGTCGACCACCCGCAGGTGGCGGGCGTTGTCCAGCAGGATCAGCAGGCCGACGGCGACACCGGCGGCACCGAGGGCGAACGGGGCCCAGGGGGCGACGGCCTCACCGAGGACACCGGCGGCCCAGGCGGCCAGGGCCCCGCCGACGAACCGCACGGCGGAGTAGGCCGCCGACGCGGTCGCGCGGGGGACGGGGGAGACCTCCATGACCAGCTCGGTCACCACGGTGTTGTTCACCCCGAGGAAGATCCCGGCGACCACGGTGCCCACGACGAGGAACGTGGGGTGGCCGACGAGCACCGCCTCGGCGGCGAGGACCAGGGCGAACAGACCGAGCATGGTGGCGACCACGGGGACGGCGCCGAAGCGCCGCTGCAGCGCCGGGGCGAGCAGGACCGAGGCCAGCGCCAGGCAGATCCCCCAGCCGAAGAAGACGAGCCCGAGCCCGGTCGGGGAGGCGATGCCGAGCGCGAACGGCGTGTAGGCCAGGAGCGTGAAGAACCCCAGGTTGTAGAAGAACGCCATCACGGCCACCGCGCGCAGGCCCGGGTGGCGCAGCGCCCGGATCGGGTCGGCGAGTCGGGGGCGGACCGCCGGCCGCGGGGTCGCGGGCAGCAGGACGGAGATGGCCAGGAACGCGACGGCCATGAGCGCGGCGGTGCCGAAGAACGGACCGCGCCAGCTGATCTCGCCCAGGGCGCCGCCGAGCAACGGTCCGACGGCGATGCCCAGTCCCAGCGCGGCCTCGTAGAGGATGATCGCGCCGGCCGTGCCGCCGCTCGCGGCGCTGACGATGGTGGCGAGCGCGGTCGCGATGAACAGGGCGTTGCCGAGACCCCAGCCGGCCCGGAAGCCGACGATCTGACCGATCGACCCGGAGGCCCCGGCCAGGGCGGCGAACACGACGATGAGGCCGAGACCCATCAGCAGGGTCTTCTTGGCCCCGTAGCGGCCGGCGACGGCGCCGGTCAGCAGCATGGCCAGACCCGTGATGCCGAGGTAGCTGGTGAACAGCAGCAGGGTCTGCGAGCGGCTGGCGCCGAGGTCGTGGGCGATGGCAGGCAGGATCGGGTCGACCAGGCCGATGCCCATGAAGGACACCACGGCGGCGAAGGCCACCGCCCAGACGGCCACCGGCTGCCGGAGCAGGCTGGTGCCGGGGGAGGACACGCTCATCCCTTCGTTCGGAAGTAGTTGCTTAGGGACACTATAAACCTGAGGGGTCCATAGTGCGACGCCGAGCGACGTTCCGTGATGAAGTAGGACCGTGAGTACTGATCCCGGGACTGTGGGCGACGAGGGTGGCGACCGGCGTCACGACGAGGAGCTGCCCGACCGTCGGCGGACCGTCGACCTGACGCGCGCCGAGCGGGGTGAGCCCGAGCGTCGCGCCTTCCCCGGCCTGGAACGGCGCGGGACCGCCGGCCCCGAGCGGGAGCAGCTGCCCGAGGACGACTGAGGTCCTCGCGCTCCCGGCCCCGGGTCACATGATCGAGCTGAACGCCTCGACGTCGCGGATCTGCCCGGACACGATGATCACGTCCTCCGCGCCGAGGATCGTGTCCTGGGTCGCGTAGGTGAAGCCCTCGCCCGGGGTGTGGTGGGCCACCACCGTCACACGGTATTCGCTGCGCAGCCGGGTCTGGCCCAACGTGCGCCCGACGAGGGCCGGGGGCGGGGTCATCTTGACCATCGCGAACCCGTCCTCGAACTCGATGAAGTCGAGCATCCGACCGCGCACGAGGTGCGCGACCCGCAGCCCCATCTCGTGCTCCGGGCGGATGACCTTGTGGGCGCCGAGCTGGCTGAGGATGCGGGCGTGGCTCTCCGAGATCGCCTTGGCCCACACGTGGCGGATGCCGAACTGCAGCAGCACCGACACCGTGAGGATGCTCGCCTCCAGGTTGGTGCCGATCCCCACGACGGCACGGTCGAACTCGTCCACCGAGAGCTGGCGCAGCGCCTCCTCCTTGGTGGAGTCGGCCACGACGGCGTGGGTGAGGTGACCGGCGAGCTCGTCGACGAGCGCGGGGTCGGAGTCGATCCCGAGGACGTCGACGTCGCCGCCCTCCATCAGTTCCAGCGCCAGGGAACGACCGAACCGCCCCAGTCCGATGACGACGACGGAGCGGGGAGTCGCGAGTGCAGACCGCCTAGCCAATGATCGGCCTTCCTTCCGGGTACTCGTAGAGACGCTTGCGCTCGCGCAGGGCCAGCGCCGCGCCCAGGGTGATCGGCCCGAGGCGGCCGAGGAACATGAGGGCGGCCAGCAGGATCTGCCCCGAGTCGGGCAGGTCCGCCAGCAACCCGGTGGAGAGGCCCACGGTCCCGAAGCTGGAGACGACCTCGAACAGGGCCATGTCCATGGGGGCACCGGTCATCTCGACCAGGAGCAGCGTGGAACCGACGACCACCGCGACCGAGACCAGCGCGACGGTCAGTGCCTGCCGGTAGACGCGCTCGGGGATGCGACGGGCGAAGACGGTCACGGTCTGCTCGCCGCGGAACTCGGCGACCAGGACGACCAGCAGCAGGGCGAACGTCGTGACCTTGATGCCGCCCGCGGTCGAGGCCGACCCGCCCCCGATGAACATCAGCACCGACATGACCATCCACGACGCACCGGTCATCTCGGTGATGTCGACGGTGTTGTAGCCGGAACTGCGGGTGGCGGTGGCCTGGAAGAAACC
Source organism: Kineococcus gynurae (assembly GCF_042433995.1). NCBI lineage: Bacteria > Bacillati > Actinomycetota > Actinomycetes > Kineosporiales > Kineosporiaceae > Kineococcus > Kineococcus gynurae. The sequence continues at coordinate 112,740 of NZ_JBHLUI010000002.1, forward strand.
GGCCAGCAGCTTGGTGTCCCAGGACAGGGGGCCGAGCGTGGCCTGGTTGCCCCACTCGTTGGCGGTGATCAGCAACCAGCCGAGCACCAGGAGGACCGACGTCGTCGTCAGGGTCAGCTTGGTGTGCAGCGACCACTGCCGCGGCCGGCGGAACTGTCGGCGCAGCTCCAGGAGCACGGGAAACCCGAGACCACCGAGGATCGTCGCCGCGAGGACCGGCAGGCAGACCCATGGGTCGGCGACGAAGGCCGTGAGGCTGTCGCTGCGAAGGGCGAAACCGGCGTTGTTGAACGAGGAGACGCCGAGGAACACCCCCTCCCAGAGGGCCGAGGCGAAACTGCGGTCGTAGGCGAGGAGGAAGCGGGCGGTGAGCATCACGGCGGTGACCAGCTCGACCAGCAGCGAGACCTTGACGACCCCGAGCAGGACCCGGCGCACGTCACCCATCTCGACCCCGCGCGACTCCGTCGCCGTCCACATCCGGGTGCGCAGCCCCAGGCGACGGGACATGAACACCCCCAGCAGGGACGCCGAGGTCATGATCCCGAAACCGCCGACCTGGGCCAGGGCCAGGATGACCACGAGCCCGAAACCGGACCAGTGCTCGCGGGTGTCGACCACGACGTGGCCGGTCACGCACAGGGCGCTGACCGCGGTGAACAGGGCGTCCACGAACGCCGCGCCCCCGGGCCCGCGCCGGGCGATGGGCAACCAGAGCAGGGCGGTGCCGATCGCGACCGCCACCCCGAACGCGAAGGCGACGACCTGCGCCGGGTGCCGCAGGAAGGGGAGCTTGAGGCGACGTCGGAGACCTGCCTCCACGTGGTGCCTCCTGCCGGGCCGGATCGAGCGGGGTCAGGCTAGGGCATGTCTGGCCCGATCCCTCGATCATGCCGGAGGGTCGGCGCCGGGCCGTCCGCAGGCGGTCGGGCCGAGAGACGCGTCGGGGGCGGGTCGGGCTCCCTACCCCCGCCCGGGGGAGAGGGGGTCGTCGTCGTCGATGCCGATGGCCATGAGCAGGTCCGGACGTCCCAGGAAGCGGGCCGACTCCTCGGCGCTCGGTGAGCCGCGGTAGGGATCGGCCCCGGCGCGCACGAGCGCCGTGACGACGTCCTGCCGGTCGTTGAGGACGGCCATGCCGAGCGCCGTCCGCCCGCGGTTGTCGGCCCGGTCGGGGTCGGCCGTCCGGGACAGCAGGGCCTCGACCGTCTCGACGTGGCCGTGGGAGGCGGCGAGCGCCAGGAGCGTGCTGCCCTCGGCGTCGGCGGCGTCGACCGGCAACCCGTGGTCCAGCCAGGCGCAGAGCGCCTCGGTGCGTCCGGCCCGAGCGTGCTCGAAGAGTCGTTGGGCCAGGTCGACCGCGCGTTCTTCGTGCGCGGTGCCGGGGGCGTCGGCCCCGGCGGTCCCCCGGCGCCCGGTCTCCTCGCTCACGCGGTCAGGGTACGGACCCGGGGCGACCCCCCGGGGATCACCGGGTGTCGGGACGCGGGCGGTCGCCTCAGGCGGTCCCGCCCAGCGCGTTGACGGTGGACATCGCCGTGCCGAGGGCGGCCAGGTAGGCCCGGGAGACCTCGTACATCTCGTGCTCGGGGACGTCCTCGTTCTCGCGCTCGTAGGCCAGCACGGCCTCCAGCGCGTGCCCGGCGGCCCCGCTGTGCTGCACGAGGGCGCTCCGGACGCTCAGGCCGACACCGGTCGTCTCGACGAGCTCCTCCTCGGACATGCCGAGCGCGCTGGCCACCCCGGACAGCAGGCCGGCGGTGTAGGCGACGTCGGCCTCGGAGTCGGGCACCAGCTGCTGGCAGGCCGCGGCCCGGGCCAGGACCGTCGTGAGCGCCTCGCTGTCGACGCTGGTCACGCCGCCGAGCAGCATGAGCACGACCCAGGAGCTGAGCTGCCGGCGACCGATGAGCACGATCGACTGACGCAGCGACGTGATCTCCTGCCGGGCCCCGTAGGCCGCGGAGCTCACGGTGCGCAGGACCCGCAGGCTGAGCCCCGGGTCGGAAGCGACCAGCTTGGCGATCTCGTCGGTGGTCGCCTCGTTGCCGCTGAGGGCGCGCAGCAGCCGCAGGCAGACCAGCTGCGAGGGCGAGAGGCTGGCCGCCTCCATGGTCTGCGGGCGGCTGAGGAAGTACCCCTGGAAGAGGTCGGCCCCGGCCTTGAGGCACCGCTCCAGGTCCGCCTGGGTCTCGATGCGCTCGACCACGATCAGGGCCCGCGGGTTGTTCAACCGCACGTGACCGATGAGGCCTTCGAGACGGTCGCCCACCGCCTCGAGGTCGATCTTGACGTAGTCGGCGATGTCGACGGCCGCGAGCCGCCCCTCCTCGCCCGCATAGTCGTCGACGGCGATCCGGTAGCCCTGCTGCTTGAGGTTCATGAGGCCCTTGAAGACCCGCTCGTCGACCTCGATGTCCTCCAGCAGCTCCAGGACGACCTGGTCGGGGGCGCACGGCACCGGGAGCTCCCCGGTGAAGAAGCCGCGGGTCAGGTTGATGAAGAGCAGCTTGTCGCCGGCGATCTGCTCGACGCCGAAGTCCCCGAACGTGGCGCTGATCACCTGGGAGGTGGCGTAGTCCTGGGCGGCGCTGCCCGGGGCGAGGCCGGCGGCGGTGCCGCCGTGGGCCCGGAACAGCAGCTCGTAGGAGTACACGTGCCGTTCCCGGTCGTAGATGGCCTGCCGGCCGACCCGCACCGGTGCGGGGGGCGCTGGGTGCTCCATCTGAGGCATCATCGCGGACGCACCACCGAAACGGCAGGGGCGAGGTGGGCGGCCTCGCGGGGCATGGTCATGGGCTTGTCTTCTCCGGCTCGCAGCGACGGGCGGGACGCCGACGTCGTCACCCGGCGAGCCGGGTGAACCGTCGTGATCCGCATGACTACTGATACGGATCGTCGAGCGCGAATCTTGAGCCGTCCGAGCGGGTGCCCGCACAGATCCACCGGTCGGGTGAACGGGCGACCGGCCGCGGCCCCGGTCAGAGGGCCGTGCGGTGGAAGTCGTGGAAGGAGCGGCTCGGCGTCGGGCCCCGCTGTCCCTGGTAGCGCGACCCGGAAACGCCGCTGCCATAGGGGTTCTCGGCCGACGAGGTCAGCCGGAAGAAGCAGAGCTGGCCGATCTTCATGCCCGGCCAGAGGGTGATCGGCAGGGTCGCCACGTTGGACAGCTCCAGGGTGACGTGACCGGTGAACCCGGCGTCGATGAACCCGGCCGTCGAGTGGGTCAGCAGGCCCAGCCGGCCGAGGCTGCTCTTGCCCTCCAGACGGGCCGAGAGGTCGTCGGGGAGGGTGACGACCTCGTAGGTGCTGCCGAGCACGAACTCGCCCGGGTGCAGGATGAACGCCTCGTCGGGCTCGACCTCGACCAGTCGGGTCAGCTCGGGCTGCTCCTGGCTCGGGTCGATGACCCGGTACTTGTGGTTGTCGAAGAGGCGGAAGAACCGGTCGAGCCGCACGTCGACGCTGGAGGGCTGGACCATCGCCGCGTCGTACGGGTCGAGCACGACGCGACCGGCGTCGACCTCGCGGCGGATGTCGCGGTCGGAGAGCAGCACGCCGGTCACCGTACAGGCCGGGGCAGCGGTGATCGGCGGCTCGGGCGGGAGGGGTGACGGAGCGCCCCGTGGAGTGCGTTAAGCTCGACTCGCTCGTCGAGGCCGTGGTGCGGCTCCGACGGTTCGCGGGTGTAGTTCAATGGTAGAACTTCAGCTTCCCAAGCTGATAGCGCGGGTTCGATTCCCGTCACCCGCTCCGCGTGAGGCCCCGGTCGTGCTCCGACCGGGGCCTTCGTCGTTCCCGGCCGATGAGCCCCTCTCCGGGCACCGCGCCGGGGCGGCAGCCCCCCGGCTACCGGGCGCCGTTCGGCGAGTCGTCCAGCGCGACCCTGTGGCGGTCCCGCCGACCGTCGGTGTCCGTCGCCTCCGCCCCGGCCACCCGGACCCGGTCGCGGCCCTCCTGCTTGGCGCAGTAGAGGGCCTGGTCGGCCCGATTAAGCAGGCGGGCGAGGTCGGTCTCGTCGTGGGTCGGGCCCGGCACGTCGGCCGCGACCCCCGCGCTGACGGTGACCGCCTCGGTGGTGGTCGCGGTGACCCGGGCGATCTCGGCGCGCAGCCGCTCGGCCGCCTCGACCGTCGCCTCCGCCGAGGGCCAGCGGGCGAGCCAGGCCAGCTCCTCCCCGCCCAGGCGGACGACGGCGTCGCTCCCGGCCCGGCAGCTCTCCCGGAGGACCCGCGCGACGGTGACCAGGACCTCGTCGCCGATCTCGTGGCCGCGGCGGTCGTTGACGCTCTTGAAGTGGTCGATGTCCACGACGACGACGGCCAGCACCGGCCGGGTGCGTCCGGTCGGCTCGGCGACCAACCGACGGTGGGCGAGGTCGAGCCCGCGCCGGTTCAGCAGACCGGTCAGGGGGTCGGTCGTGGCGGCCCGGTGCAGGGCGGCGGCGGCCCGGTCCCGTTCGTGCCCCAGCCAGACGATGATCCCGGTGACGGCCAGGGTCAGCGTCACCGTCCCGGCGACGTCGGCCACGAGCCGACCCGCGCCGGCACCGGCGTCGGCCGCCTGCAGCAACGCCACCTGCCCGGCCAGCGCGGGGACCACCGTGACCGGGACCCAGCGGGGAGGGACGAGCAAACCCGCCGCGGCGCAGAGGGCGAGGAGCGCCAGGGCCGCGACGGTGATGTTGCCGATCCGCGGCGGGGAGAGGCCGCTCAAGGTCATCAGCACCGTGTCGGTGGCAAGGGCCACCGCCACCAGACCCCGCGCCACCAGCTGCCCCCGCCGCAGCGACCGCACGGCGAGTGCCGCGACCGAGGACCACAGCGCGACGGCCACCGCGACGGGCAGGAACGCCGCGAGGTCGGCCCGCGACAGCGCCACCAGCAGCCCGGGCACGCAGAGCAGGGCCATGGCCGTGAAGGCGAGCGCCTCGATGCGCGCCCGGACCGCGGGGCGCCCGAGCAGCGGGTCCGGTTCGGTCACGGGTGACCATCGACGATTCGCAGGGCGGTCTTGACGTCGTTCCCGGTGGGCGGGACGAGCCCGGTCGGTGCGGGGCACGGACTCCTCGGCTTGCGGTGTGACGGATGAGGTTCATGGGGCAGGTGATCACTGTGCTCCCCCCGGCCCGCTCGCGCGCGCCGACACCCGGGTCGTCCTACGGTGACCGGACCGACAACGACGGAGGGTCACGAATGTCCTTGCGCGTGCTGTTCCTGGGGGGCACCGGGATCATCAGCTCGGCCTGCGCGGCGCTCGCCGTGGAACGCGGGCTCGACCTGACCGTCCTGAACCGCGGGGGCGGTGCCAGCCGCCGACCGTTGCCCGAAGGCGTGGAGGTGCTGACCGCCGACGCCCGGTCACCTGAGGTGCTGCGGACGGCGCTGGGGGACAGGGAGTTCGACGTGGTGGTCGACTTCGTGGCGTTCACGGCCGCGCACGTCGCCGCCGACGTCGAGACGTTCCGGGGGCGCGTGGGGCAGTTCGTCTTCATCTCCTCGGCCTCGGCGTACCAGAAGCCGGTGGGGCACCTGCCGATCACCGAGTCCACCCCGCTGCGCAACCCGTTCTGGCAGTACTCCCGCAACAAGATCGCGGCCGAGGACGTCCTGGTCCGCGCCTACCGCGACGAGGGGTTCCCGGCCGTGGTCGTCCGGCCCAGCCACACCTACGACCGGTACTCCCTCCCGGTCGACGGCGGGTGGACCATCGTCGAGCGGATGCGCCGCGGCAAGCCCGTCGTCGTGCACGGGGACGGCACCTCGCTCTGGGTGCTGACCCACCATCGCGACTTCGCGAAGGGTTTCGTCCCGCTGCTGGGGGATCGCCGGGTCACCGGGGAGGCGGTGCACATCACCGGCGAGGAGGTCCTGACCTGGGACGCCATCCACCGGGTCCTGGCCGACGCGGCCGGGGCGGGCGAGCCGCAGCTCGTGCACGTCCCCTCCGACGTCATCGCCCGTGAGGACCCCGCCCGGGGTCCCGGGCTGCTGGGGGACAAGGCGCACTCGGTCGTCTTCGACACCACGGTGCTGAAACGGCTGGTCCCGGGTTTCGCGGCGACGATCCCGTTCGCCGAGGGCGCCCGGGAGATCGTGGCCCATCACGACGCGCACCCGGAACTCCGGCGCGTCGACCCCGTCGTCGACGCGCTGGAGGACGACCTCGTCAGGCGCTGGGGCTGACGACCTCCCCTCCCTCGTTCTCGACCCTCCCCCCGTAATCAAGGAATCCGAGGCGCCGAATTCCTTGATCACGGGTGGGTGGTGCCCGTCGGAGGGGTGGTCAGCTGAGCTGCTCTACCCGGCCGTCGTCACCCTTGCCGAGACCGGGGGGCGCCTCGTTGAACGTGTTGCGGTACCAGACCGCGGCCTGGCGTTCGACCAGCAGACGGGTGATCCCGATGATCGCGCCGGACGCCAGCGCCCAGACGACCGCTTCCTTCCAGGCGACGTCCGGGTCCTCCGGGTTGTCCGGCGGCGGGCTCTTGGTGATCCCGACCCAGGCCTTCTTGACCACCCGGTTCGCGACCGCGGTCGCGATGAACCCGGCCCCGGGGCCGACCAGCTTCCAGACGACAGAACTCATGGGTCCAGACCTTGCCCTACAGCAGACCCACGAGCCAGCGCAGGGCCGGGACGAGGGCGGTGGCGGCCCCCAGCACCAGCGCGAACGCCAGGAGCACGGCGACGAGGCGGACCCCCCGGGAGGGGCCGCCGTCCGGTCCACGGAGGTTGCGCAGCACGGACCCCATCCTGCCGGGAGTACCCTGGGCGCCACGACAGGGGAGCGCCACCGGGCGCTGAGAGTGCGGGAGACCGCAGACCCTCGAACCTGATCCGGTTCACACCGGCGTAGGGAGTCGGGACGTCTCGACCCGTGGCCACGATGGCCGCGGGTCCCCCTCCTGATCCGCAGGAGGACGCAGTGAGCACCACCGAACGAACCCCCACCCGCATCTCCGTCGCGACCGGTCCCGTCGCGCGCTGGCGCACGATCGACCTGCTGACCGCGGCCATGGTCGGCGTCGCGTTCGGCGTCGTGTTCTGGGGGTGGGGCGTCGTGTACTCCGCCGTCGTCACCCCGTTGACGACGTTCTTCCAGCCGGCCTCCGGGCTGGTCGGCGGGGTGTGGTTGATGCCCGCGGTCATCGCCGCGCTGATCGTGCGTCGCCCGGGCGCGGCCCTGCTGGCCGAGCTCGTCGCCGCCAACGTGGAGTTCCTGCTGGGGTCGCACTGGTCCACCGGGGTCCTGATCTCCGGTGCGGTGCAGGGGCTCGGCGTCGAGCTCGCCGTCGCCGCCCTCGCCTGGAAGCGCTGGGGCGTGGGGGTCGCCGTCCTGGCCGGGATCGTCGCCGCCACGGCGGAGTCGGTCTACGAGTGGTTCGCCTACATCCCGGAGTGGTCGTTCGCCTGGAAGCTCGCCTACCTCGGGTTCTTCGCGGTGTCCGGGGCGCTGCTGGCCGGCGTCCTGGGCCACGCGATCGTGCAGGCTCTCGCGCGCGCCGGGGCGTTGCGGCGCTTCCCGGTCGCGGCCGAGCTGCGCGCCCGGACCCGGGTCTGACCGTGGCACCGGCCTCGGCGCCGTCCGGGGCGACGTCGGTCCGGGTCCGCGGCCTGCGGGTCCGGGACGGTTCGCGGACGTACCTGGGCGGGTCCGCGGGTCTCGACCTCGACGTCGGGGCAGGGTCCCGGGTGCTGCTGGTCGGCCCCAGCGGGGCGGGCAAGTCGACGCTGCTGCGGGCCCTCGCCGGCTTGGTCGAGGACCTCGACGGGCAGAACTCCGGGGAGGTGCTCCTCGACGGGCGTCCCGTGCGGGCCGGTCGCGCGGGTTCGGCCGGCCTGCTGCTGCAGGACCCGCAGGAGACCGTGGTGGCGGCGAGCGTCGGGCGCGACACCGCCTTCGGCCCCGAGAACCGCGGCGCTGACCGGGCCGAGATCTGGGCCCGGGTCGCCGAGGCGCACCACCGGGCCCAGCTCCGGGTCGGCCCCGGTCGCGACACCGTGACCCTGTCCGGCGGGGAACGGCAGCGGCTCGGACTCGCCGGGGTGCTCGCGCTCGACCCCGGGCTGCTGCTGCTGGACGAGCCCACGTCGATGCTCGACGCGGCCACCGCGCGGCGGGTCCGGGACTCGGTCCTGGCCGCGGTCGGCCCGCGGACGCTGGTCGTGGTCGACCACGACCTCGCGGCGTGGGCCGAGGCCGTCGACCGCGTCCTGGTCCTCGACCACGACGGGGTCCTGGTCGCCGACGGGACCCCCGCCGCCGTTCTCGGCGACGAGGTGCTCGCGACCCGGCTGGGGCTGCGGGTCCCCGGTGGTGCCCCTCCCCGGCCCGCCGACGTCGCGGGTCTGCACCCCGCGATCGCCCTGGTGGAGGGGGAGCCGGCGCTCGTCGCCGAGTCGGTGGGGCTGTCGGTGCGCTCGCGCGGGATCCGCCCGAGCGCGCCGACCCTCGTCCTGGACGCGGTCGACGCGCAGCTGCGCAGCGGAGCGCTCACGGCGCTGGGCGGACCCTCGGGGGCGGGCAAGTCGAGCCTGCTCGGGCTGCTCGCCGGACTGCAGCGGCCGACCCGGGGGCGGGTGCTGGCCGCGGCCGGGCTGACCGCGGGACTGCGCCACCGGGAGCCGGCCCGCTGGCGCTCCCGCGACCTCGCCGCCCGGGTGGGCTGGATGCCCCAGCACCCGGACCGGGGTTTCGTCCGGCCCACGGTGGCCGAGGAGGTCCGGGTGACCCTCGACGTCCTCGGTCGGGGGCCGGGCGAGGTCGAACGGGTCGTCGGGCTGCTGGAGCAGGCCGGGCTCGCCGACCGGGCCGGGCTGGACCCGCGGCTGCTCTCCGGTGGGGAGCAACGGCGGTTGAGCGCCGTCTGCGCCGTGGCCGCCGCCCCGGCGGTCCTGCTGGCCGACGAGCCGACGGTGGGTCAGGACGCCCGGACCTGGGCCTTCGTCACCGGTCTGCTCGTCTCGGCGGCGGCGGCCGGCGCGACCGTCGTGACCGCCACCCACGACACCGACCTGCTGGACCTGGCCGACGAGCAGGTCCACCTGGTCGACGGGCACGTCGACCACCGGGTCGCGGGCCGGGCCCCGGTGCGGACGGGGGTGGGGTCCCGGTGAGCGTCGACGCGCGACCCGTCGTGATCCCGCCGACGGCGACGGTGGAGCGTTCGCGGGTCGGTCGCTCCCCGGTGCGGTTCTGCGGACCCCTCTCGGTGCTCGCCGCCTCGTTGCTCGCCGTCCCCGCCTCGATGTTCGTCCGCGACTGGCGGGTCGGTCTGGCGGCGCTGGTCGTGGAGCTGCTCTGCCTGCCGCTCCTGGTCCGGAGCTGGCGTCCCTTCTGCGCGCGGATCGTCCCCATGCTGGTGGCCGCGGCCTCGGTCGGGTGGTCGACCTGGCTGCTGGGGGAATCGACCGACCCGGTGGCGACCGCCGCGGGGGCGGCGCTGCGGATCCTGGTCCTCGTGCTGCCCGGGGCGGCCCTGCTCGGGTGGATCGAGCCGAGCGAGACCGGCGACCACCTGGCCCAGCGGCTGCGGGTCCCGGGGCGACCGGTCGTCGCCGCGGTCGCGGCGCTGGAGCAGCTCGCAGCCCTCAAGGACGTCCACGACGACCTGGCCCGCGCCCGCCGCGCCCGCGGCTTGGGGCCGTCCCGGACCCCGGCCTCGACGGTCCGGTTCCTCGCCTCGACCTCCTTCGGCCTGCTGGTCGAGTCGATGCGGCGGGCGGACCGCATGTCGGTGGCGATGGACGCGCGGGGTTTCGACTCCGAGCACCCGCGCAGCTGGGCGCTGCCGGCGCCCTGGACCCGGGCCGACACCGTGCTGGTCGGGGCCGCGGTCGTGGTGGCGCTGGTGCCCGTCGTGCTGTCGCAGATCCTCTGACGGTCACGACCCGGCCTCTCCCCTCCGACGAGGCCGGGTCGCCCCGTCACCGACGAGGACGCCGTGCCGGCCCGATCCGTTGCACCGTCGGGGGAGGGATCACCCCGGGAGTTCCCAGAGGTCGGCCAGCATCCCGCCGGGGACGTGCCGCTGCGGGGCGGGGGAGTCGAGCACGACCAGCAGCCGGTCGCGGGCCCCGTCCACCTCGGCGGGGACGACCGCGATGCCCTCGGGATGGTCGACGCCCTGACCGTGCGGGAGGTCCAGGACGACCGGGAGCTCCTCGGCCCGGACCACGTCGGCGGCCTGCGTGGCGCAGCCCCCGACCCAGCGGTGGACCCGGACCGGCCCCGACAACCCCATCGACGGTCCGGCGAGCACGAGCAGGTCGGGGCCGTCGGGGCAGAGGTCGCGGATGCCGAGGCCGCCGAGGTCGAGCAGGTGCAGCCGGTACGCCTTCCCGGCGGAGAGCTCGGCCAGGGCCAGCCGGTGCGGGTCGTCGGGGTGGGTGACCGGTCGGATCTCCAGCAGCAGCGCCCACCCGCGCAGCACCGGTCCGCGGAAGCCGACGAACAGCGTCGGGTCGCCGGCCTCGTCGTGGTGGACGGCCAGACCCTCGACGTCGATGCCGTTGTCCTTGGAGGGGATCTTGCGGAAGGGGCGGATCAGCGGGTCCTTGCGCAGCAGGTGGACCAGGTCGTCGTCGCGACCTCCCAGGACGGCCGACGTCAGGACCTGCCCGTCCGTCCGGACCTCGCGGGCCGGCAGCCCGGTGACCGGGTCGACCGGCAACCGGACCAGCGTGAACCGGTTCTCCTCCCGGACCACGCGGGCCAGCCGCTCCCGGGCCCGGTCGTCGTCGTCGCCCGCCCGCACGCGCTTGCGCTTGAGGCTGTGCGAGCCGACCGCCCAGAGCCACGGACCGCTGCGGGCCAGGCCCTCCACGTCGGCCTCCTCGTCGTCCGGGGCGGGCAGGTCCACCAGCTCGCCGAGCCGGACGCTCACCTGCTCGCCGTAGCCGTCCAGGTGCTCGTCGCCCAGGGCGGTCAGCCGTTCGACGGTGGCGGTCTCGTCGCCCGCGACCCACAGGTGGCGCCCGTCGGTCCGGACCGCGGACAGGTTGGTGTGGGTGCCCGCCTCGCGGGAGTCGTCGGAGAAGTGCAGAGGGATGCGCCGCAGCGGCTCGATCATGCCCCGCTCAGCGTCCGGGAGGTCGTCGAGGTTCCCGGGAACAGGACGCGACCGCCATGAGTTGAGCGGGGTGGACTCAAGATGCGTGACTCCCGGGTTGACAGATCCGCGAGGACGGGCAGACTTGAGTGGAACAAGCTCAACCAACCGAAGGAGATCCACCATGGCTCGTGCCGTCGGCATCGACCTGGGCACCACCAACTCCGTCGTCTCCGTCCTCGAAGGCGGCGAACCGACGGTCATCGCCAACGCCGAGGGTGGCCGCACCACCCCCTCCGTCGTGGCGTTCGCCAAGAACGGCGAGGTCCTGGTCGGCGAGATCGCCAAGCGCCAGGCCGTCACCAACGTCGACCGCACGATCCGCTCCGTCAAGCGCGAGGTCGGCACCGACTGGACGACCACGATCGACGACAAGAAGTACACGCCGCAGGAGATCAGCGCCCGCGTGCTGCAGAAGCTCAAGCGCGACGCCGAGAGCTACCTCGGCGAGGCCGTCTCCGACGCAGTCATCACCGTTCCCGCCTACTTCTCCGACGCCCAGCGTCAGGCCACGAAGGAGGCCGGGGAGATCGCGGGTCTGAACGTCCTGCGCATCATCAACGAGCCGACCGCGGCCGCCCTCGCCTACGGCCTGGACAAGGGCAAGGCCGACGAGCTCATCCTCGTCTTCGACCTCGGCGGCGGGACGTTCGACGTGTCCCTGCTCGAGGTGAGCAAGGACGAGGACGGCTTCGCGACCATCGAGGTCAAGGCCACCTCCGGTGACAACCACCTCGGTGGGGACGACTGGGACCAGCGCGTCGTCGACCACCTGCTCAAGAAGGTCAAGGGCAGCTACGGCATCGACCTGTCCAAGGACAAGATCGCGATGCAGCGGCTGCGCGAGTCGGCCGAGCAGGCCAAGAAGGAACTCTCGACGGCGACCAGCACCAACATCTCGCTGCAGTACCTGTCGATGACCGAGAACGGCCCCGTCCACCTGGACGAGTCGCTGTCCCGCGCGCAGTTCGAGTCGATGACCCAGGACCTGCTGGACCGCACCAAGAAGCCGTTCCACGACGTCATCGCCGAGGCGGGCGTGCAGCTGTCCGCGATCGACCACGTCGTGCTCGTGGGTGGTTCGACCCGCATGCCGGCCGTCACCAACGTGGTGAAGGAACTCACCGGGGGCCGCGAGCCCAACAAGGGCGTCAACCCCGACGAGGTCGTCGCCATCGGTGCGGCCCTGCAGGCCGGCGTCATGAAGGGCGACCGCAAGGACGTCCTGCTCATCGACGTGACCCCGCTGTCCCTGGGCATCGAGACCAAGGGCGGCATCATGACCAAGCTGATCGAGCGCAACACCGCGATCCCGACCAAGCGTTCGGAGGTCTTCACGACCGCCGACGACAACCAGCCCTCGGTCCTCATCCAGGTGTTCCAGGGCGAGCGCGAGCTGGCTCGCGACAACAAGCCGCTGGGCACGTTCGAGCTCACGGGCATCGCGCCGGCCCCCCGCGGGGTCCCGCAGGTCGAGGTCACGTTCGACATCGACGCCAACGGCATCGTGCACGTCGGGGCCAAGGACCGCGGCACCGGCAAGGAGCAGTCGATGACCATCTCCGGCGGCAGCGCGCTGTCGAAGGAGGACATCGAGCGGATGGTCAAGGACGCCGAGGCGCACGCCAGCGAGGACCGTTCCCGCCGCGAGGAGGCCGAGGCCCGCAACCAGGCCGAGGCGCTCGTCTACCAGACGGAGAAGTTCGTCGCGGACAACGCGGACAAGCTCCCGGCCGAGGGCAAGACCGAGGTCGAGGCTGCGGTGGCGGAGCTCAAGACCGCGCTGAACGGCACCGACGCGGCCGAGATCAAGGCCAAGTCCGACGCCGTCGCCGCGGCCAGCCAGAAGCTCGGGGCGGCCATGTACGAGCAGCAGGCCGCCCAGGGTGACTCCGCGGGCGCCGGCACCGACGGTTCCTCCCAGGCCAAGGCCGACGAGGACGTCGTCGACGCCGAGGTCGTGGACGACGAGACCCCGAAGGACAAGTGATGGCGGAGGAGTTCCCCGCCGAACCGACCGTGATCCGCGACAAGCGCCGGCTCGACCCCGAGACCGGCGAGGTCCGTCCCGAGGCCCCGGCGGCCGAGGCCGCCGGGGCCCCGGACGGCGCGAACGGTGCCGACGAACCCGCGGCCACGTCCGTGGCCGACGCCGAACTGGTTGCGGCGCAGGCGCTGGCCGAGCAGCGGCTCGACGAGCTGCAGCGGCTGAACGCGGAGTACGTGAACTACCGCAAGCGGGTCGACCGCGACCGCGACGTCGCCAAGAACGCGGCGCTGGCGGGGGTGGCCGAATCCCTGCTGCCCGTGCTGGACGACGTGCACCTCGCGCGTCAGCACGGGGACCTGAGCGGTCCGTTCGCGGCCATCGCCGAGAAGCTCGAGGCGACGCTGCAGCGGTTCGGTCTGGTCCGTTACGGGGAGAACGGCGAACCGTTCGACCCGGCGGTGCACGAGGCGCTCATGCACGCGCACTCCGACGAGGTCGAGGTGGCGACGTGCACGCAGATCCTCCAGCCGGGGTACCGCTTCGGCGAGCGGGTGCTGCGTCCGGCGCGCGTCGCGGTCGCCGACCCGCAGTGACCCTGGTCGGGTCCGACGAACAGGCTGACGGAAGGAGGGAACGGGCATGAGCATGCAGGACTGGGCGGAGAAGGACTACTACGCGGTCCTGGGCGTCTCCCCGGACGCGGACGCGGCCGAGATCAAGAAGGCCTACCGCAAGAAGGCCCGTCTCCTGCACCCCGACGCCAACCCCGGTGACGCGCAGGCCGAGGCGAGGTTCAAGGAACTCGGCGAGGCCAACTCGGTCCTGTCCGACCCCGAGCAGCGTCGGCAGTACGACGGGATCCGCGCCATGGTCGGCGGCGGTGCCCGGTTCTCCTCCGGGGGACCGGGGGCCGGTGCCGGCGGGGCGGGTTTCGACGACCTGCTCGGCGGGTTGTTCGGCCAGGCCGGTGCGGGGGCCGGGGGTGCCCGGCGGGGTGCTCCGCGGTTCGGGCCCCCCGGCGGCGCCGGGGCGCCGGGCGCGGGGTTCGAGGACCTCCTCGGCGGGTTGTTCGGGCAGGGGGGCGGTTTCGGCGGCCCCCCGCCCCCGCCGCCCAAGGGTCAGGACCTGGCCGCCGGGGCCCGGGTGTCGTTCCGGGACGCCCTGGAGGGCGCGACGGTCCCGCTGCGGGTCCCCGACCCGCGCGGGGGCCCCGCCCGCAGCGTCACCGCCCGCCTGCCGCGGGCGGTCAAGGACGGTCAGAAGGTCCGGCTCAAGGGCCAGGGCCTGCCCGGTACCGGCGGCGCCCCCCACGGCGACCTGCTGGTCACCGTGACCGTGGAGCCGCACCCGGTGTTCCGTCGCGACGGCGACGACCTGCGGATGACGTTGCCGGTCACCTTCCCCGAGGCCGTCCTCGGGGCGACCGTCGACGTGCCGCTGCTCGACGGCACGAGCGTCCGGATGAAGGTTCCCGCCGGGACCCCCTCCGGTCGGTCCCTGCGGCTCAAGGGTCGCGGGGTCGCGCTCGACCGGGACGGTTCCCGCGCTGGCGACCTGTTCGTGACGCTGGAGGTCGTCGTCCCGCAGAAGCTGGACGGCGCCGCCCGTGAGGCGGTCGAGGCGTTCGCCGCGGCCACCGAGGGGGAGGACCCCCGGGCCGGGCTCGCGGCCCAGGTGGGTCGCTGAGGAGATCCCGCCCCGGGGCCACCCGCCCCGGGTGATGATGACCCGACGACAGGGGGAGAGGAGGCTCGGTGTACGACGACGACACCGCGGTGTTCGTGATCTCGGTCGCCGCAGAACTGGCGGGGATGCACCCGCAGACGTTGCGGCAGTACGACCGGCTCGGCCTCGTCTCCCCCAGTCGCACCCGGGGCCGGGGGCGTCGCTACTCGGCCCGCGACATCGCGCAGCTGCGCGAGGTCCAGCGGTTGTCGCAGGAGGACGGCGTCAACCTCGCCGGGATCAAACGGATCCTCGACCTGGAGAACCAGGTCTCGGCCCTCGGCTACCGCGTCTCCGAGCTCGAGGCCGAGCTCGACCTGGTGCGGCAGCAGGCCCGGCGCATCTTCGCCGCCGGCATGGCCGGTGACATCGTCGCGACCCCGGTCGGGAAACGTCCCGCGGCCCGGGAGCGCTCGACCGCCCTCGTCGTCTGGCGTCCGCACACCCGCGACTGAGTTCGCTCTCCGTGTCCTCCGCGGCACGTCGCGTCGCTCCGTTCCGGTAACGGGTGACGCCCCGCGCCGAACGGGTGAGGCTGCGGAGTTCCTCGCCCCCGAGGCGGTGCCGGGTCGGGAAGCTGGCGCGCGCCGGGTACCGACGCCCGGTCCTGCCCGTCTCGGATCTGGACGCCGCCATGCGCACCACCGTCGCCGCGATCGTCGCGGCCGCCGTCTTCGCCGGCGGCTGCGCGTTCGTGCTGCCCGACCTCGACGGTGCCCTCGCCGCGCTGGGTCTGGGTGCCGGCCCCCGCGCCGGAGGGTCGTCGACGAGTTCCTCCGTGGTCTACCTCGGCCCCGACGGGGGTTCGGGGGGAGCCGGTTTCCTGGACGGACCGCTGCTGCCGACCGGTCACGACCACCTCCCGGCCGGGACCCGCGACCAGCTCGCCCGGCTGCAACCCTGCTTCGTCATGGTCGTCGGAGGGGCGGGGAGCGTGTCGGACTCCGTCCTCCTCGAGGCCGAGAGCTACGCCGACCCGCGCGCCCCGGGATGCCAGCCGGAGTGAGCTGAGCGTCACCGCGAGCAGCACTGCGTAGTTCGTCGGTCGAACCGGCTCGGGGAGTTCGCGGGGGGTCTACCGTCGTCGACGGAACCCCAGGACGGACCCGGTTCCACCGCCCACAGATCGGACCTCGTCATGCGCCGCACCGCCCGGAAACTGCTCGCGGTGGGGGTGCTCGCCGTCGGGTCGCTCACGACGAGTTCCGCGGTCGCGGCCGACCCCGCCCCCGCCTCCTGGGCCCGCCCGGCGACCGCGGGTGCGTCCCCGCTGGCCGCCGAGACGCCCGGCCTGATCCGGGTGGGTGGGGCCGACCGCTACGAGACCGCCGCCGACATCTCCCGCCGGAACTGGGCCCCCACCACGACCTTCGTGGTGTTCCTCGCCTCGGGGACCTCGACGGCCGACGCCCTCGCGCTGGGTCCGTCCTCGTTCTCCCAGGGGCCGCTGCTGCTCACGGCCCGCGACCGTCTCCCCGAGGCCACCCGGGCCGAGCTCGAACGGTTGCGGCCCTGCCTCCTCGTCGCGGTCGGCGGGACCCAGGTGCTCTCCGACGCCGTCGTCGCCGAGGCCATGACCTACGTCGACCCCGAGGGGAGCGCGTGCCTCCGGAACTGACCGCCTCCGCGGGCGGCCCCCGTCCGGTCGGCGCCCGTCAGGTGGTCTCGCGGCGGGCCGGGACCGCGATCACGTCGAGGTCGGCCGCGACGTGCACCTCGGTGCTCCCGCCCGCCTCGCGCACCGCCGAGCGGGCCTCGGCCGCGATCTCCTCCAGGTTTCCGTAGCGCTGGGAGTAGTGGGTCAGCACCAGACGGCGGACCCCTGCCCGGGCCGCCGCGGTCGCCGCCTGCCGGGCGGTCAGGTGCGCGTAGTCCTGGGCCAGGCGGGCGTCGCGGTCGAGGAAGGTCGACTCGACGACGGCGAGGTCGACACCGCGCAGCAGCTCCTCCACGCCGGGACAGAGCCGCGTGTCCATGACGAAGGCGAAGGACTGCCCGGGCCGCGTCACGCTGACCTCGGCGAGCTTCACGCCGCGCAGCTCCCCCTCCCGCTGCAACCGTCCGACGTCGGGGCCGACGATCCCCGCGGCGGCCAGGCGGTCACGCAGCAGGTGGGGGCGGGCGGGTTCGTCGAGCCGGTAGCCCACCGCGGGCACGCGGTGGTCCAGGGCCACCCCGCGCAGCGCCGCCCCGGCGACGTCCAGGGGCTCGGCTCCCGGCCGCACGGCGGAGAGCTCGACGTCCACGTCGGCCTGCGCCACCCGCACGAGGTCGCCCAGGTGCCCGAGCGCGGCGTCGGGGCCGTGCAGTGCGACCCGCCGCCCCGGCGCGTCGAGCGCCATCCGGGCCAGGACCCCGGGCACCCCGAGGCAGTGGTCGTTGTGGGAGTGGGTGACGCAGATCCGCTCGATGCGCGGTGAGGCCACCCCGGCCAGCACCATCTGCCGCTGCGTCCCCTCACCCGGGTCGAACATCAGCGTCGTCGAGTCCCAGCGCAGGACGTAGCCGTTGTGGTTACGGGTGCGCGTCGGCGCCTGGCTGGAGGTCCCGAGGACCACGAGTTCGCGGGCGGCCATGCCGGTGAATCTACGCGGGGGACGAACCGCGAAGTTGAGCGGAACAAGCTCAACTCTGCGAGAGTTGTGCCTGGTGTCGAGGTCCCGTCGTCGATCCAGGAGGTTTCCGTGGACCTGAAGCTCACGACCCGCGCGCAGGAGGCGCTCGCCGACGCGGTCGGTCGCGCGACGACCGCCGGCCACGCGCAGGTCGAACCCCTGCACATCCTGCTGGCCCTGCTGGAGCAGCAGAACGGTGTGGCCGGGTTCCTGCTCGAAGCGGTCGGTGCCGACCGGGCCGTGCTCGCGCGCCGCGTCCAGGGCGCCCTCGCGTCGCTGCCCAGCGCGTCGGGCAGCGCCGTCGCGCAACCGCAGCTGTCGCGTCCCGCGCTGGCCCTCATGCAGGCCGCCGGGGACGAGGCGCGCGCGCTCGACGACGCCTACGTCTCCACCGAGCACCTCATGCTCGGGACCGCCGCGTCCACGTCGGCCGCCGGCGAGGCGTTGCGGGCGGTCGGGGCCGGCCGCGACGCGCTGCTCGACGCCCTGCCCTCGGTGCGCGGCGGGGCCAAGGTGGACTCGCCGGACCCGGAGGGGACCTACAAGTCGCTGGAGAAGTACGGCGTCGACCTGACCGCGCAGGCCCGCGAGGGTCGGCTCGACCCGGTCATCGGGCGCGACGCCGAGATCCGTCGGGTGATCCAGGTGCTCTCGAGGCGGACCAAGAACAACCCCGTCCTCATCGGGGAGCCGGGCGTCGGCAAGACCGCCGTCGTCGAGGGCCTGGCCCAGCGCATGGTCGCCGGCGACGTGCCGGAATCCCTGCGCGGCAAGCGGTTGATCTCCCTCGACCTGTCCAGCATGGTCGCCGGGGCCAAGTACCGCGGTGAGTTCGAGGAACGGTTGAAGGCCGTCCTGGCCGAGATCCAGCGGTCCGAGGGGCAGATCGTCACGTTCATCGACGAGCTGCACACCGTCGTCGGTGCGGGGGCGGCCGAGGGGGCGATGGACGCGGGCAACATGCTCAAGCCCCTGCTCGCCCGCGGCCAGCTGCGCCTGGTCGGCGCGACCACGCTCGACGAGTTCCGCGAACGCATCGAGAAGGACCCGGCGTTGGAGCGTCGTTTCCAGCAGGTGTTCGTGGGGGAACCCTCCGTCCTGGACACCATCGGGATCCTGCGCGGGCTGAGCGAGCGCTACGAGGCGCACCACAAGGTCGCGATCTCCGACGCCGCACTGGTCGCGGCCGCGACCCTGTCCGACCGCTACATCTCCGGTCGGCAGCTGCCCGACAAGGCCATCGACCTGATCGACGAGGCCGCGTCCCGCCTGCGCATGGAGATCGACTCCTCGCCGGTCGAGATCGACGAACTGCGCCGGGCCGTCGACCGGCTCCGCATGGAGGAACTGGCCCTGTCCAAGGAGGGGGACGCCGCCTCCCGCGACCGGCTGGAGACGTTGCGGCAGAACCTGGCCGACAAGCAGGAGCGGCTGACCGCGCTCACCGCGCGCTGGGAGCAGGAGAAGGCGGGCCTCAACCGGGTCGGTGACCTCAAGCAGCAGGTCGACGAGCTCCGCTCGCAGGCCGAACGGATGCAGCGCGAGGGCGACCTGGCCGGGGCGAGCGAAATCCTCTACGGCCGCATCCCCGGGTTGGAGCGCGACCTCGCCGCGGCCCAGGCCGCGGAGGAGGGTGGCACCGCCGCGGCCCCGATGGTCGCCGACGAGGTCGGCCCCGACGACATCGCCGAGGTCATCGCCGGGTGGACCGGGATCCCCGCCGGCCGGTTGCTGGAGGGGGAGACGCAGAAGCTGCTCCGCATGGAGGAGTTCCTGGGCGGCCGGTTGATCGGGCAGGGCAAGGCGGTGCAGGCGGTCTCCGACGCGGTCCGGCGCTCGCGGGCCGGGGTGAACGACCCCGACCGCCCGACCGGGTCCTTCCTGTTCCTCGGCCCCACCGGGGTCGGCAAGACGGAACTGGCGAAGGCGCTGGCCGACTTCCTCTTCGACGACGAGCGCGCGATGGTCCGCATCGACATGAGCGAGTACTCCGAGAAGCACGCCGTCGCCCGTCTCGTCGGGGCGCCCCCCGGTTACGTCGGGTACGAGGAGGGTGGTCAGCTCACCGAGGCCGTGCGCCGGCGTCCCTACTCCGTCGTCCTGCTGGACGAGGTGGAGAAGGCCCACCCGGAGGTGTTCGACATCCTCCTGCAGGTCCTCGACGACGGTCGGCTCACCGACGGGCAGGGGCGGACGGTCGACTTCCGCAACGTGATCCTGGTGCTGACCTCGAACCTCGGGTCGGCGTTCCTGGTGGACCCGGAGCTCTCCCGCGAGACCAAGCTCGACGCCGTGATGACGGCGCTGCGTGCGAGTTTCAAGCCGGAGTTCCTGAACCGCCTGGACGACGTGGTGGTCTTCGAACCGCTCTCGACCGCGGAGCTCTCCCGCATCGTCGACCTGCAGGTGCAGCGGCTCGCGGCCCGGCTGGCCGACCGGCGCATCACCCTGGAGGTCACCGACGTGGCCAAGGACTGGCTGGCCCTCACCGGTTACGACCCCGCCTACGGCGCGCGTCCGCTGCGGCGGCTGGTGCAGCGCGAGATCGGCGACCGGTTGGCGCGGTCGCTGCTCTCGGGGGAGATCCACGACGGCGACACCGTCGAGGTCGACACCGCGGAGGGTTCGCTCGGCGTGGACCTGGAGAAGCGGTCGGGCGACGCGAGCGGGCTCGTCGTCCGGCGCCGGGAGGTCGGCGTCACGGTGTGAGGCCGACCCGGGTTGGTCCCGCTCCGGGCGGCGGGACCAACCCGGTGCGATCTGTCGCCCTCTCGTGATCCGCCATCGGACAGGAAGATCAGGTGGCGTTCGTTCCGAGCCACCGGTAGCGGCGTCGAGGACTGGTTCGCGCCCCTACGGCTGCTGCGTCGCCCCGTTGGATCAAGGTGTTGACATGGCCGGTCACCGTCGGTCGGCTCAGGCGGGTGACCTTCATCAGTTGCTGCGTGGTCGCTTCCCCGAGCGAGCGGAGGGCTGCGGTGACGCGTTCGACGGTCTCCACCTCGTCATCCGGCGGCGCCAACTCCAGTTGCCGGAACGTGCCGGGCGTATTCGAGGGCCCTGCGAAGCGGTAGCGGGCGTAGCGTCGCCCGCCTTCCTTCACCGCGAGGCCGGCGCTGACGAGGTCACGAAGAACCTGCCCTGCCTCGACGCGATCCGCCCCCCATTCACGCAGCATGCTGTTCGTCACTGATCCGCTACGGAGCATGGCGAGCGCAACCTCGTGCCGAGGCGACGGCAGACGTCCGGCGACGGCGGAAATCCATGCACGCGTGTCTGGGCCGAGGAGTTGCGACCGATCCATCGTCACCGCGAAGCTCAAGATCGCGCTGTCGAAGACGGGCCGAGGTAGCCCGTTGTCACGCGCCAGATCGATCATGGTCGGAACCCCGGTGTGCCGGTTCTCTGCGATGAGCTCATCGGACTGCGGCAGGTAGGTGTCCGAGAGAAGGCTTGCCAGGACTGTGTTGCGGGAGGTCGAAGCACGGTTCTGGCCCAGATCGTCGACCGTGAGACCGCCGAAGAGGCCCCCTGGGCTACGGATCACAAGTCGGTCGGGGAAGAGGTCCACCTGGATCTGCGTGCCGCGGGTGAGGGGGCTGTAGTCGCGATGAAGGACCGCGTTCACGATGGCCTCACGGACGGCGGTGAGCGGATACTCGAGCTGATCCCGCCGACCTGTCTCGGTCATCACTGCCCGAGCGGCGAGATTTCGACGGACGACCGCCAACGACTCGGCGACGAGATCAGGGATGGGGCCTCGGATCGTGACGTTGTCGAGGAAGCGCGTGGTGCCGGGCTCGGGCGGGTGGACGACGACGGACACCATGAGCTGAGGGAAGAGGCGTTGGGGGAAATCACCGAACGTCAGGAGACCGGCAAGGGTGAGGGGCGCAGATGCATCGCGCTCGGTGAGAATTCCGATGTTGTGCATGACCGCTAGGTCGTCCACCCTTCTGAGTCGCGGCGATCCCGCTCTGACTCGTTCCAGCGTTCGTCGCACCACGGTGAGGTCGAGGTCGTCCGTGCTCGTCCCGGGTACAGGTTCTTGGTCGTACACGGGTCGGGTGCGTGACGCGTAGACGAGTCCGATCTCCCCCTCGCTCATCCGGCGGTCACCGTCCCCGGTGCGGAGGTAGGCGCCGCCGGCCATGCCTTTGGTCGTGACGTAGGCAGGGCGTTGATCAGAGGGAAGCGCGGGGACCTGACCGAGCAGGATGAGTCGACCTTCTACGTCGATGATCTCGGCGGACACGATCAAGGGTGGAGTGATGGTGTCGCGGGCCAGTGCCACGAGGTTGTCCCGGTAGCGGGAGACGTCTGGAAGGTCGACCACTGCGAAGCCGGCGTCCTCGTCGATTCCGATGAGGACGGTCCCTCCGTCGGTGTTCGCGAAGGCGACGAGTGTCTCCCGTATCGAGGCCGGGAAGCCTCCGGCCCCACTCTTGACCTCGACAGTCTCCGGCTCACCCCGAAGCCGTCTGAGGGTCTGCAGCAGCTCGACGACGTCGGTGGTCTCGACCATGCCGGCTCCTTCGTCCACGTACCTACTGAGCAGAGTTCGTTCGTCACGTGCTTAGCAAGCTAGTGACAAGCTTGACAAGTAGGCGCTCGACCTGAGGAGTTCGCCAGAACGGCGGCGTCACGTCCTGCCCGCGACGCGCTCCTCGGCGAAACTCGTCCGATGGGCACCGCGACGACCGCACTGACCGTCCTCGACTGGCGTCGCCGGGTCACGGCGCTGTACGCGCGGGTGCGGGCGGCGCCGGAACCCCGTCTGGGGCACCGGGTCTGGGTCGAGGGCCGCGACGAGCTCTTCGCCACCCACCCGGCCTCCCCGCTGCTGCCGGCCGACCGGGCGACCTTCACCGGCCTGGCCCTGGCCCCCTACGACCCCGGGCTCCGGTTCGAGGTCGAGGTCGTCCCCGCCGAGCCCGAGCGCCGGGACGTGGTCACCGGCACCGACGGCACCGTCGGGTTCGACCGGATCGGGCGCGTCGAGCTCCCGGGTCTCGGTCACCTGGACGTGTGGTGGCTCGCGCAGTACGGCGGGGGGATCTTCCTGCCGCTCAAGGACCCGGGCCCGGGCTACGGCGGCGGTCGGTACGTCCTCGACACGGTCAAGGGCGCCGACCTGGGCGCGGGCGAGGCCGGGGGAGCGCTCGTCGTCGACCTCAACTTCGCCTACGCACCGAGCTGCGCCTACGACCCGGAGTGGGCCTGTCCGTTGCCGCCCGTCGGGAACACGGTGACGACGGCCGTCGAGGCCGGAGAACTCGCCTTCGTCGGCGTCGCGACGTGACGCCGGTCGTCACACGGTGGCGGCCGGGTCGGTCCGCAGGTGGGCCTGCTGACCGTCGCGGTTGAAGATCGACAGGATCTCCAGGTCGTCCCCCGGTTCGGCGCACACCCGGTGCGGGACCATCGTCGAGAACTCCGCCGCCTCCCCCGGACCGACCGCGACGACCCGGTCACCCAGTTCGAGACGGGCCCGACCGGCCAGCACGGTGAACCATTCCCAGCCGGGGTGGACCTGGTGCCGGGGTCCCATCGCCGTCCCGGCCGCGACGGCGGCCTTGACGACCACGACGCCCGCCTCGGCCCGGTCGCGGGAGAGGACCCAGGTCGTGACGCCCGCCCGATGGGCCGGTTCCGGGCGGATGACCACGTCCTCGTCGTCGTCGACGCTCACCAGGTCGTCGAGGCTGACGCCCAGCGCCCGGGCGAGAGGGACGAGCTGGTCCAGCGCGATCCGGCGCCCCCCGGTCTCGATCCGGCTCAGCGTGGAGGGGCTGAGGAAGCACCGCGCCCCCATGGTCTCCAGCGACCAGCCGCGGGCCACGCGGAGGGCCCGCAGTCGACGTCGGACCACCGCGTCGACGTCGGGCACGGCACCGAATCCTTGCCTCATGCGCAAGACCGTATGCCTTGCGCGCATCACCGGTCTAGCGTGCGGGACATGGAACACGGGCACCACGGTCAGGAGACGGGTCACGGGCACGAACACGGGGCACCGACGGGCGAGGTCGATCACGGGACGTTCCTCGACCTCGACGCCGAGGTCTTCGGCCGGCAGCTCGTCGCGGCCGTGGACGGGGCCGGGGTGACCGCGCCCCGGCACGTCGTCGACGTGGGGGCGGGCAGCGGCGCCGGGAGTCGGATGCTGCGCGAGCGGTTCCCGCAGGCTCGGCTGAGCTGCCTCGACCGTGATCCGGTGATGCTCGCCGGTCTGCGGGAGCAGGGGTTCGACGCGGTCGAGGTGGATCTCGACGACGGTTTCCCGGATCTGCGACCGGACCGCGACGGGCCGGCACCCGACCTCGTCTGGATGTCCTCGGCCCTGCACCACGTCGTCGACCCGGCGGGTTTCCTCGCCTCGGTGCGTGCAGCGATGGATCCCGCGGGGACCCTGCTCGTGGTCGAGCTCGCCGGTCTTCCCTCCTTCCTCGACGGCACCGGTCCCGACGCGGGGTTCGAGGCTCACGCCCACGCGCTCGCGGCCGCCCAGGGTTGGAACCGGTACCCGGACTGGACCCCGCTGCTGGTCGCGGCCGGTTTCGACGTCGCGACGGACCGGAGCGACGACGAGCTGTCGGCCACCCCGGCCGCCCGCCGCTACGGCGCGCAGTGGTTGCTGCGCCTGGCCCGGGTCGACGGGTTGGCTGAGCAGGCACGGGATGGGTTGCTGCGGGCCGCCCGGGAGGTCGCGGCGGATCGACCGGTGCGTCCCCGGGCCTCGCGCACGCGGTGGACGGCTCGGCCGCGGACGGCCTGACCCGGTACCGGCGGACGGTCAGGCGAGCGGTGTCGGGACCCGCAGCTCCGCGAGCGAACCCACGTGCAGGGGCGTGCTGCCCCAGCGCGAGGTGAAGGTGCCGTCCGCCGGGTCCAGCACCAGGTGCAGCCGGTGCGGGGTCTCGACGAAGGCCACGTCGAGGGCGTAGGTGCCGTCGGCGCGGCGGGCGCCCGCGGTGGTCAGCGGTTCCCCGCCCGGCCACCCCTCGCCGAGCGGGGCGGAGGTCTCCACGCCGTCCTCCTCGAGCACGACGCGGCCACCGCCGACGCCCACCCGGGCCAGCGACGCGGGTTCCACGTCGGTACCGGGCCGGTAGGTGCCCTCCGGTGCGGGGGCCGGGTCCCCGGCCGGTCCGGCCAGTCGTCCGTCGGAGAGGCGTTGCCGTACCGCGTCGTCCGCCTCCTCGTCGCCCGACCCGGCGGTGAGCGCCGGCAGCAGGTGCTCCCACACGGCGGCGAGCAGCGCGGGGGTGTCGACGGTCTGGGAGGTGATGGCCACGACGGCGTCCTGCTCCGGCAGGACCAGGCTGAACTGGCCGTAGGCCCCGTCGGCCCGGTACCCGTGCCGCCCCACCCAGAACTGGAACCCGTACCCCTGGGCCCAGTCGATCTTCTCCTCCGCGGAGGTGTCGACGTGGGAGCGGCGGGCCTCGGCGACCCATTCGGCCGGCAGCAACCGCCGTCCCTCCCAGACCCCCTCCTGCAGGTAGAGCAGCCCGAGTTTCGCGAGCGCCTCGGTCGGCGCGTGCAACCCGGAGAACCCGAGTTCCCGACCCCGCCCGTCCCGGATCCAGCCGAGCTCACCGATGCCCAGCGGTTCGAGCAGGCGGGGTCGGAGGAACTCCAGCAACCCCGTCCCGCTCACCCGCTGCACGATGGCCGCCAGGGCGAACGTGCAGGGCTGGTTGTAGGTGAAGAGCGTTCCGGGCTCGACGTCCGGCGGGATGCGCAGGAACCCCCGCAGCAGGTCCCCCTCCTCGTCGAGCGAGGCCGGCCCGACCGTCTCCTCGGCGTGCCCCGAGGCCATGGCGGCGACGTGGCGGACCCGGATCGACCGGGCGCGGTCGTCGGTCACGTCGGCGTCGAGCTCGGGGAAGTACGAGAGCACGGTCGCGTCGAGGTCGACGAGCCCCTCGGCCACGGCGAGACCCAGCGCGGTCGAGGTGAAACTCTTCGACACCGAGTAGACGAGGTGCGGGCGCTCGGGCGCGTAGGGCGCCCACCAGCCCTCGGCGACGACCCGGCCGCTCCGGCAGACCATGAGCGAGTGCAGCTCGACCCCGTCGAGCGCGTCGACGGCGTCGAGGAACCGCCCGATCCCGCGGGCGTCGACCCCCGCGTCCGTCGGGGTGCTGCGGGGCAGGCGGGCGGTGGCGTCGTCACTCACGCGCGAACACTACGACGCCCCGGTCGCGCGGTCCCGTCGACGGCCCCGCCTCAGGCGGTGAGCCACCCCGGACCGGGACGGGCGGGGATGACGTCGCGGACGTCGACGGAGGACGGGGCCGCCGACCGGATCCGGCGCAGGGCGCTGAGCAGCAGCTCGGTCGCCTCCTCGTCGTCGGCGCAGCGGTACAACCCGCGGGTCAGGATCAGGTGGGCCAGGCGGGGCTGGCCGTGGAACCCGAACTCCTCACCGAGGAACACGAGGACCTCGGCGTCGCCGCCGCGGTCGTCGAGGACGTCCTCGGTGAGTTCGAGGGCCTCGCAGAGCTGGTCGTCGGCCAGCAGCGCCGAGATGAGGTAGCAGCGGGTGTCGGGGGAGACCGTGTCACGGGTCTCGATCGCCTCGCGGGCGAGGCGGACGGCGCGGGCGGACTCGTTCGCGAAGACGGCGTGCTCGCTGGCGGCGACGAGCAGGCGCCCGCGGGAGACGGAGTCGTCGGGATGGGTTCCGGTGGCCCAGAGCTGGAGCAGGTCGGCGACCGCCTGCTGGCTGCGCGGGTCCGGTGCGGCTGCGAGCTCGACGGCCTCGAGATCGCCGGGGGTGAGGGGGGTTCGCACCCTCTCGACGCTAGCCAGCCACGGGCCCGGCGTCTTGCCCCACGACCCCGCCGCGCGGCCAAGTCAACCGTTCGGCTCAGCCGGGGGACACCCGTGCGGCGCAGTGCTCGCGGTGCGCTCGGGACCGGTGGCGCCGTCCCCCACCCGGATCATGTTCTGTCACAGGTGGTCCTTGAAGGCTCACTCACCGTGAGTGCGTTACGGGGCGTCGAGCTCCACGACCACCGGGGCGTGGTCGGAGGCGCCCTTGCCCTTGCGCTCCTCACGGTCGATCGTCGCGCCGCTGACCCGCCGCGCCAGGCCGGGCGAGCCGAGCACGAAGTCGATCCGCATGCCCTGGCGCTTGGCGAAGCGGAGCTGCTGGTAGTCCCAGTACGTGAAGACGCCCGGGCCGGGGGTGAAGGGGCGCACGACGTCGGCGAACCCGGCCTCGACGAGGGCGGCGAACGCCTCGCGCTCCGGACCTGACACGTGCGTCGAGCCCTCGAAGAAGGCCGGGTCCCACACGTCGTCGTCGGTGGGGGCGATGTTGAAGTCGCCCACCAGCGCGACCGGGAGCTCCGGGTCCGCGGCCAGCCACTCCCGACCGGCGTCGCGGAGCACCTCCAGCCAGCGCAGCTTGTAGAGGTAGTGCGGGTCGTCGAGCGTGCGGCCGTTGGGCACGTAGAGGCTCCAGACGCGGATGCCGCCGCAGGTCGCCCCGATCGCCCGGGCCTCGGCCGCCGCCGGCTCGCCGAAGTGCGGGACGGCCGGGCTGAACTCGGTGGCGACGTCCTCCAGCCCCACCCGGGACAGCAGCGCCACCCCGTTCCACTGCGACAGACCGCGATGGGCCACCTGGTAGCCCAGGTCCTCGAAGGCCTGGGTCGGGAACTGCTCGTCCTTGCACTTGGTCTCCTGCAGGGCGACCACGTCGACGTCGCTGCGGTCGACCCAGGCCAGGACCCGGTCGAGGCGGGCGCGGACGGAGTTCACGTTCCAGGTGGCCAGACGCACGGCCCGCACGCTACCCGCCACGGCGGGAGGACCCGCCCCGGGATGTCCGGGCGGGACCCCCGCCGCCCGTAGGCTGTGGCCTCGTGACCGACCCCCGCTCCGCGCGTGACGCCCTCGCCGCGCAGATCTCCGAGAAGGCCGTCGTCCGCGGCCGGGTGACCCTCGCCTCGGGCAAGGAGGCCGACTACTACGTCGACCTGCGGCGCATCAGCCTGGACGGCGAGGCCGCGGCCCTGATCGGTCCCGTGCTGCTGGACCTGGTGCAGGACTGGGACTTCGACGCGGTCGGCGGGCTGACCCTCGGCGCCGACCCGGTGGCCCTGGCCATGGTCCACGCGGCCAACGCCTCCGGGTGGGCCGAGCGCCACGGGGCGGCGCTGAACGCCTGCGTCGTGCGCAAGGCCGAGAAGGCCCACGGCCTGCAGCGCCGGGTCGAGGGGCCCGACGTGGCCGGGCGTCGCGTGCTGGCGGTCGAGGACACCTCGACCACGGGCGGCTCGGTGCTCACCGCGGTCGCCGCGCTGCGCGAGGCCGGGGCCGAGGTCGTCGGGGTCGTCGTCATCGTCGACCGCGACACGGGCGCCAAGGAGAAGGTCGAGGCCGAGGGGCTGGAGTACCGCTACGCCTACGGCCTCACCGACATCGGTCTGGAGGCCTGAGGTGGAACCGTTCGGCACCGTCGTGCTGGTGCTGGTGGTCCTCGCCGTGCTCGGCGTGATCGCCTGGGCGGCGGCGACCCGTTCGGCGCTCGTCCGGATGCGCGACCTGGCGGTCGAGGCGGGGGCGCTCGCCGAGCAGCGCCGTTCGCGCCTGTCCGACCTGGACGGTCGCCCCAACCGGGACGAGCCGGAGATCCGTCGCGCCATCACCGACGCCGAGCAGCGCCTGGCGGGGGACCTCTCCTTCCACGCCGCCGCCGTCCGCGCCTACGACGCGCGCCTGTCGGCCGCTCCCGCGTCCTGGGTGGGCGCGGTCTCCGGCCTGCACCCGCTGGGCGCCTCCGCCGACCACGCCTGAGGTGGGGACCCGGCGCGAGCTGCCGGCGGGACTGCTCGCCGTGCTGCCCGCCCTCCGCTGCCCGGTCTGCGAGGCGGGTCTCGCCCCGGGCGCCGGGCCGGCCCGCTCGGTGACCTGTGCCGACGGGCACGTCGTCGACCTGGCCCGGCAGGGCAGCCTGAACCTCTCCGGGGGCCGACCGCTGCCCGCCGGGGACACCGCAGCGATGGTCGCCGCGCGGCAGGAGTTCCTCGCCACCGGCCACTACGCCCCGATCGCCGACGCCGTGGCCGACGCCGTGGCCCGGCACGCCCCGGAGGGGCTCGTCGTCGACCTGGGGGGCGGGACGGGGCAGTACCTGGCCCACGTCCTCGACGCCGTCCCCGCCGCGCACGGCATCTGCCTGGACACCTCGACCCCGGCGGTGCACCGCGCCGCCCGGTCGCACCCCCGGGTCGCGGCCGTCGCCGCCGACGCCTGGCGTGCCCTGCCCGTCCAGGATGGTTGCGCGGCAGCGGTTCTCGGGATCTTCGCGCCCCGCAACCCGGTCGAGGTCCGGCGGGTGCTGGGGCCGGACGGGGTCTGGGTGGTCGTCACCCCGCATCCCGAGCACCTGGCCGAGCTCGTCGGACCGCTCGGGATGATCGCGGTGGACCCGCGCAAGGAGGAACGCCTGGCCGAGGAGTTCCGCGGCTGGGCCACGCTCGAACGTCGCGACGTCGTCGTGGTCCGCGAGCTGGGGCACGCCGACCTGCGCGCCCTGGTCGAGATGGGTCCGAGCGCCCACCACGTCACGGCCGAGGACCTGCGGGGGCGGGTCGCCGCGCTGGCCGACCCGACCCCCGTCACCCTGGCCGTGCGGGTCACGACCCTGCGGCCGACCTGACCGCCAGCCGCGAGGGCCACCACGTGCGCCGGTCCAGCAGCGACACGATGGCCGGCACCAGCACCGTCCGGACCAGCAGCGTGTCGAGCAGGACCCCGATCCCGACGATGACGCCGATCTGGGTCAGGGTCATCAGCGGCAGGACCCCGAGCACGGTGAACACCGCGGCGAGCAGCACGCCGGCGCTGGTGATCACCCCGCCGGTCACCGCGACGGCGATCTTCATGCCCTCCCGGGTCCCGTGCC
This sequence comes from Kineococcus gynurae, assembly GCF_042433995.1. NCBI lineage: Bacteria > Bacillati > Actinomycetota > Actinomycetes > Kineosporiales > Kineosporiaceae > Kineococcus > Kineococcus gynurae. The sequence goes on from NZ_JBHLUI010000002.1 coordinate 142,106, forward strand.
CGAGCGTCTCCTCGCGGGCCCGGGTCACGAGGAAGATGTTGTAGTCGACCCCGAGGGCGACCAGGAACAGGAACGACAGCAGCGGGACCGGGGTGTCCAGCGCCGGGACGTCGAACACCCGGGTGAAGAGCAGGTTCGCCGCCCCGAGCGAGGCCAGGTAGGTCGCGAGCACGGTCAGCACCAGCACGATCGGTGCGACGAGCGCCCGCAGCAGGACCAGCAGCACGACGAGGACGACCCCCACGATGAGCGGGGCGATCACCCGGAGGTCGCGGACTGCGGTGTCCCGGGCGTCCAGGGCCACCGCGTCCGGCCCGCCGACCAGCGCGTCGGCCCCGGGGACGGCGTGGACGGCGTTGCGCAGCCGTTCGACGGTGTCCCGCGCGGCCGCCGTCTCCGGCTCGGCCGTGAGCACCGCGTCGACCTGGGCCCGACCGCCCCCGGTCACCGACACCGCGGCCGACTCGACCCCGGGCACCGCCTGCGCGGCGGCCACGACGGCATCGGCCTGCGTCTCGGTCGTGAGGATGGCGGCCGGCTGCCCGGCGGCGTCGGGGAAGTGCTGGGCCAGGGTCGCGGTGGCCTCCACCGACTCGGCCTTCACCCGGAACTGCTCGGTCTGCGACAGGCCGAGCTTCGCACCGACGAGCCCGGCGGCGAGGGCCCCGATGAGCACGACGGAACCGACGACGACCGGGACGGGTCGGGTCACGACGCGGTTCGCGATCTTCGACCACGCACCCGTGCGGGCGGTGTCGGCCGACCCGACGTGCGGGACGAACGGCCAGAACAACCGGCGGCCGCAGACGACGAGGGCCGCGGGCAGCACCAGCAGCGCGCCGAGCCCGGCGACGACGATCCCGAGCGCGGCCGCGGTCCCGAGGACCCGGTTGCTGGGGGAGAGGGCGAACTGCAGGGTCAGCAGGGCCAGGACGACGGTCGAGGCGCTGGCGGCGATGGCGGGGCCGGCCCCGCGCAGCGCACGACGCATGGCCGCGCGGGCGTCGTCGCTGCGGCGCAGCTCCTCCCGGTACCGGGCGATGAGCAGCAGCGCGTAGTTGGTCCCGGCCCCGAAGACGAGCACCGACGTGATGCCGCCCACGGAGGGGTCGAGCGGTTCGTCGGTGACCCGGGCGATGAGGGTCAGCAGGGCCAGCACGGTCCGGTCGGCGATCCCGACCACGGCCAGCGGGACGAGCCAGAGGACCGGGCTGCGGTAGGTGATGAGGAGCAGCAGGGCCACGACCGCGACGGTGACCAGCAGCAGCCGGGTGTCGGCCCCGCTGAACGACCCGGCGATGTCGGCCCCGAACGCGGGCCCCCCCGTGACCTGGACCTGGACCCCGGCGGGCAGGTCCTCGCGCAGCGCGGCGCGGATCTGCGTGACCTCCTCGGTCTGCTGGTCGAGGGACACCCGGGTGTCCAGCGGGATCGGGAGGAGGGCCGCGAGGCCGTCCGCGGAGGGGATGAGCGGCCCGACCTCCCCGCCGGTCGCGAGTCCGCCGACCCGGTCGCGGGCGGCGGCGAGCACCTGGAGGTCCTGAGGGGTCAGCGCGGTGGTCGAGCTGAAGACCGCGACGGCCGGCGACACCTCGGCCCCGGGCAGCTGCGCCTGCAGCGCCGCCACCTTCGCCGCCTCGGCCGAGTCGGGCAGCCCGGTGGCGCTCGCCTGCCCGGCCGGGGCGGTCCCCGCGGACAGGGCGATCCCGACGGCGACCAGCAGGCCGGCCGCGATGGTGAGCCAGGCTCCGAGGCGGTGGGTGACGAGGCGGCCGACCGGTCCGAACGGGCTCCGTCCGGGGGTCTCGACGCGGTGCCGGGTCATTTCTCTCCCTCGCTGAAAGGTTCAGTGAGTGAGAGGTTTAGCAGGTCTCGGATACAGTTGCCAGTCGGAGCGACGGAGAACAGATGACGCAGATGTACCGGCCCCGCGACACCCCGCGGCGGCAACTGCAGGCCGAGCTGCTGGACGAGGTCCGGCGCATCGGCCTGGAGTCCCAGCAGGTGGCCCACGCCTTCGCCGAGTCGCAGTCGATGCACCCCACCGACCTGCAGGCGCTCATCCACGTCATGCGGGCCGAGACCCTCGGCGCGCCCACGACCGCGGGTGAACTGGCTGCGCTGCTGCGGATCTCGACCGGAGCGGTCACGGGGGTGGTCGATCGTCTGGAACAGCTCGGGCACCTGCGCCGCGAGCGCGACACCACCGACCGCCGACGGGTCCACCTGCACTACGGCGAGCGGGGCAGCGAGGTCGCGACGGCGTTCTTCGGCCCCCTGGGGCGGCGCAGCGACGAGATCATGAAGGACTACGACGACACCGAGCTCACCCTCGTGCTCGGGTTCCTGACCCGCATGGCCGACGCCCTCGCCGAGCACCGGCAGGGCCTGCGCGACACCTGACCCCCGCCCACCCCGCCCGCGGGGTGGGGTGGGCGGGACGGGATCAGGCGAGGGCGGCGGCGAGCGAGGTGGCCAGCGGCGTGGCCGGGCGGCCGAGCAGGGCCTCGAGGGGGGCCGGGTCGGTGAGCAGGTCGCCCGCGGCGATCGCCGCGTCGATGCCGGCGACGAAGGCGGCCGTGCCCTCGTCCAGCCCGGCGGCGACGAGCGCGGCCACGTGGTCGGCGCCGCTCAGTGGCAGGGCGACCACGGTCGTCCCGGTCGCGGCGGTGACGGCCGCGGCCAACCCCTCGAAGGTGACGGCCGGGCCGCCGAGGTCGTAGCGGACGGCCGGGGCGTCGAGGAGCAGCGCGCCCGCGGCCGCCCCGGCGAAGTCGGCGCGACTCGCCAACGACAGGGCGGCGCCCCCGGTGGAGTGGGGGATGGTGCCGGAGGCGACGTACTCGGCCACCCGGGCGGTGTAGTTCTCGGCGTACCACCCGTTGCGCAGCAGCGTGTACGCCAGGCCGGAGGCGGCCAGGGCCTGCTCGGTGGCGAGGTGCTCCGGGGCCAGGGGGTTCGCCGTCGTGTCGGCCGCGAGGATGCTCGTGTAGGTCAGGTGCCCCACCCCGGCCGTGCGGGCGGCCTCGATCACGGCGGTGTGCTGGGCCACGCGCTGCCCGACGGCGTTGCCGGAGATCAGCAGCAGACGGTGCACGCCCGCCAGCGCGGGGACCAGCGTCTGCGGGGCGTCGTAGTCGAACGGGCGGACCTGCACGCCCAGCGCGGCCAGGTCGGCGGCCCTGGCCGGCGTCCGGACCAGGGCGACGACCTCGGCCGGGGCCACCCCGCGCTCGAGCAGGGCGGTGACGGCGAGACGGCCGAGGGCTCCGGTGGCTCCGGTGACGGCGAAGGACATGACGGCTCCTGGGGTGCGCGAGGTTGTTGTCGGTTGAAGCATCGGCGCCAACCACGCCCCGCCCGGATTGATTCCGGAGGTCAGGTCCGGGACTCGCCGGTCACCCTCCAGGACCCTCCCGCGTGCCGGACGACCTGTCCCTTGCCCGTGTGCTTGGCGGTGTACATGGCCTCGTCGGCGTCGTGCAGGAAGGCTTCCGCCGCCCGTTCCAGGTCGTCGTCACGGTCCAGCCCGTCCAGGTCGGCGCCACCGCACCAGCGGACCCCGATGCTCGCGCCGACCCCGAAGACGCCCCGTTCGGTGACGATGGGCTGCTCGACGAGGTCCAGGGCCCGTTCCGCGATCGCGGCGAGCGTCGCGACCGAGTCGACCGAGGTGCACAGCAGGGCGAACTCGTCCCCCCCGAGGCGGGCCACGGTGTCCCCGTCGCGCACGCAGCGTCGCAGCCGGTCGGCCACGTGGCGCAGCACGGCGTCCCCGGCCCGGTGACCACCGGTGTCGTTGACGGCCTTGAACCCGTCGAGGTCGACGAAGGCCACCCCGACCGGGATCCCCTCGCCGCGGGCGGCGGACAGCGCCTCGCGCAACCGTTGGTGGAACAGGGTGCGGTTGGCCAGGTCGGTGAGGGCGTCCCGCTGCGCCTGCCGGACGATCTCCTGCTCGGCCAGTTTGCGATCGGTGACGTCCTGCAGGTGGCACATCAGGTACGGATCGGCGTCCGGGGACTCGACCAACGACGTGGAGAGCACGGCCCACCGGGAGGTCCCGTCGGCGTGGACGAACCGCCGCTCGAAACGGGTCTCGTGCAGGCTGCCGTCCTGGAACTGTTCGAGGGCCCCGTGGCTCTCGGCGAGCTCGTCCTCGTGCAGCAGGTCGAAACCCCGCAGGGTCAGCAGCTCGTCCTCGCTGCGCCCGGTGAAGACCGACGCCGCGGCGTTCACCCGCCGGATGCGCGCGGTGCGCACGTCCAGCATGAACATCGCGACGGGGGCGGTGAGGAAACCCAGCCGGAAGATCTGCTCGGACTCCGTGAGCACGGCCCGGGCGCGCAGCTCGGCGGAGATGTCGCTGCCGATGCCGATGAACCCGGTCGTCTCCCCGTGGGTGGAGAGGATCGGCGTGACGGTCAGCCGGACGGGCCGGGTCGCACCGTCCCGGCGACGCACGGTCCAGGTGCGGGTCTCGCTGCCCTGCTGCAGCGGGATCGCGCAGAGAACGGCCGGGCCGACCTCGACCCCGAGTTCCCGGGCCCGGTCCGTGAGTTCCTCGCTCTCGTGCAGGATGCCGGGGCTGCGCCCGATCAGTTCGGCCCGCGAGTATCCGGTGAGCCGTTCGGCGCCGGCGTTCGCGGTGGTGATCCGCAGGTCGAGGTCCCAGGCGATGATGCTCTGCTCGGTCGCGGCGTCGAAGAGTCCCGAGAGGAGGGCGTGGGCCCGGGCCAGCTCCCGACCGGCGTCGTGCGCGGCGGTCACGTCGGCGAAGTTCAGGACGAAACCCCCGCCCCACTCGTCGTCGCCGTACTCCGGCAGCAGGTAGGTGCTGACGTTCATGACCCGCCCCTGCGGCATCCCGGGGGTGAAGACGCGCAACGGCATGTCCGTCACGGTCTCCCCGTTGCGGGCCCGGCTCAGCGGCAGGTCGCCGAGCGGGATGGGAGCGTCGGTCGTGGGGTCGGTGGCCCACACGCCGTCGACGTGGGCGTCGGCGGAGCGGGCGGGGTTGGGGAAGTGCGAGAAGAGTTCCTCGGCCACGGCGTTCATCCGCAGCGCCCGGCCGTCACGGTCGTAGGCGACGAGTCCGACGTTGCTGGCGGCGAAGACCGCCTCCAGCATCCCCCGCTGCGAGGCGGCGGTGTTGCGGGCCCGCTGCACCGCGCGCAGCAGAGCGGCCTGGCGGTCGCGGTGGACGGCCGTGGCCAGACTGACGACGGTGAGGACCACGAGGAACGCCTGGGCGATGAGCATCCCCTCCAGCCGACCCCGGCCGACGAAGGGGCCGAGGTCGAGGAGGACGCCGATCACGGCGATCACGCTGGTGACCAGGACCAGGGCGGACGCCTCCAGCGTGGGACGTCGCTGGGCCACCCAGAAGACGTAGAGCATGACCAGCCAGCCGAGCGGCAGGTGGATCGCCCCCAGCAGCACGACGACGGCGAGGGCGAGTCCGACCGCGTGCCCCAGGACGGTCTCGAGGGCCCCGGCGTGGGTCGACACCGGCTTCTCGGAACGGCGGCGGTCCAGCAGGAGGAGCACGGGGACCACGAGGGTCGCGACCGCCGTGACGTTGCGGACGACGAGGAGCGAGCCCAGTTGCAGTCCCTCGCCGAGCGCGACGGGATTCCCGAGGAGCGACCACCAGAGTGGTTGCAGAACGGCCATGGGCAGCGAGCCGAGCGCGGTGGCTCCGAGCAACCACCACAGGTCGTGGAGGGTGCGCAGGCGCCAGGGCAACCTCGTGCCGCCGCGGGTCAGATGACGGTCGAGCAGGCGGGCCGTGACGACGAACTGCAGGACGCCCATCGCGGTGGAGGCGACTGCGGACGCCGGCAGTCCTCCGGTCCACCGGCCGGCGAGGAGCGTGGCGACCAGGATCGCGACGGAGGCGGCCAGTCGACCGCGGGCCCCGCGGACGAGGCCGAACCAGATCGTGCCGACCGCCGCCGAGGGCCAGACGAGGGCCAGCAGGCTGTCCTCGGGGCGGCTCCAGCGGCCGAGCAGGGCGGCCAGGAGGTAGACCACGAAGCCCACGACGAGGACGCCGAGATCGCGTCGCGTGCGCATCCTCGTCTCAGCTCCACCCCGTGATCGCGAGCCCGAACCCTTCGGGCAGCAGGTCGTCGACCGTGCTCACAAGCCTTCGACGCGGGAGGGGATCATCTGTAGCGCAGTCGGTGCCCACGTCACCGAACGGCGCAGCGGCGTCCGCGACGGGCGGGGAGGGGTCAGCTGGTCCGGACCCCGACGATCGCGACGTCGTCGTCGTTGCCGTGGGGGAGCATGCGGCGCAGCATCTCGTCGCACAGCTCGTCCAGGGGCAGTGCGTCGTCGAAGCCGGTGACGACCTCGCGCAGTTCCGCCAGGCGGACGTCCATGGGTTCGTCCCGGCGTTCCACGAGACCGTCCGTGTAGAGCAGCACCGTGGACCCCGGGGCCAGGATGCGCTCGTGCTGGCGCCGCTCGACCCCGCCGAGTCCCAGACCGAGGATGAACCCCACGCCCTGCAGGGCGGTGACCGAGCCGTCGGCCTCACGCACCAGCGGGGGGAGGTGGCCGGCCGTGCACCAGCGCAGCACGTTCTCGCCACCCTCGGCCGGCGAGATCTGCATGATCACGACGGTGGCCAGGCTGGAGACCCCCAGCCCCTCCAGCGCGTGGTCCATCCGCCGCAGCACCTCGTCGGGCGAGCACGCCCGGTCGTAGGCGATCCCGCGGACGAGGGTCCGCAACTGCCCCATGGCCGCGGCGGCGGACACGTCGTGCCCCATGACGTCGCCGATGACGACGACGGTGGAGCCGTCGGGCAACGGGAAGGCGTCGTACCAGTCGCCGCCGACCTGGGCGACCTCCCCGGCCGGGACGTAGCGGGTGACCACCTCGAGGCCGGATCCGCTGCGGGGGGTCGAGAGCATCGCCAGTTGGAGCGTCTCGTTGCTGCGACGCTGCTGGGCGTAGAGCCGCGCGTTCTCCAGGGCGAGACCGGCCCGGGCGCCGAGGTCGGCCGCGGTCAGCAGGTCCTCGTCGTCGAAGGGCCGCCGGTGCGGACCGGAGAGCAACGTCAGGGCCCCGATGATCTCCCCGCGGGCCCGCAGCGGGACCACGATGGCGCTGCCCAGCCCGAGCTCCCGGAGCTGCCGGCGCCCGTGCTCGTCGGCCACCCCGCTGGTGAGCGCGTCGTCGGCGATCGTGGGCAGGAGGGTGGGGCCGGTGCGCCCCTGCAGCACCCGCACCGTGAGCGACTGCGAGGTGAGGACGCTCGCGTTCTCGGCGAACCGGAGGGCGGAACCGCTCAGCGCGGGGTCGGAGTGGGCGGCGCGGACGACGAAACCCCCGCGGGAGCGGTGCGACCCGTCGTGGTCGACCAGTGTGGCGAAGGCCCAGTGGGCGAGGTCGGGGACGACCAGGCTGGGCAACAGGTCCTGCGCCGTCCGCGGGTCGAGTTCGGCGGACAGGGTGTCGGCCACCCCGGACAGGAACTCGAGGCGGCCGCGGGCGCTGCGCGCGGCGGCCAGGGCCTCGTCGCGCTCCCTCTCGGCGTGCACGCGCACGGTGACGTCGGACTGGACGCCGACGTGGTGGGTGATGTGCCCGGTGGAGTCCCGGACGGGGGAGATGACGACCTCGTTCCAGAACGCGCTGCCGTCCTTGCGGTAGTTCAGCAGCAGTTCGGTGACGGTCTCGCCCTTGGCCAGGGCCTCGCGGATCCGTTGCACCCCCGCGGGGTCGGTGTCCGGCCCCTGCAGGAACCGGCAGTTCTGGCCCAGCATCTCCGTCCCGTACCCGGTGACCCGCTCGAAGGCCGGGTTCACCCAGACCAGCGGGTTGTCCGGGGTGTTCGGGTCGGAGATGGTGAAGGAGAGGTCGCTGGCGACGACGGCCCGTGAGTGCAGCCGCTCGGCCGCTCCGCGGAGCTCGTCGCGCTTCCCGGCGGCGTCATGGAGCTCGCGCACGGGGAGAAGGACGACGAGCGCCATCCCGACCAGCGCCTCGGTGACCCCCTCCTCGAAGGGGATCCCGATGACCCAGAGCGCCTCCCGGGCGTTGCTCATGTCGGAGCCGCGGGCGGCGGAGATGCGCTCTCCGTTGACCGGTCGACCCTTCGCGATCCGCGACAGGGGGTTCGTGGCGAGGCCGAGCTCGGGGTGGTCGAGAGGGGAGCCGTCGGCGGCCTGCAACTGGGCTGCGCGCGACCAGTCGTCGACCAGGCACGGCAGCTGGACCCCGGGGGCGAGCTGCTCGGCGACCGGGTTGGCGTAGTGGACGAGACCGTCGACGACCCCGACCAGGAGCACGGCCCCCGGCTCGCCGTGCATGACGGTCGGCATCAGGTCCGCGAGGGAGCCCTCGGTGAGGGCGAAGAGATGCCTGTCCATTGCCGCGACACTAACCGACCGCGGGGGCCCTGGCAGGGCAAGGGTGAGGGGCTGCGGGGGAGTCCGACGAGACTCACCCTCCGTCACGGATCATGGAGCTCGTGATCACGGCGCGTCGAGGCAGTGGCCCCATCGAAGCAGTCGCCTGGTCGGACGTGACCATGCTCGGCCCGGAGCCGGGGGCCCGGAAGTCGTGGTCATCTGGGGCGGGGGAGTACGTCTGCGACGGGTGTGACACTCCGTTATCGAACTGTAACAAACAAGCTGACGCAGTAAACGTGCAGGTCACGGGCTGTATGAACGTCATGACTGAGCGTGTGACTCCCCCTCTCGTCGTTACTCCCCGTGTTGCTGTTGTGACTGTCGTGTACGTTCATCCCTGTCACCGGAAGACTCCGCTCCGTAGCGGCGGCTGAGGGCGACGACAGGTCCAACTGGGCCGGCCCCCGTGGGGGGGAACACCACTTCATATGCCTTGGAGGCAATCGTGACCGCAGCAACCTCCCGGTTGCGCCGGCGTGGTATCGGGGCCGGCGTCGCGGCTCTTGTTGGTCTGACCGGCCTCGGCACCGTTGTGCCGGCCCAGGCTCTTCCCAACTTCGAAGTCGCCCGCCCCAGCAGCACCGAGAACCGCTTCGCCACCGCCGCGTCGATCAACACCGACTACTTCACGTCGGGCGCGAGCAACGTCATCGTCGTCAACGGTGACAACCCCGTCGACGCGCTGGCCGCGTCCTTCCTCGCCGGGACCACCATCCCGATCCTCTACGTGAAGCGCGACAGCGTTCCCGAGGAGACCGCCGCGGCGCTCGAGGACCTGAACCCGAGCACCGTGTGGGTCGTCGGTGGCACCAACGCGATCTCCGACGCCGTGTACGACGAGGTCGGCGGCGACGAGCGCGTCCAGGGTTCCGACCGGTACGAGACCGCCCTCGAGGTGGCCCAGACCAAGCTCAACGGCGCGACCCCCAACACCGTCTACCTGGTGACCGGCACCGACCTGGCTGACGCGCTCGCGATCGCCCCCGTCGCCGCCCGTTCCGGCATCCCGGTCCTGCTGACCAAGCCGAACGAGCTCCCTGACTCCGTCGTCGACGCCCTGTCGACCTGGGGCACCGGCACCCGCGTCTTCATCATCGGTGGCGAGAACGCCGTCTCCGCCGACATCGAGAGCGACATCTCCGCCGCCGGTCACGCGGTGACCCGCGTCCGCGGTGACAACCGTCGCGACACCTCGGTCCAGATCGCCAACGGCAACTCCTTCTCCAAGGCCGGCGTCTGGCTCGTCAACGGCAACCGTCCGGTCGACGCGCTGCCCGCGGCCATCGTCGCGGCCGCGCAGAACTACCCGATCGTCTTCACCGCCGACGGGTCGCTGGGCGAGGAGGCCGAGGGTTACCTCTCCGCCAACTACTCGACCCTGACCACCGCCATCGCCGCCGGCGGGACCTCGGTCCTGCCGGAGAGTGTCGTGGAGGCGGCCGACGAGGCCGCGTCCACCGTGACGACGGCTGCGGCCATCTCGGTGCCCGCGTTCACCTACGCCCAGGCCGGCCAGACCGTGGCCCTGTCCTCGACCGTGACCGGGGCGATCCCGTCCGGTTCGACCGTGGCCCCGCCGGTGCGCAACGCCGGCGTGACCTTCGAGGTCCTCAACAGCGGCGGCGCGGTCGTGCGCACCCTCACTGCGACCACGAACTCCGACGGTGTCGCCTCGGTGAACTTCAGCACCGGTGCGACGGGTTCCTACACCTACCGCGCGTTCGTGACCGCCACCCCGGAGGTCGCCACCCAGACCGCCGGTTCGCTGCAGGTCGGCGTCGCCGCCACGCCCATCGCGGTCACCGCCGCCGGTGGGTCGAGCGTCGGGGTCAACACCGCCCGCACCTACACGGTGACGCTGCAGGACCCGGCCACCGGCGCTCCGTACACGACCGCGACGACGCTCAAGGTCTCGCTGGCCAACCTGCTCGACACCGACGCCACCAACAACTCGGTGGCCGACGTCCGTTTCAACGGTTCGGGTTCCGCCCCCACCGTGACCGGCAGCAGCATCGGGACCGTGACGGTCCCGGCCAACACCGCGAGCGCGACGTTCACGCTGTCCTCGACCTCCGGGGCCACCGTGACGCCGACGGTCTGGCTGGACTCGGACAGCGACAACGCGATCGACGCCAACGAGTTCCGGGCCCAGGGTCCGGCGACCACGTTCGTCGCCCGTCAGTACACCTTCACCGCGGCTCCGGTCAGCGGTACCGCGAGCATCGGCAACGGTGGGCAGCGCGTCTACTCCGGCCGGGTCGTCGACCAGTACGGCACCCCGTACACCGGGTCCGTCGAGATCGGTCTGAACGAGCTGCAGGACAACAACAGCAGCACCACCACCTCGGCGGTCCTGCTGTGGACGTCCGCCACCGCCACGCCGGTCACCACGCCGGGCGCCGGTACGGCCACCCCGACCGGGGCGACCGCGGTCAACGGCACCACCGGTGCCGCGACCGTCTCGGTCACCCCGAACGCGAGCGGGAACTTCTCCTTCGCGGTCTACTCGGCGGCGGCCACCACCGCCACCCCGACCATCTGGGTGGAGAGCGGTACGCCGAACGCCATCCGTGAGTCCAACGAGCAGCAGTTCACCTCGACGGCCACCACCTGGGTCGCCCCGGTCCTGACCGGTGCCACGCTGGCCGCTCCGGACGACCAGGTCCTGACCACCAGCAGCGCTGCCGGCACCTCCGGCTCCGAGGTCTTCACCTTCACGACGGTGGACCAGAGCGGCAACGCGATCAACGTGGCGGCCAACACCCCGGTCACGTACACGGTGCGCAACACCGGTGCGAACCCGGTCGTCATCTCCGGCGCCACTGCCGCCTCGGGGTCGAGCCTGACCCTGGCCGCCGGTGCGACGGGCACCTACACCGACACGATCGCCTCGGGTGCCAACAACGAGACGATCACCCTCACCGCGGCCGACGCCACCTCGGCGACCGTTTCGGCGGCAGCCACGGTGAACGGTGTGAACCTCTCCGGTTCCGACTCGGCCACCTTCCTCAAGGTGAACGGTGCGGAGTCGGGCACCGCGGCCGAGACGTTCTCCGGCACGGTCCTGTGGGTCACGAAGAACACCGCGACCCCGTCGGCGTCGTACCTGCTGCAGACCAGCGTCGGCAACGTGCTCCTGACCATCGGTGCCTCCGGGAGCACCGGGACGGTCAACGGCAGCACCGCCACCGCGGCGCAGCTGGTGGACGCGATCAGCGTCGGAGACTCGGTCGTCTACACCGACACCACGTCGGGTTCGGCCACCACCGGCAAGAACCACGCCATCACCAACGGCTGACACCGTCGATGAGGTGACCCGGGCTCGGTGAGCGGGTGGCGGCCACGGACGTGGTCGTCATCCGTTCCACCCGAACGGTCCCGCACGCAGCCCCCACCGATCTTCGACCGGTGGGGGCTTCGTCGTGCCCGGCGGACCGGTCTTCGTGGTGGTCCCGGTTGCGTCACCGCGGGGGCGCAGCGAGGGTGGCGCGCACCGCCGGCTCCGCCCGGAGTCGCCCGACACCAGGGAGGCGTCGTGCGACGTCGAGTGCTCACCGTCCTGTCCGCTGCCGTCGCGATCGGTCTCGTGGGAGCGGTCCCCGCCCAGGCCGCGGACACGAGGATCTCGGGGGCCAACCGGTTCGAGACCGCCGCGCTGGTGTCGGCGGCCTTCGACGGGTCCGAGTTCGCGCCGGTGTACCTGGCGACCGGGGAGAACTTCCCCGACGCGCTGGCGGCGAGCGCTGCCGCCGGGGCGGACCAGAGCCGCGTCCTGCTGACGTCCCGCTACTCGGTTCCGCAGGCGACCTGGGACGAGCTGCAGGGACTCGGCACGCGGTCCGTCTACGTGATCGGTGGGACCACGTCGGTGAGCGCCGAGGTGGAGACCGAGCTGGAGCGGCGGGGGTACAGCGTGCTGCGGCTCGAGGGGGCCAACCGCTACGGGACGGCCGTGCAGACCGCCCGCATCCTCTTCGACGACCCCGACACCGCCTTCCTCGCCACCGGACAGAACTTCCCCGACGCGCTGGCCGGAGCGGCCGCCGCCGGCAGCCTCGGTGCGCCGATCCTCCTGGTCGGGCGGGACACCGTTCCGGCCGAGGTCCGGGACGCGTTCACCGAGCAGTTCCTGCCCCTCCGACCCAGTCGGTTCTTCGTCCTCGGGGGAGAGGGCGCGATCAGTCCGGCCGTGATCGACCAGATCCGGGCCCTCGGGTTCCAGAACGCCTCGTTCGAGCGGCTCGGGGGGAACACGCGCTACGCCACCGCCGTTGCGGTCGGGCAACGCTTCTTCCCGGGCAACGACACCGCGGTTCTCGCGGTCGGTGACAACTACCCCGACGCGTTGGCGGCCGGTCCGTTCGCGGCCGAGATCGACGCCCCGCTCCTCCTGACCCAGGTCGGGTCGACCCCGGTCGAGACCGCGGTCGAGTTGGAGCGTCGGCGGCCGGACAACGTCGTCTTCGTCGGGGCCGCGCGTCCCTGAGTCACGTCCAGAACCCGCCCCCTCAGAACGGTGGTTCGTCCGGCCTGCCCCACCGCGACGTTCCGGTGTTCCGCTGGCGTCGACGGTGGGCGGCACGGTGCTCGAACACGTACAGCGTCTTCTGCCGGTGGTGCCGGCGGCAGGAGGCGTGCAGGTTCGACCGGACCGTCCGCCCGCCCTCCTCGAACGGGACCCGGTGGTCAAGGTCGCAGTCGATCGCGGGCACCAAGCAGCCCGGGGTGGTGCAGGTCCGATCCCTCGCCTGCACGAACCGTCGCAACGCGGCGCCGGGGCGGTAGACCCGCGGAGACACGTCCAGAACCTCGCCCGACACCGGGTCGGTAAGGATTCTTCGCCAGTCCCCGTCGGCGGCCAGGGCGCGGGCCAGGGCGGCGGGGACCGGTCCGATCCCGGCGACCTCACCGGGTTCGTCGTCCAACCCCAACAACGTCCTGGCCGCGATGGTGACGTGGACGGTGGTGCTGGACGCGGGGCGGTGGGTGCGGACGTGCTTGACCGGGTTCACCTCACCGGGCTCCGCCGGCATGGTGGGGTCGGAGAAGGCGGGGACGCCGTCGCGCATCGCGGTGGTCAGGACGTCGGTGAACACGTCGGCGCGACGCTGCTGATGCGTCCGGTGGTCACGGGTTCCGGTGGCCGTGGCGTGGTCGGCGGCCGCGTCGGCGGCGGCGGTCAACCACCGGTCGAAGCGCAGCGCGACGTCCTTGCCGACCAGGGCGGTGAGGTGCGCGGAGAGGCCGGAGTCCTCACCGGTGTCGCACAGGTCGACGCTGACGTGACGGTTCGCGTCCGCGACCCGCACCGCGACCGGGACGTGCTCGGGGGTCAACCGCCGGATGACCTTCGTGCAGTGCCGGGTCAACTGCTGCGGGGTGGGATGAGCAGTGGCGATGTGGGCCAGCGCCGAGGCGGTCAACTCCGCCCGGGCGGCAGCGAGTGTGTCGCCGTCGAGAACGGGTTCGCCGAACGCGCCCACCCGAACACCCTCCGAACCCTCGATGGGGACGAGGGTGGCTTCGCGGGCGGCGAGGCGGTCGTGGGCGCGGCGGACGACCGCGCGGTGGGTGAACGTGATGTTCCCGGCCCGGTAGGCGTCGTGCAGGGCCGGGTCCTGGAGGGCGTCCTCCGCGTCGCCGACCTGCCCCACGGCTTGCAGGTGGGACAGGTGTCGAGCCTCGGCCAGGATCATCGCCGCCACCTCGGCCACCAGGTGGTCGAGGAGTTCGAGGGTGAGTTCCTCCCCGTCGCGGGTGCAACCGAGGTCGCGGGCGCGGGCCACGTCGGGGTGCTCGCGACGGACCCAGTCCAGCAGCGCGACCACGGCGTCGATGGCCATCGCGTGTCCGGTGGAGCGGAGGCGTTCGGAGGCCTGCAACAGCTCGGCCAGGGCGTCGCGAGGCGCCAGTTCGACCGAGTTGTCCACCGGCATGACTACCCCTGCGTCCATGTCCGAATATCATCCGAACAAGGTTGTCCGATCAAGGTCTTCCGACCCCCTAATCCGTTGCACAGCAACAGTTACAGCCCATATCGGCGCCTTGACGATCCCCTCCGTGCGAGAATCGGGAACCCTTCCGCGACACGAAATCTGTGACCAGACGTGCGCGAGTGACAACGGAGAGCTACCGTGATGGCGTGAGTTCCGCCGCCGCGGGTTCACCTTCCTGCCTGCGGCGACCGCGGCCTGGAACGACCGTCGGCACCTCCCTGGGCGTACGGGGACGACCGGTCGGGGGAGCCGCCGCGGTCGCCGCGGTCCATGCCCCCACCCCGGTCAGGAACCCGGTACCGCGATCGTGCCCAGGGCCGGGAAGAGGTCGGCGACGGGCCGGGGTGGCGAGTGCAGATACCCCTGGCTGACGTCACACCCCAGCTGCGCCAACCGGTCCAGCATCGCCTCCGTCTCGACCCCTTCGGCGACGACGACCATGCCGAGCCGGTGGGCCAGGTCGATCGAGGAACTGATGACCGCCAGGTGGCGCTCGTCGTGCAGGAGCTGCGCCACGAACGAGCGGTCGATCTTCACCTCGTTCACGGGGAGGTGGAGCAGCAGCAGCAGCGACGAGTGCCCGGTGCCGTAGTCGTCGAGGCTCACCCCGACCCCGAGGTCCCGCAGCTCGGTCAGGACCGCGGCTGCCGCGTCGGGATCGTGCAGCACGGAGGTCTCGGTGATCTCCAGGACGAGCAGGTTCGCGGGGAGCCCGGACGCGGTGAGGAGGTCGGCGACGGTGGGGACCAGACCCGGGTGGACGTCCGCAGCGGCCAGGTTCACCGAGACGGGAACTGCGAGCCCGGCGGCGTTCCAGGTACCCGCCTGCCGGACGGCCTGCTCCAGGACAGCCCTCGTGATCGCCGGCATGAGGCCGGTCTCCTCGGCGAGCGGGAGGAACGCGGGCGGGGGCAGGACGCCTCGCCCGGGGCGGTCCCAGCGGGCCAGGGCCTCGAGGCCGCGCAGGGATCCCGAGACGACGTCGACCTGCGGTTGGTAGTGCAGGACGATCTCGCCGCGCTCGAGGGCGTTCCGCAGTTCGGCGAGTTCCCGCACGCGGGTCCTGGTCCGTTCGTCCAGCGTCTCCTCGTGCAGGACGGGCCCGAGGTCGTTCCCCTTGGCCGCGTACATGGCGACGTCGGCGCGACGGAGGAGTTCCACCGCAGTCATCCCCGGGTCGTCATCCTGGTGCGCGGAGGGGTCGAACAGGGCCACGCCGATGCTGGCCTGGACGGTGACGACGTGGGTGCCGAGGTCGAAACCCTGGCCCAGAACCGTCTCGACCTGCCGGGCGACCGCCTCGGCCCTCCCGGGATCGGCGAAGGGCAGCAGGATCGCGAACTCGTCACCTC
This sequence comes from Kineococcus gynurae, assembly GCF_042433995.1. NCBI lineage: Bacteria > Bacillati > Actinomycetota > Actinomycetes > Kineosporiales > Kineosporiaceae > Kineococcus > Kineococcus gynurae. The sequence goes on from NZ_JBHLUI010000002.1 coordinate 157,883, forward strand.
CCAACCGGGAGGCGAGGGCGGGGGTCGGCACCGTGGCCCGCATCCGCGCGCCCACCTGGCGGAGCAGCTCGTCGCCGACGTGGTGGCCGAGGGTGTCGTTCACCTCTTTGAACCGGTCGAGGTCCAGCAGCAGCAGCGTCGCGCCGGAACCCCGGGTCACCCTCCGGCCGAGGGCTCGCAGCAGGGCCCGGCGGTTCGGCAGGGTGGTCAGCTCGTCGGTCGTCGCCTCCTCCCGGGAGGCCTGCAGGGCCAGGAACTCGCGGACCACCAGCCCGGCCCGGACGAACCCGGTGGCCACCGAGAGGGCGGCCAGCAGAACCGCCGACGACGGGACGTCGACGTGTCCGCTCACGGTCAGGACGACCAGGGCCATCGCCCCGGACAGGGCGCCGGTGGCGAACTCGCGGGCCCAGCGGGGCCGGGGCGCGGAGCGCGGCACGACCGGTTGCTCCCCGAGGGAAACCAGGAAGCTCGCTGCGACCAGGGCGCCCAGGACGACCCGGGCTGCCCCGGGCACGGGGGACGTGGCGTCGTCGACGTGGAGCAGGACCTGGAGCAGGAACCCGGCCGTGGAACCCGCCAGCAGGGCGAGGAGACGCAGGTCCGGGCGCGGCCGGCACATCGCGACGCTGGCCCCGGCCAGGGTCGCGGACACGAGGGCGGCGGCGAGGGCGAGCCAGGCCCAGGTGGTGCCGGTGCCGTCGGTGCCGGAGAGGGTCTCCGCGCCCAGCCAGACCAGCAGCGCACCCCACGAGAGCACGCTCGTCGCGATCTCGACGTGGCTGCTCCAGGGAATCGAGGTGACCCGGCGACGCAGCAGGAGCACCTGGGCGTTGAGCACGACCGCCTGCCCCAGGACCGCCAGCGCGAGGGCCCAGGACGGGGCCCGGCCGACGACGCTCGTGGCGACGGCCGGCGCCTGGAGGGTCACCGCGACCACCATCAGCGCCGACGCGAGGCCGCCCCGGCGGTAGTAGGACACGACCTGCAGCACGACCGTCCCCCGCCCGGGCTCCGGCCCCGGCCTCCCGGGACTCCGTCCCATGATCGGCCCCGTCCCGTGGTTCCTTGACCGCGGGGTGGTGGACGGATCACCCGCCCGGACCATCGAGACCGGGGGTCCCGCGACCGATCCCTCATCGGTGAACCCCCCGATGCGCTCCCGTCGCGCCCGCACGCCCCTGGTCCTCGCGCTGGCGCTGGCCCCCCTCCTCGGGACGGGTCCGCTGCCGGCGCACGCCCTGACCGGGGAGGAGCTGGTGGGCACGGTCGTCCGCATCGCCGACTCCGGGACCGACGGCAGCCCCACCACCTACCTCGACCTCGGCGACGGGGCCGGGTTCGACCTCCGGGCCGTCGGGAACCAGCGGCTCGACCGGGTCGCCCCGGGTTCGGAGGTGACCGTGCGGGTCAGCGATGCCGACGCCGACACCCTGCGGGTCCTGTCCGTGCAGGACGTCTCGGCTCCGGCGCGCCCGCAGTCCACCGGCTCCTCGTCGGCCCCGCACACCGTGCGCATCGCGATGGTGGTGCCCGCCGGCGCCGGCCAGGACGCGAACCCCATGACCGCGCAGGACGCGGAGAACTCCCTCGCCGCCGCCTCGCAGTACTGGTCGGACCAGACCGAGGGGAAGGTGAGTTTCACCCTCGCCGCCCCCGTGACGGGCTGGTACACCTCGACCTACCCCTGCTCGGACGTGGGGAACCTCTGGAACGAGGCCGCCGCCCGCACCGGGTGGACCGGTGCGGCCCGGGAGCACCTCGTCGTGGTCGTCCCCCGCCAGGCGTACACGTCGCGGGCCTGCGACGCCTACGGCAAGGGCACCATCGGTTCCTCGTCGGCCGCGAACGGTGCCCTCTACGTCACCGACACCGCGTCGAGCCTCTGGGCGCACGAACTCGGCCACAACCTCAGCCTGAACCACGCCAACGCCGTGTACTGCAGCGCGTCGGCCGACGTCACCTGGAACGGTTCGACCTGGGGGTGCGGGTGCGCCTCCTGCACCGGGACCTGGGTCTCCTACGGGGACTGGTTCGACGTGATGGGCCCCTCGGGGCAGCTCGGGTACGGCAGCCTCGGCGTGGCCGGGCAGTCCCGGCTCGGCCTGCAGACGGCGGGCATCCGCACGGTCGGATCCGCGGGCAGCTACACCGTCGCCGCCCTGCCGGTCCGGACCGACGGCGCCGCCCACGGTCTGCGCATCCCCGACCCGGCCGGGCGGGGGACCTACTTCGTCGAGCTGCGGGGCAACTGGTCGGGCGACGCCCGGTCGTCGGCCTCGCTGACGTCCATGCCGCGTGGGGTGCGGATCACCAAGGCCGACGACTCGCAGTCGGGGGGCAGCGTCGTCCTGGACGCGACCCCCACCGGGTCCAGCACCGACCGGAACTGGATCCTGACCGCGGGTTCCACCTTCACCTCGGCGAGCGGGCAGGTCCGCATCACCACCACGACGGTCGACGGGACCTCCGCGACCGTCCAGGTGGCCCTGGGAGCGGAAACCCCGACCAGCACCCCGACGTCCACCCCGACCGCGGCGCCCACCAGCGCCCCGACCTCCACCCCGACGGCCACGCCGACGTCCACCCCGACGCGCACCACGTCGCCCACCGGCACCCCGACGACCCGTCCCACGTCGAACCCCACCACCCGCCCGACCACCACCCGCCCGACCTCGAGCCCCACCCCGACCCGGCCGCCCTCGCGGCAGCTCTCCCCGGTGACCGAGCGACCGGACGGCACGATCGCGGTGCGTCGCGGGGACCGGACGGTCGTCGTGCGCGGGGCGATCCTGCAGCGTTACCGCGCCGCCGGGTTGAACCGTTCCAGCCTCGGCCTCCCGGTCACCGACGAGATCCCGTTGCGCGGTGGGGCGTTCACCCGGTTCGAGCACGGTTCCATCTACTGGAGCCCGCTCGGGGGTGCGCACGTCGTGAAGGGGGCCATCCGCGACCGGTGGGCCTCGCTGGGTTGGGAGAACTCCACCCTCGGATACCCCACCGGTGAGGAGACCGCCGTCCCCGGCGGGGTCGTGCAGACGTTCCAGCACGGTTCCATCACCTACTCGTTCGGGACCGGGCGGACGGTCGTGACGCGCGGCTGACGGTCTCCCCGCCCCGGGTGGGGCAGAGTGGCCGGGTGGGTTCCTCGCCGTCCCGGCTCCGGTTGCAGAGTCTCGACGTGGTCCGTGGCCTCATGCTCGTGGTGAGCGTGTCCGTGGACAGCCTCGTGCTCGTCGACGTCCCGACCTGGTTCAACCACGCGAAGTGGGCCGGGGTCGGGGTCGTCGACCTGGTGTTCCCCACGTTCGTCACCCTCACGGGGTGCGGTCTGGGTTTCGCCATGCACCGCCGGACCGACGTCCGCAGCCTGGGCCGACGCATCCTCGTCCTCGTCGCGGTGGGACTGCTCTACAACGCCCTCGTCCTGAACTCCTGGGTGCCCGACACCTGGCGCTTCACCGGCGTCCTGCAGCTCTACGCGGTCGTCGTGCTGGTGCTGGCCCTGCTGCACCTCGTCACCCGGGACTGGCGCGGCTGGGCGCTGCTGACGGTCCTGCTGGCCGCGGCCTCCACGGTCGTCCTGACCCTCTCCGCCCGGGACTGCCCGGGACGCACGCTCACGCCGGAGTGCAACCCCTCGGGTGTCGTCGACCTCGCCTGGCTCGGGCCGGGCCACATGTACGCCGGGGGAGTTCTCGGGCACGACCCGGAGGGGCTCGTCGCCATCCTCGGGGCCCTGGTCAGCGCGTCGGCCGGGGTGACCCTGGGGCATCTCCTGCTGGCCCGTCCCGGACGTTCCGCCCTGCCCGGCCTGGCCCTCGCGCTGGGTGCCGCCGGTCTGGCCTGGGCCTGTTCCGTCGTCCCGCAGGCCCTGGCCGGCGTCGACCTCCCGACGATGAAACGGTTGTGGACCCCGCCGTTCGGGTTGTCCGTCGCCGCGGGAGTCCTGGTCGTCCTGCTCATGGCGCACCTGCTCCTGGACCGACCGCGGAACCCGGCGGTCGTCCGCGGCGCGGTCTGGCCGCTGATCGCACTGGGCCGCAACAGCCTGCTCGTCTACTTCGGTTCGCACGTGGCGATGGCCCTGCTCACCCGCAGCGTCGACGCGCAGGGGGTCGACCTGCCCACCCGCATCGCCGACGGCATCACGCGAGCGTCGTCCCTGACCGGGCACGAACAACTCGCGTTCTCCGTCGCCGCGGTCCTCGCCTGGACGCTCGTCGCCGCCGTGCTGCACCGGTTCCGCATCTACCTGCGGCCCTGACGGGTCGCCCCGGGGGAGGCGCCTCAGCGGTCGGCCAGCACCGCGACCCCGCTGTGCCGCAGGATCCCGGGGAGTTCCGCGGGCGGTACGGGTGGGGAGTGCAGGTAGCCCTGGCTGATGTCGCAGCCGAGTTCGCGCAGCGCGCCCAGCATGGCGTGGGTCTCGACCCCCTCGGCGACGACGTGCATCCCGAGGGAGTGGGCCAGTTCGATCGTCGACCGGATGACGGCGGTGTGCCGGGCGTCGTCGGGCAACGACGAGACGAACGAGCGGTCGATCTTGACCTCCGTGACCGGCAGGCGGAGCAGCAGGGTGAGGGAGGAGTGGCCCGTCCCGTAGTCGTCGAGGCTCACCCCCGCACCGAGTTCCCGGATGCCGCGCAGCACCATCGCCGCGGCGGTCGGGTCGTGCATGACGGAGGTCTCGGTGATCTCCAGGACCAGGCCTTCCGGGGGCAGCCGGTGCTTGCGCAGGAGAGCGGTGATCGTGGTCTCGAGGTCGGGGGTGATGTCGTCGGCGCTGAGGTTCACCGAGACCGGGACGGCGAACCCCGTGCGGTACCACTCGGCGGCCTGCCGGACGGCCTGCTCGAGCACGGTGGCGGTGATCTCGGGCATCAACCCGGCGTCCTCGGCCAGCGGGAGGAAGTGGAACGGGGAGATCGTGCCGCGCGTGGTGTGCTGCCACCGGACCAGCGCCTCGACCCCCCGGACCCGGCCGTCGCGGACGTCCACCTGCGGCTGGTAGTGGAGACCGATGTGCCCGGCGCGCAACGCCTTGCGCAGTTCCTCGAGCAAGGTGAGCCGGGTGCGGGCGTCGTCGTCGTGCCGTTCCTCGTGCAGGACGGGACCGCGTCCCTCGGCCTTGGCGACGTACATGGCGGTGTCGGCCTGCCGCATCAGTTCCGCCGCGGCGGCCTCGAAGGGTGGGTTCCAGCACCCCGGTTCGACGACCGCCATCCCCAGGCTCGCCCCCACGTTCACGACGTGGTCGGAGAGGGAGAAGTCGGTGCGCAACGCCTGGGTGAGGGTGTCCGCCAGGGTGGCGGCGTCGAGCGCGCCGGCGCCGGGCAGGAGGACCGCGAACTCGTCGCCGCCGATCCGGGCGAGTACGGCCTCCGGGGGGATCTCACCCCGCAACCGGCGGGCGACCTGGCGCAGCAGGGTGTCACCCGCGTGATGACCGAGCCCGTCGTTCACCTGCTTGAAGCGGTTGAGATCCAGCAGGAGGAGGGCCGCGCCGTACTGTCCGTGCGGGCCACCGGCCAGCGCCCGCAGCAGGGCCCGGCGGTTCGCCAGTCCGGTGAGCTCGTCGGTCAGGGCCTCCTCGTGCGAGCCCTGCAGGGCGACCACGTCGCGCACCGTCACGTAGGCGATGACGCCGACGCAGCCGATGGCCCCCACGGCCAGGGCCAGGGCCGGGACCATCGGCGCCGACCGGTCGACGCCGAGGATCACGACGAGGGCGGTGAGGGTGGTGACCAGGCCGCTCAGCACGTGCTGGCGCCAGGGCATCGGACGGCGCGGGGGCAGCGTCTCGGGCCGGGCGTAGAGCACGGCGAGGTAGGCGAACGACGTCACGGCCATGCTGAGCTGCGCCGTGAGGAGAGGGATCCCGACGCCGACCGCGTGCAGCATCAGCAGCACCTGCGAGCCGAGGATGCTCACCGCGCCGAGGGACAGCCAGCCGACCCGGGGGTCTTCGCGCACCCCGCACCGCACGACGGTGGACGCCGCGAACAGGGCGGAGCTCAGGGACAGGGCGACCGAGGCCATCGACAGGTCGGCCTGGGCCAGGTCGATCCCGGCCAGACGCTGGTAGGCCGGCCCGACCAGCCCGATCATCGCGGCGGCGCCGGCCAGGGTCCAACCGATGGGGTCCAGCCAGCTGCTGCGCACCTCGACCCGGACCCGTTGCCGCAGCAGGAAGACCTGACCCAGGTAGAGCGAACCCAGCCCCAGCAGGCCCAGCAGCAGCGACCACACCGGAGCCGGCCCGACGAGCGCGAGGGCCCCGGCCGGGGTGGTGAGCACCCCGGCGACGGTCAGCAGAGCCGTCACGCGGTCCGGCCGGATCGGGCGCCGACGGAACCGGACCACGCCCTGCCCTCCCGTCCGCCGAGGCCGCCCCGGTGGTTCCGGGTCGTCCCGAACATCGGCCGACAGGGACGACGGCTTGAACGGGCCCCGGCGGGGATCACCCGCGTGGCGGTGCCCGGGCGGACGTGCCGCTCGGCGGGCGCCGATCTTCACCCGAGGGGGTGGTCCTGCCCGGTCGGGGTCCGCCGGGCGGGCCGTCGCGCCGATGTTCCACCGACCTGCAGCCAGTCGGGCCCACCTTCAGTACCGAGAAGGGTCCGATGACCAGACATCCCGCGCCGGCCGCGGCCCGACGTGGCCCGGTAGCCAGCGAGGACGCCCTGTGGCGCTGGGTGCGTCGCGCACTCTGGACCCTGGCGGTCGGGACCACGCTGACCCTCGTCCTCGCGCAGGCGGCGGGCTCGGACACCCCTGCCGGGTCGGCGGCCGCCCTGAGCAGCGTGCTGGCGGCGGCCTGTCTCTACCAGGGGCTGCTCGCCTGGAACCGCGACTCCTCGGCGGTGGCCGATCCCGGGGACCACCTCAACGGGTTGAGCGGCACCCTGGCCCTGGCCGCACTCGTCAACCTGCTGCTCCTGCACGTCGACGGGCGCGTCGTCGGCCCGGTCGAGCAGCTGGCCGTCCTGCAGATCTCGGCCCTCGTCATCGTCCTGGGCTCGACGCTCACGGTGGCGTCGCTGGCGGCGCTCACGCGCGACCCGCGGCCGTGGGTGATGAGCCTCGGGGTGGCGGGCGCCGGTGTCGCCGCGGGATGGCAGCTCGCGGGAACGGGGGGCGGCCCGTCACCGACCCTCGGCCTGGTCTCCACCGCGACCTTCGGCCTCGGGCTCGGCGCGGCTCGTCTGCTCCCCGCCGCCCGCACCACCACCCAGATCGTCACGCCCCAGTCGGCGGTCGTGGGGGCCCTGGTCGTCCTCTCGGCGGCGATGACCGCCCTCGTGGTCGCGACCCGGTTCCCCCCGGACCGCACGACGACCGTGGTGGCGTTCGCGGTCGCGGCGGTCGCCGGGGTGAGCACGCGCGCGGCCACGACCATCCGCGACCTGGCCAGCCTCGCCCAGCGACGGGTGGAGGCGCTCACGGACGACCTCACGGGGCTGGCGAACCGCCGGGCCCTGAACCAGCGGCTCGCCGAGGTGACGCGGACCCGCGAACCGACGGCGCTGCTGCTGCTGGACCTCGACCGGTTCAAGAAGCTCAACGACCGGCACGGGCACGAGGCCGGTGACCGTCTGCTGGCCCGGGTCGGTCGGGTGCTGAACGACGTCGTCCCGGGCGCCGCGCTCGCGGCCCGCCTCGGTGGTGACGAGTTCGCGGTGCTCGTCGGAGACCCGGACCAGGCGCACGCGGTCGACCTCGCCGCCCGGGTCCGCACCGACGTCGCGACCGAGCTCCTGCGCGCGGCCGAACTCCTCGGACCGGGGTCCCGTGTGGACGTCGACCTCAGCGTCGGCGTGGCCTGGAGCGGTCGCCACCAGCACACGGACCTGCTGCGACGGGCCGACGTCGCGATGTACGCGGCCAAGGCCACCGGCGCCGGGGTGGCGGTCTTCGACCCGGAGAGCGACCGGTCGCACCAGGAGCGGCTCGCCCTGACCGAGGACCTGCGCCTCGCCTTCGAGACGGGCGCGCTCCCCTTCGAGGTGCACTACCAACCGCAGGTCGGTCTGGACGACGGATCGGTCCGGGGCCTCGAGGCCCTGGTCCGGTGGAGGCACCCCCGTCGCGGTCCCGTCCCCCCGGTCGAGTTCCTGACCCTGGTCGAGAACCTCGGGCGGATGCCGGACCTCACCGTGTTCGTGCTGGCCACGGCGAGTCGGGACCTGTCCCGGTTCCCGCCGACCGGTCCCGGAGGGACCGGTCGGCGACCACGGATGTCGGTGAACCTGTCGGCCGGGTGCCTCTCCGACCCCGGGCTGCCCGCCGCCCTGCTCGCCGCGCTGGCACCGGGGGCCGTCGCGGGCGACATCGTCCTGGAGGTCACGGAGACGACGCTGATGGCCGACGCCGACCTGGCGCTCGCGGTCTGCTCCTCGCTCGTCGTCGCGGGGTTCGAGCTGAGCATCGACGACTACGGCACGGGGTACTCGTCGCTGTCGTACCTGAACGACCTCCCGGCGCACGAGCTCAAGATCGACCGGAGTTTCTGCGCCCGGGTCGTCGAGGACCCCCGGGTCGCCACGATCGTGGCCGCCACGGTCGACCTGGCCCACCGGCTGGGGCTGCGGGTGGTCGCGGAGGGGGCCGAGGACACCGTCGTCGTGGAGGCGTTGCGGCTGCTGGGTTGCGACCTGGTGCAGGGTTTCGCCCTGACCCCGGCCCTGCCGGTGGTGGAACTCCTGGACTGGGTGCGGGCGCGTCAGCCGGGTCCGCGCGAGCTCGTGGGGCGGGCCGCGGCGGACGTCGTGGGGCCGGGCCGTCCCGACCGACCCGGGGGACGCTAGGTCGCGGCGTCGGACGCGACGCCGCGCCGCCCACGGAGGTCTGCGCGTCCGCTCCCGCCCCCTCGGCCCCGGACCCGGTCCCGCAGCGCCGGTTGCGCGTCGGCGACGATCTCCCTCGCATCGGCCCGGACACGTTCGGGTCGGACCGGTACTCGTGAGGGGCCGCGTCCCGCGGGTGAGGTCGGGGGAGTGGCGACCGTCTCAGGACGGTCGCTGCGGACCCCGGTAGTTCGTCCAGGGGTTGTAGTCCGCCAGGAGATCCCCCTGCTCGGGGCGTTGCTCCTCGGGGACGTGCTGGAGGTTGATCCGCACGCGGTACCAGAGCGAACTGCTGCCCCGCATCCCGTCCACCAGGACGTCGGCCTCGTGCAGGTGGGCGGCCACGGCGGGGTGGGCGTCGCGCCACACCTGGACCAGGTCGAGGGCCTCGGGTTTCGTCCGGGTCCGGGCGATCTCGACCAGGGGCATCGTCATGGTCCGTCGGCCGGTCCCCTTCGGGGGTTTCTCGGCGGGCCCGAGGGCCTTGGCGAGATCGAGCAGGGGTTGCAGGGACCCCGCCACGTCGTCCATCCCGGCCCACGGGTCGCCGATCTCCGCGAACCTGCCCGCCGCGGTGCGGATGGTGTGCTCGGCCGGGTCGACGTCGCGGACCTCGTCCCAGGTCAGCGGCATCGAGACCCGGGCGTCGGGAGTGGCGCGCACCGACCAGGCCGAGGCGACCGTCCGGTCCTTGGCGTTCTGGTTGAAGTCGACGAACACGCCTTCGCGTTCCTCCTTCCACCACCTCGACGTCGCGAGATCCGGGGCCCGGTTCTCGACCTCGCGGGCGACCGTCTCGGCGGCCCGCCGCAACTGCGGATAGGTCCACACCTGCACCCCGGGTTCGTGGTGCACGGGGGCGTAGACGTGGATGCCCCGCGACCCGGACGTCTTGGGCCAGGCGGTCAGACCGTGGTCGAGCAGCACCTCGCGCACCACGAACGCGACGTCGACGATCTGTCCCCAGGGAACTCCCGGCACCGGATCGAGATCGATGCGCAGTTCGACCGGGTGGTCGAGGTCCTCGGCCAGGACCGGGTGGGGGTTCAGGTCGATGCAGTTGAGGTTGACGACGTAGGCCAGTCCCGCCGTGTCGCGGACGACCGTCTCGGCGGCCGACGTGCCCGAGGCGTAGCGGAGTTCGGCGACCTCCAACCACTCGGGTCGCTTGGTGGGCGCCCGTTTCTGGAACACCGCCTCCTCGGCGATGCCCTTCACGAAGCGTTTGAGGACCATGGGCCGGCCGGCCACCCCGCGCAGGGCGCCCTCGGCGACGGCGAGGTAGTGCTCGACGAGGTCGAGCTTGGTGACGCCCAGCTCGGGGAAGACGACCTTCTCCGGGTGGGTGATGGCGACGTCGTGCCCGGCGAGGGTGAGGACGTGCCCCGTCGAGGTGGCCACGCTGCACGGTAGCCAGTCCGGGCGGTCCTGTCCCGCCCACTGACGCGTGACGCTCTGCTCTGACACCATGTCTGACTGTGACCACTCGACTGTCCTGGCGACTCCTGCGTCCCACCGGTGCCCTCGCGCTGGCACTCGTGACCGTGACGACGCTGGCCGCGTGCGGCGGGGACGAGCCGGGCGAGGGTCCGACGGCGGGCGCGTCGGCACCGAGCGCGTCCGCACCGACGTCGAGCGGGACCCAGGAGCAGCCGCCGACCTCGCTGGTGGACTCCGTGGTGGTGGCCCCCGACGGCAGCGATGCGCTGAACCAGACCCTGCGGGCGGCGGCGACGGAGAACCGGCGGGTCCAGCTCGACGTGGTCGCCGACTTCGACCCCAGCGGGAGCGAGCTGGGAGAGGGCCGGGTGGTGCTGCCGACGGACGCCCTCGTCGAAGGGGTGCGGCCGCTCCGGCTCACGACGGACGAGCCGACGGCGTTCGCGGTCGAGAACCAGGCCGCCGACCTGCTGCGGATCACCGGGACGTTCACCGTCGCCACGGCCGACAACGGGTACGCGCTGACCGCGCTCAGCACCGAGTCGGACCCGGCGCTGCTGCCCGCCGGAGCGGACGACCCTGAACGGTGCCGCGCCCTGCAGGCCGATCCGGCGCCCTTCTACTCGGCGGCGCGCACGCTGGGCGGTGACCCGACCCAGCGCGACGAGCTGCGCGAGGAATGGGGTTCGGCCCGAGGCGTCTGGTGGGCGCTGCAGGAGATCGCGCCGCTGCTCGTGGCCGAGGAGGCCCCGGAGGGCGACGCGCTGGCGGCGGTCTGCCTGTTCTGATCCCCGCAGGTGGCTGACGGCGCGGACCCGACCCCGGGGCGCGTGGTCTGACCACCGGCCGCGGCCGGTGCCGTGGCGGTGCCGGTCGTCGCGGTCGACGTCCCCTCCGGGCCGACACGCTCGGGCCCGCCGGTGCCCGCGCCCGCCAGGGTCGCGGCCGCGGCCAGGTCGGCCCCGCCGCCGTTCCCGGCCCGGCTGGCCGACACCGCGCCCGACCAGGACCACACCCCCACCGCCGCGACGACGGCGACGAGCACGGCGGCGACGGTCCGGCCCGTCCGGCGGGGACGGGCCGGGGTCTCGGCGGTGCCGAGGACCCGGGTGACGGGCGTAGGCGGGAAGGGCTTGTCGACGGGGGTCACCTCGCCCGGCCCGGTGACGTCGAGGTGCAGGGGCTTGTCCTTCATCGAGAACCGCACCTCGAGCCGGGTCGCGGTGACCGAGAGCACCTGGGCGCGGCGCCCGGGCCCGTCGACCGCGACCCCGGCGATGCCGCGGACGAGGACGTAGTCGCCGGTCCGCAGCCGGTTCGCGTCGGACGCTCGCACGGTGTCCCCTCCCTCGCTGGGGCGTCGGAGCCCCGTCGGCCCGCTCCATCGGCAGGTCGGGGCCGGACCTTGATCGGAGGGTCCGGGGACTCCCCCGGACGGGCGCTCAAGTCGGGGCCGGGAACGGTCGATGAAGGGGCGGTCCGCCCCCCGCGCCCTGAGGAGATGTCGATGCCGGACTCGCCGAACACCCGTGGTGCCCTGACCGTCGGCCGGACCGACGCGTCCGCCCTGCTGCTCGCCGCCGCCCAGCTGGACGAGGGGGCCTACGTCCCCGAGGTCCGGGCCGGTGCCCGCCTGCAGGCGCCGTCGCGCGCGACCGAGCCCGTCCCCGCCACCGTCGCCCCTGTCGCTGCCGCCGTGACGCCCGTCGCCACCCCGCCCGTCACGGCCCCCGTCGTCGCGCCCGTCGTGCGTCGCGGGTTCTTCGCCCGGCTGCTCGCTCGGCTGCTCGGTCGCGGCTGAGGACGCTCGCCGCGCCTACTTCCCGCTGCGGCGCAGCACGAGCACGAGGATGATGATCGCCAGGACGACGAGTCCGCCTTCGGTCATGGGAGCCCCCTCTCGGTGCCGGCGACGGTACGCCCTGCGGGGCGTCCCGGACACCCGTGCCTGAGGGTCGTGGTGGTGGGGGGCCTTGTCGGCACCCGTCGTCCGGCCCAGGATGAGGAGGTCCACCGGAGGGCCCACCGTCGGGTCCTCGGAGTCGGGGACGCTGCGCCGGGGGTGTCGGTGGTCGGTCCGTCCGGGAGGTCCGCGCCGTTGGCCGGGGTGCTCGTCGCCGACTTCTCCCGGGTCCTCGCCGGGCCGCTGGCCACGGTGCACCTGGCCGATCTCGGTGCGCGAGTGATCAAGGTGGAACGCCCGGACGGTGGGGACGAGACCCGACGGTGGGGTCCGCCGTTCACCGCGACCGGCACGACCTACTTCGACAGCGTGAACCGCAACAAGGAGTCGGTCCGCCTCGACCTGACCGACAGCGACGACCGGACGACGGCCCGGGAACTGCTGCGCCGGGCCGACGTCCTCGTCGAGAACTTCCGGCCCGGTCGGCTGGCCGAGCTCGGGTGGGGCCCGGACGTGCTCGCTGACCTCAACCCGCGACTCGTCACGGTCTCCATCAGCGGGTTCGGCCCGGATGGCGGTGCCGACCGGGCGGGTTACGACTTCCTCGTCCAGGCCGTCGGCGGGCTCATGAGCATCACCGGGGAACCCGGTTCGCCGACGAAGGTCGGGGTCGCGCTGGTGGACGTGCTGTGCGGCAAGGACGCCGCGATCGGGGCGCTCGCCGCGCTGGTCCGCCGCGGGGTGGACGGCCAGGGTTCCCGGGTCGAGGTGAACCTGCTCTCCAGCCTGCAGGCGGCCCTGGTGAACCAGGTCCAGGGTCTCCTGGGGGCCGGGGTGGAGCCGCGGGCCCTCGGGAACCTGCACCCCTCCATCGCCCCCTACGAGCTGCTGGACTGCTCCGACGAACCGCTCGCGCTGGCCTGCGGCAGCGACGCCATGTTCCGGGCCTCGCCGACGTCCTCGGCGTCCCGGACCTGGGCACGGACCCGCGCTTCGCGGACAACCCCTCCCGGGTGCGGAACCGCCCTGCGCTGCGCGCAGAACTCGCGACGGCCCTCCGGAACGCCTCCGCCCGGGAGTGGGAGGAGCGCCTGCTGCGGCGCGGGGTCCCGGCCGGGCGCGTGCAGTCGGTGGGGGCCGGGCTCGACCTGGCCGCGCAGCTGGGCCTGCAGCCGTTCCTCGACGTGGTCGACGCGGCCGGGGCGGTGGTCGGCCGGCAGGTCCGGGGACCGGTCACGCTGCACCCCTCCCCGCCGCCGCCCCGGGGGGCGCCACCCCGGCTCGGGGAGCACGACGACGCCGTCCGTGCCTGGTTGCGGACGAGCGCCCCGGAACCCGCCCAGGAGAGGACGATCCGATGAGCGAGCAGGACGACCCCGAGATGGAGGAGTTGCTGGAGCAGGACCTCCTGGACTTCTCCGGCCTGCTGTCGGAGGAGGAGCGTCGGACCCGCGACCGCGTGCGCGCGTTCGTCGACGAGCGGGTCCGCCCGGGGATCGCGGAGTGGTACGAGGCGGGCCGGTTCCCGGTGGAGCTCGCCCCGGAACTCGGGCGGCTCGGGGTGCTCGGCATGCACCTCGACGAACCGGGGTGCCCGGGGCGCAGCGCCGTCGAGTACGGGCTGGCCGCGCTCGAGCTGGAGGCGGGCGACTCGGGGTTGCGCACGTTCGTCAGCGTCCAGGGTTCCCTGGCGATGAGCGCCATCGCCAAGCACGGTTCCGCGGAGCAGAAGTCCCGCTGGTTGCCGGAGATGGCCGCGGGTCGGCTCATCGGTTGCTTCGGGCTGACCGAACCCGACGCGGGTTCGGACCCGGGCAGCATGACCACCGTCGCCCGCCGCGACGGGAGCGACTGGGTCCTGAACGGGCGCAAGCGCTGGATCGGACTGGCCTCGATCGCCGACGTCGCCGTCGTCTGGGCGCGGACCGACGAGGGTGTCCGGGGTTTCCTGGTGCCGACCTCCTCGCCCGGTTTCGCCGCCCGGCCGATCGAACCGAAACTCTCCATGCGGGCCTCGATCCAGTGCGACGTCGACCTCGTCGACGTCCGGCTCCCGGCCGACGCCCTGCTCCCGGGGGCACGGGGACTCAGCGGTCCCTTCGCCTGCCTGAACGAGGCGCGCTACGGGATCGTCTGGGGCGTGCTGGGTGCGGCCCGGGACAGTTACCGCGCGGCACTCGGCTGGTCGCTGACCCGTCGGCAGTTCGACCGCCCGCTGGCCGGGTTCCAGCTCACCCAGCAGAAACTCGCGACCATGGCCGTCGCCGTCGAGAAGGGTCAGCTGCTGGCCCTGCACCTCGGGCGGCTCAAGGACGCGGGACGGCTGCGGCCGCACCAGATCTCGATCGGGAAGCTGGACAACACCCGGGCCGCCCTCGCCGTGTGCCGCGAGGCGCGGACGGTCCTCGGCGGCAACGGCGTGACGCTGGAGCACTCTCCGCTGCGGCACGCCAACAACCTCGAGAGCGTGCGGACCTACGAGGGGACCGACGAGGTGCACACGCTGGTCATCGGGCAGCAGGTGACCGGGCTGCCGGCGTTCCGCTGACCCGGACGGCTCACCCGGCCTGGCGGTAGGACCGGGGCAGGACGGAGCGGCCCCAGAGGTCGACGAGGTGGTCGAACCAGAGGTCGCGGTCGGCGATGACGCCGTCCAGGTGCCCGTTGAGCTCCAGGGTCAGCGAACCGCACAACTGCTGCCAGGCGGCCAGGCCGGCACCCACGGCGGCCAGCAGCGGCCGTTCCCCGGGGGACCCGGCGACCCCGTCGAGGAGATCGGCCAGACCGAACGCCGGGATGCGGGCCAGGGCACGCAGTTCCTCGTCGAGCGTCGCGGGCAGACCGCGGTAGTCGTTCGGGTCCAACGGTTCGCGCTGCACGGCCTCGCGCAGCACGGTGCCGAGCGCGGCCCCGGGACGCTCGGCGGCCCCGGCCGTCTCGGCGGGGGCGGCGTAGTCGGGGACGGGGGTCCCGTACACCAGCGTGAACTCGTGGGGGTGGGCGAGCGCCCAGGTGCGCAGGGCCCGGCAGACGCGCCGCCACCGTTCGACCTCCCCGGCCGCGTCCGCCGGCGGGGGCCCGAGCTCGGCCTCCCCGGCGGCGCCGAACTCGGTGAACGCGGTGACGATGAGACGGGTCAGCAGCTCGTCGCGGTCGGCCACGTAGCGGTAGACGGCGGAGGACACCAGGCCGAGCTCACGGGCGACCGCCCGCACGGACAGGCCGGCCGCGCCGACCTCGCCGAGCTGGCGCCGACCCGCCTCGACGATGCGGCGGGTGAGGTCCTCACGAGCGACCTCGCGGGCTGTGCTCATCCGATCATCCTGCCAGCTCGAGGGAGAGCGGTGCTCTTGACACGCGGCAACGACGACGAGAACACTGCTCCGAAACGAGAGCACCGCTCTCATCGTCAAGGGGGAAGCCATGAGCCGCACGCACGTCGTCGTCGGGGCGGGCCCGGTCGGGTCCGGCATCGCGCGGGCCCTCGCCGCCCGCGGGGACCGCGTCCGCGTGGTCACCCGCTCGGGGAGCGGCCCGGAGGGTCCCGGCCTCACGCGGCACGCCCTCGACGCCGCCCGGGGCGACGAGCTCGCCGCCGTCGCCGCCGGGTCCGACAGCATCGTCAACGCCCTGAACCCGCCGTACCACCGGTGGGCCGACGTCTGGCCGGGGGTGAGCACGGGTCTCCTCGGGGCGGCGGAGGCGAGCGGGGCCCTGCTGCTGCACGTGTCGAACCTGTACGGCCACGGACCCTCCGTGCGCACGATGGTCGAGGCGTCCCCCGACCTCAGCGCGGCCGGGACCAAGGGGGCGGTCCGCGCCGCGGTGTGGGCCCGCAGCCGGGCCGCGCACGAGGCCGGCCGGGTGCGCACGGTCGAGCTCCGGGCCTCGGACTACTTCGGGCCGGGCAGTGCGGGCAACTCCCACCTGGACCTCGAGGTCGTCGGACCCGTCGTCCGTCGTCGGCCCCCGGTGGCGCTGGTCGGGGACCCGTCCGCCCCGCACTCCTGGACGTTCCTGCCCGACCTCACCGCCACCGTCCTCGCCGTCCTCGACGCCGAGCGGGAGCGGGGCGGGCTGAGCGGCCGGGTCGTGCACGTCCCGAACTCCCCGGCCCGGTCGATGCAGCAGGTGGCCGACGACGTGGCGGGGTTGCTGGGTCGTCGTCCACCCCGGGTCCGCGTCCTGCCCCGACCGCTCGTCGGCGCACTGGGGCTGGTCGTGCCGTTCCTCCGGGAGCTGCGCGAGGTGGAGCACCAGTTCCGGCGTCCGTTCGTCGCCGACGGGACGGCGACGGCGGCACTGCTCGGCGTGACCGCGACCCCGTGGTCGGAGGCGCTGGCCGCCGACGTCCGGGCGCTCGGAGGGGAACCGGTCGCGCCGCTGCCGGCCCTCAGCCGGCCTCGCGGTACAGCTCGGTGACCATCCGCACCAGGTCCTCGATCCAGCGGGCCGGCTCGTCGCGCCACCAGGCCAGCCGCACCGGTACCGGGTCGGCGTCCAGCACCGGTCGGTAGACGACCCCCGGCCTCGGGTGCTGGAACGTGGTCGCCTGCGAGGTCAGGCCGACGGCCTGACCGGCGGCGATCAGGGTCAGCCACTCGTCGACGCTGTGGGTGTCGCGCGTGGCCGCGGGGGCCGCGTCCGGCGGCCACAGGTCCTGGGTCGTCGTGCCGGTGCGCGCGTCGATCCCGACGGTCTGCCCGGTGAAGTCGCCCAGCCGCACGCCCCGGCGCCGGGCGAACGGATGGTCGGCGGCCACGGCCGCCCAGCGGCTCTCGGTGCCGACGACGGCCGTCGCGAAGCGTCGCGGGTCCAGCTGCCGGCGGGTGACGGCGACGTCGGCCTCGCGTTCGAGCAGTCCCGCGGTCGGGGTGTTGACCTGCACGAACACCAGCACGGAACCGGGTTGCTCCGCGGCCCAGCGTCGCTGGAGCACGGTCGTCCAGCGACCCAGGGCCGACCACGCGTACCCGATCCGCACCTCGCGTCGCGTCCCCTCCCCGTCCTCACCCCGTTCGGCGACGCGGACCATCGCCGCGACGTCGCCGAGGACGCGACGGGCGCGGACGACGACCGCCTGCCCCGCCCCGGTGAGGGTCGCCCCGCGCGGGGTGCGCCGGACCAGTCGCACGCCGAGCTCCCGCTCCAACGCGGCGACCAGGCGGGAGACCGAGGCCTGGGAGGTCCGCAGCGCGATGGCGGCGTCGGTGAAGGTGCCCTCCTCGGCCACGGCGACGAGCGCCCGCAGGTGCCGGACCTCCACCGCCGCGGGGCGAGAGGACGGCGCGCCAGCGTCCATCGGAGCCGGGGTCATACGCCGAGCGTATGACCCCGTCCCGGTCTGCATTTCGGGGCCGGCCGGCACCCCCGGAAGCTGGGCCGGTGACCGCACAGACCGGAGTCGCCCCGAGTCCCGACCCCCAGGTCCGCGCGCTGCCGGGGACGTCCGGGCGACGGACGTGGCCGGGGGTGCTCACAGCGCTCGGCGGGGCGGGCGGCAACCAGGTGGGAGCCGCGATCGGGGCGCAGGCCTTCGCGGCGATCGGCCCGGCCGGCGTGGTCGCGACACGGCAGCTCGTGGCCGCCGCGGTCCTGCTCCCTGTGGCGCGGCCCCGCGTGCGCTCGCTGACCTGGTCGCAGTGGTGGCCCGTGCTGCTGCTGGCGCTGATCTTCGCGACGATGAACCTGACGCTGTACAGCGCCGTCGACCGCGTGGGGCTGGCCCTGGCCGTCACGTTGGAGTTCCTCGGCCCGCTGGGGGTCGCGCTCGTCGCCTCGCGCTCGCGCCGGGACCTGCTGACCGCGGCCGTCGCCGCGGTCGGCGTCTACGTGCTCGTCCTGCCCGGCCCCGCCAGCGACCTCGTCGGCATCGCGCTGGGCCTGGTCGCCGGGGCCTGCTGGGCGGGCTACATCGTGGTGAAC
Source organism: Kineococcus gynurae (assembly GCF_042433995.1). Lineage (NCBI taxonomy): Bacteria > Bacillati > Actinomycetota > Actinomycetes > Kineosporiales > Kineosporiaceae > Kineococcus > Kineococcus gynurae. Next base: position 176,000 of record NZ_JBHLUI010000002.1, read on the forward strand.
CGCGTGGTCGGGGCCCGGCTGACCGGCTTGCAGGGGCCGGCCCTGGCCAGCGGGTTCTGCGCCCTGGGGTTCCTGCCCGTGCTGCTGCTCGGCACCGCCGCCGGGTCGTGGAGCGCGGCCACCGTCGTGCGGTCGATCGCCACCGGGCTGCTCTCCTCCGTCGTGCCGTACGCGGCCGACCTCACCGCCCTGCGCACGGTCCCTCCGCGCCTCTTCGGGGTCCTGGCCAGCAGTCAGCCCGTCCTGGCCGCGATCACCGGACTGCTGCTGCTGGGCCAGCGCCTGGACGTCCACGAGTGGGCGGGCATCGCGATCGTCGTCCTCGCGAACGTCCTCGCCGTCACGGGTCGGCCCACCCCGACCCGGTGAGCGCCCCGCGGGGGGTTCCGCGGCCTCGGTGGGTGTTCCCGGGGTTCTCGTCTTGACGGCGGGTTCCTGGAAAACTACTGTTCCGGTGTTTGATATATCAGTCACTCGGTCACACGGACGTGGCCGTCGATGCCGACCACCCCCGGGCGGGTCGTCCGTCGGTCGACGGGACGGGAGCGATCCCGGCCCCGGATGAACAGGAGTGGTATGTCCGCGAACGACACGACCCTGGGAACCTCGGGTTCCACGCACCAGAAGCGGTTCCTCGTCCGACTGACCGCCGTCTCCGCCGGGGGGACATTCCTCGACGGCTACGTCCTCGGCATCATCGGCACCGTCATCGTGGCCATCACGGCCGAGCTGCAGCTGACGGTCTTCTGGGAGGGGTTGATCGCGGCCTCCGCGCTCATCGGCATCTTCCTCGGCGCCCCGCTGGGCGGGTGGTTGGCCGACCGGTTCGGGCGCAAACCCGTCTTCGTGGCCGATCTGCTGCTGTTCATCGTGGCGTCCCTGCTGCAGCTGTGGGCCAACTCGCCCGAGATGCTGGTGCTCACCCGACTGATCATGGGGGTCGCGGTCGGCGCCGAGTACTCCGTGGGCTGGCCGCTGCTGGCCGAGTTCTCGCCCGCGCGACTCCGCGGGCGACTCGTCGCGCTGAGCGAGGCCGCCTGGTTCTTCGGCTTCATGGTCGCCTTCCTCCTCGGCTACGTCCTCGTGCGGACGACCGACCTGCACTGGCGCACCATCCTGGCGACCAGCACGATCCTCGCCGTCCTGCTGCTCATCGGTCGCATCGGACTCCCCGAGTCCCCGCGATGGCTGTGGAACAAGGGTCGGCGCGAGGAGGCGATGGTCGTCGCCCGACGGTTCCTGGACACCGAGGAGGACATCGCCGACGTCCAGCGCGAGACCAAGGGGGAGGGTGGTTTCCGCGCCCTGTTCTCGGCCGAGAACTGGCGGGCCACCACCTTCGTCTGCGTCTTCTGGTTCTGCGCCATCGCCCCGTACTTCGCCATCGCGACGTTCTCCGAGGACGTGCTGAAGAACTACGGCCTCTCCGACGGCCTGGCCGGCGGGGTCGGCCTGACCGCCCTGGCCGCGGCCGGCGTGGTCGTCTGCACCATCCTGGTCGACAAGATCGGCCGACGGAGCCTGACCATCCCGCCGCAGTGGATCTGCGCCGTCGCCCTCGCCGTGACGGCGTTCTGGGTGGGCGCCCCCGGACCGGTCGTCCTGGCCTGCTTCTTCGTGTTCTCGTTCTTCAACTCCATGTACCAGGCGCTGACCGGGGTCTACCCGACCGAGGTCTTCCCGACCGAGATCCGTGGCATCGGGACGGGCCTCGGCGCCGCCTTCAGCCGCATCGGCGCCGCCGCCGGGACGTTCCTGCTGCCCTGGTCCATCGACACCTACGGGATCGGCGCCAGCATGGGCGTCGCGGCCGGGGTCGTCGTGGTCGGTGCCCTGGTCTCCCACTGGCTGGCCCCCGAGATGGCCGGTCGCAACCTCAGCGAGGCCAAGGACGCCGTGAAGCGCGCCGCGGCCCACTGACCGTCGTCGGGTCGCCCCGCTCCGGGTCGACCCCCCGTTCCCACCGAAAACCCTTCCGCAGGACGACAGGAGTCATCCCATGTCCACCACCACCGCAACGACCGAGACCACCTCGAGCAGCTCGTCCCACGGGAACCGGGCCGTGGCCTACCTGGGGCCGGGCAAGGTCGAGGTCCAGACGATCGAGTAC
>NZ_JBHLUI010000003.1:0-706681 GCF_042433995.1 Kineococcus gynurae
TGAGTTCTCAAGAACCGGACGCACCCGCACCACCACCCCACCAGGAGCAGCAGCAACAGGGACAACTTTCCCACCGTAACCCGCGACCACACCACACGACAACCAAACACCGCGTGACCTGAACCACAGACCCGGACCACCAGAACCAGCACCCAGAAGAAGCCCTCAGACCCTCCCGCTGCCCCGTCCCGGCGACATCGAGAACATTACGGGGCCGGGTGGACGGAAGACAAATCCGCGGTGTCGGGCGGGCGACATGGGCTGCGGCGCAACGGATGTGACGCGCCGATGTCAGCCGCTCACGAAACCACGTCCGCCCGGTGGGACCCACCCGCCCCCGGTTCACCCCTACCGGGTGCCCCGTAGACGGCAGGATGAGGACCGTGAGCGAAGCGACCGCCGGCAGCGCCGACCCGTCCGGGGACCACCCCTCGATCGAGCACGCCCGCCTCGCGGAGTCGCCGGGGGCCGAGGGTCCCTGGCGCATGTGGGGTCCCTACCTGTCCGGCCGGCAGTGGGGCACGGTCCGCGAGGACTACTCCGCCACGGGCGACGCGTGGTCGGCCTTCCCGTTCGACCAAGCCCGGTCCCGGGCCTACCGCTGGGGCGAGGACGGACTGGGTGGCATCTGCGACCGCTTCGGCTTCCTCAACCTGTCGGTCGCCCTGTGGAACCGCAAGGACCCGATCCTCAAGGAACGGCTCTTCGGGCTGACCAACGGGGAGGGCAACCACGGCGAGGACGCCAAGGAGTACTGGTGGACCGTCGACGGGACGCCCACCCACAGCTGGATGCGCTGGCTGTACCGCTACCCCCAGGCGGAGTTCCCCTACGAGCGGCTCCGGACGGAGAACGCCCGTCGCGGCCGCGACGAGCGCGAGTTCGAGCTGGGTGACACCGGCGTCCTGGACGAGAACCGGTTCTTCGACGTCGAGGTCCGCTACGCCAAGGCCTCCCCCGACGACCTCTGCATGGTGGTGCGGGCCACCAACCACGGACCCGACGCGGCGCCGCTGGACCTCGTCCCCCAGATCTGGTTCCGCAACACCTGGGCCTGGGGGGTCGACCGTCGGCGCGGGACGATGGACCAGGTCCTGCCCCCGACCCTCACCGTCGGCGGGCTCGAGGCCGTCGAGTGCAACCACGCCCATCTGGGGCGCTACTACGTCAGCGCCGAGGGCAGCCCCGAGGTGCTGTTCTGCGAGAACGAGACCAACGCCGTCGAGCTGTTCGGGGCCCGCCGCAACGACACCCCCTACACCAAGGACGGCATCGACCGTCGGATCGTCCGGGGCGACCTCAAGGCGGTCAACCCCGGCCTGCAGGGCACCAAGGCGGCGTTCTGGTACTCCTTCGACGAGGTCCTGCCCGGTCAGACCGTCGAGGTCCGGCTGCGGCTGTCCCACGCGGCACCGAACCTCACGACCTTCGGCCCCGGGTACGACGCCGTCCTGCGCGACCGGCAGGCGGAGGCCGACGAGTTCTACGACAACGTCATCCATGCCGACCTGACCCCCGCCGACCGGCACGTCGCCCGACGCGCCTACGCGGGGCTGCTGTGGACGAAGCAGCTCTACCGCTACGACGTCCGGCAATGGCTCGAGGGCGACCCCGGGGTCGAGCCGGCACCGGAGTCGCGCACGCGCCGCGGCGCGCGCAACGTGGGGTGGCGCCACCTCGCGCTGGCCGACGTCATCTCGATGCCCGACGAGTGGGAGTACCCCTGGTTCGCGGCGTGGGACCTGGCCTTCCACACCATCCCGCTGGCGCACGTCGACCCCGAGTTCGCCAAGGAGCAGCTCGTCCTGATGTGCCGCGAGTGGTCGATGCACCCCAACGGCCAGCTCCCGGCCTACGAGTGGGCGTTCGGCGACGTCAACCCGCCCGTGCACGCGTGGGCGGCCTGGCACGTCTACCGCCTCGACGGGTACCGGGACCAGGGTTTCCTGGTCCGGGTCTTCACGAAGCTGCTGCTCAACTTCTCGTGGTGGGTCAACCGCAAGGACGCGAGCGGGTCGAACCTCTTCGAGGGCGGCTTCCTCGGCATGGACAACATCGGGCTGTTCGACCGGTCGGCCCCCCTGCCGCCCGGGTACCGGCTCGAGCAGTCCGACGCCACCAGCTGGATGGCCTTCTACTGCCAGCAGATGTTCAAGATCGCCCTCGAGCTCTCGCGGCACGACCCCGCCTGGGAGGACGCCGCCACCAAGTTCCTCGAGCACTTCCTCTCGATCGCGCAGGCGATGACCACCTTCGGTTCGCGCGACGTCTCCCTGTGGGACGAGGAGGACGGTTTCTTCTACGACGTCCTGCTGCATCCCGACGGGACCGCCGAACCGATGCGCGTGCCCTCGATGGTGGGACTGCTGCCCATCCTCGGGGCCACCGACGTGCCGAGCTGGATCTCCGAGGAGTGCCCCGACCTCACCAGCCGGCTGCGCTGGCTGCAGCGCCGACGTCCTGACCTCATGGGGCCGTTGCTGACCCGGTCCACGCCGGAGGGCCGCAGCCTGCTGCTCTCGCTGCTGGACAAGCCCCGGCTGGTCCGGATCCTGGAGCGGATGTTCGACTCCGAGCAGTTCCTCTCCCCCTACGGCATCCGCTCGCTGTCGGCGGCGGTCAAGGAGACGATCACGACCTCCGTCTCGGGTCAGAGCTCCTCGATCACCTACGAGCCCGGGGAGTCCCGCACCGGGTTGTTCGGGGGCAACTCGAACTGGCGCGGACCCATCTGGTTCCCGGTGAACGTGCTGCTGGCCGACAAGCTGCGCACCTACGGCCGCTTCTTCGGCGACTCCCTCACCATCGAGGTGCCCAAGGGGTCCGGGAAGCGGATCAACCTGGTCCAGGCTGCCGACCTGGTCGACAACTCCCTGGTCGACCTGTTCCGTCCGGTCGAGGGGTCCCGGCCCGCGGACGGGCAACGGATCGAGGCGACCCGCGACCCCCTCTGGCAGGAGCACCCCTCGTTCCCGGAGTACTTCGACGGGGACACCGGGGAGGGGCTGGGTGCGAACCACCAGACGGGGTGGACCGCGCTCGTGGCGCACCTGCTGCACCCGCGGCTGCCGGGACGTCCGCCCGGGCGCTGACCTCAGCCGGCGGCGCCGAGGAGCACCCCGCGGACCAGGGCGACCAGCGCGCCGGTCAGCGCCAGCCCCACGGTGAGCCGGTAGGCCGCGCGGGCCGGGACCCGTCCGGCGAGGCGGTCGCCCAGCACCGACCCGGCCAGCAGCGCCGCGAGCGCCACCGGCCACACGGCGACCTCGACCCGGGGCAGGCCCTTGACCAGCAGCGACGTGAGGTTGATGACCAGCAGGTAGGCCTGCATGGTGGCGACGAAGGTCGCCGGGGGCCACCGGCGCGACAGGCACCAGGCGGCGGCGATCGGCCCGCCGACCCCGGCGGCGACGTTGAGCAGTCCACCCGCCGCGCCGGCCCCGGCGCCCCATCCCGGAGCGTCGGCGGCCACCCGGGCCCCGCCGCGGGTCAGCACGACCACGACCACCGCGACCAGGCTGAGGAGCCCGACCGCCACGAGCATCGGGGCGTCGGGGACGTCGGCGATCAGGACGGCCCCCAGCGGCACCACCAGCACGGCGGGGACGGCCAGCAGCAGCAACTGCCGCACGTCCAGACCGCCGCGGGTGCTTCGCAGGGCGAGCAGGCAGGAACCGGCCGACAGCGCGTTCCCGAGCGAGACCCCGTCGTGCGGGCCGGCGAGCAGGACGAGGAACGGCGAGGCGATGAGGGCGAAGCCCAACCCGGTGGCGCGCTGGGTGGCCGCCCCGACGAGGACCGCCAGGGCGACCAGGACGAGCGTCGTCACCAGATCCGGACGCGCTCCTGCGGGTCCATCCAGAGCGCGTCGCCGGGCTGCACGTCGTAGGCGGCGTGGAACTCGTCGAGGTTGCGCACGACGGCGTTGCAGCGGAACTCCGGCGGCGAGTGCGGGTCCACCGCCAGGCGCCGGGCGACCTCCTCGGGACGGACCTTGCCGCACCAGACCCGGGCCCACCCGTTGAACAGGCGCTGCGGGCCGGTGAGCCCGTCCACCACCGGGGCCTCGGCCCCGCCCAGGGAGATCAGGTAGGCCTTGTGGGCGATGGTCAGACCGCCCAGGTCCCCGATGTTCTCCCCCACGGTCAGCGAGCCGTTGACGTGCTGCCCGGGGGTCTCCGGCGGTTCCAGCGCGTCGTACTGCGCGACCAGGGCCTCGGTGCGCTTGCCGAACTCGGCCCGGTCCGCGTCGGTCCACCAGTCGACGAGGTTCCCGCGCCCGTCGTACTTGGAACCCTGGTCGTCGAACCCGTGGCCGATCTCGTGACCGATGACGGCCCCGATCCCGCCGTAGTTCTCGGCGTCGTCGGCGTCGGGGGAGAAGAACGGCGGTCGCAGGATGGCAGCGGGGAAGACGATCTCGTTGAGCCCGGGGTTGTAGTAGGCGTTCACCGTCTGCGGGCTCATGAACCACTCGCCGCGGTCGACGGGCCCGCCGAGCTTGGCCAGTTCCCGGTCCACCTCGAAGGAGAACGCGCGACGCACGTTGCCCACCAGGTCGTCCCGGTCGATCTCGAGGGCGGTGTAGTCGCGCCACTCGTCGGGGTGGCCGATCTTGGGCGTGAACTGCGACAGCTTGAGCAGGGCGCGGTCCTTGGTCTCCCGCGTCATCCAGTCCAGGGCCTCGATGTCGACCCGGTAGGCCTCGACGAGGTTGGCGACGAGCTCCTCCATGCGGGACTTGGCGACCGGCGGGAAGTGCTCCTCCACGTAGAGCCGGCCGAGCGCCTCGCCCAGGTTGCTCTCGACCAGACCGATGCCCCGCTTCCAGCGCTGCCGCAGCTCGGGCGCCCCGGTGAGCGTCGTGCCGTAGAAGGCGAAGTTCTCGGCCACGAAGGGGCTGCTGAGCAGGGCCGCCCCCTGGTGCAGGACCCGCCAGGCCAGCCACTCCCGCCAGACCTCGACGGGGGTCGCCGTGAGGACCTCGGCCAGCCCCTCGAGGTAGCTGGGCTGCCGGACCACCACCTCGGCGAAGGCGTCCGCGGGGATGCGGGCCGCGGCCAACCAGGCCGGCACGTCGACCCCGGGCAGCAGGGCGGCGAACTGCTCGCCCGTGACCTTGTTGTAGGTCAGGTTCGCGTCCCGGTTGCGGACCCGGTCCCAGTGGTGGGCCGCGAGCGCCGTCTCCAGGTCCAGGACGCGACCGGCCGCGCCGGCCGGGTCCGGGCGCCCCGCCAGGGTGAAGATGTTCTCGACGTGGCGCCGGTAGGCCGCACGGATCCCCTCGTACTGCTCCTCGCGGTAGTAGGACTCGTCGGGCAGGCCCAGCCCCGACTGGGTCACGTAGACGACGTAACGCTCGGAGTCGCCGTTGTCGGTGTCCACCCAGTACGCGAACGGCCCCCCGACCCCCGAGCGTTCCAGGGCGCCGAACCGGCGCACGAGCTCGGCGTGGTCGGTCACCGCGTCCACCGCGGCGAGGTCGGCGGCGAGCGGGGACACCCCGAGGGCCTCCACCCGCTCCTCGTCCATGAACGAGGCGTAGAGGTCGCCGATCTTGCGGCGGACCGACCCGGGTTCGGCGTCGGAGGCGGCCGCGGACTCGACGATGGCCCGGCACTGCGCCTCCGACTCGTCGCGCAGCCGGATGAAGGCGCCGTCGACGGCCCGGTCGGCCGGGATCTCGGTGCTGTCCAGCCACCGTCCGTTGACGTGGCGGAAGAGGTCGTCCTGGGGTCGCACCGAGCCGTCCAGGTCCGTCGCGGCGAAGGGCGGCGTCTCGGTGGTCATGCCCGCAAGCCTAGGGCGGCCCCCTCGCGTCGAGCCCGCCGGGACACCAGGGCGAAGAGGAACGTCGAGAGGGCCACCGCGCCGAGCGACACCCCGGCCATGGCGACCGCGTCGCCCCCCAGCGCCCCGGTCAGGACGCCGACGACGCCGCCGACGCCGGACTGCAGGGCGGTGACCAGCGCCGCGGCCGACCCGGCCCGCTCGCCGTAGGGCGCGAGCGCCAGCGTGGCGGCGTTCGGCATGACCAGACCACCCGTGGCGAGGAGCAGCCAGAGCGCGACCACGAGCCCGGTCAGGCCGCCGGCGCCCGTGAGGGCCACGACCAGCAGGCCGACGGCGAAGACGACGCCCAGGACGAGCCCCGCCCGCAGCAGGACCATCGAGTCGAGGCGACCGACCAGGGCGGCGTTGACCTGGGTGCCCCCGACGAGCGCGATCCCGTTCACCGCGAAGAGGACGGCGAACTCGGTGTGGCTGAGTCCGTAGCCGACCTGCAGCACGAACGGCGAGACGGCCACGTAGCTCATCACCACGGCCATGGCCAGGCCCGGCATCACGGCGAAGGACAGGAAGCGGCGGTCGCGCAGCAGGACCCCGAACCCGGCGAACGTGCTCAGCAGCCCCCGGGCGCCCGCGGTCGTGGGACGCACCGTGACCGGCCGGGTCTCGGGCAGCGCGCGCCAGACGACCACGGCCAGCAGCAGACCGGCGACCCCGATGCTCGCGAGGACCGTGCGCCAGCCCCACACCTGCGCCAGGGCCCCGCCGATGGTGGGGGCGAAGAGCGGTGCGACCCCGATCACCAGGACGAGGCGGGACATCAGGCGGGCCGCGGTCGGTCCGGTGAACAGGTCACGGACGACGGCCATGCCGATGACGCCGCCCGCGGAGGCGCCCACCCCGGAGAGGATGCGCGCGGCGGCGAGGGCCTCGATGGTCGGGGCCAGCACGCAGGCCACGCTGATCAGCACGAAGAAGCCGAGGCAGACGAGGGCGGGGCGGCGGCGCCCGAACCGGTCCGACATGGGCCCGACCACGAGCTGCCCGACGGCCGAGCCGATGAGCACGCCGGTGATGGTCAGCTGGGCGGCGGCGGGCGTCGTCCCCAGGTCGCTCGCCACCTGGGGCAGCGAGGGCAGGTAGAGGTCCACCGAGATCGGTCCGAGCGTCGCCATGGCGCCGAGCAGGACGATCAGGCCCACGACCCGGGCCCGGGAGAGCGCCAACCGGTCCGCGACCGACCCGACCGGCTCCCCGGTGACGCTCTCGGCCTCGGGGGCGGGACGCGGGGCCGGGGGGCGGGCGGCGTCGATCCGGGACTGCGCCGGGACGACGTCGCGGGGCGGGCAGGACTCGGGCGAGGAGGGACGCTGGGGCGAGGTCATTCTGTCCTTGACGGGAGGGGCGGTGGCACCTCGGCGCATTCGGAGGACCCGGAGCCGCGGGGCACGGTCCGGGGGGCGCTCGGGGTGGGGCGACGGCGGATCGCCGTGCGTCGTACCCCAGGGTAACTATCTTCGGGCCTCCCTGTCCTGCCCGTCCGTGGCCGACGACCGGCCGGGGCCGGCACAGCCGTCGTCCAGGAACCCCCCGGGCGGGGTGCAGCGCGCTCGCGTAGCGTCGGGACCTCGACGAGCGGAGGGACGAGGGACGATGGGTGTCACGCTGGCCAAGGGCGGCAACGTGTCGTTGACGAAGGTCGCGCCCGAGCTGCGGCAGGCGTCGGTGGGACTCGGCTGGGACGTCCGGACGACGACCGGGGTCGACTTCGACCTCGACGCCAGCGCGCTGCTCGTCGGTCCGCAGGGAAAGGTCCTCTCCGACGCCCACTTCGTCTTCTACAACAACCTCACCTCCCCCGACGGGTCGGTGACCCACACCGGGGACAACCGCACCGGCGAGGGCGAGGGCGACGACGAGGTCATCGACGTCGACCTCACCCTGGTCCCGACCTCGTGCGACAAGATCGTCTTCGCGGTCTCGATCTACGACGCCGAGAGCCGGCGGCAGAGCTTCGGGCAGGTGCAGGGCGCGTTCATCCGGCTCGTGGACAAGGCCGACGGTCGCGAGGTCGTCCGCTACGACCTGTCCGAGGACGCCTCGACCGAGACGGCGATGGTGTTCGGCGAGGTCTACCGCTACAACGGCGAGTGGAAGTTCCGGGCGGTGGGCCAGGGGTACGCCAGCGGGTTGCTGGGCATCGCGCGGGACTTCGGCGTCGACGTCTCCTGAGCCGGACCTGAGCGGGGTCTTGTCGGCGGCCCGACCGGGGCGGGCTCAGTTCCCGCCGCCCCCACCGTCGCAACCGCCCCCGCCGCCGTCGAACCCCCCGCCGCCCCAGCCGCCGCCGGAGGTGTCGCACCAGTCGGAGCCGGAGCCGGACCCCTGTTCGCCGCCACCGGCCCAGAAGGAGTCCGAGGTCCGGGCCCTGGAGCGGGGTCGCGGGGCGGGGCTGCCCATGCGGATGACGAAGCCGATGAGGGCGAAGAACCCGAGCAGGACGAGCAGCGTGCCCATGACGACCTCCGGGGGCCGGGGACCCGACGGGTCCCTGTCGTCGGAGGGTGCCACCCGTGATCGCCGGCGTCCAGAGGTGCGGTGCCGGAGCGGCCTGCAGGGTGGCGTGAGCAGGCGGCTCAGCCGGGCCGTTCCCAGGTGACGACGCGGAAGCGGATTCCGGTCCGCGAGGTCGTCCAGCCCTCCGCGGGCTCGACGTCGAGCCGGGACCACCCCGGCCCGAGGTCCGGGGCGAGGGTGTCGCCCTCGACGTCGAGGTCGACCTCGGTGACCACGGCCCGGTCGGCCAGCGGCAGGGCGTCGCGGTAGACCGCGCCCCCGCCGATCACCCAGACGTCCTCGGCCAGGGCGAGCGCCGTCCGCAGGTCGGCGGCGACCTCGGCACCGGGCGCGGACCAGCCCGGGGTCCGGGTGAGGACGACGTTGCGCCGGTCCGGCAGCGGCCGGTAGGAGTCGGGCAGGGACTCCCAGGTGGCCCGGCCCATCACGACGACGTGGCCGCGGGTGCGTGCCGTGAACTGGTGCAGGTCCTCGGGGATGCGCCACGGCAGCCCCCCGTCGCGGCCGATGACCCGGTCGCGGGACTGCGCCCAGATCAGCGAGACGGTCACACCGCCACCGGGGCCGCGATCGTCGGGTGGTGGCGGTAGTCGTGGACGCCGAAGTCCTCGTACTCGTGCTCGAACAGGGAGGGGCGCGGCGCGACGGTCAGCGTCGGGAACGGGTAGGGGTCGCGGGTCAGCTGCTCGCGCACCTGCTCCACGTGGTTCTCGTAGACGTGGCAGTCACCGCCGGTCCAGACGAACTCACCCGGGGTCAGTCCCACCTGCTGGGCGACCATCGTCGTCAGCAGCGCGTAGGAGGCGATGTTGAACGGCACGCCCAGGAACAGGTCGGCCGAGCGCTGGTAGAGCTGGCAGGAGAGGCGGCCGTCGGCCACGTAGAACTGGAACAGCGCGTGGCAGGGGGCGAGGGCCATCTTGTCGAGCTCGGCGACGTTCCAGGCCGAGACGATCATGCGGCGGGAGTCCGGGTCGCGGCGCAGGGTGTCGAGGACGGCCGTGACCTGGTCGACGTGGCGACCGTCCGGCGTCGGCCAGGACCGCCACTGCACGCCGTAGACGGGGCCGAGGTCGCCGTCGGGGGCGGCCCACTCGTCCCAGATGCGCACCTTGCGCTCCTGCAGCCAGCGGGCGTTGCCCTCCCCGCGCAGGAACCACAGCAGCTCCAGGGCGAGGGAGCGGAAGTGGACGCGCTTGGTGGTGACCAGCGGGAAGCCCTCCGCCAGGTCGTAGCGGAGCTGGTGGCCGAACAGGCTGCGGGTCCCCGTACCGGTGCGGTCGGACTTGCGGGCCCCCGTCTCGAGGACGCGGCGCAGCAGGGTCTCGTACTGGGTGTCGATCACGTTCGTGGGCCCTTCCCCTGGTCTGCGCCGACCCTACCCGCGGGCCGGAATCTCTATATCGCAGCCTCGTGCTCAGGTGAGCAAGGCCCCTGACACCGCCTCCGGGGCCGGTTACCGTGGCCGCAGACCGCACGGCACACCTGTCCAGAACGCCTGTGCCGGGGCGGTGCAGCCCCCGCGCAGCGATCGAAGGAGATCCCGAGCATGACGCGCATCTACGGCGACCCGTCCTCGTTCGTCCCCGACGCCCTGGCCGGCTTCGTCGACCTGTACTCCCACTACGTGCAGCCGGTGCCGCACGGCGTCGTGCGCTCGACCGCGACGCCGGAGGGCAAGGTCGCGGTGGTCGTCGGCGGCGGGTCCGGGCACTACCCGGCGTTCGCGGGCTACGTCGGCCCGGGGCTGGCCGACGGCGCCGTGTGCGGCGACGTGTTCGCCTCCCCCTCGACGCGCTGGGTCTACGACGTGGCGCGCGCGGCCGACCACGGCGGCGGGGTGATCCTCGGCTTCGGCAACTACGCCGGGGACATCCTCAACTTCGGTCTGGCCGCCCAGCGCCTGCGCTCGGAGGGCATCCGCGCCGAGCTGCTCGTCGTCACCGACGACGTCGCCAGCGAGGGGCAGGGCGCGCAGGGGAACCGGCGCGGCATCGCCGGTGACGTCGTCGCCTTCAAGATCGCCTCCGCGGCGGCCGAGGCGGGCTACGACTTCGACGAGACGCTGCGCGTCGCCCGGTTCTCCAACGACCGCACGCGCTCCATGGGCATCGCCTTCGCCGGCTGCACGCTGCCCGGCGAGAAGGAGCCGCTGTTCACCGTCACGTCCGGGCACATGGGCGTCGGGCTCGGCATCCACGGCGAACCCGGCATCTCCGAGGAGCCCATCGGCAGTCCCGACGAGATCGCGGACCTCCTCGTCGACCGGGTCCTGGGCGGCCGCCCGGAGGACGCTCCCGAGGGCGGGAAGATCACCGTGCTGGTGAACGGGCTGGGCTCGACCAAGTACGAGGAGCTCTTCCTCCTGTACGCCCCCATCGCGAAGCGGCTGCGCGAGAAGGGGTACGAGATCGTCGCCCCGCAGGTCGGCGAACTGGTCACCTCCCTCGACATGGCCGGCGCCTCGCTCACCGTCACCTGGCTCGACGAGGAGCTGGAGACCCTGTGGACCGCCCCCGCGCAGTCGCCCGCGTTCTCCACCGGGACGACGATCCAGACCTCCCCCGCGCCCACCTACGTGGTGCCCGAGGAGGAGCGCGCCGACTACACCGGGACGCCCGCCGCGGCCGCCGAGGTCGGGGCCGCGGTGGCCGGCCACCTCGAGGCGGTGCGGGACGCGCTGGCCGCGGCCGAGGACGAGCTGGGCCGGATCGACGCCGTCGCCGGGGACGGGGACCACGGGGTCGGGATGACCCGAGGGTCGACCGCCGCCGCCCAGGAGGCGCGCTCGGCCGCCGACGCGGGCGCGGGCGCCGGCTCGACCCTGGCCGCCGGTGCCGACGGGTGGGCCGACCGGGCGGGTGGGACCTCCGGGGTCATCTGGGGGGTGTTCCTGCGGGCCTTCGCGGCCGCCCTCGGCGACGAGGGGCGGCCCGAGGCCGGCGCGGTCGCGCAGGGCGTCGCCGACGGGATCGCCGCCGTGCAGGACCTCGGTGGGGCCCGGGTCGGGGACAAGACGCTGCTCGACGCGCTGGTCCCCTTCGGCGACCGGTTGACCGAGCGGGTCGAGGCCGGCGACGACCTCCGGACCGCGTGGGCGTCGGCCGCCGAGGCGGCGACCGAGGCCGCCGAGGCGACCAAGGACCTGCGCCCGCAGATCGGGCGGGCCCGCCCCCTGGCCGAGCGTTCGCTCGGCCACCCCGACGCCGGTGCCGTCTCGCTGGCCCTGGTGGCCCGCACCGTCGCCGAGCGGCTCTGAGCGGTCCCGCACGAACGATCAGGAAGCATCCGGGCGCGGCGGACGCTGCACCCGGGGACGGCAACGACGAGGAGTGGTGATGAGCGAGACCCCGCAGTGGCGTGTCGTGGTGGGTGCCGACGACGCCGGAGTGCAGTACAAGGACGTCATCAAGGCCGACCTGCTCAAGGACCCGCGGGTCGTGGAGGTCGTCGACGTCGGGGTGAACGGTGACGAGGACACCGCCTACCCGCACGTCGCCGTGGCCGGGGCGCGCAAGGTCGCCGCGGGCGAGGCCGACCGGGCCCTGTTCATCTGCGGCACGGGGCTCGGCGTGGCCATCGCGGCCAACAAGGTCCCCGGGATCCGGGCCGTGACCGCCCACGACAGCTTCTCGGTCGAGCGGGCCGTGCTGTCCAACGACGCCCAGGTGCTCTGCATGGGCCAGCGCGTCGTGGGCATCGAGCTGGCCCGCCGCCTGGCCAAGGAATGGCTCGGCTACACCTTCGACCCGAGCAGCCACTCCAAGGCCAAGGTCGACGCGATCTCCTCCTACGAGAACCTCGACGGTTCCGAGGCGGAGACCGTCGCCGCCTGCTGAGGTCCTCAACAGGGTCGAACCGATCCCCGTCCCGGTCTCCCGGGGCGGGGATCAGTTCGTGGGGGCGCCCACCTGGTCCGGCGCGGGACGCCCGTCGTGCCCCAGCAGCCGGGTGATCGCCCAGAGGACCAGACCGAGCCCGAGGAGCACCCCGGCGATCTCGTACTGCTCCGGGTCGCGGCCCGAGGAGAACGGCAGCACGAGCCAGGCGCAGGTCACGACGCCCACGACCGGGATCACCCGCCCCGCCCGGAAGTGGTGGTGCCCCACGCGGTCCCGGCGCAGGACCAGCACGCAGGCGTTGACCACGCAGAACACGGTGAGCAGCAGCAGCGACGTGGTCCCCCCGAGGATCGAGACCACCGGCGAACCCGGGTCCAGCGACACGTAGGTGATGAGGGCGAAGGAGATGCCGGTCGTCACGACGATCGCGACCCACGGGGTCTGCCGACGCGGGTGGACCCGGGCCAGGGCGGGCGGCAGCACCCGCTGCCGGGCCATCCCGTACAGCAGTCGGCTGGCCATGAGCATGTTGATGAGGGCCGAGTTCGCGACGGCGAACATCGAGATGAACGGCAGCAGGTCCGAGATGGGGAAGTCCGGGGCCGCGGTCTGGACCACGGTCGCCAGCGGCGTCTCGCTCTCGGCCAGGACCCCGACCGGGACCACCGCGACCGCGCAGACGGAGACGAGCACGTAGATGACCGCGGTGATGCCGAGACCGGTCAGCATGATGCGCGGGAAGATGCGGCTGGGATCCTTCGTCTCCTCGGCCATGTTCACCGAGTCCTCGAAACCCACCATGGCGAAGAACGCCAACGACGTCGCGGTGCTGACGGCCAGCAGTGCGGACTTGTCGTCCGGGGACTCGAAGACGACCACGCGGGAGAGGTCGGCGTTGCCGCCGGCGATGGCGTAGAAACCGATGAGGATGACCAGCAGCAGACCGGAGAGCTCGACGAGGGTCAGGACGACGTTCACCCGCACGCTCTCGGAGACCCCGCGCACGTTGACGGCCATCACCAGGGACATGAAACCCAGGGCGATGAGCAGGACCACCCCGTTGGAGACCTCGAGCCCGAAACCCAGGGCGAGGTTGGCGGCGAAGGCGCGCGAGGCGGCGGACGCCGAGGTGATGCCGGAGCACATCACGATGAAGCAGATGAGGAACGTCACGACGTGGACGCCGAACGCCTTGTGCGCGTAGAGCGCGGCCCCGGCGGCCTGGGGGTACTTGGTGACCAGTTCCAGGTAGGAGAACGCCGTGAGGGTCGCGACCGCGAAGGCGACCAGGAACGGGATCCAGGCGGCCCCCCCGACCTCACCCGCGACCTGACCGGTGAGGGCGTAGACCCCCGTGCCGAGGATGTCCCCGACGATGAAGAGCAGGAGGAGCCTGGGCCCGATGGCCCGTTTGAGCTCCGGTGCGTCCTTGACGTTCTCGTCGGTCGCGCTCGACGTCGCACCCATGACCGGCTCCTCGGGTAGCGGGAACTACGGAGGAGGAGATCGTCGCGCAACCGGGGCTGCCGGTCCACCCTTCTCGAGACGGGCAGCCACCGGTGGGCAGGACCTCAGGAACGGGCGCGAGCGCGACCGCCGAGCTTGAGGTACAGGAACAGCACGATGATCGCGCCGATGATGGAACCGATCCAGCTCGACGGCTGCACGAAGTCGTTGCCCGAGTTGAAGATCAGTTTGCCGAGGAAACCACCGACGAAGGAGCCGACGACCCCGACGAGGATGGTGCCGAGGATGCCGATGTTCTGCTTGCCGGGCATGACGAGGCGGGCGATGGCGCCGGCCACCAGACCGATGATGATGAGCCCCACGATGGTGCCGAGCACGATTACCTCCAGGTGAGACGCGGTGCGGGTGCCGACCGACAGGTCGACGTCACCGAAGGTAGGACCGGGAACGGCTCCCAGCATTCCCAAACGGGGTTCGGAACGGAAGAGTGATCGATACGTGACGCAGGGTCGGGAGAATGCGGCGGATGAACGGTGAACTCGTGGTCGTCGGCGCCGGGCAGGCCGGGGTGGACCTGGTCGACGGCCTCCGGACCGGCGGGTGGGCTGGGGGTCTGACCCTGCTCGGCGAGGAGGGCCACGCCCCCTACGAGCGGCCGCCGTTGTCCAAGACGCACCTGCACGACCCGGCCACGGTCCCCTCACCGCTGCGCGCGGCGGAGTTCTGGGACGAGCAGGACGTGCGGCACCGGCCGGGGACGGTGGCGGTGGGGATCGACCGGGCCGGCCGGCGCCTGCGGCTGGCCGACGGCACCGAGGTCGGCTGGGACGTCCTCGTCCTCGCCACGGGGGCCCGGCACCGCCGGCTCGACGTGCCGGGCGCGGACCTTCCCGGGGTGGCGCAGCTGCGCACCCTCGACGACGCCGTGCAGGTCGCCCGGGCGCTGGACACCGCCCCCCGGGTCGTCGTGGTCGGCGGCGGGATCCTCGGGGTGGAGCTCGCCGCCAACGCCCGGGCCCGCGGGGCCGACGTGACCCTGCTGGCCCGCGGGCCCCGCCTGCTGGCCCGCACCGCCTCCGCCCCGGTGGCCCAGACCCTCCGCGAGCGCCACACGGCGGCGGGGGTCCGGGTCGAGACGGGCACCGGGGTGGTGCGGATCGAGGCGCGCGACGGCCGGGTGGGCGCGGTCCTCGACTCCCGCGGGCGGACCCACCCCGCCGAGCTGGTGCTGGTCGCGGTCGGGGCCGAACCGCGCGTGGACCTCGCCCGGGACGCCGGGATCGAGACCGACGACGGGATCCTCGTCGACGCGACGCTGCGGACGTCGGCGCCGGAGGTGTACGCGATCGGGGACTGCGCCCGACCGCGGGACGGCGCCCGGAGGGAGACCGTCCAGAGCGCCACCGCACAGGCCCGGCACCTCGCCGCGGGCCTGCTCGGCACCGTGGACGGAGGACGCGCACCCGACGACGTCCCGTGGTTCGCCAGCGACCAGGGAGGGGTGCGGCTGCAGAGCGCCGGCACCCCTCCCACCGACCCCGTCCCGGCGGGGACCACGCAGGTCCGCCGCGGACCGGGCGACGGGCCGCACTCGGTGTTCTCCTGGGTGGGGTCCACCCTGGTCGCGGTCGAGTCGGTCGACGCCGGGCGCGACCACGCCACCGCGCGACGGTTGCTGGCCGCGGGGGTGGCCGTGGACCCGGCCG
This sequence comes from Kineococcus gynurae, assembly GCF_042433995.1. Taxonomy (NCBI): domain Bacteria; kingdom Bacillati; phylum Actinomycetota; class Actinomycetes; order Kineosporiales; family Kineosporiaceae; genus Kineococcus; species Kineococcus gynurae. The sequence continues at coordinate 15,383 of NZ_JBHLUI010000003.1, forward strand.
TGGCGGCCGACCCCGCGGTCGACCTGCGGGGCCTGCTGCGTCGGGGGTGACCCGCTCCCGAGGTCCTCAGACGGGGCGGAGGACCAGCAGGACCGCCAGGGTCGCCATGACCACCGCGACGCCCGCGTCGAGCAGCCGCCAGGCGGCGGGCCGGGCGAAGAACGGGCGCAGCCAGCGGGCCCCGACCCCCAGCAGGGTGAACCAGGTGATGCTGCCGAGGGCGGCCCCCAGGGCGAACCACCACCGGTCGCCACCGTGGCTGCCGGCCACCGATCCGAGCAGCAGGACGGTGTCCAGGTAGACGTGGGGGTTCAGCCAGCTGAGCGCGAGCACGGCGGTCAGGACCCGGGCCGCGGGGACGCGCGCCCCCTCCGTGCCCGCGCGCAGGGCACCCGGGTGCAGGGCGCGGCGGGCGGCCAGCACGGCGTAGCCGGCCAGGAAGGCGGCTCCGGCCCACCGCACCACGTCGACGACGACGGGCGCCCGTTCGAGCACGACCCCGACCCCGGCCGTGCCGGCGAAGATGAGCGTGACGTCGGTCGCGGCGCAGACCGCGACGACCAGTCCGACGTGCTCCCCGCGCAGACCCTGGCGCAGGACGAAGGCGTTCTGCGCCCCGATCGCGACGATGAGGGACAGACCCAGGCCGAGCCCGGCGAGAACGGTGAGGAGGACGGTCACGCGTCCGACGCTAGGGCGGGCGGAACCATCAGTGAATCTGTTCCTGCTTACGCAGCATTAGCATCGCTGTTCATGGCGCTCGACGACGACCTCGATCTCGGACAGCTGGCCGCGCTCGACGCGGTCGTGACCGAGGGCACCTTCGACGGGGCGGCGCGACGGTTGCACGTCACACCCTCGGCCATCTCGCAACGGATCCGGGCCCTGGAGGTCGCCACCGGACGGGTCCTGCTGGTGCGCTCGAAACCGGTGCACCTCACCGAGTCCGGTGAACCCGTCCTGCGGCTGGCCCGCCAGATCGGGCTGCTGACCGCCGAGGCCCGTCGCGAGCTCACCGGTTCCGTGGGCGGGCCCGACGACGGGACCGAACCGGTCGAGGGTCCGGTGCGGCTGCCCATCGCCGTGAACGCCGACTCGATGGCGACGTGGTTCCTGCCGGCCCTCGCCCCGTTGGCGGGCGAGTTCAGTTTCGAACTGCACCGGGTGGACCAGGAGCGGACCGGTGACCTGCTGCGCGGCGGCCGGGTCATGGCCGCGGTGACGACGCGTTCCACCGCCCTGCCCGGGTGCAGCAGCACCCGCCTCGGCACGATGCGCTACCGACCCGTCGCGTCCCGGGCCTTCGTCCGTCGGTGGTTGCCGGACGGCGCGACGACGGCCGCGCTGCGGCGGGCCCCGGTCGTGGTCTACGACAACGACGACGACCTCCAGCACGCCTGGTTGCGCACCCGGGCCGGGCGCGACCTGCACCCCCCGGTCCACCACGTCCCCTCGGCCGACGACTTCGCGACCGCGGTCCGGCTGGGCTTCGGCTGGGGGATGCTGCCCGACCAGCTCCGCCGGGCGGCCCTGGTCCCCCTGGTCCCGGACGACGAGGCGGACGCCGACGCCGGGCGGGTGGGCGACGTCGTCCTGCACTGGCAGCAGTGGCGTCTGCGCTCGGCCGCGCTGGACCGGGTGAGCGCCGCGGTGGTCGCGGCGGCCGCGGCCGCGCTCGACTGACGCCCCGCCCGGCGCCCCTCAGTCCTGACGGTGGCGGGCGCGGTGGCGCACGTGCCGGGCGTGCTCGGGATCGCCCGGGCCCGCGCCGGCGGGGGCCGTCGCGAGGTCGCGTTCCAGCGAGGCGCCCTCGACGTCCACGTCGGGCAGGATCCGGGTCAGCGGGGCGGGCAACCACCACGCGGCCCGACCCAGCAGGTGCATCACGGCCGGGATCAGCAGCAACCGGACCACGAACGCGTCGACCAGGACGCCGAAGGCCAGGCCGAAACCCACCGACCGGATGATGACCGAGTCCGAGGCGATGAAGCCCGCGAACACCGAGACCATGATGATCGCCGCGGCGACGACCACCCGGCGTCCGGCCCGCAGACCGGCCGTGACCGCGGCGCGGGCCGGGGCCCCGTGGGCGTAGGCCTCGCGCATGCCCGAGACCAGGAACAGCTGGTAGTCCATCGCGAGCCCGAACAGGATCCCGATCACGATGGTGGGCAGGAAGCTCAGCACCGGACCCGGGGTGCTGATGCCGAACACCGCCCCGAGCCAGCCCCACTGGAACACCGCGGTGATGGCCCCGAACGTCGCGAACAGCGACAGCACGAACCCGAGGGTCGCCGTGAGCGGGACCAGGACGGAGCGGAACACCAGGACCAGGATGAGCACCGAGAGCCCCACCACCAGCGCCAGGTACCCCGGAAGGGCGTCGGCGAGCTGCTCGGAGACGTCGATGTTGCCGCTGGCGCTGCCGGCGACGCCGACGGTGGCCGTCCCGGTCGGGGTCGCGAGCGGGGTGAGGTCGCGCAGGTCGCGGACGAGCTGCTCGGTCGACTCGCTGGTGGGCCCGCCCCGCGGCAGGACCTGGAAGGCCAGCAGCCGCCCGTCGGTCGAGACGCCGACGGGGGCCACGGCGACGACGTCGGGCACGGCCGCCAGCCGCTCCACGACCCCGGCCTGCTCGGGCAGCCGCTCGGCCTCGCCGAGCGGACGCCCGACCTCGGCGACCACCAGCAGGGGCCCGTTGGCGCCCGCCCCGAAGGCGCGCGCGGTGAGCTCGAAGGCCTGGTACTGCGTGGTGTCCGTGGCCTCGGCCGACCCGTCGGGCAGCCCCAGGCGCATGGAGAGCGCCGGGACCGCGATCGTCGCCAGCACCGCCACGCCGACGACCAGGGTCAGCACCGCCCGGGCGGTGCGCATGGGCGCCGGGGTCGGGACGGGTTCGGCCCGCAGCTCCGGCTCGGGACCGCTGCGCTCCTCGCGCCGTCCCTTCTCGTGACGGTTCAGGACCCGGACCCCGAGCAGGGCCAGCACGGCCGGCGTGAAGGTCACGGCCATGACGACGGCGACCAGCACGCAGAACGCGCCGACGGTGCCCATCAGGCCGAGGAACCCGATCCCGGTCACGTTGAGCGCGGACAGGGCGATGACCACGGTCAGCCCGGCGAAGACGACGGCGTTGCCCGACGTCCCGGTGGCCAGGGCGATCGAGTCCGGCAGGGGCATGCCGTCGGTGAGCTGCCGACGGTGCCGGTTGATGATGAACAGCGAGTAGTCGATGCCGACGGCCAGACCGAGCATGACCCCCAGGACCGGGGTGATCGAGAGCATGTCCACCACACCGGACAGCGACAGCGCCACGGTCACGCCGACGCCCACCCCGACGAGGGCCGAGGCGAGCGGCACGACCGCGCCGACCAGGGTGCGCAGGACGACCACCAGCGTGACCGCGGCCACGAGCAGCCCGAGCGCCTCGCCCGGGCCGAAGACCTCCGGCGTGGTCTGCACGAGCTCGTTCGACAGCTCCACCTCGACCCCGGCGACGGTCGCGCCCTGCAGCTCCTCGGCCACGGCCTCCTTGACCTCGACCGGGACCTCCTGGACGGGTTCGTCGAACTGGACCACGCCGAGCGCGGTACGGCCGTCGGTGGAGACCTGGCGGACCCCTTCGGCCGCCCGCAGCAGGGTCTGCCCGGCGTCGAGGGGGGCGGCCTGGGCCTGCAGCTCGGCCCGGCCGGCGTCGAGGCGGGTCTGCTGCTCCTGCAGCGCGGCGAGCTGGGCCTGCACGGCCGCCGTCTGCTGCGCCGCGGCGGGAAGGGCCTCGAGCTGCTCCCGACCCGCGTCGAGCTGCTGCTGCCCGGCCTCGAGCTGGGCCCGGGCGGCGTCGACCTGTTCCTGGCCGGCCGCGAGCTGCGCGGCCTGCTGGTCCCGCTGCGCGGTCGTCGCGAAGGGGTCGACCGTGCCGCGGACGCCGTCCAGCGCGCCCACCCGGGCGAGCAGGGCGGTGATCTCCGCCCGCTGCGCGTCGGTCAGGGCCCCCTCGGTGGCGTGGAAGACGACCGTGCCGCTGCCCCCGCTGGCGTCGGGGAACTCCGCGGCCAGCTGGTCGGCGACGCGGGCGGTCGGGGTCCCGGGGATCGAGACCTGCGAGGACAGCGTGCCCCCGAGGGTGAGGAATCCGGTGACCCCCAGGGCGAGCAGCAGCAGCCAGGTGAGCACGACCGCGCGCGGGCGCCCGGCGCAGGCCCGGCCGAGCCGGTGGAGGAGGCGGGCCATGTCAGAGACCTTCCGGGGAGAGCGGGGCGGGGCTGAAGCCGTGGCGCAGGGTGCGGAACAGGTGGTCGAGCAGGTCCTCCCAGCGGCGGCGGCCCGCGGGGTCCAGGGAGCCGCCCGTCTCCTCCAACCAGACCCGGGCCACGACGGTCAGTCCGGACAGGACGCTGCCGGTGACCAGGGCCGCGTCCAGCGCGGAGAGGTCGGGGTGGCGGTGGCGCACCTGCTCGGTCATCGGACCGGCCAGGTGGGCCATCGCCTGCTGCTGCAACCGCAGCTCGTGCTCGCTGCTGCCCGGCCCCTCGAGCATCCGGGCGATGCGGCTGACGACCCGCGGGAGGTCGGTGCCCCGCAGGGAGGTCTCGAGGTCGTCCAGCGGTCCGCGCTGCGCGCCCCCGGTCGGGCTCCGGTCGACGGCGTCGGCCACCGAGCTGATGGCGCTGTTCAGCTCGTCCTCCAGGCAGGCCAGCACCACGTCCTCCAGCGAGGCGAAGTGGTTGAAGATCGTGCGGCGCGCGACGTCGGCGCGGGCGGCCAGCACGTCGGCGGACAGCGCCGGGACCCCGCCCTCGGTGAGGACGGCGGTGGCGGCGGCCAGGATCGCGGCCCGGTGCCGCGCCTTGACCGCGGCGTACCGGTCGGGGGTGATCGTCACGGCCCCAGGATTGCACCAAGTGCAACGTGATGCCCACCCGGGGTGCGCCCCACGGGTGACCCGCGCACCCGACGAGCCCGCGAGCCGGTGATCGTGGGAGCATCACGGCGCATGAAGGGTCCTCGGTCCGTCCGACGGCAGCAGAGCCGTCGCCTCCGGGTCAGCGCGCTCGCCGCGATGGCCAACCCGTCCTCGCAACGGATCGACGTGTGGCACCTGCTGGACGACGCCACCAACCAGCTCGACGCCGTCTCCCGCGCCGGGCTGGACACGGGCCGGGAGACCGACCGCGTGCAGCACCTGCTCGACCGGCTGGCCTCCTACGAACGGTTCTGGCTCTACCCGGGCATCGAGACGCTGCAGGCCATGCAGCAGATGCTGGCCGAGGGCGACACGTCGCGGCTGTCGGCCCGCTCCTCGGTCGCCGCCCGGCTGCTCTCGGCCTACGGCGACCGGGCCGCGCTGTTCGACGACACGCAGCCGCTGGAGGAGCAGGAGCTCGTCGCCCGGGCCAACCACCAGCAGTACTTCACCGTCCTGCTCGCCGACGACTCGCCCACCACGGTCCCCGGCGGCCTGGAGGGGGCCCTGCGCGGGTTGCGACGGGACTTCGACGACGTCGTCTACGAGATCCTGGTGGTGACCAGCGTCGAGGACGCGATCACCGCCATGGCCCTCAACGGCGAGATCCAGGCCGCGATCGTCCGCCACGACCTGCCCCTGCGCTCCAGCGCACGGCTGCCGTTGATGACGCGCCTGCTCGGGGTCGAGAACATCGCGGTCGCGACCGACCGGACCTACGACTGGATCGAGTGCGGGCAGTGGATCCGCGAACTGCGCCCGCACGTCGACCTGTACCTGCTGACCGACGAGTCCGTGGCCGCCGGGGGCGAGCAGGACCCCGACGTCTACGACCGCACGTTCTACCGGCTCAACGACGCGACCGACCTGCACTCCACCGTGCTGGCCGGCTACCGCGACCGCTGGACGACCCCGTTCTTCGACGCGCTGCGGAACTACGCGGCCTCCCCCATCGGGCAGTTCCACGCCCTTCCGGTGGCCCGGGGGGCGAGCATCTTCAACTCCCGCACCCTGCAGGACATGGGGGAGTTCTACGGTCGCAACATCTTCATGGCCGAGACGTCCTCGACGTCGGGCGGCCTGGACTCGCTGCTGGACCCGCAGGGGGCCCTCAAGGCGGCCATGGACAAGGCCGCGCGGACCTGGAACTCCCACCACACGTACTTCGTGACCAACGGGACCTCGACGGCCAACAAGATCGTCCTGCAGTCGCTCACGCGCCCGGGCGACATCGTCCTCATCGACCGCAACTGCCACAAGTCCCACCACTACGGTCTGGTGCTGGCCGGGGCCAACCCCGTCTACCTCGACGCCTACCCGCTGCCGGAGTACGCCATTTACGGCGGGGTCTCCCTGGCCACCATCAAGTCCACGCTGCTGCGGCTTGAGGCCGAGGGCCGGCTCGACTCGGTCCGGATGCTGCTGCTGACCAACTGCACCTTCGACGGGGTGGTCTACAACCCGCGTCAGGTCATGGAGGAGGTGCTGGCGATCAAGCCGGACATCGTCTTCCTCTGGGACGAGGCCTGGTTCGCCTACGCCGCAGCGGTTCCGTGGGTCCGGCAGCGCAGCGCCACGGCCGCGGCCGAGGAGCTGGAGCAGAAACTCGCCTCGCCGGCCTACCGGCGGGAGTACGACCGCTGGCGCCGCCGGATGGAGGACGTCCCCCGGGAGGACTGGGCCCACCACCGGTTGCTGCCGGACCCGGACCGATCCGTCGTCCGGGTCTACGCGACCCACTCCACCCACAAGTCGCTCTCGGCGTTGCGCCAGGCGTCGATGATCCACGTGCGGGACGCGGAGTTCGAGCGGAGCACCCGCGACGCGTTCGCCGAGGCGTTCCTCACCCACACCTCGACCTCGCCCAACCAGCAACTCATGGCGTCTCTCGACCTCGCGCGCCGCCAGGTCGACATCGAGGGTTTCGAGATGGTCCGCTCGGCCTACAAGATGGCGCTGGCGTTCCGCCAGCGCGTGCGGACCGACCGGCTCATCGGCCGCTGGTTCGGCATCCTGGACGAGTCCGACCTGGTCCCGGAGCAGTTCCGGATCGCGGGCGACCTGCGCGGTGACTCGGAGTCCGGGCGGCCCGACATCGGCACCAACGCCACCGCGCGCTGGACGATGGCGTGGCGCGAGAACGAGTTCGTCATGGACCCGACCCGCGTGACCCTGTTCATCGGACGGACCGGGATGAACGGGTTCGAGTTCCGCGAGAAGGTCCTGATGGAGCAGTTCGGGATCCAGATCAACAAGACCTCGGTGAACAGCGTCCTGCTCATCTTCACCATCGGGGTGACCTGGTCCAGCGTGCACTTCCTGCTCGACGTCCTGCGCCGGGTGTCCGAGCAGCTCGACCGGCGCCTCAGCAGCGCCGGGCGGGCCGAGCGCCGTCTCCTGGAACGCCGCGCCGCGGCGGTCAGCGACGGGACGATGGTGCTGCCCGACTTCAGCGACTTCGACCCGGCGTTCCGCTCGACCCCGACGTCCCTCGACGGCGACATCCGGGCCGCCTTCTACGCCGGTTACGAGGAGGCCGACCGCGAGTACGTGACCCTGGCCGAGGCCCCCGACCTCATCGCCGCGGGGCGTCGGCTGGTCTCGACCACGTTCGTGGTCCCCTACCCGCCGGGGTTCCCCGTGCTCGTCCCCGGGCAGCGCGTCTCCGCCCGGATCGTGGAGTTCCTCTCCACGATCGACGTCCGCGAGATCCACGGGTACCGCGCCGAGCTGGGGTTGTCGGTCTTCACCGAGGAGTCACTGGCGGCGGTCGAGCACGCCCGCTCGTGACGGCTGCGGGATGACCGGGGCCGCCTCGGCGGCCTCCTCGTCGCGGTGCTCGGCGGGGTCGCGGACCCGCAGCGCGAGCAGCGCCACGTCGTCCTCGGTGTGCGCCGCCACGGCCGCCAGGACGTGGTCGCAGATCTCGTCCGGCCCGGCCGACCCCAGCCCCGAGCACGCCTCGACCAACCAGCGCAGCCCGTTGTCGATCGAGTCGCCCCGGCGCTCGACCAGACCGTCGGTGTAGAGCAGCACGGTGGCCCCGGGGGGCAGCAGGTGGACGTGGTCGGCCCGCGGGAGGTCAGCGTCCAGCCCGAGCAGCAGGTCGGGGGGCGTCCGCAGCAGCTCGGCGCCGCCCCCGGGCAGCACGACCAACGGCGGCGGGTGCCCGGCGTTGGACCAGCGCAGCCGCCAGCCGTGGTTCGGCAGCGGGTCCAGCGTCGCCAGCACGGCGGTCGCCAGCCCGCTCACCCCGAGGTCGCGCATGGCCCGGTCCAGCGCCGAGAGCGCCGTCGCGGGGGACACCTCCAGGCTGTACCCGATGCCGCGCAGGAGGTTGCGCACCTGACCCATCGCGGCGGCGGCCTCCTGGTCGTGGCCGGTGACGTCGCCGATGACGAAACAGGTGGTGCCGGCGGCGCTCAGGAAGGCGTCGTGCCAGTCGCCACCGACCTGCGCGTGCTGGGCGGCGGGCAGGTAGCGGACCGCGGTCTGCACGTGGTCGGGGTGCGGGGCCGCGGTCAGCAGGCTGCGCTGCAGGGTCTCGGACAGGGAACGGACGGCCTCGGCGGCCCGCTGCTCCCGCCGTCGGGCCCGCAACCGTTCCAGGGCCTGACCGGCCGCCGCCGCGAGCGCCCGGACCAGGTCGGCGTCCTCGGGCGGGAAGGCGCACGGATCGTCCCAGACCAGGATCATCGCCCCCGAGGCCGCGGCCCCGGTTCCCAGCGGCACCGCGGCCAGACCGTGACCGGCCACGTCGGGCAGGAACACCGCGTCCCCGCGCAGCGCGGAGGCCATCGGCAGCACGGTCCGGTCGGCGAGGTGACCGCCCAGGTCGCCGAGCACCCGGGACGGGCCGGCGACGTCGTCCGGGTCGACCACCTCGAAGGCCACGTGCCGGGCCTGCAGCAGGACCCGGGCCTGCTCGGCGACGACCGCGTGGACCTCTTCCTCGTCCGGCACGTCGGGCAGGGTCTGCGCGACGTCCACGAGCGCCCGCAACCGGGCGGCGTGCCGCGCCTGGTTCTCGGCCCGCCGACGTTCGGCGTCGTGGGCGGCGACGACCGAGGCCGCGTCGCCGATGCTGGTGGCCACGAGCCGGATGAAGTCCAGGTAGGCCTCGTCGACCTCGAGCAGCTCGCTGAGCCGGACGGTCAGCGACCCCTGGCCGCTCGTCCCGCCCCCGCCCGGGATCGCGGTCCAGGCGTAGCGCTTCCCGCGCACCTCGGCCAGGTGCACGTTGCGGGCCTGCGGCGTGCGGTCCGGCGTCGGCAGGCGGCGGGGCAGCGGGTCGGTGGGGAGCCGGACCTCGACCTCGGGCAGGTCCTCGGGGGCCGAGGCCAGGATGGCCTCGGCCCGCTGCCGCAGGGCGGCCCCGGCGTCGAGGTCGGTGACGAGGTCGCCGAGGCGCGCCAGCAGCTCGAGGCGCCGACGGTCGAGCTGACGCCGGGTCGTCTCCTTGGCGATGTCCAGCACGCCCAGGATGCGCTGACCGTCCTCCGACCACAGCGGTGAGTAGGAGAAGGTGAAGAAACCCTCGTCGACGCCGCCTCGGCGGTGCAGGAGCAGCCGCATGTCCTCCAACCACAGGCTCTCGCCGCGGAACGTCCGCTCGAAGAGCGGATTGAGGTTGTCCCACTCCTCCGGGAAGACGTCGGCGACACGGCACCCCAGCGCACCGGGGTGCTTGTCGGCGATGAGCCCCGCGTAGGCCTCGTTGTAGAGCATGACCAGGTCCTGGCCCCAGCAGACCAGGTACGGGAACTTCGTCCCGAAGCCGGTCCGCAGAGCCCCGACCAGCTCCGTGGGCCAGGAGTCCGGCGGTCCCAGCGGGTGCGCTCCCCAGTCCACCGCCTCGTAGAGCGGGCGCAGCGCGCCCGCAGCTGCGAAGGGAGAGATCGTCGGCACCCACCCACGCTAGGCCCCGGGGGGGTCCGGCGCTCCGTGAACGCGTCGCGGTCGGGCCCCGGCCGGCGTCCCGCCGGGTGGGGGAGGGGAGCCCGGGCCCGTCGCGGGTGGGGACGGCAGACTGGGGACCGTGGAGATCGGCATCAGTTCCTTCGCGGAGACGACCCCGGACCCCCGGACCGGGGCGGTGCTGCCGCACCCGCAGCGGTTGCGCGAGGTCGTGGCCGAGATCGAGACCGCCGACCGGGTGGGCCTGGACGTCTACGGTCTCGGCGAGCACCACCGGGCCGACTACGCCTCCTCGGCCCCGGCCGTCGTCCTGGCGGCGGCGGCGAGCCGCACCACGCGGATCCGGCTGACCAGCGCCGTGACCGTGCTGTCCTCGGCCGACCCCGTCCGGGTGTTCCAGGACTTCGCGACCCTCGACGGGTTGTCGAACGGCCGCGCCGAGATCATCGCCGGGCGGGGCTCGTTCATCGAGTCGTTCCCGCTGTTCGGGCAGGACCTCGACGACTACGACGAGCTGTTCGCCGAGAACCTGGAGCTCCTGCTGGCGATCCGGGCCGGGGAACGGGTGACCTGGCGGGGCGGGCACCGCCCGGCGATCCACGACCTGGGCGTCTACCCCCGCCCGGTCCAGGATCCCCTGCCGGTCTGGATCGGGGTCGGTGGGAACCCGCAGTCGGTGGTGCGGGCGGGAACCTTGGGGCTGCCCCTGGCCATCGCCATCATCGGCGGGATGCCGGAGCAGTTCGGGCCGCTGGCCGACCTCTACCGACGGGCCGGGGCCGCCGCCGGGCACGACCCGGCCACGCTGCGGGTCGCGACCCACAGCCACGGTTTCGTGGCCCCGACCGAGGACGAGGCGGTGCGCACCGCTTTCGGGTCGATCCAGGTGGCGATGAACACGATCGGGCGCGAACGCGGCTGGCACCACTACTCACGGACGAGTTTCGAGGCCGCCCGTTCGCCGCGCGGGGCGCTGCTGGTCGGTGACCCGGAGCAGGTCGCGGCCAAGATCGTGCACCAGCACCGCCACCTCGGGATCGACCGGTTCATGCTGCACGTCTCGGTCGGCACGCTCCCGCACGCCGACGTGCTGCGGGCCGTGGAACTCCTCGGCACCGAGGTCGCGCCGCGGGTGCGCGCCGCGCTCGACCGCGGGTGACCCCCGGGACGCCGTCGCGTCCCGGGGGTCGGGCCGGTCTCAGAACATGTGCGGGTAGCGGTGGTCGGTCGCCGGGACGAACGTCTCCTTGATCGAGCGCGGGGAGACCCAGCGCTGCAGGTTCAGGATCGAGCCCGCCTTGTCGTTGGTCCCCGAGGCGCGGGAACCGCCGAACGGCTGCTGACCGACGACGGCCCCTGTGGGCCGGTCGTTGACGTAGAAGTTCCCGGCCGCGAACCGCAGGGCGGTGGAGGCCTCCTCGACCGCCGCCCGGTCCTGCGCGATCACCGCACCGGTCAGGCCGTAGGGGGAACCCGAGTCGACCAGGTCGAGGACCTGGGGCCAGCGGGCGTCGTCGTACACGTGCACCGCGAGGATCGGGCCGAAGTACTCGTCGCAGAACGCGGCGTCGGTCGGGTCCTCCCCGAGCAGCACGGTCGCGTCGACGAAGTACCCCTCGCTGTCGTCGCAGTTCCCACCGGCGGCGACGGTCAGGCCGGGGGTGTTCCGGGCCCGCTCCAGGGCGGCCTTGTTCTTGGCGAAGGAACGGGCGTCGATGACGGCCCCGCCGAAGTTCGAGAGGTCGGAGACGTCACCGAAGCGCAGCGAGCGGACGGTGTCGAGGAACTCCCCACCCATGCGCTGCCACACCGACCTCGGCACGAACGCACGGGAGGCGGCCGAGCACTTCTGGCCCTGGTACTCGAACGCACCGCGGACCATCGCGGTCGCCAGGATCGCCGGGTCGGCCGAGGGGTGGGCGAGGACGAAGTCCTTGCCCCCGGTCTCGCCGACGAGGCGCGGGTAGGTGCGGTAGTTCGCGATGTTCTCCCCGACCGTGCGCCACAGGTGCTGGAACGTCGCGGTGGAGCCGGTGAAGTGGATCCCGGCCAGACGGGGGTCGGCGAGCAGCACCTCGGAGACCGCACGGCCGTCGCCGGTCAGCAGGTTGATGACGCCCGGGGGCAACCCGGCCGCCTCCAGCAGGCGCATCGTCCAGTACGCCGCGAGGGTCTGGGTGGGGCTGCACTTCCAGATCACCGTGTTCCCCATCAGGGCGGGGGCCGCGGGCAGGTTGCCGGCGATGGCGGTGAAGTTGAACGGGGTGATCGCGTAGACGAAACCCTCGAGCGGACGGTGGTCCATCCGGTTCCAGACCCCGGGGGAGTTCACCGGCTGCTCGGAGATGAGGCGGCGGCCGAAGGCGACGTTGAACCGCCAGAAGTCCACGAGTTCGCAGGGGGTGTCGATCTCGGCCTGCTGCGCGGTCTTGGACTGCCCCAGCATCGTGGCGGCGGCGAGCTTCTCCCGCCACGGCCCCGAGAGCAGGTCGGCGGCGCGCAGGAACACCGCGGCTCGGTCATCGTAGCCCATCGCGGCCCACGCGGGGGCCGCGGCGGTCGCGGCCTCCACGGCGGCGCGGGCGTCGGCGTGGGTCGCACCGCCGAACGTGCCGAGCACCGCGGCGTGGCGGTGCGGCTGGACGACGTCGACGCGCTCCCCGCCGCCGAGGGACTGCACCCCGCCGATGGTCTGGGTGAGTTCCACGGGGTTCGCGGCCTGCTCGGTCAGCTGGTCGGTGAGGAGCTTGCGCTCCGGGCTGCCCGGTGCGTAGGAGTGGACCGGTTCGTTGATCGGGTCGGGGACGACCGTGATGCTCTGCACGGGGGTTTCCTTCCGGGGGTTCAGCGGGAGAACAGGCTGCGGGCGAAGAACAGGAGGTTCGCCGGACGTTCGGCGAGCCGGCGGGAGAAGTATCCGTACCAGTCGGTGCCGTACGGGACGTAGACGCGCACGCGGTGCCCGGCCTGCGCGAGACGCTGCTGCTCGGTCGTCCGGATGCCGTAGAGCATCTGGAACTCCGCGTCCTCGGCCGAGCGCGCGTGGCGGCGGAGGAGCTCCTCGGCGAGGTCGATCATGCGCTGGTCGTGCGTCGCGATCATCGGGTACCCCTGACCCCCGACGAGGATCTCCAGGCAGCGGGCGTAGGCGCGGTCGACGTCGGCCTTGGCGGCGTGCGCGACCGAGGCCGGCTCGGCGTAGGCGCCTTTGACCAGACGGATCCGCGACCCGGGACCGGACAGGTCACGGGCGTCGGCCTCGGTGCGGAACAGCATCGACTGCAGCACCGCACCGGTCCGCGGGAAGTCCGCCCGCAGGGCGCGCAGGGTCTCCAGGGTCGCGTCGACGGTGGTGTGGTCCTCCATGTCCAGGGTCATGTCGACCCCGACCCCGGCGGCCGCGGCGGCCAGCTCCGCGGCGTTGTGGGTCGCGAGCGCCGGACCGTCCGTCCCGAGGGACTGCCCCAGCGCGGACAGCTTCACGGAGATCTCGTTGCCCTCGGTGAGGCCGGCGTCGGCCAGGCGCTGCAGCACCTCGCGGTAGCCGGCCACGGTCGCGGTGGCCTCGCGCGGGTCGGTGATGTCCTCGCCGAGCCGGTCCAGCGTCAGGCGCAGGCCGGCCCCGTTCAGGTCGGCGGCCGCGCGGACGGCGGCGTCCGCGTCGGTGCCGGGGACGAAGCGCCGCACGACGGGGCGCGACAGCGAGCTCTTCGTCACGGTGGCCCGGACGACGGGGTTGCCCGCCACACCCAGCAGCACGGGCCCGAAGGCGAGCCGGCGGCGGGTCTTCGCGGGCTTCTGGGGGGTCTGGAGCAGGGACATGGCGGCCTCCACCGGTCGAGGGCCCCACCCGGGGCGTACGTCGACGGTAGGCCGGTTCGTCGAGGGCGAACAGTGACGACGGTCAGGATCTCGGACGGGTTCGTCGTACAGATGGATGACGGATGAGTGCCGGTTTCGGCATGATGACCGCGTGAACGTGCGGGGGCCGGCCGAGGTCCAGGACCTCGTGGACACCATCGCCGCCGCGACCGGCGCCCCTACCGTGCTGGAGGACCGGGACCTGCACCTGGTCGCGAGCTCGCAGCAGGAGGGCCCGCTCGACGCCGTGCGTCGGGAGTCGGTCCTGCGCCGGCGCTCCAGCGCGGCCGTCCAGGAGCAGTTCGCCGCGTTCGGGATCGCGCGGGCCGAGGAGCCGCTGCGGATCCCGGCCCGTCCGGAGACCGGCCTGCTCCCCCGCTGGTGCGTCCCGGTGCGCTGGCGGGCGGTCACCTACGGCTACCTCTGGCTGCTCGACCCGGACGGGCGGGTGGACGCCGGCACCCTGGCCGAGCTGGCCGAGGCCGTCGAGCAGGTGGCCGCGCTGCTGGCCGCCCGCGCCCGGCTGCGCGACCGGACGACGTGGGCGGTGGGCGGGCTGCTCGCCGAGGACGCCGGGGAACGGGCCCGGGCCGCCGAGGAGCTGCAGCGCGACGCCCTGCTGCCCCCGGGTGGGGTGCGGGTGGTGGCGCTCGCGCCGCGCGGGGCGGTGACGACGGGCCCGGTCAACGGGTGGGTGCTGCCCCGGGGGGTGCTCAGCGCCGCGGTCGGCGGGCGGGCCGCCCTGGTCGTGCCCGACGACGAGGGGGCGGGACCCGCGGCCGGGCGGGCGGCCGGGCGGGCGGCCAACGCGCTGCTCGCGCAGCACCCGGCGGGCGTGGCGGCGGGGATCTCGGGCGACGTGGCGCTCACCGACGGGCACCGCGGCTGGCGCCAGGCGACCGCCGCGCTGCGGGCCGCCCTGGCCGGGCCCGGGCCGGTGGTCACCCTGCGGGAGTGGGGGGTGCTGGGCGTGGACCGGCTCCGGGCGCTCGCCGACCCGGCCACGCTGGCGAGCACGGTGACCGACGACCGGACGGCCCGCCTGCTCGCCGGCGACCCCGAGCTGGTGCGCACGGCCCGGACCTGGCTGGACCTCGCGGGCAGCGTCGGACGGACCGCGGCCGCCCTGTCGGTGCACCGGCAGACGCTCTACGCGCGGCTGCGCCGGATCGAGGCGGAGACCGGGCTGGACCTCACCGACGGCCGCGACCGGCTGGCCCTGCACGTGGCGCTGGTGCTCACCGGTCCCGACTGAGCCGACCCCGGCGGTCCTCGTCGGGGGTCGGCAGCAACCGCACCGCCACCAGGGCGACGTCGTCCTCGGGCCGCTCGGGCAGCATCCGGGCCAGCAGACCGTCGCAGAGCCGGTCCAGGTCGTGCTCGAGGTCCAGGTCGCCGGACGCCACGAGCTCCTCGACCGTCGCGGCCAGGCGTTCCAGGCCCTCGTCGACGGCCTGGTCGCGCCGTTCCACCAGCCCGTCGGTGAACAGCAGCACGACGTCGCCCTCGTCGAGGTCGAGGACGGTCTCGGTGCGGGGCACCGTCGGGTCGATGCCGAGCAGCAGGTCCGGTTCGGCCGCCACCTCGAAGCCGTCGACCACCTCGACGCCACCCGCGCGGGACAGCCGGACCATGGGCGGGTGGCCCGCGCTGGACCAGCGCAGCCGGGTTCCGTCCTCGTCGGTCTCGAGCCGGGCCACCAGCACCGTGGCGATGACCGACCGGTGCAGACCGGCGACGGTCGCGTCGAGCTGGGCGAGGAGGTCGGCCGGGCCCGCGCCGGTGGCGTAGGCCGTCCCCCGCAGCAGCGAGCGCAGCTCGCCCATGGAACCGGCCGCGGCGACGTCGTGGCCCATGACGTCGCCGATGACCAGGACGGTGGACCCGTCGGCCTGGGGGAAGACGTCGTACCAGTCGCCGCCGACGCGCACGGCCTCGGCCGCCGGGGCGTAGCGCACCGTGATCTGCAGCTCGTCGGTCCCGACCGGGGCCGAGAGCAGGTTGCGCTGCAGGCTCTCCGCGATGCTCTGCTGGCGTCCGTAGAGGCGGGCGTTGTCGATGGCCAGGGCCGCGGCCCCGGCCACGTCGTGCAGCAGCTGCAGCTCGGGCCGGGTCCACGCCTCGGCCCCGAGGCCGCGGCCCACGGTGAGCAGTCCGAGCGGTCGCTGCCGGGCCAGCAGCGGGACGAGGACGACCTGGCCGGGGTCCAGGGCCGCGACGGCCTCGGCGGCGGCGCCCGTCCCGGGTCCGGCCGGCCCGGCGGGCAGCCCGGCCAGGAGCTCAGCGCGGGGCGGGCCGTCGAGCACCGACCACGGGGCGGTCCCGATCGCGACCAGGCGGTCGGCCCAGGAGGGCAGGGCGGCGGGGCGGGCGGCGACGTAGGCCTCCAGCGCGGGCCGGGCGCGCGGGTCGGCGTGGACCCAGCCGGTGTCGCCCAGCTCGTCCTGGTCGTCGAGCAGCGAGACCACGCACCAGTCACCCAGGGCGGGCACCAGGTGCTGCCCGAAGCGCCGGACCGCCGGCGCCAGGTCGAGGGTGCTGGTGAGGTCGGTGGTCACGGCGGCGAGCAGGCGCAGGCGCCGGTTGGCGTCCTCGGCCTCGCGCTGGGCGGTCCGCCGGGCCGTGGCCTGGCTCATGGCCACCGACAACCCCTCGGGGTCCGGCCACGCGCGGACCTCCCACCACTGCCCGGAGCCGGGGACGAGCTCCAGCTCCACCTCCACCGGGGCGCCGCGCCCGACCGCGGCGTGGAAGACGGCCTCCACCTGGCCCCCGCGCAGCTGCGGGAACTCCTCCCAGAGCGAGCGGCCCGCCACCTGGCCCAGCGTGCGCCGGAGCCGCTGCTCGGCGGCCGCGTTCAGGTAGCGGAAGCGACCCACCCGGTCGAACTGGGCGAAGGGGTCGGGCAGGGCGGCGAGCGCGTGCCGCCCGTCGTCCTCCCGGCGCTGGGGGGTGGTGTCGAAGACGATCCCGACCAGGTCCGGCAGCCGGGGCGACCCCGGTGCGGGAGGTGTCCCGGTGGCGCCCAGCGCGGCCCCGCGCAGCCGCAGCCAGCGCTGGCGCCCGTCGGCCCGCCAGGCCCGCACCTCCTCGTCGAAGGTGCCACCGACCGCCCGGCACCGCTCGACCGCGACCTCGAGGGCGAACCGGTCGTCGGGATGGATCATGGCGGCCAGGTCGTCCACGGGCTCGCGCGGTCCCGACCCCACGGCGGCCAGCAACCCGCGGGCCTGCTCGTCCCACCCGACCGTCCGGTCGGTGAGGTCGACGTCGAAGCGACCGACGCCGGTCAGTCCGAGCGTCAGGCTCCGACGCACCCGCTCGGCCCGGTCCGGCCCCTCGTCGGTCAGCACGAGCTCGTCCCCGGCCACCGCGGCGGCGAGGTCGACCAGCAACGGCAGGTGTCCGTCCCAGTCGCGCGGACGGGGGTCGGAGACACCCAGGACGCCGAGGGTCCGGCCGCCGGGACCGCGCACGACCGCCCCGAGGAAGCTCGCGACGCCCTCGTCCAGCGCCTCTGCGGCCCGGGCCAGCGTCCGCGGGTCGGCGGCCACGTCCTCGACGGCCAGGGGGGCGCGGGCCGCCCGGGTCAGCCCGCCCAGGCCGGCCGGCCCGTCGTCCTCGACGGGCCACCAGTGCGCCCCGTCCACCCCGACCAGCCGGGCCGCGAGCGCGGCGTACCGGTGGGCCAGGTCCCGGACCGGGACCGACCCCTCCGTCCCGTCCGCGCGCACCGCACCGGTCGGGGCAGGCGGGGGCGACCCCTCACCCGGCTGCTCGGCGGTGACGGGGGCGCGGCGGCGCTCGGTCCGGTCGATGGGACGACTGTAGGAGTGTCGGAGCGTGACCGCGGGGTTTCGGTGCGCTTCGTGGCGGTCCGGACGGGTCAGAGCTGGACGCTGCGGTAGGTGGCGAGCAGGTCGTCGTTGATCGTCGCCCAGTCCCGTCCGGCGATGGAGGTGCGGGCCGCGGCCGCCATCTGCTGCCGCAGGTGCGGATCGGCCACCAGTCGGGTGACCCGCTGCCGGAGGTCGACGGCCGACCCGGGGTCGAAGAGGTCACCGTTGACCCCGGGGTCGACGAGGTCGAGCAGCCCGCCCGCGGCCGGGGCCACGACGGGCACCCCGCTGGCCAGCGCCTCCTGCGCCGCCTGGCAGAACGTCTCGTGCCGCCCGGTGTGCACGAACAGGTCGAGCGAGGCGAAGGTCGAGGACAGGTCCAGCCCCCCGATCATCCCCAGGAAGGTCGCCCGGGGCAGCTGCCGCTGCAGGGCACCGCGGGCCGGGCCGTCCCCGGCGACGACCAGCCGGACGCCGGGGAGGTCCTGCACCCCGCGCAGCAGGGCCAGCTCCTTCTCCGGCGCCAGCCGCCCGATGTAACCGACCAGCAGCTCGCCGTCCGGAGCCAGCCGGGCGCGCAGCTCGTCGTCGCGGTGCGTGGGCGAGAAGCGGCGCGGGTCGACGCCCCGCGGCCACCGGCTGACCCGGTCGACGCCGTGCGCCTCGAGCTGCGCGCAGGCGTGCCGGCTCGGGGCCAGCGTGCGGGTGGCGGCGCTGTGCACGGTCCGGACCCAGCGCCAGGCCGCCCGGGTGAGCGCGGTCAACCGGTAGCGCTCGGCGTAGCCCGGCAGGTCGGTCTGGTAGATCGCGACGCTCGGGACGTCCATGCGCCGGGCCAGGGCGGCCGCGTGCGCGCCCAGCACGGCCGGCGCGGCCAGGTGCACGACGTCGGGCCGGAAGCCGGCCAGCGCGCGGGACAGCTCGAGGTTCGGCAGGGACACCCGTTGCTCGGCGTACATCGGCAGCGGGGCCGACGGGATGCGTCGGACCTCGACGTCACCGTGCCGATCGGGGCCGGGTCCGGGGGCGACGACCATCGCCTCGTGGCCCTGGCGGCGGAGGTGCTCCACGACGCGGAGCACGGAGTTGGTGACCCCGTTGACCTGGGGCAGGAAGGACTCGGTGACGACGGCGACGCGCACCCGACCAGCCTGTCGAGCCCGGCCCGGGCCCCGGCGAGATCGCGGCCAGGGTCGCGTGAACCGCTGCGGAACACTTGGGGCGCAGTCGTTCCCGGTTCACCGGAGCGACCCGGGCGGGCCGCCGACCGCTCACCGGGGGTTCAGATGCCGAGCGCCCGCAGGCTGGCCAGCAGCTCCTGCGCGTCCTCGGCGGGCACGCCCATCGTGGCGTTGAGCCACATCCCGTCCCCGATGAGCTGGATCACCCGGGACAGCCGACGGTCCCCGACCTGCTCCTCGATGGCGGCCCGCCAGTCCTCGGTGATCTCGCCGAACACCGTGACCGCGCGCGCCTCCCCGTCCTGGGCCAGGCGCACGGCGGCGACGGTGGCCCGGTGCAGGCCGGGGACGAGGTCGTCGACCGAGGTGTTCAGGTAGTAGGCCGCCGCCCCCTCGGGGGCCGCACGCATCAGGTCCAGGTCGGCCCCGGCCAACCGCCGCAGGCGGGCCAGCTGCCCCTCGACCAGCGCGTCCTTGCTCCCGTAGTGGTACAGCAGGCCGCCCTTGGACACCCCGGCCGTCGAGGCCACCGCGTCCAGCGTCGCCGCGCGCGGCCCCTGGTCGCAGATGAGCTCCTCGTAGGCGTCCAGCAGGCGCTCGCGGGTGGCCCCGCGGGCGGGGGCGGCAGGGGGGCGGGACACCGGGAGATCCTACGGCTAGCCAACTAAACCGTCTGGACGGTACAGTAAATCGACGACGTGGCCGCCGCCGCGTCGCGAACGGAAGAGAAGGACATGACCCCGCACCCCGCCGGCCGGCCGGAGAAGCGCCCGACGCCGACCTCCGCCCCCACGCACACCGCCCCCGCGACCACCGCCCCCGCTCCCGCCCCCCGTGCGGGGTGGCGCGAGTGGAGCGCGCTGGCGGTGCTGGTCCTGCCGGTCCTCATCGTCTCCATCGACCTCACGGTCCTGAGCTTCGCGCTCCCGGCGATCAGCGAGTCCCTGGCCCCGACCGGGACCCAGCTGCTCTGGATCGTCGACGGGTACTCCCTGGCGATCGCCGGGCTGCTCGTCACGATGGGTTCCCTCGGCGACCGCTTCGGCCGCCGGAAGCTGCTGCTCATCGGCGGCACCGGGTTCGCCACCGTCTCGGCGCTGGCCGCCCTGGCCGACACGGCCGAGTCGCTCGTCGCGGCCCGGGTCGCCCTCGGCATCTTCGGGGCGACCCTGATGCCGTCCACGTTGTCGTTGCTGCGCAGCACGTTCCACGACCGCAACCAGCGCCGGACCGCGTTCGCGATCTGGGCCGGGGGTTTCGCCGCCGGTTCCGCGCTCGGGCCCGTCGTCGGCGGTTACCTGCTCGAGCACTTCTGGTGGGGTTCGGTGTTCCTGATGAACATCCCCGTCATGGTGGTGCTCCTCGTGCTCGGCCCGGTGTTCCTGCGGGAGAGCCGCAACCCGGTGGCCGGTCGCATCGACGTCGTCTCGGTCGTGCTGTCGATCGCCGCCCTCACCGCCCTGGTCTACGTGCTGAAGAGCCTGGCCAAGTCCGTCGGGCACGGGCTCGACGCCACCCCGGTCCTGCTGCTGCTCACCGGGCTCGTCCTCGGACTCGTGTTCGTGCGCCGTCAGCACCGGCTCGCCGAACCGCTGCTGCAGGTCGACCTGTTCCGGATCCCGGTGTTCCGCTCGGCCGTGCTGGCCAACCTGATGTCGGTGCTCGGCATGACCGGGATGCTGTTCGCCACCTCGCAGTACCTGCAGCTCGTCCTCGGGCTCGCGCCGATGGACGCCGGGCTGCTGCTGCTGCCGGGGGCGGTCGTCTCGATCGTCGCCAGCCTGGTCGCGGCCCGGCTGGCGCGCCGGCACCCGCTGCACGTCCTGATCCCGGTCGGGCTGCTGCTCGGCACGACCGGGTACGCCGTCGCCGCGACCCTCGGTGCGGGCACCGACGGGGTCCTCGTCCCCGCGATCCAGCTGGGCGTGGCCTTCGTGGTCCTCTCGGCCGGGGCCGGTCTGGCCGAGACGCTGACCAACGACGCGATCCTCTCGACCGCCCCCGCGGAGCGCTCGGGTGCGGCCTCGGCCATCTCCGAGACCGCCTACGAGGTCGGCGCCGTGCTGGGGACCACGCTGCTCGGCTCCCTGCTCAACGCCGTCTACCGCTCCTCGATCAGCGTCCCCGCGACGGCGAGCGGTGAGCAGGCGGCCGCGGCCGCGGAGACCCTCGGGGCGGCGACCCGGGTGGCCTCCGAGCTGCCAACCGGAGGCCCGGAGCTGCTCGTCTCGGCGCGGGAGGCGTTCGCCACCGGGCTGGACGTGACGTCCCTGGCCGGGGCGCTGCTCACGGCGACCGCGGCCTGGATGGTGTGGCGCACGCTGCGTCCCCGGACGACGGCCACGACCCCGGCCCGGCCCGTCGAGTCCGTCCCCGCCTGAGCCGTCGGTCCGCGCCCGGGAGGCGGGCGCGGACCGTCCTGCCTACCGTCGCGGCATGCCCAAGACGACCAGGAACGGCGAGGTCCGCGAGGACGAGCTCCCCTCGACCCTGCAGCGCTCCGACGAGCACGCCCAGGCCACCTTCGCCAAGGCGCACGACTCCGCCGAGGAGCAGTACGGCGACGGGGAGCGTGCGGCGCGGGTGGCCTGGGCCGCGGTGAAGCACACCCACGAGAAGGTGGGCGACCACTGGGAGCCCAAGGAGGAGAACGGGCCCTCCGACCGGCAGTCGGCCGAGGGCGACGCCTCCACCGACCTCGGGACCGCCGGCGGGGTGGACGAGAACGCCACCAAGGAGCACCTCATGGAGCTCGCGCGGCGACTCGACGTGCCGGGCCGCTCGAGCATGACCAAGGCCGAGCTGGTGGAGGCGCTGCAGAAGGCCAACGACCGGGCCACCGCCGAGGCCCGCGGGGACTGAGCCGCCGGGACCGTCCACCCGGCTCGCTCAGGCGGGCTCGTCCTCGTCCGTGGAGTCCTCGGCGAGCTCGCCGAGCCGGCGCCGGACCAGTCCCTCGACCACGTGGGCCTGCTCCTCGGCGCGCCGGGCGAGCGATCCGGCCGGGCCGAGCAGGGGCGCCAGGCCGGGTCGGGGGGAGTCCGCCCCCAGGGCGGCGAGCCCCCGCCACACCCCGGCCCGCCGGTGCAGGTCGGCGGCGACCGCCTCGAGGTCCAGCGCCGTGCGCAGCCGCGGGTCGAGGACCCGGGCGGTCAGCGGCAACCGGTCCAGCCCGGGCAGCGTGTGCAGCAGCGGCAGCAGGTCGGCCGTCCGGGCCGACATCCAGGAACCGACCAGGGCCTGCGACCGCGCGGTCCAGTCGGGTCCGACCCCGAGGTGGCGGGCCAGCGACCGCAGCGCCGCCCGGTCGGCGGTCACGGCCCGCCGCACCTGCTCGAGCGTCGCCCGCTCCGTGGCCGACGTCGACCGGGCCAGGCGTCGCAGGTCGGCGCCCAACGCACTGGTCAGCGCCAGCTGCTCGACCAGCCAGGCGCCCACGGCCGGGGGCATCGGCACGACCCCCACCGCCGCCGGACGGGTCGCCCGCGCGTGGCGCCAGGGTCGTCGTGCGACCCACTGCGATACCCCCACGCACCTCTCCGTCCTCGTTGTCCGACCCGACCGCCGACCGTAGCCGTCGGGGGGCCCCGCCGCACCACCCGTGGGCCGGGGTGGATCGCACGGGGGCGAGGTGGTCGGATGACCCATGGCCTTCCTGCGACTGCTCCCGCGCCTGTCGGTCCGCGACCTCGCCGCCGAGGTCGCCTTCTACGAGCGGCTAGGGTTCGTCGCCCGCACGACGGCCGGGGGGTCGGTGACCCTGGAGGCCGACGGGGTCGCCTTCGGTCTGCACGAGGACCGGCACGCGCCCGGGGGGGCCGGGCCGGGCGGGACGACCTGGCAGATGGAGGTCGACGACGTGCACGCCGTCGCCGAGCGGGCCCGTCGCGCGCACCTGATCACCGACGAGCTCCCCCGGCAGCAGGCCGACGGGGAGTGGACCTGGCGGTTGCGCACGCCCGGCGGCTACCTGCTCCTGCTGCAGTCGCACGCTGATCCCCGCTTCGGCTGCGACCTGCGCTCGGCGGCGCTGGCCCTGCCCGGGGTGGTGGAGCTGCACGAGGACGGTCGTCGCACCTACCGCGTGGGCCGCACCCTGGTCGCGGCCCAGCCGGACCCCCTCACCGCCGAGGTGCGACTGCGCCCCGAGGACGTCCCGGCGGCGGGCGCGGTCGCCGGGGTCGTGCCCGCCCCCGGCGGCGCCCGGGTCGACCTGGCCGCGGTCGACCCCGACGTCCTCGCCGAGCTGCTGCGCACCTCCCACGACCGGTGGTCGCCGCCCGTTCCCGACGTGGGTCTGCTGCGGCAGGAGTGACGGGGCGGATTCCGCGGTACCCGTGGCGCGGTCCCCGGTAAGTCACGTAGCGTGTTCTCGCGACTACACGACTGGAGGAAGCTGCCATGGAGGGTTCTCCCGGCGGACTGCTCATGACCGAGGGGCCGGCCCTCGACTCGGCGGTCACCCTCATGCCCGCGCACTTCGAGAGCGACGCCCCGGCGATGCACGCGGGCACCGTCCGCTCGTGGATCGCGAGCGCCGCCGGACTGGTCGTGACCTCCCAGGTGAGCACGACGCCGGAGACGGTCGCCGCCCTCGACGGACAACGGGTCTGGGTCAGCACCGACTCCGACGACGGCGCCGACGGGGTCCGTCCGCACGGGGTCTTCCAGGCCGTGGCCCAGGCGTCCCGGTCCGACGAGCTGAGCCTCACCGGGGTGATGCTGCTGGTCGCCGAGACCCGGCGCGGGGCGGTCCGGGCCCCGACGGAGGTCGAGGCCCGGCTCAGCTCCGACACCGGCGAGGCCCGGACGACCACGGTCGACCTGTCCCGCACCGGGATGCGCGTGCGCGACACCGCGGACCTGCCGCACACCCCGCACGCCCCCGTCGAAGTCTCGCTGGCGCTGGAGGACGGGTCCGCCGTGCACGCCCGCGGCGAGGTGCTGCGCGTCGACGAGGTCTCGGGCGAGGCGGTCATCCGCTTCGTCGACGTCGACGCGCCCACCGCCGACCGGCTCGAGCACAGCGTGCTGCGCGAGCTGGCCCGTCAGCAGCGGGGGTCCTGACCCCCACCCGGGGCTCAGGACGCGGTGGCCTCGGGCTGCTCGGCCCACCACCGGTGCAGCTCGGCCCGGGCGCTCTCCTCGCCCAGCGGCCCACGGTCCAGCCGGAGCTGCAGGAGGTGCTGGTAGGCCCGGCCCACGGCCCGCGAGGGGCCGATGCCGAGCTCGGCCATGATCGCGTTGCCGTCCAGGTCGGGGCGGATCGAGTCCAGCTCCTCCTGGGCCCGCAGCCGCTTGATGCGCTCCTCGAGGTCGTCGTAGGCGGCGGCCAGCCGACGGGCCTTGCGCTGGTTGCGGGTCGTGCAGTCGCTGCGCGTCAGCCGGTGCAGCCGCCCGAGCAGCGGCCCGGCGTCGGTGACGTAGCGGCGGACCGCGGAGTCGGTCCACTCCCCGTCGCCGTACCCGTGGAAGCGCAGGTGCAGCTCGGTCAGCCGGGCCACCGCCTTGACGGTGTCGTTGTCGTAGCGCAACGCCTTGAGCCGCTTGGCGACCAGCTTGGCCCCGACCACCTCGTGGTGGTGGAAGCTCACCCCGCCGCCGGCCTCGAACCGGCGGGTGCGCGGTTTGCCGATGTCGTGCAGCAGCGCCGCCAGGCGCAGCACCAGGTCGGGCCCGGGCACGGCCTCGACGCCCTCGGTCCCCTCGGGATCCTCCAGGTCGACGGCCTGCTGGAGCACGGTCAGCGAGTGCTCGTAGACGTCCTTGTGCCGGTGGTGCTCGTCGATCTCCAGCTGCAGGGCGGGCAGCTCGGGGAGCACGTGGGCGGCCAGCCCCGTCTCGACCAGCAGCCGCAGCCCGGCGATCGGGTCGAGCCCGAGCAGCAGCTTGGTCAGCTCGGTGCGCACGCGCTCGGCCGAGACGATGGTGATCCGCTCGGCCATCGCGGTCATCGCGGCGAGGACCTCCGGTGCCGGGCGCAGGCGCAGCTGGGAGGCGAAGCGGGCCGCGCGCATCATCCGCAGCGGGTCGTCGGAGAACGACCGCTCCGGGGTCCCGGGAGTGCGCAGCAGGCCCGCGGCGAGGTCGGTCAGGCCGTCGTGGGGGTCGGCGAAGTCGAGCGAGGGCAGCCGCAGCGCCATCGCGTTGACGGTGAAGTCGCGTCGGGACAGGTCGCCGGTCAGGTCCTCGCCGTAGCTGACCTCGGGCTTGCGGGAGGCCGCGTCGTACACCTCGGCCCGGTAGGTGGTCACCTCGGCGACCACGTCGACCGTCGTCCCGTCCGGCCCGGTGCTGCGACGGCGGGCACCGATCGTGCCGAACTCGCGCCCGACGTCCCAGTGCGCGTCGCCCCACGCCCGCAGCAGCCGCGACGTGACGTCCGGGTGGGCGTCGGTGGTGAAGTCCAGATCGGCCGAGCGTCGACCGAGGAACGCGTCGCGCACCGGACCCCCGACCAGGGCGAGCTCGTGCCCGGCGGCCGCGAACCGTCGGCCCAGGTCGACCAGGACGGGCATCACCGGCTCCAGCGCCGCGACGGCGCGCGCCCGGGCCTCGTCCAGCGCGGCCCCCAGCGCGGAGCTCGCGTCGGGGACGACGGGGGCGGGGAGCTGGTCCTGCGGTCGGGGCACGGGTGTCAAGGGTGCCAGATCGTGGCCCCCGCCCTGGTTACAGTGACCCGATGGTCAAGCCTGAGGGGGAGCCGCGTCGTCGGCCGCCCGTCGTTCAGGAGACCTCCTCCGGCGGCGTCGTGGTCGACGTCAGCACCGGGGTCCCGCGGGCGGCGGTGATCTGCCGGGTCAACCGCGCCGGACGCCTGGAGTGGTGCCTGCCCAAGGGCCACCCCGAGGCGGGCGAGACCCTCGAGCAGGCCGCGGTCCGCGAGGTCGCCGAGGAGACCGGCATCGCGGGACGCGTCGTCGAGCCGTTGAGCAGCATCGACTACTGGTTCTCGGTCGAGGGCCGGCGCATCCACAAGGTCGTGCACCTCTTCCTGCTGCAGGCGGTCGGCGGTCACCTCACCGTCGAGGGCGACCCGGACGCCGAGGCCTGCGACGTGGCCTGGGTCCCGCTCACCGACCTCAAGGCGCGGCTGGCCTTCCCGAACGAGCGCCGGGTCGCCGAACTGGCCAGCGCCCGGCACGGCCTCGCGTGAGACCCCCCGCCGGGCGACGGCCGGCGGCCGTCCTCGCCGGCACCGCCGCGGGGCTCTGCTGCCTCCTCCTCGCCCCCGGGGCGGCGCTCGCCGTGCCGTCCGCCGCGGCGACGCCGAGCACCTCCCGCACGAGCACCTCCCCCACGAGCACGGCGACGGACGGGCTGCCGGTGCAGGTGGACCTGGAGGAGGTGTCCGCGGGCGGTTACGACCCGGCCCGGCCCGAGGACCTGCTCACCGTGCGGGTGCGGGTCACCAACCTCGGCTCGGAGGCCCTGAGCGGCGTGCAGGCGCGCCTCGTCGTGCAGCGCCCGGCCCTGCGCACCCGGCAGGCGGTGGCCGCCTGGGCCGCGGCGCCGGCCACGCGATCCTTCGGCAGCGGGGTGGCCGCCTCCGACCGGGTCGCCGTGGGCCTCCGGGACGGGGACCAGGACGAGGGCGGGGGCGGGGGCGATCTCGCCGCCGGGGCCGCGACCGGGGTGACCCTCCAGCTGCCCGTCGCCCAGCTGGGCACCTCCCCCGGAGCCCACGGGCTCGCCGTCGAGGTCGTCGCCGACGGTGTCCGCGTCGGGGTGACCCGGTCGTTCGTCACCGCGCGGGACACGTCCGCGGTCCCGGCCTCGGCCACCCGGTTGACCCTGCTGCTGCCCGTGGTCGCCGGTCGCTCGGGGGACGGTTCGGGCATCTCCGCCGAGCGCGTGGCTTCCCTGGCCGAGGACGGCCGGTGGGGCCGCCTGCTCGAGGCCGGGGCCGACCCCCGGGTGGCCTGGGCCCTCGACCCCGCGCTGGTGGCGGCGGCGCGCTCGGCGGCCGGCCCCGCGGACGCGGAGGACGGGACCGACCCCGGGGAGGGGACGACCGCCGACGGGACGGAGGAACCCCCTGCCGGGACGACCGGGGCCGCCTCGGCCGAGCAGGTCGCGGCGGCCGCGACCGAGCTGCTGGGCACCCTTCGCACTTCCTCGACCGGGCGCGACGTCGTCGTGCTGCCCACGGGCGACCCGGACCTGGCCTCCCTGGCCCGCAGCCCTCAGGGCCGGACCGTGCTGACGGCCGCGGCGGCCGGGTCGACGGCCTCGGATTCCGCGGGCGCCTCCGTCGCGGACGAGCTGCCGGGGGCCCTGCTGCACGACGACGTCGCCTGGCCGGCCGACGAGGCCGCGGGGGCGCAGACGCTGCAGCTGGTGGCCGGTGCGGGGGACACGACCATCGTCCTGGACGACGACTCCCAGCCGGCCGACGCCGACCTCACCTACACCCCGACCGGGCGCAGCCGGGTCCCCGTGGAGGGGTCGGGGGCGTCGCTGTCCGGGCTGGTCGCCGACTCGACCCTGTCCGACGTCCTCGCCCTGGCGCAGTCGGCGGGCGACGGCACCGGCTCCACCGCGACCGGGGTGACGCCGACCGCGATCGTCCAACGGTTCGTGGCCGAGACCGCGACCGCGACCCTGGAACGGCCCAACGACCCCCGCAGCCTCCTGGTCGTGGCCCCGCGCACCTTCGACCCGGACCCCGCGGTCGTGGGCCGCGTCCTGCAGGCCGTGCAGACCTCGGGCTGGGGCACCTGGCAGACCCTCGACGCCCTCGAGCAGGTCCCCGTCCCCGACGTCGAACGCGGTGAACCGGTCCTGACCGAGGAGGCGGCGCGCGGCCTGCTGCCCGGGACGGCGGTCTCGGCGACGGCGTCCGCGCTGGGCGAGCTGGACGCCTTCAGCGCCGCCCTGCTCGGCGAGGACCCGGCCCTGCCCGAGCGTCGGCGCGCGGCGCTGCTGCTGGTCTCGGCGTCCTGGCGGGGGCACGCCGCCGCCCTGCCCGCGGCCCGCTCCGCCGTCGACGCGAGCGTCGAGCAGCTCCTCGACCAGGTGTCGATCCTGCCCGGGGGCACCCGCAACCTGGCGGCGACGCGCAGCGAGCTGCCGGTCACCGTCGTCAACGAGCTGGACGTCCCGGTCCGCGTCGACCTCCTGCTCCGCCCGCGCAGCCCCCGCGTCCAGCTCGACCGGGTCGCCCGCCAGGAGGTGCCCGCCGGCAGCCAACGACGCGTCGCCGTCCCGGTCCGCGCGCTGGCCAACGGCAGCGTGGTCATCGACGCCCAGCTCACCACCCCCGACGGCACCCCCATCGGCGGCAGCACCGAGGTCGAGCTGAACGTCGCGATGGGCGTCGAGGGGTGGGTCACCGGCACGATCGGCGGGATCGCGGGGGTGCTGCTGGTGGTCGGGGTCGTGCGGGCCGTGCGCCGTCCCCGACGACGGGTCGACGAGGTCGAGCACGCCGTCCTGGCCGGGGACACCGGCGCGCGGGGGCCGGACCCGGCCGGGGACCGGACGCCGGGGTCAGCGGCCCCGGAGCCCGGGGACCCGCCGCAGCAGCGGTGAGGCCAGGTCGGTCAGCTCGCGCACGCGCATGACCCGGCACAGCACCAGGAAGACGGCCAGCACGACGACGCCCCCGGCGAGCATCGTGACCACGGCCGCCGCGCGTCCTTCGCCGAGCGGCTCCAGCAGGCGGACCACGCCGTACCCCGCACCGCCGGCCAGCAGGGCGATGATCGTGGCCCGCACGGTGGTGCGCAGCAGCCGGTACCCGTCGATGCCGTGGCCGTCGAGGGAGCGCAACCGGCGGCGCAGCAGCGCCAGCGAGAGCACCCCGCCGACGAGGTTGGACAGGCTCATGGCCGCGCCCACCCCGGCCACGGTCCACTCCGGCGGCGCGAAGAGGAGCAGGGCGACGTCGGCGAGCAGCATGACCCCGGCGACCACCACGGCGGTGACGAACGGCGTGCGGGCGTCCTCGAAGGCGTAGAAGACCCGCTGGGCCAGGTAGGTCAGGCTGAACGGGGCGAGGCCCACGGCCATGGCGACGACGACCGGGCCGATGGCGGGCTCGCCGAACAGGGCGTCGGCGATGGCCGGACCGAGGGCGAGCAGGGCCGCGCTGGAGAGCAGGGCCGCGACGAGCACCGTGCGGGCACCGGCGGAGAAGTCGCGGCGCACCGCGGCCACCTCGCCGAGCCCGGCGTTGCGCGAGAGCCGGGTGAACAGGGCCGTGACCAGCGAGACCGCCACCAGCGAGTGCGGCAGCATGAACAGCAGGTAGGCCGCGGTGTAGGACGCACTGGAGGCCCCCTCCGCCCCGGTCGTCGTGGTCCCGGCGAGCGCCTCGCCGGCCCGGGTCATCACCTTGGACGTCAGCAGGAAGACCAGCTGCCCGGCCACGACCCCGGCGAACGTCCACCCCGCCAGCCGACCCGCGGTGCGGAACCCCATGCCGCGGAAGCCGAACCGCGGCCGGTAGCCGAACCCCGCGCGGTGCAGCGGCCAGAGCAGGATCAGCGCCTGCAGCGCCACCCCCAGCGTCGAGGTGCCGGCCAGCAGCGCGATCTGACCGGAGGTCCACTCCGTCGCGTCCAACTGCTTGGCGTCGGGCACCAGCACGAGGACGGCGACCAGCCCGGCGATCGCGACGACGTTGTTGAGCACCGGCGCCCACATGTACGGGCCGAAGCTGCTCCGGGCGTTGAGCACCTGCCCGAGGACGGTGTAGAGCCCGTAGAAGAAGACCTGGGGCAGGCAGAGGAAGGCCATGGCGGTGGCCAGCGCCAGCCACTCCGGGGGCCAGGACTGCGTGTAGAGGCGGACGACCAGGGGGGCGGCGAGCGTGATGACGACCGTCGCCGCTCCCATGATCAGCAGCGCGAGGGTGACCAGCCGGTCGACGTACTCCTTGCCCCCGTCGGGCCGGCCGAAGGCCCGGACGATCTGCGGGACCAGGACCGCGTTGAGCACCCCGCCGGCCAGCAGC
This sequence comes from Kineococcus gynurae, assembly GCF_042433995.1. Classification (NCBI taxonomy): domain Bacteria; kingdom Bacillati; phylum Actinomycetota; class Actinomycetes; order Kineosporiales; family Kineosporiaceae; genus Kineococcus; species Kineococcus gynurae. The sequence goes on from NZ_JBHLUI010000003.1 coordinate 45,104, forward strand.
ATGTAGAAGATGTTGGGCGCCTTGTTGGCGATGTCGAAGACCTGCGCGCCCACCTGGGCGGCCCCGCCGATGGCCGTGACCTGCAGGGCCGTGCGGACGAAGCCGAGGAGCCGGGAGACCAGGGTCCCGGAGGCCATCAGGGCACTGGACCGGGCGAGGGCGGCGTCCCCCGTGCCGGGGCTGCTCGCGGTCGCGGGGTCGGACTGGGCGCTCACCCCCCGATCGTCGTGCATCGGCGGGGCCACCGAGGACGGAGCGGCCCGCTCGACGCGGAGTCTTCCCCGTCGCGGGGCGCGGCGCAGGGTTCGTGAGGACGTCCCGACGGCGGCGGATCCGGGGAAGCGCTCACCCGGACGGCCTACGATGGAGCCGCAGCGCGCACGTCTCCGAGACCGTCGGGCCCCGTCCCGACCCCTCGGGCCGTCGTCGAACATCCAGGCGCACCGAGCGCCCGTACCGGGAGGATCCCCCGCCGCCGTGAGCAGCAGCGAGACCGTCGACCGCCGCGACGTGGCCGGACGTTACCTGCTGCGGCAGCGCACGAGCACCGGCGGGGAGCTGCACACCTACCGCGGGTGGGACGCGACGCTGGAACGACGGGTGCGGATCAGCCTGCTCGACGCGACCGACTCCCGCGGCCCCGAGCTGCTCGACGCGGCCCGCCGGGTGGCGGTCCTCGAGGACGCGCGGGTGCCGCGGATCCTCGACGCCGGGACGGACCACGCCGCCGGGCCGGCCCTCACCCCGGGCCCGTCGGCCGGGGCCCCCACCGGACGGCACACCCTTGCGACCGGTGAGCACCCCGACTTCCCCGACGGCGTGGCCTACGTCGTCGAGGAGGAGGTCGAGGGCCGCACCCTCACCGACCTGCTGCGCTCCGGGCCGCTGCTCGGCCCGGCCGCGCGGGCGCTGGTCGGCGAGGTCGCCACCGCGCTCGACGCCGCCGCCCGGCGGGGGCTGCACCACACCCGGCTCACCCCCGACCACGTCGTGCTGGGACCCGACGGTCTGGTGCACGTCCTCGGGATCGGGGTGGAGTCGGCCCTGGCCCCCGAACCCCCCTCGGTCTCGACCGGGCGGGCCGACGCGATCGCCAACCGGGCCGACGCGGTGGGCTGCGTGGCGCTGCTCTACGCCGCGCTCACCGGGCGGTGGCCGACCGTCGACAGCCTGGCCCCGCACCCGGGGCTGCCCTCGGCGCCCTCCGGTGCGGACGGCCGCCCGCTGCCGCCCAAGGAGATCCGCCCCGAGGTCCCCAACGACCTGGACACCCTCGCCTCCGTGACCTTCGGCCCGCACGCCGACGGCCCGCACACCCCGGCCGAGCTGGCCCTGCAGCTGGCCCCCTGGTCGATGGACGTCTGGTACGACGTGCTGCGCGAGATGCGCGGGGAGCGGGCCGCCCGCGAGGTCCGCGACCGCCTGGGGGGCGAGGCGGTCCCGGAGGCGGAGCCGGTCATCCCGTTCGTGGCCCCGACCCCGACCCGGACCCGGCGCGAGGACTCCCGGTTCGTGCTGGTCCTGGTCGCCGCCGTCGTCCTCGTCGGCCTGGTCCTGGCCGTCTGGCAGCTGAGCCGGATCGCGACCCCGGACCTGGGCGACGACGCGGCCCCCGCCCGCCCCGCGGCCACCTCCACGGCGCCGAGCCCGGCGGCGACCCCGGAGACCACGCCGGAAGCCACACCATCCGTGAGCGCCGGACCCCTGCCCGTCACGGGCATCACGACGATCGACCCGCAGGGCGACGGGGAGTCCCCCGCGGGGGCGGCGGCGATGACCGACGGGGACCCGGCCTCGACCTGGCAGAGCCAGCGCTACAGCACGACCGCGTTCGGCGGGCTGAAGAACGGCATCGGGATCGTCGTCGACCTCGGGGCCGAGGTCGACGTGACCTCGGTGCAGCTCACCCAGCCCGGGTCGGGGGGCCGCGTCGAGCTCCGCACCTCGGTCGCGCCGGAGGCCCCCACCGGGCCCGAGGGGACCACCGTCGTCGGCGAGGCCGCGGCCGGCGGTGACGCCACCATCACCCCGGCCGCCCCGGTCCGGGCCCGGTGGTTGCTGCTGTGGAGCACCGAGCTGCCCACCAACGACGGCGCGGCCCGCTGGGTCGTCGGCCAGGTCGCCGTCACGGGAACCGCCGGCTGACCCCGTGACCCCCCCGCCGCCGGGAGTCGGGCCCACGGACCCGCGCAGCGACGCCGAGCTCGTCGCCGCGCACGTCGCGGGCGACCCCGACGCGTTCGGCGAGGTGGTCCGCCGCCACCGCGACCGGCTCTGGGCGGTCGCGCTGCGCACGACCGGGGACCGGGAGGAGGCGGCCGACGCCGTCCAGGACGCCCTCGTCTCGGCCCTGCGCGCGGCCGACCGGTTCCGCGGCGACTCCGCCGTGACCACCTGGCTGCACCGCATCGTCGTCAACGCCTGCCTGGACCGGGCGCGGCGGCGCGCGGTGCGACCCACCCGGCCGCTGGAGGAGGCGGGCCCCGACGACGGTGGCCGACCGACCGCCCTGGCCGTCGTCGCCGACCGCGCGCCGTCGGTCGAGACGCGGCTCGACGTGACCGCCGCCCTGGCCCGGCTGCCGGAGGCGCAACGGGTCGCCCTGGTGCTGGTCGACATGTACGACCACCCGATCGCCGAGGTCGCGGCGATGCTCGGGGTGGCGGAGGGCACGATCAAGTCCCGGTGCTCGCGCGGGCGCACCGCGCTCGCCGAACTGCTCGACGGCGGTGGGAACCCGTGAGGCCCGCCCCGCGTCAGACCGACCGTCGAGACCGGTCCGTGACCGGATCGTGATCATGGCCGGCATCGACCGGGTCGACCGGATGGGGAGCAAGGAGGGGGTGGGAACGCCGTGACGGAGCCGCTGGACGCCGAGCAGGAGCGCATCCGCGCCCGGCTGCGCGCCCTCGCGGAGACCGGCCCCATGCCCGAGGACGTGGTGGCCCGGGTCGAGGGCGCCCTGGCCGCGGAACGCAGCCGCCCCCGCCCCGCCCACGCGACCGGTGCCGACGCCGACGCCGACGCCGCTGAGGAGGACGGGCTCGTCGCGGCCGTCTCGCTCGCCGAGCGCCGGTTGCGGCGCGCGGCCCGGTGGCGGCGGGGTCTCGGGGTGGCGGCGGCCGTCGCCGTCCTCGGCGGCGGCGTCTGGGCCGTGCAGGAGCGAGGCCCCTCGACCGCAGATTCCGGTGCGGCGTCCGGGAGCGCGGCCGGACCCGCGAACGAGTCGTACGAACCCGGGGACCTGCAGGCGACGTCCGGGGCGGCGGTCGTCAGCAGCGAGACCGACTACACCTCGCCGGACCAGCTGACCGCCGCCACGGCGCTGATGGACACCCACGACACCGCGACCAGCGCCGACGGGCCCTACACGATGCTCGACGCCCCGGGTGGGGGGTCGTCGAGCCCGACGTCCCGGGCGACCGATCCGTCGCTCGCCGACGCACCGCTGGCCTGTGCCGTGGCGAACGGGGTCACCGCCGGTTCGGTGAGCCGGGTCGAGCTCGCCCGGTGGCAGGGTCGACCCGCGGCGCTGCTGACGGTCGACGCGGGGTCGTCCGGTGCGGAGGTCCTCGTCTACGCGCTGGACTGCCGGCCCGGGGACCTCGAGCTCGCCCGCAGCACCGCGCGCTGACCGGGGGCGGGGAAGAGCCCGGCCCTACGATCGGTTGCAGCAGGAGCACCGGAGAAATCCGGGTGCGACCCCCGATCACGAAAGCAGGTTCGGCAGTGAGTGACGCCAGCGCGACGCAGGCCGCCCCGGGCGAGGACGTCCGCGAGATCATCGTCGTCGGTTCCGGCCCGGCCGGGTACACCGCGGCGCTGTACGCGGCGCGTGCCGAGCTCCGCCCCCTGGTGTTCGAGGGCTCGGTGACCGCCGGCGGTGCGCTCATGAACACCACCGAGGTCGAGAACTTCCCCGGTTTCCCCAAGGGGATCATGGGTCCGGACCTGATGGACAACATGCGGGCGCAGGCCGAGCGGTTCGGGGCCGAACTGGTCACCGACGACGTCGTCGAGGTCCGCCTCGAGGGCGACGTCAAGGAGGTCGTGACCGGCAGCGGTGAGACGTTCCGGGCCCACGCGGTGATCCTCGCCCTGGGTTCGGCCTACCGCGAACTCGGTCTGCCCGACGAGAAGCGGTTGTCCGGTCGCGGCGTCTCGTGGTGCGCGACGTGCGACGGGTTCTTCTTCCGCAACCAGCACATCGTCGTCGTGGGCGGCGGAGACTCCGCGGTCGAGGAGGCGACGTTCCTCACCCGGTTCGCCGAGACCGTCACCATCGTGCACCGGCGCACGGAGCTGCGGGCCTCGGCCATCATGGCCAAGCGCGCCCACGACAACGAGAAGATCCGGTTCGCCTGGAACTCCGAGGTCGTGGCGATCCACGGCGAGGACAAGGTGAACGGCCTGCGCCTGCGCGACACGGTGACCGGTGAGGAGCGCGACATCGACGCGACCGGTCTGTTCATCGCGATCGGCCACGAACCCCGGACCGCGCTGGTGAAGGGTCAGGTCGACCTGGACGACGCCGGTTTCGTGCAGGTCGAGGGCCGCAGCACGCGGACCAACCTGCCCGGGGTCTTCGCCGCGGGCGACGTGGTCGACCACGTCTACATGCAGGCCATCACCGCCGCCGGGATGGGGTGCTCCGCCGCCCTGGACGCCGAGCACTTCCTCGCCCAGCGCGGGGACGTGGCCGACAACCCGGTGCGCGAGGAGACCGCGCTCGCGGCCGACCCCGAGGCCACCGTCGAGCGCCCGCAGCCCCGCGACTGACCTCCCGACTAACCCCACGATCACGAAACCTGTTGCAGGAGTAGCGATGAGCAGCACGACCCCGGTCACCGACGACACCTTCGAGTCCGTCGTCCTGCAGGCCGACAAGCCCGTCCTGGTCGACTTCTGGGCACCCTGGTGCGGCCCGTGCCGCCAGGTCGCCCCGATCCTGGAGGAGATCGCCGCCGAGAACGGCGAGAAACTCCAGGTCGTGAAGCTGAACACCGACGAGAACGGCAGCACCGCCGCCCGGTACGGCATCACGTCGATCCCGACCATGTCGGTGTTCTCCGGCGGCGAGGTCGTCAAGACCATCATCGGGGCCAAGCCCAAGCCCGCCCTGCTGCAGGAGCTCGGCGAGTTCCTCTGAGTTCCTCCCGGGCCCCACGGGGGTTCCGGCACAGGGGGACCGTGCGCTCGTCGATCGAGAGCACGGTCCCCCTGTGCCGTTCAGGACGGGCCCGCGGCCACCCCGGTCAGGGTGGGGACGCGGACGCTCCCCAGAAGGCGTTCGAGGGCCTGCTCGACGTCCTCGCGCCAGCTCAGCGCCGACCGCAGCTCCAACCGCAACCGGGGGTGGCGGTGGTGGGGACGGACCACGGTGAACCCCACCGACTCGAGCAAGTGGGCGGGCAGCACGCAGGGTTCGTCGTGCTCGTGGGCGCACTCGCTGCTGCCGTCACCGCCGATCGCGGCCGGACCCCCGCCGAACGCCTCGACCGCCTTGACCCCGCGCTGGGTGAGGTCCTTGGCCGCGCCCTGGACGAGCATGCGGGCCAGCCCCTGGCCCCGGAAGGCCGGGTCGATCCAGCCGGTCATCAGCAGCACGGCGTCCGCGCTGACCGGTGACGTCGCAAACCCCGCCTGGCGGGGCACGTACACCGGCGGCGCGTAGGTGACGAATCCGACGGGTCGGTCGTCGACGTAGACGAGCCGACCGCAGGGCCCCCACTGGAGCAGGACCGTGGAGATCCAGGCTTCCTTCTCGAAGTCGGGGAACCCGGCCTCGGCCGCCCGCTGCCCGGCGACGGCGTCGAGCTCCCAGAAGACGCACTGCCGCGACGGCTTGGGCAGGTCGGCGAGGGCGTCCAGCGTGAGCGGCGCCATCCGTCGACCCATACGACCATCCCTCCGCCGGTCAGCGAGCCGCGGTCCCCCACCCTGGAGGCGTCGCGACCGTCGGCGGCATCCTATCCGGGTGCACCCCGCGAGCCACGACCTCGAAGCCCTGCTCTCCGGCGTCGCCGCCGGGATCGCCCCCTCGGAGCTGGGCGAGCTGTTCACCGCCGCGGAGGATCCCTTCGTCGTGTCCCTGGCCGGGGGGATGCCCGCCCTGGGGGGACTGCCCTGGGAACGGCTGGCCGACCTCGCCCGCGACCTGCTGCTGAGGTCGGGACCCTCGGTCCTGCAGTACGGCGGGGCTCGGGGCCGGGGAGACCTGCGGGCGGGGGTCGCGGACGTCGTGGCGGAGCAGGGCCTCGCGGTGGACCCCGACGACGTGCTGGTGACCGCCGGTTCGCAGCAGGCCCTCGACCTCGTGGCCCGGGCGTTGCTGGACCCCGGGGACACGGTCCTGGTCGAGGCTCCCACCTACGTCGGGGCGCTCGGGGTGCTCGCCGCCCAGCGCGCCCGCATCGAGCACGTCGCGCTCGACGACGACGGACTGCGACCCGACGCCCTGGAGGAGGCCCTGCGCCGGGCGGCCCGCGCCGGACGGATCCCCAAGCTCCTCTACACCGTGCCGCACCACCAGAACCCGGCCGGGGTGACCCTGGCCCTGGAGCGGCGTCACGCCGTGCTCGACCTCGCCGGCCGGTACGGGGTCCTGGTCCTGGAGGACGACCCCTACGCCCTGCTGGGATTCTCCGGTCCGCCGCTGCCCAGCCTGCGCAGTCTCGCCCCCGACCTCGTCGTCCACACCGGGTCGCTGTCCAAGACCCTCGCGCCGGGCTTCCGCCTCGGCTGGGTCCTCGCCCCCGAGTGGTTGCGGTCGCGCCTGGAACTGCTGGCCGAGGCGACCGTGCTCTGCCCGAGCGGTCTCACGCAGGCCGTGGCCGCCGAGTACCTGGCCACGACCGACTGGCGGAACCAGGTCGAGCGGTACCGCGACCAGTACCGGGAGCGCCGGGACAGCGTGCTGGGCACGCTGGACGTCGAGCTCCCCGAGGCGACCTGGACCCGTCCGGGCGGCGGGTTCTACGTGTGGCTCACCCTGCCGGACGGCCTGGACGCGACGACCCTGGCGCCCGCCGCTCTCGCGGCCGGCGTGGCCTACGTCCCGGGGTCCGCGTTCTTCGCCGACGGCGGGGGCCGCGACCAGCTGCGCCTGGCCTACTGCTTCCCCCCGCCAGACCGTCTGGTCGAGGGGATCCGGCGGCTGGGGACGGCCGTGCGGGCCGCTCGTCGCTGAGCGGCCCGACGACCGGACCCGTCGCTCAGTGGCTGGGTGTCCGGTCCAGGAGGCGCAGGATGCGGTCCAGGTCCTCGAGGCCGGCGAAGTCCACCGTCAGCCGCCCTCGGCTGCGGCCCATGCTGATCTTGACCCGGGTGTCGAGCCGGTCGGCCAGGTCGGCGGCCCGCCGGTCCAGCTCTGGCGCGTCCCGCGGGGGGTTGCGTCGACGCGGGGCCGTGTCGGCGTCGCCCAGGGCGATGATCTCCTCCACCGCCCGCACGCTGAGGCCCTCGGCGACGATCCGCTGGGCCAGGCGCTCCATGGCCCCACCGTCCTCCAGGGCCAGCAGGGCGCGGGCGTGCCCGGCGCTCAGGACCCCGGCCGCCACCCGCCGTTGCACCAGCGGGGGCAGCTTCATCAGCCGCAGCGTGTTGCTGATCTGCGGCCGCGATCGTCCGATCCGCCCCGCCAGCTCCTCGTGGGTGCAGCCGAAGTCCTCCAGCAGCTGGGCGTAGGCCGCCGCCTCCTCCAGCGGGTTCAGCTGGCTGCGGTGCAGGTTCTCCAGCAGGGCGTCGCGGAGCAGGTCGTCGTCGGCGGTCTCCCGCACGATGGCCGGGACGGCGGCCAGACCGGCCTCGGTCGCCGCCCGCCACCGCCGCTCGCCCATGACCAGCTCGAACTCGGCCGGACCGTCGTGCGGTTCGGCGATCGGCCGGACCACGATCGGCTGCAGGACCCCGATCTCCTGCACCGAGTGGACCAGCTCGGCGAGGTCGTCCTCGTCGAAGACCGTCCGCGGCTGACGCGGGTTGGGGCGGATCGCCGCGATCGGGATCTCGGCGAAACGGGCGCCCGGAACGGGCACCAGGTGGTCCTCGACCCGTTCCGGGACGGTCGGTTCCACGTGGAACACGTTCTCGGCCGGGCTCGCCCCGGCCGGAGACGAGTCGCCGGGCTCCGACGAGGGGGACCCGGCAGACGTCGGCTCGAACGGCGCAGGCTCGACCGCGACGGGTTCCGCGTCCGGATCCGCCGACCGGGACGGGGCGGGGGGGTCGACCACGGGCTGCGAGCGCGCCACGGGCGTCTCCTCGACGGTGGCGCCCGCCTCCGAGGCGGGGCGCTGGTCGAAGAAGACGTCGACCGGCCGGACCGGCGGTCGGATGGCCCCGCGCGTCGGTGCCCCGCCGCTGGTCGGGGCGCCGGGTCGGGTCGGGGTCGGACCGCTGGGGATGAGGGCGCCCAGCCCACGTCCCAGACCACGCCGCTTGTCGCTCACGCTTCACCCTCCCGCGACGCCGGTCCGCGTCGGTTGATCTTCCCGTCGGTCCACCGCGACCACGGGTCGGCGACCTGCGGGGCGGAGCCGGGGGCAGCATCTCCCGGCGGGGTGATGTTTCCCGTGGAACCGGACGGCGTGTCGGGCTCGGCAATCGTGGCACCCCGCTGGGCCAGCTCCCGCGCGGCGGCCAGATAGGCCAACGCCCCCGAGGACAAGGGGTCGTAGGTCATCACGGTCTGGCCGTGGCTGGGGGCTTCGCTGATCCGTACTGAACGGGGGACGAGGGGACGGAGCACCTGCTCCCCGAAGTGACTGCGGACCTCCTCGACCACCTGGGAGGCCAGGCGCGTCCGACCGTCGTACATGGTGAGCAGGATGGTGGACACGTGCAGGTCCGGGTTGAGGTGCTGCTGGATGAGGTCGATGTTCGAGAGCAGCTGCGTCAGGCCCTCCAACGCGTAGTACTCGCACTGGATGGGGATGAGCACCTCGGGGGCCGCCACGAACGCGTTGATGGTCAGCAGGCCCAGGCTGGGCGGGCAGTCGATCAGCACGTAGTCGACCCGGCCCTGCCCGGAACGCTCGACGTCCTTGAGGTATTTGGTCAGGGCCCGCAGCAACCGGGACTCCCGCGCCACCATCGAGACCAGCTCGATCTCGGCGCCCGCCAGATCGATGGTCGCCGGGGCGCACCACAGATCGGGGGCCTCGTCGCAGCGCTGGACCACCTCGGCCAGGGACTTGCCCTCGACCAGCACCTCGTAGATGCCGGGAACGCCAGGCTGGTGGTCGATGCCGAGCGCCGTCGAGGCGTTGCCCTGCGGGTCAACGTCGAGCACGAGGACCTTCAGTCCCGCCGCCGACAGGGCCGACGCCAGGTTGACGGCGCTCGTGGTCTTGCCCACGCCACCCTTCTGGTTGGCGATCGTGAGGATGCGCGTCTCGTCCGGCTTGGGGAACCGCTCACCGGGCCGGACGGGCGGTGCGGCCGGGACGACCGGCTCGGTCACCTCGACCGGGAGGTCGACGGGCTCGGTCGCCTCCTGGATCGGCGGGTCGGCGTGGGTCGACGACTCGTCGGGATCGACGAGGAGCGGCACGACCGGGTCGGTCTCTGACGATGTGGCGCTGGTTTCACGGGAAACATCGGTGACGACGTCATTGACCTCGTTCGTCAACGCCAATGTTTCACGGGAAACCTCGGGCGCGGACGCTGCCAGTTCTGTCGAAGGCTCGAGGGCGACCGGGGGGACCGGTGCGGTCTCATCGGTTTCACGTGGAACCGGCACCACCGCACCCTCGGTAATCGCTGATCCCTCGGTCGGTTGCGGTCGGGATGCGGGTTCGAACCATCCCAGCCCCCGCGGTCCGGTGGTGGGCGGGACGGCTCCGAGCCAGCCGAGTCGGGTCACGCGGGTACTCCTTGTCGTTCTCTACCGGAAGGGACGGGCGCGGAACCGGTCATCGCGTCGAGCGGCGCTTGTCGCCGCCGGACCGTCCGCGGCGCTGACCGTTCTTGGTCGGGCCGGCCCCACGACGCCGGGTCGTCGTGGCCGGCGGCGCGACCGACCGGAGCGGTCCGTTGCCCCGCTCCACCCGGACGACCGTCGTGCCGGTCCCGTCCTGCGGTCCGCACACCACCACGTCCGGGGTGGCGGAGACACCCATGGCGGCCAAGGTCTCCGCGGCCGCCGCGATCTCCTCCGGAGCGGAGCGGCCCTTGATGGCGAGCAGGTGCCCCCCGGGCTGCACCAGGGGCAGCGTCCAGCCGTAGAGGGAGGCGAGGGGGGCCACGGCCCGGGCGGTGACCACCCGCCCCGAGAAGTCCCCGCGAATGTCCTCGGCCCGGCTGCGGACGACGGCCACCTGCTCCCGCAACCCCAGCTCGGCGACCACCTCGCGAAGGAAGTGGTAGCGCCGCTCCAACGGCTCGACCAGGCGGACGGTCACGTCCGGCCGGGCCAGCGCGACCGGAAGCCCGGGCAGTCCGGCACCGGAGCCGACGTCGACGACCGAGGCCCCCGGTTCGACGAGTTCCGCCAGGTAGGCGCAGTTGAGGACGTGCCGATCCCAGAGACGCGGAATCTCCCGGGGCCCGATCAGCCCCCGCTCGACCCCCGTCGTCGCCAGGATCTCGGTGTAGCGGCGGGCCAGGTCGACCCGTTCCCCGAACACCTCACGGGCGGACTCGGGCTCCGTCACGAGGCTCGGATCGGCTGCGGACACGGAAGAGGGCGGTGATGTTCCACGTGGAACATCACCGCCCTCGGGCACCTCGTTCGACACCCGGACAGCCTAACGGCCCGGGTCCGAACCTCCGTTCAGGACGACGCAGCCTCCGCACCGTCGCCGGAACCGGCGGACTGCTCGGACGAGCTCGTCGCCGCGACCGGAGCGAGGACGACGACGCGGCGACGCGGTTCCTCTCCCTCCGACTCGCTCTGCAGCCCGGCGGCGGCCACCGCGTCGTGCACGACCTTGCGCTCGAACGCCGGCATCGGGTCGAGCTTCTTGTCCTGACCCGTTGACCGCACGGTCGCGCAGACGTCCTCGGCCAGGGCGATCAGCGCGGTGCGCTTCTCGGCGCGGAAGCCGGCCACGTCGAGCAGCAGGCGCGTCCGGTCGCCGGTCTGGGCCTGCACGGCCAGGCGCGTCAGCTCCTGGAGGGCGTCGAGGACCTCGCCGTCCTTGCCGACCAGCTTGCGCAGGGCCGCCATCTCGGAGTCCTCCGCGACGATGGCCACGGCGGCCCGGCCGTTCTCGATGTCGATGTCGATGTCACCGTCGAGGTCGACGATGTCGAGCAGTTCCTCGAGGTAGTCGGCGGCGACGTCGCCCTCCTCCTCCAACCGCCTGGCCGCCGACTTGGGGGCCGGCGCCGGAGCGACCGTGGCCTCGTCGACGTTCTGCGGGTCCTGCTCGTCGTCCTCGCGGACGGTCGAGGTGGTGCTGTTGGTCACCGTCGTCCTTCCTGACTGGGTGCTGAAGCGGTGGGTGGGCCGGGGCTGCGCCCTCAGCGGTTGCCGGGTCGCGTGTTGGGCTTCCGACGGGTCTCGCGGCTTCCCCCGCGCTTCGGCTGCTGGCGCTGCTGGCGCACCGGCGCGGTCACCGTCGTGCCACCGTCGGCCGCCGCCTCGGGCAGCGGCTTGCCCCGGCGCAGCGCCCGACGGGCCTTGCGCTCGTTGAGCTCCTTCTCGGCGATGGAACCCGGGGTCGGCATGTTGCGGATGACGAAGAACTGCTGCCCCATCGACCAGGCGTTGGTGGTCAGCCAGTAGAGGAGGACACCGATCGGGAAGTGCACGCCGGAGATGGCGAAGATGATCGGCAGCAGGTACAGCATCATCTTCTGCTGCTGCGCGAACGGGTTGCCCTCCATCGACGCCGAGGAGGTGTTCTTCGCCATCAGCTGCTTCTGGGTGACGAACTGCGACAGCGACATCAGAACGATCATCGTGACCGTGACGATGACGACGTTGAGGTCGCCGCGGTTGGTCCAGAAGATGTCGGAGAGCTCGGCCCCGAAGATGGTGGCCTTGTCGATCTGGTCGACCAGGGTGGCGTTCAACGCCCCGACGGTGCGGCCCTGACCGATCCCGTTCAGCGTGTGGAAGAGGGCGAAGAAGATCGGGGACTGCAGCAGGATCGGCAGGCAGCTCGCCATCGGGTTGGTGCCCGACTCGCGGTAGAGCGCCATCATCTCCTGCTGCTGGGCCTGCTTGCTCTGCGGGTCCGTCTTGCCCTTGTACTTCTGCTGGATCTTGCGCATCTCGGGCTGCAGCACCTGCATCCCGCGCATCGCCTTGATCTGCTTGACGAACAGCGGGATCAGGATGATGCGGATGACGATGACCAGACCGACGATGGACAGCGACCAGGCGGCCCCGCCTTCAGGGTCGAGTCCCAGGGCCGTGAACAGGTCATGGAACCGCACCATGATCCAGGCGACCACCCACTGGATCGGGTAGAGCAGGTCGAAAAAGGTGTCCATCCTCCGGCTGTCCTCTCCTCCACTCGCCGGCGGACCGGCGCTCACGCCCGCGGAACCCCTCGGTCCGTCGGGAAGTCAGTCGTCAGGGCGCCGTCGACGCCCGATCCCGATCCGCCCTCCGAGGCGGAACGGGGTCCACCCCCCCAGGGTTCCACGGGTGGCAGCGGCCCAGGCGCCGGACGGTCAACCAGAGGCCCACCAGCACCCCTCGTTCCCGCAGCGCGTCGATCGCGTACTGCGAGCAGGAGGGGTAGAAACGGCAGGTGGGACCGAGCAGGGGCGACACCAGGAGCTGGTAGGCCCGGACGAGCACGGTCAGCAGCAGCGCGGGCCAGCGCACGGGGTGCCACCAGGCCCGGCTCACCGGGTCAGCCCCAGGCGGCGCAGGCCGCGCTCGACGTCGGCACCCAGCTCCGTCGAGGTCGCCCCGGCCGATGCCGGCAGGGCCCGCACCACCAGGAGCCCCTGCTGCGCCGGCAACGAGGGGAGGAGGCCGGCCATCACGTGCCGCAGCTGCCGCTGGGTCCGGTGCCGGACCACGGAGTTGCCGACCGCCTTGGACACGACGAAGCCCACCCTCGTGGGGTGGGCTTCGAAGGTCGGCTCCGCCGCGCCGCTCGACCCGGCGTGGAACCAGTGCAGGACGAGCCGCCGGGTCCCCGCACGGTTACCCCGTCGCAGGGCGAGGGTGAAGTCGTCCTTGCGTCGGAGTCGGCGCGGGGCCGGGAGCACGCGGTCCTGACGCGGGGCCTGGACTCAGGCGGAGATCTTGTCGCGGCCCTTGGCGCGACGCGCCGAGAGGATGGCGCGGCCGGCACGGGTCCGCATGCGCAGCCGGAAGCCGTGGACCTTGCTGCGGCGACGGTTGTTCGGCTGGAAGGTGCGCTTGCTCACGTCAGAACTCCATGGTCACTAGGTTCGGCCGGTGGGCCGAGGGCTTGTGCGGGGCTCCGAGTCGGTAGCGTGGCGTCACCCGGACGGGCGCGGCGCTGGCCGTTGCAGAGCACAATCCCGGTCAGCGTACGTGGGCCGGGGGTACCCGGTCAAAACGCGCCGGACCTCTGGGCCGCCACGGCCCCCGCTGCGTCCCAGAGGTGTCCACGAGGTGTCCCCGCACCCCCGTCGGGGGGCTACGGTGGACCCCGCACACCCGCCCCCCGCGGTCCGGTCTCGCTTGAACCGGGCACCGGGCCTTGTTACCGTTCCGCGCTTCGTGCACAGCCTGTGGACAACGGTGTGGACGGGGTCGTCCGGCACCGGGCGCGCACATCCGGAACGGTAGGACGGGGAGACGACGAGTGGACAGCGACGGCGGAGACTTCCCCAGCGTCTGGGAACGCGCCATCGCCACCCTGGACGACGGCGGGGTCACCCGTCACCAGCGGGCCTTCGTCCGCCTCGCCCGTCCGGTCGGGCTCCTGGACGGGACCGCCCTGCTGGCCGTGCCGAACGACCTCACCAAGGAGGTCATCGAGCAGAAGGTCCGTGAGCCCCTCACCGATGCGCTCAGCGCGCAGCTCGGCACCCCCGTCCGGCTCGCCGTCACGGTGGACCCCGAGGTCGGCGCGATGCTCAGCCCCGAGCGCAACGGCGAGGTCCGCGGCCCCCGCGACCTCGAGCGCGAACGCCTGGCCACGGTCGGTGCGCCGGAGCGGACCGGTTCGCCGTCCCCCGGCGCGGAGGGGGAACTCCCGCGGCACCGGCAGACCGGGTCGGTCCCGGCGGGCGAAGACGAGGACGCCTTCGAGGACGGGCTCGGCCCCGGGGCCGGGCGCGGTCTGGACGACGGCCCCCTGGACGACTCCGACCCCGACCTGCTCTTCACCGGCTACCAGGTGGACCGCGGGCCCGGCACCGGGCGGGCCGGCCGCTCCAAGGCGGCGCGGCCGGAGAACACCCGGCTGAACCCCAAGTACATCTTCGAGTCCTTCGTCATCGGGGCCAGCAACCGTTTCGCCCACGCGGCCGCCACCGCGGTCGCCGAGGCCCCGGCCAAGGCCTACAACCCGCTGTTCATCTACGGGGAGTCCGGGCTCGGCAAGACCCACCTGCTGCACGCGATCGGGCACTACGCGCAGAACCTCTACCCCGGGGTGCGGGTGCGCTACGTGAACTCCGAGGAGTTCACCAACGACTTCATCAACTCCATCCGCGACGACAAGGCGCAGGCGTTCCAGCGCCGCTACCGCGACGTCGACGTGCTGCTCATCGACGACATCCAGTTCCTGTCGAACAAGGTGCAGACGCAGGAGGAGTTCTTCCACACCTTCAACACGCTGCACAACGCCTCCAAGCAGGTGGTCATCACCTCCGACCTGCCGCCGAAGCAGCTGTCGGGCTTCGAGGAGCGCATGCGCTCGCGCTTCGAGTGGGGCCTGCTCACCGACGTCCAGCCGCCGGACCTCGAGACCCGCATCGCCATCCTGCGCAAGAAGGCCATCGGCGACCGGCTCGAGGTTCCCGACGACGTCAAGGAGTTCATCGCCTCCAAGATCTCCTCGAACATCCGGGAGCTGGAGGGGGCGCTGATCCGGGTGACGGCGTTCGCGAGCCTCAACCGCCAGGCCGTCGACATGCAGCTGGCCGAGATCGTCCTGCGCGACCTCATCCCCAACGGGGACGCACCGGAGATCACCGCCGCCGCGATCATGGGGCAGACCGCCGGGTACTTCGGGATCACCCTGGAGGACCTGTGCGGCACGTCGCGCTCGCGCACCCTGGTGACCGCCCGGCAGATCGCGATGTACCTGTGCCGTGAGCTGACCCAGCTCTCGCTGCCGAAGATCGGACAGCACTTCGGCGGCCGCGACCACACGACCGTCATGCACGCCGAACGCAAGATCAAGCAGCAGATGGCGGAGCGGCGCAGCACCTACAACCAGGTCACCGAGCTGACCAACCGCATCAAGAAGCAGACGGGCGCCTGAGCCCCGCCGGAGGAGCCCGGCCCGCACGACCCCCGTACGACCCCTCGGCCCGACGGCCGGGGGGTCGTCGGCGTTCGCGGCGACCCTCGGTGACGACCCGTCCACAGCCGTCCACACCCTGGGGACAGCCATGTGGACAGCGCGATCCCCAACCGTGGACAACCCGGTGGACAACCGGTGGACGCGTTGGCGGCCCCCGGTGGGCGCCTGTGGACCGACCACGGACCCGGAGCCGGCCTGTGGACGACCGAGGAGCCCCGTCCGCAGCGGACCCACAGCCGGCGACGGCCCGAATAGGGCTCTGACCAGCAGCGACACCTCGTCGTCCACAGCCTCCACAAGGGCGATGACGATGACGAATCCTTCTGAGAGGGAGAAGGTCCACCCGCGAGTACCGGTGGAAACGGTGGACGGTGGAGGCCCGGGGGCCGGGCCGACAACCCGGGAGGGACGTGGCTCGCGCGTCTCCACTACTGTCGGACGCGCTCGATGCCGCCATCCACCCGAGGAGCTGTCGGGGGCCTGGCGTGACCCAGATCACACGAGCGAGCGATCGCTGGAGAAGGACGGTGCCCGGTGGAGTTGCAGGTCGAACGTGACGTGCTGGCGGACGCCGTCGCGTGGGCTGCACGAGCGCTCCCGAGCCGCCCGCCCGTCCCCGTCCTCGCGGGCGTCCTGCTGGAGGCCGAGACCGACGGCGTCCTGCGCCTGTCGACCTTCGACTACGAGGTCTCCGCCCGGGTCGAGGTGCCCGCGGAGGTGCGCACCGGCGGGTCCGTCCTCGTCTCGGGCCGACTGCTGGCCGACATCTCCCGCAGCCTGCCCGGCAAGCCGGTGACCCTCGTCCTCGAGGGCTCGAAGGTCGTCGTCACCTGCGGCGCGAGCCGCTTCACCCTGCTGACCATGCCCGTCGAGGAGTACCCGACCCTGCCGGGGCTGCCCGAGGTGGCCGGGACGCTGGCCGGGGACGAGTTCACCGCGGCCGTCGCCCAGGTCACGGTCGCCGCGAGCCGGGACGAGACCCTGCCGATCCTCACCGGCGTCCGCATGGAGCTGGAGGGCGACAAGATCTCCCTGCTGGCCACCGACCGGTACCGGCTCGCGGTCCGCGAGCTCCGCTGGCGCCCCGAGCACCCCGACGTCTCGACGGTCGCCCTGGTGCGGGCCCGCACGCTCAACGAGGTCGCCCGGTCCCTGGGGGCCACCGGGTCCATCGCCATGGCCCTGTCCGACACCGGGACGGGGGGCGACCTCATCGGCTTCCAGGCCGCCGGTCGCTACTCCACCTCCCTCCTGGTCGACGGCGAGTACCCCAAGGTGCGGGCGCTGTTCCCGGCCGAGTCGCCCACCCACGCCGTCGTCTCGACCGCGGCCCTGGTCGAGG
This sequence comes from Kineococcus gynurae, assembly GCF_042433995.1. Taxonomy (NCBI): domain Bacteria; kingdom Bacillati; phylum Actinomycetota; class Actinomycetes; order Kineosporiales; family Kineosporiaceae; genus Kineococcus; species Kineococcus gynurae. The sequence continues at coordinate 61,859 of NZ_JBHLUI010000003.1, forward strand.
CCGTCAAGCGCGTGGCCCTGGTCGCGGAGCGGAACACCCCCGTCCGGTTGCTGTTCGCCGACGGGGTGCTCTCCTTGGAGGCGGGGCAGGGGGACGACGCCCAGGCCTCGGAGGCCCTGGACGCGACCTTGGTCGGGGAGTCCATCTCGATCGCCTTCAACCCGCAGTTCCTGCTCGACGGGCTCGGCGCCCTGAACACCCCGTTCGCGCGCCTGTCCTTCACCCAGGCCACCCGCCCGGCCGTCATCACCGGTCAGGGCGAGCTGGAGGGCGAGGACGACGACACCTACCGCTACCTGCTCATGCCCGTGCGGATGGCCGGCTGAGGTCGGCCCCGGGCCCCCTGACGACGAAGGAGACACCTCACGATGCACATCGGTCTGGTCGGCCTCGGCAAGATGGGCGGCAACATGCGCGCCCGGCTGCGCGACAAGGGCATCGAGGTCACCGGGTACGACCCGAACCCCGACGTGACCGACGTGGCCAGCCTGGCCGAGCTGGTCTCGACGCTGCGCGCCGCCGGCGGCCCCGTCGTGGTCTGGGTGATGGTCCCCTCCGGCAAGGTCACCCGGGACACCGTCGAGGCGCTCGCGCCCCTGCTCGGCGACGGCGACCTGGTCATCGACGGCGGCAACTCGAAGTGGACCGACGACGCGATCAACGCGAGCCGGCTCGGGGAGCGCGGCACGAACTACCTCGACTGCGGCGTCTCCGGGGGCGTCTGGGGACGGGAGAACGGCTACGGCCTGATGGTCGGGGGCCCGAAGCCCGCCGTGGAGCTGGCCCTGCCCGTGTTCGACGCCCTGCGCCCCGACGGACCGCGCGAGGAGGGCTGGGTCCACGCCGGCGGGGTCGGCGCGGGGCACTACGCCAAGATGGTCCACAACGGCATCGAGTACGGCCTCATGCACGCCTACGCCGAGGGCTACGAGCTGCTCGAGGCGAAGGGGATCATCACCGACGTCCCGGCCGTCTTCAAGGCCTGGACCCGGGGCACCGTCGTCCGCTCCTGGCTGCTGGACCTGCTGGTCCGCGCCCTGGAGGAGGACCCGACGCTCAAGGACATCCGCGGGTACGCGCAGGACTCCGGCGAGGGCCGGTGGACCCTGGAGCAGGCCATCGAGAACGCGGTCCCCATGCCGGTGCTGGCCGCGGCCCTCTTCGCGCGCTTCGCCTCGCGTCAGGAGGACTCCCCCTCGATCAAGGCCGTCGCCGCGCTGCGCAACCAGTTCGGGGGCCACGCCGTCGAGCACGCCGGTCCGACGTCGGGCACCGGCTCCACGCACTGACGCCACCGTCACCGAGCCGGGAGGTCCGGGGTGCACGTCGCGCACCTGTCCCTGGTGGACTTCCGCTCCTACGCGGGCCTCGAGCTCGACCTGGGACCGGGCACGACGACGTTCGTCGGTCTGAACGGCCAGGGCAAGACCAACCTGGTCGAGGCGATCGGCTACGTCGCCACGCTCTCCAGCCACCGGGTCCCGGCCGACGCCCCGCTGGTCCGGCAGGGTGCCGACCGCGCGGTGGTCCGCTGCGGGCTGGTGCGCGGGGACCGGCGCGCGCTGGTCGAGCTGGAGATCACCCCGGGCCGGGCCAACCGGGCCCGGATCAACGGGTCCGCGGTCCGGCGCAGCCGTGACGTCGTCGGCACCCTGCGCACGGTGCTCTTCGCCCCCGAGGACCTCGCCCTGGTGAAGGGCGACCCGGACGGGCGCCGGCGCTACCTGGACGACCTGCTGAGCAGCCGCTGGCCGCGGATGGCCGGGGTGCGGGCCGACTACGACCGGATCGTCCGCCAGCGCAGCGCGCTGCTGAAGTCGGCCGGTTCGGCCATCCGGTCGGGGCGCGGCGACGTGCACACGCTGGAGGTCTGGGACGAGCAGCTGGCCACCGTCGGGGCCGAGCTGCTGGCCGCGCGGTTGGCACTGCTGACCGACCTGCGGGGCCCGGCGGCCGAGGCCTACCGCGCGGTCAGCAAGGACCAGGGCGAGCTGGTCCTCGGCTACCGCAGCTCGTTGCCGTTGCTGGGTTCCGGCCTCCCGGACCGGCTGCCCGAGCGGGCCGAGCTGCGCGACGCGCTGCTGGAGCAGGCGCTCGAGCGTCGGGGCACCGAGCTCGACCGGGGGGTCTGCCTGGTCGGGCCGCACCGAGACGACCTCGTCCTCGACCTCGGCGGGATGCCGGCCAAGGGCTACGCGAGCCACGGTGAGTCGTGGTCGGTGGCGCTCGGGCTGCGGCTGGCGAGCTACCGCCTGCTGCTGCACGACGGTTCGGCCGAGGATCCGGGCGGTCCGGTGCTGATCCTCGACGACGTGTTCGCCGAGCTCGACGCCGGTCGGCGCGAACGGCTGGCCGACGTGGTGGCCGACGCCGAGCAGGTGCTGGTCACCGCGGCCGTCCCCGACGACGTGCCCCCCGCCCTCCGCGACGGGGGCGCCGACGTGGTCGAGGTCCGGCTGGGGAGCGCCGCGCGTGCCGGCTGACGACGAGGTCGCGGAGGAGGGCCCCGCGGAGGAGGGCCCCGCGGAGGGCGAGGACGCCGGGACGACGGGCGCCGACCTCGCCCGCACGGCCCTGGGACGGGCCCGGCAGGCGGCCCAGGCCCGCGGCCTGCGCCCCGCCGCCCGGACCGACGGGCGCCGCTTCGGTGACCTCGAGCGCACCGGCCGGGACGAGCGCTGGGCGCGGCGCCGCGCGGCGAACGAGGCCGCCCGCCGCTCCGGGGCCTGGCCCGACGCGCGCGACCCGCAGGCGCTGGGGTCCAACCTCGGTCGCCTCGTCGGGGAGCGCGGCTGGGAGCAGCCGGTCCAGGTCGGGTCGGCCTTCGGGCGCTGGGACGTCGTGGTCGGCCCGGAACTGGCCGGGCACTGCGCGCCGGAGACCCTGAAGGAGGGGGTGCTGACCGTCCGGGCCGAGTCGACGACGTGGGCCACGCAGGTGCGGCTGCTCACCAGCGTCCTGGTCCGCCGCCTCGACGAGGAGCTGGGCCACGGCGTGGTCACCAAGGTCGTCGTCAAGGGCCCGACCGCCCCGAGCTGGCGCAAGGGCAACCGCTCGGCGCCCGGTGGTCGCGGACCCCGCGACACCTACGGCTGAGCACCGGCGAGACGCGGACGGGCCGTCAGCGCCCATGGTCGGCTCCACGTAGGGACCCACACGACCGGGGCTCGCTGGCCGCAGCGGGCGCCACAGGGCCGCGCATCACCGCCCGACCCGTTCGGCGGGGTAGACTGGGGACGAACCTGGCGGTCGTGGGGCCCCGGCGCGTCGTATCGGGAAGTGGCCCGTCCGGGGTCCTTCCCGCGTGCTGCGGATCCCGCGTCGCCGTGACGCGGAGGGAGTGCACGCGCCCGTGCCAGACCAGGAGTCGACGCAGCCTCAGAACGACCATCCCGAGGAGGCGCCGTCCTTGGCCGACGCCGTCACCCCCGACGGTGAGCCGAAGGGCGGTGACTACGGCGCCGACGCCATCTCCGTCCTGGAGGGTCTCGAGGCCGTCCGCAAACGCCCCGGCATGTACATCGGCTCCACCGGGGAGCGCGGGCTGCACCACCTGGTCTGGGAGGTCGTCGACAACTCCGTCGACGAGGCGCTGGCCGGCTACTGCGACACCATCGACGTGACCCTGTTGGCCGACGGGGGTCTCCGGGTCCGGGACAACGGCCGCGGCATCCCGGTAGACGTCATGCCGGGCGAGGGGCGCTCTGCGCTCGAGGTCGTCCTCACCGTCCTGCACGCGGGCGGGAAGTTCGGCGGTGGCGGCTACTCGGTCTCCGGGGGTCTGCACGGCGTCGGCATCTCGGTGGTCAACGCGCTGTCCGACCGCGTGGACGTCGAGGTCCGTCGGCAGGGCTCGGTCTGGCGGCAGAGCTTCGCGGGCGGGGTGCCCGTGGCCTCCGTCGAGAAGGGCGAGGACACCGACGAGACCGGCACCACGGTCACGTTCTGGCCCAGCGCCGACACCTTCGAGACCGTCGTCTTCTCCTACGAGACCCTGCGCACGCGCTTCCAGCAGCGCGCCTTCCTCAACAAGGGCCTGACCATCTCGCTCACCGACGAGCGCCCGGTCGAGGCCGACGACGAGGAGGCCGAGGCGGAGAGCACCGACGCGGCGCCCGAGCGGTCGGTCACCTACCGCTACGACGGCGGGTTGGTGGACTACGTGCACCACCTGAACTCGCAGAAGAAGAACGACCCGCTGCACGAGAGCGTCATCTCGCTGGAGGCGGAGGACACCGAGCAGGGCATCGCCGTCGAGATCGCGATGCAGTGGACGACCTCGTACTCCGAGACCGTCTTCACCTACGCCAACAACATCAACACCTCCGAGGGCGGGACCCACGAGACCGGGTTCCGGACCGCGCTGAGCAACCTCGTGCCCGACTACGCGCGCGAGAACAAGCTCATGAAGGAGAAGGACACCATCGAGGGTGGCGACATCCGCGAGGGTCTGACCGCGGTCATCTCGGTCAAGATCGCCGAGCCGCAGTTCGAGGGCCAGACCAAGACCAAGCTGGGCAACACCAACGTCCGGACCTTCGTCCAGCAGCAGGTGCGCGAGCACCTCGGGCACTGGTTCGCCTCCAACCCCAAGGAGGCCAAGGCCGTCGTGCAGAAGGTCCTCTCGGCCTCCTACGCCCGGCAGGCCGCCCGCAAGGCGCGTGACGCCAGCCGTAAGTCGCTGCTGGAAAGGTCGTCGCTGCCCGGCAAGCTCAAGGACTGCCAGTCCAACAACCCCGCCGAGTGCGAGGTCTTCATCGTCGAGGGCGACTCCGCGGGCGGTTCCGCGACCCGGGGTCGCAACCCCCGCACCCAGGCGATCCTGCCCATCCGCGGGAAGATCCTCAACGTCGAGAAGGCGCGTCTGGACCGGGCGCTGAGCAACCAGGAGGTCCAGGCCCTCATCACGGCCTTCGGCACCGGGATCGGCGACGAGATCAACCTCGAGAAGCTCCGGTACCACAAGATCGTCATCATGGCCGACGCCGACGTCGACGGTCAGCACATCCGGACCCTGCTGCTCACGCTGCTGTTCCGCTACATGAAGCCGCTGGTGGAGCAGGGATTCGTCTACCTCGCCCAGCCGCCGCTGTACCGGATCAAGTGGCAGGGCGGGCAGGCCCACGAGTTCGCCTACTCCGACCGGGAGCGCGACGCGCTGCTCACCGCCGGGCGCCAGTCCGGCAAGAAGCACGCCAAGGAGAACTACGTCCAGCGCTACAAGGGGCTGGGCGAGATGAACTGGGACGAGTTGTCGGAGACGACGATGGACCCGGCCCACCGGACCCTGCTGCAGGTGACCCTGGAGGACGCCGCGGCGGCCGACGCCATGTTCTCGGTGCTGATGGGCGAGGACGTGGAGTCCCGCCGGTCCTTCATCCAGCGCAACGCCCGTGACGTGCGGTTCCTCGACGTGTGAGGTCGACCCGCGGCCGGGTACCGCCCCGGTCGTTTCACGTGGAACCGATGAAACCCCAGCCTGAGAGGTCCCTGAACCCGTGACCGACACCACCATCGAACCCCCGGACAGCACCGGCGGCGACCGGGTCGAGCAGGTCGACCTGCAGCTGGAGATGCAGCGGTCCTACCTGGACTACGCGATGTCGGTCATCGTGTCGCGCGCGCTGCCGGACGTGCGGGACGGTCTGAAGCCGGTGCACCGCAGGGTGTTGTACGCGATGTACGACGGTGGGTACCGCCCCGACCGCGGGTACTCCAAGTGCGCCCGCGTGGTCGGTGACGTCATGGGTCACTACCACCCGCACGGCGACACCTCGATCTACGACGCCCTGGTCCGGCTCGCCCAGGACTGGTCGCTGCGCTACCCGCTCATCGACGGGCAGGGGAACTTCGGCTCGCCCGGGAACGACCCGGCCGCGGCCCCCCGCTACACCGAGTGCCGCATGGCCCCGTTGGCCATGGAGATGGTCCGCGACATCGACGAGGAGACCGTCGACTTCGTCGACAACTACGACGGGCACACCCAGGAACCCTCGGTCCTGCCCTCGCGGTTCCCGAACCTCCTGGTCAACGGTTCGGCCGGGATCGCCGTCGGCATGGCCACGAACATCCCGCCGCACAACCTGCGCGAGGTCGCGGCCGGGGTGCAGTGGCTGCTGGAGAACCCCGAGGCCGGCGACGACGAACAGCTCGCCGCGATGATGCAACGCATCAAGGGCCCGGACTTCCCGACCGGGGCCACCATCCTCGGGTTCCGCGGGATCAACGACGCCTACCGCACCGGTCGCGGGGCCATCACCATGCGGGCCGTCGTCGAGGTCGAGGAGATCCAGGGCCGCACCTGCCTGGTGATCACCGAGCTGCCCTACCAGGTGAACCCCGACAACCTGGCCGAGAACATCGCCAACCTCGTCCGCGACGGGCGGCTGTCCGGGATCGCCGACGTCCGCGACGAGACCTCGGGTCGGACCGGTCAGCGCCTCGTCGTCGTGCTGCGCCGCGACGCCGTGGCCAAGGTCGTGCTGAACAACCTCTACAAGCACACCCAGCTGCAGGTGAACTTCGGCGCCAACATGCTCGCGCTGGTCGACGGGGTGCCGCGCACCTTGCCGATCCACGCGTTCCTCAAGCACTGGGTCACCCACCAGCTCGAGGTCATCCAGCGCCGGACGCGCTACCGGCTGCGCAAGGCCGAGGAGCGCGCGCACATCCTGCGGGCCCTGCTCAAGGCCCTCGACGCCATGGACGAGGTCATCGCCCTCATCCGCGCCTCGGCGACGGTGGAGATCGCCCGCGACGGCCTCATGGAACTCCTCGACATCGACGAGGTCCAGGCCCGGGCGATCCTCGAGATGCAGCTGCGGCGCCTCGCGGCGCTGGAACGGCAGCGCATCATCGACGAGTACGACGAGCTCATGCGGCTCATCACCGACTACAACGACATCCTGGCCCGCCCGGAGCGGCAGCGGCAGATCGTCGGCGACGAGCTCGCCGAACTGGTCGAGCGCTACGGCGACGAGCGCAAGACGGTCATCCTCCCCTTCGAGGGCGACATGTCGGTCGAGGACCTCATCCCGGTCGAGGACGTCGTCGTCACCGTCACGCGCGGCGGGTACACCAAGCGGACCCGGACCGACCTCTACCGGGCCCAGCGCCGCGGCGGGCGCGGGGTGCGGGGGGCGAACCTGCGCGAGGACGACGTCGTCGAGCACTTCTTCACGACGACGACCCACCACTGGTTGCTGTTCTTCACCAACCTCGGCCGGGTGTACCGGGCCAAGGGGTACGAACTGCCCGAGGCCGGTCGCGACGGTCGCGGGCAGCACGTCGCGAACCTGCTGGCGTTCCAGCCCGAGGAACGGATCGTCGCCGTCCTCGACATCGAGAACTACGAGCAGGCGCCCTTCCTGGTCCTGGCCACCCGTCGCGGGCTGGTCAAGAAGACCCGGTTGTCGGAGTACGACAGCAACCGCTCCGGGGGCCTGATCGCCATCAACCTCCGCTCGCAGGAGACCGAGGACGGCACCGAGGTGCCCGACGAGCTGTTCGCGGCCGCGCTGGTCGGCGAGGGCGAGGACCTGTTCCTGGTCTCCCGCAAGGGGATGTCGGTGCGGTTCACCGCCGACGACGCCACGCTGCGTCCCATGGGACGGGCCACCTCGGGGGTCACCGGGATGAAGTTCCGCGGCGACGACGAGCTGCTCGCGATGGCCGTGGCCTCCGACGACCTCGACGTCTTCGTGGTGACCGAGCTGGGCTACGCGAAGCGGACCGCGATCGCCGAGTACCGCCGGCAGGGCCGGGGTGGGCTCGGGATCAAGGTCGCCAAGCTGGCCGAGGCCCGGGGCGACCTCGTGGGGGCGCTGACCGTCCACGCCGACGACGAGGTGCTCGTCGTCATGCAGGGCGGCCGCGTCGTCCGCTCGCGCGTGGACGAGGTGCCGGCCAAGGGCCGCGACACCATGGGCGTGACCTTCGCCCGACCGGAGACCGGGGACCGGATCCTGGCGGTCGCCCGGAACGTCGAGCGGGCGGTCGAGGAGGAGCTGGAGGCCGAGGCCGACGGTGGGCCCGGGGACGGGCCCGGGGATGGGCCCGACGACGCCCCCGGGACCGGGTCGGGAACGGTGGGCGACGAAACCACGCAGGACCTCGGCACGGATCACGTCGATGGCGTACCGTCGCAGGGATCCAGCGACGACTCGTCCGCGGACGAGCCCGGAGGTGACAAGTGAGTTCCGCCGAACGCACGGCAGCGGGTTCCTCGGGCACCCCGACGTCGGCCGCGAAGCCGGCCGCCGGCGCCCGACCGGGCACCCGGGGCGGTGGGGTCGACGCGGTCCCCCGCCGGGTGCGCCTGACGCTGTCGCGCATCGACCCCTGGTCGGTCACCAAACTGTCGTTCCTGCTCTCGGTCGCCGTGGGGATCGCCCTCGTCGTCGCCACGGGCGTCGTGTGGAGCGTCCTCAACGGCATGGGCGTCTTCACCGACCTCGACGGGCTGTTCCGCGACATCGTGGGATCGGAGATCCAGATCGACCTGCTCGACTACGTCGGGTTCAGCAAGGTCATCTCGCTGGCCACGGTCGTCGCGGTCATCGACGTCATCCTGCTGACGGCGCTCTCCACCCTGGTCGCCTTCCTGTACAACGTCTGCTCCGCGCTGGTCGGCGGTCTGCAGGTCACGCTGTCCGACGACTGAGGTCGTCCCCCTGTCGTTCCCCGGCAGCCGTTTTGGGTTGCCGGGGCATCCTCGGGTAGAGTCTGGACGTCGCCGCGTGCGACGACGGGCCTATAGCTCAGTTGGTTAGAGCGCTTCGCTGATAACGAAGAGGTCACAGGTTCAAATCCTGTTAGGCCCACCCCCCACGTGACCCTCGGAGGTCGGTGTGAAGAAGATCCTCGTGCTCGCCGCAGTCGTCGGCGGTGCCGTCTACGCCTGGAAGAAGCAGTCCGCGGCCGCGGCCGAGCGGGACCTCTGGGCCGAGGCCACCGACACCGTCCGCTGAACCGCTCGACGGGACCCACGGTCCCTCGGGGACGTGGCGCAATTGGTAGCGCACCTGCTTTGCATGCAGGGGGTTAGGGGTTCGAGTCCCCTCGTCTCCACCGAACGATGAAGGGCCCCTCCCGGACGGGAGGGGCCCTTCATCGTGCTCGGGAGTTCAGTCGCGGGGCTTGTCCGCCCCACCCTCGGTGTCCTGCTCGACGTCCTCGATGTCGTTCTCGTCCGCGGACGTGGAGTCCTCCGGCGTGGGGACCGGGGCCACCGGGGAGGTGGGCGGGGACCAGGTCGCGCCCGGGGCGGCCCACGGGTCCTCCTGCTTCTTGCCCTTGAGCGCCGAGAAGGCCGCGGCCCCCAGGCCGAGGACCAGCCCGACGAGCAGCACCTTCTTGAGCTTGCCGCCCCTGCGCTTGGCGACGGCGTCACCCTTGAGCACGGCGTAGGCGTCGGTCGAGCGGTGGGCGGCCTCGCCGGCCACCTCCTTGCCCGCGACGGCCGCGGCGCCGGCGGCGGCGATCGCCGGGGCGGCAGCCTCCTTGGCGGCGTGCTGGGCCTGCTCGGCGGCGTGGTGCACCGCGTCCACGAGACGCGGCAGCAGGTCGTCGACCAGCTTGTCGCGGGTGGCGTCGACCGCGGGGGTGACCTTGTCGACGGCGCTCTCGACGGCCGGGGCCGCGGCGCTCACCGAGGCCTGCCAGCCCTTCTCGATCTTGGGGGCGGCCCAGTCTCGGGCCGCCTCGACCTTGGGTCCGGCCCAGTCGACGGCCGTCTCCACCCGGGGCCCGGCCCAGTCCTGGGCGCTGTGCACGGCGTCCTTCGCCGACTTGACGGCGGTCCCCACGCCGGGGCCCACCTTGTCCTGCAGCGACCCGGCCAGGCTGGCCGACTGGTCGCGGACCTGGGCCTGCAGCCGCTCGGCGCGGCTCTTCCTCAGGGACATCCGTTCCTCCTCCGTGGATCCTGCGCTCGCTCGTTGCCGCACAGCCTGTCGTGCCCGGCCGTAAACAGCCACCGGGACGATCAGATCAGAACCTCACCTGACGGCACCACCGGGGCGACCGCCCGGGCGCGTCGCGGGAGGCGGGTCCCGGGGCCCGGCGACGGGGGGCGTGCGAGGATTCCCCCATGCACGCCACTCTGCACACCAACCACGGTGACATCCGGATCGAGCTGTTCGAGAACCACGCCCCCAAGACGGTGGCCAACTTCGTCGAGCTGGCGGAGGGCACCCGGGAGTGGCAGGACCCGGTCTCGGGCGAGAAGAAGACGCAGCCGTTCTACGACGGTCTGACCTTCCACCGCATCATCGACGGCTTCATGATCCAGGGCGGGTGCCCGCGCGGCGACGGCCGGGGCGGCCCTGGGTACCAGTTCGACGACGAGATCCACCCGGACCTGCGCTTCGACAAGAAGTACCTGCTGGCCATGGCCAACGCGGGCAAGATCGGCGGCCGCGGCACCAACGGCTCGCAGTTCTTCATCACGGTCACCACGACCCCGCACCTGAACGGCAAGCACACCATCTTCGGCGAGGTGGCCGACGACGAGAGCCGTCAGGTCGTCGACGCCATCGCCAACGTCGCGACCGACCGCGGTGACGCCCCCAAGGACCCGGTGGTCATCTCCTCCGTCGAGGTCACCAAGGACTGATCCCTCCCTCACCCGCCCCGGTGGCCCGGCCCGACCTCGGTCCGGGCCACCGGTGTCTGCGGGGCCCGGACCCGACCGAGAAGGTGGCCCGTGACCGAACCCGCCCCGTCCCCCACGGTCCCCGTCTGCCCGCGCCACCCCGACCGCGAGTCGTGGGTGCGCTGCCAGCGCTGCGAACGCCCGGTCTGCCCGGAGTGCCAGCGGTCGGCCTCGGTGGGCGTGCAGTGCGTGGACTGCGTCAAGGAGCAGGCCCGGGGTGACCGGGCGGTCCGGACCACGTTCGGCGGCACCTGGCGCCGCGGCGACACCCTGATCACCCGCACGGTCATCGTCATCTGCCTGGTGATGTACGGGGCGCAGTTCGTCCTGCCCGGTTCCGTCTACGCCTACCTGCCGCTGGTGAACGACCCCGGCTACCTGAACTCGTTCGAGGCCGGCAACTGGTGGCAGCCGCTCACCTCGGCGTTCCTGCACGCGCGCTCACCCCTGCACGTGGCGCTGAACATGTACGCGCTGTGGATCGTCGGCGGGTACCTCGAACCACTCCTCGGTCGGCTGCGCTTCGGACTGCTCTACCTGCTCTCGGCCCTGGGGGGTGCGGTCGGGGCGACGCTGCTGCCCGGGACCGCCTTCACCACCACGGTCGGCGCCTCGGGCGCGGTCTTCGGGCTCTTCGGTGCGCTGCTCGTCGTGAACCGCCGGTTGGGACGGCAGGCCGGGCAGGTCGTCGTGCTCATCGCCATCAACTTCGCCCTCGGCCTGTTCGTCGCGGGGATCTCCTGGCAGGCCCACCTGGGTGGCCTCGTGACGGGGGTCGTGGTCGCGGTCCTGCTGGCCCGTCGTCGCGGCGCGGACCGCCGCGCGGGCGCGGGGACGTGGGTCGGTGTGGGTGCCGTGGCCGTCGTGATCCTGGGGCTGCTGGTGATCGCCGGGACGGGTGTGGCGCTCGGCTACTAGTGGGGTCGGTGTCGTCCACAGGGCGATGCACACCTGTGCGAATAGCGCTCCCGTCGTCCACCGCGTGTGGGCACATCTGTGGACGCACCTCGGGGGTTCTCCACCGTCGTCCCCAGGTTGTGGACGCGCAGGTGGATAAGTCTGTGGACTCCGACACGCTCGGTGCGAGGTCCGCGACCCTCGGTCGACAGGTTGTCCCCAGGCCGTCCACACCGTGGAGAACGCGAAACACCCCCGCAACGCCGGGCGTCGCGGGGGTGTCGGTCCGGGGGTCAGCGCCAGCGGGTGGTCATCCCGAAGCCGACGAGGACGAGCCCGAAACCCGCGACCAGGTTCCAGTTGCCCCATCCCGGCACGGGGTACTGCGCGCTGGAGAGGTAGAACACGACGATCCAGGCCAGCCCGAGCAGCATGAAGGCGATCATCGCGACCACCCACCAGCGCGGGGTCAGCCGGTTGCCCGCCTTGATGTCGCGGTCGGTCGCGTCGCCCTCGCTGAGCGAGCGACCGAACCGGCGCCGGCGCGACTCCTCGGCGGTCTCGCTCGTCTGCACCTCGCGCTGCTTCCGTCGGCGCGACGGGGACTGGGACACGGGGACCTCCGAGGTCGTGGGGGCGAGCCGGTGGCCGGGCGACCACGCTCCGCAGGCCAGGGTAGTCGGCACGTCCGGCACACTGGGGAGGGCGAAGTGACGGGCGGTCACGGGAGTGGCGCGGACGGGAACGAGGTGCGGCGGTGGCGTGGTCGGCGTCGCGGGTGGCCTCGCGGGTGGCCGTGGTCGCGGTCCTGGCCGCCGGCGGTCTGCTGTTCGCGACCAGCGCGCAGACCTCGCACGGGACCAACCTGCGCACCGACTCCGGAGACCTCGGCGACCTCATCCGCGAGCGCTCGCAGCAGGTCGAGGCGCAGGCGGCCGAGGTGAGCCGGCTGCGCGGCGAGGTCGAGACCCTTACGGCCCGGGTGGGGGGCGACCCGGCCCCCGACGCCGCCGCCCAGCGGCTCGCCGCCGCGGCCGGGACCGAGGCGGTGACCGGGCCGGGCGTCCGGGTCACGCTCGACGACGCCCCCCGCGGGGAGCTGCGCCCGGCCGGCGCGGCCCCCGACGACCTCGTGGTGCACCAGCAGGACCTGGAGGCCGTGATCAACGCGTTGTGGGCCTCGGGGGCGGAGGCCGTGGAGGTCATGGACCAACGGCTGGTCTCGACCAGCGCCGTGCGCTGCGTCGGCAGCGTCCTCATCCTCCAGGGCCGCACCTACTCCCCGCCGTACACGGTCTCGGCCATCGGTGACCCGGCCCGGTTGCAGACGGGGCTCGAGGACAGTTCGTCCGTGGCGGTCTACCGGCAGTACGTGGCGGCCTACGGGCTGGGGTACGAGGTGCAGACGTCGACGGACCTGACCTTCCCGGCCTTCGACGGCCCGCTGGACCTCGAATACGTACGGAGCGACTCGTGAGGCGCGCGGTCTCGGTCCTCGGGGAGCTGATGGTCACCGCGGGGGTGCTCGTCCTGCTGTTCGTGGCCTGGCAGCTCTGGTGGACCGACGTGACGTCGGGTCGCGCCCAGGCGGCCACGGTCGCCGAGCTGCAGCAGGAGTGGTCCGCGGACCGGCCGGCGACCCCCGCGCCGGCGGACCCGGCCGCCCCCGTGGCCCCCGACGTCGACCAGACCCCGCCGCAGGGCGACGCCTTCGCGATCCTGTACGTGCCGCGGTTCGGCCGTGACTACGCGGTCCCGATCGTCGAAGGCACCGCGACGGACGACCTCAAGGAGGGCATCGGCCACTACGACGGGACGGCCATGCCGGGTGAGGTCGGGAACCTGGCGCTCGCCGGGCACCGGGTCACCTACGGCAAGCCCTTCAACCTCATCGCCGACCTGCAGGACGGCGACGCCGTCGTGGTCGCCACCGCCGACCGGTGGTTCACCTACCGGGTGCGCAGCGAGGAGATCGTCTCGCCGCGGCAGGTCTCGGTCATCGCACCCGTCCCCGACCGGCCCGGCGAGACCCCGACGGAGGCCTGGTTGACCATGACCGCCTGCCACCCGATGCACTCGGCGCGGCAGCGCTACGTCGTCCACGCCCTGCTGGAGTCGGTGACCGACCGTTCGGCCGGCCCGCCCGCGTCCCTGGCGGCGGTGGGCTGAGCGTGTACGCGTGGTGGTGGCGGGTCCTGCCCGGGCCCTGGTGGGTCCGGCTGCTCATCAGCCTGGTCGTCGTCGCGGCGGTGGTCGCGGTCTGCTTCGAGGTCGTCTTCCCCTGGGTCGCGGACCGCCTCGCCATCAACGACGGGACGGTCGACGGCAGCGGCTGACCCCGGTCCGGCGGGCTCGCCGATCACTCGCCGCGCGGTCGCGGGGCATCACTGCCACGATCTTCGGACCACGCACCACGAGGAGGAGCCATGTCGTCGACCGACGGACCTGACCCCTACAACCAGCAGGGTGGCCAGTACGGCAACCAGCCTGGCCAGGGCAACCATCCGCAGTACGGGGACCAGCAGTCCTCGGGTCAGTACGGGAATCAGCAGTACGGCAACCAGCAGTACGGCAACCAGCAGTCCGGGAACCAGTACGGCAACCAGCCGCAGTACTCCGGTCAGCAGTACGGGGACCAGCACGGCTACGGGCAGCCCGGCCACGGCGGTTCCCCGAAGAACGGCCTCGGGGTCGCCGCCCTGATCCTCGGGATCGTCGCGATCCTCAGCTCGTTCCTGGTCATCGGGATCATCCTGGGGATCGTCGCGATCATCCTCGGGGTCAAGGGCCGTGGACGGGTCAAGAAGGGCCTCGCGACCAACGGCGCCGTCGCGCTCTGGGGCATCATCACCGGTGCCGTCGGGCTCGTGCTGTCCGCGGTCTTCCTCGCGATCTACATCGCCAGCGCCTCGTTCTTCTTCCAGAACGGTGGGCAGCAGCTGACCGACTGCCTGGGACAGGCCGGCCAGGACGCCGTCGCCCAGCAGCAGTGCTTCGACCAGTTCGGCAACCAGGCCGAGCAGCAGCTCGAGAACTCGGGCACCGACACCTGAGTCGGAGCCACCCACCCGGCCGCCCGGCTGTGAAGGGACTGCGGCGGCGCTGCGAAGTGCTGCCGCAGTCCCCGGGTCGGGCTGGACGGGGACCGTACCCTCACGAGGTGCCCGACTCCCCGAACCGACCCCCCGCCGGCCTGCCCGGGCAGGGGCGTCGTTCCCGCGGACAGCACGTCGCCCACCAGCACGGTCGGTTGTACAAGAGCCTGCGGGTCGTCGGCGTCATGGTGCTGGCCCTGGTGCTCGTCGGGGTCGGCGGCGCGGGGTACGCGTTCTACCGCCTGCAGGGCAACATCAACGAGATCGACCTCACCGACCGGCTGAACCCGGACCGTCCGGCCGACGAGGCCGCCGTCGACCCGACCACCGGCAACGACGCCGTGAACATCCTGGTCATGGGGTCGGACACCCGGGACCTGGCCGACGGGACCGGTGACGAGTACGGCGGGGAGGCCGACTCCCCGGGGGCCCGTTCCGACACGACCGTCATCGTCCACCTCTCGGCCGACCGTCGGCGCGCGGCGCTGATCAGCATCCCCCGCGACTCGATGGTCCGGATGCCGGAGTGCCAGGGCACCGACGGCACGACCCAGCCGGCCGAGCTCGGCATGTTCAACTCCGCGTTCTCCCGGGGCGGCCCGGCCTGCACCATCAACACCGTCGAGGAACTCACCAAGGTCCGGATCGACCACTACGTCGTCGTGGACTTCAGCGGGTTCCAGAAGATGATCGACGCCCTCGGCGGGGTCGACATCTGCCTGCCGAAGAAGGTCGCCGACGCGCAGTCCGGGCTGTACCTGGACGCGGGGACGCACGAGGTGGACGGCCGCACCGCGCTGGCCTACGCGCGGATCCGGCACAACATCGGCGACGGCTCCGACATCTCCCGGATCTCGCGGCAGCAGGCGCTGATGTCCTCGATCGTGCAGAAGGTCACGAGCTCCTCGATGCTGACGCGGCCCGACCAGCTCTACTCGTTCCTCAGCGCGGCCACGAGTTCGGTGACGATGGACCCGCAGCTGGCCAGCCTGTCCGAACTGACCGACATCGCGCAGAGCCTGCAGAAGCTCCCCCCCGGCGGGGTGCAGTTCATCACCGTGCCCATCGAGGAGTACCCGCAGAACAAGGCGCGGGTGCAGTGGACGTCGGCCGCCGACGACCTCTGGCAGGAGCTGCGGACGGACACCCTCGGGGCGACCGCGGCGCCGGCACCGACGACGACCCCCGGGGACTCCTCGGCGCTCACCGTCGCCCCCGACGACGTGTCGGTGCGGGTCCTCAACACCGGCGCCCCGGCCGGGACCGCGGGGGCCGCGGCCACGGCGCTGCGGGCCCAGGGCTTCACGATCGCCGGCACCGGGGACGGGGACGCCCTGCGTCCGGCCGCGGCCGCGGTCGTCCGCTACGGCTCGGCCAAGGCCGACTCCGCCGCGACGGTGGCCGCCGCGCTCGGCGGGGCCGACCTGGTCGAGGACGACTCGCTCGGGTCGACCGTCGTGGTCGAGCTGAACCAGGCCCCGACCGTGGTCGACGTCCGCAGCCGGGTGGTGGGTGCCCCCGCCACCCCGACCGCGACGCCGACCTTCGAGGCCCGCGTGGCCAGCGACGACATCTGCTCCTGACCCGCAGGCGGGCAGACCGGGAGGTCAGGCCGGGAGGTCAGGCCGGCAGGTCGACCCGGACCGGACCGCCGGTGAGCAGGGATTCCTGGGCCGCGTCGGCGACCCGGGAGGCGGCGACCGCGTCGGCCGGGTGGCACAGCTCGCCCTCGACCCCGCGGACGAGGTCGGTGAAGGCCACGATCTCGGCGCGGTAGGCCGCCCCGAAGCGCTCGGCGAAGGTCAGGTGGGGGCCGCCGGTCGGGAAGGTCACGCCGGGCTCGGCCGAGCGCAGGGCCGTGCGCTCGTCCAGGCCGACCATGAGGGAGGCCTTGGACCCCTGCAGCTCCAGCCGGACGTCGTGGCCGGCACCGTTGTAGCGGCTGGCGGTGACCGTCGCGAGGGTGCCGTCGTCCAGCGTGCACACGGCCAGGGCGGTGTCGACGTCGCCGACCTCACCGATGGCCGGGTCGCCGTTGTTGCTGCCGCGGGCGTAGACCTCGACGATCTCTCGCCCGGTGATCCAGCGGATGACGTCGAAGTCGTGGACGCTGCAGTCGCGGAAGAGCCCGCCGGAGGTCGCGAGGAAGGCCACGGGCGGCGGGGCCATGTCGCACGTGGTGGCCCGCAGCGCGTGCAACCAGCCCAGCTCGCCGGCGTCGTAGGCACGCTTGGCGGCCAGGTAGCCCGCGTCGTAGCGCCGCTGGTGCCCGATCCGGACGACGCCGGCGTTGGCCGCGATGTGCTCGAGGACGGGCAAGGACAGGGCCACGTCGGGGGCGACGGGCTTCTCGCAGAGCACCGGGATGCCCGCGTCGACCCCGGCGACGATGAGCTCGGGGTGCTGGGCGGTGCCGGTCGCCACGACCAGTCCGTCGATCCCGCTCGCGAGCAGGGCCTCGCTGCTCGCGGCGACGTCGACCTGCAGCTCCGAACCCGCGGCGCGGGCGGCCGCGGTCAACGAGGCGGCCACCTCGCGGGCGCGGTCGACGGCGACGTCGGCGAGCGTCAACCGGGCTACCCCGGGGGTGGTCGCGATGTTCTCGGCGTGCATGACGCCGATGCGTCCGACACCGGCGAGGCCGAGGTGCAGATCAGTCATGGGGTGAGCCTTTCAGAGTCCGTCGTTGGACCGGTCCAATTGATCCCACGATGCGGCGCGGCGGGCCCGGCTGTCAACATCGGGCCGTCGGAGGAGCCCGGGGGGAGCATCGATGAGCACGCGACCGACCATCCGCAGCGTCGCCGCGCGCGCCGGGGTCTCGAAGTCCCTGGTCTCGCTGGTCCTGCAGGACTCGCCCAAGGTCGGCCCGGAACGCCGGGCCGCCGTGATGGCCGCCATCGAGGAGCTGGGGTACCGCCCGGATCCGACCGCGCGCAGCCTCGCGGAGCGACGGACCCGCACGATCGGGGTCGTCCTCGACGACCTGCGCAACCCGTGGTTCGTGGACCTGCTGGACGGTCTGCGACCCGTGCTGCTGGAGGCCGGGCTGCGGCCGGTGCTGGGGGACACCCGCACCGAACCCGACGTCGCGGCCGTCTTCGCCCAGCTGCGCGTCGACGGGCTCGTCGTCGTCGGCACCCGGGAGGACCCCCACGCGGTCGAGGAGGTCGCCCGGGGTGTGCCCACGGTGCTGGCCGGCAGCCGGGACTCCTACGACGCCCCGGTCGACACCGTCGCCGGGGACGACCGCGCCGGGGTGCGGTTGCTGGTCGTGCACCTCGTGGGGCTCGGGCACCGACGCATCGGGCACGTCGCGGGGACCGGGTCGGTGGGGCGGCTGCGTCGGGCGGCCGTCGAGGAGTCCGTCCGGGCCGCGGGCGGGGAGGTGCTGGTCGCGACGGGGGACATGACCGAGGACGCCGGGTTCCGCTGCGGTCTGGAGCTGCTGGGCGGCCGTGACCGACCGAGCGCGGTCGTCGGCGCCAACGACGTGTCGGCCGTGGGGCTGCTCGCCGCGGCCGACGAGCTGGGGTTGCGGGTGCCCGAGGACGTGTCCGTCACCGGCTACGACGACATCGCCCTGGCCCGCTCGCGGCGCACGGCGCTGACGACGGTGGACAACGGGGCCGCCCGGGTGGGCGGCCTGGCCGGGGAGGAGCTGCTGGCCCGGATCGCCGACCCGCACCGGGCCCCGGTCACGACCCTCGTCCCGCCCCGGCTCGTCGTCCGGACGACCACCGGACCGGCGCCCGACTTGTCCCCAGGTTGATCCCCAGACCGTCGTCAACAGGTGTGGACAAACGTGGGGATATCACGCTATGTGTCAGAGAGGTGGACCTAGAGTGATCTCGGTTGACGACCGGTGCCCGTGCGGGACGGGGGAGACGTACGGGGGGTGCTGCGGTCGTCGGCACGCCGGTGAGCCCGCCCCGACGGCCGAGGCGCTCATGCGCTCGCGCTACTCCGCCTTCGCGGTGGGGGACGCCGCCTACCTGCTCCGGACCTGGGACGCCGCGACCCGCCCCACCGACCTCGACCTCGACCCCGACGTGGAGTGGCGCCGCCTCGTCGTGCTGGGCACCGAGGGCGGCGGGCCCCTCGACGACGCCGGCACGGTCGAGTTCGAGGCCCACCACCGCCACGAGGGTCGTCGCGGCCACCAGCACGAGCGCAGCCGGTTCCGTCGCGTCGGCGGACGGTGGGTGTACGTGGGCCCGGTCTGAACGACGTCCGGCGGTCGGGTGGACACCGGTCGCGCGCGTGTGGTTCTCTGCCCGGCAGGTCAAGAAAGCCGACACGAAGCCCCGGCTCGTCGGCTGGCAACCCTCCTCGTCGTGGGGTGCCCCGGGTGATGACCGGGCCCGCGCAGCACCGCGCGGGTAAGGACGCTCTCGAGGAGACCGGCGATGTCCGCTGTCAGCACGCCCCTGCCCGTCACCGAACGGCTCCGCCTCGCGCGGGGCCGGATCGCGCCGCTGCTGGAGGGGATCGCCGCGGGCGTCGTGCAGCGCGAGCAGGACCACGTCCTGCCCTACGAGCCGGTGCGCGCCCTGGTCGAGGCCGGGTTCGGGCGCCTGCGGGTCCCCGTCGAGCACGGGGGCGACGGCCTCGACCTCCCGGCGCTCGCCGAGATCCTCGTCGACGTCGCCGCGGCCGACTCCAACCTCCCGCAGATCTTCCGCGGGCACATCGCCTGGGTCGAGCAGCTGCTCACCCTGGGCGAGACCGACCGGGCCTACCGGGACGCCTGGTACGCCCGGATCGTGGCCGGCGAGTTCGTCGGCAACGCTTGGAGCGAGACCGGGTCCGGGGTCACGGGCAAGCAGCAGACCGTCGTGACCGAGGGTCCCGGGGGCCTGCGCGTCGACGGGCGGAAGTTCTACACGACCGGGTCGATCTTCGCGGACTGGACCGACGCCACCGCCCGTCGGGTGGGCCCGGGGCAGAGCCCGGACGACGACGACCTCGAGGTGGTCACCGCGATCGTGCGGACCCGGCAGCCGGGCGTGCAGATCAGCGACGACTGGGACGGCTTCGGCCAGCAGCTCACCGGGACCGGGACCATCGTCTTCACCGGTGCCGAGGTCGACGCCGCCGACGTGCGGCCCTTCGCCGAGCGGTTCCGTTTCCAGACGGCGCTCTACCAGCTGGTCCTGCTCGCGGTGCACGCCGGCATCGCCGAGGCGGTCGAGCGCGACGCCGGGCACGAGGTCCGGACCCGCACGCGCAGCTACACCCACGGGCTCGCCCCGCTCGTGCGCCACGACGCGCAGGTGCTGGCCGTCGTCGGCGAGATCTCGGCGGTGGCCTGGACGGCGCGCCAGCTCGTGCGGGGGGCGGCCGAGGCCCTCCAGGCCGCCGCGGACACCGCCCACGACCGTGACTCCGCCGCCGACCAGGCTGCGAACGCCGTCGCCGAGATCCGTACCGCGCAGGCCCAGACCGTGCTGTCGGAGTCGGTGCCGCGCGCGGCGACGCTGCTCTTCAACACGCTGGGCGCCTCGGGCGTCGGTCGGGGCAAGGACCTGGACCGGCACTGGCGCAACGCCCGCACGGTCGCCTCCCACAACCCGGTCATCTACAAGACCCGGATCGTGGGGGACTTCTCGGTCAACGGGACGACGCCGCCCTACGTCTGGGACATCGGCACCCACGCCTCGGTCGCGGCGGCCGCCGGCAGCGAGGGCTGACAACGGCGACCCGCCGCCGGCTCAGTGGGCCGGGTGCAGGTCGCTGTGCGGGGCCCCGAGGTGGTGCAGCAGGTCGTGGGCGGCCTCGTCGGAGAGGTACCAGCGGCTGAATCGGCCCTCCCGGACCCGGCGGACCAGCCCCGCCGCGCGCAGCGTCTGCAGGGCCTGGGTCGCGGTGTTCGGGCTGAGCCCGGCGGCGGCGGCCAGGTCGCTGACCGGGGCGCCCGGGGCGGCGTGGATCGCGATGAGCAGGCCCAGGCGGGTCGGGTCGGAGAACGCGCTCAACCGGTCCAGGACTTCGGGCAGCCGCGGGCCGGACGCGTCGAGGGCGTCGCGGGCCACCGTACGGCGCGCGTCGTCGACCACGGGCGGCTCCCTCCTGCGCTGCGGTGTCGTCCCGTGCTCATGGTGGCACCCCCACCGGTCCGCTACCGTCGCCCCGACGCGTGTCCGCCCGGACACCTGTCGACGTCGTCCGTCGGGAGCACCGTGAGCGCCACCACCCACGTCGGGCCCCGCCCCTCCCTGCTGACGACCGAGGGGCGAGCCGCCCTGCCGTTCCGGCGTCGGGTGGGGGTGGCCTTCGCGGTCGTCGCTGCGCTGCACGTGATCGGTCTGGCCCTGCTGACCATGGGGGTGCTCGCGGGCACGGCCGGGGCGGTCACCGTCGGGGTCGCCGGCCTGGCCTACCTGCGCGGGCTGGTCCACTCCTTCGACTTCGACCACGTCGCGATGATCGACAACTCCACCCGCAAGTTCGTGGCCGAGGGCCGCAACCCGGCCGGCGTCGGGCTGGCGTTCTCGGCCGGCCACTCCACCGTCGTCGTGCTCACCGGCGTCCTGGTCATCGCCGGGGCCGGCTTCATCCGCACCGCGCTGGAGGAGGACTCGGGGGCGGCCCGGGTGCTCGGCATCATCGGGGTCTCGGTCTCGGGGCTCTACTTGCTGCTCGTCGCCGTCGCCAACCTCGCGACCTTCGTGCAGGCCCTGCGCCTGCGCCGGGCGCTGCGACGCGACCCCGACCTGGTGATCCCGGCCGACGCGCTCACCCCCCGCGGCCCCGCGGCCCGGGCCATGACGTTGCCGTTGCGCCGTGTCCGGCACCCCCGCCACGTCTACGTGCTCGGGTTCCTGTTCTCCCTGGGCTTCGACACCAGCTCGCAGATCGGGGTCCTCGTGCTGACCGCGGGAGCGGCCCTGGCCGGGGCGTCGTTGATCTCGCTGCTCTGCCTGCCGATCCTCTTCGCCGCGGCGATGACGCTGGGGGACACGGTGAACGGGCTGATGATGCTGCGGATGTACACGGCCGCCCAGCACGACCCGGCCCGCAAGATCACCTACAACCTGCTGATCACCGGGGTGGGCATCCTGGCCGGTGCCGCCGTCGCCGTGCTCGCCGCGGCCGGTCTGCTGAGCGAGCAGTTCGGCATCGTCTCCGGTCTGGTCGGCGCCGTCGCGTCGGTTGAGACCGAGTACGCGGGCTACGCGCTGGCCGTCCTGTTCGCGGTGATCGGGGTGGTGTCCTGGGCGGTGTGGCGCCGCGCAGCCTCCGGCCCCTCGCGCGTCGTCGGGGACACCCGGCCATGATGCTCGGGGACGGGGCCCCGTCCGCCCCGGACCCGAGGGAACCCCGATGCGCCGACGTCCGCCGTCCTCTCGCCGCCGCGGTGGCCTGCTCCCGCTGCTGGCCCTGACCGCCGGTGCCGCCTGGCTCGCCCCGCACGTCGCCCGCCGCCGGCGGGCGGTGCAGGCCGTCGCCCCCGAGCTGCGCTCACCCGGGTTGTTCGTCCCCACCGACCTCACCCCACGACGGGTGCGCCTCGCCAACGCGCTGCCCGTGCGGCCCGCCGAGCTCGGGCCGGACGTCCGGCTGCGCGAGGAGCGGACCGCCGACGGGGTGCCGCTGCGCGTCGTCGAGCGCACCGACCGCACGGGGACGACCGGCGCCCTGGTCTGGATCCACGGGGGCGGGTACGTGCTCGGCAGCGCCGTGGCCGACGACGAGACCGCCGCCCGTCTGGCCCGCGACCTCGGGGTCCTCGTCGTCAACGTCGAGTACCGCCTCGCCGGGGTCGCGCCCGCCCCGGCCGGGGTGGAGGACTGCTTCTCGGCACTGCGCTGGGTGCACGAGCGGGCGGCGACGCTGGGCGTCGACCCGGCCCGGGTCGCCGTCGGCGGGGCCAGCGCCGGGGGCGGGCTCGCCGCGTGCCTGGCCCAGCTGGCCCACGACCGCGGGGTCGACGTCGCCCTGCAGGCCCTCGTCTACCCGATGCTCGACGACCGGACCGTGCTGCGGACCGACCACGGCGGGACGGGGACCTTCGTCTGGACCCCGGCGTCCAACCGGCTGGGGTGGACGACCTACCTGGGGCACGCGCCCGGGTCCGCCGAACCGGTGCCCTACGCGGTGGCCGCCCGCCGCGGCGACCTCGCCGGTCTGGCCCCGGCCTGGATCGGGGTGGGCGACCTCGACCTGTTCCACGCCGAGGACGTGGCCTACGCCGAGCGCCTGCGGGCGGCCGGGGTGGCCTGCGAGCTGGTCGAGATCCCCGGGGCCTACCACGGCTCCGACGGCTTCTTCCCCGCCGCGCCGCAGACGGTCCAGCTGCGGGAGTCGCTGAACGAGGCGCTCCGTCGGGTCCTGGTCCCGGGCCGGTGACGGGGGCTCCGGCGGTCGGTCGTCTCGGGATCGACCACGCCGAGGCGCTCGCCGCACTGGTCGCGTCGATCGACGACCTGCTGGGTACGGCCGCGGCCTTCGGTGCCACCGACTGGTCGGCCGCGACACGGTGCCGCGGGTGGACCGTCGCCGACGTCCACGCCCACCTCGACCTCGGCCTGCAGGAACTCCTGCACGGGTTGCTGCGCCCGACCGACCGGCCCCCGACCCACGACGCGGCCGGGTACTGGCGGGCCTTCGCCGCGGCGGGCGGCGGCGGTGACGGCAACGGCGCCGCCCACGCGCGCTTCGTGCGACGACTGGCGGACGCCTACGTCGACCCCGCCGGGTTGCTGGCGCACCTGACCGCGACGGCGACGGCCGCCCGGGACGGGGCCCGCCGGTTGCCGTCCGGGGCGGTGGAGATGCAGGGGATGGTCCTCGCGACGGGGGACCTGTTCACGACCTGGGCGGTGGAGCTGGCCGTGCACCGCCTCGACCTGACCCGGGAGCTCGACCTTCCCGCCGCCCCGGCCGCCGCGCTGGGGCTTGCCCGGCGGACCGTCGAGGTGCTGTCCGGGCTCGACCCGTCCCTCCTCGCGCCCCTGGACGACGCGACCGTGGTGCTGGTCGGAGCCGGGCGGATCGACCCGACCACGGTCGACGCCCCCGCCGCACTGGCCGCCGTCCTCGGTTGACCGATCACGCGGTCCGGCGTCCCGGGGGGCATGGTGCGACGGATCGCGTGGACGAGCGGCGGAACCACGACGGACTTCGTGCAGATGCCGTGGCGCTACCCGGTGTGTCCGCTTCCGGTCAAGCTCGCGGCGCCTACTGTCGATGTACGGGACAGACGACAACGACTGGCACCCGACGACACCGATTGCGGAGCAGAACGATGAGCGAGTCCCACGAGCACGAGAGCGACACCCTGACCATCCCGCGCATCCGGGCCGACCGTCCCGTCGCCGCCGTCGCGGACCAGGACGCCTGCGAGCCGGACTGCTTCTTCTGCCTCTGCCCCGAGACCGACTGAGGTCAGCTCGTCCGGGGCGGAGTCAGGCCGCCCCGGACGCTGAGTCCGACCCCGAGGGCGACCGCCAGCACCAGACCGCCGGCGGTCGCCAGGACCGCGGTCGAGGGTCGCAGCAGCGGCTGCCCGAGCAGCGCCTGGACGGTCAGGAGGGCGACGAGACCGGCGTAGCCCGCCGTCGCGACGCCGACCAACCGCAGCCGGACCCCGCCGTCGCGCAGCGTGCCGATGCGGCCGGCCAGGACCTCGAGCAGCAGCGCCCCCAGGGGGAGCAGCTGCAGGGCGTGCAGCCCGACGAAGTGACCGATCCGCAGGTCGCCGCCCTGCGTGCTCCACCCGAGGAACGGCAGGCCCGCTCCGCCGTCGGCGACCCCGACGGCGTGCGCCCCGGCCACGCCTTGGAAGTCGGCGAGCTGCTGGGCGGTGGGGCTGGTCATCAGGAAGGCCAGGGCCATGCCGACCAGGCCGAGGACGACCCCCGCCCGGATCGAGAGAGCGCGCGCCCGGTCCGGCAGCGGTGACCGGATCACCAGGACCCCGACGACGAGGGTCATCACCCAGACGACGGCGATCGACACGCCCATGACCGACCACAGTGCGGTGGCCAGCGGGGTGCTGACGTTGAAGTGGCTGGTCGTGCCGGCCGCGGCGGCGTAGACGATGACCAGGATCTCCAGCACGAGTCCGACGACGACGACGGTGCCCGCCGTCGCGGCCAGCCGCGGGCGTCGCAGGCCCGGCAGACCCACCAACCAGGCCATGGTGACCGCGTAGAGCACGAAGGACAGCGCGAACTTCGCGGGTTTGAACCAGGCGTTCTGCCCCATGACCGCGCGCGGGTCCACCACGGCCAGCGTGAGGGTCACGACGCTCAGGGCGGCCATGAGCAGGGCGAAGCCCAGCAGGGGCCGGTGCCAGCGCGACGGCGTGGGCAGGGCGGGGGCGCGGTGCTCGACGACGGTGCTCACGAGGGGTTCCCTTCGGTGGGGCGGTAGCGGCGGGCGGAGGCGTTCTCCTGGGCGATGCGACGCAGACCGACCAGGAGCTGGTCCCCCAGGACGGTGCCCACGACGACGGTCTGGGCGGCGGCGGCCCGGTCGCCCCCGGTCCGGGCACCCTCGACGGCCGTGGAGACGGCGTCGAGATCGGCCTCGGCGATGACGTCGGCGGCCCGTGCGTACTCCGGCAGGACGGAGGCGAGGTCCTCCCGTCCGACGGCGGCCCAGGCGTCGAGGACCCCGGCCAGGATGCGCAGCCCCGGGTTCTGCGGTCCGGCGCGCCAGCCGCGGCCGGCGACGAACTCCTCGGCGCGACGGACGGAGGCGGGGGAGGGTGGGGAGACCGGTTGCGGCAGAGCGCTCTGCGCCGTGGACAGCACCTGCTCCAGGGGGTGGTCGGGGGCGTCGATCGAGGCCAGGACGCGAGCCGCGGCCGCGACCGGCAACCCACCGACGTCGATCAGCGACCGGATCAGTCGCAGCCGTCGCAGGTGCGCCTCGGAGTAGTCGGTCTGGTTGTACCCGGTGCGTTCACCGGCCGGTAGCAGTCCCTCGCGGGCGTAGAACTTGATCGAAGCGGTGCTGACGCCGCTGCGGGTGCTGAGCTCGGAGATGCGCACATTGACAGTTTCACTATCGATAGTGAAACTGTCAACACGAGACCGTCCGATCGGGAGGCTTGTCGTGAACACCACCCCTGCGTCCGCCCGTCCCACCACCGGCCGAGGTCACCTGACCCTGGCCGTGATCTGGTCCGTTCTCGCCCTGGTCGGTGTCACGGCCACCTGGGCCTTCATCGTGCAGTTCTTCGCCGATCCGCAGGGTCTGGGTTACGTCGAGGCCTGTTTCGACAACCCGGCCAGCTCTTCGGCCGCCGCC
This sequence comes from Kineococcus gynurae, assembly GCF_042433995.1. Classification (NCBI taxonomy): domain Bacteria; kingdom Bacillati; phylum Actinomycetota; class Actinomycetes; order Kineosporiales; family Kineosporiaceae; genus Kineococcus; species Kineococcus gynurae. Next base: position 87,767 of record NZ_JBHLUI010000003.1, read on the forward strand.
GACGTCCTCGTCGTCGCGGTCGCGGCCTGCCTGCTGTTCGTCGTCGAAGGACGGCGCCTGGGCTGGTCGCGGTGGTCGTGGTTGCTGGTCCCCGCGACGTTCGCGATCGCCCTGGCGTTCACGTTCCCGCTGTTCCTGGCGCTGCGGGAACTCACGCTGCGACGTCGCCCCAGCGCGCGCCAGGCCTGATGACGGAACGGGAGCCGGGTCACCCCGCCCGGAGCGCCAGGGCCGCGTGGGGCCGCCGCTCGCCCTCGGCCGACCGCTGCAGCCGGTCCACCTGCACGAAACCGGCGGCGGCCAGGCGGGTCGTGAGCTCCGGCACCGGCCAGCGGTAGGCCGTCGTCACCGCGTGCTCGAAGGGTTCGAGAACCGCGCCCGCGAAGAAACCCACGACCAGGATCGCCCCGGGGGCCAGCAGCTCGTGGATGCCAAGCAGGGTCCGGTCCAGGTCCCGGGGTTCGAGGTGGATCAGGGAGTACCACGCGAGGGCACCGGCCATCGCGCCCTTCGTCAGCGTGTTCGCGGTGAAGGAACCCACCTCGAACTCCGACTGCGGATAGGTGGCACGGGCGTGGCTGACGAACTCCGGCACCGGGTCGATGCCCCTGACGTCGTACCCGCGTGCGTGCAGGTGGCCGGTCAGGTGCCCGGGGCCGCACCCCAGGTCCACGACCGGACCGCTCGGGCGTCCCAGGTTCCGTCCGATGAACGCCAGGTCGTCCGGGTGCACCGTCGTGACGGACCCCAGGCGATCGATGTACTCCTGCGCTCGGGCGGAGTAGGCCCGCCCGACGTCGTGGGAGTTCATCGCGTGGAGGGTATCCAGCGGCCGGGTCCGGATCGCGGTCACCGCCGTTGCAGTGATCCCGGCAACGGAATGGTGGCGGTGACGTCGGTCAGGGAGCCGTCGGGTTCGACGCGAACCGCCCCCAGAAACCGTGGGACCGGCACCGTTCGCCGTTGACGTCGGAGCTGACCGCGAGGGCTTCGACGGTGACCTCGACCTCCCTGAGGACGGGACCGCCCTCGTCGTGCAGCCGGAGGTAAGCGGTCGGGGTGGCGGACATGTCCAGGTCGAAGACGAACTTACGACCGGTGTCGACGCCCGCGGGGGCCGCAGGGTCGGTGACGAGGTCGCGCACCCGACGGCTCTGGCAGACGTCGTCGGCGCAGACGTCGACCACCAGGGGGCTGTCGACCGGCTGCGCCGGGACGTTCACCGCAGTCAGGTCGAATTCAAGGCCGAAGGGTGGGCCGATCAACGTGCACGCGTACTCGGTCGCGCCACGGGAGCAGGCGCTGGTCAGCAGGAGAACCGTGACGACGGCGGCGCGGCTGGGATGCACAAGACTCCGACGCCGTCCGCCGTCCGGGGGTTCCGGATCGGACCCGGCGACCGACCGCTTCTTAGGACGCGGGGTCGGCCTGCCGGGGCCGGGTCACCCGCGTCTCCTCCTCGGCGAGGGTCACCGCCAGCTCGTCGACGTCGAGCAGCGAGGCGTCCACCTGACCGGTGCGGTAGGCCGCACGGCCCACCATGTGCGACCCGACCGGGACGGTCAGCAGCTGGAACGCCCCGATCGCCACCAGCACGGCGACGTCCCCGCCGTTGCGCAGCTGCAACCCGACGCCGATCAACGACAGCAGCACGCCCAGCACCTGAGGTTTGGCCGTGGTGTGCATGCGGGCCAGCACGTCGGACAGGCGCAGCAGCCCGATGGCCGCGAGCAGCGACAGCAGGCAGCCGCAGAACAGCAGCACGGCCGACACGACGTCGACCACGGTGGTGAGGGTCATCGGGTCCGCCTCCGCCCGGGGGTCGCGCGCCCGACCACCGATTTCGCGGCGTCGTCCTCCTTGGCCGCGTACCGGGCCACGCTGACCGAACCGACGAAACCGACCAGGGCCAGCACGACGATCACCGGCAGCGTGGTCGAGTGCCGGTTGACCGCCGCCTCCAGGGCCAGGGCGATGATGACGATGGCGACCATGACGTCGAGGGCGACCACCCGGTCGAGCATGGTCGGCCCCTTGGCCGCCCGGACCAGCGCCAGCACGGCGGCGGCGAACAGCATCCCCATGCAGACGATCAGAACGACCTGCATCACACGACCTCCTTGCGTCGGTCCCCGGCCTGCTCCGGGGCGTCGCAGACCGCGGCGCTCCCGTCGGCCGCGGCCCGTCGTTCGTACTCGGCGAGGGCGGCGGGTTCGGCGAACGTCCGCATGATCCGGCGTTCGAGGGTGAGCACGGTCCGCCGCACGTCCTGACGTCCCTCCGGGGTGTCCACCCCGAGCGCGTGCACGTAGAGCGACCCCTGCCCGTTGGCCGAGGGCGTCCCGATCTCGATGATCAGCGAACCCGGGACCAGCGAGGTGAGTTCCGCGGTCATGGCCACGAACAGGTCGGACTCGCTGTGCAGCGGGATCCGCACCACGGCGTTGCGCGGCTGCCGCCCCGGCCGGACGGCGAGCCAGGCGACCTGGGCGCTGGCCGCGACGAGGTCCACCACGAAGTGCCCGAGCAGGGCCAGGATCCGCAACGGACGGAACCGGATCCCGAAGGTCACCCGGGGCAGCGGGAGCACGATCATGACCAGCAGACCGAGCGCCAACCCGGACAACGTGTTGGCCACCGACAGGTCGCCCCAGAGCATCTGCCAGAGCAGGACGAGCCACACCAGCACGGGGATGCTGATGCGTTCCCGCCACGGGATGGCCGGCCGCAACCGGGCCCGCAGGCGCACCTCGTCGACCTGACCGTCGTCGACGTGGCCCTCGTGGGCGTGCGGACGCCCGTTCTCGTCGGGTGTGCTCGCCATCAGCGGGTCACCTCCCTGGACGCGTTGGTCCCGTCGCCGCCGTCGAGGACGGTCTGCACGTAGGGGGCCCGGTCGATCAGGTCGGTCGCGGCCCGGTCGCTGATGCCGAACAACGGTCCGGCGACGACCGTGATCCCGACACCGACGGCGACGAGGACGGCCGTGGGCGCGACCATGCCGAGCGGGGTACGGACGTCGACGGCCTGCTTCGCGATGGCGACGCCGCTGCCGGTGGTCCCGGCGTCGTGGGCCTGCTCGGCCTCGGCCGCCTCGTCCTCGGGCGGCTCCTGCCAGAACGCCCGGTTCCAGACCTTGGCGATCGCGTACAGCGTGAGCAGGCTGACCACGACGCTGCCCGCGACCAGCACGTAGGCGGTGGTGGTCCCCTGGTCGACGCCGGCCTGCAGCAGGCCGAGCTTGCCGAGGAACCCGGAGAACGGCGGGATTCCGGCCAGGTTCATCGCCGGGATGAAGAACAGGACCGCCAGCAGCGGGGCCCGTTTCGCCAGCGCCCCCAGCTTGTCCAGGGCGGTCGACCCGGAATGTCGTTCGACCAGTCCGGTGACGAGGAACAGCGTGGTCTGGATGGTGATGTGGTGGGCGACGTAGAAGATCGCCCCGGACAACCCCGCGGCCGAACCGAGCGCGATCCCGAACACCATGTAGCCGATGTGGCTGACCAGGGTGAAGGACAGCAGACGCTTGATGTCCGCCTGGGCGACCGCACCGAGGATCCCGACGACCATCGTGAGCAGCGCGACCCACATGAGCAGCCGGTTGGCCTCGCTGCCGGGGAACAGCAACGTCTGGGTCCGGATGATCGCGTAGACGCCGACCTTGGTCAGCAACCCGGCGAACACGGCGGTCACCGGGGCGGGGGCGGTCGGGTAGGAGTCGGGCAGCCAGGCCGACAGGGGGAAGACCGCCGCCTTGATCCCGAAACCGACCAGCAGCAGCAGGTGCAGGGCCATCCGCACGTCGGGGTCGATCTCCTGCAACCGGATCGAGAGCTCGGCCATGTTGACCGTGCCGGTCGCGGCGTAGATCAGCGCGATCGCGGTGAGGAAGATCAGCGAGGACAGCAGGCTCACCATGACGTAGGTCGTGCCCGCCCGGATGCGGGCCTTGGTCCCACCCAGGGTCAGCAGGATGTAGCTGGCCGCAAGCAGGACCTCGAAGCCGACGTAGAGGTTGAAGAGGTCCCCGGACAGGAACGCGTTGGAGACGCCGGCCGACAGCACCAGGTACGTCGGGTGGTAGATCGAGACCGGGGCCCCCTCCTCCCCGTCGGCGACGCCCTGGGCGAGGGAGTACAGCAGGACGGCGAGGGTCACCGTGGCCGAGACGACCAGCATCAGGGTCGAGAGCCGGTCGGCGACCAGCGGGATGCCGAGCAGGGGCGGCCAGCCGCCCACGTCGATCGAGTAGGTCCCGCGACCGGCGTCGGTCAGCAGCAGCAGGGCGACCGCCACGGCCAGGACGATGCTCAGCGCGGTGACGCTGATGATCCGCTGGGCGCGGGCCCGGCGGGCCAGCGCCAGGGTGAGTCCGGCGGCGAAGAGCGGCAGGGCCACGGGGACCGGGAGGAGCACCCGGACGTAGTCGGCGGCGAGCTGGTCCATCAGCGACCCACCGCCTCGGCGTCGTCGGCCTTGCCGCGCTTGTCGGGCAGCGGCGCGTCGGGATCGACCTCGGACCCCTCCGGCGGCGCCCCGTCGGGCGTCCCGTCGTCGCGGGTGTCGTCGTCGTAGCTGGAGGAGACCTCGTCGCGCTCGGCCAGCCGGACGATGCGACGGTCCTCCACGTCGTCCTGGACCTCGTCGTGCCCGTTGAGCTGCCAGCTCCGGTAGGCCATGGCGAGTACGAAGCTGACCATCCCGAAGGTGATCACGATGGCGGTCAGGACCATCGCCTGCGGGAGCGGGTCGCTCATGTCCTCGGGCGCGGCCGAACCGTAGAGCGGTGCGGCTCCCGGAGGCCCGGCGGCGACGAGGAACAGGACGTTCACGCCGTTGCCGAGCAGCAGGATGCCGACCAGGACGCGGGTCAGGGTGCGTTCCAGCAGGAGCGCCACCCCGGCGGCGATCAGCACGCCGGAGACGACGACCAGGGTGATGTTCGGGCTCATCGGTTCGCCCCCTCCAGGCTCGCGCGGGTCTCGGCGTCGATCGCGCCGGCGTCGCTGTCGTCGTTGTCCTCGCTGTCGCCGTCCTCGGCGTCCACGCCCTCGCCGTCCTCGATCTGCCGGTCGACCTCGGCACCCAGGCTGCGGATGACGTCCACGACCAGCCCGATGACCAGCAGGTAGACCCCGACGTCGAAGAACAGCGAGGTAACGAGCTTGATCGTGCCCAGCACAGGCGCGTCCACCTCGACGATCGCGGTCTGAAGGACGTCGCCGCCCAGGGCCAGACCGACCAGCCCGGTCCCGGCGGAGAGGAACAGGCCCATGCCGAGCAGCCACCCGGCACTGATCGGGACGGCGGCGTTGAACTCGAAGCGCCCCCCGGCCAGGTAGCGGACGAGCAGCGCCAGACCGGCCACCAGGCCCCCGGCGAAACCGCCGCCGGGAGAGTTGTGCCCGGCGAAGACGAGGAAGATCGACACGATGATGATCGCGTGGAACGTCAACCGGGCCACGACCTCGAAGACGACCGAGCGTCGCTCGGGGCTGACCGTGCTCTCCGCGGGGAGCCAGGCCTGCGGTCGCGGGGTGCTCTCCTGGAGGTTCGGGGCCTTGAGGGCCGCGTCGGCCGGACGGTCGATCGACCCGATGCGGCGACGGAAGACGAGGCTCGCGACCCCGGTGGCCGCGACCAGGACGACGGACAGCTCGCCCATGGTGTCCCAGGCGCGGGCGTCGACCAGCGTCACGTTGACCACGTTCGCCCCGCCGCCGTAGCTGTAGGCGAGCTCGGGCAGGCCCCGCGACGTCGGTTCGGCGACCCGGGCCCCGGCCGCGACCAGCGCGAACACCGAGGTCGTGATGCCGACCAGGACGCCGATCGCGACCCGGACCCAGCGCACCGCGAGCAGCGGACGGCTGGAGAAGAACGGGGGCAGGCGGCGCAGGGCGAGGACGAACACGACCAGCGTGATGGTCTCGACGAGGGCCTGGGTGAGGGCCAGGTCCGGCGCGGAGGCCAGCACGAAGAGCAGCACGACCCCGTACCCGGTGACCCCGGCGAGGATCACGGCCCGCAACCGTCGACGGGCCCGCACGGTGAGGACCGCGGCGGTGCAGATGACGATCGCGACCAGGACCTGGGTGGCATTGTCGGCGAGGATCACGTCGGCGGGCCAGGGGCGCGACATCAGCAGCGCCCCGCCCGGAACGACGATGACCACGACCAGGATCACCGCCAGGTAGATCGGCAGCGAACCACGCTGGGTGGCACCGGTGACCTCGACGGCGACGCGGTCCACCGCGCGCACGGTCTTGCGGTAGACGCGGTCGGCGTCCAGGGGCGACGCGAGGCGGGCCTGCAGCCGGGCGACGGGCCGGCGTCCGAGGAACAGCAGGACGGCCAGGCCCAGGGTCACGACCGTGAGGAGCAGGACCGGGGTCAGGCCGTGCCAGAGGCTGAGGTGGACCAGCTCCTCGGTGCCGTCCGTGGCCAGCCCGGCGTTGCGCTCGGCGATGGCGGTGGCGGGCACGTCCAGCAGCGGGGCCAGCGGACCGAGCACCAGGGTGGTCGCGGCGAGCAGCAGCGGCGGACCGATCAGACCGGGCGAGGGCGCCGCGTCGGTCGAGTCGGGCAGTCCGCGCTTGCGGGCGAAGGCGCCCCAGACGAAGCGGATCGAGTAGGCCGCGGTGAGCACGGATCCCGCCACCAGCACCGCGAGGATCCAGGGCCGTTCGTGCAGGAAGGCCTCGTAGGCGGCCTCCTTGGCGACGAACCCGAGCGTGATCGGGACCCCGGCCATGCTCGCCGCCGAGACCGTGCCGACCACCGCGAGCAGCGGCATCCGGCGGCCCAGACCGGACAGGGTCCGCAGGTCCCGGGTGCCGGTCTGGTGGTCGATGATCCCGACGGTGAGGAAGAGCGCGGCCTTGAAGGTGGCGTGCGAGACCAGCAGGGCGACACCCGCGAGCGCCGCCGCCCGCGACCCCGCCCCGACCAGGACGATCAGGAACCCGAGCTGGGAGACGGTCCCGAACGCCAGCAGCAACTTCAGGTCGTGCTGGCGCAACGAGCGGTACCCACCGATGACCATGGTCGCCAGGCCCAGCCCGACGACCGTGACCTGCCAGGCCGGGACGTCGGCCACGGCCGGGGCGAACATGGCGACCAGGTACACCCCGGCCTTGACCATCGCCGCGGCGTGCAGGTACGCGCTGACCGGGGTCGGGGCGGCCATCGCCGCCGGCAGCCAGAAGTGGAAGGGGACCAGCGCGGACTTGGTGATGGCCCCGACCAGCAGCAGGACGACGGCGACGGTGACCGCGGTGGAGGAGGGGAACGCCGCCAGCACCTCCGAGATCCGGTAGGTGCCCGCGGACTGCCCGATGATCACGATCCCGACGAGCATCGCCAGACCGCCGAGGGTGGTCACCACCAGTGCCTGGGTCGCCGCCCGGCGGGCCGAGCGCTTGGCCGAGTCGTAGCCGATGAGCAGGTAGGAGAAGACCGTCGTCAGCTCCCAGAACACGTAGAGCAGGACGAGGTCGTCCACCAGCACGAGTCCGGTCATCGCCCCGGCGAAGGCCGTCAGGACGCCGGCGAAGCGCGGCGTGCCGGGGTCTCCCTCGTGGAAGTAGGCGGCGCAGTAGATCAGCACGAGGGCGCCCACGCCCCCGACCACGAGGGTCATGACCCAGGACAGCGTGTCCATCCGGAACGCCAGCTCGGTGGCGAGCGAGGGGACCCACTCGACGACCTGGGTGGGGTAGCGGCCCGCGAGCACGTCCGACGTCTGCAAGGCCGCCCAGGCGGCGGTCGCCACGGAGGGCAGGCTCAGGATCCAGAACGCCCGGCGACCCAGGGCGTTGACCAGGGGCACGGCGACGAGGGCGGCGACCGCATGGAGGACGAGGAGCAGGAGCAACGGCCGGTCCTCTCGACGAGAAGGTGGATCGGTCTCTGTGCGGCACCTTAGCGTGAAGTTTCGAGTTGTTCGATTCGAGCGGACGTGGTTACGGTGCTCCGGTGACGGCCGGGGCTCGAGAACTGGTGCTGCTGCCCGAGGCGTGCCCCGCCGATCGCTGGGACGCCCTGCACGCGATCCTCTCCCAGGACGGTCCGCTGCACCTGGTGGGCGGGACGGCGTCCGAGGCCCTGGCCCCCGAGCTGCGGCAGCTGCTCCTCGCCATGGTCGCCACGTTGCAGCACGGGGAGGCGGTCGCCCTCACCCCGCACGAGGCGATGCTCACCACCCAGGAGGCCGCGGCCGTCCTCGGCGTGAGCCGGCCCACGGTCGTGCGCCTGCTGGAGAGCGGGGCGCTGCCCTTCGAGCAGCCGGGCAAGCACCGCCGGGTCCGGCTGTCCGACGTCATCGCCTACCGGGACCGCCGCGACCATCTCTGACGGGGGCCGGCTCAGAGCAGCGGGAACGCCCGTCGGCCCTCCAGGAGCAGGTCGGCGCCGATCACGTCGATCCCGAGCCGCAGCGCCTGCTCCCGCAGCAGCCGGACCGCCCGCAGCTCCGGGGCCGTGGGCCGCGCGGGCCCGCCCCCGCGCAGCAGGCCGAACCCGACGAAGCCCTCCCGCAGCGACAGCAACCGACCGGCCGCCACGGCCAGCAGGTCCCGGCACCCCTCGACGTCCAGGTCGCCGATCCCCGGGTGGAGCACGCTGCTGCCGAGCATCGGCCCCGCGCCGGGGGCGCCCACGACCATCACCGTCTCGGCCGTGGTCGGCCCCACGGTCAGGTCGAGCAGGAACCGCAGCAGGTCGTCGCGGGTGCGGACGGGCGGGGGCAGCACGAGGTCGGGGAACGCGGTCAACAGGTCGGAGAGCGGGATCTCGTCGGTCATGGGGTGATCGTGGACGCCCGCAGACCCCCGACCGGGGTTGTCCACAACCCGGGTCCGACCCGACCCGGCGGACCGTCCGGATGTGGACGGGCTCAGGGCGCGAAGACGCAGAACTCGTTGCCCTCGGGGTCGGCCAGCACGTCCCACTCCCGGTCCTCGCCCCGGGCCTGGACCAGCACGGCCCCCAGGGCCAGCAGCTCGGCCACGTCACCCACGACGTCGAGGTGCATCCGGTTCTTCACGGTCTTGTCCTCGGGGACGGGCACGATCCAGATCAGCGGCCCCTCGCCGTCCGGGTCGACGATGGGCACCGGGTCGGCGTCGGGTCGGGGGCCACCCGACCCGACGTGGCGGCGGTACCCCATCGCGCGGCACCACCAGTCGGCCGACGCCTGGTGGTCGCGGGCGTCCAGGCAGAGGTCCTTGAACCGCGCGGGCGCGCTCACCGGCCGGCCTCGGCGATGATCGCCTGCACGGTCTCGGCGTCGAGGTCGACGACCACCTCGCCGTCGCCCGGCCCGGGGACGTCGAGGACCCAGGAGCGGACCGCGCCGCCCGGGTCGATCTCGACCAGGACCGCCCCCGACCCGCGGCGGGCCCGTTCCCGACCCCGTTCGACCAGGACGTCGGTGCGGTTGGCGACACCGGGGGCGACGACGACCGCCAGCCCGTCCACCGTCGCGGTGAGCGGCGCGTGGTAGTGCCCGGACAGGATCACCCGGACGTCGTGGCCGGCCACGGCGGCCAGCAGCCGCTCGGGGTCGCGCAGGGCCAGGGCCTCGTGCAGGACGGTCGGGGCGTTCAGCGGCGGGTGGTGGACGACGACGACCGTGCCGCGCTCGCTCGGCGTGGCCAGCTCGGCCCGCAGCCCCGCCAGCTGCCCCGAGCTCAGCGCCCCGTACCCCTTGCCGGGGACGGACGAGTCGAGGCAGACGATGCGCAGTCCGTCCGCGACGACCACCGAGACGACCGGGACGTCGACGGCGTCGCGGTCCAGCAGGGTCCGGGCGAACGGGACGCGCTGGTCGTGGTTGCCCATCGCCCAGGCCACGACCGCCCCGCGCCCGGCGGCGAACTCCTCGACCAGCCCCCGGACGGTCCGGTAGCTCTCCTCGGTCCCGTCCTCGGAGACGTCGCCGGAGACCACGACCGCGGTCAGCGGCCCGACCCCGGCCAGCCCGGCCAGGGTGCGCCGGAGCACCGCGGTCGTGTCGACCCGGCCCTGGTGCAACCCGTCCGCGGCCAGGACGTGGGTGTCGGACAGGTGCAGGACGCGCGCGATCATCCGCGACCCGGGGCTCCGTGACCGGGACCGGCGGCACCCGCGGCACCGCTGCGCCCGACGGCGACACCGCGACCGGCGGCACCGGCCGGCCCGGCGGCAGCGGCGGCCCCGGCGGCGGACCCGGCGGCGGCGGACCCGGGTTGCTCCGGGGTCGCGGTGCCCGGGTCGGTGCCGGAACCCGACCCGTTGGCCGACGGCGTCGGGGACGAGGCGCTGGGCGTCGAGCCCGACCCGTCGCTCCCGCCACCGCTGCCGTCGCCACCCGAACCGCCGTCGCTGGGCGAGGGGCTGGGAGAGCTGGTCTCGCGCAGCTGTCCGACGACCAGCTCGACCTGGGTCCCGGTGTCGACCTTGCTCCCGGGGCTCACGCTCTGGTCGAGGACCACCCCGTCGTCGGAGGAGTCCGTGGTGGTCTCGTAGGTGATCGTGGAGTTGAGGTTCAGCCCCTGCAGGATGTCGGTCGCCTCCTGCTGGGTCTTGCCGCTCAGGTCCTGCATCTCGACCTGCCCGCTCGACAGGTACAGCGTGACCTGGGTGTCGCGCGCGACCGAGGACCCCGCCGCAGGATCGGTCCGCACGACGTTGCCCTGGTCCACGTTCGGGTCGTCGACGGTCTGGGTGTCCCCGACCTGCAGCCCCGCGTTGGCGAGCTCGGCGCGCGCGTCGGACTGCGACCGGTTCGTGACGTCGGGCACCGGGACCTCGGCCGCCCCGGTCGAGACCTCGACGACGACCGTCCCGCCCGTCGCGATCGAGGCACCCACCTGCGGGTTCACCGAGACGATGCCGCCGCTGTCCACGTCGTCGCTCGCGACGTCGCGGAAGTCTCCGCGCAGCCCGGCGTCCTGCAGCGCGGCCTGGGCCGACTCCCGGGTGTCGCCGAGCTCGGGGACCGTGGTGGTGGTCGCCGAGGTCTGGTTCGGGTCCGGTTCGCCGCCGTCGCCCGTCTGCGTCAGCACGTAGACGAGCGCGGCCAGCCCGGCCGCGAGGAGCAGCACGATCGCGATCACCGGGCCCCGGCGCGAGGAGCGGCGGTCCTCGACCGGCGGCAGCGATCCGGTCGACGGGTCGCTCGCCGCGTGGGCGCCGTAGGCGGCGGCCGCCGCCCCGTAGGCCGCGGTGGCCCCGGTCGCGGCGGGCATGGCCCGGGTGGCCTCGGCCGGGGCGGCCACCGCCGGGGTCACGGTCGTGGCCGCGGTGGCCCCCGCCCCGGCGATGGCGGCCCCGCGCAGCGGTCGACCCTCCACGGCCCGGCGGAGGTCGTCGGCGAAGTCGCCCGCCGACTGGTAGCGGTGCTCGCGGTCCTTGGACAGGGCCATGAGCACGACCTGGTCGACCGCGGGCGGCAGCCCCGGCGCGAGCAGGCTCGGTGGCTTGGGCTGCTCGGAGACGTGCTGGTAGGCCACGGCGACCGGGGCCTCACCGGTGAACGGGGGCCGACCGGTGAGGATCTCGTAGAGCAGGCAGCCGGTGGAGTACAGGTCGCTGCGCGCGTCGACGTCCTCGCCGCGGGCCTGCTCGGGGGACAGGTACTGCGCCGTCCCCATGACCGCCGAGGTCGCGGTCAGCGTCGCCGAGGAGTCAGAGACCGTCCGGGCGATGCCGAAGTCCATGACCTTGACCTCGCCCGCGGGCGTGATCATCACGTTGGCGGGCTTGATGTCGCGGTGCACGATGCCCGCGCGGTGGCTGTAGGCCAGCGCGTTGAGCACGCCCTCGGTGACGCTGAGCGCCTCCTCCAGCGACAGCGGCTGACCGGCGCGGAGGGTGTCGCGCAGCGTCCGGCCCTCGATGTACTCCATGACGATGTAGGGCAGCTGCACCACGCTGCCGCCGGGCTGCGGCGAGGGGTCGGCGCCGGTGTCGTACACGGCGACGATCGAGGGGTGGTTCAGCGACGCGGCCGACTGCGCCTCGCGGCGGAAGCGCGTCTGGAAGGAGGGGTCGCGGGCCAGGTCCGGACGCAGCAGCTTGACCGCGACCGTCCGGCCGAGCCGGGTGTCGCGCGCGACGTGGACCTCGGCCATGCCGCCCCGACCGAGCAGGCTGCCGACCTCGTAGCGGCCGCCCAGCACCCGCGGGCCGGCCGACCCGGCCGGTTCGTCGAAGTGTTCGGGCCCGTCCGTCACCGTTGTCCCCATCCGTCGTCGCTCAGTGCCGCCTGCATCACCGTCTTGGCCACCGGGGCCGACAGCCGCCCGCCGTAGGCGCTGTCCACCGACCCACCGTCTTCGATGACCACCGCCACGGCGACCTTGCGGTCCCCCTGGATCGCGTAGGACGTGAACCAGGCGTAGGGCGGCAGACCCACGCCGTGCTGCGCCGTCCCGGTCTTCCCCCCGACCTCGACCCCCGGGATGGCGGCCCGGGTCCCGGTCCCGCGGCTGACCACCGCCTCCATCATCGTGCGCAGGGTGGCGGCGGTGTCGGCGCTCACCGCCCGGCCGATCTCGTCGGAGGACGGCTGGTCCACCACGTTGAAGGACTGGTCGCGGACCTCGGCCACGAGGTTCGGCTTCATCAGCACCCCGTCGTTGGCGACCGCGGCCGAGAGCATCGCCACCTGCAGCGGCGTCGACCGCACGTCGAACTGCCCGATCGAGGACTGCGCGAGCTGCGGCTGGTTCAGGTCGCTCGGGAAGGTCGAGGGGGTGACCCGCAACGGGATCGACAGGTCCTCGCCGAAGCCGAACTTCTGGGCCTGCTCGGCCACGGCGTCCTGCCCGAGGTCCATCCCGAGGGAGGCGAAGGCGGTGTTGCACGACTCGCGCAGGGCGTCCAGCAGGCTGACCTGGTCGTTCGGCCCGCAGGCGGTGCCCTCGTCGTTGCCGAGGGTGGTCGTGGTCTGGGGCAGGGTCAGTCGGGCGGGACCGGCGAGCAGGGTGTCGGCGGTGTAGCTGCCCGACTCCAGCGCCGCCGCGGCGACGACGATCTTGAAGGTCGAGCCCGGCGGGTAGAGGTTGCCGCCGATGGCCCGGTTGACGAGCGGGTCGTCCTCGTCGTCGTTGAGCTGGCGCCACGCGTCGGTCAGGTCGGTGCCGTTGTGCGTCGCGAGCCGGTTCGGGTCGTAGGTCGGGCCGCTGACCATGGCGAGCACGTCGCCCGTCTCGGCGTCGAGCGCCACCACGGCACCCTTGCGGCCGTCGAGGGCGTCGCTCGCGGCCTGCTGCACGGCCGGTCGGAGGGTGAGCGCCACCGAGCCGCCCCGGGGCTGCTCGCCCTTCAGCATGTCGGTGACCCGGCGGTAGAACAGGTCGTCGGAGGTGCCGGCCAGTACGTCGTTCTCGGCCCGTTCGATGCCCGTCGCGCCGTAGCGGATCGAGTAGAAGCCGGTGACCGGGGCCCACAGCGGTCCGTCGGCGTACTGGCGCAGGTACTGGTAGTCGTCGCCCTCCACCTCGACGCTGGTCGCGATCGCGCGCCCGTCGACGGTGATCTGACCCCGGTCGCGGCCGAGCTCGGCGTAGAGCTGGCGGGAGTTGCCCGACGTGGTGTTGAGCGCCTCGGCCCGGACGAACTGGATCCAGGTCGTCGAGGCGAACAGGGAGGCGAAGAGCAGGGCGACGACCACCGCGAGGCGGCGCACGGGTCGGTTCACGGCAGCCGCACCACCTGGGTCGCGCCCGTGTCACCCGGTTCCGGACCGTCGGTGACGACGGGTGCGGGTCGGCGGGCCAGGTCGGAGATCCGCAGCAGCACCGCCACCAGGACCCAGTTCGACACCAGCGAGGAGCCGCCGGCGGCGAGGAACGGCATGGTCAGACCGGTCAGCGGGATCACCCGGGTGACACCGCCCACGACCACGAAGATCTGCAGCGTCATCGAGAACGCCAGCCCGGCCGCGAGGAGCTTGCCGAACCCGTCGCGCACCGCGATCGCCGTCCGCAGCCCGCGCTCGACGATCACCCCGTAGAGCAGCAGCACGGCGAACAGCCCGACGAGCCCCAGCTCCTCGCCGATCGAGGTGTAGATGAAGTCGGAGTTGGCGAAGGGCACGATGTCCGGCCGGCCCTCGCCGAGCCCGGTGCCGAGCAGCCCGCCGTTGGCCATCCCGAACAGGCCCTGCACCAGCTGGTAGCTGCGGTCCAGGTTGTCGGGGGCGAAGGGGTGCAGCCAGATGTCCACCCGCTCCTGCACGTGGCCGAACACGTTGGCGGCCAGCACCGCGCCGGCGGCGAACAGCCCCAGACCGACGACGATCCAGCTGACCCGTTCGGTCGCGACGTAGAGCATGGCGACGAACAACCCGAAGAACAGCAGCGAGGTCCCGAGGTCGCGCTGCAGGACGAGGACCCCGACGCTGGCCAGCCAGGCGAGCAGGATCGGGCCGAGGTCGCGGGCGCGCGGCAACCGGAGGAAGAGCAGCTTGGGGCCCATGAGGCTCAGGGCGTCCCGGTGCACGACGAGGTACCCCGCGAAGAACACGGCCAGGACCAGCTTGGCGAGCTCACCGGGCTGGAAGGAGAGCGGCCCGATGCCGATCCAGATCCGGGCGCCGTTGATCGTGCGGCCGAGGCCCGGCAGCAGCGGCAGCAGCAGCAGGACGAGCCCGACGACCATCGCCGTGAACGTGTAGCGGCGCAGCACGCGGTGGTCGCGCACGAACCACAGCACCGCACCGGCGATCACGATCCCGAGCGCCGACCAGAGCAGCTGGCGACCGGCCGCCGCGGTGTCCTCGGTGATGTCCAGGCGGTGGATGACGACCAGCCCGATGCCGTTGAGCAGGGTCGCGACCGGCAGCAGGATCGGGTCCGCGTGCGGGGCCTTCCAGCGCAGGACTCCGTGCAGCAGCAGGGCGAGCGCGGCCAGCCCCCCGGCGTAGAGGGCCAGGTTGGCCGGCAGCGCGCCGTCCATGGTCAGGCCGACGACCGCCCACGCCCCGGCGGCGATGACGACCGCCCCCAGCAGCAGGACGAGTTCGACGTTGCGCCGGGTGCTCGGGTAGACGGGCAGGACGGTGGCCATCAGGAATCGCCTCCGCAACCGCCGACCGCGCCGGCGCCGCTCGGGATCGGGGTGGTCGGGATCGTCGAGGGGACGGTGGCCGAGGGGGTGGCGGAGGGGCTCGCGGACGGGCTCGCCGGGACCCCGGTGGTCGTCGGGCTTCCGGAGGGGGTGGGGGTGGCCTCCTGCTCCTGCTCCTGCTGCGCGGCGGCCTGCTCCAGGCAGCCGACCCAGAGCGTGCGCAGGTTGGCGATGATCGCCTCGGCGGACTCCCGGTCCGGGGCGCTCACCCGCTCCTCGACCTGCTCGCGGTACACCGGCGGGAGCTGGGCGACGACGATGTCGGTGCCCTGCACGACCCGGGCCGTCTGCACCGGGCCGATGTCCTGCGCGAGACCGCGGAACAGGGCCACCCGCTCGGTGGACGCCTCGGCCGTGGAGGTCGCCGGACGGCCGTCGGCGGTGACCGCGCCCACGAAGAACTGCTGCTGCGACCAGGTCCAGGCGCCCCAGGCTCCTCCGGCCAGCAGGACGACGAGCAGGGCCGACCCGAGCGCCACGAACCGGCGGCGGCGTCGGCGGCGTCGCTGCTCGAGCACCTGCCGCGCGGCGGCCTCGGCGTCCTCGTCGTCGGGGCCGTCGTCGGCGTCGCGGCCCAGCATCGCCCCGCGCGAGGCCGCGGTCCCCGGGCCCTTGTCGAAGGCGCTGGAACGGCGCGGCCGGTGGAACGCGGCCGCGCCCACCACCTGCGGGGTCGTGGCCGGCGGGGGGCCGTTGCCGATGTCGACCACGTCGGCCACCACGACGGAGATGTTGTCCGGCCCGCCACCCCGCAGGGCGAGCTCGACCAGACGTTCCGCGGCCGCCCCCGGGTCGGCGTTCTCGATCAGGGTGGTGGCCAGGGTGTCGGCGGCCACCACGCCGGACAGGCCGTCGGAGCAGAGCAGGAAGCGGTCGCCGCTGCGGGCGGTGCGCACGGAGACGTCGGCGTGGTCCTCCGCGGCACCGGTCAGCACGCGCAGCAGCACCGAGCGCTGGGGGTGGTTCTCGGCGTCCTCGGGGGTCAACCGTCCCGCGTCGACCAGGCTCTGCACGTAGCTGTGGTCACGGGTCAGCTGGGTGAGCACCCCGTCGCGGAGCAGGTAGCCGCGCGAGTCGCCGATGTGGGCGAGGACGAGGCGCTCGCCGCTGCGCAGGATCGCGGTGACCGTGGTCCCCATCCCGGCGAGCTCGGGCTCGGCCCCGATGCGGCGGCGCAACTCCTCGTTGGCGGCCTCGATGGCCTCGCCGAGGTGGTCGGCCGCGTCGTCGGCGCCGTGCGCCTCCCCGTCCAGGACGGACAGGGCCCCCACCGCGAGGGAGGACGCGACGTCCCCGCCGGCGTGCCCGCCCATCCCGTCGGCGATGACCAGCAGGTGGGGCCCGGCGTAGCCGGAGTCCTGGTTGGAGGCGCGCACCAGACCGACGTCGGAGCGTGCGGCGTAGCGCAGGGCGATCGCCACTGGAGCTACCTCCGCAGTTCGAGGACTGTCTTGCCGATCCGCAGCGGCGTCCCGGGCTCGAAGGGCACGGGCACGCTGAGGCGCTCCCGTCCGAGGAAGGTCCCGTTGGTCGACTGCAGGTCCTCCACGATCCACCCCCCGGGCTCGCGATCGGGGGAGGTGTCGGGGGAGATCCGGACGTGGCGCGTCGAGGCGTACTCGTCGTCGAGCACGAGCGTGCAGTCCGGACCGCGGCCGATGAGGACGGGGGAGGAGCCGAGACCGATGGTCGTGCCCCGCAACGACCCCTCGACCACGACCAGGCTCGCGCGGCGCGGACGGGCCGCCGCGGCGGGTTCGGCAGGGCGGTCGGTGGCCGCCGGTGCGGGGGTCCGTCGGGGACGGGGGGCCTCGGTCCGGCGCGCGGTCACCCGGGTCCCGAGCAGGTCGGCCCGCAGGACCAGGACGACCACGACGACGAAGGCCCACAGCGCCAGCAGCAGCCCGAGCCGCAGCGCCGTGAGGGTCAGCTCGCTCATGACACCGACCGGTTCGGGACGGGGGAGGTGGAGGTGCAGGTCAGCACGGTCAGCTCCACCCGTCCTCGTGCCGGCCGGAGGAGAACACCAGCCGGGTGCGGCCGACCGTGACGATCGTGCCGTCGTAGAGCTCGGTGGAGGAGATCCGTTCCCCGTCGACGAACGTCCCGTTGGTCGAGCCCAGGTCGACCAGCCGGGCCCCGTGCGGGGACAGGCGGACCTCGGCGTGGCGGCGGGAGACGCCCGGGTCGTCGACGATCACGTCGGCCTCGGAGGCGCGGCCGATGACGGTGACGGCGTCGGCGAGCACGTACCCGCGTCCGTCCACCTCGAGCTTGGGCCGGCCTGCGGTCGAGGCCTTGGGCGTGGCCGGCGCGACGCGGCCCTTCACCGTGGCGGCGAGCACGCGGAAGAGGCCGGTGTCCAGGTCCTCGGCCTCGTGGAAGTCCACCCGCACGGGACCGACGAAGGAGTAGCGCTGCTTCTCGGCGTGCTGGGTCACGGTGGCGACCAGCTCGTCGGAGAGCGTGTCCTGCCAGGAGGCGATCCGGTCGTGGTCGGAGCGGCTCAGCTCGACCACGAAGCTGTTGGGGACCAGCGTGCGGCCGCGGGCCAGCACGGCGGCGCGGTCGTCCAGCTCCCGCTTGAGCGCGCTCGCGACCTCGACGGGTTGCACCTCGGAGGAGCGGAACGCCTTGTTGAAGACGCCGTTCACGGCGCGCTCGACCCCGCGTTCGAACCGGTCCAGGACTCCCACCGCGACGACCCCCTCTCGCACCCGTGACGTACGTGCCGGACCTGGGCATCGTAACCACGACGACCTCGCGCGCCGCCCGGATGCGGCCGTCCGGTGATCTTCGCGTCCCCCGGGCGACGTCGGCGTGGTCCGGACCACCGCGCGGGAACTGGTACGGTTCTTCTGTCTGCGCGAGTGGCGGAATAGGCAGACGCGCACGGTTCAGGTCCGTGTGCCCGAAAGGGCGTGGGGGTTCAACTCCCCCCTCGCGCACCAGACGAGAGGCCCCGACCGACGGTCGGGGCCTCTCGCGTTCCCGGGGACTCCGTGCAGATGTCCACACGGGTTCTCCCCAGGCGGCGGGTCGTCCCGCGGTTCTCCACAGGGGTCGCCCCCGCCGCTGCGCGAATGCGGCCCGGGGGCCAGGGTGGGGACATGCCGCTCTACGGGATCACCGGTGCCACCGGCCGCCTCGGCGGGGCCGTCGCCCACCTGCTCGCCGGGGCGGGGGTGCAGCAGAGGCTGATCGTGCGCGACCCGGCCCGCGCCCCCGACCTGCCCGGCGCCGACGTCCGGGTCGCCGGTTTCGACGACCCGGCCGCCCTGGCCCACGCGATGGACGGCGTCGACGTCCTGCTCCTGGTCTCCGCGGGGGAGTCCGCCGACCGGCGCACCCTGCACCACCACGTCGTCGAGGCCGCCGCGGGGGCCGAGGTCGAGCGGGTCGTGTACACGTCCTTCCTCGGCGCGGCGCCGGACTGCACGTTCACCTTCGGGCGCGACCACGCCGCCACCGAGTCGATGCTCGAGGCCGCCCGGCTGCCCACGACGGCCCTGCGCAACTCCTTCTACCTGGACGTCCTGCCGCAGTTCGTCACCGACGGCGCCCTGCGCGGGCCCGCGGGCACCGGTCGGGTGGGGGCCGTCGCGATCTCCGACGTCGCGGCGGTGGCGGCGGCCGCCCTGCTCGAGGACGAGCACGCCGGGCGGACCTACGACGTGACCGGCCCGACCGCGCTGAGCCTCGACGAGGTGGCGGCCGAGATCACCGCGGTCACCGGTCGTGACGTCCGCTACGTCGAGGAGTCGGTCGAGGAGGCGTACGCCTCGCGTGCCGCCTCCGGGGCGCCGGGCTGGATGGTGGACGGCTGGGTCAGCACCTACACGGCCATCGCCTCGGGCGAGCTCGACGTCGTGACCCCGACCGTGGCCGAGCTGACCGGGCGGGCCCCGCTCTCGCTGCGCGACCTGCTGCTCCGGGACCACGACGGTGACCGCGAGGCTGCGACGGACCCCGGGGGCGCGGCGGGTGCCTGACCTCGCCCGCATCCTCGACGGCCTCGACGGCGCCCCCTACGCCCGGCTTGCCCAGCTCCGTGGTCGCAGCCCCCTGGGCCCGGGGGTCGAGCTGGTCGTCGCCCGGGTCCAGCCCGACCCCTTCGCCCCGCCCAGCCGGCTGGAGCTGCACGTCGACCCGCCCACCGCGGCCCTCGACCCGGCCGACGCGGCCCATCCCGACCGGGCCCGGGCCCTGGCCTCGCTGCTGGCGCGGACGGCCGCTGCGACCGGGGGTCCCTTCCGCATCGACGCCGGGGGTCAGGAGGTCCTGACCCGTAGCAGCGCCGAGGTGGGGCCGGACGGGGCGGTCGTCCTCCGCTTCGGCTACTCCTTCCCCGGGCCGCGTCGTCGCGTCGACGCCCGGGCCGTGCGGCGCGACCTGCTGCACCGCCTGCCCGAGCTGGCCCGCACCTGCCTGCGGGCCCCGGTGCTCGACCCGGACGCGCTCACCCGCTTCCTCGACACCGTGGAGGACGCGGCCCACCTCCGGCGGGCGTTGCCCGGCCTGGGACTGGTCGCCTTCGTCGCCGACGGCGCGGTCCTGCCCCGCCGCAGCGGTGTCGACGACCGTCCGGCCGAGCGCGCGGTGCCGTTCCGCTCACCGGAGTCGTTGCGGGTGACGGTGGAGCTGCCCCGGCGGGGCCCGGTGAGCGGGATGGGCGTCCCCGAAGGGGTCACCGTCGTCGTCGGCGGCGGGTTCCACGGCAAGTCGACCCTCCTGCGGGCCCTTGAGCTGGGGGTCTACGACCACGTCCCCGGTGACGGCCGCGAGCTCGTGGTGACCCGGCCGGCGGCGGTGGCGGTGCGGGCCGAGGACGGACGCGCGGTCACCGCGGTCGACGTGTCGACGTACGTGTCGGGGCTGCCCGGGGGCCTGGACCCCTCCCGGTTCAGCACCGCCGACGCCTCGGGCTCCACCAGCCAGGCCGCCGCGGTGGCCGAGGCCTGGGAGGTCGGCAGCCCCCTGCTGCTCATCGACGAGGACACGGCCGCGACCAACCTCATGGTCCGCGACGCGCGGATGCAGCGGCTGGTGGAAAAGGCGGCCGAACCCCTCAACCCCCTCGTCGACCTCGTGCGCCCGATGCACCGCGAGCACGGCGTCTCGACGGTGCTGGTCGTCGGCGCCTCCGGGGACTTCCTGGACGTAGCCGACCGGGTCCTGCTGCTGCAGGACTACGTGTGCTCCGACGTCACCGGGCGGGCCCGGGAGGTCGCCGCCCTCGCCACCGGCCGTCGCGTGGAGGCGGGGTCCCCCCGCCCGCCGCGACCGCGGGTGCCCGACCCGACCTCGGTGCGACCGGCCGGGGACCGGGTCAAGCTGGCCGCCCGGGGCACGGACACCCTGCGGCTGGGGGAGACCGACGTCGACGTACGGAGCGTCCGACAGCTCACCGACGCCGCGCAGGTCCTCGGGGTGGGGCGGGCCCTGCTCCTCGCCGTGGACCGCGGGCTCCTGGACGGACGGCGGACCCTGGCCGAGCTCTGTCCCCTGCTCGCCGCCGAGCTCGCCGGCCCGACCGGGTCGTGGGCCGACCCCGGCGGCGGTGACGTCGCGGTCCCCCGGATGGTCGATCTGGTGGCGGTACTGAGCCGGACGAGGGGCCTGCGAGTGCTCTGACCGGGGGAAACACCGGTTCCGGGGTGGGTGATCGGCTACACCGACCCCACCCCGCGGCCGATCTGTCAGACATGCGCAGCGCGAGCCTCGAGCCGGCCCGCACCCCCCGGGTGCCGGCGCCGCTGCTGCTCGCCGTCCTGGGGGTGGCCGCGCTGCCTCATCTGCCCGGTCCCACCGGGGGACGGGTCGGTGACCTCCTCGGTCTCCTGGTCGCGGTCACGGCGCTGCTGCTGCTGCTCTGGTCGACCCGCCGGCAGTCCCGGCTGCGCGGGTCCGAGACGACGGCCCTGGCCTACCGCCGGTTGGCGCAGGCCCACCTCGTCATGGCCCTCGGGGCCGGCGTCGACGTCGTCCTGTGGGCCCTGCGTCTGCTCATCCCCGCCGCCGGGTCGCTGCCCGATCCCGGGACCGGGTCCTTCCTGGCCGCGGGACCGGCCACCGTCTGCACCCTGGTCGCCCTCCTGCGCGGACGGCGCGGGCGTGGCAAGGAGTGGGCCACGGTCGCCGCCGGGTTCCTGCTGGCGACCGCCGTCCTCGTCCTGCTGGATCTCCCGGGTGGGGCCGCCCCCTCCCCGGTCGTCGACCACGTCCGCATCCCGGGGGTGGCGCTGCTCCTCGCCGCCCTGGGCCTGCGGATGCTGCTGCTGCACGCGGGTCGGCGGTTGCGCTCCCCCGGCGCCTGGGTGGCCACCCTCGCCTGGTGGCTGCCCTCGGTGCTGGTGCTCCTCGCCCCGGGGACCGGCACGGTCTCGGCCGTCCCCCTCGCCCTGGTGGCGATCGCGAGCACCCTGGTCGTCCGCGCGACCGGGGCCGACCGGCGCCGCGACGAGGCCGTCCTCTTCCCGGTGCTCTCCGGGCGGGCGACCGTCCTCACCTGCTTCGCGATCGTCACCGTCGCGGTCGTCCTGCTGACCGCCCAGGCCTTCGGCGTGCTGCCGGACCCGCCGGCGTCGGCCGCGCTGTGCGCCGCCGTCCTGCTGGTCCTCGTCCGCAGCCGCGACCTGGTCGGCAGCCTCCAGCACCTGGCAGCCACCACCGAACTGGCCCTGACCGACGAGCTGACCGGCGTCGGCAACCGGCGCAGCCTGCTGCGCCGCCTGGCCACGCCGACGGCCGCCGGGTCGGCCCTGCTCTGCGTCGACCTCGACCGCTTCAAGGACGTCAACGACCGCTACGGCCACGAGGTCGGTGACCTCGCCCTGCGCTGCGTCAGCGGCGCGCTGGCGGAGAACCTGCCCGCGGGATCCCTGCTGGCCCGCATCGGGGGTGACGAGTTCGCGGTGCTGCTGCCGGCCACGTGGTCGGACCCGCAGGCCCTCGCCCACCGGCTCTTCGTCGACGTGCGCGCGGCGCTGCAGGACGACCCGCGCCTGACCGAGCTCGGGCTGAGCATCGGGGTCGCCCTGCCGGTCGAGGGGGCCCTGGAACCCGGTGACCTGCTGCGGCGCGCCGACGCGGCCATGTACGCGGCCAAGACCGCCGGTGGCGGGGTCTCGCTCTACGACGAGGTCATCGACGCCGACGCCCGCGTCAAGGCCCGCCTCCTCGCCGACCTCACCGACCTGTTCAACGCCCCCGAACGCCTCGAGTCCGAGCTCGTCGTGCACTACCAGCCGCAGCTCGAGGCGGGCACCGGCCGGGTCGTCGGCGTCGAGGCGCTGGTGCGCTGGCAGCACCCCGACCTCGGCCTCATCCCGCCGCTGGACTTCCTGCCGGTCGTCGAGGAGCACGGTCTGATGGCCGACCTGACCTTCTACGTCCTGCGCCGGGCCTCGATCGAGGCGCGCTCGTGGGGCGAGGCGGGCCGCCGGCTGCGCATCTCGGTCAACCTGTCCGCGAGCACGCTCGCGCACCCGCACCTGCTGACGTTCGTCGAGGCGGCGCTCGCGATGAGCCGGCTGGAGGTGGGGCGCCTCGTCCTCGAGGTCACCGAGACCACCCTGATGTCCGACCCCGACCGCGCGCTGGAACTGACCCGGGTCCTCACCGAGCGGGGCGTGCAGCTCTCCATCGACGACTACGGCACCGGCTACTCGTCGTTGTCCTACCTGACGGACCTGCCGGCCTCCGAGCTCAAGCTCGACCAGGCCTTCACCCGGCGCGTGCGCGACGAGCCCCGCACCGCGGCCATCGTCGCGGCCACGGTCGCCCTGGCCCACCGGCTGGGCCTGCGCGTGGTGGCCGAGGGCGTCGAGGACCCGGCCACCCTGGCCCTGCTCGGCCGCCTCGGCGCCGACGAGTCGCAGGGCTACCTGCACTCCCGTCCGCTGCCCGCCGCCGAGCTCGCGGCCTGGTTGGCCCGGCGCGAGGACGACGCCCGACGCGAGGAGGTGACCGAGGATGGCGCGACCGTCTGAGGGGTTCGCTCCCGGTCGACGGGGCGACCGCCTCGGCCACCCCGTCACGCGGGCCGCCTGCCTCGCCGTGGCGCTCGCGGCCGGGGCCATGGGTCCCCTCTCCACCGGTGGGGGCCGGCTCGGGGCCGTCATCGGCTTCGGGTTGAGCGTCGCCGTGTTCGGCTTCTGCGCGGTCGTCGTGTCCCTGCGGGCCGCCCGGCCCGCGGCGGACGAGCTGATGTGGCGCTGGCTCAGCGTCGCGGTCGCCCTGCTGGGGGTCGGAGCCCTCGTCGAGGCCGGTGGTCGGTTGACGGCGGCCCTGGGCGGGACCCCGTGGCTGCCCGAGGGGGCCGCCCTGCTGGTGCTGCTCGTCCCGGCGCTGAGTGCGTCGTGGGCCTCCCTGGTGCACCGCCGCCGCGGCCGGCACGACGCCGGCGAGTACGTCAACGGCGTCGGCGGGCTCATCCTCACCACCGCGAGCGCCCTGCTGCTGCTCGCGCTGCTGGCCCCGGACACCTACCGCAGCCTGCCCGCGTGGCGGCTGCACCTGACCGCGCTGCTGGCCGGGACCCTGGTCGTCACCGTCGCCGCGTTGTTCGTGATCGGCGCGGTGAGCCGACCGCTGGCCCGCGCGTCGCTGTGGGGCCTCGGCCTCGGCTTCTCGCCGGTCATCCTCGCCATCGTCCGGTTCGGGCTGACCGGGCACGGGCTGGGCACCCTCGTCCTGCTCTGGACGATCCCGGTGGTGCTCACGACCGTGGTCGCCACCCTCCCCGAGCGGCCGCTGCCCGACCTGGTGCCGCGCATCTCCTCGACCTGGTTCGTCGTGGGGCTGCTCGCGCTGGCGATCCTGCTGCTCGGGGTCGCCGCGCTGTCCCCCCTGTTCGGCCTCGGCGTCCCGGGCGGGATCGTCGCGCCCGTCCTGTACGTCCTGGTCGGGGCGGCCTGCGTGAGCGGGCGCGGGGTCCAGCTGGTCCGCGACCTCGCCTCGTTGGCGGAGACCCGCCAGCAGGCGCTGACCGACGAGCTGACCGGGTTGGCCAACCGTCGTTCGCTGCTGCGGGAGCTGGAGGCGGCGACCGGGCGGGCCGGGTCCGACGTGGCCCTGCTCATCGCCGACCTCGACGGTTTCGCGACGGTCAACGGCCGGTTCGGGCACGCCGCCGGTGACGAGGCCCTGCGGGAGGTCGCCGCGACCCTGGTCGGGGCGGCGCCGTCGGGGACGCTGGTCGCCCGCCTCGGTGGGGACGAGTTCGCCGTGCTGCTGCCCGGGTGCGCCGAGGGCGCCGCCGTCGAGGTCGCCCGGCACCTGCACGACGTCGTCGAGGCGCGCCTCGCGGCCGACCACCGCTTCGCCCCGGTGGGCATCAGCATCGGGGTCGCCGGGGACGGCTACCGCGAGGTGGGCGCCCCGGACCTGCGGCCGGGCGACCTGCTGCGCCGCGCCGACACCGCCCTGTCCCGGGCCAAGGGGGACCCCGCGGGCGTGGGTCTCTACGACGCCGAGGCCGACGAACGGGCCCGCGACCAGGCCGTCCTGCTGGGCGACCTGACGGCGATGTTCGCCGACGCCACCCGGCTGGAGGAGGAGCTGGTCGTCTTCTACCAGCCGCAGCTCGCGGCCGGCGAGACCCGGGTCGTCGGCGTCGAGGCGCTGGTCCGGTGGCGCCATCCCGAGCGCGGGATCCTGCCGCCGATGGACTTCCTGACCATGGTCGAGGACAACGGCCTGATGGCCGAGCTGTCCTTCCACGTGCTGCGGCGGGCGGTGACCGAGGCCGCGGGCTGGTCCTGCGACGGGGTCCCGCTGCGCATCTCGGTCAACCTCTCGACCTCGACCCTGGTCCACCCGGACCTGCTGCTCGCGGTGGAGGACGCGCTGGAGGTCGGCGGCCTGGTGCCGGGCCGGCTCGTGCTGGAGGTCACCGAGACCACCCTGATGTCCGACCCGGACACCGCGCTGGAGATCACCCGGCGGCTGACCAGCCGCGGGGTGCAGCTGTCCATCGACGACTACGGGACGGGCTACTCCTCGCTGGCCTACCTCACCGACCTGCCGGCCTCCGAGCTGAAGCTGGACCGCGCCTTCACCCGGCGTCTGCTCGCCGAGCCCCGCACGACGGCGATCGTCGCGGCGACCGTGGCGCTCTCGCACCGCCTGGGCCTGCGGGTCGTGGCCGAGGGGGTCGAGGATGCGGACACGCTGCGGGTGCTGGCCCGGCTGGGGGCCGACGAGTCGCAGGGCTTCCTGCACTCCCGTCCGCTGCCCCCGACGGATTTCGCCGCCTGGCTGTCAGCGCAGCCCGGGGGGAACGCCGCCACCCGGACCGCCCCGGCGACGGCCCGGGCGGACAGGATCCCGTTCGCGCGACGTGCGGGAGGTCCCACCCGTCCGCTGACCCCGGCCTGATCGAGGGCCTCGGACCTCAGTGCACGACGGCGACCGGTCCGGTGGCCGAGGAGAGCAGCGTGAGGCTCACCGAGCCGAGCAGGCGCGAGACGAAGGGCCCCCGACCACGGGTCCCGACGACCACGAGGGCGGCCTGGTGCGAGGCCTCGACCATGCTGGCCGCGGCGGGGCCCTCGACCTCCAGGGTGTCCACGTCGAGGCCCAGCCCGGCCGAGCGCAGCATGGTCGCGACGGGGGTCAGCACGCCCTCGGCCGGGACCGCCCGCGCCCCGGGCCGGGCCTGGTCGCCGCGGGCGTGCAGCAGGGTGAGCCCGCGCCCGATCCGGCGGGCGTGCGCCGCGGCGAACATCACGGCCCGGGTCGCCGCCTCGGACCCGTCGACCCCGACGACCACCCGGTCGTGGGTGGCCACCGTGAACGCCGTCACCGCGTCCTCGGACGATCCCGACCGGGCGGGACGGACCACGACCACGGGGCAGCGCGCGTGCGCGGCCACCGAGGTGCTCACCGATCCGAGCACGAGCCCGGTGAGGGCGCCGTGCCCGCGGCTGCCGCAGACCAGCAGGTCGTTCTCCTCGGACAGCTGGTGCAGCACGTTGCTCGGGGTCCCGACGGCGAGCAGCCCCTCGACGCGGACCCCGGGGGCCACCTCGCGGGCGGTCGTCATGGCCGCGGTCACGATCGCCCGGGAACGCGACTTGAGTTCCTCGAAGGGGCCGTCGGTACCGAGTCCGGTCCCCGCGGCGGGCACCGGGACCCGGGCGACCGAGACGACCAGCAGTCCGACGTCCCGGGCCACCGCCTCCCGCGCCGCCCACCGCAGCGCCTCCGTCGACTGCGCCGAGGAGTCGACGGCCGCGACCACGGTCGGGGAGCGACGGGTGGTCGTGCTCATGGGGTGGGGGTCAGGGCCGCGGCGGGGTGGTGCCCGCGGGGCCCTGGGTGGGCGTGCTGGTCCGGGCCTGGGCGGCCAGCAGGTCGCGGATCTCGGTGAGCAGCAGGACGTCCTCGGCCGGCGCCTTCGGCTCGTCGACCTTGCCCTGCTTGCGCATCGCGAGGACCCGGTTCATCGGGGTCACGATCACGAAGTAGACGACCGCGGCGATGATGAGGAAGTTGAGGATCGCGTCGACGATCCCCCCGACCCCGATCGCCGCGTCCCCGCGCAGCGGGATCTGCCACGCCTCGCCCAGCTGGGGGGCACCGCCGATGGCGGCCAGGATGGGTGTGACCAGGTTGTCCACGATGGCCTTGACCAACGCGGTGAAGGCGGTGCCGATGACGACCGCGACCGCGAGGTCGATGACGTTGCCACGCAGGATGAAGTCCTTGAAACCGTTGATCAGGGACATCGCTTCGGCCTTCCGACTCGTCCGGGAACCCTTGCCCAGGCGACCCTAGTGGTGGCCCCGGGCCCCTGCCGAGACACTGCGTGCGTGAGTTCCTCCCCGGCCCCGACCGATCTGTCCCTGCTCGTGGTGGGTCTGGGTGCGGCCGGGGCCTCCGTCGCCTGGCGGCTCGCGGGCGGGGAGGTCCCGTTCGCGGTCCTGCAGCCGCCGGCCGGATCGGCGGCCTCGGTGCCGGAACGCACCTGGTGCACGTGGGGTCCGCGCCCGCCGGGGCCGTTCGGACCGCTCGTCGCCCGGTCCTGGGCCCGGGTCCGGGTCGTCGCCCCGGACGGGGAGGAGCTGGACTTCGACCTGGGCGACTGGCGCTACCGGATGCTGCACTCGGTCGACGTCGACCGGGCCGTCCGGGAACGGCTCGCCGCGGCCGGGGTGCGGGTGCTCGAGGCGACGGCCCGGGAGATGGGCGCCGAGGGTGGGCGGGTCCGGGTGACGACCGAGGAGGGACCCCTCCTGGCCGATGCCGTCCTGGACACGTCGCCGGCCCCCCTGGTCGGCGGGCGCACGCTGCTGCGCCAGCACTTCCTCGGCCGGCGGGTGCGCAGCCGACGTCCCGTCTTCGACGTGGCGACGGCGACGTTGATGGACTTCCGGGTTCCGCAGCCCGCGGGTGGGGTGGCCTTCGCCTACGTGCTGCCGACGTCGTCGACGGAGGCCCTGGTCGAGTACACCGAGTTCTCCCGCGACCTGCTCGACGACGCCGGGTACGCGGAGAAACTCGGTTTCTGCCTCGAGCTCTTCGGCGTGGCCGACGCCGAGGTCCTCGCCGAGGAACGTGGCGTGATCCCGATGACCGACGCGCACCCGGTGGCGCACCCCGTCCCCGGGGTCGTCCGGATGGGCCAGGCGGGCGGGGCGGTCCGGCCCTCGACGGGGTACGCGTTCTCGGTGCTGCAACGTCAGGCCGACGCGGTGGTCGCGAACCTGCGCTCCGGTGGACGGCTGGACGTCCCGCGGCCGCACCGCCGCCGCCACCTGGCGATGGACTCCCTCGTCCTGCAGGCTCTGGTCACCGGCCGGGTGGACGGGGCGGAGTTCTTCGTGAACCTGTTCCGGCGCAACCCGATCCGGCGGACGTTGAGTTTCCTCGACGGGGCCAGCACCCCCTGGGAAGACCTGCAGATCATGGCGACGGCCCCGCGGTCGGCGATGATGGCGACCATCGCCGACCGCGGGGCCGACCGTCTCCGGGGCGCGCGCCCCGTACCGCTCAGGAGTTGAGGACGGCCTCGACGTCGAGCTGCAGCTCGACCTTGTCGGAGACGACCAGACCGCCGTTGTCGAGGCGGGCGTCGAACTCGACGCCGAAGTCGCGACGGTTGATGGTGCCGCGGGCGGCGAAACCGGCGCGGTACCCGCCGTAGGCGTCGGGCCCGAACCCGGACACCTCGACGGCCAGGCGCACGGACTTCGTGACGCCCTTGAGGGTCAGGTCCCCGACCAGGACGAAGTCGTCACCCTCGACCCCGAAGAACGTGCTGCGGAAGGTCGCGCTCGGGTGCTTGTCGGTCTCGAAGAAATCACCGCTGCGGACGTGGGCGTCGCGCTGCTCGTTGAACGTCGTGATGCTGGTGACGTCGATGGTCGCGGAGACCGCGCTCTCAGCGGGGTTCTCGGCGGTGACGATCTCACCCTCCACGCCGCCGAAGCGGCCGCGCACCTTGCTGACCGCCATGTGCCGCACGACGAAGGAGACCTCGGAGTGCGTCGCGTCGATCGTCCAGGTGCCCGCCTTGTAACCGGGCAGCTCGGGGAAGCCGGCGCTGGTCGCCGCGTCCTCGGTGATGGTGTCCGTGTCCTTGTTCTTGCTGCCGAACCAGCCCATGGTGCGCCTCCGTCGTCTGGGGAAGCCGCGGTTGTTTGCAGCTTCAACTGATGACGACGGTACGCCGTTTTCTTTGAGGCTGCAAGTACCTTCTGGCGCCCGGCCGGCGACCGGGCCCTAGACGGTCGTCCCCCGCTCGAAGAACCAGGCGATCACCAGCGCCCCGGGGTCGACCACGCCGCGCGCGACGTCGCCCACGTAGGAGGCCCGGCCCCGCCGGGCCCGCATGGCCTCGGTCGAGCGCGCCCCGTCGGCCGCGGCGCGGTAGGCCGCGGCCAGCCCGGCGACCGCGGGCACCCCCGCGCCGGCGGCCCCCGCCAACGCCTCGGCGGCCGGGAGCATGGCGTCGACCATCGTCTTGTCGCCGAGCTCGGCCCCGCCCAGTCGCTGCACCGTCTCGACCCCGGCCCGGGCCGCGCGGGCCAGGTCGTCCACCGAGAAGGTGTCGGTGCCCACCCGCGCGAACTCGCGCAGGTACATGCCCAGCAGCGGCCCGCTCGTGCCCCCGGTGTCGAGGAAACCGAGCGTGACCGCGGCGAAGACCTCGCTCGCGCCCCGGGTGGGGGCCTGCTGGATCCGGGCCTGCGCCCCGCGGACCGCCGCCCGCAGGTTGTGCCCGAAGTCGCCGTCGCCCGCGAGGCGGTCCAGTTCGGAGAGCTCGTCGCCCCGTTCGAGCACCTGCTCGGCGAAGCCCTCCCACCAGCGCAGCGTCCGCGCTCCGTCCAGGTCGGCCACGCGTCCTCCCGTGGGGGCGCTCAGCCGCCGCCCGTCGGTGCTGACCTCGAGGCGGTCACGGGCCGTCGTGGAGCGCCCCGGCCCGGTCACCACGTCAGGGCCGCCGTCCGGACGGGCGCGTCCCAGTGACGCACGAGCTCCTCGTCCACCGGGACCAGCGTCACCGACAGACCCGCCATGTCCAGCGAGGTCACGGGTGACCCCACGAGCCGACGGACGACCTCCACCCCGCGAGCAGCGAGCACGCGGACCACCTCCCGGTACGCGACGGACAGTTCCAACGGATGGGTGGAGCCCAGGCCGTTCACGACGACCAGGACCTCGTCGCCCCGGGCGACCTCCACCGCGTCGACCAGATGATCCATGATCATGCCGACGAGCTCGCGGGCAGGCCCGAACGGACGCCGGTCCACCCCCCGCTCGCCGTGGATGCCCACCCCGAACTCGACGGTGTCCTCGGGCAGGTCGAACGAGGGCAGCCGCTCGCCGGGATGGGTCGGCCCGGTCAGGGCGACCGCAAGGGTCCGGGAGCGGGCCGAGACGCGCCGGCCCAGCCGGACCAGCTCGTCCAGCGGCGCCCCCTGCTCGGCCGCCGCCCCGCAGACCTTCTCCACGACCACGACGGCCGCGGTGCCGCGCCGTCCGGGGCCGTCGTCCAGACCGGTCACGGCCGGGTCCGTCGCGAGGTCGTCGTCGACGAGGACGGACCCGACCCGGGCTCCGTCGTCGGCCGCGATCTCGGCGGCGATCCGGAAGTTCAGGACGTCGCCGGTGTAGTTCTTGACGACGTGCAGGGCCCCCGCACCCGCGTCCACGAACCGGGTCGCGGCGGCCACCTGCAGGGCGGTCGGGCTGGTGAAGACCGCCCCCGGGACGGCGGCGTCGAGCATCCCGGGACCGACCATGCCGGTGTGCAGGGGTTCGTGGCCCGAACCGCCCCCCGAGACCAGCGCCACCTTGTCCGCCCGACGGTGGGCGGGCGCCCGCACGACGAACAGCGGGTCGGTGCGCAGCTCCACGAGGTCGGGACGGGCCAGGCAGAACCCCTCGACCGCCTCCCGCACCAGCTCGTCGCGGTCGTTGAGGAACTGGCGTCGACCCGTGGTGGTCCGGGCGGCACCCGACGCCCGGTCCGGCGCAGCCGCTCCACCCGGGGGAGCGGCCCCGGCGTCCGTCGTGGTCCCGACAGTCATGCCGACCTCCTCGACGAGGTGTGCGGCGCTCGTGGAGGAGCGTCGCGGCCAGCCTGGCACGGCTGCCCGGGGGCTGCCACAGATTCCGTCCCCCGCCGGCGGTCCGGGAATCACCCGTCCGCCGGAAGGTCACTGTGCGTGAACGCTCAAGGCCCGGCGCCGCACCGCCGAAGGCTGAGGTGTCACCCGGTCACCGGTGACGGGTCCTGTCTGCTGCCGGTCTTTCCGTTCTTGCACAAGGAGTCACCGTGTCCAAGCCCCGCCCCCTCGCCGCCCTCGTCGTCTCCGGTGCGCTGCTCACCCTCGGTGCGGCCCTGGCCCCGGCGGCCTCGGCCGCGGTCGTCGGCCCGGTGACCACCCCGGTCAGCGTGAAGGTCACCATCACCAAGACCCCGGCCAAGACCGCCACCACCTCGACCACCGCCGTCACGACGGTCTCCGTCGGCGGGCACCTGCGGACCTCGGTCGACGGGCACCTGCGCTCCAGCACCACCGGTCACCTCCGCTGACCTTGCGCTGACGGCCCGCTGACCTCCCGCTGACCTCCCGCTGACCCGGCCGGACGGGAGATCACCGGGCCGGATGGATCTTCGGCGGCACGCCGGGCGCCACCCACCCCAGCCGGCCTGCCACCAGGCAGGATGGGCCCATGGCCCGGATCGAGGACTACGCCCTGCTGGGCGACCTGCACACCGCCGCCCTGGTCGAACGCACCGGGTCGATCGACTGGCTGTGCTTCCCCCGCTTCGACTCCCCGGCCTGCTTCGCGGCGCTGCTCGACACCCCCGACGCCGGTCGCTGGCGCGTCGGGCCGAAGGGCGGCGCCCCCTGCACCCGCCGCCGCTACCGGGGCGGCTCCCTGGTCCTGGAGACCGAGTGGGACACCCCGGACGGCACCGTCCGGGTCACCGACTTCATGCCCCCGCGCGGCAACCATCCCGACGTCATCCGGATCGTCGAGGGCCTCGAGGGCGAGGTCGCCATGAGCTCGGAGCTGACCCTGCGCTTCGACTACGGCTCGATCGTCCCCTGGGTCCGCCGGCGCGACGACGAGCTCGAGGCCGTCGCCGGCCCGGACTCGGTCTGGTTCTGGACGACCGTGGAGGTCGAGGGTCGCGGGTTGTCCTCCGTCTCGGACTTCACGATCAAGGAGGGCGAGCGGGTCCCGTTCGTCCTGACGTGGGGTCGTAGCCACGAGAACATGCCCCACCGGCCCGACCCGGACCACGCGCTCGAGGACACCCTGGAGTTCTGGTCGCGGTGGAACGAGCGGGAGACCGTCGAGGGGCACTGGGAGGACGCGGTCACCCGCTCCCTGGTGGTGCTCAAGGCGCTGACCTACAAGCCGACCGGAGGGATCCTGGCCGCGCCGACCACGTCGCTGCCCGAGGAGATCGGCGGCTCGCGGAACTGGGACTACCGCTACTGCTGGCTGCGCGACGCGACGTACACGCTGCAGGCCCTCGTCCTCTCCGGGCACATGGAGGAGGCCGAGGACTGGCGGCAGTGGCTGCTGCGCACCGTCGCGGGCGACCCGGGTGACCTGCAGATCATGTACGCGCTCGACGGCACCCGTCGCCTGCCCGAGCTGGAACTGCCCTGGCTCAAGGGGTACGAGGGGTCCTCGCCCGTCCGGATCGGCAACGCCGCGGCCGACCAGCTGCAGCTCGACGTGTGGGGTGAGGTCCTCGACAGCCTGTTCCTGGCCCGGCAGGCCGGGCTCGGCGCCGAGGACGACGCCTGGAACCTGCAGAAGGCCCTCATGCACCACCTCGAGGCCCGCTGGCAGGAGCCGGACAACGGGTTGTGGGAGATGCGCGGACCGCGGCGGCACTTCACCCACTCCAAGGTCATGGCCTGGGTGGCCGCCGACCGGATGGTCCGCAGCCACGAGGAGTTCGGGCTGCCCGGCCCCGTGAGCCGCTGGCGGCGGGTGCGGGACGAGATCCGGGCCGACATCCTCGCCAACGGGGTGTCGCCCCGGACCGGGACGTTCACCCAGTCCTACGGGACCGACGCCCTGGACGCCTCGCTGCTGCTGATCCCGCGCGTGGGCTTCCTGCCCTTCGACGACCCCCGGGTGGTCGCCACCGTCGAGGCGATCCAGCGCGAGCTCACCCACGACGGTCTCGTCCTGCGCTACAAGGTCGAGGAGGCCGAGGACGGCCTGCCCGGTTCCGAGGGGGTGTTCCTGGCCTGCTCGTTCTGGTTGGTGGACGCGCTGCACGGGATCGGCCGACGTGACGAGGCGGTCGAGCTGTTCGAGCGCCTGCTCAGCCTGCGCAACGACCTGGGGCTGCTGGCCGAGGAGTACGACCCGGTCGGCAAGCGCCAGCTCGGCAACTTCCCGCAGGCCTTCAGCCACTTCCCCCTCGTGGTCACCGCCCACCACCTCAAGGGCGCGGGCGGCGTGCACAGCGACAACCCGGACGGCCACTGAGCCCCGCGGGGGGCCCCGGGTTCAGTCGTCGGTGCTGCGGCGCAGACGTTTCACGTCGCCACGACGCTTCTTGCCCTCCAGCCGGCGGCGCTGCGACCCGCGGGTGGGGCGGGTGGCGCGCCGGGCCGGGCCGGGCGGGGCGACCGCGTCGGCGAGCAGGTCGCGCAACCGGTCGCGCGCGGCCTGCCGGTTGCGGAGCTGGGCCCGGCGCTCCTGCGCGGAGACGGTCAGCACCCCGTCGACCAGGCGGCCGCCCAGCCGTTCCACCGCCCGGGCCCGCTGCGTCTCGCTCAAGGCGGGGGAGCGAACGACGTCGAAGAAGAGCTCGACCCGGGAGTCGGTCGTGTTGACGCCCTGACCCCCCGGTCCGGAGGCGCGGGAGAACCGCCACCCCAGTTCGGCGGCGGGGACCACGAGGGACGGCCCCACCCTCAGGTCCTCGTCCATGTCTCCCCGTCCACCCGTCCGCTTCCCGTCCGGCACGGTGCCCGCCGATTCTCCCCCAGGTCCGGAGGGTAGGTTCGGCCGCCATGAGCGTCTCCCGTGCCGCGGTCGTCGTCGGAAACCCGAAACCCGCCTCCCGCACCCTGGCGGCGGCCGTCCGGGCCGCGGAGCTCCTCGCCGGACGGGCCCCGGACGTCGTCGTCGACGTGGTCGACCTGGGGCCCGGGTTGCTGGGGTGGGGTGACGAGCGGGTGTCCGCGGCCGTCGCCGAGGTCGCCGCGGCCGATCTCGTGGTCGTCGCGAGCCCGACCTACAAGGCCACCTACACGGGGCTGCTGAAACTCTTCCTGGACCAGTTCGGCACGGGGGACGGGTTGCGCGACGTGGTCGCCGTCCCGCTCATGCTGGGGGGTGGTCCGGCCCACGCCCTCGCCCCCGAACTCCTGCTGAAACCCGTCCTCGTCGAGATCGGGGCGACCTGCCCCGCCCCGGGGTTGTTCCTGCGGGACGCCGAGGGGGCCGACTCGGCGGTCCTGACCGCCTACGTCGAGCGGTGGGGCGCGATCCTGCGGGCGGCGGTTCAGCCGTCGCGGCTCGCGGACTGACCCTCGTCGTCGGAGACGTCCACGGCGTCCCAGAACTCGCACCGGTGCTCGGCGCGGTAGCCGGCGACGAGCGCGATCTCGGGTGAGGGCGGGTCGAAGCGCAGCATGGCCGCGGTGGCTCCGGGTTCCTCGTCCCCGACCGGTCCGAGTTCCGGCCAACCGGCCGGGCGTCCACCCGTCACGAAACTCCCCACCGACTGACGCACCTGACGCGCGAGGGTGGCGTCCGCGGCGTCGGATCCGTCGACCCCGAACAGCGTCGCGGTGAGGTCCGGGTCCCCCGGTTCGTCGACGACGAACTCGGCGAAGCGGACCTCCGCCCCGGCGGCCAGCGTCTCCTCGGCGAGACGGAGGGCGGGGCAGGCGAAGACCCGGTCGGCGACCACCGGCGCCCACTCCTGCTGCGCGGCGGCGGATCCCGGACCATCGGCGGTCAGGTCGTAGAGCCGGGCCAGTTCCCGGGACCGTTCCGGCAGCAGGACCTCGGCCGGCTCCTGCTCGGGTTCCACCGTCGCCGTCCCCGTCGCCGTCCCCGTCGCCGTCCCCGTCCCCGTCGCCGCCCCCGTCGGCGTGCCGGTGGGTTCCGTCGGCGCACCGGTCGGGTCCGTCTGCGTGGTGCGGTCGCGCAGCGCCACCGCCCCCGCATCGCTCGAGGTCTGCACGAGCAGGGGGACGCGGGTCGTGCGCCCGGCCAGGGCGGGGTCGAGCACCGGCCCGGACCCGGCGTCGGCGGTGAGCAGGTCCTCCGCCGGCAGCGACCGCACGCAGGTCAGCGCGGCGGCCGGTTGTCCGGCGGGGTCGGGGCAACCCGCGTCCGTCACCCAGGCGGCGTCCTGCTCGCGCGCCCAGGTCCGGTCCCGCCAGGTCCCGCTCGCCGTCGCACCCGTGCCCGCGGTCAGGGTGTCGGCCAGGCTCACACCCCCGCAGTCGGCGTCGGTGAGGAACGCCTGCTGGAAGAGTCCGGTCGCGTCGGGATCGCCGAGCAGGGCGCACACCGCGTCCGCCCCGGCCGCCTGTCCGCCCACGGTGACCGAACCCGGGTCACCCCCGAAGTTCTCGATCTCGGCGCGGACCCAGCGCAGGGCCGCCTGCTGGTCCAGCAGACCGAGGGTGCCGGCACCGTCGACCCCGGGGAGGTCGAGGAACCCCGCGGCTCCCACCCGGGAGCGCGGGACGACCACGACCACGTCGTTCTCCGCCACCAGCGCGGCCGGATCCAGGCCCGGGGTGGGGGCCGCCGCGAACGTCGTGCCCGGGAACCAGACCAGGACCGGACGCTGTTCGCCCGCGCCGGAACCGTCCGGGACGGCACCGTCCGGCACGGTGACGTCCAGCGTCAGGCAGTCCTCGGCTTCGGCGCAGTCGCGGCCGGGGTCGACCGCGTCGCGCACCCCCGTCCAGGCGGTCGCGGCCGCCGGCGGGGCGAGCCGTCGGTCGCCGGTCGGCGCGGCGGCGTAGGGGACGGCCCGGAAACGCGTCACCCCGGCCCCGCCGTCGGCGCCCCGGAGCTCCCCGGTCGAGACCGTCACGACCGGCTCGGACGACGGAGGGGCGGGGCTGCCGGACGCGTCGGGGCCGGGACCGGGTTCCGGGTCGTCGGTGCACCCGCCCGTCAGGACGAGCGCCACGACGCCGAGGGCGGCGAGACGGCGGGGTCCCCGGCCGCGACCAGTCACGGGGCGACGCTATCCCACGCGGTTGCGCGCCTCCCCGCCCGCGGCGGCGTCGACGTCGAGCACGCTCGCGTCCCCGCTGGCGACGCCGGCCGTGACGATCGCCTCCCGGGTCTGCTCCTCCGGGCCGTGCTCGCTGGTGCAGAGCAACCGGTGCAGCACGATGGCCACGATCGCCCCCGACGAGATGCCGGAGTCGAAGATCGTCTGGAACCAGGTCGGGGTCTGCGCGTAGATCTCCGGGCTCACCGTGGGCAGCATCCCGATGCCGATCGAGGTCGCGATCATCGTCAACGCCCGCCCGTCCAGGCGGCACCCGGCCAACGTCTTCAGCCCGCTGGCGGCGACCATGCCGAACAGTGCGACCCCCGCCCCGCCGAGCACCGCGGTCGGGACGGCCCCGACGACAGCCCCGAGCTTCGGGATCAGGCCCAGGACGACGAGCACGCCGCCGGCGAAGGTCGCGACGTAGCGGGAGCGCACGCCCGACATCGAGACGAGCCCGACGTTCTGCGCGAACGCGGTGTAGGGGAACGTGTTGAACACCCCGCCGAGCACCGTCGACAGGCCGTCGGCCCGCATCCCGTCGGCGACCTGGCGCGGGGTGATGTGCTTGCCGGTGATCTCCCCGATCGCCAGGATGTCGCCGGTGGTCTCGGTCATGATGACGAGACCGACGATGCACATGGCGATGACGGAACCCACCTGGAACGTCGGCAACCCGAACGCGAACGGGGTCGAGACCCCGAACCAGGCCTGCTCCCGCACCCCCGAGACGTCGACCCGCCCGAGCGCGGCGGCGACGAGGGTGCCCAGGGCGATCCCGAGCAGGATCGCGACCCGGGCCACGGCCGGGGGTGCGAACCGGCCGATCAGCAGGATCGAGACGAGGGTGAACGCCGCGAGGAGCAGGTTCTCCGGCGCACCGAAGTTCTCCGAGGCCGCCCCGCCGCCCGCCCAGCCGGCCGCGACGTCGAGCAGGGAGAGCCCGATGAGCAGGATCACGGTGCCGGTGACCAGGGGCGGGAAGAAGCGCAGCAGCGTCGAGAACACCGGGGCCAGCAGCATGATGAAGAGCCCGCAGGCGATCACCGAGCCGTAGATGGCGGTGATGCCGTGCTGGGTCCCGATGGTGATCATCGGTCCGACGGCTGCGAACGTGCAGCCCTGCATGAGGGGCAGCCGGACCCCGAACCGCCAGAAACCCACGGACTGCAGGATGGTGGCCAGCCCGGCCACGAACAGGTCGGCGACGATGAGGTGGGCCAGGTCGTCGGGGGACATCTCCCCGGCGCTGATCATGGCGCCGCCCACGATGAGGGGGACGGCGACCGCACCGGCGTACATGGCCAGGACGTGCTGCAGGCCGAGCGGGGCCAGTCGGGCCAGGGGTGGGATCTCGTCGACGGGGTGGACGGGGGGGTTGCTCACGGGGGCCTCCGGGGGTCGGGGCGGTGGGAGCGCGCGGCCGGTCGAGGGTCGTCGCCGTCCCGACGGTGGCACCCGTGTGTTTCCGCTCCCGACGGTCGGCGACCTCGCCACGTGAAGAGTGCGTTACGCGACCCCCGGCGATGGTGACGCATTGTCACAGGATTTGACCATTTTGTGGCGAAACCGTAGCCAGACGGCGTCGGCGTCCGACATGATCGGTCGGCCAGCAGTGCAGCGGGTCCCCGTCCGAGGGGATCCCGCCCGATCTCGGAGGCTCTCTTGTCGCACCGGTCCCCCCGGTCCCCCCGGCACGCCCGTCCGTCCCGTCCTGTCCGCCGCGGTCTCGCGGCGCTCGCCGTGGCGGCCGCCACGCTCGGTGGGTCCGCGGTCGTCGCGACCCCGGCTCAGGCCGAGGTGCCGTTCGGGACCGGACCGACCGCCGTGCCGCTGGGCGTCCAGGACGGCGACTGGCCCGCCCACTTCCGCACCCGGGTCCTGCTCGACCAGGTGCGGGCCGACGCCGGTCTGGCCCCGCTCGGCTGGGCGCCGGACACCGACCGGGTCGCCGGGGACTGGGCCTGGGAGATCGCCCGACGCGGTGTGCTGCAGCACAACCAAGCTCTGCGCTGGAGGGTGGAGGGCTACCGTCTCTACGCCGAGAACGTCGGCTACGGCGGCGACGCCGACCAGATCATGCGGGCCTTCCTGGACTCCCGTGGGCACCGGCAGAACATCCTCAACCCCGCCGTCGACACGGTCGGCGTCGGCGCGGTCCGTTCGGCCGACGGGCGGCTCTGGATCGTCGAGGTGTTCAAGGACACCGTCTGAGAGATCGAACCCGGTCCCGGCGGGGTCGAGCGTATGAGTAAGGTGAGGCTCCCCTACCTGGAGGAGCTTCCGTGCTGCGCACGACCCTGCGTCCCGTCCCGTTCGTTTTGGCCGGTGCCCTGCTGCTGACCGGCTGTGAGTCCGTCGCCCGGTCCGTCGGCGCGGCCCCGGTGGAGACCGCGGCCGGCGTCACCGAGGAGCGCGTCGTCGAGCACGCGGCCGGGACCACCCGGATCAGCGGGACCCCGCAGCGGGTCGTCGTCCTCGACAGCGGCGAGCTGGACGCGGTGACCTCGCTCGGCGTCGTCCCGGTCGGGGCGATCGAGACCGAGGGCCTGCTCGAGGAGCTCGCCGAGGTCCACGGTTTCGACGCGTCGACCGTCGCGAACGTGGGCGCCATCTCCGAACCGAACCTCGAGGCCATCGCCGCGCTGCGGCCCGACCTCATCCTGTCCAACACCGTCCGCGACGGGGACAGGTACGAGCAGCTCAGCGCCATCGCCCCGACCGTCATGGCCGGGGACCTGGGCGCGGTCTGGAAGGACAACTTCACCCTCGACGCCGAGGCGCTGAACCGGTCGGCCGAGGCGGAGGAGATCCTGGCCGACTACCGCGCCCGGGTGGACGAGGTCGCCGAGCAGTGGAGCGACCCCGCCTCGACCGAGATCAGCGTGCTCCGGTTCATGGGGGGTGGCGAGGTCCGCGCCTACGGTCGGGGTTCCTTCATCGGCAGCGTCCTGAAGGACGTCGGGTTCGTCTGGCCCGCGGCGATCGACACCGCCGAGAACCGGGTGGAGCTGACCACCGAGACGTTGGCCCAGGCCGAGGCCGACGTCATCTTCTGGTCCCCCGGGTTCGGTGACGCCGGGAGGACCGAGGTCGCGAACGTGACCGCCGGACCGTTGTGGGGTTCGCTCGGGGCCGTGCGCGCGGGTTCGGCGTACGAGGTGAGCGACGACACCTGGTTCCTGGGCCTCGGGCCGTCCGGTGCCGACGGCGTCCTCGACGACCTCGAGGACATCGCCGCCCGGCGCTGAGGCGCCGGGCGGTCGGGGTTCACCGGCGGTGGCGCGGCCCCGGCGCGGAGCTCGAACCCAGTTCTTCCTCTTGGGGTCCACCCGCCTGGGGTCCACCCGCCTGGGCGGGGACGACGGCCGCCGTCGCACCCGCCCCGAGCGGGGTGGCCCCCTCGCCGCCGATCCCGCCCTCGTAGACGGCCTCGCCCCGGGCCACCATGCCGGCGACGTCGGACAACGGGACGGTGCGGAACAGCAGCGCCAGCACCAGGCCGATCACGAAGAACGGCAGCAGGTACCCGAACACGGGGGCCAGGGCGTCGGCGTAGGCCCCGACGATCGAGCCGCGCAGGGGTTCCCCGGCCGCGTGCACCGCCTGGGGGACGAGGGTGTCCGGGCCGGTGATCCCGGCCGCCGCGGCCTGATCGGCGTTGCCGCCCAACGCCTCCGTGAGGCCGGTGGTCAACCGCGACGTGAACACGGTGCCGAACACCGCGACCCCGAGGGTCGCACCCACCTCGCGGAAGTAGTTGTTGGTCGCGGTCGCCGCCCCCAGCTGGGTGGCGGGGACCGCGTTCTGCGCGACCAGTACGACGACCTGCATCACCAGCCCGAGCCCGGCTCCGAGCAGGAACAGCATGATCTCGATGGTGACCAGCGGGGTGTCCCCGGACAGCGTCGTCATCCAGGCCATGACCGCGCCGACCAGCGCCACCCCCGCGACGGGGAAGGCCCGGTAGCGACCGGTGCGGGTGATGGCCAGCCCCGAGCCGATGGCGGTCAGCATGAGTCCGGCCATGATCGGCAGCATCAGCAGACCGGAGTCGGCGGCCGAGGTGCCCGAGGCCATCTGCAGGAACGTGGGCATGAAACCGATCGCCGAGAACATCCCGAGCCCGAGCACCAGGCCCAGGGCGGTGGGCAGCACGAACATCCGGGTGCGGAACAGCGACAACGGCATGATCGGCTCGGCCGCCCGCCGTTCCACGAGCACGAAACCCACGGCCGAGACGAGGAGGGCGGCGAGCCAGGCGAGGGCCACGCCCGAGGTCCAGCCGGCCGACCCGCCCTCGTCGGCGAAGAAGATGAGCGAGGTGGTCGTCGCCGACAGCAGCACGACCCCGGCCACGTCGAGGCGGGCGTGGTTGCGCTTGGCCGGGAGTTTCAGGGCGAACGTCCCGAGCAGCAGGGCGAGGATCCCGACCGGGACGTTGATCCAGAAGCACCACTGCCACCCGAGGGCCTCGTGATCGGTGAAGTACCCCCCGACCAGCGGACCGGCGACCGCCGAGAGCCCGAACACCGCCCCCATCGGACCCATGTACTTGCCGCGTTCCCGGGCCGGGACGACGTCGGCGATGATCGCCTGGGCCAGGATCATCAACCCGCCCCCGCCGAGACCCTGCACGAACCGGGAGGCGACGAACACCTCGAACGTCGGCGACAGGGCCGCCACCACGCTGGACAGGGTGAACAGGGCGATCGCCAGGAGGAACAGGTTCTTGCGCCCGAACAGGTCGCCGAACTTGCCGTAGACGGGCATGACCAGGGTGCTGGCCAGCAGGTAGGCCGTGGTCACCCAGGCCATGTGCGAGACCCCGCCGAGGTCACCGACGATGGTCGGCATCGCGGTCGAGACGATGGTCTGGTCGAGACTGCTGACCAGCATCCCCGCGACCAGCGCGGTGAAGATGAGGTTGATGCGCCGGCGGGTCAGCACGAACGGCTGCGCCCCGGCGCTCGGAGCGGTGGTGCTCATCGGGGAACTCCTGCGGATCGGGAGGGGGCGGGGCCGAGCAGCGAACGCAGCTCGGCCTGGACGGCGTGCAGGTGGGTGGCGAGGTCGGTCCCCGGGTCCTCGAACCAGCGTTTCCATCCCAGGCGCACGGCCGTGAGGGTCAGCGCCGCGGCCGTGCCGCAGCGGGGGTCGGCGGAATCGGTGCCGAGGCGTTCCGCAAGCAGGGCGCGGAGCTCGTCCTCGCGGTTCTGGGCCCGGCCCAGCCACAGGGCGAGCAGCCGCGGTTCCCGTTCGGCCAGCGCGATCGTCGTGGCGACGTCCGACTGGGTCTCCTCGTCGACCTCGGGATCCACGAGGGTGAGCGCGTCGACCAGGAGGTCCCCGGTGGGCCCCCCGGCCCGGAACGTCTCCAGGCTCCCGGGCGTGCCGAGGGGCGGGTCCTCACCGAGGGCCGCGTCCTCCTTGCTCGGGAAGTAGTTGTGGAACGTCCGCACCGACACGCCGACCTCGGCGCACACCTGCTCGACGGTGACGGCCTCCCACCCCTCGGCCAGCGCGAGGCGTCGGGTGGCCCGGGAGAGGTCCCGGCGGGTGGCGCGCTTCTTGGCCTCGCGGAGACCGCCGCCGGTTGCGTCATCATGCACGTCATGCATCTTTGCACAGTCTGCAACTTTTGTGCGACCCGCTCACCCGTCCGGCGGCCGGGGTGCGAGAGTGGGGCCGACCGGAAGGAGTCCCGCCGTGCCGACGCTGGACCTCAACGCCGACCTGGGTGAGAACAGCCCCGAGCTCCAGGTCGCGGACGACGCGGCCCTGCTCCGGGTCGTCAGCAGCGCCAACGTGTCCTGCGGGTTCCACGCCGGGACGCCCGAGGGCATCCGTTCGACGGTGCGGGCCGCGGTCGCGGGCGGGGTCGCTGTCGGAGCGCACCCCGGTTACCGCGACCCGGAGAACTTCGGCCGCGAGGTCGTCGACCTGCCCCCCGCGACCCTCCAGGCGCACGTGGAGTACCAGCTGGGCGCGGTCGAGGCCCTGACCCGCGCGGCCGGCGGCCGGGTCCGCTACGTGAAACCCCACGGTGCCCTCTACACGTTGATGTCCGTCGACACCGCGACCGCCGGCGTCGTCGTCGCGGCGGTGCGGGCGGTCGACCCGACCCTCGTGCTGCTCGGTCTCGCCGCCGGGGTGGCGCTCGACGTCGCCGAGCGGGCCGGGATCGCCACCGCCGCCGAGGCGTTCGTCGACCGTGCGTACACCCCGCAGGGTCGGCTCGTCCCGCGCTCGGAACCCGGTGCGGTGCTGCACGACGTGGACGCGGTGCTCGCCCGGGTGCTGCGTCACGTCGAGACGGGGCGGGTCCGGGCGGTCGACGGCAGCGATCTGGGCGTCCGGGCGGAGTCGTGGTGCGTGCACGGGGACAGCCCGGGGGCGGTCGCGATGGCGACGGCCGTCCGGGCCGGTCTGGAGGCCGCCGGCGTCCGGGTGGCGTCCTTCGTCGAGGGACCGTGACGTCCGTCCGGGTGCTGCCGGTCGGGGACGCGGCCCTCCTGGTCGAACTGCCCGACCTGGGGACCACGCTGGGGTTCGCCGCGGCGCTGCGCGCAGCCGACCTGCCCGGCGTCCTCGAGATCGTGCCGGCGGCCCGGACCGTCCTCGTGCGGCACGACCCGCGGCGGGTCGACCCGGGGGAGCTGCGGCGACGACTGGGCGCGCTCGAACCGGTCCCCGTCGAGCCGGTCCCCGTCGAGCCGGTCCCCGTCGAGCCGGGCCGGGACGGCTCCGTCACGATCGAGGTCCGCTACGACGGCGCGGATCTCGACGAGGTCGCCGAGCACCTCGGGTGCTCCCCGGCGGAGGTGGTCGGGCGGCACCGCGCGGCGACCTGGCGGGTCGCCTTCACCGGCTTCGCCCCGGGTTTCGCCTACCTGGTGGGGGACGACCCCCGGTTCGACGTCCCCCGCCGCCGCGCCCCCCGGGCCCGGGTCCCCGCCGGCTCGGTCGCCCTCGCCGGGCCGTTCTCCAGCGTCTACCCGCGCGAGGGACCGGGCGGGTGGCAGGTGATCGGGCGGACCGACGCCCCCCTGTGGGACGTCGACCGCGACCCGCCGGCCCTGCTCGGCCCGGGTTCGACGGTGCGTTTCGTCCCGGCCGAGCGGGAACTCCTCTCCCTGGTCGGGTCCGCGACGCCCTGCCCGCAACCCCCGCCGACGGGTTTCGCGGTCGAGGTGGTGGATCCCGGGTTGCAGGTGCTGGTGCAGGACCTCGGCCGCCCCGGCCACCTGGCCCTGGGGGTCCCCGCGGCCGGGGTCGCCGACCGGGCGGCCGCGATCCGGGCGAACCGGGCCGTGGGGAACCGGGGGACCGCGGCGGTGCTCGAACTTGTCGGCGGGGGTGCGGTGCTGCGCTTCGTCGGCGCCGGCGTGCTCGGGC
Organism: Kineococcus gynurae; assembly: GCF_042433995.1. NCBI lineage: Bacteria > Bacillati > Actinomycetota > Actinomycetes > Kineosporiales > Kineosporiaceae > Kineococcus > Kineococcus gynurae. The sequence continues at coordinate 131,025 of NZ_JBHLUI010000003.1, forward strand.
TGGCCGGGGCCGACGCCCCGGCACGACTCACGGCCCGCGACGGGACCCGGCGCCCGGTCCCGCGGGAACGTCCCACGGCGGTCGAGGACGGCGACGAACTCACCCTCGGGGACCCGGTCACCGGGTGGCGCACGGTTCTCGCCCTCCGGGGCGGGTTCGCCGTGGCGCCGGTGCTCGGCTCACGGTCGCGCGACACGTTGTCCGGGCTTGGCCCGGCCCCGCTGACCGCAGGGGATCGCGTGACCGTGCTGGATCCGGCCTCGGCCCCCTTCCCGGTCGAACCCGAGCCGACCGGGAACGCTCCCGCGCCGGGGGCGGTGACCGACCTCGACGTCGTTCTCGGCCCCCGGACCGACCGGTTCACGCCCGCGGCCCGGGAGATCCTCCTCGCGCAGACCTGGCAGGTCACCCCCCGTTCCGACCGGGTCGGCCTGCGCCTGGCCGGGGACGTCGCGCTGGAACGGTCGCGCGACGACGAACTCCCGAGCGAGGGGATGGTGCCGGGAGCGGTGCAGGTGCCCCCGGACGGGTGGCCGGTCCTGTTCGGCCGGGACCATCCGGTGACCGGGGGGTACCCCGTCGTCGCGGTCGTCGTCGACGAGCATCTCGACCGTCTGGCCCAGCTGCCCCCCGGGGCGCGCGTGCGGTTCCGCCGTCGCGACCCCGACCCACCGAGCGGAGGAACCTCGTGAGAACCGTCCTGGTCGCCAACCGCGGTGAGATCGCCGTCCGGGTCGTCCGCGCCGCGGCCGAACGCGGATGGCGCTCGGTCGCGGTCTACGCCGACCAGGACGCCGACTCCCTGGCGGTCCGGCTGGCCGACTCGGCCGTCGCGCTGCCCGGGGTGACGGCCGCCGAGACCTACCTGGACGTCACGGCCCTGCTGGGTGCGGCCCGGGCCGCGGGAGCGGATCTCGTCCACCCCGGGTACGGGTTCCTGTCCGAGAACGCGGAGTTCGCCCGGGCGGTGGAGGCGGCGGGTCTGGTCTGGATCGGTCCGCGACCGGAGACCATCGAGACGTTGGGGGACAAGGTCGCCGCGCGGTCCCTCGCCCGGTCGGTCGGTGCTCCGCTGGCACCGGGGAGTTCCCGCCCGCTGCGCGACGCCGCCGAGGCCGAGGCGTTCGCCGACGCGCACGGTCTGCCGGTCGTGGTGAAGGCCGCGCACGGGGGCGGGGGTCGGGGGATGCGGGTGGCCCGCACCCGGGAGGAGGTGGCCGAGGCGTTCGCCGCCGCCACCTCGGAGGCGCGGGCCGCGTTCGGGCGCGGGGAGTGCTTCGTCGAACGGTTCCTGGAGAACCCCCGGCACCTCGAGGTCCAGGTCCTCGGCGACGGCGAGGGGAGGGTCGTCGTGGTGGGCGACCGCGACTGCTCGCTGCAACGTCGCAACCAGAAACTGGTCGAGGAGGCGCCCGCCCCCGCCGTGGACCCGGAACTCCGGCGCACCCTGCACGCGGCCGCCCGGGCCGTCACCGAGGCGGTCCGCTACCGCAGCGCCGGGACGGTCGAGTTCCTGCTGGGGTCCGACGGGACCCTGTCGTTCTGCGAGGTGAACACCCGCCTGCAGGTCGAGCATCCCGTCACCGAGCTCACCACGGGGGTCGACCTCGTGCAGGAGCAGTTCCGCATCGCGGAGGGACGGGGGCTGTCGTTCACGACGACCCCGGAACCCCGCGGCCACGCCGTCGAGTTCCGGGTCAACGCCGAGGACCCGGGCCGGGGTTTCCTGCCCGGCCCCGGCCGGGTCACGGTGCTCGACGTCCCCGGTGGGCCGGGCGTCCGGTGGGACGCCGGCGTCTCCGCCGGCGACGTCGTCCCCGCCGCCTTCGACTCCCTGCTCGGCAAGCTCGTCGTCCACGCCGACGACCGCGACGCGGCGCTGCGCCGGGCGCGCCGCGCCCTCGCGGAGTTCCGCGTCGACGGCGTCCCGACGGTGCTCCCGTTCGCCCGTGCGGTCGTCGACGACCCGGCGTTCTCGACGGAGGGTTTCGCGGTCCACACCCGCTGGATCGAGAACGAGCTCATGCCCCGGATGGAACCGCAGCGACGACCCGACCTGGTCGTAGACCCTGCGCTGCAGCGGTTCCCGATCGAGATCGACGGCCGCCGCGCGGTCCTCGGCCTGCCCGCCGCGCTGCTGTCCGCGCTCGGGACCGCATCCGGGTCCGAGGCCGGGTCCGAGGAGACCGGCTCGGTGCCCGCCGACGCGGGCGAGCTCCGGGCCCGCACCCCGGGCACCCTGACGAGGTGGCTCGTCCCCGACGGCGCCGAGGTCGGCGCGAGGCAGGCCGTCGCGGTGGTGGAGGCGATGAAGATGGAGACCCGGGTCCCGGCGCACCGGGCCGGGGTGCTGCGGCACGTGTCGGCCGAGGGCGCGACGCTCCGGGCGGGCCAGCTCGTGGCCAGGGTCGACGAGCCCTGACGAGCGGATTCGGGGCGGACGGCCTCAGCGCTCCCCGCGCAACCGGTCCATCTCCCGTCGGTCCCGCTTGGTCGGCCGTCCGGCCCCGCGCTCCCGGGTGCCGAAGGCCCCGAAGAACTCGTCGCGCGGGGGTGGCGGCGGGGAGTTGTCGACGTAGGCGGCCTGGGCGATCGGTGCGCCCACGCGCTTCTCCAGCAGGGTGACGACCTCGAAGACGCGCTCGTACCCCCCGGCCCGGACGCGCACCTCGTCTCCCACCTTGACCGCCTGCGACGGTTTCGCCCGCTCCCCGTTGAGGCGCACGTGGCCGGCCTTGCACGCCGTGGTCGCGAGCGAGCGGCTCTTGTAGAGCCGCACCGCCCACGTCCACTGGTCGATCCGGGTCACGAGTTCGCGAGCACCCCGTCAACGAGTTCCGCCGCCGAGGCCTGGACCTCGCGCAGGTGGTCGGCGCCCTTGAACGACTCCGCGTAGATCTTGTAGACGTCCTCGGTGCCCGAGGGACGCGCGGCGAACCAGGCGTTCTCGGTGACGACCTTGAGCCCGCCGATGCCCGCGCCGTTGCCCGGGGCCTCGGTCAGGGTCGCGGTGATCTTCTCCCCGGCCAGGGTGTCGGCGGTGACCTGGCTGGCGGAGAGCTTCGACAGGACCGCCTTCTGCTCGCGGGTCGCCGCGGCGTCGGTGCGCGCGTAGTACGGTTCGCCGAACTTCGCGGTGAGGTCGGCGTAGTGCTGCGAGGGGGAGCGGCCGGTCGAACCCTGGATCTCCGAGGCCAGCAGGGCCAGCAGGATCCCGTCCTTGTCGGTCGACCACACCGACCCGTCGCGGCGGAGGAACGAAGCCCCGGCGGACTCCTCGCCGCCGAACCCGACCGAGGCGTCGAGCAGACCCGGGACGAACCACTTGAACCCGACGGGGACCTCGAGCAGTCGGCGGCCGAGGGACTCCGCGACCCGGTCGATCATGGAGGAGGAGACCAGGGTCTTGCCGATGGCCGCACTCGTGGGCCAGCCGTCACGGTTGCCGAACAGGTACTGGATGGCGACGGCCAGGTAGTGGTTGGGGTTCATCAGCCCGGCGTCGGGGGTGACGATGCCGTGCCGGTCGGCGTCGGCGTCGTTGCCGGTGGCGATCTGGAACCGGTCCTTGGCCGAGATGAGGGACGCCATGGCCGAGGGGGAGGAGCAGTCCATCCGGATCTTGCCGTCCCAGTCCAGCGTCATGAACCGCCAGGTCGGGTCGACCAGCGGGTTGACCACGGTGAGGTCCAGGCCGTGCCGGGTGGCGATCTCGCCCCAGTAGTCGACGCTCGCGCCGCCGAGCGGGTCGGCCCCGATCCGGACGCCCGCCGAACGGATCGCGTCGAGGTCCAGCACCGAGGGCAGGTCGTCGATGTAGGTGCCGAGGAAGTCGTAGGACTGCGCCGCGGCCCGCGCCCGCGCGAACGGGACGCGCTGCACCCCGTCGAGCCCCTTCTCGAGGTACTCGTTGGCGCGCTTGGCGATCCAGCCGGTCGCGTCGGTGTCGGCGGGGCCGCCGTTCGGCGGGTTGTACTTGAAGCCTCCGTCGCGCGGCGGGTTGTGCGAGGGCGTGACCACGATCCCGTCGGCGAGCCCGGACCCCGTGGTCCGGATGCCGGAGCCGGACCGGTTCGCGGCGAGGATCGCGTGGGAGACGGCCGGGGTCGGGGTGTACCCGTCGCGGGAGTCGACGAGGACGGTCACGTCGTTGGCCCCCAGCACCTCCAGCGCGGAGGTCCAGGCCGGTTCGGAGAGGGCGTGGGTGTCACGGCCCAGGAACAACGGCCCGTCGTACCCCTGCTCGCGCCGGTAGTCGACGATCGCCTGGGTGGTGGCCAGGATGTGCTGCTCGTTGAACGCCGCGTCGAGCGCGGACCCGCGGTGCCCGGAGGTGCCGAACGCGACGCGCTGCCCGATCTCGGCCGGGTCCGGGGTGATCGCGTAGTAGGCCGTCACCAGGTGGGCGACGTCGATCAGGTCCTCCGGGGCGGCTACCTGACCTGCGCGGCTGTTCGACATGGTGGTCCCATCCTCGTCGGCGCTCCGTCGGGCGCGGTGGTGTCGTGCTCAGGGCCGATCCAACACCCCTACCCCGGTGACCGCTACACCCCCTGCTCGACGGACTCCCGGGCCTCGGGGCGGACCCGCACGGTGACGTGGCCGAGGACGGCGACCACGACGGTGATGATCGCCGCCAGCCCGAGCCCGGACCCGATGTGCCACCGCAGGAGGAGGGCTCCGACGGCCGCCCCGGCCCCGATCAGCAGGACCGCCCCGGCCCGGCGCGGCCAGTGCTTGCCGTCACCGCCCGCGAGCCGGGAGTCGGCGGCCAGCCCCGTCAGCGTCGAGGTGACGACGACCGTGGTGACGTCCTTGACCGAGAGGCGCCGGGCGGCGGCGGCCTGGACGCCCATGATCAGCCCCAGGACCCCCGTCACGGCCAGCGCCGCGGGCGGCGGGTGGCTGCCGGGGGTGACCGGCACCGAGTCGCCGAGCGTCCCCGTGAACAGGGCGAGACCGGCCATGACGACGCCCACCAGCAGGAGCAGGACGGTCTTGCCGGTCGTCCAGCCGACCGCGGCCCGGCGCAGGGTGCGGCCGGCGGTGAACGCGCCGAGCAGGAACCCGACGAGGGCCACGACCGGTCCGAGGATCGGCAGGTCGTCGGCGCCGACGAGCGCCATCCCGAGGATGACGACGTTGCCCGTCATGTTGGCGGTGAAGACCCGGTCCAGTCCGAGGTAGCCGACCGCGTCCACGATCCCCGTCGAGAAGGTCAGCACGAGCATCAGGGCGAGGTGCCAGCGGTCGACGCTCGACGCCGGACGGGGCTCGCGGGGGCGTCGGGGCATGGGGGTCTCCAACGGGGTGGACGGCCGGGGTCTCGGAGAACCGTAGCCTCGCCCGGGTGCAGTGGTACGAGATGCTCGCCGTGTTCGTCGCCGCCGTCTGGGCGGGCGGCATCAACGCCGTCGTCGGCTCCGGGACGTTGGTGACGTTCCCCGTGCTGCTCGCCGTGGGGGTGCCCCCGGTGAGCGCGACGATGTCGAACGCCATCGGCCTGATCCCCGGCAACGTGTCCGCCGCCTGGGGCTACCGCCGCGAGCTGGCCGGGCAGCGCCGACGGTTGCTCCGGTTCCTGCCCGCCTCGCTGCTCGGGGCGGTGACGGGGTCCTGGTTGTTGCTGCACCTGTCCGAACGGGCCTTCGAGAGCATCGTCCCGGTTCTCCTGGTGCTCGCGCTGCTGCTGGTGGTGTTCCAGAAGCGGCTGCAGGCGCGGTCGTTGGCCCGTCGCGAGGCCCGGGGCGTCACCGGCGACCCGCGGGGCCTGGCCGGGGCGGGCATGTTCCTCGCCGTCTACGGCACCGGGGTCTACGGCGGGTACTTCACCGCCGCCCAGGGGATCGTCCTCATCGGCATCTTCGGGGCGTTGCTGGCCGAGAACCTGCAGCGGCTCAACGCGTTGAAGAACCTCCTGGTGCTGGGGGTCAACCTGGTGGCCGGTGCGACCTACGTCTGGGTGGAGCACGTCGGGTCGGGACCGTCCCGGCTGGACTGGACCGCGGTGGCGCTCATCGCGTCGGGTTCCCTGGTCGGCGGGACGCTCGGGGCACGGTTCGGACGACGGCTGCCGCCCTCGGTCCTGCGCGGGATCATCGTGGTGCTGAGCTGCGTGGCCATCGTGGTGATCCTCACCCGCTGACCCGATCAGGCCCCCAGGGCGATCGCCGGCGGCGCCTCGGGGTCGATCTCCGGGACCACGCCGGCCACGACCCCCTCCGCGACCGGGGGAGCCGCCACCGGGACGGCCGGGGTGCCGGGGGCACCAGGGGCACCGGGGGCGAGGTCGACGCCGATCTCGGAGATCCCCAGGAACTGCTGCTGGTAGTTCCGCACGGACAACGGCCGGGAGAACAGGTATCCCTGCCCCAGGTCCACGCCGAGTTCGACGAGGCGACGGTGCTGGTCCTCGGTCTCGATCCCCTCGGCGAGCACCTTGAGGTCCAGCGCGCCCGCCATCGCGAGCACGGCCGAGACCAGGGCCTCGTCGTCCGATCCCACCGTCTGGACGACGGAGCGGTCCAGTTTCAGGACGTGGACGGGGAAGCGACGCAGGTAGTCCAGCGAGCTGTAGCCGATGCCGTAGTCGTCGAGGTCGACCGTGATCCCGGCGGCGGCCAGTTCCGCGAGGGACGCGGCGGCGGGCCCGTTCGTCTCCAGCTGCTCGTGCTCGGTGATCTCCACGTGCACCAGGTGCGGGGGGATCCCGGCGTCGGCCAACGTCGTGAGGATCTCGGTGGCCAGGTCGGGGTTCTCCAGCGACGAGCGCGAGAGGTTCACGCTGACGCTGCGCTCCGGGGCACCCTGGCTGCGCCAGGCCGCCATGTCGGCGACGACGACCTGCAGGACGGACCGGTCGAGGGCCGCGTCCAGGGCGTTGTCGGTGACCGCGTCGAGGAACGCGTCGGGGTAGAGCAGACCGCGGGTCGGGTGCTGCCAGCGCACGAGCGCCTCGGCCCCGGTGAACTCCCCCGAGGCCATGTCGAGGAGCGGCTGGTAGTGCACCTCGAGGTGACCCGCCGAGGGTTCGTGCCGCAGCAGCAGGTCGCGGACCTCGGCCTGCAACGTGTAGCGGCGCAGGATCTCCGTCTGCAACGAGGACTCGAACCGGGTGGCCCGCTGGCCGCCGGCGTCCTTCGCCGCGTACAGCGCGATGTCGGCCTGGGTGAACAGTTCGGTGAAGGGCGCGCGCAGGAGCGTGCCCGGTTGCGTCCCGGCGATCCCCACGCTGGTCGCGACCCGGACAGGAGAACCCTGGACCACGAACGGGTCGGTGAACGCGCCGAGCAGCAGGTCCTCCAACGCCGGACCCCGCCCGGCCGGCAGGGGTCGGGGACGCAGGACCGCGAACTCGTCCCCGCCCAGCCGGGCCAGCTGGTCACCCGGGGAGAGCACGGACCGCAGCCGCTGCGCGACCTGCTGCAGCAGTTCGTCACCCGCGTCGTGCCCGTGGGTGTCGTTGACCTCCTGGAAGCAGTCGAGGTCGAGCAGGTACAGCTCCGGGGAACCGGCCATCGGCAGCATCCGGTACCGGTGGTCCAACCCCAGCTGGTTGAGTTCGTCGGTCAAGGGGTCGTGCTCGGCGAGGTGCTCGCCGTAGCGCAGCACGACGGTGGCGCGCAGCAGGCAGAGACCGGCGACGAGGCAGCTGATGACCAGGTAGGTCCACGAGGGCAACGGATCGGCGCCCATGGCGGCCGCCGTGGTCCACAACCCGAGGGGGATGACCACGAGGGGCAGCAGGCCGAGCAGCGCGGCCGAGGAACGCCGCCGCGGGGCGACGGCGTCGGGCCCGACGACCCGGTTCATGCTCGGGTGCAGCGCGGCGACCCCCTGCAGCAGGACCCCGGCGGCCCAGAGGACCTGCAGCTCGTCCCCGGGCGGAGGCATGCGCACGCCCTGGACCGTGCCGAGGATGTCGAAGACGAGACCCAGGAACGCCCCGCTCAGCAGCAGCCAGGCCGCGACCGGGATGCTGCGGCGGCTGGCGAGGTAGCGGACCAGGAACGCCATCACGAGGACGTCGATCCCCGCGGCGGCCCGGAGTTCTCCGCCCCCGGTGTGGCCGAGGAGCTGCAGGACGCCGAGGCCGAACACGAGCAGCATCACACCGAGGTCGTAGACCTGGCCCGGGCGCTTAGGTTCCTTGCCGTCGGTGCGACGGGTGAAGACGAGCGCGATGAAGGCACCGCCGGCGACCTGCCCGGTCCAGACGCACGCGTCAACGATCGACGTCGAGGCGTAGCCGAGCTGGGTCGCGACCGCCGCGCCACCCCAGGAGGTCGTCATGATCGCGACGAGCCACCACCCGATCCCGCGGTGGCGGTGGAGACGGATCCCGACGAGCGTGGCCGCCAGGCCCAGCGGCGGGACGGCGAGTGCCAACCCGGCGCGCACGGGCGCCGGGACGAGGGCCATCGTGGTCAGCACGACGAGGATGCCGCCCAGCAGCACCCAGGTCAGGGCCTGGGCGTGTCGTCGGCGGTCACTGGGCACGAGATTGTGTCGGCCGGGTGACCGGAACGCTTGACCGGGCTCCGGTGCGGCAGTCGGGTGAATCAGCGCGTCGACCGGTCCTCCGTGGGGCGCGAACCGGCACAGGGGGACCTTGCTCTCGATGATCGGGCACAGGCTCCCCCTGTGACCGAACGGCTCGTAACCGATTGTGCAGCAACGTGTTCAGAGCAATCTGACCTTGATCGTCGTCAACTGTTCGAGTAGAATTCGAACATGGTCACAGAGGTCGCCGAACCGGTCGCGTCGGCGCCGCGTGACGCGCTGACCGAGCTGCTGCAGGCCTCCGAACGGCTCCGCTCCACCGGTCACGCGATGGCGATCGACGCCGTGATCGCGCTGCTGGACTGGGTCCGCCGCGAGCACCCCGACGTGGTCCGCGCCCGCAACCTCGGCTGCACTCGCGACGGGGAGGAACTCACCCCCGAACTCCTCGACCACCTCATCGCCGAGGTGGCCGCGATGGTCCTGGCCGAGGCGCGGCACCTCTCCCACCTGCAAGCCGTCGGTCAGGTCGGGGATGCCCTGGACGCGCTGGCCGACCCGGTGCTGCAGGACGCGTACCGGGCCGGGGCCATCACGTCCACCCACCGTTCGGTCATCCGCCGCGCCCACGACCGTCTCGCCGCTCGCGAGGCCACCCTCGTCCCGGTCGAGGGTTCGGAGGGGGTGGGGGTCGGGGTGTTCGGAGAACCCGTCCTCGACGGTGACGCCCTGGTCGCGGCCCGGGCCGAGCTCACCAGGAGCGCGCTCGGATTCATCGCCCAGGCCCGCCCCACCCCGCAGCAGTTGACCCGGCACTGCACGAAGGTCATCCGCCGGTTGACCCCCGACCACGTCCCGGTCGCGGTCCGGGTCGCGGACGCGAACCGTCACGTCACCGTGGATCTCTGCGACACCGGTGAGGACTCCGGCCTGTCCGCCCACCTCACCGCGCTGGTCGGCAAGGACGTCGCCCTGCGGTTCGATCGCTGGCTCACCGACGCGGCCGACGCGGCCGCCGACCACGCCCGGGCTGCGGGAACCCAGGATCACCGCACGCATCAGCAACGTCGCGCCGACGTGTTCACCGACGTCCTCACCACCGCCATGCGCGACGGCGTCCCCGCCTTCTCCGACCCGACCGAGCTTGCTGAGGCGGGTGAGGTGAACCCGGTGAAGCACGTCCGGACCCACCGGCCCGCGTCCAGCACCACCGTCCACGTCACCATTGCCGCGCGGACGTTGCTGGGTCTGGACGACGAACCCGGTGAGGTCGCCGGGATCGGACCGGTCCCCGCCGCCCTGGCCCGCGCGTTGGCCGCCGACGGGGACTGGCGAAGGGTCCTTACAGACCCGGTGTCGGGCGAGGTTCTGGACGTGTCTCCGCGGGTCTACCGCCCCGGCGCCGCGTTGCGACGGTTCGTGCAGGCGAGGGACAAGACGTGCACCACGCCGGGCTGCCTGGTGCCCGCGATCGACTGCGACCTTGACCACCGAGTCCCGTTCGAGGAAGGCGGGCGGACGGTCCGGTCGAACCTGCACGCCTCCTGCCGCAGGCACCACCGGCAGAAGACGCTGTACCTGTTCGAGCACCGCGCGGCCCAGCGTCGTCGTCTGCGGGCTGCCCCCTCGGTCAGCTGGGGTGGGGCTGAAACACCCCCGTTCTGACCTGCGGCGCAACGACCATGCCTGCACCGCGTCAGATCGGGTGCTGAACCCGAGGAATCTTCTCCCTGTCCGGTTTCGGGACGCCGGTGGAGCCTCCAGGGACAAGGGTGCTGGGCATCACGAAGATCTGGGGCCGCGTGGTCGCGGTCGGGTCGACGAACCGGGCGTGCAACAACCGGGCGGCGCGTTCGGCGATGGTGGCCGTGGGTTGGACGACGACCGTCAGCGGCGGATTCATCGCCAGTGCCACCTCCGGGCCGTCGAACCCGACGACCGAGAGGTCCTGCGGCACCGAGAACCCCAGCTCACGGGCGGCCACCAGGGCGCCGAGGACCAACCTCTCGTTGACGCAGACGATCGCCGAGGGGCGGTCCGGGCGGTCGAGGATCCGCCGCGCGGCCGAACGCCCGTCCTCGACGGTGAGCGGGACCGCTTCGATGTCGCGGTCGTCGGTCGGCAGGTGGGCCGCCCCGAGCGCCGCGCGGTACCCCATGAGCCGCTCCCGCATGGTCCACACCTCCCGCGGACCGCACACCAGGCCCACGCGGGTGTGGCCGAGGTCGAGGAGGTGCTGCACGGCCTGGACCGCGGCGCGCTGGTTGTCCAGGACCACGGCGTCGACGTCCACGCCGTCGACGAGACGGTCGACCAGGACCAGGGGGGTCCCCGTCGCGACGACGCGGGCGAGCGCGGCCCCGTCCTGCGGGCCGGGGACGGCGATGACCGCGTCGACCTGCCGGCTCAGCAGGGCGTCGAGCGGGTGCTCGCCGTCGGGGCCGGTCCCGCCGGAGCTGACGATCACCCCGGCCCCGTCCTCCCGCAGCGCCGACTCCACCCCGGCGATCACCGCGAAGTGGAAGTCTCCACCGAGTTCGGGCAGGTACACCCCGACCGCCCGGGACCGGCGGGTCCGCAGGCTGCGGGCGGCCTCGTTGACCCGGTACCCGAGTCGGTCCACGGCGTCCTCGATGGCGACCCGGTTCGGTTCGCGGACGGACCCGCCGTTGAAGTGCTTGGAGATCGTCGCCAACGACAGGCCGGTGATCCGGGCGATGTCCTTGTAGGTCGGGGCGGACGTGCGCAGGACCGCGGTCACGTCGTCGCTCTCTCGGGCCATGCGGGAATGGTCCCATCGACGTCCCACAGGTCGAGCCAGGAGGAGGCCCCTTCCCAGAGGAACACCTGCCCCTTGATCAGCCGGCTGTTCCGCTCCGCCGAGCGGATCGCCTCGAGCTCGGCGGGGAGCAGCGGACCTTCGGTGACCGCGTGCAGGTTGGCCGTGTACTGCTCGGGTTTCACCGCGAAGGGAATGGGGATCTGCCCCCGGGCGACCGCCCACTTGAGGCACACGAGGGCGGGGTGGACCCCCAGGCGCCGGGCCGCGTCCTGGATCGCCGGGTGCTCGGTGTCGACCACGTCGTCCGGGGTGCGGTCGCGCTCGGGACGCGAGGGCGAACCGAGGGGGGAGTACCCCACCGGTTGCACGTGGTTCTCCAGGCAGACCTGGAACAGTTCGCCCTGCTGGAAGGTCGGGTGCAGTTCCATCTCGTTCAGCGACGGCAGGACGTGGGCGTCGCGCAGCAGCAGCCGCAGTTTCGGGATCGTCGTGTTGGACGAGCCGAGGTGGCGGACGAGACCCCGCTCCACCAGCCCCTCCAGCGCACCCCACGTCTGCATGTAGGCGTCGTGGGAGTAGGGGCGGGCGTGGGGGTCGCGTGCGTCCGTGCCGGCGTGGGGGGCGTGGTGGTTGGGGAAGGGCCAGTGCACGAAGACGGCGTCGAGGTGGTCCAGCCGGAGGTCGCGCAGGCTGCGTTCCACCGAGGCGACGGTTTCTACCGGGGCGTGGGAGTCGTTCCACACCTTGGACATGACGTAGACCTCGTCACGAGGCAGGCCACCGGCGAACGCGTCGGCGAGCACCTCCCCGATCGAGTCCTCGTTCCCGTAGACGGCGGCGCAGTCGATCAGGCGGTAGCCGACGCGCAGGGCCCCGGCCACGGCCGCCGAGACCTCGGCCGGCCCGTACCGGTCCGACCCGAACGTCCCCATACCGATCCCGGGGATGGTGCTGCCGTCGCGCAGGCGGCGCTGCGGGACCTGGGCGCTGAGGGGGGACGGGTGGGCCACGAGAACCTCCGGGACAGCCGCGACGAGACGGGGTGCAAATCGTTTCGGGAATCTAGGTCTGACGCTGGTCGAGCGTCAAGCTCGAAGCTCCCGCGACCCGGAGCCGATGGCGCCGGGGACGAGCCCCCGAACCACTGCAGCGGAGGGGATGGTCACGGTCCGGGTGGTGTCGACGCGGACCTCTTGACGATCCGGGAGTGGCGGGCCTAGCGTCCCGGCCACTAGGCAAAACGTTTCGCTTTTGCCACAGAGTGGACGAGGAGGATCCCGTGCTAGCAGCGTTCCTACCCGGAGGCAGCCGGGTGGATCTGCGGGAGGTTCCCGACCCCGAGGTGGGGCCGGGTCAGGTTCTCGTCGGCGTCCGCGCCTCGACGATCTGCGGTTCGGACCTCAGGGCCATCTACCGCGAGCACCTGGGTGAGGGCCCCGAGGCCTACCAGGGGGTCGTGGGCGGCCACGAACCCGCCGGTCGGGTGCTCGCCGTCGGCGCCGGCGTCGATCGCATCCGGGTCGGTCACCGGGTCGTCGTCTACCACATCAGCGGGTGCGGGCAGTGCGACGAGTGCCGTCACGGGTACCAGATCTCCTGCACCGGAGCGGGTCGCGCCGCCTACGGCTGGCAGCGCGACGGCGGTCACGCCGACCTCCTGCTCGCCGAGGAGCGCGACCTCCTGGTCCTCCCCGACGAACTGACCTTCCTCGACGGCGCGGTGGTCGCCTGCGGGTTCGGCACGGCCTACGAGGCGCTGTGCCGCACCGGGGTCTCCGGTCGCGACCGCGTGCTGGTCACCGGCCTCGGGCCGGTCGGGTGCGCGGTCGGGCTCCTCGCCAAGGCCCTGGGGTCGCCCCGCGTCATCGGTACCGACCCCAGCCCCGAGCGTCGGGCCCTGGCGCTGGAACTCGGCGCGGTCGACGACGCGGTCGCCGGCACCGACTCCGAGCTCGACGCCCTGCTCGACGGGCCGGGCGGGGGGGCCGAGGTCGCCGTCGACTGCTCCGGCAACGGCCGGGGCCAGCTCACCGCGCTGCGGCACACGCGTCGCTGGGGCCGGGCGGCCCTGGTCGGCGAGGGCGGGCAGCTCTCCGTCGACGTCTCCGAGGTCCTCATCCACCGCCAGCTGACCGTGCACGGTTCCTGGGTGACCTCCACCGGGCGGATGAGCGAACTGCTCGTCAACCTCGCCCGCTGGGACCTGCACCCGGAGGAACTCGTGAGCAACACCTTCACCCTGGCCGACGCGGAACAGGCCTACCGCACCGCCGACGCCGCCCAGGGCGGCAAGGTCGGCATCACGTTCACGGACGACTGACACCCCACAGACAGGCCGCCGCGGGCGTTCGACTCCCCCGCGGCGGCCGTCGCAGGAGCTTCCCCGGGGATGGAGCGACCAGGAACTCGTCGCCGCGATCGAAGGAGTGTCGAACCCCGCATGAACCATCCGACCACCACCGGACCCGTCGCGGGCGCGCTGCCGTCGTCGGCGACCGCGGCTGCGGGTACGTCCACCCGAGGCGGTCACCTGCGCATCGCCCGGTTGCGAGACCTGGCGCTCATCCCGGCGCTGCTGCTCGTGGGCATCATCGGCTTCATCATCAGCCCGGTGTTCCTCACCGAGGCGAACCTCGTCAACATCCTCCAGCAGCAGTCGGAGATCTCGCTGGTGGTCGCGGTCTGGCTCATCCTGCCCGTCTCGCCCGGGCACGGACTCGGACTGGAACTACCCGGTGCCCTGGCGGTACCGCTCACGCTCCTGGTGGGACTCGTCGTCGGGGCCGTGAACGCCCTGCTCATCATCAAGTTCCAGCTCAACGGGTTCATCGTCACGCTGGGCATGCTCATCGCCCTGCGCGGACTGCTGAACGGGATCTCGGGAGGCCAGACCTTCTTCGGGCTCCCCACCTCGATGACCTACCTGGGGACGGCCATCTGGCTCGGGCTGCCCGCCGCGCTGTGGATCTCGCTGCTGCTGTTCGTCCTGGGGATCGTCGTGCTCGGGTACACCCGCTTCGGCCGCTCCCTCTCCGCCATCGGCGGTAACCCCGCCGCCGCCAAGGCCGCCGGGATCCGGGTCGAGCGGGTGCTGGCCATCACCCTCGTCGTCGCCGGTCTGCTGGCCGCGCTGGCCGGGATCCTGCTCGCCGGACGTCTCGGCTCGGTGACCGCGAACTCGGGCAACGGCTGGATCTTCACGGTCTTCGCCGGCGCCGTCATCGGCGGGATCAGCATGAACGGGGGCAAGGGCACGATCTTCGGTGCCTTCACCGGCATCCTGCTCCTCTTCATGGTGCAGAACGTCCTCACCCTCGCCGGTGTGGCCGCGGAGTGGATCAACTTCCTGAACGGCTCCAACATCCTCGGTGCCCTGGTGGTGAGCCGGGTCGCCTCCGGCCGGGCCCAGGCCGACTGACGCCCGCCCCGTCCGGAGACCCTCGATGCTCAAGCAGAATCTCGTCCACCCCCCGCTCCTCGCCGCCCTCGCCCGGGCGGGGCACGGTTCACGGTTCCTCCTCGCCGACGGGAACTTCCCGGTCTCGACCGTCCGTCCCCCGGCGGCCGAGACCGTCCACCTGAACCTCGCGCCCGGGTTGCTCGACATCCCGACGCTGCTGCCGATCCTGTTGACGACGGTCCCGGTGGAGGAGGCGACCCTGATGCGCCACCCCGACGGGATCGACGTCCCCGCCCACGGCGCCTACCGGGAACTGCTGGGGGCGAGCGTCCCCACGACGTCGCTGGACCGGTTCGCGTTCTACGCCGCCGTGCGTTCGCCCGACGTCGGTCTCGTCGTCGCGACCGGTGACCTCCGGCTGTGCTCGAACCTCCTCCTCACCGTCGGGTTGCCGTGACACCGACGCCACGCGAGGCGTCGTCCGCTTGTTCGCGGGTCCAGGCGCGCGTCGGTGGGCCATCTGCTGGACCTGGGCAGCGCGACGGAACCCCGCCCGCGCCGCTGCGACCGACGGGCGTGACACCCGGTCAGGAGAGCGCGCCCACCTCGGACACCCAGGCCTCCGTGTCGGTGCACGCCCGCCGGGCCCGCTGGTCGTGCGCCTCGCGACCGGCGGCGTCGTCGGGCGCCGAGCTCCAGGCCCGGCCGTGCTGCAGGGCGGAGTAGGCGATGCCGAGCCAGTAGGCCGGCTCCTGCACGGTCAGCCCGCCGTCGTCGGCCCGGTCCACGAGGACCTGGGTGACGTAGGGACGGCCGGCGTGGTCGGTGCCCTCGAGGACCACGACGCGCGACCCCGCCTGGGCGGGGGTCGCGGGGACGGCGACCACGCACAGCTCGCGGGGCGGTTCGTCGGCCGCGGGTGCGGCCCCGACCGCGAGACGGACGCTGCTGGACATGCCGCCGCAGCCGTCGTTCTCGTCGCAGAGCCGTTGCAGGGCCTGCGGGGTCCGCTGGGCGGCGGTCGCGACGAGACGCTACTCACGGCCGCGGCCGCGCGCCCCGGAATCCGACGACTCGTAGGATTCGTCGTCGTGTCCGCAACCCTCGTCGCGATCGTCTGCGCCCTCGCGCTCGTCATGACGGTGTGGGCCGTGGCGATCGCCGCGCTCGACCGTCGGGTCGGGCGGGCCACCCTCGTCGGGCTCGCGCTGGTGGAGCTCGGGGTCCTCGCCGCCGTCGTCGACGGGGTCGCGGCCCTCGTCGGCGGTACGCGGCCGGTGGAGTTCGCGACCGCGATCGCCTACCTGGTCGTCGCCCCGTTCTTCGTCCCTGCCGGAGCCCTCTGGAGCCTCTCGGACCGGTCGAGGCCCAGCGTCCTGGTCCTGGCCGTCGCGTGCTTCGCGGTCATCGTGCTGCTGTACCGCGCCTTCCTGCTGTTCGGGGTGACCCGGTGAGCCGCTCCACCCCGCGCGCGACCACGACCGGGCTGGGTCGCGTCCTCGTCGCGCTCTACGCGACGTTCGCGGTCGCCGCCGTCTCCCGCGCCGGCGTCCAGATCGCCACCCGGTTCCACGAGGCCCCGCTGGCCTACCTGCTCTCCGCGTTCGCCGGTCTCGTCTACGTCCTCGCCACCCTCGGTCTGGCCATGACGGGGGAGCGGTGGCGACGGATGGCCTGGGGCGCCTGCTCGGTCGAGCTGGTGGGCGTCCTGACCGTCGGGGTTCTCAGCATCTTCGACGCCCAGGCCTTCCCCGACTCGACCGTCTGGTCCGGGTTCGGGCGGGGTTACCTCTACATCCCGCTCGTCCTGCCCGTCCTCGGTCTGGTCTACCTGCGGCGAGAATCGCGCCGTCCCCGGTGAGGAGGGGCATCCTCCTCGTCGTCGCGCTGACGGCCTGCTCGATGCGCGCGCCGCTGACCGGGGTCGGGCCGCTGGTCGGGCGCATCGGGACCGACACGGGGCTGACGGCGGCCGCCCTCGGGGCCCTGACGACCCTCCCGCTGCTCGCCTTCGCCGGGGCCTCGCTGTTCGTCGCCCGGCTCGCCGCGCGGTGGGGTCTGCTGCGGACGCTGCTGCTCGCCCTCGCCCTCCTCGTCACCGCGTCCGGACTGCGGTGGGTCCCCGGGGTGGCCCCGCTGTTCGCCGGGACGCTCCTGCTCGGCATCGCCATCGCGGTCGTCAACGTCCTGCTGCCCGCCCTCCTGCGGTCCCGCTTCCCCGACCGGGTCGCGACCCTCACCAGCGGCTACGTCGTCGCGATGGGGTTGGTCGGGAGTGCCGCGTCGGGTCTCGCGGTCCCCCTCGCCCAGGGAGTCCCCGGGCAGTGGCGCACGGCGCTCGCGGTCTGGGCGGTCCCGGCCCTGCTGGCGGCCCTGGTCCTGACCGGCCCGGCCCGCCGCGACCGGCCGACGGTCCGGGTGGGGCCGCGTCGGGCGGCTCCGTGGGGTTCGGTGCAGGCCTGGTGGGTGACCGCGTTCATGGGGCTGCAGTCGGCCACGTTCTACGTGCTGCTGGCCTGGCTCCCCTCGATCGTCACCGACCGGGCCGGGGTGGGGGAGGTGGCGGCCGGGTGGCAGCTGTCGATCGTGCAGGGGGCCGGCGTCGTCGCCGGGCTGCTGGTCCCGGTCCTGGCCCGGGGGGTGCGCGCGACCCGGCGGCTCGCGGTCGGGGCGTCGGCGGCCACCACGGTCGGGTTCGGTCTGCTGCTCCTCGTCCCGCAGGTGCCCTCGCTGGCCGCCCTGGTCGTCGGGGCCGGGGGCGGGGCGACGGTCGTGCTGGCGCTGTCGGCGATCTCGGCCCGGGCCGCCGACGTGGAAGGGGCGGCGGCGCTCTCGGGGATGGCCCAGTCGGTCGGTTACGCCCTGGCGGCGGCCGGCCCGGTCGTCATGGGGGCCCTGCACGCGGCGACCGGTTCGTGGACCCTGCCGCTGCTGCTCGCGGTCCTGCTCTCGGCCGTGATGGTGCTCAGCGCGGCGAAGGCCTGCCGGGACCGCACGGTCTGAACCGCGGTCGCCCCGGCGTCGTCACGCCGCGTGGATCGGGAGTTCGAACCAGACGGTCTTGCCCAACGGCCCGACCCCCAGGTCGGTGCCCCACCGCGAGGACAGCAGCTCCACCATCGCCATGCCCCGCCCGCTCTCGGCGTCGGGGCGCTGACCGTTCACCAGCGGCATCCCGCCCCCGGCGTCGGACACCTCCACCCGCAGGGCGGAACCGTTGAGGCGCGACACGGCGACGTGGACCATGCCGTCCCCGTGGATCACCGCGTTCGTGACCACCTCGCTGGCCAGCAGCAGCGCCGACTCCACGGTGTCCTCGGCCAGTTCGTGCGCGTTCACCCAGGGGGCGCACCATTCGCCGATCAGCCACCGGGCCACCCCGACCGAACGAGGTGAGGGTGGGAGCACGACCTGGTACACGGTCCCCTCGCCCCCCGGTTTCCCCCCGCGACGCCCTGGCCGCAGACCAGGCGCCGGTACGCGTGCAGTCGTCGGCTGCTGCGTCATCAGCCCGTGACAGACAGTCAATCATCTTGGCCCGGTCCTGTCCGCCCGTATCGGGTCCGGACATCTACTCTCCCGCGGCGTCAGAGTTGTTCGACCGGGCAGGCGTGGACCACCCGCGAGGCGAGGGTCCAGCGCCGCACCGGGGCGTCGCAGCGGCGGCACGTCTCCCGTTTGTAGACCCAGCGCTCGTCCGGGGCGGACGGGTCGCTGACGACCTGACCGGCCTCGACGGCGGGTTCGAGCAGCTCGACCGCGAGGTCCCACAACCGCCCCGCCTCGTCCTCGGTGACCGCGCGGGCGGGATCGATGCCGGCCAGGAACAGCAGCTCGGCCCGCCACGCGTTGCCGATGCCCGCCCAGACCGACTGGTCGGTCAGGGCGGTCGCGACCGGGGCGCCGGCCGCGACGAGACGGCGCACGGCCTCCGCCCGGACGGCCGGGGCCCCGTCGGGTTCGGCGGGCCGCAACGGGTCGGGGCCGAGGGCGGCCACCAGCGCGTCGTGGGTCGCGGTGTCGACGGCCTCGCAGGTCATCGGAGCCACGAGGGAGAACGCGTCGTGCGGGCCGGTCAGCCGCAACCGGGTCCCGCCGCGCGCGGGCAGGTCCGGGTCGTCGGTGTGCAGGTAGAACCCGCGCAGCCCGAGATGGACGTGGATGAACCCCGGACCGGGCCCCTCGAAGCCGTAGAACAGGCGTTTGCCGTGCGCCTGCACGTCGCGCAGGACCCGACCGGCGAACGGGGTCGGGTCGAACCGTCCCTGCGGTGAGTCCAGGCGGACGACCCGCCCGCCCAGCGCCGCCTCCTGCTGCCGGGCGTAACGGGTGATCAGATGACCCTCGGGCACGACCCCTCCCTCCGACGACCGTCCCGATCCTGGCCCGACCGCCGTGATCCGGCGACCTGCCCCACACTGGGGCGATGCCGGAGCTGCCCGAGGTGGAGGCGCTGGCCGCGTTCCTGCGGCAGCGGTTGGTCGGACGTGTGGTCGCGAAGGTCGAGGTCGGCGCCATCAACGTGCTGAAGACCTTCCGCCCCGACCCCTCGGCCCTGCAGGGGTCACCCGTCACCGCGGTGCACCGGCACGGCAAGTGGCTCGACGTCGACGTGGACGGGTTGCACCTCATGGTCCACCTGTCCCGGGCGGGCTGGCTGCGGTGGAGCGACGCGCTCTCGGCCACCCCGCTGCGGCCGACCGGCAAGAACCCGGTCGCCCTCCGGGTGCGGCTCGCCCCCGAGGACGACGAGGACGAGGCGCGCCCGCCGGGTTTCGAGCTGACCGAGGCCGGGACCCAGAAGCGGCTCGCGGTGCACGTCGTCAAGGACCCGGCCGAGGTGCAGGCCGTCGCCACTCTCGGTCCCGACCCGCTGGCCGAGGGTTTCGACCTGCCGGCCTTCGCCGCCCTGCTCGCCGGTTCCCGGCAGCAGATCAAAGGTCTGCTGCGGGAGCAGTCGGTGCTGGCCGGGGTCGGCAACGCCTACTCCGACGAGGTGCTGCACGCGGCCCGGCTCTCGCCCTACGCGGTGGCCGGCAAACTCGGCCCGGCCGACGTCGAAACGCTCTGGACGTCGTTGCAGTCGATCCTGCGCGACGCCGTGGCCGCGGCCGGGGGAAAACCGGCCAAGGAGCTCAAGGACGCGAAACGGGCGGGGATGCGCGTCCACGGACGGACGGGCGAACCCTGCCCCGTGTGCGGGGACACCGTCGCGGAGGTGTCCTTCGCCGACCGTTCGCTGCAGTACTGCCCGACCTGCCAGACCGGGGGTCGGAAACTCGCCGACCGCCGGTTGTCGCGGCTGCTGAAATGATCCCGTCGCCGGGCTGACCGCGGAACTTCACCCGGAGGTCTTCCGCTGAGCACCGGACAGGAGTTTCCTGTGCACCGTGAAGCGACCCGGAACCCGCGCCCTCGTCCTGTCCCTCGCCGCCGCCCTCGTGCTGCCGCTCGGCCCCGCGGCGAACGCGTCGTCCGGGTCCGCCACGGAGCAGCGGCACCCGCACCCGGAGGATCCGTGCGCGGCCCCGCCCGTCGTCGTCGGGCACCGGGGTGCGTCGGGGTACCGGCCGGAGCACACCGCCGCCTCCTACGACCTGGCCGCCCGGCTCGGTGCCGACGTCGTCGAACCCGATCTGGTCTCCACGTCCGACGGGGTGCTGGTGGTCCGGCACGAGAACGAGATCTCCGGGACCACCGACGTCGCCGCGCACCCCGAGTTCGCCGACCGCCGGACCACGAAGACCGTCGACGGCGTGGAACTCACCGGCTGGTTCACGGAGGACTTCACGCTCGCCGAGCTGAAGACGCTGCGGGCCGTGGAGCGGTTGCCCGAGCTGCGGCAGCACAACACCGTGTTCGACGGGTCGCAGGAGATCCCCACGTTCGCCGAGGTCCTCGACCAGCGGGCCGAGCTCAGCGAGGCCCTGGGTCGTGAGATCGGCATCATCCCCGAGATCAAGCACCCCACCTACTTCGCCTCGATCGGGCTGCCCATGGAGGCGAAGGTGGTGGCCGCGCTGGAGGAGGCCGGGCTGAACTCCGCCGACGCGCCGGCCACGGTCCAGAGTTTCGAGCTGACCAACCTGATCCAGCTCCGCACGGAACTCGGCCTGCGGGCGCCCACCGTGTTCCTCACGTCCGCGACGGGCGCCCCCTACGACCTCGTCGCGGCCGGTGACCCCCGGCAGTACGCCGACCTGCTGCTGCCCTCGACCCTGCGCGACCTCGCCCGCTACGTCGACGTGATCGGCCCGTCCCTCGACCAGGTCGTCGCCCTGGAGGAGGACGGCACGCTGGGCGAGGAGACCCGACTGGTCGACGACGCGCACGCGGCCGGGCTCGAGGTCGTGCCCTACACGTTGCGGGCCGAGAACGACTTCCTGCCGCTGGACTACCGCACCGGCGACGACCCGGCCGACTACGGCCGGGTGATCGACCTGGCCGAGCGGTACTACGAGGCGGGGATCGACGGGCTGTTCAGCGACAACCCGGACCTGGCCCTGGTCGCCCGCGACCGGTTCCTCGCCGACTGCGCGAACCCGCGGTCGGCCTCCTGACCGGCGGGGTCAGACCGCGCCGGAACCCGACGACGTCGGCACCCCGGGCTGCAGCAGCGCGGCCATCCGGTTCCACCGGGCGATCTCGCACCCGTTCGTGCGCTTGAACGAGGAGTCGATCGTGGCGCCGGCCCACGTGCCGGTGACCCGGGCCGTCTGCGGGCCGCCGTAGATCATCGTGCAGACGCGGTCTTTGGGCACCGGGGCGAAGGCGGCGGCCCGTTCGGTCACCGCCGTGCACGCCCCGGCCACGTCGGGGTGGTCGCCGCCGACCGCGGTGGTCCCGTCCGGGCCCGCCTCGCAGAGCAGCGTCCAGGTCGTGACCGTGCCCGACCCGTCGTCGACCTCGACGGTGAGCTGGTCGCCGGCCACGGCGGTCGGGCTTCTGGTCACGGTGGATCCCCCAGGCTGGTCGGCGGCGGGCGGGGCCGCGCAGGCGCCCGCTCCGAGGAGGACCGCGACGAGCAGGGCGGCTCCGCGTCGGCGCGGCGCTCGCCGCCGAGGTGCCCGGTGCATGTCCGCTCCCTCCGCGCTCGCCCGTCGACGGTGGGACGCGGGGACCCGCGCCACGGTTCCACCGTAGGCTGACCGGCCATGAGCGACCTGCCCGTGGTGCCCGCCGCCGACGTTCCCGCCGACGCCGTCCTCCTCGACGTCCGGGAGGACGAGGAGTGGGAGGCCGGCCACGCCGAGGGGGCCCTGCACATCCCGATGGGGGAGATCCCGCAGCGGCTCTCCGAACTGCCCGAGGGCGAGCTGCACGTCGTCTGCCGCGCCGGAGGCCGCTCGATGCGCGTCGCGCAGTGGTTGCAGCAGAACGGTTACGACGTGGTCAACGTCGACGGGGGGATGGGCGCGTGGGCCGACGCCGGGCGCCCGCTGGTCACGGACTCCGGCGCCGAGCCCTACGTCAAGTGATCAGGACACCAACGCCTGCGCGCTGGTGTACCCCTCGACCGTGATCATCGGCGGGCGCTCCGAGGTGTCGAAGCGGTGGGTCACCGGCGCGTAGCGCCCGTAGCCGTCACGCACGAACTGGGTGATCTCCGCGCCCTCGGAGCCGCCCGTCGCCCGGTCCTGCACGGTGGCCACGATCTGGGCGGCCATCCGGCCCAAGGCCGCGGTGTCCTGGTGTCCGTGGGCCCGCCGACCCAGGTCCACCTGGGCGATCGCGGACAGCCCGCGCAGCTGCAGCGCGTCGATGAGCATGGCGATCTCGACGCCGTAGCCGGCCCGGAAGGGGATGGCCTCCAGCAGGCGCCGCCGACCGGCGTACTCCCCGGCCAGCGGCTGCACGACACCGCAGAGCTCCGGGAAGTGCTGGGCGAGCAGAGGACGGGCCACGAGCTCGGTGACCCGGCCGCCCGAGGCGGCCCCCGCGCCGGCCAGCGGCCGGTCGTAGCAGCCCTTGACCAGCTCGACCTGCGGGTCGGCGAGCAGGGGTCCGAGCAGGCCGGTGACGAGCTGCGGCTGCGGGTCGACCAGGTCGGCGTCGACGAAGACGACGACGTCGCCGCTGGTCACCGCGAGCGACTTCCAGAGGACCTCGCCCTTGCCGGGTCGGGAACCGACCTCGGGCAGCACGTGGTCGCGGTGGTGCACGACGGCCCCGGCCTCCTCGGCGACCTCGGCGGTCGCGTCGGTGGACCCGGAGTCCATCACCACGATCTCGTCGACCAACCCCGTCGCGTCGGCCAGGCGGCGGACCATGCGGACCACGCCGCCGACCGTCGCCTCCTCGTTCAGCGCGGGCAGCACCACGCTGACCCGGGTGACCCCCTTGTCCGCGCGCAGGCGGGCGAGCGGCCAGTCCCGTGCCCGGGACGTCGAGCGCTCGAACCAGGTCTGTGCGGGCAGCTTCATGTGCACCTCCGCCGCCGACCGTGGCACGGCCGCGGCACCGGCGAGAAGACCCGCGCCCGGGAGTTCACGGGCCCGCAACACGGGGTCGGCGCGGCGGGCGATCACGTTTCCGGCATGTGTCCGGAGGGGGTGCCGGAACGGTCGCCCGGGTCCGTCGAGATCGAGGGGTTTGGGAGCGTGACGACGCGGGTACCCCTTGCTCGTCATGTCGGACGAAGCAGCGGTCAAGCACCGGGGTCCTCGCCTCAGCGCGGGTGCCCTTCCCGCCCCTACCCCTCTCCCGGGAGCGCACGTCCCCGAGAGCCACTGGGTGAGCTTCGAGCACGACCCGGCGTCGGTGCCGCAGGCTCGGCACGTGGTGCGCCGGGTCCTCGACGGCGTCGGGCTGGACGAGATGGCCACCGCGGAGATCGAGATCGTGGTGTCCGAGATCGTCGGCAACGCGATCCGGCACGCCCGCCCCCTGCGCGACGGAGCCATCCACGTGCAGTGCCACGTCCGGGTCGAGGCGGGCGTCGGCGCCGGCACCCACGTCGAGATCGCGGTCACCGACGGCGGGGCCCCCGGCCGGACCGTCCGTCAGCGTACGGTCGACGAGGGAGCGACGGGCGGTCGTGGTCTGGCGATCGTCGACGGTCTGGCCGACCGCTGGGGGGTCGTGGAGAACCTCGACGACCTGAGCCGCACCGTGTGGGCCTCCTTCGTGGAGCCCCCCACTCGTGACAGGCCGCTCTGACGCGGGACCTTCGTCCTGATCTGGTCCATTTGAGTGACCGAGGGAGCACGAAGCGCAGTCAGCGCCCCCGGATCGGCGCTACCGTTCGCTCGTCGATCGTCGGTGTCCCGCGGTCGTCGAGCACGGTGGAATCCGCCGCCGTCAGGACCGAGAGGGTGGCCGGTGCCCGGCTTCGAGCTGTACGGCGGCGATCCGTCCGTGCTGTCGGGCGTGTCGGCGGCCACCTTCCTGCGGGCCTCGTTCATCGCCCTCTTCGGCCCGACGAGCTGCCACGTCCTGCACCTCGACACCGACGGCCTGTCGCTGCGTGACGTGCTCGACCCCGCCGGGATCGCCCACCCGGCCCACGTCGGCACCCTGTTCGGGCGGGTGACCCGCGTCGACGCACCGGCCGGCTCCACGGACGAGACCCCCGACCCCCTCCTCGGTCCCGGCGAGCAGTCCTGGGCCTACCTGCCCGTCCTGGGCGTGGCCGGGCCCCTGGGGTTGCTCCGGCTCGGCTTCACCCGGCTCGGCGGCCTCGGCCCGGACGAGCAGGACCGGGCCACCGCCCTGCTCGAGCAGTACGCCCGCACGGTCGAGGAGAACGTGGCCCTGCGCGACGCGGCCCGGGCCGAGCGACGCTTCCGCGCCCTGGCCGGGGCCGACGTGCTGGACGTCTTCACCACCCTGGGCGACGCGCTCACCGCCCGACCGGGCATCCCCCCGCTGACCAGCGACCTCCCGGGGTGGCGGGCGCTCGCCGGTCACGACGACGACAGCACCCCCGTCGACTGGCTCACCACCGTGCACCCGGCCGACCTGGCCGTCGTGCAGGACAGCTGGAACTTCGGCCGGGCCACGGGCAGCCGGGTCACCTGCCGTTTCCGGATCCGCACGCGGGAGGGGTGGCGCTGGCTCTCGGCGGTCGCGGTCCCGGTGCGCGAACCCGGGGCCGACCCGACCGACCCGACCGTGGTCACGGAGTGGGTCGGCTCCCTGACCGACGTCACCGAGACCGTCCGGTCCCGTCGCCGCAACCGGGCCCTGCAGCAGCTCGCGGTCTCCATGGCCGAGGCCGAGGACGTCCCTTCCGCCGCCGAGGCGATCATCGCCGCGGTCGTCGCCGGGACCGGGGCCCGGCGTGGTCTGCTCGTCCTGCACAACCCCGTCGCCGGCCGCCTGGTCGTCCACAGCGACGACCTCCGACTCCCGCACCTGTTGCGGCAGAGTCGGATCAGCGTCGCCGAGCACGCCGAGCTGGTGGACGTCCTGGCCCGCCGCGGGGGGCTCACGCTGACCGCGGACTCCGCCCCCGAGGAGCTCGACCCGGTGCCCGACGTCCTGCGCCGGCAGTTCGCCCTCGCCGCCGGGCAGGGCGAGGTCGCCTGGCGGCTGACCCCGCTGGAGCTGCGGGGGCGTCCGCTCGGCACCCTCACGCTCGGTTTCTCCGACGGGGACCTCGAGGGCGACGACGACGCCGCCCGCGCGTTCGAGGAGACCGTCCGGCGTCAGATCGCCTCCGGGCTCGACCGGTTGCTCCTGCTGGAGTCCGAGCGGTCCACGGCGCACGTCCTGCAGGAGGCCCTGCAACCGGGCCCGTTGCCGGACGTGCCGTGGCTGCACGCCGTCCGGGCGACCTCGACCGCGACCGGCCACGACGTCGGCGGGGACTGGGCCGAGATCATCGCGCTCGACGACGACCTCGTCGCCGTCGTCCTCGGCGACGTCATGGGCCGCGGCGCGCACGCGGCCACCGTCATGGGCGAGGTCCGCACCATGGTCCGCACGCTGGCCGTCGTCGACCCGCACCCGACCGCGGTGCTGCAGGGGCTGGACGCCTGCCTCGCCGCCATCGGCGGCGACGACCTGGTGACCCTGTTCTACGGCCTGCTGTCCTCGGAGGGTCGTCTGCTCGCCGCGAGCGCCGGTCACATCCCCCCGCTGACCTGCAGCGGGGGCATCCACTACCTCGACCTCGTGCCCGGCCTGCCGCTCGGGGTGCCGGGCGACCTGCGCGAGGACGTCCTCGAGGAGAAGCTCGTGGCCGGGGCGGGCCTGCTGGTCTTCTCCGACGGGTTGGTCGAGACCCGCACCCGGGGACTCACCGAGGGCATGGACGCCGTCCTGAGCATCTTCTCCTCCGAGATCCCGCCCTCCACCGAGGCGCTGGTCGAGGGGCTGATGACCCGGATGGCCGAGGCGGACGAGGTCGACGACGACGTCACGCTGCTCGCGCTGCGCTACCTGCCGCCGGGCTTCGACCGGACCGCCCAGCCCGCGCCCTGACCGGCCGCCGCTAGCCTGCCCCCGTGCCTCCGACCGCCTCGCCGACCGTCGCGGTCGTGGTCCCGGCCCTGGACGAGGCCGAACGAATCACCGCGACCGTCACCGCCCTGCTCGCGCTGCCCGAGGCCGACCTCGTGGTGGTCGTCGACGACGGCTCCTCCGACGACACCGCGCGCCGGGCCCGCGACGCGGGGGCCTTCGTCGTCGCCCACCGCCGCAACCGGGGCAAGGCCGCCGCCATGGAGACCGGGGCCGGGGCGGTCGCTGGCTGGGAGGCCGCCCACCCGCGGGACGGCATCGGGCCGCGCCCGCTGCTGTTCGTCGACGCCGACCTCGCCGGGACCGCGGGCGAGACCGCGCCGCTGGCCGGGCCCGTCCTGGTCGGGCAGGCGGACATGACCATCGCCGTCCTGCCCCGGCAGTCCAGTCCGGGGGGTGGGCGCGGCCTCGTGGTCGGGCTGGCCCGTCGCGGGGCGCTGGCCGCCGCCGGGTGGTCCCCCCAGCAACCGTTGTCGGGCATGCGCTGCCTCACCCGGGACGCGTTCGAGACGGCCCGCCCCCTCGCCCGCGGCTGGGGGGTGGAGACCGCCCTGACCATCGACCTGCTCCGCGCCGGGGCGCGCGTCGTCGAGGTCCCCTGCGCGCTGCAGCACCGGGTCTCCGGCGGCGGGTGGCGGGCCCAGCTGCACCGCGGCGCGCAGTACCGCGACGTCGCGCTCGCCCTGGCCCGGCGGCGGTTGCTCGCCGCCGCCTGGCGCGGCCCCGCCGCCTGAGCCCGGTCGGGGGAGTCCCGTGAGTTCCGTCCCGGCCCGGGCGCTCTGGGTCGTGTCCCTGCTGAGCTGGGCGTTCGTGGCACTCGCGGGCCCGTCCGCGGCCGTGCCCGGTCTCGGCCCGGGCCCGCTGCCCTTCGACCTCGGTGGCTCGCCGTCCTCGGCGCTGGTGAGCGCCGTGCTGGCGGTCTCGGTCCTCACCGGTGGGGCGGCCCTGTGGTGCGCGCTCGACGCGGTGCGGGCGGGATGGGTGCCGTCCCGGCGTCTCGTCACGGGCGCGGTGCTCGGCGCCGCCCTGCTCGTCGTGCTGCTGCCCCCGGTGGGCTCCGCCGACCACCTCAGCTACGCCGCCTACGGGCGCGTCGCCGTGCTCGGGGGCGACCCCTGGACCGCGTCGCCCGCCACCTTCGCGGGCGGCGTCGACCCGGTGGTCTCCGCCGTGCGCGACCCGTGGCGGGACACCCCCTCGGTCTACGGACCGGTCGGCGGTCTGGTCATGGCCCTGGCCTCGCTGGTGGGCGGGGACTCGGTGCGCACAACGGTTTGGGCCGGACAGCTCCTGCTCGCGGCCGGATGGGTCGCGCTCGCCCTCGGTCTCGACGCCGCCCTGCGCGCCTCCCCCACCCTGCGCGCCCGGGTCGCCGTCGCGTGGTCGCTCAACCCGCTGCTGCTCACCGTCGGCCTCGGCGGGGCGCACGCCGACGTGCTGGCCGGGACGGCGGCGCTCGCGACCCTGCTGCTGGCCCGGCGCCACCCCCTGCTCGCGGGGCTCGCCCTCGGCATGGCCGTCGGCACCAAGCTGCCGTACGGAGCGGTGGGGGGCGGGCTGCTCGTGGCCTGGCTGCTCACCCGGCGCGAGCTCGGGACGGGGTGGCTGGTGCGGGGGGTCCTCGGCGCGCTCGTCGTCCTCGTGCCCGCCCACGTCTGGGCCGGGGTCCACGCCTACGACCAGGCCCGGACGGCCAGCCGCTACGTCTCCCTGGCCACCGTCTGGCGTCCCCTCGTCGAGGCGGGGTTGCCGCGGGGTCTGCTGCTGCCCGGTCTGGCGCTGATCATGATCGGCCTGCTGGCCCTCTGGTGGCGCCCGCTGACCGGCGACCGGACGCTCGACGGGCACCGCTGGGAGGCGCTGGCCGCCGGGACCGCGGCCGCCCTGGCCCTGGGCTACCTGCTCGGCGCCTCCTACGTGCTGCCCTGGTACGACCTGCTGCTCTGGGGGCCGCTCACCCTCGCCGTCGCAATCCCCGCGCTGGACCGGCTCCTCACCCTGCGCCTGACCGTCCTGGCCCTCGCCTACGTGCCCGGCCTCGTCGACGGCATGTCGCCGACCGTGCAGGCGGTGACGCTCGGGTTCCGACGCGAAGTCGCGCCGTGGGCGGCGTGGCTGTGGCTGGTCCTGGCGCTCGGTCTGGGCCTGCCCCGTCGCCGGGGTCAGCCGCTGCCGACGCGCGCGCGACCTTGACGCCCGCGCTTGGCGGCGTACATCGCCGCGTCGGCCTCGGCGAGCAGCGCCTCGGCGGTGCGTGGGGTCGGGGTCACCACGACACCGGTGCTCGCGCCGAGGTGGGCCGGCCCTGCGGCCAGGGCGAACGGTCGCGCGATCGCGACCCGGATCCGTTCCGCGGTGGCCTCCGCCTCGTGGGCGTCGGACAACGCCGACATGACGACGACGAACTCGTCGCCCCCCGTGCGGGCGACGACGTCGTCCTCCCGGACGCTGCGGCGCAGCCGTCGGGCGGCCGCGACCAGCAGCTCGTCGCCCGCGGCGTGCCCGAACGCGTCGTTGACGGCCTTGAAGCCGTCGAGGTCGATGAACAGGACCGCGGTCTGCGCCGCGGGGGCGGCCCCGGTGGCGGCCCGATCGAGGGGCTCGGCCAGGCCGCGGCGGCTGAGCAGCCCGGTCAGCTGGTCGTGGCGGGCGGCGTGCTCCAGCTCCCGCACGTGCTCGTGCCGTTCCGCGTCCAGCGCCCGGGCGGTGCGTTCGGCGCGCCGGGCGCCGTCGGCGGTGTTGACCAGGGTCGGCAGGGTGAACAGCAGGAGCGTGGCGCCGAGCAGGCTCGCGAGGGTCGGGCCGATCACGCCGTCCACCAGGCCGCCCGCGTGGGCACCGAGGGACAGGGCCGAGACCCCGAGGATCACCGCAAGGTTCTGCCCGACCCGGGCGCGGGTGGGAGCCATCTGCACGGAGTAGCTCGCGGTCGACGTGACGACGGCGGGGACCAGGACGCTCAGGCCCAGCAGGGTCAGCATCGCCGCCAGCAGCAGGGCGGCGGTCAACCCCGTGAGCACCCCGGCGGGACCGGTCGACCACCGCTCGATGCGCAGGCGGACGGGTCGCACGGCCATGACGCCGAGAAGTGCCCCGAGCAGGGCCACCAGCCCCAGGGGGACGTCCAGCCCGACCCGGTCGGCGACGAGCCCCGCCCCCGACGCGCCCGCAGCCCCGGCGAGCGGGGCCGCGGTCAGGGCGAGCCGGCGCCGGAGGAGGACCACCTGCTCGTGCACCTGTCCTCCGCTCGTCGTGAGAGCCGGCTTGCTCCGATCATGATGTCGGCAGACGGGCCCCTCGGCTCGATCGGCCGTCCGGGGCACGGCGGGTGCGAGGATGGAACCGCCATGACGAGACCCTTCCTGCCCGACGTCCTGCCCGCCCCGGGATCCGCCTCGGCGGCCGACCCCGACCAGGTCTACGAGGCGTTCGCGGGATGGGCCGGGGCCGGTGGGCTCGAGCTCTACCCGGCCCAGCAGGAAGCGCTCATCGAGGTCGTCTCGGGCAGCAACGTCATCCTCGCCACCCCGACCGGCTCCGGGAAGTCGTTGGTGGCCGCGGGCGCCCACGCGGCCGCGCTGACCGCGGGCATCCGGTCCTTCTACACCGCCCCGCTCAAGGCGTTGGTGAGCGAGAAGTTCTTCGCGCTGGTCGACACGTTCGGCGCCGAGCGGGTGGGGATGATGACCGGCGACGCGTCGGTGAACGCCGGCGCCCCGATCGTCTGCTGCACGGCCGAGGTGCTGGCCAACCTCGCCCTGCGCTCCGGGGCGTTCGCCGACGTCGGCCAGGTCGTCATGGACGAGTTCCACTTCTACGCCGACCCGGACCGCGGCTGGGCCTGGCAGGTCCCGATCCTCGAACTGCCCCAGGCCCAGTTCCTGCTCATGTCGGCGACCCTCGGCGACGTGACCGCGCTGCGGGCGGACCTCTCCCGGCGGACCGGGCGGGACACCGAGCTGGTGACCTCGGTCGAGCGGCCCGTCCCCCTGCACTTCTCCTGGGCGCTGACCCCCTTGCAGGAGACCGTCGAGGAGTTGCTGCAGACCGACCGGGCGCCGGTCTACATCGTGCACTCGACCCAGGCGGCGGCGGTCGAGCAGGCGCAGGCCCTCACCAGCGCCAAGGTCGCCACCCGCGAGCAGCGCGACGCGATCGCCGCGGCCCTGGGAAACTTCCGGTTCGCCCCCGGTTTCGGCAAGGTGCTCTCCCGCCTGCTGCGCATGGGCGTCGGCGTCCACCACGCGGGGATGCTGCCGAAGTACCGGCGGCTGGTCGAGACCCTGGCCCAGGCGGGGCTGCTCAAGGTCATCTGCGGCACCGACACCCTGGGCGTGGGTATCAACGTGCCCATCCGCACGGTGCTGTTCGCGGGCCTGACCAAGTTCGACGGCCGCCGCACCCGGCACTACCGGGCCCGGGAGTTCCACCAGATCGCGGGCCGGGCCGGGAGGGCCGGTTTCGACACCGCCGGGACGGTGGTGGTCCAGGCCCCCGAGCACGAGGTGGAGAACGCCCGTCGCGTCGCTCGCGCCGGCGACGACGAGAAGAAGCTCAAGCGGGTCCAGCGCGTCAAGGCGCCGGAGGGTTACGTCTCCTGGTCGCGGGCCACGATGGACAAACTCGTCGACGCCGAACCCGAGCAGCTGACGTCGCACTTCCGGGTGACGACGGCGATGCTCCTGAACGTCCTGCAGCGGCCGGGGAACCCGGTCGAGGCCATGCGAGACCTGTTGCTGGACAACCACGAACCGCGGAAGCAGCAGGTGCGCCACGTGCGCCGGGCGGTGGACCTGACCCGGGCCCTGCTCGACGCGGGGATCGTCGAACGTCTCCCCGAACCCCTGCCCGACGGACGGCAGCTG
Organism: Kineococcus gynurae; assembly: GCF_042433995.1. NCBI lineage: Bacteria > Bacillati > Actinomycetota > Actinomycetes > Kineosporiales > Kineosporiaceae > Kineococcus > Kineococcus gynurae. The sequence continues at coordinate 162,040 of NZ_JBHLUI010000003.1, forward strand.
CGGATGGTCGCCGACCTGCAGCTCGACTTCGCACTGAACCAGCCGCTGTCCCCGTTCGCGTTGGCCGTCATCGACGACCTGCTGGACCGGGAGTCGCCGACCTACGCCCTCGACGTCGTCAGCGTCATCGAGAGCACGTTGGACGACCCGATGAAGATCCTCCTGGCCCAGAAGTCCAAGGCCAAGGGGGAGGCCGTGGCCCGGATGAAGGCCGACGGCATCGAGTACGAGGAACGCATGGAACTCCTCGAGGAGGTCGACTGGCCGCAGCCGCTGGCCGAGGAGCTGCGGGCCGCCTACGAGACCTACCGGGGCGGCAACCCCTGGGTCGGCGACTACGAGGTGCGTCCGAAGTCGGTGGCCCGCGATCTCTTCGAACGGGCCATGACGTTCGGCGAGTTCGTCGCGTTCTACCAGCTCGCCCGCTCCGAGGGTCTCGTCCTGCGCTACCTGGCCGACGCCTACAAGGCCCTGCGGCACACCGTCCCCGAGGACGCGCGCACCGACGAGCTCACCGACCTCGTGGAGTGGCTCGGCGAACTCGTGCGGCAGACCGACTCGAGCCTGCTCGCCGAGTGGGAGGCGCTGCGCGAGGGGGCCGACCCGGCCGACCTCGAGGAGGTCGTGCACCGCGAGGAGGAGGTCCCGCCGGTCACCGCGAACGCCCGGGCCTTCCGGGTGCTGCTGCGCAACGCGATGTTCCGGTTCGTGGAGCTCGCCGCCCGCGACGACCCCGACGCCCTGGCCGCGCTCGACGGCTCCCCGGACGCCGACACCTGGGCCGACCAGCTCGACGCCTACTTCGACGAGCACGACGCCATCGGCACCGGACCGGACGCCCGCGGCCCGCACCTGCTGCAGGTCGACGACGGCAGCGGTCCCGGGGCCCGGGGCAGCGCCCGGCGGTGGTACGTGCGCCAGGTGCTCGAGGACCCGGCGGGCGACCGCGACTGGGCCGTGGTGGCCGAGGTGGACCTCGACGCCTCGGACGCCGCCGGCGCCGCCGTGATCACGGTCGCCGGGTTGCTGCGGCTCTGAGCCTCGCTGCCGACCTCCGACCGGTCCCCGGCGTGGCGCCCGGCCCCGATGCGGCGGGTGGGTGAACATCGTTCAACCGTGCAGTGACTCTGCCGATACCTCTGATCACAGCCAGGCAGGAGGAGAGGGGGTCGAGACCGATGTCGGTGGACGTCACGCGCCCATCCACGGAACTCACCCCGGCTCGACCCGTGTCCGCCCTGTACGACGAGGTGCGGGTCCTGCAGCGCAACCGAGGTCGGGCGCTGCGCTCCCAGGAGGACGCCGCCCGGCGGTTGATGGTCCGCGCCGCCGAGGCCGGTGACTGCGCCGCCCGGGCCGGCGCCCAGCTCGTCCTGGCCGACGTCCTCGCGGTGCTGAACGACACCGAGCGGGCGACCGAGCTGACCCGTGAGGCCGAGGTGGTCGCGGAGGACCTGGGCGACCCCGAGCTGCGCTCCCGGGTGCAGTTCGCCTGGTCGCTCCTGCACGCCCAGGCCGGCGACGAGGCCCAGGCCCGCTGCCACGCCCTCGCCTGCCTCGAACTGCTCCCACCGGACGCGCCGCGCTGGCTGCGGGCCGAGGGCCTGCTGCGCCTGAGCACGTTGGTCGATCGTGAGCGCGAGGACGTCCACACCCTGCTCGACCAGGCCTGGGCCATCGCCGTCGAGCTGAACGACCCGCTGCTGCGGTTGTTCACCCTCAACAACCGGGCCTGGATCCTCTGCGAGGCAGGGGACGTCGCGGCGGCGGTCCCCCTGACCGAGCAGATGCGGGACCTCGCCCGGACGGGGACCGTCCAGCTGCGCTGCGCCGACCTGGACACCCTGGCCGTGGTCGAACTGCACAGCGGTCGCCCGGAGCAGGCCCTCGAGACCATCCGCCTGGCCATCGCGGGCAGTACGGCCGTGCTCCAGGAGATCGACGACGACGTGTGGGTCCGGCTCACGGCCGTCGAGATCCTGGCGAGGCTGGGACGCCTCGACGAGGCTCAGGTGCAGCTCGACGACGCCCGACGGATGGTGGACGCGGCCGGTCTCGTCGCCCTGCGACCCCTGGTCGAGGAGACCACCGCCACGCTGTCCGCCCGCACCGGTGACTGGGAGCGCGCCTACCGCCACCACGTCCGTTTCTCGGAGGCCGACCGTGCCCTGCGGGCCCGCCAGAACAGCACCCGCGCGTTCCTGGCCCAGGCCCGCTACGACGCGGTGACCGCCCGTCGCGAGGCGGAGGACTACCGCGCCCTCGCCATGACCGACGCCCTGACCGGCATGCCCAACCGCCGCGCGGCCGAGGAGCACCTCGACCGGGTGCTCACCGCACCGGGGCCGGTCGCGGCCGCCATCGTGGACGCCGACCACTTCAAGCGCATCAACGACGAGCTGTCCCACGACACCGGCGACGAGGTGCTGCGCCGGCTCGGCGCGCACCTGCTGCGCTGGTCGGGCGGGCTGCCGAACACCTTCTGCGCCCGCCTGGGCGGCGAGGAGTTCATCCTGGTCTGGCAGGGCTGGGGCGACCTGGCCGTCGTCGGTTCGGCCGAAGGCCTGCGGGCCGGGGTCGCGGGCGACGACTGGGACGCGCTGACCGAGGGCCGGCCGGTCACCGTGAGCGTGGGGGTCGCCTTCGCCCCCGACGACGGGGTCGCCCCGCGTGATCGCGTCGAGCTGCTCAAACGCGCCGACCGGAAGCTCTACGCGGCCAAGCACGGCGGTCGCAACCGGGTCGTGTCCTCGGCCCGGCAGGCCGACGTCCTGCTCGCCGACTGACGCGGGCCGCGTGCCAGGCTTCGGACATGGCTCCCGTCGTGCTCACCGGCCGCATCGTCACGGGGCGGCGTGTCCTGCCCGAGGGGTGGGTGGAACTCACCGACGGGGTCGTCACCGCGCTCGGTGAGGGGCGGCTCCCGACGGGTTCCGACGTCCGTCGCGCCGACCTCGTCGTGCCCGGTTTCGTCGACCTGCACTGCCACGGCGGCGCGGGGGAGCAGTTCGGGGCCGCGGGGTCGGTCGGGACGGATGCCGCCCGCACGGTGGCCGCGCTGCACCGGCGGCACGGCACGACCACGCTGGTCGCCAGCCTCGTCTCGCGGCCGGTGGCCGAGTTGCAGGCCGCGGTGGAGGCGCTGCGCCCGCTCGTCGCCGACGGCACCTTGGCCGGGGTCCACCTGGAGGGGCCGTGGCTCAGTGAGCGGTTCCGGGGGGCCCACGACCCGCAGCAGCTGCAGCCCCCGGCGCCGGCCGACGTCACCCGCCTGACCGCGACGGGGCTGGTGCGCATGGTCACCCTGGCCCCGGAGCTGGAGGGCGGGCTCGACGCCGTCCGGGCCCTCACCGAATCCGGGGTGGTCGTCGCGATCGGCCACACCGCCGCCGACGCGGGACTCGTCCGGGCGGCGGTCGACGCCGGGGCGCGGGTGGCGACGCACCTGTTCAACGGCATGCCGTCGCTGCACCACCGCGAACCCGGGCCCGTCCTCGCCCTGCTCGACGACGACCGGGTCACCGTCGAGCTCATCGCCGACGGCGTGCACCTCGACGCCCGGGTGGTCGCCTTCGCCGCCCGGCACGCCGGGGTGGGACGGACTGCGCTCGTCACCGATGCGATGGCCGCCGCGGGGGCCGCCGACGGCCGCTACCCGCTCGGCGGGTTGGAGGTCGACGTGGTCGACGGGGTCGCCCGGCTGGTCGAGGGGGGTGCCGTCGCCGGGAGCACCCTCACCCTGGACCGGGCCCTCCGCTTCGCCGTGCAGGAGGCGGGGCTGGGCCTGGACGACGCCCTCGCGGCGGTGACGACCACCCCGGCGGCCGTCCTGGGTCGTCCCGACGTCGGCCACCTCGAGGTGGGGGCCCGGGGTGGTGCCGTGCTGCTCGACGCGGACCTGCGCGTCCTCGCGGTCGAGGGTGGGCCCGGTCCGGGGTGACCGGGTTGCTCCGCCCGGATGATCACATCGGGCTATCCAGGGACGGGCCGGATCGACCGATCACGGTCGGGTGACACCAGCAGCGATCGACCGGGCGGGGGCGTGGCTACGGCTGCGCCTGGACGCTCCGGCGGCCTGCGTCTACCTGATCACCTGCTCCGGGATCATCGCGGTGGGTGCCATTCTCGGACTTCAACTCCTCGGGCTGCCGGTCGTGCGACCGGGAACGGAGGCGGCCCCTCTGCTCGGGGCGGCCCTGCTCGTCCTCGGCGCCGTGATCCACCACCGGCGACTGCGAGCGGGACAGCAGGCCGGGGTGGGATGGTCCTACCTGCTCCTCGTCGCCGGTCTGTGCTTCGCGCTCCCCGTCGCCCAGCCCGGGCTGCGCTCGCTCATCGCCCTCGCGTTCGTCATCGCCCCCGTCTACGCGGCCCTGTTCGACACCTGGAAGCAGGTGGTGGGGGTGGCGTGCTCCGCGGTGACCGGTTCCGCCGTCGTCGTCCTCACCGGGCCGGGGTTGCTCCTGGAACGCCTCCTGGTCGCCCTGTGCGCCGCCCTGGTGATGCTGCCGATCACCGCGTCGTTGCTGCTGCTGCGCTCCCGCTTGGACGAGGCGTGCGGCCGGGCCGACGCCCTGTCCAGGCGCGACCCGCTGACCGGGCTGCTGAACCGGCGCGGGCTCGACCACGAGCTTCCGCTCCTGCTCGACCGGGCCTCCGCACCGGGCCGGCACCTGGCCGTGGTCGTCGCCGACGTGGACCACTTCAAACGGATCAACGACGACCTCGGCCACGAGGCGGGGGACGACGTCCTGCGTCGGCTCGGCGGCCTGCTGGCCGGCTTCGTGGGGGAGGACGAGGTGGCGGCCCGCTGGGGCGGGGAGGAACTGGTCCTCGTGGCGGTCCTCCGCCCGGAGCGGTTGCGCGGTCTGGCCGAGGCCGTGCGCACCACGGTGCGCACCTCGATACCGGGGCGGCAGGTCACCGTGAGCGTCGGAGCCGCCAGCTCACCCGTGCCGTCGGGGGTGACCCGGGCCATCCCGAGCGCCGACCGGGCGGCCGACCTGTTCACGGACACGTTCCGCCGCGCCGACCGACTTCTGCTGGACGCGAAGGAGGCCGGGCGGGACGTGAGTTTCTCCGAACTCCACGTGCCGCCCGGCCTCCGGCGCTGACGCGCCGCACCTACCGGGTATCACTTCCCGCCGGTCACCTTGATCGTCTCGCCGACGATGTAGCTCGACTCCTGCGAGGCGAGGAACACGTAGGCCGGGGCCAGTTCGGCCGGCTGCCCCGCGCGACCGAGCGGCGTCTGCGCGCCGAAGTCCTCGACCTGCTCGGACGGCATGGTCGCCGGGATCAGCGGGGTCCAGATCGGACCCGGGGCCACCGCGTTGACCCGGATCCCCTTCGGGGCGAGCTGCTCGCCGAGGTTCGTGGTGAAGTTCACCAGGGCGGCCTTGGTGGCCGCGTAGTCCAGCAGCGGGCCCGAGGGGCTCTCCGCCTGGATCGACACCGTGTTGATGATCGAGGAACCCGGCTGCAGGTGCGGGACCGCGGCCTTGCTCAGCCAGAAGGTCGCGAAGACGTTGGTCGTGAACGTCCGGACGAGCTGGTCGGTGCTGAGGTCCTCGATGCCGTCCACGGCCATCTGGTAGGCCGCGTTGTTGACCAGGACGTCCAGCCCCCCGAGTTCGCGGACCGCCGTGTCGATCACCTCGACGCAGAAACTCTCCTCGCGCAGGTCGCCGGGGAGGCTGATCCCCTTGCGGCCGGCCTCGGTCACCAGACGGACGGTCTCGTCCCCGTCGGCCTGCTCCTCGGGCAGGTGGACGACCAGGACGTCGGCCCCCTCGCGGGCGAACGCCAGGGCCACGGCCCGTCCGATGCCCGAGTCCCCACCCGTGATCACGGCCCGACGGCCCTCGAGTTTCCCGGTCCCGCGGTAGGTCTGCTCCCCGTGGTCGGGAGTGAGATCCATGTCGGCGGTCGCGCCGGGATGGTCGATGGACTGCCCCGGCGTGCTCGAGGGGTGCTGCGTCGTGGGGTCGGTGGGCGTCGTCTGGTCGGCCATGCTCCTTCCTAACCCGCCACGCGGGTCACGACATCTCCAGAACCGTGGCCGACCATGGTCATCCCCGGAGCAGGTGCGCCGTCCGTCGCGGCAGGAGTTCGCGCAGGACCAAAGACGTGGCTGTTCGACGGATCCCGCGGCAGCGCATGATCTTCTGGGTGATCTCGTAGATGTGGTCGGCGTCGCGCGCCGCGATCTCGATGAGGAGATCGTTCTCCCCGGCCGTGCCCAGGCACTCCACGACCTCCTCGATCCCCGTCAGGTCGCGCAGCAGGTCGTCGAACTCGTCCTGGTCCACCCCGGCCGTGACCATCGCCCGCAACGGCAGACCCACCGCGGCCGTCCGCAGCCGAACCGAGTGCGGGGCCAACGGTCCCTCCGGTGCCGCGAGCCGTTCCAACCGGGTGTGCACCGTTCCCCGGGCCAGCCCCAGGTCGAGGGCGAGCTTCGCGACGGTGGCGCGCGGGTCGACGTCGAGGGCCAGCAGGATGCGCCGATCGGTCGCGTCGAGAGTGGTCACGTCGATCAGTTTACGGGCGACGGGACGGGTGTGATTGGTCAGATCGCCCACCGCACACCCCGACGGTTGTGCATCTCGCCGTCCGCGCCGCACGATCCCGGCATGACGGAGCAGACGATCTCGGTGGGCGGCTACCTCGCGACCCGGTTGCAGCAGCTGGGGATCGGGCACCTGTTCGGGTTGCCCGGGGACTTCAACCTGGGCTTGCTGGACGAACTGCTCGGGGCCGGTCGAGGCCCGGTCCCGCTGCGCTGGATCGGTTCCAGCAACGAGCTGAACGCCGGGTACGCGGCCGACGGGTACGCCCGGATCCGTCGCGGGCCTGCGGCGGTCGTGACCACCTACGGCGTGGGTGAACTCTCGCTGGTCAACGCGTTGGCGGGCAGCTTCGCCGAGGACGTTCCCGTGGTCTCGATCGTGGGGATGCCGTCCACCGCGGCGCAGTCGGCCGGACTGCTCCTGCACCACTCCCTGGCCGACGGCGACCACGGCCATTTCGTGCGCATCGCCGCCGAGGTGTGCGCCGAGGCCGTCGTGGTCCGGGCCGAGCACGCGGCGCGGACGATCGACCGGGTGCTGCGCCGGGCGGTCGACTCCTCCAAGCCCGTCTACCTGGGCGTCCCCGCCGACGTCGCCCGCGTGCCCGTCAACGCCGCCGCGCTCGCTCGCCCCCTGCGGTTGCTGCGCAGCGACGTGGAGGCGGCGGCCGAGTTCCGGGCCGCCCTCACCGAGCACCTGTCCGGCAGCACCGGGCTCACCGTCCTGGCCGGTCCCCGGTTGCACCGTCGGCACCTGGAGGACCGGGTCCGGGCGGTGGCCGCGCACGGCGGGGTCCGGGTCGCGACGCAGTCGGCGTCGAAGGCCATGCTCGACGAGTCGCACCCGGCGACCCTCGGGGTCTACGCGGGGGAGTTCACCGTCGCTCCCGCGACCCGGGCGGCGGTGGACGGGGCCGCGGCCGGCGGGACGGAACGGCTGGTCCTGGCCGGCGTCGTGCTCACCGACTTCCTCACCGGGCGGTTCACCCACGGTTTCGACCCCGACGCCGTGGTCGACCTGCAGCTCGACCACGCGCGGGTCGCCGGGGCGGAGTTCCACGGGGTCCACCTGGAGGAGTCGCTGGGGATCCTGGAGGAGATCGTCGCCGCCCGGACCGGTGCCGTCACGGCGCGCGCCGAGGTCCGGGCCTCCTCCGCCCGGCCCATCACGGGGGACGCCCCGCTGGCCCACGCCGAGTTCTGGCCGATCCTGCAGGACTGGCTGGCCCCGGGGACCCTGCTCGTGGCCGAGGCCGGCACCTCCTTCTACGGTGCCCTGGAACTCACCCTCCCCGACGGGTGCGACCTCCTGGGTCAGCCGGTGTGGTCCTCGATCGGGTACACGCTGCCCGCGGCCCTCGGCGCGGTGCTCGCCGCGCCGGACCGCGAGACCGTGCTGCTCATCGGCGACGGTTCGGCGCAGCTCACCGTGAACGAGCTCGGCCGCCTGCTGGAGCAGGGGTCCCGGACGACCGGCCCGGCCCCGACGATCTTCCTGCTGAACAACGAGGGTTACACCGTCGAACGGGCCATCGCCAGCCCCGAGGCCGTGTACCAGGACGTGCTGGCATGGAACTGGACGCAGCTGCCCGCGGCGCTCGGGGCGCCGGCCACCGCGGTGTTCCGGGCGGCGACGTCGGCCGACCTGACCAAGGTCCTCGCCGAACGTCGGGCCGACCCGCAGCGGCCGGCCCTCATCGAAGTCGTGCTTCCCCGCGACGATGCTCCCGAGCTGCTCAAGGTGCTGGCCCGCAGCATCCGCTGAGCCGGGGGGTTCCCCCACGCACGTCCCGTGTGAGTTTCCTCGCCCCCTCGTCGCTGAAGTTGACGGGGGCAGCAGCGGCTCCTAGCGTTCCCTCAGGTCATGAGTGACAGCGCGAAGCCCTGGCTGGCTGTCCGGCAACCCTCCTCCGTGGCGGGGTGCCCCAGGTGAAGACTCGGCCGCTCCCCGCCCGGGGCCGCGGCAAGTACGGGTTCTGAGTCGCCGACGAGCGTTCCGTCGGCACGAGCGTGAAAGAGGTCGACCAACCATGTCCAGCACCGGGTCCTCCCCCGCCCTCCCGCCCAAGCCGAAGCGCAGCCCGGTCCCGATCGTCGCGGGAATCGTGGTCGCCGTCCTCGTCGTCGTGGGCGCGGTGATCTTCTTCAACCGCGGCGGCGACGACGTCACCACGACGGCGGCCGGCGGGGCCGAGGCGCAGACGGTCAAGATCGGCGTCGCCGACAAGGCGCAGGACTACTGGAAGCCCTACGTCGAACTGGCCAAGTCGCAGCTGAACGTGGACGTCGAGCTGGTCAACTTCGGCGACTACAGCCTGCCGAACCCGGCGCTGTCGCAGGGTGAGCTGGACATCAACCAGTTCCAGCACATCCAGTACCTGGCGAACTACAACGTCACCGCCGACGACGACCTGCAGCCGATCGCCTCCACCGCGGTCTACCCGCTGCCGTTGTACTCGACCACGGTCGACGACGCCTCGGCGATCCCGCAGGGTTCCGTCGTCGCCATCCCGAACGACGCGATCAACGAGGCGCGCGGCCTGCTCGTGCTGCAGTCGGCCGGGCTGATCACGCTGGCCGACGGCGGCAACGCCTACTCCACCGTCTCCGACGTCACCAGCGCCAAGGTCAAGGTCACCCCGATCGACGCCTCGCAGACCGCCAACGCGCTGCTCTCCGGTTCGGCCGTGGCCGCGATCGTGAACCAGAACTACGCGACCGACGCGAAGCTCCCGCTGGACGACGCGATCGCCCAGGACGACCCGTCCGACCCGACCGCGGCGCCGTACGTCAACCTGTTCGCGGTCCGCGCCGAGGACAAGGGCAACGAGACGTACCGCAAGCTCGGTGAACTCTGGCACGACCCGTCGGTCCAGGAGCTGTTCAAGAAGGCCAACCCGACCGCGGTCGTGGTGGACGAGTCCGCGGCCAAGCTGCAGGCCGACCTGGCCACGGTCGAGCAGGACGCGCGGGACGCGGCCTGACGTGACCGCGCTCGTCACGCTCGACAAGGTCGGCAAGCGCTACGACCGGCCCGGGGCCGGGCCGGTCGTGGCGGTCGACGACGTCAGCCTCGAGGTCGCCGAGGGCGAGGTGCTGGCGGTCATCGGGTACTCCGGGGCCGGCAAGTCCACCCTGGTACGCCTCGTCAACGCCCTGGAGATGCCGACCTCGGGATCCGTCCGGGTGGCGGGTCAGGACCTGACCCGGTTGTCCGAGAAGGAGCTGCGGGCCGCGCGGTCGCGGATCGGGATGATCTTCCAGCAGTTCAACCTGTTCCGGTCCCGGACGGTCGCCAAGAACGTCGGCTACCCGCTCAAGGTGGCCGGTGTCGCCCGGGCCGAGCGGGACCGGCGGGTGGCGGAGCTGCTCGACTTCGTCGGGCTGCTGGACCGCGCGCACGCCTACCCCGAGCAGTTGTCGGGCGGGCAGAAGCAGCGCGTCGGCATCGCCCGGGCCCTGGCCACGAACCCGCCGCTGCTGCTCGCCGACGAGGCGACCAGCGCGCTGGACCCGGAGACCACCGAGGAGGTGCTGGCCCTGCTGCGGCGGGTCAACACCGAGCTCGGGGTCACCGTCGTCCTCATCACCCACGAGATGGAGGCGGTCCGCCAGATCGCCGACCGGGTCGCGGTCATGGAGAAGGGTCGGATCGTCGAGATCGGCGACGTCTACGAGGTGTTCACCGCCCCGAAGACCGCGGCCGCCCGACGTTTCGTCCGCACGGCCACGCACGACCGGCCCTCGCCGGAGATCCTCCGGCGGTTGCGCGAGCACCACACGGGCCGCCTGGTGTCGGTCCGCATCACCGACCGCCCCGGGCTCCAGCAGGTCGTCGATCGCTGCTTCCGCGACGCGGGGGTCCAGGCCGAGCTGGTGTTCGGCGGGGTGGGGGAGATTGCCGAACGGCGGGCGGGGTCGCTGACCTACGAGCTGGGCGGCGGTGACGGGGTCGCCGACGTGGACGCCGCCCTGCGCAACCTGCGCGACGCCGGGATCGACGCCGAGGAGGAGAACTGACGTGGACGGCTTCTTCGACGGCGTCGACCCCGACGTCTACCTGACCGCGATCGGGACCACGCTGTTCATGACGGTGGTCTCGATGGTCATCGCCGGGGCCGTGGGGCTGCTGCTCGGGGTCGCGCTCTACGCGACCCGGCGGGGCAACATCCTCGAGAACCGGATCGCCTTCGGGATCATCGGGTTCGTCGTCAACCTCATCCGGCCGATCCCGTTCGTGATCCTCCTGGCCACCCTGTTCCCGCTGCAGCAACTGGTGGTGGGGACCTCGATCGGCACCCCGGCCGTGACCTTCACCATCGCCTTCGCCGCCGGGTTCGCGGTCGCCCGCATCGTCGAGCAGAGCCTCGTCGCGGTCGATCCCGGGGTCGTCGAGGCGGCCCGGGCCGCGGGTGCCTCCCGGCTGTCGATCCTCTTCACGGTGGTCGTCCCGGAAGGGCTCGGCCCGCTGGTGCTGGGCTACACGTTCATCTTCATCGGCATCGTCGACATGACCGCCCAGGCCGGGATCATCGGCGGTGGTGGGCTCGGCGACTACGCCATCACCTCCGGTTCGCAGCGCTACGACTACGGCGTGGTCATCGCCGCCGTCGTGGCCATCGTGGTCATCGTCCAGATCGGTCAGCTCGTCGGGAACCGCATCGCCCGGGGTGTCATGCGTCGGTGACGCGGTCATCCCGGTGGGCTCACCCGTCCCGCCGTTCAAGACCGCCGACGGCGGTGCCGAACGATGAAGGGTGTTGCGGACCTGGCGCTGGACCCTCCCCGCGCTGCTGTGCGCGGCGGCGGTCGTCCTACCGGCGTTCCATCCCGGCCCGGTCGCCCGCTTCCCCGTCGCCGTGGCCCCACCCCTGCTCCTGCTCGGGGTGGGGCTCGTCGGCTCCCGCCGGGCCCACCCCGTCGAACGTTGCGGCTGGCGCTGGATCAGCATCGGCGCCGGGTTCCTCGTCGTCGGGTTCGTCATCTTCCACGTCCTGTGGCTGCAGCAGGGGCACGCGGTGTTCCCCTCGCTCGCCGAACCGTTCTTCGCCGCCGGGTGGCTGGCCCTCATCGTCGGGCTCTACCGCTGGGGTCGGGGTGCGGAACGGACGCTGCTGTCCGACAGTGTCGTGCTCGCCCTCGGGCCGGGACTGGTGGTCCTGTCCCAACTGGTCCGTCCGCTGCTGGCCCGGGCGGACTCGGTGGAGATCTTCGTCACCGCCGCCTTCCCGCTGCTGGACCTGGTCCTGCTCGTCATGGTCGTCCGGCTGGGGTTGCAGGGGCGCATGCGCATCGCCTCGGTCGCGCTCATCAGCACGGGGTGCGGCCTCCTGCTGGTCGGCGACACGTTGCTCACCGTGCTCTACCGGGTCACCGACACCCCGCTCGTCTACTGGTTCGGCGCCCCCACCTCGATCGCCGTCTCGCTCATGGCCGCCTCCGGCCTCGTTCATCCGGCGGGTGCCCGCTACGGGACGGAGTTCGGCGACCGCATCCGCCTCACGCTGCTCCCCATCGCCGCGTGCGTGCCGCCGGTCGCCCTGTTCCTGCAGGGCCTGGCCGGCCACCCCGTCGACTGGCAGCTCCTCGGTGGCGGATCGGTCCTCATGGCGGTCCTCATCACCTTCCGCCTGCGCGGTGCGCTGCGGACCATGGGCGAGCAGTCCCGCCGCCTGCGCCGGGAGGCCAGCACCGACCACCTGACCGGCCTGGCCAACCGCCGCAGCCTCGCCGGAGACCTGGACCAGGTCTTCGCCCATCAGGAGTTTCCCCGGGTCGCCGTGATCCTGCTCGACCTCGACCACTTCAAGGCGGTCAACGACCGGTTCGGCCACGAGCGGGGCGACCAGGTCCTGCAGGCCTGCTCGGCCGCCTGGGCCGGGGTGCTGCACCGCCGTCACCCACGCTCGACGCTCTACCGCTGGGGCGGGGAGGAGTTCCTCGCCCTCGTGCACGAGGTGGGGGTGCGCGACGCCCTCAGCCTCGCCGAGGCGTTGCGCGAGGCCACGCCGATCCCGAACACGGTCTCGGCCGGGGTGGCCGTGCTGCGCCCGGGGGAGACGACGGGTGACCTCCTCGCCCGCGCGGACCGCGAGCTCTACCGGGCGAAGCAGTCCGGGCGCGACCGGGTCTGCGTCTGAGCCACCACGCTCCGCGTCGAATGCGACAGTGATCTCCCACTCCCGAGGAGGTCCACCTGCGCACTCTCGACACCACCCTGCATCTCACCGACGAAGACCGCGCGGCCCTGCGCCAACTGGCCCGACCGGCCTCGTCACCCCGCGGTGACCGGATGCTCATGACTCACCAGGTCGCGGACGTCCTCGCCGAACCCCGGACGACCGAATGGTTCGCCGAGCACGCCGGGTTCCCGATCCCCGAACTCCCGGGACTGCTGGCACGCGGCTTCACCACCGTGTGCACGGGTCGGGAGGACGGAGCGTCCGGGCGCTGGTCGGCCGTCGTGGGTTTCCTCCCACCAGCGGTCGAGACGTGGTCCGGTTTCCGGGAAGCCCGTCGGGCGGGACTCGTCTGGATCGGCCTCGGCCCCGCCCGTGAATATGCGGGGGGAGACCGCGGCGACGACCCTGATCGGCCCCGCCGCCCCGACGTCCACCTGCTGCCGACGGGCGAGGAGGGGCACCTCGGTGTCCAGAAGCGTTCGGGGGGTACCCGGGTGGGGTGGCTGACGACCACGGTCCGGCCCCGGTTGGAGATCGAGGTCTGGACCTCGTGGGACCCGTCGTCCTCGATCGACCTGTTGCGGGACAGTCGACACCTCCCGGTCTGAACCCGAGGAAGGGCTCGCGGGCAGGAGGGGTGACCGGTCGACGGTCGGGGTCGACCGGCCCCGCTGGTTACGGTGGGGTGCGTGCCCCCCCGACCACCCCTGTCCGTCGTCCCGGTCCGCACCAGCCGTCGCAGGGTTCCGCTGGACCTCGTCCGCGGGGGCCTCATCGGGTGCGCAGAGGTGGTTCCCGGGGTCAGCGGCGGCACGATCGCCCTGGTGACCGGGGTCTACGGGCATCTCATCGATTCCGCCGGGCACGTCCTCGGCGCGGCCCGGGCCGGGCTCACCGCCGGTCCGCGCGCGGCGCGCGACCGGCTGCGCCGGGCCCACTGGGCGGTGCTGATCCCCGTGATGGTCGGCATGGTCGTCGCCCTGCTCGTCGCGACGACCGTGCTCGAACCCGTCGTGACGGAGCACCCGGTGGGTTCGCGGGGCGTGTTCTTCGGTCTGGTGCTGGCCTCGGTGATCGTTCCGCTGCGGATGGTGTCCCGATGGTCGCCGGCCCGGCTGGCCACGACCGGGGCCGTGGCCGTGGCCGCGTTCGTCCTCACCGGGCTCCCCGCGGGCTCGGTGTCGGACCCGCCGCTGGTGCTGGTCGCCGCGGCCGCTGCGGTGGCGGTCTGCGCCCTCGTCCTGCCCGGTGTCTCCGGGTCCTTCCTCCTGCTGACGCTCGGGCTCTACGAGGTGACCCTCGCGGCGGTCAGCGAGCGGGACCTCGCCTTCCTGGGCGCCTTCGTCCTCGGTGCCGTGATCGGCCTGGGCTCCGTCGTCCGCGTCCTGCAGCACCTGCTGCTGCGGCACGCAGACCAGACCCTGTCGGTGGCGACGGGGCTCATGCTCGGTTCCCTGCGGGCCTTGTGGCCCTGGCAGGCCGACGATCGCACGCTGCTGGTCCCCGGATCCGACCTCGTGACGGTCGCCGCCCTGGCCCTGGCCGGGGCCGCCGGGGTCGTGCTGCTGCTGCTCGTGCAGTCCCGGGCGGAGCAGGGATCCGGTCGGGCATGAACGAGCAGCCGGGTTCCCGCCTGGGTGCGGGCCTGTTCCGGTTCGGTCGGGCCCGGCGGGACGTGATCGCGTCGTTCCTGCGACGGCGGGGGTGGAGCTACGCCGTCCTGCCCTACCCGGGATACGGCACGTCGGAACAGGTGCGGGTCCTGGCCCGCGTCGTCCTGGCCGCCCCGGGGAAGGACCCGGACTCGGTCCGCGGGGTGGCCGCCTGGCGACGGCTGGTCACCCTGCAACGTTCCCGGGTGGACGTCGAGATCGGGGTCGACGGCATCGCGGGGCCGGCGGAGGTGCGCAGCGGCCCCGGAGGACTGATCGACAGCACCCTGCCGTGGTCCCTCGGGCCGGGGGAGCACCGCGTGACCTTCCGGGTCGGCGACCGCCCGCCGGTCACGGCCCCGGTGCACGTGGCCGCCCCCTCCGCGCGCACCGGGATCGTCTGCGACATCGACGACACCGCGCTGCTGACCGGCCTGCAGCGCCCGTTGAGCGCCGCCTGGCGGACGCTCACCCGGGCGTTCGCGCAGCGGGCCCCGGTCGAGGGGATGGCGGACCTGCTCGCCGCCGCCCGCGAGCACGGTGACGAGCACGCGCCGGTGGTCTACCTCAGCACCGGGCCCTGGAACTTCAACGAACCGTTGACGCGTTTCCTGCACCGCAACGGGTTCCCCGCCGGACCGTTGCTGCAGACCCGGTGGGGCCCGTCGGAGGAGGGTTTCTTCCGCGACGGGCAGGCCCACAAACGGCGCAGCCTGCGGCGGCTGCGCGAGGACTTCCCCGACGTGCGGTGGCTGCTGGTCGGCGACGACGGGGAGAACGACCCGGCGATCTACCGCGAGTTCGCCCGGGAGCATCCGGGCAACGTCGCGGCCGTCCTGCTGCGGCAGGTCCGTGGCGACGTCGACCCCGCGGCGACGGAGCGCGGCCCGGTCGAGACGGTCGGGGGCTCGGTGCCCGTGGTCCGCGGGCCGGACGGTCACGTCCTGCTGGAGCGCTTCCGCGCGGCGAGAAGCACCGGGGGATAGAGCACGCGCCCCCCACCCCCACCCTCCCGTGATCAAGGAATCAGTGATCACGCATCCCAGGCGTCCCACCAGCCGGTGTGACGCGGGGGACGTGAGGCAAGAGATTCCTTGATCACCGGAGGTGGGGTGGGTCAGGCGTCGGGGGCGAGGGCGGCGCGGACGCGGTCCTCGGTGATGCCGAAGTGCTCGTGGGCGATGGCGCCGGCGCGGTCGGCGTCGCGGGCCAGCACGGCCTCGACCAGCTCGGCGTGCTGGGGGAGGGCGCGTTCGTAGTCGGCCTGGGTGAACGGTTCCCAGACCAGACCGAGGTTGACCCGGGCCAGCAGCTCGCGGCTGAGGGCGGCGAGCTGGGAGTTGTGGGTGGCCGCGCAGATGGCGTCGTGCAGGTCGGCGTCGGCCCGTCGGCCCCGCTCGGCGTCCCCCTCGGCGGCGACGTAGTCGGCCAGGCACTGCCGGATCAGCTCGGCCTCCGCGTCGGTGTGGCGCAGGGCGGCGGTCCGGGCGATGGTCGCCTCGACCAGGCGGCGCAGGTCGAAGGACTCCTCCAGCTCGGTCCAGCTGGGCAGCAACGTCCGGGCCACGGCCGAGCTGGTGCGCTCGTCGGCCCCCTCCAGCACCCACGTACCCCCGGAGCGGCCGCGGCTGGTGGTGAGGAACCCGGCGACGGTGAGCTCCTCGATGGCAGCCCGCAGGGTCGGGCGGCTCACCCCGAGCAGTTCGGCCAGTTCCCGTTGGGCGGGCAGTCGCTCCCCGGGAGCGAAGTCGCGCACGGCGATCGCGGTGATCAACCGGTCGACCACCGCCTGCACGCTCGTCCGCGGCCGGGCGGGGTCGAGCGTGAGATCGCGCCGCGCTTCACCCATGGGCGCCATCATGGCAGCCCGATCACGCGTCACCCGTTTGTGACAATCTGGTTAATGGTCTTGTCCATTAACCATTGAAACGGCACGCTCGTCGCATGTCGTTCACGTCCTCGCCACCCAGCGCTCCTCCGATCCCGGTCAGCGAGCGGGTCCTGCCCTTCGGGGAGCACGTCACCGCGGTCCGGGTCACCGGTCGCCTGGAGCCCGGCGCCGGCCGTCGTCCGCTGGTCGTCCTGCACGGTGGCCCCGGGTGCACGATGGACTACGTCCTCGCGATCGCCGACCTCGCCGAGCGGGGTGTCCCGGTCGTCCACTACGACCAGCTCGGCAACGGCCGTTCGACCCACCTGCGCGACGCCGACCCCGGGTTCTGGACCCCGCAGCTCTTCCTCGACCAGCTCGACTCGGTGCTGGAGGGCCTGGGCATCGCCGACGACTACGACCTCCTCGGGCAGTCCTGGGGCGGGATGCTCGCGGCCGAGCACGCGGTCCTGCGACCGGCGGGCCTGCGCCACCTCGTGATCGCGAACTCCCCCGCCTCGATGGCGACCTGGTCCAGCGAGGCGCTGCGGCTGCGGGCGGGCCTGCCCGAGAACGTCCGCAGGGCCCTGGACGAGCACGAGGCCGCCGGGACCCTGGACTCCCCGGAGTACCAGGAGGCCACGGCCGAGTTCTACGCCCGCCACGTCTGCCGGGTCCGGCCCATGCCGGCGGAGGTCGCCCGGACGTTCGCGTGGATCGACGAGGACCCGACCGTCTACCACACGATGAACGGCCCGACCGAGTTCCACGTGACCGGCACGAACCGTGGCTGGACGATCGAGGACCGTCTTCCGGCGGTGACCGCGACGACCCTCGTGCTGAACGGTCGTCACGACGAGGCGACCGACGCCTGCGTGGCCCCCTTCGTCGAGCGCATCCCCGGCGCCCGGTGGGTCCGGTTCGAGGAGTCCAGCCACATGCCCCACGTCGAGGAACCCGAGCGCTACCTCGACGTCCTCGACGAGTTCCTCGGCGACGACGTCCGGTCCCCCCGCACCCCTTCCGCAGAGCAGGAGTAGTCATGTCCGCCACCTCCGCCGGACCCGCCGGGGCCACCGGGTCGGGTCCCGCCGAACCCTCGGGCGACCTCAGCGCCTACGGCTACACCCAGGAACTCAAGCGCGGCCTGTCGCTGCGCAACCTGGTCGTCTACGGCATGGTCTTCATGGTCCCGATCGCGCCGTTCTCGATCTTCGGCGGCGTGTTCGACGCGTCCCGCGGCATGGTACCGCTGACCTACCTCATCGGTTTCGTCGCCATGATCTTCACCGCGGTCAGCTACCAGCAGATGTCGCGGGCGTTCCCCGTCGCCGGATCGGTGTACGCCTACGCCGGTCGCGGGATCGCGCCGCCGGTCGGGTTCCTCGCCGGGTGGGCGATCCTCCTCGACTACCTGCTGGTCCCCACCCTGCTCTACGTGATCGGCGCCAACGCCATGGCCTCGGTCGTCCCTGTTGTGCCGCAACAGGTCTGGATCGTCGCCTTCGTCCTGCTGAACACGGTCGTGAACCTGCGCGGGGTCGAGACCACCGCGCGGGCGAACCTCGTGTTCCTGGCCGCCCAGCTCCTCGTGCTCGCCGTCTTCGTCGTCCTGGCGGTCGTGGCGATCCAGCGCGGGGTGAACGGTGCGGAGTGGACGACCCTGCCGTTCTACAACCCGGCCGAGTTCTCGACGCCCCTGGTGTTCACCGCGCTGAGCGTGGCCGTCCTCTCCTTCCTCGGGTTCGACGCCATCTCGACCATGTCGGAGGAGACCACCGGAGGGAACCGCGTCGTCGGTCGCGCCACCATCCTGGCGCTCTGCGTCGTGGCGTTCCTGTTCGTCCTGCAGACCTACCTGGCCTCGTTGCTGCACCCGGGGATGACCGCGTTCCCCGACGCCGACGCCTCGAACAACGCGTTCTACGACATCGGTCGGATGATCGCCGGTCCGTGGCTGCAGGTCGTCATCGCCCTCGCCGTCGCGATCGGCGCGGCCGTCGCGAACTCCCTCGTCGCCCAGGCGGCCACCTCGCGCCTGCTGTTCTCGATGTCGCGCGACCGGCAGCTGCCGGCGTTCCTGCGCCACATCGACCCGGTCCGTCGGGTTCCGCAGCGGGCGATCCTGCTGGTCGCCGGGATCAGCCTGGTCCTCGGTCTGTTCTTCGTCGGGCAGATCAACCTGCTGGCCTCGCTCTGCAACTTCGGTGCGCTGAGCGCGTTCCTGCTCCTGCACGTCTCGGTGGTCTCGCACTACCTGCTGCGCCGCCGCCAGAAGACCTACGGCGTGCACCTCGTCGTCCCGGTCCTGGGTTTCGCGATCATCGGCTACGTGCTCTGGAACGCCGACGTGCACGCCAAGGTCGGTGGCCTGGTGTGGCTGGCGATCGGCTGCGGCGTGCTGCTCCTGCTGCGGCGGATGGGACGATCGGTCTCCTTCGAGGCCACCGACTCCCTCGGCTGAGACCCACCGGCACGACGACTGCTCCGGACCCCCGACGCGGGGTCCGGAGCAGTCGCCGTTCCGGGGCCGGTAGCGTGCGGGAACCGAACCCGAGGAGGTGTTCCGCGTGCCCCAGGCGCCGCTGTCGACCGAGGCTGCCGAACTGTTCGCCCGTCCGAACCCCGCCGTCATGGCCACGGTCCACCCCGACGGTCACCCCGTCACGGTGGCCACCTGGTACCTCGTCGAACCGGACGGGCGGGTCCTGCTGAACCTCGACGCCCGCCGGGCCCGTCTGCGCCACCTGGCGACGAACCCGTGGGTCTCGGTGACCGCCCTGGCCGAGGGTGACTGGTACACCCACGTCAGCGTCCAGGGACGGGTCGTGGAGACCCGCGACGACGTGGACCTCGTGGACATCGACCGCCTGGCCCGCCACTACACGGGTTCGCCCTACCCGACGCGGGACTTCCCGCGGGTCAGCGTCCTCGTGGAGATCGACCGCTGGCACGGCTGGGGCGCCACCGCCTCCTGAGCGCGAGGTCCAGGACGAGGAACAGCGCGAGGGACGCCCCGAGCAGGGGCAGCGCCCACCCGAGGGCGACGGTGCCCGCCACGACGAGGGCGAGCAACGGGACCGGCAGGCTCCGCCAGGTCCCGGGTCGCGGCGGGGGGCCGACCGCGGCGCGCCGGGTCAGGTCCGGGCGACGCAACCACCACATGCGGTAGCCCCCGGCGAGCAGGCCCGTGAGCCCGAGCCCGAGGGCTAGGAGCACGAGCTGGTTCAGCACCCCGAAGGACCCCATGTGCAGGTCGATGCCCCAGCGGGCCAGTTTCGCCATGAACGGGTAGTCCGAGAACCGGACGACGTCGGTGACCTCACCCGTCAGGCCCGCGTCGGTCGAGGTGAGCACGACGGCGGCGGAGTCCACCCGGGTGTGCCACCCCCGGTCGATCTCGTCCACCTTCCAGGTGGCCCCGGCCTCGCTCGGGGCCTTCACCTCGATCTTCGCCGCGGTCAGCCCGGCCGAGCGGGCCGTCGCCAGCACCGTGGCGAAGGCCGCGGGGCTCACCGTCGTCCGACCCACCGCCGGGTCGGCGCCGCCCGTCGCGCCACCGGGCCCGTGGTGGTCGTGGTTCCCGCCCGCCACCGCGGGCCCGGCACCGGGAGCGGTGGTCTCGACGGTCGGCGTGGTCCAGGACAGCCCGGCCCGCAGCGCGTCGACGTGGGCGCCGGCGTAGGTCGACCAGGTCAGCCCGGTCGCCGACAGCCCGACGAGACCGACCGCCAGCCAGATCCCCAGCACCCCGTGGACCCGTCGGGTGCGCGCCCGGGGCCCCCGTCCGCTTCCCCGGGGTCGCCGTCGGGCGAGCCAGAGCGCCGAGCCGGACAGCGCGAGCACGCCCAGCCAGGAGGCGGCCAGCTCGCTGTACAGGCGCCCGGGTTCGCCGAGGTGCAGATTGCGGTGCAGCTGGCTGATCCAGGTCCGCACGGGCAGCGACCCGCTGGTCCCGTAGACGGTCAGCTCCCCGCGAATCTCACCCGTCCCCGGGTCGACGAAGACGGCCGTGCGTTCGGACTCCCCCAGCGTGGGGTCGGCGAACAGGACCCGGGTGGTGCTGGTCGGGTCCGGCGCCGGGCGGACCGCGGCGGGTTCGGCCCCGCCGCGGGCGTCGGTCGCCGCCTGGATCTGCGCGGTGAGCGGGAGCGGGGTGGCGACGGCGGGCACCTGGAGCTGGTGGCGGTGGACCAGGCCCTCCAGCTGCGGGGTGGCGGCGTACAGGGTTCCGCTGATCGCGGCGACGAGCAGGAACGGGGCGACGAGCACGCCGGCGTAGAAGTGCAGGCGCAGCACCAGCGGGCGCAGGCGTTCCCAGGGGGTTGGGCCGACCGGTGGGTCGGCGGGTCGGACCGGGTGCAGAGCGTTGTCGACGGACACGGGGGGTTCTCCTCAGGAGGCGGCCGCGTGGGGGCGGCCGGGTGGTCGTGGGCGCGCGGGCGCCCGGACCGGGTCCTGGGACGTGCGGGACCGCGGATCAGGCGCCGAGGGCGACCGGGGGTCCGCGGTGGGTGAGGGTCCGGGTGAGCAGCGCGTCGAGGCGCGGCCGCCGGTGCCAGGCCCCGGCCGCCGCCCGGCGCACCCGGGGGGTGACGGCGGGCGTGACCGGGACGAGGGCGACGACCAGCGGGGCCAGCCAGGCGAGGAGGCGCCACAGCGCCGCCTCCCCGCGGGCCAGGACGACGGCGGTCAGGACCGTGGCCAGCACGTGGCCGAGCAGCATCGGGTCGAGGCCGGCGCCCACCCCGGGCACGACGGCCGGGGCCCCGGGCAGCACGACGGCACCGAGGGCGTGGCCGTGGGCGAGCGCCCCGGTCGGCAGGTCGGCGGCGGCTGCGACGGCCGCCGACCGCGCCACCGCGGGGTCGAGGGCCATCAGCACCTGGTGCAGCGAGACCTGCCCCACCCCGAGGACCGCGAGCAGGAGCGGGACGGACATCCGCCACCGGGTCAGCAGGTGCGCCACCGACCCCACGAGGACGAGCAGCGCGAGGGCGGGGAACGCCTCCGGGAGGGCGCCGCCGCCCCCGAGGTGCGCGGCCGAGGCCAGGGCGACGACCACGACCGCCACCACCGCGCTGCGCAGCGTGCGCAGCGGGCCGGTGGTGGGTCGGATCACGCCGGTCAGCGTAGGCGCCGCTCCGGCTCTTCCGGGGCCGATGACGCCGTTTGTCCCCCGACCCGCCACGCGTCAGGATGGTCCACCGCTCTACGGGAGGTGGGTGAGTCTCACGACCAACGAACTGCTGGGGGCGTCGGACTGCGCTGCCACCGTGAACTCCCTCGCCGTGCCGGTCCGGGTCGTGGACGCGACCACCACGGCCGACGAGGTCGACGCCCTGTTCCGTGCCGATCCCGGGTTGCGCTGCCTGGCCGTGCGGCCGGCCGTCGGGACCCTGGGCCTGCTGACGCGCGACCGGTTCCAGACCTGGATGGCCGGGCCGCTGGGGTACGGAAGGGTGCTGCACGCGCGCCGGTCGGTCGCTCCGATCGTCGACGTCGATCCGGTGGTGGTGCCCGCGGGGACGTCGGTGACGGCGGTCGCCCGGCTGGTCCTCGCCCGGGGTGGACCCGATCCCCAGGTCACCGAGGTCCTGGTGGTCGACCCCGGGGAGGCACCCCGACGCGTCGGGGTGGCGGAGATCTTCCGGTCCCTCGCGGCCCAGCTCTCGGCCAAGGTGCTGACCGACCCGTTGACCGGTCTGCCCAACCGTCAGCACGTCCTCCTGCACCTGCAGGGCGAGGTCGCGCGCCCCGAGCCGGGAACCCGGGTGGTGGTCGTCTTCGTGGATCTCGACGGGTTCAAGTCGTTCAACGACGGGTACGGGCACGGCGTCGGGGACCGGGTGCTCGAGACGGTCGGTCGACGACTGCGCGAGTTCTGCGGACCCGGGACCCTACCGGCCCGGCTCGGTGGGGACGAGTTCGCGATCGTGACCCGGACGCCCGCCGCCGATCCCCTTCGAGGGGCTCGTGACCTGGCCGATGCGTTGCAGCAGTGCCTGTTCCGCACGGTGGAGGTCGGTCGGCTCGTCCTGCCGGGCCGGGCGAGCATCGGGATCGCCGTCGCCGGCGACCGGCTCATGGAGGGGGCCGCGCCCGTCGCCGCCGACGACCCCCGGGTCGTCGGGGCCGCGGACCTCCTCCTCCGGGAGGCCGACCTGGCCATGTACCGGGCGAAGTCGGCGGGGGGCAGCGGGTGCGCGATCGTCACGGACGCGGGTTCCTCGGCGGTCCGGGCGCCCTTCACCGCCGACCGGGCCGAGCTGGCCCGGGCCGTGGCCGAACGGCAGTTCGTCGTCCACTACCAACCGATCGTGACGCTGCCCGTCCGGGCCCTGGCCAGCGTCGAAGCCCTGGTGCGCTGGCGGCACCCCGCGCAGGGGCTGCTCCGCCCCGACCGCTTCCTCGACGCCGTCGCCGACGCCGGGTTCTCCACCGAGCTGGACCGTCACGTCCTCGGGGAGAGCATCCGGCAGGCGGCGCGGTGGCGGCGCGAGCTCGGGCCGGACGCCCCGCCGCACGTCAACGTGAACATCTCCCGCCCGGGGTTGTCGGACCCGGAGATGGTGGCGGACGTGCTGCGGATGCTGGCCGAGCACGACGTGCCGGCCTCCGTGCTGCGGCTGGAGATCCCGGAGTCGGCCACGGTCGAGCACCTGCGCTCGGCCCGGCGGAACCTGGACGCCTGGCGGGCGGCGGGGGTCGGGCTCACCCTCGACGACCTGGGCGCGGGGGCCTCGACCCTGCACCACCTCACCGACCTCGCCCTCGATGGCGTGAAGATCGACCGCCGCTTCGTGGCCGGACTGCCCGAGGACGCCCGCGACGCCGCCGTCGTCCGGGCTCTGCTCGGGCTGGCCTTCAGCACCCGTCTGGCGATCACGGCCGAGGGCGTCGAGACAGCCGCGCAGCTCGCGGCCCTCACCACCCTGGCCGACGGCCGGCCGGCGTTCGTGCAGGGCCACCTGATCGCCCGGCCGGGCCCGGCCGACGACCTCGGGCTGCCCTGGCCCCGGGGGGTCTGGCCGGCCCCGACCGCCGGGTGCGCCGCCCGGGCCCCGGTCGGGGCGCGACCGGTGGTGCGGACCGGCCCGCTCTGACCCCGCTCAGGAGGCGACGATGCTGTCCCCGTCGACCGACACGGTCACGGGCGCCAGCGGTTCGGTCGCCGGCCCCTGCAGGACCTCTCCGGTGATCGCGTCGAACTTCGACTGGTGGCACGGGCAGTCCAGCTCGGTGCCGCTGCCGGCCTGCACCGCGCAGCCCTGGTGCGTGCACTTGCCGGAGTAGGCGACGAACTCACCTGCGGTCGGCTGGGCCAGGGCGACCGGACCGGACGCCGCCTCGACCACGAGGACCCCGCCGACCGGCACGTCCGCGGTCGCGGCCAGGGTGTTCCCGGTGGCGCTCGCCGTCGGGGTGTCGCCGGCGCTCGCACCGGCGTCGGACCCCGGCGTGGTCGTGTCGTCGGAGCCGCAGGCCGCCAGGCCGAGTCCCGCGACGCCGACGCCGCCCAGGCCCACGGCGCGGCGGCGGGTGAGGATCGAGCGGGTCTCGTTCGGGTGGTGCGCCATCAGGACCTCCGGGTTCGAGTCGTCGACGATGGCCCCCACTGTGACGCAGACCGCGTCCGCGCGCACCGTTCATCCGCTGCTCACCGCGTCGTCACCGGCGCGCAGCCGGGCTCGGACCCGCCCCCGGCATCCTGTGCCCCGCGCGCGTGCCGACGGGCCCGGCGTCGAGGAAGGATGCTCCGTGGACCTGCTGGCCGACCGTGACTTCACCGTGCTGGACGACGAGGACGAGCCGGTCCTGCTGCGCCCGGACGGGACGCCGGTCGACACCTGGCGCGAGGACTACCCCTACGACCAGCGGATCGGGCGTGACGAGTACGACCCGGCCAAGCGGCTGCTGCAGATCGAGCTGCTGAAGCTGCAGAAGTGGGTCAAGGCCAACGGAGAGCGGTTGATCATCCTCTGCGAGGGGCGTGACGCGGCGGGCAAGGGCGGAACCATCAAGCGGTTCACCGAGCACCTGAACCCGCGCGGGGCCCGGGTCGTCGCGCTGGAGAAACCCTCCGACCGCGAGGCCACCGAGTGGTACTTCCAGCGGCACGTGAAGCACCTCCCGGCCGCCGGGGAGATCGTGCTGTTCGACCGGTCCTGGTACTCCCGGGCCGGGGTCGAGCGCGTCATGGGGTTCTGCACCCCGGAGCAGTACGACCGGTTCATGCTCCAGGCCCCGTTGTTCGAGCGGATGCTGGTCGAGGACGGCATGCACCTGGTCAAGTTCTGGTTCTCGGTGACCCGGGCCGAGCAGCGCACGCGGTTCGCCATCCGCCAGATCGACCCGGTGCGGCAGTGGAAGCTCTCGCCGATGGACCTCGCCAGCCTGGACCGCTGGGAGGACTACACCGCGGCCAAGGAGGCCATGTTCGCGCGCACCGACACCCCGTACGCCCCGTGGACGGTCGTGAAGACGAACGACAAGAAGCGGGCCCGGCTGGAGGCCATGCGGGCCGTGCTGAGCCGGTTCGACTACGACGACAAGGACCACGAGGTGGTCGGGCGGCCCGACCCGCGCCTGGTGGTGGACGCCCGTACGATCCTGGAGCAGGACCGCCGACCCGAGCGGTAGACCGAGTCGGAGAGCCAGGGGGCGCCGGTGGCCGAGGAACTGCGACCCTTCCCCGCCGAGTTCGACCGCGTCCTGGCCGTGGTGGCCCACCCCGACGACGTCGAGTGGGGGATGGCCGCGGCGATCGCCGGATGGACCGCGGCGGGCCGGCACGTCCGGTACCTGCTCGCGACCCGGGGGGAGGCGGGGATCGACGCCCTGCCGCCCGCCGAGGCGGGGCCGCTGCGCGAACGCGAGCAGATCGCGGCCGCGTTGCGCATCAACGTCGCCGGGGTCGAGTTCCTGAACCACGCCGACGGGGCGATCGAGGACGGTCAGGCTCTGCGCCGGGACATCGTCCGCGCGCTCCGGCGGCACCGGCCCGACCTGGTCCTCACCCTCAACCACGACTACACCTGGGGTCGTGACGCCGAGGGCCGCGGGAGCTGGAACAGCCCCGACCACCGCGCGGTCGGGCGGGCGACCCTCGACGCGGCCGGGGCCGCCGGCAACCGGTGGATCTTTCCCGAACTGGCCGCCGAGGGCCTGCAGCCCTGGACCGGCATCCGACGGGTCGGGGTCGTCGGCTCGCCCCGGCCCACGCACGCGATCGACGTCACCGACGGCGTCGAGGCGGGCATCGCCTCGCTGCGGGAGCACCGCAGCTACCTGGCCGGCCTGTCCGACGAACCGGTCGAGGACCAGGCCCGGGCCGTCTACGAGAACGTGACGCGTCGCGACCTGCCGGGGTTCGAGGGGCGACGCATGCTGACGCTCGAACTCGCCATCGGGTGACGGCGCGGGGGAGGGCCCCGGTGGCCCGACCCACCCGGGACGCGCGCTCGCTGGCCCTCGTCGGGGTCGGTGGGGCGCTCGGCACCCTGCTGCGCTGGGCGGTCGAGCGGACCCTGCCCGCGGGGGTGGGATGGCCCTGGGGGACGTTCGCGGTGAACGTCGTGGGTTCCCTGATCCTCGGGTTCCTCCTGGAACGGCTGTCGCGGGCGGGGGCGGAGGACCGCCGCCGCCAACGGCTGCGGCTGGCCCTGGGCACCGGCTTCTGCGGGGGGTTGACGACGTACTCGACGTTCGCGCTGGAGCTCGGCACCCTGCTGCGCGCCGGGTCCACCCCGCTCGCGTCCGGTTACGCGCTCGCCTCGGTCCTGGGTGGTCTCCTCGCCGCCGCGGCGGGGGTGCTGCTGGCCGGACGCCGACGCCCCGGGCCGCGCCCGTGAGCGGCTGGGTCGTGATCGCCGTCGCGATCGCCGGTGGGGTCGGGGCGGTGGCGCGCTTCGCGCTCGACGGCGCGGTGACGGCTCGGGCGGGGACCCGCTGGCCGCTCGGGACGCTGCTGGTCAACGTCAGCGGATCCCTGGTCCTCGGCGGGTTGGCCGGCCTGCTGCTCCGCGGGGTCGACCCCCGTTGGGTCCTGGTGCTCGGAACGGGTTTCTGCGGCGGGTTCACCACCTTCAGCACCGCCGCCGTCGATGCGCTGCGACTGCTGCGGTCGCAGCGGGCGGGAAGCGCGATCGCCTACGCCGCAACGACCCTCATCGCATCGGTGGCGGCCGCGGGGGCGGGTTTCGCCCTGCTCGGGTAAACTCGGCCGCTGGTGTGCCGGGAAGTCTGGTCGGCGATCTCGTCCGCGACCCCGAAATGAGTGACGTGAACCGTCCTGCGCCGTCCACCGCCCCCGTCACCCGCACCGGCCGCGTGGCCGGGCACCTGCGCACCGAGAAGGTCAGCGGTGTCCTCCTGCTGCTGGCCACCGCGGCGGCCCTGGTCTGGGCCAACGTGTCCGCCGGCAGCTACGGCGCGGCGCGCGAGATCGTCCTCGGTCCGGCGTCCCTGCACCTGGACCTGACGCTGGAGGCGTGGGCCGCGGACGGTCTGCTGGCCATCTTCTTCTTCGTCGTCGGGGTCGAGCTCAAACGGGAGTTCGTCACCGGCGACCTGCGCAACCCGCGCGCCGCGGCCCTGCCGATCGCCGGGGCGGTGGGTGGCATGGCGGCACCGGCGCTGCTGTACGTCCTGGCAACGGTCACCCTGCCGGGTTCCCCCGAGGGTGCGCTCGGGGGGTGGGCGATCCCCACCGCCACCGACATCGCCTTCGCCCTCGGCGTCCTCGCCGTCATCGGCCGACACCTGCCGAGCGCCCTGCGCACCTTCCTGCTGACCCTGGCGGTGGTGGACGACCTGCTCGCGATCACCATCATCGCGATCTTCTACGCGGGCGACCTCAGCGTCGCGCCCCTGCTGCTGGCCCTGCTGCCCCTGGCGGCGTTCGCCCTCCTGGTCCGGCGTGGGACGACCACGCCGCTGCTGCTCCTGCCGCTGGCGGTGCTCACCTGGGCCCTCGTCCACGAGTCGGGTGTGCACGCCACCGTGGCCGGGGTGGCGCTCGGGCTGCTGGTGCCGGTCCGCAACGGGCTGGCCGACCGGTTCGAGCACGTCTGGCGCCCCGTCTCGACCGGGTTCGCCCTGCCGGTCTTCGCGCTGCTGGCCGCCGGGGTGACGGTCGGGGGGGCCTCGGGCTTCGTGGAGGCTCTCCGTGACCCGGTGGCCCTGGGCGTCGTCCTGGGGCTCGTCGTGGGCAAGCCGGTCGGGATCCTGCTGGCCACGTTCGTCGTGTCCCGTCTCAACGGTTCGGGGCTCACCCCCGGCCTGCGCTGGCTCGACCTGACGGGGCTGACGATGCTGGCCGGGATCGGCTTCACCGTGTCCCTGCTCATCGGGAAGCTGTCCTTCGGCGAGACCAGTGCCGCCGGGCAGCACGTCACCCTCGGGGTGCTGCTCGGCTCGCTGCTCTCCGCGATCCTGGCCGGCGTCGTCCTCGGTCTGCGCAACCGGTCCTACGGCCGGGCCCGGGTCGACGCCTGAACCCGGCCCCGGCCCCGGCCTGGCCCCCGGGTCATCGGGTGGGGGCCGGTGCCAGCCCGGAACGGATGACGAACGTCGAGTCGGCGCGCCCCAGCGCAACGAGGTCGGCCGGCTGCGCGTAGAGCCGGAACCCCGTGTGCCGCAGCACCAGGCTCCGGTTGCCGAAGACCTGCAACGTCGTGTTCTGCCCGCTCGCGCCGGTCACCGGGCAGAACGTCGCCCGGGCGGCCAGGGCCGCGCTGCCGTCGTCGCGGACCATCGCGACCGCTCCGCCACCGCTGACGTCGGGGGAGGCGAGGACCCAGCCCGGCCAGTCCAAGGACTCCAGCGAGATCCAGTCGGTCGACGCCAGCCCCGGACGGACCACCCACGAGGTGCCGTTCTTGACGGCCGCCGCGCTGCCCGTGCCCGCCGCGCGCAGGTAGGCCGCGAAGTTCTCGTGCTGCACCCGTTGGCCGGGGAAGTTCTCCGCCTCCAACCCGATCGTCCGGCCGACGGCGAGAGGGACCGGGGTGGCGGGGCTCAGGGCCGCCCGGACCACGAAGGTCGAGTCCGCCCGACCGAGATCGCTGGTGTCGGCGGGCTGGGCGAAGAGCTGGTAGTTCGCGTGCCGCAACCGCAGGCCCCGGTTCCCCCAGACCTCGAAGGAGGTGTTCTGGCCCGTCGCCCCGGTGACCGCCGCGAACGTGGCCCGGGTGGCCACCGCGGTGCTGCCGTCGTTGCGGACCAGCTGCACCGCACCGGCTCCCGCCGGCGCGGTCAGGTAGTACCCGGGCCAGTCCAGGGATTCGAAGGACACCCCGTCGGCGGAGGCCAGGCCGGGACGGACCGACCACGAGGTGCCGTTCTTGACGGCCGTGGAGCTGCCGGTGCCCGCTGCGCGCAGGTAGGCGGCGAAGTTCTCGTGCTGCACGCGCATGCCCGGGAAGTTCACCGCCTCCAGGCCGACCGCGCTGTCCGGCGTCAGCGCGACGGAACCGGTGGGTGCGCCTCCGGTGGAGCCGCCCTCCGACACCTGGACCGCGCTGCCGACCGTCACCAGTCCGGCCGCACCCCGGCGGAACGTCACGACCTGACCGGGTGAGGGGACGCCGGCCTGGTCGACGACCGTGAGCAGGTAGTCGGCGGGCGGCAGGGTGCTGGTGGAGTTCGGGACCGTCGCCACGACGGTGGCCCCGTTCTGGGTGAACGACAACGGGACCCGGCGCTGGTCGGTGTTCTCCGAGTGGGTCACCGAGGGCAGGCTGATGAGCGAGACCGCCCGGATCCCCCGGGTGTCGGCGAGCTTGAGGGTGAGGGTCCCGCCCAGGGTCGCCGAACCCGAGATCGCCTCGATCGCCGGTCGCGAGGCCCACCGCACGACCCCGTCCGCCCCCCGGGCGAACAGGTAGGACGGGTAGAAGAGTTCGATGTTCAGGTTGTCCTCGGGCCCCGGGGCCCCACCACCGCCGGTGAAGACCGCTCCGCTGGGCAGCAGCAGGGCCGTCGAGTGGTACGTCCGGGTGCGCGCGGCCGTGGCCGCCGTCCGCCAGCGTCCGGTGCCCGGGTCGAACACCTCGGCCTGCCGCACCGAGTTCGCGTCCCCGCCCTGGGTCCCGACCCGCGTCCCCCCGTTGGCCAGCACCTCCCCGGTCGGCAGCACGGTCAGGTTGAGCCAGTTGCGGTTCCAGGCCATGGCCGCCACCGAGGTGACCCGCGGCGTAGCGGTCGTGAAGTCGACCACGGCGGCGGCGTTGGTCGCCGTGGTGCCGTCCTCGTTGAAGGGTTGCCCGCCACCGGCGACCAGGACCCGGCCGGGGGCGAACATGACCTGCGAGCCGGAGACGCGCGGGTTGAACGGAAGACGACCCAGGGCCGTCACGGACCCGCGGTTCGCGGTCGAGATTGTCCACAGGCGGTCGCCGGAGATCCCCACGACCTGCCCGCGCGGACCGTTGAACGCCCGCGGGTACCACCAGCGGTTGTCCTCGGCGCCGAACGCGACCGTGCTCGCCGCACCGGTGAGCGCCGTCCACGCCCCGAGACCGGTCCCGATCTCGGGGATGGTCGCGACACCGTTCTGGTTGGTGGGGTTCTGGTAGGCCCGGGTGTTGTAGTAGTCGCCCCCGCCCATCACGAGCACCCGGTCGTCGGGCAGCCGCAGCGCCGTCGCGTACCAGCGCTGGTAGGCGAGGTTCGCGTACATCTCCTGGGCCCGCGTGACGGGGTCGTAGGTCATCGTCATGGTGGTGGAGTTCCCCCCGACCATGAGCAGGCGGCCGTCCGGCAGCGCGACCATCGAGTTGCAGAAGCTGTTGTAGTTGTGCGCCGACGGGTCCTGCACGTGGGCTCCACCACCGAACCCGGCCGCGACGTTCCAGACGTCGTAGACCAGCCCGCCCTGCGCGGTCGAGTTCAGCGGGGTGCCGAACGTCACCACCTGTCCGTTGCGGGCCACCGCGGCGTGCAGCGGGATGAGGGGCCAGGCGACCTGGGGACCGAACATCCCCCGCTCCGGTGCGTCGGCGGCCGGGACCGCGGTGCCCATCAGGGGGTCCGACGGCTGGTTCAGCGGGACCGGGGTCGCACCGATCGCGTACGTCCCGGCCGGGGCGGCCTCGGACCGGGTCGCCGCGACGACGGACAGGGAACCGAGGGTCGCCACCGCCCCGAGACCCGTCAGCAGCGACCGCCGCGAGGGACGGTGGGTGGGGGTGGACGGGTGCGCGTCGGACGGCTGCGGTTCGGACATGCCACGGCTCCAGGAACAGGACGCGGCGGCCCGGTGCCCCTCGCGCGAGGGGGACGCTAGGAAGATCGCGGGAGCGTGGTCAATCGGAATGGCGCGATGGCGCAACGCCTTTCACCCGACGTGAGCGAGAACCCCCGTTGAGTCACCAGTTCGGGCTGCGACCGTCGGCTCACGGGAGGACGCCTGTCCACCCCTGGGCGGAGACCGGCCTTCCTCCCCGGGGGCGACGACCCCGGGCCGGGGGACGGCGCACCCTGGACGGACGAGGTCGGGCGAGGCCCGAGGAGTTCGAGGAGAGGGTCGGACGATGGGTGCGACGGCGACGGTGCTGGGAACCCTGGCGGCGGGGTTCGGGGGACTGCTGGCCCTGGGGCTGCTCGCGGCCCTGGCGTCCGGGACGGCCTGGGCCCGGCGGGGACGGACGCTGCGCGATGCGGACGACCTGCCCCTGGTGGCGCCGACCCGGGCCGAGTTCGGCGACGCCTCGGCGATGGTGCGCACGGCGACCGCCACCCGGGTGGCCACGGTGGTCGACCTCGACGCGCGGCGGGACCGCGGGCACCGGGCGGCCGCCGCCTGAGACCGGCCGCCGAGGACCGGGCCGCGTCAGACCGGGAGGGCGGGACCGTACGGTCCCGCCCTCCCGGTGACGTCACTTCTCGAAGCTGCGCAGCGCGTTGCCCACGCCGAAGAAGGTGGGCGCCCAGTGCCCGACGAAGATGCCCCAGCGGTCGGCGCGGTCGGTGCCGGCGTCCTCCACCTTCTTGGACAACGTCCAGGCGACGAAGGACAGGCCGATGCTCGCGAACCCGGCCGCGTAGGCCCATTCGGAGCGGACGCCCGCGTCGTGAAGTTTCTCGATCATGATGTGGCTCCTCGGTGTCGTGGCCGTCGGTGAGGCGCTGCTCGGACCGGCCTGATCTGTCAGCGGGGCTGGTGTTCTGATGGGACCCGACTTCTGCACCCTCCGCCACTCCAGATCTCCGTCCGGTGACCGAGGACGGATCTCGTTCATCGGGACGTGGTAGTTCTTCCTTCCATGTCTGCACCCCGCCTGGCTCTCACCCGGACCTACCTCGCCCCCGTGGACGCCCCGGCCGAGGGGTCCGCGCCGGGCGGTGGCGAGCTTCCCGGGGTCGCGGACGTGCGCCCGGGTGCGGGCAGCACGAACGAGGAGACGCACTACGACACGGTCGACCTCGCCCTGGCGGCGGCCGGCGCCTCGGTGCGTCGGCAGACGGGCGGGGCCCCCCGGGGCTGGGTGCTGGAGCTGCCGGGGCGGGGTCCGCGCACGCACGAGGTGCGCACCGCCCTCGGACGCGCCGTGCGCACGGCCCCCGCTGCGCTGCAGCGGTTGACGTGGGCCGCGGCGCGGGGACGCTCGCTCGGCCCGGTCCTGCAGATCAGCACGGTCGACGTCCCCCGGGAACTCCTCGACGCCGAGGGCCGGCTGCTGGCCCGGGTCACCGCGCGCACGGTCACGGCGCGTCCGTTGAGCCCGGCGGAGTCGGTCGCGCAGACCTGGGTCGAGTGGCAGGCCGAGGTGGTCGACGGCCGCCGCGACCTGCTCGACGCCATCACCGACGCCTGGGAGGAGATGGGCGCCGAGGAGTCCGACCGGACCGAGCAGGTCCGGACGGTCCTGGACGACCTCGAGGACGAGGCCGCCCCCGAGGGCGGGGACAAGGGCACCCCCAGCGCGGGCGCGGTCGTCCTCGGCCAGCTCGCCGAAGACGTGGCGGCGCTGCTGGCGGCCGACCCCCTGGTGCGGATCGACGCCCCGGAGGTCGTGGTCGGGTTGCGGACCGCGGTCCGGCGGCTGCGTCGGGTCCTGCAGGTCTACGGCTCCCTGTTCGGCGCCGAACGTCGCGAGGCCCTCGTCGCCGAGCTGGACTGGTTCGTCGCCGTCGTCGACGAGGTGCGGGCGGTCGAGGTGCTGCAGGAACGGCTCGCCGAGGAGGCCGCCGAGGAGCGCCTGGCCGAGGGGGCCGGGGACGTCGCGGGAGCGGGGGCCCTGCTCGAGGAGCGCCTGGGGGCCCGTCACGGAGCGGCCCGGGCCGCGCTGCTGGAGGTCATGGACTCCGAGCGCTATCGGGAGCTGGTCGCCGCGCTCGAGGCCTTCGTGGCCGCCCCCGACCTCACCAAGGACGCCCGCAAGCAGCTGAAGAAGGGCACCCTGCTGCCCTTCGCGGCCGAGGCCCACCGGGCCGTGCGCGACGCCTACCGCGAGATCGACCCCGACGGTGACGCGGGGGACCCGTCCGACCCGCTGACCGGGGCGACCCTGCTGAAGCTCGGGGAGACCGCGGAGAGCGCGCGCAGCGCCGCCGAGACGCTGGTCCGGGCCTACGGGGACGACGTCGAGACCTACGTGCACACCGTGCGCGACCTGCTCGACGTGCTGGCCGACCTGCGCGACTCCGTGGCCGCCCGGGAGCTGCTCGAGGCGACCCTCGACGCGCCCGGCCCCGTCGCCTTCGTCATCGGTCGGTTGCACGCGCTGGAGGAGGTGCGCTCGGCGATGGCCCGCCACGACCTCGACGAGGCCTGGGACGAGGCCAACCGCAAGAAGCTGCGCCGCTGGATGGGCTGACCCCGGGGGGTCGTTCGTCGGACCCCTCCGCCGACGCTCGACGGAGGCCACGGCGGACGGGGCGCCGCTAGGTTCGCCCGGGTGAGCATCCCGGCCGACCTCAGACCCTCCGTCCCCGTCGTGCTCGAGGGCAGACGCGTGCGCCTGGAACCGCTGACGGTGGACCACCTCGCCGAGCTGCGGGCGGCCTCGGCCGACGGCGAGGTGTGGCGGCGCTGGTACACGACGGTCCCGACGCCGGAGGGGATGGCCGCCGAGATCGACCGGCGGCTGGCGTTGCAGGCGGCCGGGACGATGGCGCCCTGGGTCCTGCGCGGCACGGCCACCGGCCGGGTGTGCGGCATGACCACGTTCATGAACATC
This sequence comes from Kineococcus gynurae, assembly GCF_042433995.1. NCBI lineage: Bacteria > Bacillati > Actinomycetota > Actinomycetes > Kineosporiales > Kineosporiaceae > Kineococcus > Kineococcus gynurae. Next base: position 195,501 of record NZ_JBHLUI010000003.1, read on the forward strand.
GTGACCGAGCACCACAAGCTCGAGATCGGCTCGACCTGGTTGGCGGGTTCGGCCCAGGGTTCCGGGATCAACGCGGAGGCGAAACTCCTCCTGCTGACCCGCGCCTTCGAGACGTTGGCCTGCGTGAAGGTCGAGTTCCGCACCCACTGGCACAACCACCAGTCGCGGGAGGCCATCGCGCGGCTCGGGGCGAAGCAGGACGGCGTCCTGCGCGACGACCAGGTCCTGCCCGACGGGAGCCTGCGCGACACGGTGGTGTTCTCGGTGCTGGCCGCGGAATGGCCCGCGGTGCGCGCCGGGTTGCGCAGCCGCCTCGAACGGCGCGAGCGCGGCGAGCAGGTCGACGGCGGGGAGGGGACGCGACGATGACCGGACCGGCACTGAGCCTGCGGAACCTGAGCAAGCGGTTCGGGGAGAAACTCGCGGTGGACGCGTTGTCCCTCGACGTCCCGGCCGGGTCCTTCTTCGGGGTGGTCGGCCCGAACGGGGCCGGCAAGACGACGTCGTTGTCGATGGCCACGGGGTTGTTGCGGCCCGACACCGGCCAGGCCTTCGTGCTCGGGACCGACCTGTGGGCCGACCCGTTGCGCGGCAAGCAGAAGTTGGGCGTCCTGCCCGACGGGGTCCGGTTGTTCGACCGGTTGAGCGGGGCCGAGCTGGTCCGGTACTCGGGGTTGCTGCGCGGGGTCGGCGAGGAGGACGTCCGCGTCCGTACCGAGGAACTCCTCGACGCCCTCGACCTGACCTCGGCCGGGGAACGGCTGGTCGTCGACTACTCCGCGGGCATGACGAAGAAGATCGCCCTGGCCTGCGCCCTCGTGCACGCGCCGCGGTTGCTGGTCCTCGACGAACCGTTCGAGGCGGTCGACCCGGTCAGCGGGGCGACCATCCGTTCCCTGCTCACCGGGTACGTGGCCGGGGGTGGCACCGTCGTGCTGTCCTCGCACGTGATGGACCTGGTCGAGCGGCTCTGCGACCATGTCGCGATCATCGCCGAGGGGCGGGTGCTGGCCGCGGGGGAGCTCGGCACCGTCCGCGGCGGGGGCACCCTGGAGGAGCGGTTCGTCGAGCTGGTCGGCGGTGGCCGTGACCTGTCCTCCGGTCTGACCTGGCTGCGGGGGCGGCCGTGACCAGCGCGCGCCCGGAACTGGTGCTGCTGCGCCTGAAACTCGCCCTGCTGCGCAGCGGTCTGCGCCGGAGCCCCTGGCAGATCGTCGCCCTGGTCCTCAGCGGGTTGTCCGTGCTCTCGATCGTCGCCTCGCTGGGTTTCGGGCTGGTGCTGCTGCGCGGGGTCGGGCTCGGGGTGTCCGGCCCGGTCGTCGTCGGGCTGGGCAGCCTCGCCGTGCTCGGGTGGGCCGTGGTCCCGCTCGTCGCGTTCGGGGTGGACGAGACCCTCGACCCGGAACGGTTCGTCACCTTCACGATCCCGGAGCGCACCCTGGTCCGGGGCCTGCTGCTGGCCGGGGTGGTCGGCCTGCCCGGCCTCGCCACCCTCCTGCTGTCGTTGTTCACGGTGGTCACCTGGTCGCGATCGGTGGGGGCCGGGGTGGTGGCCCTGCTCGCCGCGCTGCTGCTCACCGCCACGTGCGTGGGCCTGTCCCGCCTGACCACGACCGCGGCGGCCGCGGTGCTGCGCGCCCGGCGGACCCGGGACGTACTGGTGGTCGTCGGTGGTCTGCTGGCGGTCGGGGTCGGCCCCGCGCTGAACCTGCTCGTCCCGCAGGACGGTTCCGACGTGCGGGCGTGGGTCGCCGCCGGTCGGCAGACCGCGGAGGTCCTCGGGTGGACACCGCTGGGGCTCGCCCTGGCCGCGCCCGTCGACGCGGCCGCCGGGGCCTGGGGGAGCGCCCTGCTGCGGCTGGTGCTGGCGGGCCTGGTCGTGCTCCTCGTCCTGCGGGCGTGGCGGGCGGCCCTGACCCGGACCCTGGACCGGCCCCGGGTCTCCGGCGGGAGCGGCACGGCGCGCGGCGGACGCGACACCTACCGGTTGCCGTTGCTGTCCGCGCCCGCGGCCGCGGTGGCCTGGCGCTGCCTGACCTACTACCGCCGCGACCCCCGCTACCTCATCGGCGTCGTCTCCATCCTCGTCCTGCCGTTCGTGCTCCTGGTCATCCCGATCACCCAGGGGAGCGACGTGGGGCCGTGGCTGCTGGCCGCCGGGCCGGTCGTCGGTTTCCTCGCCGGATGGTCGCTGCACAACGACGTCGCCTACGACAACTCCGCCTTCGCGCTGCACGTGGTGTCCGGGATGCGGGGCCGCGACGACCGGATCGGCCGGGTGGCCGCGTCGGGGATCTGGGAGGTACCGCTGATCGTGGTGTTCGTGCTGCTGGGGGCGGCGCTGGCCGACCGGTGGGACCTGGCGGGGCCGTTGCTCGGGGCCTCCCTGGCGCTGCTCGGGGCCGGGTACGGCGTCTCCTCGATCACCAGCGCCCTCACGCCCTACCCGGTGGCGGCCCCCGGCGGGAACCCGTTCCAGTCGCCCAAGGGGGCGGCGGTCGCGACCGTCCTCGTGCAGCTGGTGACCTCGGTGGTCGTGGCGGTCGTCTGCCTGCCCGTGCTGGTGCCCGCGGTCATCGCCGTCGTGGGCCCGGCCTGGGCCCCGGGGTGGCTCGCGGTGGTGGCGACCGTCCTCGGGGTGCTGCTGGCCCCGGTCTTCGTCGCCGTCGGGGTGCGGATCGGGGGTCGGACGCTGGACGCGCGCCTGCCCGAGGTCCTCACGGTCGCCTCGCGCTCCTGACCCCGTCGCCCGTCGACCCACCCGAACGACGGAAGGCCCCCGCTCCGAGGAGCGGGGGCCTTCCGGCGAAGAGGGGGGAGGCTCAGAGAGCCTGGACCGAGTCGGCCTGGGGGCCCTTCTGGCCCTGGGTCACCTCGAACTCCACGCGCTGGTTCTCCTCCAGCGAGCGGTAGCCGTTGCCGGTGATCGCCGAGTAGTGGACGAAGACGTCGGGGCCGCCACCGTCCTGCTCGATGAACCCGTAGCCCTTCTCGGCGTTGAACCACTTGACGGTGCCCTGAGCCATGCTTTCTCCATCAATGCCAGTCGGTGCGGGACCCGCACGCGCGGGGCCCGGGCTGAGTGGGGAGCCACTCTGCATCCGGCCGGGAGCCGAGCACAGGCGACGCCCGCAACGAACTCCGCGGGCGCGTAACACGATCGAGGAGCTGCGCTAGCTGCAGCCAGCGCGACCGTAACAAGGAGTCCGCGCCCTCCGCAAGACCTTCACGGACGGACCACGGGCGGTCCCGGACGCGCGGACGAACGGATGGGAAGGAGCCTCGCCGGGGCCGGGGGAGCGGGTCGGATCGCGGGTGGACTCGATCTTTCCGGCGTCGTGTGATGAGGTGTGCCTGCCCAAACCAAGGTTGGGCTCACCAAACCTGTTCGCCAGGCCGTCCCCCCGGAGGAACCCCCGATGCCGTCGTCCCTGCCCCGCCGTCGTTCCGTGCTCGCCGGACTGGCCGGCACCGCCGGCCTGGCCTCGCTCGCCGCCTGCGGGGACTCCGCCACGGAGACCGGCGCGACGCCCACCGCCACCGCCACCGCCGAGGCCGGGGCGTTCCCGGTCACCATCACCCACGCGCTCGGCAAGGCCGAGATCCCGGCGCAGCCGAAGCGCGTCGTGACCTGGGGCTGGGGTTCGGGCGACGTGTGCTGGAAGCTCGGCACCGCGCCCGTCGCCGTGCCCACCAACACCTACGGTGCCGAGGAGGACGGGACCCTCGCGTGGTGGGAGGGCTACTACGACGCCTCCGTGACCACGCTGCTGCCGAACCCCGACGGCGGCCAGGTGCCCTTCGAGGCCATCGCCGCCGCGACGCCCGACCTCATCCTGGCCGTGTACTCCGGCATCACGCAGGACGACTTCGACCGCCTGACGCAGATCGCGCCCACCGTCGCCTACCCCGACGGGGCCTGGAAGACGCCGTGGCAGACGCAGACCACGCTCATCGGCGAGGCGCTGGGCCAGAAGGCGGCCGCCGAGAAGCTCGTGACGGACACCGAGGCCAGCTACAAGGAGAAGGCCGCGGCCGACCCGGCCATCGCCGGCAAGACCTTCGCCTACCTCTACGCCACCGAGGCGAGCCTCTCGGTCTACCTCCCGGGCGACTCCCGCGTCGACCTGCTCTCCGACATGGGCCTGGTGAACGCCCCCATCGTCGAGGAGCTGGCGGGCACGACCGACCAGTTCTACACGGAGCTCGCCAAGGAGCGGTCCGGGGACATGGACGCCCAGGTCATCGTCGGCTACGGCACGTTGACGCTGGAGCAGCTGCAGGCCGACCCGGTCTACGGCGCCGTCCCGGCGGTCAAGGCGGGTTCGGTCGCCTGGCTGACCGACGAGGCCGAGATCTCCGCCACCTCGCCCACCGTGCTCAGCCTGCCGTGGGTGCTCGACCGGTTCCTGCCGAGCCTGGCCGAGGCCGCCGGGAAGGCTCCCGCCTGACCGGATGAGTGAGGTCGAACACTGAAGTTCGGATCACCGAACTTCTGTGGCAGTCTCGGATCGTGACGATCCTGGGCGGGCTCCGGCCGACCACGCGCAGCGGGATGCTGCGCCTGCTGGGGCCCGCCTTCATCGCCGCGATCGCCTACGTCGACCCCGGCAACGTCGCCGCGAACCTCACCGCGGGCGCGGGGTACGGCTACCTGCTGCTCTGGGTGCTCGTCCTGGCCAACGCCATGGCGGTGCTCGTGCAGTACCTCTCGGCCAAGCTCGCGGTCGTCAGCGGCAAGACCTTGCCCGAGGCGGTCCGGGACACGCTGCCGGACGGGGGGCGTCGGGCGTACTGGGTCCAGGCCGAGCTCGTCGCCGTCGCGACCGACGTCGCCGAGGTCATCGGCGGGGCGGTGGCGCTGAACCTGCTGTTCGGGATCCCGCTCGTCGCCGGCGGGATCATCGTCGGGATCGTCTCGACCGTCCTGCTCATGCTGCACGGCTGGCGCAGCGTCCGGGTCTTCGAGCTCGTCATCATCGGCCTGCTGCTGGTCATCGTGCTGGGATTCGTCTCCGGGTTGTTCCTCGCCCCGCCGGACCCGGCCGAGGCCGTCGCGGGCCTGATCCCCGGGTTCGAGGGGACGCCCACCGTCCTGCTGGCCGCCTCGATGCTCGGGGCCACCGTGATGCCGCACGCCATCTACCTGCACTCGGCCATGACCCGGGACCACGTGGGCCGCGTGGCCGTCGTCGACCGGCCGCGCGTGCTGCGGGCCACGAAGTTCGACGTGGTGGGCGCCCTGCTCGTCGCCGGGTGCGTGAACATCGCGATGCTGCTGCTGGCCGCGAGTGCGCTGCGCGGGGTGGAGGGCACGGACACCCTGGAGGGGGCGCACGCCGCGGTCGTGGCCGCGATCGGCGCCGGGGGCGGGTTGCTGTTCGCCATCGGCCTGCTCGCCTCGGGGCTCGCCTCCACCTCGGTGGGCGCCTACGCCGGGTCGGTGGTCATGGGCGGGCTGCTCCGGATCCGGGTGCCCCTGCTGCTGCGCCGGGTGCTCACGCTGGTCCCGGCCCTCGTCGTGCTCGCGGCCGGCGTCGACCCCACCCAGGCCCTCGTGCTCAGCCAGGTCGTGCTGAGTTTCGGCATCCCCTTCGCGATCGTGCCGCTGGTCCGGTTCACCGGGAACCGGGAGCTGATGGGCGAGTACGCCAACGGCCCGGTGGTGCGGGTGCTGGCGTTCGTCGCGGTCGCCCTGGTCGTCGGCCTGAACGTCACCCTGCTGGCCCTCACCTTCCTCGGGTAGACATCTCCGGGTGAGCACCCCGGACACCCTGGACACCACGACCACCCGCCTCGACGGGCACACCGCCCACGCCCACCGGTTGACCGTCCCGGTGGACCGCGGCGACCCGACGCAGGGCGAGATCACCGTCTTCGCGCGCGAGGTCGTCCGGGACGGCGGCGAGGACCGCCCGCGGTTGTTGTTCCTGCAGGGCGGTCCCGGGAACCCGTCCCCCCGACCCGACACCATCTCGGGCTGGCTGGACCGGGCCCTGGAGGACTACCGGGTGGTCCTGCTCGACCAGCGCGGCACCGGGCTGTCCAGCCCGCAGGACGCGCAGAGCCTCGCCGGACTGACCCCGGTGGAGCAGGCCGACCGGCTGAGCCGGTTCCGGGCCGACGCGATCGTCGCCGACGCCGAGGCGCTGCGCGAGGCCCTGGGGATCGACCGGTGGAGCCTGCTCGGGCAGAGCTACGGCGGGTTCTGCGCGGTCACCTACCTCTCCCGTTCGCCGGGATCGCTGCGGGAGGTGTTCATCACCGCCGGGTTGCCCGGGCTGACCAACGGGCCGGACGAGGTCTACCGCCGCACGTACGCCCAGACCGCGCGCCGGCACGCGGAGTTCTACGCCCGCTACCCCGACGACGCCGCCCTGGCCGCCCGGATCGCCGAGCACCTCGCCGGTGAGGACGAGCGGTTGCCGACGGGGGAGCGGTTGTCCCCGCGCCGGTTCCGTCGTCTGGGCACCCTGCTCGGGACCACGTCCCGGTTCGACGGCCTGCACCACCTGCTGGAGGACCCGTTCACGACCGTCGGCGGGGAGAGGCGGTTGCGGTCGGGCTTCCTGCAGGACGTGGGGGCGGAGCTGTCGGGAGCCCGGCATCCGCTGTACGACGTGCTGCACGAGTCGATCTACGTGCTGGGCCCGACGACCGGACCCTCGGCCTGGTCGGCCGAACGGGTCCGGGCCGAGTTCCCGGAGTTCGCCCTCGACTCGACGGGGGAGTTCCGGTTCACCGCCGAGCACGTCTACCCCTGGCAGTTCGAGGAGGACCCGGCGCTCACGCCGCTGGCCGAGGCCGCGGAGCTGCTGGCCCACCGCGACCTCGGCCCCCTCTACGACGTCGAGGCCCTGGCGGCCAACGAGGTCCCGGTGGCGGCCGCCGTCTACGTCGACGACCTGTACGTGCCCTACGACCTGTCGGTCGAGACGGCCCGTCGGATCCGGGGGACGCGGACGTTCGTGACGAACGAGTACCACCACGACGGGTTGCGCCTCGACGGCCGGCGCCTGCTCGACCGGTTGGTCGAGCTGGCGCGTCGGTGACCGCGTCGCCCGGGTGGAGCCGTCAGCGGGAGTAGCGGCGACGGAACTTCTCGACGCGCCCCTCGGAGTCCAGGACCCGGGCCTTGCCGGTCCAGAACGGGTGCGAGGCCGAGGACACGTCGACGTCCTGGACCGGGTAGGTGCGGCCGTCCTCCCACTCGACGGTCGGCAGGTCACGCCGGCTGCTCAGGGTGGAGCGGCTCAGGAAGGCGACGCCGGCGGACTTGTCGCGGAAGACGACCAGGTCGTACTCGGGGTGGATGTCGGGGCGCATGCGATCTCCTCGTTAACGCGAATGGTTATCGTCTGCTGTAGTGTGGCACGTCGTCCGCCGTCGACGCCAAGGAGGAGCGGTGTCCGCTCGTTGCCAGGTGACCGGGGCCGAACCGAGTTTCGGCAAGTCCGTGTCGCACTCCCACCGCCGCACCAGCCGGCGCTGGGACCCGAACGTCCAGCGCAAGAAGTACCTCGTCCCCTCGCTGGGACGGGTCGTCACGCTCACCGTCTCCGCGCGGGGGATCAAGACGATCGACCGCCGCGGCATCGAGAGCGTCGTGGCCGAGATCCGGGCCCGGGGGGAGAAGGTCTGATGGCGAGGACCACCGACGTCCGTCCGATCATCAAGCTGCGGTCGACCGGGGGGAGCGGGTACACCTACGTGACCCGCAAGAACCGCCGCAACGACCCCGACCGGATGGTCATCCGCAAGTACGACCCCGTGCTGCGCAGGCACGTCGACTTCCGTGAGGAACGCTGATGGCCAAGACCTCCAAGATCGCGCGCAACGAGCAGCGCAAGGTCGTCGTCGCGCGGCACGCCGCGCGTCGGGCCGAGCTCAAGCGGGCGGCGGTGAACCCGCACCTCGACCCCGCGGAGCGGGCCGCCGCGCAGCTCGCCCTGCAGAAACTCCCGCGCGACGCGAGCCCCACCCGGGTGCGCAACCGCGACGTGGTCGACGGTCGCCCGCGAGGGTTCCTGCGCGACTTCGGGTTGTCGCGCGTCCGGCTGCGCGAGATGGCGCACGCGGGAGAACTGCCCGGGGTGACCAAGAGCAGCTGGTGAGTGCGACGATCCGGGGGTGAGCAGCGCCGAGATCACCTTCCGGACAGAGCACCCCGGCACGGAGTCCGGGGTGCTCCTGCGTCGCGTCTACTGGGCCGAGGTCACTGCGGCCTGTGGCCTCCCCGGCGGGGAACCCCCCGCCGGGGACGAGCACGACCTCGTCGCCCCCCGGGGCACCTTCGTGGTGGCCTCCCGCGCGGGGGAGGATCTCGGCTGCGTCGGCGTGCGCCTGCTGGCCGGTGGTGACGCCGAGGTGAAACGCCTCTGGGTCTCGCCCGCCGCCCGGGGGCTGCGGCTGGGCACCCGGCTGCTCGAGGTGGCCGAGGAGTGGGCCCGGGCGCAGGGAGCCACGCGCCTCTGCCTCGACACCCGTCGGGAACTCGCCGCGGCCGTCACGCTGTACGCCCGCGTCGGCTACGTCGAGGTCGAGCCCTACAACGAGAACGCCGACGCCGACCTGTGGTTCGCCAAACCGCTGGTCTGAGGCGGTCGGTCAGGGGGCCCAGCGGTAGCCGTTCTCGGGACGCCCCGCCCGCCCGTAGCGGGGGTGCACGGTCGCCCGCCCCACGCTCTCCAGGTGCTCGAGGTAGCGGCGGGCGCTGACCCGGGCGATCCCGCACCGCTCGGCCAGCTCGGCGGCCGAGACGTCATCGGAACCCGCCTCCCGCAACGCACCCGCCACCAGCTCCAGGGTGCGGGTCGACAACCCCTTGGGCAGCACCGGTTCCCGGGCGGGTTGCTGCCGGGACCGGAGCAACCGGTCGACGTCGGCCTGGCCCAACCGGTCCTCGCCCGCGCGGGACAACTGCCCCAGGTCCGCGCGGTGGGCCGCGTAGGAGCGGAGGCGTTCGGCGAACGTGGTGAGCGAGAACGGCTTGACCAGGTAGTGCAGGACGCCGCCCGCCATCGCCTCCCGCACCGTCTCGACGTCGCGGGCGGCCGTGATGGCGATGACGTCGACGTCGGTCGCCGCCGCCCGCAGTCGGCGCAGCACCTCGATGCCCGACTCGTCGGGGAGGTGGATGTCGAGCAGCACGAGATCGGGTCGGGTCGCCCGGACGGCGGGGAGCACCTCCCGTCCGCGGTGCACCGTCCCGCACACCGCGAAACCGTCGACCGCCTCCACGAACCCCCGGTGCACCCCGGCGACGGCCACGTCGTCGTCGACCACCAGGACCCGCAGGGGTCCCTCACCGCCGGCTCTCACGTCGTCACCGTCTCCTCGTCACGGGCACCGCTGCGTCCGGCCGCCGGCAGGTCGACCTCGATGCGTGCCCCGCCACCCGGCGAGGCCCCCGCGACCGCACGCCCCCGTCGGCGCGAGGCGATGCGGGCGACCAGGGCCAGACCGATCCCGTGCCCGTGCCGGTCGGCGTCCGTGGTCCCGCCCGGGCGACGGGTGGTCACCCCGGCGCGGAAGACGTCGGCCCGCAACGATTCCGGGATCCCGGGCCCGTCGTCGTCCACGACCACGCGGACCGTCCCGTCGGGACCACCGCGCACCGTCACGACGACCGTCCCCCCGGGCCCGGACGCGAAGACCGCGTTGTCCACCAGGTTCCCGAGCACGGTCAGCAGGTCGTCGTCCCCGGCCCCCGGTTCCAGCGAGCTGGACGGGTGCACCTGGACCCGGCTCCCGCGCTCCCGGGCGGCGGCGGCCTTGGCCAGCAGGAGGGCCGCGGTCGCCGGGTCGCGCACCGCGGAGGCGCCCTGCCCGGGCAGCAGGTCACCGCCACCCCCGATCCGGTCGATGAACCCGGTGGCCTCCTGCACCCGGCCGAGTTCCAGCAGACCCTGGACGACGTGCAGGTGGTTGGAGAACTCGTGCGCCTGCGCCCGCAGGGCCGTGGTCAGGCTGCGCTGGGAGTCGAGCTCGCGGATCGCCCCGGCCAGTTCCGTGCGGTCGCGCAACGTCAGCAGGTGCGCCACCTCGCGGCCGGCCACGACGGCCGACGTGCGGTTCACGACGAGCAGCCGTTCCCCGGCGAGGACCGGTTCGTCGACGACGTCGCGGGACCCGGTGACGAGTTCCACGACGTGCTCGTCGAGCGCGTCGACGGCCGCCCGTCCCGTGGGGTCGGTCCCCAGGTCGAGCAGGCGCACGGCCTCGTCGTTGGCGAGGACGAGGATCCCGTCCCGGTCGACGGCGAGAACCCCTTCGCGGATCCCGTGCAGCATCGCGTCCCGGGTCTCCAGCAACCGCCCGATCTCCTGCGGTTCCAACCCGTGGATGCGCCGCCGCACCAGGCGCACCAGCAGGAACGAGGCCGCCGAACCGATCAGCGCGGCACCCCCCATCCACGCGACCAGCAACGGCACGTCCTCGCGCAGGTCGTCGGCGAGTTCGCTCTCGAGGATGCCCACGCTCGCCGCGCCGATCACCGTCCCGGAGGCGTCGCGGACCGGAACCTTCGCGCGCAAGGAGGGACCGAGCGTCCCGGTCTCGATGCCGACGAACTCCTCCCCGGCCAGGGTCGGGGAGGGATCGGTCGAGACGCGTCGTCCGATCTTGGTCGGGTCGGGGTGGGAGTAGCGGATGCCGTTCTCGTCGGTCATCACCACGAACGTCGTTCCCGACGCCTGCCGTAGCAGCTCGGCCAGGGGCTGCAGGGTCGCGGCCGGGTCAGGACTGCCGTAGGCCGCCACCACGCTCGGCAACCTGGCCGTGGACAGGGCGACCGTGCGCACCCGTTCCGTGTAGGCGTCGCGGATCTGCAGCTGCTGCAGGTGGACGGCCAGGGCACCGGCCAGACCCACGACGAGCACGACGATGCCGATCTGCAGCAGGAACAGCTGCAAACCCAGCGGCATCGACCGGTGCATGCCGCCAGTGTGCCCCGTCCGCACGGCCCGTCGGGCCGTCGCGGGCACGGAAACCGTGACCACAACGACCAGAAAGACCGTTAGCACCGGATCGGTCCGGGCCCCCGTGGCGGCTCCTACGTTCGGCCTCGACCGCACACACCCTCGACGAGGAGGACCCGTGTTCCAGGGCTCGCCGTTCCGCTCCACCACCGTCTCTTCCACCCGCCGCCGCACGCTGGCCCTCCTGGCCGCCCTGACCCTCGCCGGGACGGCCGCCTGCGCCGACACCGGCGCAGGGACGTCGGGGGGTGACGGCATCAACCGCCTCGAGGTGATGGCCCCCGCGGACCCGGGTGGGGGCTGGGACTCCAGCGCTCGCGAGATCGCCCGCGTCGTCGAGGCCGACGGGCTGGCCCGCAGCGTGCAGGTCAGCAACGTCGGCGGCGCCGGCGGCACCGTCGGACTGGCCGAGCTCAAGAACGAACGCAGCGAGGACTTCCTCATGGTGATGGGGCTGGTCATGGTCGGGGCCATCGAGACCAACCAGTCGCAGGCGACGCTCGACGACGTGACGCCCATCGCCCGGCTCACCGGTGAGGACGAGGTCGTCGTCGTCCCCGCTTCCTCGCCGTACCAGACGATCGACGATCTGGTGGCCGACCTGAAGGCCAAGGGGCAGGGCGTCGCCATCGCCGGTGGCTCGGCCGGCGGGACCGACCACATGCTCGCCGGGCTGCTGGCCCAGGCCGCGGACGTCCCCGCCACCAACCTGAACTACGTCCCCTTCTCCGGGGGCGGTGAGTCGCTGGCCGCGCTGCTGGGCAGCCAGGTCTCGGCCGGGATCTCCGGGGTCGGGGAGTACGCCGAATCGGTCAAGAGCGGCGACCTGCGCGCCCTGGCGGTGTCCGGGGAGGAGCGGGTGGCCGACCTGCCCGACGTCCCCACCCTGGTCGAGTCCGGCTACGACGTGACCCTCACGAACTGGCGCGGGGTCGTGGCCCCGCCGGAGATCAGCGACGAGGCCACCGAGAGACTCACCAAGCTCGTCGCCGACATGCACGCCTCGCAGGCGTGGAAGGACACCCTGGCCACCAAGGGGTGGACCGACGAGTACCTCTCCGGCGCCGAGTTCACGACGTTCCTCGACGAGGAGGAGCAGCGGGTCCAGGGTGTCCTGAAGGAGATCGGGCTCACCTCGTGAGTGCGGTGGGGAGCGCGGTGGAGATCCCCGTCGCGCGGCGGCGACTCCGGCCCTCGGAGTTCGTGTTCCCGCTGGCGGTGATCGGGCTGGGCGTGTTCACGCTCGTGGAGACCAGCCAGATCGCCGTCGGAGGGATGCAGAACGCGGTGGGGCCGCGGGTGTTCCCGACGGCCGTCGGGATCCTCCTGGTCGCCACCGGTCTCGGCGTCGTCCTGGCCGTCCTCACGGGGCGGGTGGGTGAGGTCGAGGACTCCGAGGACGTCGACGCCTCGGCCCGCACCGACTGGGGGACCGTCGCGAAACTGGCCGGTTCCTTCCTGGCGCTCATCGTCCTGGTCGAGCCGCTCGGCTGGCCCATCGCCGCCACCGTCCTGTTCGGGGGGACGGCCTGGGCGCTGGGGGCGCGCCCCGTCTGGCGGCCGTTCGTCGTCGGGGCCGTCATCGCCGTCGTCGTGCACGTCCTGTTCACGCAGGTGCTCGACCTCTACCTGCCCGCCGGGCCGTTGTCGGGAGTGATCGGTTTTGGGTGACCTCGGCCTGCTCATGGACGGGTTCGCGACCGCCGTGAACCCCGCCTACCTGCTGTTCGCGCTGCTGGGCGTCATCGTCGGGACCGCGGTCGGGGTCCTGCCCGGCATCGGCCCGGCGATGACCGTGGCGCTGCTGCTGCCGCTGACCTACGTCCTGGAACCCGAGGCGGCACTGATCATGTTCGCCGGGATCTACTACGGCGGGATGTACGGGGGATCGACCACCTCCATCCTCCTCAACACCCCGGGGGAGTCCGCCTCGATCATCACCGCCCTGGAGGGCAACGCGATGGCGCGCGCCGGCCGCGGGGCCGCGGCCCTCGCGACGGCGGCGATCGGGTCGTTCGTGGCCGGGACCATCGGGACCATCGGCCTGAGCCTGCTCGCCCCGACCCTGGCCGACCTGGCCGTGGGCCTGGGGGCCCGGGACTTCGTCGCCCTGATGGTCGTCGCGTTCATCACCGTGGCCGCCGTCCTGGGCGGGTCGCCCACCCGCGGCCTCGTCGCCCTGGCCGTCGGGTTGTTCGTCGGACTGATCGGCACCGACACGCTGACCGGTCAGCAGCGGTTCACCTTCGGGCTCTCCACGCTGGCCGACGGCATCGACGTCGTCGTCGTGGCGGTCGGGGTGTTCGCGGTGGGGGAGGCGCTGCTGGTCGCCGCCCGGATGCGCCGCGGCCCGATCCCCGTCATCCCGATCGGGGGGAAGTGGTTCACCCGCAGCGACCTCCGGCGCTCCTGGCCGGCGTGGTTGCGCGGTTCGCTCATCGGGTTCCCGATCGGGACCATCCCGGCGGGCGGGGCCGACGTCGCGACGTTCCTGTCCTACGGGGCCGAGCGGAAGGTCTCCCGCCGCAAGGACGAGTTCGGCAAGGGGGCCATCGAGGGGGTGGCCGGGCCGGAGGCGGCGAACAACGCGGCCGCCGCGGGCGTGCTCGTCCCGCTGCTGACGCTGGGTCTGCCGACGTCGGCCACCGCCGCCGTCATCCTGGTCGCCTTCCAGAGCTACGGGATCAACCCCGGGCCGACGCTCTTCACCGACGAGGCCCCCCTGGTGTGGGCCCTCATCGCCAGCCTCTACGTCGGGAACCTGCTGCTGCTGGTCCTGAACCTCCCGCTGGCCCGGGTCTGGGTGAAACTGCTGCAGATCCCCCGGCCCTACCTCTACGCCGGGATCCTCACCTTCGCGGCCCTCGGCAGCTACTCGGTCGGAGCGGCCGTCTCCGACCTGGTGCTGCTGTTCGTCCTGGGGCTCGTCGGCTGGGCCATGCGCGTCTACGGCTACCCCGTCGCCCCCCTGGTGATCGGACTCATCCTGGGCCCGCTCGCCGAGGAGAACCTGCGCCGGGCCCTGCAGATCAGCCAGGGCGACCTGGGAACCCTGGTGGGTTCGACGTTCACCGTGGTGGTCTACGGCAGCCTCCTGCTGCTGCTGGCCGTGAGTTTCTGGCTCAAGCGCCGGGAACGCCGCCTCGGCGAGGCCGTGCTGGCCAACGTCCACGAGTCCGACCCGGCCCCGGTCGCGGCCGGACGCGCGGAGACCCCGACCCCCGATCCGACCGACCCGACCGAGAGGAACCACCCATGACGATCGTCGTCGGCTGGACCCCCAGCCCGCAGGGCGAGGCCGCCCTGACGTTCGCCCTCGACGAGGCGGACCGGCGGGGTGAGGAGTTGTACGTCCTGAACACCTCGAAGGGCGACCGCATCTCCGACCCCCGCTACGCCGACGACGACCAGCTCGCCGAGGCGCGCCGTCGCCTGGAGGAGTCGGGGATCGGTTTCGAGATCGTCCAGGAGATCGACCCCCGCGGTGGTGCCGAGCACGTCCTCGACGCCGCGGAACGGGTGTCGGCCTCGGCCATCGTCATCGGGCTGCGCCGGCGCAGCCCGACGGGGAAACTGCTGTTCGGGTCCGAGGCGCAGACCATCCTGCTGGAGGCGGACTGCCCGGTGCTGGCGGTGAAGGCCCCGCGCTAGTCGGTACGGCCCTGGTCGGGAGCGCGGTAACGTCGCCGCGTCCCGACCAGGGCGTACCCGAGCAGGCCGAGCAGCCAGACGCCGAAGACCGCGCCCGCCCACCACGGCAACCGCCCGCTCCCGGAGCGGGCCGCCGCGAGCACCGCCAGGTTCCCGACGGCGACGAGCAGGACGGTGGCCGACCCCACCCAGCAGAGATCGGTCCGCAACCGTCGCCGGACGACGTCCTGCTTCCCGAGTTCCGTCCAGCGCTGCTTGTCGGGGAGGTTCACGAGGTCCCAGGGGATGCGTGGGACGAGGGCCGCGAGCCCGGCGAACAGCGCGGCCAGGGCGACGGTCAGGACGGCCATGAAGGTCACCGCCCCGACCCGGGAACTCCAGTCGTCGGCCGCGCCGTCGAGGGCGAAGTGCGTCGGTACCCGTTCGGGCAGGAGCGCCGCCGACAGCGCCACGGACCCGGCCGCGAGCAGCGCGGCCGCGCCCAGGGACGTCGCGGCGAGACGGGCGGGGTTCATGTCGCAAGGTTAGGTGTTCCCGCCCCAGGTCGGTGTGCGGCGGCAGATCGTCGACTGGCGAGGGTGCCTTGAAGACCATGCTAGACAACGTGTTACGAGTACTCCGCGCTTGATCGCGGCCCTCTGTCCGGGTAGAATTCGGACATGAGTACGGGGTGCGTGGAACCGGTGGACGTGGGGGATCACTTGGCGCCCCGTGACGCCCTCACCGAGTTGCTGCAGGCCTCCGAACGGCTCCGTTCCACCGGTCACGCGATGGCGATCGACGCCGTGATCGCCCTGCTCGACTGGGTCCGCCGCGAGCACCCCGACGTGGTCCGCGCCCGCGACCTCGGCTGCACCCGCGACGGCGAGGAACTCACCCCCGAACTCCTCGACCACCTCATCGCCGAGGTGGCCGCGATGATCCTGGCCGAGGCTCGGCACCTGTCCCACCTGCAAGCCGTCGGGCAGGTCGGCGACGCGGAGGACGCCCTCCAGGACCCGGTCCTGCAGGACGCGTACCGGGCCGGAGCCATCACCGCCACCCACCGCGCGGTCATCCGCCGCGCCCACGACCGTCTCGCCGCTCGCGAGGCCACCCTCGTCCCGGTCGAGGGTTCGGAGGGGGTGCGGGTGGGCGCCTTCGGGGAACCCGTCCTCGACGGCGACGCCCTCACCGCGGCGCGAGCCGAACTCACCCGCAGCGCGCTGGAGTGCATCGCCGCCGCGCATCCCACCCCGCAGCAGTTGACCCGGCACTGCACGAAGGTCATCCGCCGGCTCACCCCCGAGCACGTCCCGGTCGCGGTGCGGGTGGCGGACGCGAACCGCCACGTCAGCATCGACCTGTGCGACACCGGTGAGGACTCCGGCCTGTCCGCCCACCTCACCGCCCTGGTCGGCAAGGACGTCGCCGTGCGCTTCGACCGGTGGTTGACCGCCGCCGCCGACGCGGCCGCCGACCACGCCACGGCCACCGGGACCCGCGATGACCGGACGCATCAGCAGCGCCGCGCCGACGTGTTCACCGACGTCCTCACCACCGCGATGCGCGAGGGCGTCCCCGCCCTCTCCGACCCCACCACGCCCGCCGAACCGGGTGAGGTGAACCCGGTGACGCGCGTCCGGACCCACCGCCCCGCCTCCAGCACCACCGTCCACGTGACCATCGCGGCCAGGACGTTGTTGGGGTTGGACGACGAACCCGCCGAGGTGGCGGGGATCGGTCCGGTTCCCGGCGCCCTGGCCCGCGCGTTGGCTGCGGACGGGGACTGGCGCCGCATCCTCACCGACCCGGTGTCGGGTGAGGTCCTCGACGTCTCACCGCGGACCTACCGTCCCGGCAACGCGTTGCGGAGATTCGTCCAGACCAGGGACCGGACCTGCACCACCCCGGGCTGCCTGGTGACCGCGATCGACTGCGACCTCGACCACCGGATCCCGTTCGAGGAAGGCGGACGGACGGTCCGGTCGAACCTGCACGCCGCCTGCCGCCGGCATCACCGCCAGAAGACCCTGTACGTGTTCGAGCACCGGGCGGCCCACCGCCGGCGGACGACAGCGGTCACCCCGCCGCACTGGCCAGGAGACGAACCCCCGTTCTAGGCACCAGGTACGTGTCGGGCCTTGGCCAGGGTCAGGACCGCGTCGAGGGTCGGCGGCGAGAACGACGCGTCGAAGGCGTGCGCCCGTCGGTCGTCCCCCACGACGACCCAGCGGGCATGGACGCGGCCGCGGCGGAACTGCACCCACAACGGGTTGCCGTCGCGGAACGACAGGGTCGCCTTGTCCCAGCGCTCCCAGCGCTCCCAGCGCTCCCAGCGCTCCCAGCGCTCCCAGCGCTCCCAGTGGTCCCAGTCCTCCGCGTCGTCAGGGATGTCGCGCAGGGCGATCCGGCGGATCGTCAGGAACACCGCGGCACCCGGGACGTGGTCCTCCAGGGTCACACTGCCCGGGACGACGCCGGGCGCCGTCCAGAGCCGGGAACTCCGGCAGCGCGAACGGCAGGTTCTGCCGCGCGACCTTCTCGTCGATGCGGGGATACCACTGGTCCAGCGGGGTGATCTGATTGCGGTTCACCCCGATGTGGCCGCTTCCCCAGTCCGTCATCATCCGCAGCCACCGTTCGTCGGCCGGGGTCAGCACCACCGCGCCCCGCGCCACCCCCGCCTCGCGCCCCACCGCACGCACCCCACCCTCCCGTGATCAAGGAATTCGCCGGCCTCGCGGAACCATCATTCCTTGATCACGGGGGTGGGTTAGCGTCGGCGGGGTGGAGCTGAGCGGGATCGCGCTGGCGCAGGGGTTCTGGGAGCAGGTGGTGGGGCCGCTGCTCGCCCGACGGTGGCCGGGTCTGCCGGTGGTGGCGGGGCGGTTCGGGACCGGGTCCGACGTCCTCGGTCTGGACGACGCGACCTCCCGGGACCACGACTGGGGTCTACGACTCAGCCTGCTGCTGGACGACGGGAACCCGGGCACCGGGAACGGAGGCGGGGATCGCGTCGCGGAGATCGACGCCCACCTCCAGGCCGCGCTGCCGCGGACGTGGAACGGGTTCCCGATTCGCTTCCCCGTGACCGGAGACCCTCGCGAGCACCACCGGGTCGAGGTCGCGACGGTGCGCGGATTCGCCTCCGCGCGGCTGGGGCTCGACCCCGGGGAACCGTGGGACTCCCTGGACTGGCTGTCGGTGACCGGGCAGTCCGTGCTCGAGGTGACGGCCGGGCCGGTCTTCATCGGCCCGTCCCAGACGCCCGGCGCGTTCGAGCTGCTGCGACGACGGCTCGCGAGATACCCGGACGACGTGGAACTCGTCGTGGTCGCGGCGGCGTGGGCGCAGCTCGCCGAGGAGTTGCCGTTGCTCGGCCGCACCGCGGACTCCGGTGACGAGGTCGGGTCGCGGATCATCACCGCGCGGCTCGCGCGGGTCGCCGTGCACCTGGGGTTCGTCCTGGAGCAGCGGTGGTCGCCCTACCCGAAGTGGGCGGGGTCGGTCTTCGCGGGGCTGCCCGCGGCCGGGGCGGCGGCCCCGGGGTTGCGGCGGGCGCTGACGGGCGGGACGTGGCGCGAGCGCGAGGCCGGGCTGGCCGAGGCCCTGGGCGTGCTGCACGCGGTGCAGGCGGGGCGGGGGCTGCCGGTGGCGCCCCGGGCCGTCGAACCGTTCTTCGCCCGTCCCTACCTCGGGGTTCCTGACGCGGCGGTGGACCTGCTGCGGGCCGGGGTCGTCGATCCCGTGCTGCGGGCGTTGCCGCGCGGCGTCGGCGCCGTCGAGCAGTGGGTGGACGCCGTCGACGTCCTCGTGGATCCCCTGCGGCGTCGGGCCCTCGTCGACGCCTGGCGGTCACCCCGTCCCTGACCGGCGTCAGGCGCGGGTGCCCGAGACCGGGGGCAGGGCGGATCGGAAGACGACGTCCCCCGCGAGGTCGCGGATCTGGATCTCGGTGACGTCCTCCCGCAGGAGCGCGGCGTTCATCCGGCACTCGACCGGCACCGTGCTGCCGAGGAACGACCCGGCGGTCTCCGTGCGCCCGTCGGTACCGACGACGTCGACGGTGAACACCTCGCCGACCGCCAACCCCGAGACGTCCAGGACCGTCTCGGTGCCCCAGGTGTGCGCGACCACCGCGGTGCTCGCCCGGACGCCCTCGGGCGCACCGGAGACGGTGAGGGTCTCGACCGCGCCCAGGGTCCCCGGCGGTCCCTCGACGGGACGATCGCCCAGGGCGGCGGTGAGGATGCCACCGCCGAACCCCGCGCCGAGCAGCAGGGCCGCGGCCAGCGCCAGCCGCCACCGGCCTCGGTGGTGGGAAGGGCGCCGGGCCGGGGCGGGCGGCGGGAACGTCACCGGGGGGACCGTCGCGGGCGGGGTCGTGTCGATCCACCCGGATCCGCGCGGAGGCAACCGGTCGAGGACCGCCCCCAGTTCGGCGAGGTCGGCGGCCGCGGAGGGATCGGTGCGCAGGAGCTCGTCGAGCTCACGGCGCTCCTGCTCGTCCAGGTCGCCCCCGAGCGCCGCCCCCAGCAGTTCGGCGCGGCGGTCGACGGCGCCGTCCGGTTCACCCACGCGGTCCACCCCCCTCCGCCTCGTCCTGCAGCAGTGCCCGCAGCGCCTTCAACGCGTAGAACGTCCTGGTCCGCAGCGTCGCCACCGGGACCCCGGTCATCTCCGACACCTCCTGGTAGGAGGCACCCCCGAGGTGGATACGTACGAGGACCTCACGATGTTCGGGGGAGAGCTTCGCCAGTGATTCGACCACGAGCAGCCGGTCGAGGCTGGCGGCGTGCGTGTCGGGACCGGTCGGGGCGGTCTCCTGGGGGGCCGCGCCCGCGGTGGCGACGTCCTCGACCGGGCGGGGGCGGCGGGAACGGGCCCGCACCGCGTCGACGACGACGTTGCGGGCGATGGCGAACAACCAGGTCCGCGGGGAGGCCCGTTCGGGGGAGTAGCGCTCGCGGGCCGTCCAGGCCCGGACGAACGTCTCCTGCAGCGCGTCCTCCCCGGCCGCGCGGTCGCCGAGCGCGTTCACCGCGTAGGCGAGGAGGGCCGCCGACTCCGCGCGGAAGGCCGCGTCGACGTCGAGGCCCGGCGTCGCGGGCGCGTGCGGGTCCACGCCACCTCCCGACCTCGGCCCCATCGCTGCCAGGACCGTAGCGGGGCGATGAACGGGGCGCGCCCGGGGGGCGTATCCCCTGCACCGGGACCGCGGCGGGACCGGAGGGGATCCGCCGCGAGGGGGCCGTCACCGACCGGTGGCGGCCCCCACCCGTCCCCGGTGGGCCCGGTGCCGCGCCACGTGCCGGGGACCGGGACGGGTGGATCCGACCAGGAGCAGTCCCCCGCCCAGCACGGCGAGCGTGATGCCCGCGGTGACCACCCGGGCGCCGTCGAAGCCCGTGCGGGCCAGCGCCGAGACGGTCTCGGCCACCCGCGCCCGAACGGGGCCGGCGACTGCGACCGCGACCGGGACGCGGGCCCCCGGCCGGTCCGGGGTGACGGGGACGACCGCGCCCGCCACCATGACCGTGACGGTGACCGTGCTCTCCAGCCCGTGGGCGTTGCGGACGGTGTAGGTGAAGCTGTCCGGTCCGCTGAACCCGGCCGGCGGCACGTAGACCACCCGGCCGTCGACGACCGTGACGCGCGCTCCGGCCCGGGAGGCCGAGACCGCGACGATCTGCAGCGAGCCGCCCTCGGGGTTCAGGTCGTTGTCGAGCACCGCGACGGTCGTGGGGCCCCCGCCGGCCGGGGCCTGCACGACGTCGGCCACGGCCCTCGGCGCGACCGGGTCCACCGACACCGTCAGCCGGGCCGGCGTGACCCCGCCCGCCCCGTCGACGACCGAGAAGACGACCACCACGTCACCCACCTGGGCCCCCGTTGGGCGGACCACGAGGCGTCCGGTGGGGTCCGTCGCGACCGTCGCGGACCCCTCGACGACCCGGGGGCCCTCGGCGAGCCGCAGCCGCTGGCGGGTGACCGGGGGGACGTTGACGTTCGCGTCGGCGGCCGCGGCCAGCACGTCGACCGTGACCGGGGTCGCCCAGTCGGTCCGGGCGTGCTGGTCGGGGACCACGGGCGCGGCGTTGAGCACCGACACCGTGACGGACCCGACCGCCTCGGTCTGCCCGTCGGTGGCGGTGTAGGCGAAGGTGACGCGACCCGCGAACCCGGGCTGCGGGACGAACCGGACCCGACCGTCGACGACGCTCGTCGTCCCGCGCAGCACCCCGTCGGCGTCGCGCGGCGCGAGCACGGCCAGGACGCTCAGGCGGTCCCCGTTGTCGTCGCGGTCGTTGCCGACCGGGTCGAGGTCCAGCGCCGTGCTCGTCGGGGTCTCGGCCACGTCGTCCCGGGTGACGGGGGCGGCGTTCGCGACCGTCACCTCGACGGTGCCGGTCGCCGACCCGCCCGCGCCGTCGGAGACGGTGTAGGTGACCAGGACGAGCCCGGAGACCCCGCCGGCCGGGCCCACGGTGAGCGTGCCGTCGGGGTTGACGGTGACGACGGCCCCGCCCTGGGCCGAGGCCGAGACCACGGTCAGGACCTGCCCGCCGAACCCGGCCGTGACGTTGACGTCGGTGGTCCTCGTGAGGACGTCGACGGTGACCGGTGTCGCGCTGGGGGTCGCCACGGCCTGCGCGAGCGTGACCGGGTCGGCGTTGGCGACCTGCACCGTGACCGTGCTCGCGGTGGTGGCCGTCCCGTCGCCGACCGAGTACGCGAAGATGACCGGGCCCAGGATTCCCGGGGTCGGGGTGAACCGGACCCCGGACCCGTCCACGACCGCGGTCCCGGCCGGGGTGGTGCCGAGGAGCGGCGCGCCCAGCGAGACGACGGACAGCGGGTCGGCGTTGGCGTCGGTGTCGTTGTCCAGCACGGCGACCGTGACCGGGGTCCCCGACGGTGTCGCGACGGTGTCGGGGGTGGCGACCGGGACCGCGTTGGCGACCGTCACGTGCAGCAGGGCGTTCGCCGACCCCCCGGCCCCGTCGCTCACCGAGTAGGCCACCGCCAGGGCGCCCTTGAACCCGGGGGCCGGGGTCACCCGCACCCGCCCGGACACCACGGTCGCGCTCGCCCCGTGGTCGGCGCTCGTCGTCGACACGGTGAGCTGCTGGCCACCCTGGTTCGCGGTGACGTTCGCGTCGGTGTCGTTGGCGAGCACGTCCACCTCGACCGGGGTGTTCGTGGCCGTCGCGGCGGTGTCGTCGCTCGCGACGGGGACGGCGTTGGCCACCGTCACCGTGACGGTCGACGACGCCGAGTCCGATCCGTCGGAGACGGTGTAGGTGACCGTGACGTCGCCGACGACGCCCGTGTCCGGCACGAACCGGACCCGCCCGGCGTCGATCGTGGCGGTCCCGGCCGGTCGCGCCCCCTGCTCCGGGGTGTCGACGGCGGTCAGGGTCAGCGGGTCGGCATTGGCGTCGGAGTCGTTGCCCAGCACGGTGACCGTCACGGGCGTCGCCGACGGCGTCGCGGCGGAGTCCGGCCGGGCGACGGGGGCGGCGTTGGTGACCGTCACGGTGACCGTCGAGGTCGCGGTCCCGCCGGCGCCGTCGGACACGGTGTAGGACACGGTCAGCGTCCCGCGGAAACCCGTGGCCGGAACCACCCGCAAGGAGTCGTCGGGGTTGCGGGCGACGGTCGCGCCCTGGTCGGCGCTCGCGGTGACGACGTGCAGGGTCTGGTTCCCGAGCCCGGTGGTGTTGGCGTCGGTGTCGTTGGCGAGCACGGCCACGTCGACCGCGGTGTTCGTCGCGGTCGAGGCGGTGTCGGGGGCGGCGACCGGGATCGCGTTGGCGACGGTGAGGGTCACGACGGCCGTGTCGGCGTTCGCGCCGTCCGTCGCGGCGTAGGTGAAGGTGACCGGGCCGCTGAAACCGGGAGCGGGGTCGAAGCGCACCCGACCGGACTCCATCGAGAGGGTTCCGACGTCGACGCCGTTGGACCGGGGTTCCCCGAGCGAGGTCGGGTCGACGCCCAGCACGTCGCCGTCGGCGTCGCTGTCGTTGGCCAGGACGTCGATCAGAACACCCGTGTTCGTAGGGGTCGAGATCCTGCCGTCGTCGGTGGCGACGGGGTGGGCCCCGGAGATCGTCACCGAGAACGTGGAGGACGCGCTCCCCCCGGCCCCGTCGGTGACCGTGTAGGCGCCCGAGACCGTCCCCGCGAAGGTGGCGGCGGTGAGGACCCGGATCGAGTTCCCGGTCACGGTTACCGTGGCGTCGGGAGAGGCGGTCGTGGCGGAGACGAGGGTCAGCTGCTGGGCCGTGCCGGGGATGTTCGGGTCGGTGTCGTTGCCGAGCACCGGCAGGTCGAGCGGGACCCCGGCCTGACCGGAACCCGTGTCCGGGTTGGCGACGGGACCGGCGTTCAGCACGGTCACGGTGACGGTCTCGGTCGCCGTCCCGCCGCGGCCGTCGGTGACGGTGACGACGAAGGAGTCGGTTCCCGCGAAACCCGCCGCCGGCGTGTACATGACGTGGCCGGACGACCCGGCGATGACCGAACCGTGCACCCCCTGACCCACCGTGGCGATGCTGAGCGGGTCGTTCTCGGGGTCGCTGTCGTCGATCAGGACGTCGATGTCGACCGCGGTGTCCGTGGGGGTGCTCACCGCGTCGTCGACGGTGACGGGGGCCGCGTTCGCGACCAGGGCCACCGTGACCGGCGGGCCGACCGCGCCGGTCGGGTCGCTCAGCAGGTAGCTGAACGAGGCGGTGCCGGAGAACCCGGCCGGCGGGGTCCAGGTCCCGGTGCCGTCGGCGTTCAGGACCACGGTGCCCGCCCCCGGCTGGTTCGCCACGGCGGCGGTCAGCGGGGAGTCCCCGTCGGGGTCGGAGTCGTTGCCCAGCACCGAGGGGAACGAGACGGCGGCACCGGTCTGGGTCAGGACGGAATCAGGGTTCCCGACCGGTGCCCGGTTCGTGACCGTGACGGTCACCCGGGCGCTCGCGGGTGTACCGCGGGCGTCGACGACGACGTAGTCGAACGTGTCCGTGCCCGTCCACCCCGGGGCGGGGGTGAACCGGACCTGGTTCCCCACCAGGGTCGTGGTGCCGTGGGCGGGGGTGGTCGCGGAACGCAGGGTCAACGGGTCGCCGTTGGGGTCGGAGTCGTTGCCCAGCACGGGGACGAGGATCGGGGAGTTCTTGGACCCGCTCGCGGTGTCGGGGTTCGCGTCGGGGGCGTCGTCGAGCACCTGGACGTAGACGGTCTCGACGGAACGGTTCCCGGCGGCGTCGAGGACTGCGTAGCTGAAACCGTCCTCCCCGTCGAAGTCGGAACGAGGCGTGTAGACGATCGTCCCGGTGGCGGGGTCGACGGACACCGAACCACCGGCCGGATCGGTCACCCCGTCGAGGGTGAGTCCCGGGGAGTCGTTGTCCAGCAGCCGGACCGTCACCGACGGTTGGGCAGGGGTGGGGCGCAGGCTTGCCCGGTCGGCTCTCGTGACCGGGTTGCTGCCGCCCACCGGGGTCCCGGCCTTCTGCACCGCGACGACGTTCGTCGGGGACCCGGCCGCCTCGCCGCTGTCGGCCCCGCGGTAGTCGTACGTCGCCAGGTTCTCGATGTCGGCCCCGGCGGGGGTGGCCGCGTCCACGGTGACCTGGAAGGACACCCCGAACTGCGGGGACCCGTTGCCGACCTCGACCCGGCCCCCGCGCCGGTCGGTGGCCCCCGCGCCGACGTGGGCGACGACGCGCGCGCCGTTCGGGGAGTTCTCCAGGTACCCGGTGTCGTCCCCCGGGGCGTCGGTGACCGGGGTGCCGTCGATGCGCAGCGACCCCGGGACGTAGGTGGTGCCGATCGGGATCGCGTCGGCCACCCGGCTGTCCACCGAGGCGTCCAGACCGACGTTCGCGACGGGGACGGTGTAGCTCAGCGTGGTGACTCCGCCCGCGGTGCTGGACGACACCGACTTGGTGCCGTCGAGCTGCGGTTCGTAGAGGTCGGTGGCGAACGTGACGACCCCGGGGTAGTACGCCTCCCCACCCGTGGTCAGGTCGATGGTGGCCGACGTGGCCCCGCTGCCCAGGATGTTGTCGGCGCTCACGAGGTCGGCGTCGAAACCCATCTGGTTGTCGTAGGCCGGGGTCCGCCCGCCGGTGACGGTGCCGCGGTCGGTCAGCGTCGCGTTGAAGATGTTGGTGGTGGGGTTGCGCGCGTCGCCGACGGCCGTGCCGTTCAGTTTGAGGGAGTCCCCGGTCTTGCCCCGGTCCCCCTCGTACACGACGAAACCCAGGGTCGTGCGCCGGTCTCCCCGTTTGGGGGTGACGAACCCGTCGATGGCGATGCTCTCGGTGGGGTGACCGTTGTTGATGGTGGTGAACCCGCGGTAGACGGTCAGGTTGCGGGCCGGTCGGCTGCTGTCGCCGACCGCCACGACGAGGGCCCAGCCCGCGTACTGGTCGCTGGCCAGGGTCCCCTTGACGTCGGCCAGCGTGTACACGCCGGACCCGCCGGCGCGCACCAGGTCGGTCACGTCCACGAAGCTCTGGTACGAGCTGCTGTCACCGTTCGACAGGTCGGCCGCGGCCGACGAGACGAACTGGTAGCCGGGGGTGGCGGGGGTGTCGAACAGGGCGGTCCCGATGGCGGGGTCGGTGCTACGGGCCCCCCAGACCAGGGCGGCGTAGAGCACCTGGCCGCGGGCCGGGAGGTCGAGCGTGAGCTTGGAGGAGTTGACGGTCGCCGGGTCGCCGTCGACGTCGACCCATTCCGACGTGTACTCGTTGTTGTCCAGGCTGCCCGAGGCGTTGCCCTGGCGGGCGTCGACGCAGGTGCCTCCGCTGTTCCCCGTCGTCGAGCACGTCATCAGCGTGTTGCCCCGGATGACGACGTCCCCGCGGACGTTGGCGGAGAACTTCTGCTCGAACGGCGTGCTGGCCGCCTGCGCCGGGACGGCCGTCCCCACGGTGAGGAGGGGGGCGAGCACGAGCGAGAGCACCACGACCAGCGCCGCTGGTCGTCGCGGCAGCCACCGGGCGAGTCGACGCAGCACGGCACCCGCCGGGGTTCCGGCGAGTTCGGCGCGGTGCGTCGGCGGGCGAGGGGGCACGGTGGTTCCCGGGTTCGGTGGCAGCGCCTCCGCGGCGCCTCACCGTGATCTCGACCGGGCCCAGCAGAACTTGAGCGTGCGACCACCCCGGACACGCCGACAGCGGTTCACGATCACCCGCTCGGCCCAGTCGGCCCCGGCGTCCCCGTCGCTGCGGCCCGGGTCAGACGCCCAGCTCGCGGCGCAGCGCCCGCCCGGGGACCCGCCGCGCCGGCGGCCGCAGCCGCGCCACCAGCCGGCAGACCAGGTAGATCACGAACGAGATCGTCGTGACGTAGGGGCTGATCGGCACGCTCGCCCCGAGGGAGAGCAGGATCCCGCCGACGACGGCGGTCACCGCGAACAGCGTGCTCAGCAGCGGCACGACGACGGGGGAGGCCGAGACGCGGACCGCGGCCGCGGCCGGGGTCACCAGCAGCGCGAGGACGAGCAGCGCCCCGACGATCTGGACGCTCATGGCGACGGCGAGCCCCAGCACCAGCATGAAGATCGGGGCGAGCGCCCGGACCGGGACCCCGCGCGCCGCGGCGACGTCGGCGTCGAGGCTGGCGAAGAGCAACGGTCGCCACATCACCAGCAGGGCGACGACCACGATCGCCGAGATGACCGCGAGCGCCGTGAGCTGGGGCGTGGCGATCGCGACGATCTGCCCGGTCAGCAGGCCGAACTTGTTGGCCGCCCGGCCGGGGTAGAGGGCCAGGAAGAGCACGCCGAGACCGAGCCCGAAGGGCATGAGGACGCCGATGGCGGAGTTGTGGTCGCGGGCCCGGGCGCCGAGCACGCCGAAGAGGGTCGCGGCGACCACGGATCCGACCAGGGAGCCGGTGACCACGTCGACCCCGATCAGCAGGGCGAAGGCGGCCCCGGCGAAGGAGAGCTCGCTGATGCCGTGGACGGCGAACGGGAGGTCACGGGCCACGACGAACACGCCGATGAGTCCGCCGACGAGACCGAGCAGGGCCCCGGCCCAGACGGAGTTCTGGACGAGGGCGAGCAGGGCGCCGTAGTCGGAGAAGTCGAACAAGGCCGACCAGACGTCGGTGATGCTCACGGGGTCCCTCCCGGTCGGGGCTCGGGATGGGGGTGGGGCGAGGGTTCGGCCCCGCCGGCGACGATCAGGCGGTCCCCGGAGCGCAGGACCTCGACGGGCGAGCCGTAGAGGCGGGTCAGCACCTCCGACGTCATCACCTCCGCGGGCGGGCCGATCTCGAAGCGTCCGCCGGCGAGGTAGAGCACCCGGTCGACGTAGGGCAGCACGGGGTTGACGTCGTGGGTGACGAAGAGGACAGCGGCCCCGGTCTCGCGTCGGCAGCGGTCGACGAGGGCGGACACCTGGCCCTGGTGGTGCAGGTCGAGGGAGAGCAGGGGTTCGTCGCAGAGCAGCAGGGCCGGGTCGCCGACGACGGCCTGCGCCACGCGCAACCGTTGTTGCTCCCCGCCGGAGAGGAGACCGATGGGCGCGTCGGCGTAGTCCTCGGCCCCGACGGCGGCGAGGGCGGCGTCCACCCGGCGGCGGGCGCCGCGGCTCGGCAGCCACGGACCCCAGCGGTGCCCGTCGACCCCGAGGCGGACGAAGTCGCGGGCGCGCAGCGGGGTGGTCGGGTCCAGGCCCCGCTGCTGGGGGACGTACCCGACGGAGCGGCCGACGCCGGCCCGTCCGCCGGGCCGGCCGCCGACCTCGACCGTGCCGCGCGACAGGGCCTGGCGCCCGAGCAGGACCTTGAGCAGGCTGGTCTTGCCGGCCCCGTTGGCGCCCAGCACGGCGACGAACTCGCCGGGGGCGACGTCGAGGTCGAGACCGGCCCAGAGCCGGTGCTCGCCGTAGCTGAGCTCGGCCCCGCGCAGCCGCAGCGCCGGGGTCGGGCCCGGGGAGTGCTCAGCCGAGGGCATCGGTGATCGCGGTGATGTTGTCCCGCATCCATTCCTCGTAGGTCTTGCCGGCGGGCAGGGTCTCGGTGACCGGGACCACGGGCACACCGGCCGCGGTGGCGGCCTGCTGCACCTGGTCGGTCTGGGCCCCGGAGGTCTGCTCGTTGTACACGACGGCCTTGGCGGTGCCGCCCGAGACCAGGTCGAGGGTCTGTGCGAGAACGGTCGCGGGCACGTCGGTGCCCTCCTCGACGCCCTCGGAGAACTCCGGCGGGGTCACGTCGTTCACGCCCATCGCCTCGAGCAGGTAGTCGGGGACGGGTTCGGTGACGACGACGTCCTTGCCGCCGACCGTCTGCTGCGCGGCGGTGGCCTGCTGCTGCAGGGCGTCGATCTTGTCGGCGAAGGCGGCGGCGTTGGCGGTGAACGTCGCGGCCTGCGACGGGTCCTTCTCGCCCAGCGCGGTGGCGATGGCCTCGGCCACCTTGCTCGCGGTGGCGAGGTCGTAGAAGACGTGCTCGTTCAGGCCCTCGACGTGGTCGTGGCCCGCGTGCCCGTCCCCGTGGTCCGCGTGGTCCTCGCCCTCGTGGTCCGCGCTCCCGTGGTCGTGGTCGTGCTCCTCGGTGGTCGCGGACGGGGTCGAGGCGTCGGCGGCGGGTTCCTTGCCGGAGAGCTCGACCGCGTCGACGACGACCGGCTGGGCGTCGCTGCTCCCGAGCATCGTCTCGATGAAGGGGTCGTACCCGCCGCCGTTCTCGACGACGACGGTGGCCCGGCTCAGCGCGAGCTGGTCGCGGGCGGTGGCCTCGTAGGAGTGCGGGTCCAGGTTCGGGTCGTCGATGATCGCGGTGACCTCGACACCCTGGCCGAGCAGGTCGCCGGCCACCTGCTCGGCGATCGAGCCGTAGACGTCGGTGGAGGTGACGACGCTCAGCCCACCCGCCGGGGTCCCCTCGTCGCCGGTGGTCGACCCCGGGGTGTCGGACCCGCCGCACGCGGCCAGGGTGAGCGTCCCGGTGAGGACGAGGCCGAGGGCGAGACGCTGCGGACGGGCGGGGGAGGGCATGCCGGGGCTCCAGGGGACGGGCGGCTGAATGGGAACGATTCTCGCTCCAGCCTACTCCTGGGTGGGACCCGTCCCGGCCCGGTCGTGAGTAGTTGCGCTCGGTAGCGGGGCCTCGTCGGCGGGTAGTTGGTCGCGCAGGAGCTGGGCACACGCGGCGATGATCAGCGGCACTGCGAGCATGGCTCCGACCGCGGGGATCACCGTGCCCGAGTCGTTCGCCGCGAAGCCGATCCCGATCAGCACGAGCAGGGCCGCGCTGCCCTGGCGCATGGTCGGGTGGAGGTCGTAGAGCCGCTGCAGCGCAGCCACTCCGACGATCCGCGGACGCATCAGCACCACGCCGATGAACACCGCCACGACGGGCAGGACCAGGGTGTACCAGGAGCCGACGAGGATGTGCAGGTTCTGCTCGGCCTTGCGCTGCACGACCTGCCAGGCGCCCCCGTCGACGAGGGTCTGGACGAAGCGACCGAGGTGGGTCTGGTCGTCGACCGGGCGCAGCCAGTCGGCGACGGCGATCACCGAGATGACGAGCACGGTGCCCACCAGGAGGGTGAGGACCCGCCGGACGGTGAGGCGGACGCCGGCCACCTGCAGGGCCAGCAGCCCGAACGCGGGCACGATGGCCGGCACCCCGCCGAAGTCGGCGCCCACCACGCCGTCGACGTACGTCGCGACGATCCCGAGGACGGCCACCACCACGGCCGCCTCGCGCCGGCGGCCCCGGGCGACGAGGCGGTCGGCCACCGCCACCGTCAGCAGGAGCACGCCGACGGCGAAGAGGGCGAACTGGGCGTTGCCGAGTCCGTAGAAGCGACCGGCGACCACCGGCTGCAACCCGATCAGGCTGCTGGTGACCAGGCGGGACCCGGTCGCGACGTCGACCGCCAGCACCCCGGCGGTGATCGCGCCGACGGCGGCGGTCGGGCCCAGCAGGTGCCGTCGCCAGGGACCGCCGAGGGCGACCGCGGTGATCACGGCCACGAACAGCCCGACGGCGCCGGTGATCGCCAGCAGGTGCGAACCGGTGCCGTCACCCCCCCGCCACCAGGGCAGCAGGTTGGCGAGGAAGGTCGCGGCCGGGACGGCGCCGTAGACGATCGCCAGCACGCGCAGCGCCGAGAGGACCCGCCGCCGCGGGCCGCCCCCGGCCCGTCGGCGGAGCAGCACGGTGGCGACGACGTACAGCACGATCTGGGAGAGGACCCAGGCGATGACGAACGGCGGGACCAGCGGCTGGATGGCCTGGGCCGCGAGGTCGAGGTCGCGGACCTTCTCGACGCGGTCGGCGGGAGCCAGGTCGGCGTCGACGCTGCCCACCGGCGCCCCGACCAGTCCGCCGATCCCGTTGTCGCTGCCCAGCGCCAGGGCGAGCACGGTCGGGGGCAGGTCGGTCGTCTGCACGATCCCGGTCTGACGGGTGGAGCGGGAGTCCAGCAGACCGTCGTAGCGCCCACCGCCCGGGGCGGGGCCCGTGGCCCCGGCGAACTGCAGGTGCGGGGTGTAGCCCGCGTCGGCGATCGAGACCGCCAGCAGGGTGGTCCGGTCCGGGTCGGCGCCCGAGGCGATCGCGGCCCGCACCGCGGCGAGCCGCTGCTCGACGTCGGCGACCTGGGCGGCCCGCGAACGGCCCGGGTCGGCCTCCCGGCCGGGCAGGTTCTCCGGGTCGCGCACGACCCCGGCGTCGACCGCGACGACCACGGCCCCCGAGGCCAGGGCCCGGCGCACCTGCTCCTGCAGCCCGGCCGGGGAGTCCGCGCGCGGTTCGGCGGCGGCCACGGCTCCGTCGCGCCCCGCCAGGGCGATCGCCGCCCCCGGGCCGATGGCCACGGTCGAGGTGCCGCGCAGGGCGTCGCCGAGGAGACCGGGCTCGGCCGAGAACGTGCCCGCGTCGGCGATGCGGCGGTACTCGGCCATGGCCGGGACGCGGCCGTCCACCGCGTCGGTGAGTTCGGGGCAGGCCGCGGAGTTGTGCTCGGTCGGGGTCACGTCGAGGTCGGTGGCCCGCCGCCCGGCCGAGAGCGCCAGCCAGCCGTCACCCGGGCAGGCGGAGGTGTAGACGCTGCGGACGGCGACGGTGCCGATGGCCCCGTCCTCGGCGAACGACTCCAGGGTCGGGGTCTGCGGGCCGACGTCGGCCCAGCGCACCCCGGAGAACCCGACCAGCACGAGCGTGGAGCCCGCGCGCTCGGCGGGCGCCGTCCCCGCCCGGGCCGGGGTGGCCGCCAGGAGCAGGGTCGAGGCCAGGAGGGCGAGGAGCAGCAGGGGCGGCAGCACCGTGCGCGCGAGCGGGCGGGACACCGCGCCAGGCTACGGCGCGGCCCGTGGACGTCCTGTGCTCCTCGGTGAAGCTTCCTGGCCCGGCGCCCGGGTGCGGGAGGATCGGGCCGTGGACCCCGCCCCGCCCCGCCCCGTCGTGCCCCCGGCCGCCCTGTCCCGCCCGTGGCACCTGCTCGGCGTGCTCGTGCTCGTGGTGGCCGCGCTGCCGATCGTCCACCGTTACCTCGTCGCCTACCCCGACGACCAGTGGCAGGTCGACCTGGAGGTCTACCGCGAGGCCGGGATCAGCCTGCTCGTCGGACGACCGGTCTACGACGTCCTCACCGAGGCGCCGCAGCTGCTGCCCTTCACCTACCCCACCTTCTCGGCCGTGCTGGCCGTCCCCCTGGCCTTCGTCCCCTTCCTGGTGGCCGGGTGGCTGTGGACGGCGTTCCAGCTCGCGTTGCTCTACGTGACCGTCGGGCTGGCCTTCCGCCCGCTGCTGGACCGGGTCGACCTGACCGGGCGGGTGCCGCGCGGACTGGTCCAGGGGCTGGTGGCGGCCGCCTGCGTCTGGGTGTCCCCGGTCGGGGAGGGGATCCGGTTCGGGCAGGTGAACGCGATCCTGGTCCTGCTCTGCCTGCTGGACGTGGTGCGCGGGCAGGAGGGTGTGCGCGTCGGACGGTGGTGGCTGCGCTGGCCGCGGGGGCTGCTGATCGGTCTGGCGGTCGCGATCAAGCTGACCCCGGGCGTGTTCCTCGTGCACTTCGTCGTCACCCGGCAGTGGCGGGAGCTGCGCAACGCCGTGGCGGGTGCGGTCGGGGCGACGGTGGCGGCGTTCCTGGTCGCCCCGGAGGCGAGCGCGGAGTACTGGACCTCGGCCCTGCTCTCCTCCGACCGCCTGGGTCCCAACGCCGGCAGCTCCAACCAGTCGTTGCGCGGGTTCGTGCTGCGCCTCTACCTCTCCGACGGGGCCACCCAGCTCCTCTGGCTGGGGTTGGTCGCGGTCTTCGGGACGGCCGCCTTCCTCGTGGCCCGGGCGATGTACCGGCGGGGGTCGCGCTACGGCGAGGTGGCGGCCTGCGGGCTGGCGGCGATCCTCGTGTCCCCGGTGTCCTGGTTGCACCACCTGCACTGGGGGGTGCTGGCGATCGCCGCGGTCCTCGGCGCGGCCCGCGTGCGCCGACGCGTCGTGGTCGCCGTGGCCCTCTACGCCGGGCTGGTCGTGGCCTGGCCGTGGTGGGGGGCCAACCTGCTGGCGGGCTCGGCGCCGGTCGTCCTCGCCCGCTTCGTGCAGAACGGGGACCTCTGGTGGGCCATGCTCGCGCTGCTCGCGTTGCACCGCTGCGTGCGCGACACGGCGGGCGACCACCGAAATATGACGAAGAGTGACCAAAGCGTCGCTTAGCGTTTAGATTGGGTCACCCACGGGCATGAGCAGCATGACCGTGCCGCGACACCTCGTGAGGGGGACCCATGAGCGCCGAGACCACTCGCCCGACGTTCCTCCAGCCGCCCACTTCCCTACGCCCGACCAGTGACGACTGGGAGTGGCAGCTGCGGGGGGCCTGCCGCGAGGTGGACCCCGACCTCTTCTTCCATCCCGAGCTCGAACGCGGGGCGGCCCGGCAGCACCGGGACGCCGCGGCGCTCGCGGTGTGCGCCGAGTGCCCGGTGCTGCTGCAGTGCCGCCGCCACGTGCTGCAGCACCGGGAGGCCTACGGCGTCTGGGGCGGGTTGACCGAGGACCAGCGCGAGGGGCTGCGCTCGGGCGGCACCCGGCGGCTGCGCCGGGCGGGCTGAGCGAAGGCCCGGCCGGAGGACGGGCCGCGCCCGGTTACCCTCCGGCTGTGCCCAGCCCCACCACCGCCCCGACCGTCCTGAGCTACGCCTACTTCGGCCCGGAGGGGACCTTCTCGGAGGCGGCCCTGCGAACGGTGGTCCCGGACGCCGTCGCCCTGGCCCAGAGCAGCGTCGACGCGACCATCGACGCCGTGCGGACGGGGGCCGTCGACATCGGGTGCGTGCCGATCGAGAACTCGGTCGAGGGCGGCGTCCCGGCCACCCTCGACGGCTTGGCCGTCGGCGACCCGCTGGTGGTGGTGGCCGAGGTGGTCATCCCCGTGACGTTCGTGCTCGCCGCCCGACCGGGCGTACGGCTCGCCGACGTGACCCGGGTCAGCACCCACTCCCACGCCTACGCCCAGGTGCGGCGCTGGCTGCACGCGAGCCTCCCCGGGGTCGCCTACGTGCCGGCCACGTCGACCGCGGCCTCGGCGCAGGCCCTGGCCGGGGAGCAGGCCGGGGGCGAGCCCGCCGGTTTCGAGGGCGCGATCTGCGCCCCCTTCGCCGCCGCTCGTTTCGGTCTGGACGTACTGGCCGAGCAGATCGAGGACCGGGCCGGGGCCCAGACCCGGTTCGTCCTGCTCGCCCGACCCGGTTCGGCCGCCACCCCGCCGCCCACGGGGGCGGACAAGACGTCCCTCGTCGTCTTCCTGCGCGAGGAGCGGCCCGGGGCCCTGGTCGAGGCGCTGGAGCAGTTCGTCACCCGCGGGATCAACCTCACCCGCATCGAGTCCCGTCCCTCGGGGGACGCGCTCGGCCGCTACTGCTTCTCCATCGACTGCGACGGTCACGTCGCCGACGCCCGCGTCGGGGAGGCCCTGATGGGTCTGCACCGGGTCTGCGAACGGGTCCGCTTCGTCGGCAGCTACCCGCGGGCCGACGCCGGGCACACCATCCTCGGCTCCGGTCCGACCGAGCAGGCCTTCGTGGACGCGCAGCAGTGGCTGGACCGGATCCGGGGCGGCGGGGCGGTCTGAGCCGCGGAAGCCGTCGGGGGCTCCCGGTCAAGGACGGCTCGCCGGGGAGGTCCGGGCCAACCGGGTGATCGTCGCGCCGGTGATCGGTCGGGGGTGAAGGTCGCGGCGTTCCCGGCCGATGGACTGTCCGTGCAGAGTGCAGACGAGCGCCGGCCCGGCGCCTCGCGACGGTCGGGGGGCACCCCCGTCCATTGGCGCACCCTGCCCGGGCCGCTCGCCCTGGCCGCGGCGGCGCTGGTGCTGCTGGCCTCGATCGGCTTCCACGAGCACCACCAGCACGACGGGGTCCCGCTCCGGCTGGCCCTGCCGGGGGCGCTGCTCGTCGTCGCCGCGATCCTGTTCACGCTGCTGCAGCGGGCCGAGGCCGGTCGTGACCGGCAGCTGCACGATCCCCTGACCCAGGTGCTCAACCGGGCCGGCCTGCTGGCCTCGGGGTCGCCGCTCGGCGTCGGGGGCGACGAGGCCCTCACCGTCGTCGCGGTCGTCAAGTTCGACGACCTGCGCCAGATGCGGCTCACGCTCGGCACCGACGCCGCCGACTCCCTGCTGGTGATCGCGGCCCGACGCCTCACCGAGGTCCCCCAGGCCCGCGTCGCCCGCATCGACTCCGACGCCCTCGCCGTCGTCATCACCGACACCTGCGCCGGGGCCGTCTCCCCGACCGACATCGCCGCCGGCGTCGGCGAGGCCGTCCGCTTCCTCCTGGTCGACCCCATCAGCGTCAGCGACGGGGGTCTGCTGGTGCGCCCCGAGACCAGCGTCGGCGTGGCCTGGGCCGGTGAGCACGGTGACGACCTGGCCGCGCTGCTCGCCGCGGCCGACCTCGCCACCATCACGGCGGCCGGCAGCACCGGCCGGGTCGCGCTGGCCGAGCGCGGTGACGCCGACACCGACCGCGACGCCCTGGCCCTGCAGGCGGAGCTCCCCGGGGCCATCGAACGGGGTGAGCTGCGGGTCTTCTTCCAGCCCCTGCTGGACGCCCACCACGGTCGGCTCGTCGGGGCCGAGGCCCTCGTGCGCTGGCAGCACCCCGAGCGCGGCCTGCTCGGACCCGGCGCCTTCGTCCCGCTGGCCGAGCGCAGCACCACGATCGTCGCCCTGACCCGGTGGGTCCTCGCCGCCGCGGTCGCGCAGTGCGCGGCCTGGCACGAGGATGGTCTGCCCATCGGCGTGTCGGTCAACCTCTCCGCCGCCATGCTGGCCGAGTCCGACCTGGTCGAGAGCGTCGAGGACCTCCTCCTCGCCTACGACCTGCCCCCGTCCACGCTCACCCTCGAGGTCACCGAGAGCAGCCTCGTCGAGGACCCCGACCGGGCGCGCGACGTCCTCCGGGCGCTGCGGGCCGCCGGCACCAAGGTCTCCATCGACGACTTCGGCACGGGGTACACGTCGCTGACGCTGCTGCGCCAGCTGCAGGTCGACGAGCTGAAGATCGACCGGTCCTTCGTCGCGGCCGCCGCCGACACCCCGGCCGACGCGGCCATCGTGCGCGCCCTCGTCGACCTGGCCCACCGCATGTCCATGGAGGTCGTGGCCGAGGGGGTCGAGGACGAACGGACCTCCCGCCTCGTCGTCCGGCTCGGTGTCGACGTCCTGCAGGGGTTCCACTACGCCCGCCCCGTCCCGGCCGAGCAGTTCCCCGGCCTCGCCGGCACCCCCGTGCACCCGGCCTCGGCCCTCAGCGGCCCGGTCTCGCGGGAGGAGGCGGCGCGGCTCACCGCTGGGCTGCGGATGGGGGACGTGTTCTCCGACAGCCGGGTGTTCCTGGAGCAGGTGTGCGCCCTCGCGGGTGCGGTCAGCGGTCGTCCGGTCGCCGTCGTCGCCCGCGTCGAGGCGGACGTCGTGCGCGAGCTCGCCGCCTTCCCGCACCGGACCGAGGCCTCGACCTGCTCGCGCGAGCGGTCCATCTGCTCGTGGGTGGTGGGGACCAACCAGCTCCTCGACGTCCCCGACCTCAGCACCGACCCCCGCCACGTGCTCGCCCCCGGTACCGCGGGGCCGGTCCGGGCCGCCGCCTGCTTCCCGGTGCGCGACCCCCAGGGCCGCGCGGTCGCCGTCCTCGGCGTGTACTCCCCGGAGGCCGGCGGGCTCGACGCCCGTCGGCGGCTCATCCTCTCGGGGCTGGCCGACCTCCTCAGCGAGCACCTCGCGGGCGCCGACAGCGCCCGGATCGTGCGGCGCATGCAGGCCGCCCTCGTCGACGCGGGTACGCCCGTCCCGGCGCGGGAGGAGACCGGCACCGCACGCGTGCACCTCGCGGCCCGCCTCGCCGCCCTCTCCGCGACCCTCCTCGGGGCCGAGGGGGTCGTGGTCGCCGAGGCCGACCCGCCCCACCGCTGGACCGACCCCGGCTCCGGCTGGCACAAGCTCGCCTGCTGGGGCACCGCGCCCGCCACCGACCGGGTCCTGCTCGACGTCGGCGGCGAGGTCCTCGACGCCGTCCGGCGCAGCGGACGACCGCTGTGGATCCCCGACGTGTCCGCCTCCCCGCACGTCAGCGCCGAGCTCGCCGACCGGCTGGGCGACGCCGGGCTGCTGCTGCTGCCCGTCGGCGTCCCCGGCCGCCGGCCGTGGGTGCTGGCCGCCCGCTGGTCGCCGGGTCTGGAGATCCTGGCCCCTGCCCTGCGGGAGACCGCGCGCGGGCTCTGCCTGTCCCTCGGGGAGGCCATGGCCGCCCTCGAGGTGCCCGCGGCGCCCCCGGTCACCGGCAGGGCCGGGTCCGACGCCGGGTCCGACGCGCTCCCCGCCCAGGCCTCCCGTGCGGATCGCGTCCCCGTGCGGACGCTGCCCCAGGGACTCCC
Organism: Kineococcus gynurae; assembly: GCF_042433995.1. Lineage (NCBI taxonomy): Bacteria > Bacillati > Actinomycetota > Actinomycetes > Kineosporiales > Kineosporiaceae > Kineococcus > Kineococcus gynurae. The sequence goes on from NZ_JBHLUI010000003.1 coordinate 232,010, forward strand.
GGCATGACCGGCTCCCGGCGCGCGGTGCTGGGTGGCGCGGTGCTCACGGGACTGCTCGCCCTGCTCGGCGACGTCCGCTTCGGCTGGGGACCTCAGGCCCCGGCCCTGCTGATCCTGCCCTCGCTGGTCGTCCTCGGCGTCCTCGTCGGGGTGGTGCGTCGGCGACCGGACCGGCGGCGGTGGTGGCCGCTGCTGCTGGGTCAGGTCCTCGTGCTGGTGGCCGACGCGCAGACGCTGCTGCTCGACCCGGGTACGCACGTCCACGTCGCCCCGATGCCCGCGCACGTCCCGCACGGCTGGGGGACGAACCTGACCCTGGTCGCGGCCGGCGCGTCCACCCTCGTGGGCGCCCTGCTGCTGCTGCGCCGACCGGGCGGTCCGAACCGCCGGGGGCCGATGCTCGACGCCCTCATCGCGACCGTCTCCGGCGCCTCGTTGATCGCCGTCCTCGTGCTGCTGCCGCGCCTGGACCACCTGCCCGACGACCCGTGCCGCTGGGCGGTCGTGGCCGGGCTGGCCCTGGACGTGGCCGTCCTCTGGGTGGTGGCCCGCTCGCTCGCCGCGGCCCCGCAGGTCGGCACCACCCGTCGCTGGGTGGTGGCCGTGCTCCTGGCGGTCGTCCTGGCCGACACCGTCCGGATCGCCGGGGTCGGTCCCGGCGACCCGGGCCTGGCCGGCTGCGCCCCGTTGATGCTCTGGCTGACCCAGGGCGTGGCCTTCGCGGCCCGGCTGCTGCTGCTGGTCGCCGCCTGCTCCACGGGCTCGGTGGGCCGCGGCGAGCCCGCCGCCGTGCCCGGGGAGGAGCGCCCGCTGCTGCTCATGGTCGCCGCGTTCGTCTGTCCCGTGGCCGACCTCTCCCTCGTGCTGGTCGGCAACGACCAGCACGACGTCGGCATTAGCATCGCGGCGGCCTCGGTCGCCGCGCTCGTGCTGCTGCGCACCCGCGAGCTCCTCGCCGTCGTCACGCGTCAGGCCGCCCACCTCACCCGGCTCGCGGCCACCGACGCCCTCACCGGCCTGCCCAACCGCCGGGCCTGGGACGCCGAGGTCGACCTCGCCCTGGACGGCGCCCGACGCAGCGGCGACCACCTCTCGGTCGCCCTCCTCGACCTCGACCACTTCAAGGCCTACAACGACCGCTTCGGCCACGAGGGGGGCGACGACCTGCTGCGGTCGGTCGCCGACCTCTTCCGCCGTCGGCTGCCGGGCGTCCTCGTGGCCCGGTGGGGCGGCGAGGAGTTCGCGATCCTGCTGCCCCGGACGACGGCCGGGACCGCGGTCGCGCGGCTGGCCGGGTTGCACCGCGGCATGCCCGCCCGCCAGACCTGCTCGATCGGGGTCGCCACGCTGACGGGGGACGAGGACGCGGGGACGCTGCTCGCCCGGGCGGACAAGGCCCTGTACGCCGCCAAGAGCCAGGGCCGGGACCGGACGGTCGCGGCGGAGGACGCCGCCCCGGCTCCGGCCGACGCGGTCCCGACCCGACCCCGCCCGTGGCTGCCCGTGCTGCTCGCCCTCCTCGCGGGCGCCCACGTCCTCACCTCGGGGGGCACCCAGGTCGCCCTCTACCTGGCGCTGGTCACCGTGACGACCCTCGCGCTGACCGCGCACGTCGTCCGCCTGCCGCTGCGGCGCCGGTGGCTGCCGTTGACCGCGGCCAGCTGGCTGTTCCTGGTCGGGGCCGGCACCGAGCAGTGGCTGGACCTGCACGGCATCGACGGGACCCCGTCGGCGGCCGACGTCGCCTACACCCTGGGGGCGATCTGCGCGGTGGTCGCGATCCCGGTGCTGGTCCCGGTCGCCGACGCCGTGCTGCGGCGGCAGATCGTGCTCGACGCGGCGATCCTCATGGTCACCCTCGGGGTGCTGCTGGCCGTCTACGTGATCCTGCCCGGGCAGGGACTGACCGGGACCCCGGTCGACCGCGCGATCCTCGCGGTCTACCCGGTGCTGGACCTGCTCAGCGTCTACCTCCTGGTACGGGCGTTCGGGGCCTACCGTCGACCCCCGGGCGCCCTGCGCTGGATGGCGCTGAGCGTCACGTTCATGCTCGCCGCCGACGGCACCTTCTTCGTCCTCGGCAGCGTGTGGGACGTCAACCCCCCGGCCTGGGTCGAGTTCGGCTGGGTGCTGGCCTACGCCGCCGCGGCCTTCGCGGCCCGGCACCCCTCGGCCCGCGAGCTCGGTCGTCCGCCGCGCCGGCAGATCGCGACCACCCGACCGCGTGCCGCGATGTTCCTCGTCGCCGCGCTGCCCCTGCCGCTGGCCGACGTGGCCGGGTCCTTCTGGCTCGACGGCACGGCCAACCTCCTGCTGGGCATCGGTTCGGCCCTGGTGCTGGCCATGGTCCTGGTGCGGATCGCCGACCTGCTCAGCCTGTCGCGGGCCCAGGCCCGGGTGGTAGCAGAGCTTGCCGAGACCGATCCGCTCACCGGGATGCCCAACCGTCGCGCGTGGGACGCGCGGGTCCGCCCCGAGTTCCAGGCCGCCCGGGCGAACGGGTGCGGGGTGGTCGTGGCGATCGTCGACCTCGACCACTTCAAGGCCTACAACGACCGGCACGGCCACGACCAGGGCGACGTCCTGCTGCGCGGGATGGCCGACGCGTTCGCGACCGCGCTGCCCGGGACGTTCGTCGTGCGCTGGGGTGGCGAGGAGTTCACCGTCCTGCTGCCCGGGCTGGACCTCGACGAGGCCGAACTCCGGCTGCGGGCCGTGCACGAGGCCATGCCCGAGGCACAGACCTGCTCGATCGGGGTGGCCCGCTCCGAGGGCGACGAGGAGCCGCTGGCCGTCCTCGCCCGGGCCGACGACGCCCTCTACCGGGCCAAGGCGGCCGGCCGGAACCGCACGATCCGGGCGGTGGACCCGGTGCGCCGCAACGCCTCGGCGGCCCCGGACACCCCGGCCCCGCGGCGTCCGCTCGAGCCGTCGGGGACCGCGGGGGCCTCAGCCGGGGGCGCGGACCAGTAGCGCCCCGGCGTCGACCTCGACGTCGAGGCGTCGGGCCGGCCCGATCGGGTCCCCGTCGAGCTGCACCTCCTGGGCCTGCTCGCTGACCACCGACATCCGGACCCCGCGCAGGTGCTGGACCCGGCGCTGGCCGCGCCGGTCGCGGGTGAGGATGGCCCAGGCCACCTCGCCCCAGCCGATCCCACCGCGCGGGGAGATGGCCACGGCGTCCAGCAACCCGTCGTCGATCTCCGCCGCCGGCATGAGCACCAGGCTGCGGGTGAGCTTGCCGCAGTTGCCGACGACGACCGCCCGGGTCCGCAGCGAGAACGGCTCCCCGTCGTCGATCCGCATCCGCACGCGCGCCTGGGGACCCCACAGCGCCCGGGCGCCCGAGACCACGTAGGCGCCGTACCCCAGCCGCTGCTTCAACCGCGGCGGGGCCCCCGCGACCATCGCCGCGTCGAAGCCCATCCCGGCCATCACCAGGAACACGAAACTCTCGACCTCGGTGTCCTTGCCGGTGCGGTTCACCCGCAGCCGCCCGACGTCGATCCGTCGGTCGGGGGCGGTGAAGATGAGGTCGAGGGCCTTGGCCAGGTCGGCGTGCGGGACGTCGAGGTTGCGGGCCAACAGGTTCCCCGTCCCCGCCGGCAGCAGCGCCATGGGCACCTCCGAACCGGCCATGGCCTCGGCGACCGCGCGCACCGTCCCGTCGCCGCCGCAGGCCACGACCACGTCGACCCCGGCGGTCAACGCCTCCCGGGCCTGCCCCGGGCCCGGGTCGGCCACGGTCGTGGACAACCACAACGGGTCCGCCCACCCGTGCGAACGGAACACGGCGTCGACGTAGGCCCGCCGGCGCTGCTGCGCCGCGTCGTCGAGGTCGGCGAACTTGGCCGGGTTCACGATCATCGCGGCGCGCTGCGGCCGCGGGGTTGTCTCCTCGGGCGGGCTCGGCAGGATCACCGGCGTCAGCAGCTCGGCCCGCTCACGGGTCCGCCGCAGGGCCCGGTGGTCGCGCCACCAGAGCAGCGCGGTGACGACGAGCAGCGCGAGCAGCACCCCGGACGCGACCGTCGTGTCCAGGATCTCCGCCACCGTCATGTCGGCAAGCTACCGGGGTCCGGCCCCCGCGCCCGCCTGCGCGACCGTCCGGGTGAGAACCGGTGTCCGCACAGGTGAACGCGGGCGCGCGGGCTCCGGCCCGCCCCGTCGACGCCCGACCCTGGTCAGGAGCGTCCCGGTCCCGGGACCGACCGGGACGGAGGTGGTCCAGTGCCCTCGGAGGCCCTGCGCGGACTCGGCCGGGCCCGTTTGGAGATCCCCGCCGGGTTCACGCCGCTCCCGCTCGGACCCTCGCTGCCCGAGGGGTCGCCCGCCGCCGACCTGACCCGCCACCTCGACGCTGAGGCGGTGGCCGCCGGGGCCCGGTTGTGCCTGCTGGCCCTCGACGTCACGCCGTCGTGGCACCAGGTGCTGACCCTCGCGGTGACCGACGGGGTCGCCGATCCCGAGCGCGAGGTCCGGGCGCTCGCCGCCGTCACCGAGGCGGAGTTCGCGACGCGCCCCGACCTCGCCTGCGGGGTGCGGGTCCTCGACCTCCCCGGTGGACCGGCCGTGCTCGACGGGCACGTCGAACGGGTGAGCGTGCCCGGGGCGGCGGTGGTGGAGCAGGCCCGGTTCACCGTCACGCTGCCGACCCCCCGGCTGACGGCGCTGCTGACCCTGGCGACCTCGCAGACCCGCGGTCCCGACCCCGCCCGGTTGCTCGCCGCGACCGCCCGCACGCTCCGCGTCGAGCCCTGGGGGCGTGGCGGATAGAGTCGGACGGGTGATCGACCTGCGACAGCTGCGCGACGACCCCGACACGGTCCGCGCCAGCCAGCGAGCCCGGGGCGAGGACGAGAGCCTCGTCGACGCCGTCCTCGACGCCGATGTCCGCCGCCGCGGGGCCATCGCCGAGTTCGAGCGCCTGCGCGCCGAGCAGAAGTCCCGCGGCAAGGACGTCGCGAAGGCGAGCGGCGAGGAGAAGCAGGCCCTGCTGGCCGGGGTCAAGCAGCTCGCCGAGCAGGTCAAGGCCGCTCAGGCGGAGTCCGAGGCGGCGGGGGAGGAGTTCGACGGCCTGCTGCGCCGGATCCCCAACGTCGTCGTCGACGGCATCCCCGCCGGCGGCGAGGACGACTACGAGGTCCTGCGCGAGGTCGGCACCGCTCCCGAGCTGCCCGCGGGCCTGGACGCCTGGCGCGACCACCTCGACCTCGGCGAACTGCTCGGGGCGATCGACGTCGAACGCGGCACCAAGGTCTCCGGCTCGCGGTTCTACTTCCTCACCGGGGTGGGGGCGCGGCTCGAACTGGCCCTGCTGAACCTGGCCGTGGCCAAGGCCGTCGCCGCCGGTTTCACCCCGATGATCACCCCCACGCTGGTGAAGCCCGAGGTCATGGCCGGCACCGGTTTCCTCGGCGCCCACGCGGCCGAGATCTACCACCTCGCCGACGACGACCTCTACCTCACCGGGACGAGCGAGGTGGCGCTCGCGGGCTACCACGCCGACGAGATCCTCGACCTGTCCGCCGGGCCCAAGCGGTACGCGGGCTGGTCGGCGTGCTACCGCCGTGAGGCCGGTTCCTACGGCAAGGACACCCGGGGGATCATCCGGGTGCACCAGTTCCACAAGGTGGAGATGTTCTCCTTCTGCCGCGTCGAGGACGCCGCCGAGGAGCACGCCCGCCTGCTGGCCTGGGAGGAGGAGATGCTCGCCGCCGTCGAGCTGCCCTACCGGGTCATCGACACCGCCGCGGGCGACCTCGGGAGTTCCGCGGCCCGCAAGTTCGACTGCGAGGCGTGGGTCCCGTCCCAGGGTCGCTACCGCGAACTCACCTCGACCTCGAACTGCACGACGTTCCAGGCCCGTCGCCTCGGGATCCGCGAGCGGGTGCCCGAGGGCGACGGCGGGACCCGTCCCGTCGCCACGCTGAACGGCACGCTGGCCACCACCCGGTGGCTCGTCGCGATCCTGGAGAACCACCAGCAGGCCGACGGGTCCGTGCGCGTCCCGGCTGCGCTGCAGCCGTTCCTGGGTCTCGAGGTGCTCGAACCCGTCCGCTGAGGTCGCTGGAGGTCGCGCCCGTGCCGCACGGAACCCGGACACCTCTCCGTCGCCGCGATCTGAACCCTCGGGTCAGCGCGCTGCGGTGACGACCAGGTACCGCGCCTCGGTGGACCCGGGGTTGGCGAACGTGCAGTCGGCGGCGGGGCCGAGTTCGAGGCAGTCGCCGGGTCCGAGGGTCGTCGTCCGCGAGCCCTCGGTCAGCGCGACGGTCCCCTCGAGCACCCACACCTGCTGGTGCAGGCGGACGTAGGCCTGGGCGGGGTAACCGACGCTCGCGCCCGCCGGGAGGCGGATCTCGGTCAGCTGGACGGGCCCGGCGGGTGACGGGGAGAGCGTCCGCCGCCGGTACCCGGTGGCCGGGTCGGTCCAGACCGGGGCGTCGACCCCCCGCACGAGCCGCCCGGCGTCGGCGCGCGTCTCCTCGACCCGGGCGAACAGTTCCGACAGGGTCAGCCCGAGCGGGGCGCAGACCCGGCCGAGCAGGGCGGCCGACGGTTGGGTCGCACCCGCCTCCAGCTTGAGGACCGACCCCCGCGACACCCCCGCCGCGCGGGCCAGGGCAGCCGTGCCCAGTCCCCGGTCGAGGCGGGCGGCCTTCAGCGCCCCGGCCAGCCGCGCGGCCAGGGGGTCGTTCTCGGCTGCCGGCTGCTCGTCCACCACGGTGTGCACTCTAGTGACGCACATGCCTACTGTGGTGCGCATGACCGCCGAGACCCGTCCCGACCGTGCCCCCGTCCCGCCGCGTCCGGCCCCGCCGGGGGCGCACGCCCTGGTGGTCGGGGCCACCGGCATCACGGGGTCGGCGCTGGCCCGACGCCTCGTCGACGAGGGGTGGCGGACGTCGGGGTTGTCGCGGCGCCCCCCGACCGTGGAGGGGGTCGAGCACGTCGCCGCCGACCTGTTCTCCCGCGACGACCTGGCCGCGCGGCTGGGCGAGCTGGCCCCCACCCACGTGTTCATCACCGCCTGGTCCCGGCAGGAGACCGAGGCCGAGAACATCCGGGTCAACGGGGGCATGGTCCGCGACCTGCTCGCCGTCCTCGGCCCGCAGCGGTCGGTGCGGCACGCCGCGCTGGTGACGGGGCTCAAGCACTACCTCGGCCCGTTCGAGGCCTACGGCCAGGGCGACCTCCCGGACACGCCGTTCCTCGAGGACGCCCCCCGCCTGGATGCCGAGAACTTCTACTACGCCCAGGAGGACGAACTCTTCGCCGCCGCGGAGGGGTTCGGGTTCACCTGGTCGGTGCACCGCGCCCACACCGTGATCGGGTACGCCACCGGCAACGCGATGAACATGGTCCCGACGCTCGGGGCCTACGCCGCGATCGTCGGCGCCACCGGGCGACCGTTCCGGTTCCCGGGGTCGCGGACGCAGTGGGACGGCGTGGTCGACCTCACCGACGCCGACCAGCTGGCCGACCACCAGCTGTGGGCGGCGACGACCCCCGCCGCGGCGGACACCGCGTTCAACGTCGTGAACGGCGACGTCGTCCGCTGGCGACGGTTGTGGCCGCAACTCGCCGGGCATCTCGGCGTCGACCCGCTCGGGCCCGACGACGAGCCCGCCCCGCTCGCCGAGCAGATGAGTGGCGCGGAACCGGTGTGGGAACGGCTGGTCGCCGAGCACGGCCTCGTCGAACCCGACCTGGGCAAGGTCGCCTCGTGGTGGCACAGCGACAGCGACCTGGGTCGGGAGGTCGAGGTGCTGGCCGACATGACTCGCAGCCGGCTGGCCGGGTTCACCGGGTACGTCAGCACCGAGAGCGCGCTGCTGAACCTGGTAGACCGCTACCGGCAGGCGCGGATCCTGCCGCCCGCGGTCAGTCGCGGGTGACGACCAGGAGCCCGTAGATCACGCCCGGGACGTGACCGAGCACCTGCAGCAGCAGGGCGATGAGCACCTTCCCGCTCAGCCCGTCCTTGAGGAACACGGCCAGCGGCGGCAGGAAGAAGCAGAGGACGATCAGCGCGATCTTCATGTCGGGATCATGGTCCCGGTCGGGGCGTGCCGCACGCCGGGGCGATCAGGCCACCGGGGCGGTCGACCCGCGCTGGACGACGCGGCACCCGTTCACCACGACCCCGGACTCCGGTCGCCCGTCGATGGCCGCCGCGAGGGCCTGCGCGGCTCGTCGCCCCAGTGACTCCAGACGCATGTCGACCGTGGTCAGTGCCGGTCGCGACTCCCGGGCGATGGCCTCCCAGTTGTCGAACCCGATCACGGCGACGTCCTCCGGCACGCGAAGCTGCGCCTCCTGCAACGCGTCGAGCACGCCCCGGGCGATCTGGTCGGACCCGGCGAAGATCGCGTCGACCGGCTCGCCCTCCTGCAGCAGCCGCCGGGTCGCCCCGCGTCCCCACCCCTCGGTCCAGGCGCCGAACCACACCCGGCCGGTGACGAGGCCCAGGCTCTCCTCGGCCAGGCGCTCCTGCGCGCCCCGGGCGCGGTCCTGGGCCGCGCTGTAGTCGGGTTCCCCGGTGATGTGGGCGATGCGCGTGCATCCCGCGGTGCGCAGATGGTCCACCGCGAGCCGACCGCCTCCGACGTTGTCGCACACCAGGGACAGGTCGGCCGGGTTCTCGGAGGGGGAGTAGGCGTAGACGACCGGGACGGACAGGCGGGCGCCCAACGACGGGCGGGAGTCGGGTCGGGCCCCCACCACGATCAGACCGTCGACCTGTCGGGAGAGCAGGGCCCGGAGGTGGTGCTGCTCGCGGATGGCGTCGCCCCGCGCGTCGCAGAGGAAGACCGAGGTCTGCTCGGCGCCGAAGGCGTCCTCCGCCCCCATCAGGATGGGCAGCGAGAAACGCCCCTCCAGGTCGGAGGTCAGCAGGCCGACCGTGCCCGTCCGCCCCGCCGAGAGACTGCGCGCGACGGCGTTGGGGGAGAAGGACAACCGGGACGCGGCCGCCAGCACCCGGGCGCGGGTCGCGGCGTTGACGTCCGGTCGTCCGTTGAGCGCCTTCGACGCGGTGGCGGTCGAGACCTCGGCCAGCCGGGCGACGTCGCGGAGCGTCACGGCGCGCATCGGCCGGTCCAGGGCCACCGGCGGGCCCGCGTCGTCGCTCACCTGCACTTTCTACCCCCTCCTTCCTGCCCGTCCCGCATCCGTGCACGGAGAGCCCGCCGACGGGGTCGACCGGATCGTGACCGTTCGGACGGTTGACACCCGCAGACCGTGGGTCTAGCGTCGAAACCGGTTACGAAACTGCACGCCGGATCTCGCGGGCAACGCGGCTTGAAGGCCTGGCGATGCAGCTCACGGCCCTCTGCGTGAGTTCTGCCGTTTCGAAACGCACTTTCGGGGACGACGACGGACGTCGTCCCCGGGCGGTCTGCTCGAGGAGGAGCGCATGAGAGTCAACCGGTACGGGCGTCGTCGTGGAGGTCTCGCCGCCCTGGCGGCCGCCACCCTGGTGCTGGGCCTGTCCGCCTGCGGGGGCGGGAACGGCGGGTCGGGCCAGACGGCCGACATCAGTGGTCCCGAGGGCACCGACGACGGCACCGAACTGACCCTGTGGACCCGGGCACCGCTGGAGCTGCAGGCCAAGGCGCTCGTGGAGGCCTACAACGCCTCCCACGAGAACCAGGTGACGCTCACGGTCGTCCCCAACGACGACTACGTGACCAAGGTGGGCGCGGCCGCCGGCAGCGGGGGGTTGCCCGACCTGTTCGCCGCCGACATCGTCTACACGCCGAACTGGACGTCGCAGGGGTTGTTCAAGGACATCACCACCAACATCGACGACCTCCCCTCGGCGGACACCATCAACAAGGGCCATCTCGAGGCGGGGACCTACGAGGACAAGGAGTACGTCCTCCCCTTCGTCCTGGACCTCTCCGTGATGATGTGGAACAAGGACCTCTACCGCGAGGCGGGGCTCGACCCGGAGAAGGGCCCGACCACCCTGGCCGAGTTCGAGAGCCAGGCCCGTGCGGTGCAGGGACTCGGGAAACCCGACACCTACGGCACCTACTTCGGCGGGAACTGCGGTGGCTGCAACGTCTTCACCTGGTTCCCGATGATCTGGGCCGACGGTGAGGAGGTCATGAACGAGGACGGGACCGAGTCGCTCCTGGACGGCGAGACCGCCCAGGAGGTCTACTCCACCTGGCACGACCTGCAGGCCGCCGGGGCCATCGCCCCGGGATCGCGCGACGAGACCGGCGCGACCTGGACGGGTGCCTTCCAGGAGGGGAAGGTCGGCGTCATGCCCTACCCGGCGACCCTGCTCTCCACGGTCTCCAAGACCGTCGACGTCGGGGTGGCGCCCATCCCGGGGGTCGACGGCGGGGGTTCCACGTTCATCGGCGGGGACGGGATCGGCATCTCGAAGGACTCGTCGAAGTCGGACCAGGCCTGGAACTTCCTCTCCTGGCTGATGTCCGACGCCGCGCAGGTCGACGTCCTGGCCGCCAACGGGACGACCCCCTCGCGCACCGACCTGGCCGAGAACTCCTTCACGGAGGACGACCCCCGGCAGCAGGTCATCAACGAGGTCGCCGGCGCCGCCGACAGTCGCACGCCGTTCTCGCGGAACTTCCAGACGGCGTTCAACGCGACGGGGAGTCCCTGGGTCACGTTGATCCGCGACCAGGTCTACAACGAGAACCCGGGCGACCTCGAGGCGCAGAACGACGCCATCACCGCGGCCCTCGCCGACTGAACCGGCGAGAACTCCGCGGGACGGTCGGGGGCGCGGCGACGGGCGCGTCGTCCCCCCGACCGGCCGCCCCGGCAGCGGGGCCACCCCTCCGCCCGAACGAGCGAAGAGAGTCGATCTCGTGGCCGTCACCACCACCCCCTCCACCCCACCGGCACCGGTGGCCCGGACCGCGCGGTCCCGGTCCCGGGCGAGGGCCGGTGCGGGCTGGCTCTACGCCGCACCCACCGCCGTGTTCGTCGTCGTCTTCTTCCTGGTCCCCACCCTGCTCGTCCTGCAGATGTCCGTCTCGGACTGGGGCCTCTTCAACGGCAACCAGGGGTTGAACCTGCCGGACAACTTCACCGCGGCGGTGTCGCAGACGTTGTTCTGGCCGGCCGTCCGGTTCACCCTGCTGTACACGGTGATCACCACGGTGATCCTGCTGGCGCTGGCCCTCGGGCTGGCCCTGCTGGTGCAGGAGTCCGGCCGCTGGAACTCGGTGCTGCGCACGGCTTTCCTGCTCCCCAGCGCGCTCGGGCTGGCCTCCGCCTCCCTGCTGTTCTACGCGCTCTACTCCCCGCAGGCGTCTCCCGTCCCGGGCCTGCTGGCCCTCGTGGGCATCGACGTGGGTCCGATCTCCTTCCTGGGGACCCCGGGCGCCGCCCTCGCCTCCACCGTCGTGCTCGTCGTCTGGCGGTTCGCGGGTTTCTACATGCTCCTGCTCCTGGTCGGCCTGCAGGGGATCCCGGGCGAGGTCTACGAGGCCGCCCGGATGGACGGGGCCAGACCGCTGCAGATCTTCCGGCTGATCACCGTCCCGCTGCTGCGTTCCTCGTTGGCCCTGTGCACGATCCTGTGCGTGACGGGGTCCCTGCTGGCCTTCGACCAGTTCTACATCCTCACCAAGGGCGGACCCGACAACAGCACCGTGACGATCGTCCAGCTGGTCTACAACGCGGCCTTCCAGGGGCAGAACGACCTCGGACGCGCCGCGGCCCTGTCGATCATCGTCCTGGGCGCCCTCGTGGTCCTCAACGTCCTGCAGTTCCGCGGTCTCCGCGGGAAGGAGAACTGACATGGCGCAGAACGCCACGATGGAGCTCGTCGAGCGGAGCACCCCTCCGGCCCCGCGGTCGGGGCGTCGACCCTCCGCCTCCATGCCCCGGCACGTCCTGACCGGCGCCCTCGCGCTGCTGTTCGTGGCCCCCCTGCTGTGGGCGGGCGGTGCCTCGGTGAGTCCGCAGGGCGGCACGGCCCAGGCCGTCGGCTGGGGGTTCGGGAACTACGAGACCCTGGCCGGGTACCAGGCCGGTCTGCTGCGGTACCTGTGGAACTCCACGTACCTCTCGCTGCTCACCGTGGTCTTCACCCTGGTCGTCTCGACGCTGGGCGGTTACGCGTTCGCGGTCTACCGGTTCCCGGGCAAGAACGTGCTGTTCCTCTCGGTGCTGGCCATCCTCATGGTCCCCTACGCGACACTCCTCATCCCGCTCTACGTCCTCCTCAACCAGCTCGGGCTCCAGAACAGCCTGGTCGGGGTGGCCCTCGTCATGACGATGTTCCAGCTGCCGTTCGCCACGTTCATGATGCGCATCGCCTTCGAGGCCGTACCCCGCGAACTCCTCGAGTCGGCCCTGGTCGACGGGTGCAACTCGGTGACCGCCCTGCTCCGCGTCCTGCTGCCCGCGGTGCGACCCGGGCTCGTGACGGTGGGGTTGTTCGCCTTCCTCGCCGCCTGGAACGACTTCATCACCCCGCTGGTCCTCATCAGCGACACCACCAAGCAGACGCTGCCGCTGGCCGTGGCGAACCTCCGCAGCCAGGTCATGGGCGTCGTCGACTACGGCGCGACCGAGGCCGGGGTGGTCGTGCTCGCCCTCCCGTGCGTGCTGCTGTTCCTGCTCCTGCAACGCCACTACGTCGCCGGCTTCATGTCCGGTGCCCTCAAGGGGTGAGGGCCGTGACCGCCGACCAGCTGACCGAACCGAAGGAACCTTCCGTGACCACCTTGACCGACCCCTCCGTCGTCACCGTGACGTCCCGCCCGCTGGCCCCCGGGTCCGCCGTCCTGCACGACGCGTTCTGGGCCCCGCGGATCGAGACCGTCCGCCGCCGCACCCTTCCCGCGCAACGGGACCAGTTCGACCGGGTCGGGCACCTGCGGGCGCTGGCCGGCACGCCGGCCCCGGGGGACGCCGCTCCGCACGTGTTCTGGGACAGCGACGTCGCGAAGTGGATCGAGGCGGCCAGCTACAGCCTCGCCGCGCACCCCGACCCGGAGCTGGAGGCCCGGGTCGACGAGGTCGTGGCCGTCCTGGCCGCGGCCCAACGACCCGACGGGTACCTGAACACCTACTACACGACCGTCGACCCGGCCGGGCGCTTCACCGACCTGCGCGACGCCCACGAGCTCTACTGCGCCGGGCACCTCATCGAGGCCGGGGTCGCCCACCACGCCGCGACCGGCAGGACCACCCTGCTCGACGTGGTCCGCCGCTACGCCGACCTGGTGGAGCGGACGTTCGGGACGGGGCCGGGGCAGCTCCGGGGGTACGACGGTCACGAGGAGATCGAGCTCGCGCTGGTGAAACTGGCCCGGGCCACGGGGGAGGAACGCTACCTGCGCCTCGCCGCGTACTTCGTCGACGAACGGGGTCGTGAGCCGTACTTCTTCGACGAGGAGGCCCGGCGGCGGGGGACCCCGGGCTGGTTCGCAGAGCACTTCGCCGGGGTGGAGCACCCCGGGCGGACCCGGGAGTACCTGCAGGCCCACGTCCCGGTCCGGGACCAGCACGAGGCGGTCGGGCACGCGGTCCGGGCCATGTACCTCTACTCCGCGATGACCGACCTGGCCGCCGGCACCGGGGACGCCTCCCTGCTGCGGGCCTGCCGCCGCCTCTGGGACCACCTGGCGACGACGCGCACCTACGTCACCGGGGGGATCGGGAGCTCGGCGGCGAACGAGGGTTTCACCCGCGACTTCGACCTCCCGTCGGAGACGGCCTACGCCGAGACGTGCGCGGCGATCGGTCTGGTGATGTGGGCGCAGCGCATGCTCACCGTCGACCGCGACCGTCGCTACGGCGACGCGCTGGAACGCACGCTCTACAACGCGGTCCTCTCCGGCCTGTCGGCCGACGGCGAGGAGTTCTTCTACGACAACCCCCTGGCGAGCCGGGGCGGGATCGGCCGGCACCGGTGGTTCGAGGTGGCCTGCTGCCCGCCGAACATCGCGCGGCTGCTGACCTCCCTGCCCTCCTACGCCTTCGCGCACGGCGAGGACGAACTGGTGGTGCACCTGCCCCTGGGGGCCGAGGTGACGATCCCGGTCACCGGGGGCACCGCGACCGTGCGGGTGGAGACCGACGGTCCCTGGGGTGGACGGACGTCGCTGCGCGTGCTCGACACCCCGGGGGGGCGCCTCACCCTGTCGCTGCGGGTCCCGGGCTGGGCCCGGGGGCTGCGCATGCGGGTGGCCGGGCACGACACCGACCCGGGGCGGCTCCTGGGGGACGACGGGTACGTGTCGGTGACCCGGGACTGGGCCGTGGGGGACGAACTCGTCCTCGAGCACGAACCGGAGGTCCGGCGCGTCTGGGCCGACCCCCGGGTCACCACCGAGGCCCAGCACGTGGCGCTCACCTGCGGGCCGTTCGTCTACGCCGCCGAGGAGGTCGACAACGGACCCTCGCTGGTGGACCTGCGGATCCCCCGCCGGGCCGCCGTGGAACGGGTCGACGTCCCGGGGCTCCCCGAGGTCACGGGCCTGCGCCTGGGCGGGGAGCGGGTCGAGCACCCCGGTGACGGTCTCTACCGCACCGAACCGCCGCGGCGGGTGCCGGCCGAGGTGGTGCTGGTCCCCTACTACGCCTGGGCGAACCGGGGAGCGGGGGAGATGCGGGTCTGGCTCGGGGACGCGGAGGAGGCGTTCCCCGGGTGATCGGGGGGCGGGCGGGTCCGCGCGGTGACAGGCTCGCCGGGTCGACCCCCGTGATCGGGGCCCGCCGGAGAGGACCCCGTTCGTTGAGCACCTGGACCGAGCACGTCATGTGGTGGCACGTCTACCCCCTGGGGTTCACGGGTGCTCCCGTCCGGCCCGCGTCCCCGGCCACCGACGTGGTCCACCGCCTCGACCGGATCGAGGGGTGGCTGGACCACGTCGTGCGGCTGGGGCTGAACGGGATCCTGCTCGGTCCGGTGTTCGCCTCCTCCACCCACGGCTACGACACCGTGGACCACTTCCGCATCGACCCGCGGCTCGGCGACGAGGCGGACTTCGACCGCCTCGTCGCCGCCTGCCGGGAACGGGGGCTGCGGATCGTCCTCGACGGGGTCTTCAACCACGTGGGTCGCGAGCACCCCGCCTTCCGCCAGGTGCGCGACCTCGGCCCCACCGCCGGCACCGCCGGGCTGTTCCGCCTCGACCGGGAGGGATGGGGCCCCGGGGACGAACCCCGGGTCGCGGTCTTCGAGGGCCACGACGCCCTCGTCGCGCTGGACCACGACGCCGAGGAGGTCGCCGAACTCGTCACCGCCGTGATGCTGCACTGGCTCGACCGCGGGGTGGACGGCTGGCGCCTGGACGCGGCCTACGCCGTGCCCCCCGAGTTCTGGGCGCGGGTCCTGCCCGCGGTGCGCCGCCGCCACCCCGAGGCGTGGTTCACCGGCGAGGTCATCCACGGTGACGCGGTCGACCTGGTCCGGCGCTCCACCCTGGACTCGCTGACCCAGTACGAGCTCTGGCAGGGGATCTGGCACGCTGTCGCCGACCGGAACCTCTTCGAGCTGCAGCACGCCCTGGGCCGCCACCGCGACCTGCTCGCCACCTTCGTCCCCACCACCTTCGTCGGGAACCACGACGTCACCCGCATCGCCTCCGCCGTCGGGACGGAGTTCGTCCCGCACGCCCTCGCCGTCCTCCTCACCGTGGCCGGGGTTCCCTGCGTCTACGCCGGTGACGAGTTCGCGATGACGGCCCGCAAGGAAGAACGCCTCGGCGGGGACGACGCCGTCCGCCCGGAGTTCGCGCCGCACCCGCCCGCCGACGACGATCTCGACCCCGCCGCCCGCGAGGTGCTGCACGCCCACCGCGCGTTGATCGCCCTGCGCCGCCGCCACCCCTGGCTGCACCGGGCCCGCTCCGACGTCCTGCACGTCACGAACACCGCCCTCGTGCTCCGGACCGCCACCGGTTCCGGCGCGGTGGTCACGGCCCTGAACCTCGCCGACGGACCGGTGGACCTGCCGGCCGCCGACGGTGCCGAGATCGCCTGCGGCGCCGGGCAGGTCATCGCCGGATCGCTGACGCTCGGGCCGCGCGGGTGGGCGGTCCTGACCTCAGCGGGTTCCTGAGGACCGACCGGGATCACAGACCGGTCATCGCCTGCATCTCCGCGCTGTACCGCTCCCCGGCGATGCCGAGCCGCTCGGCCGCGGCGTCGAGACTTTCCCGGTCCCCGGCCGGGAGGTCCAGCTCGGCGGCGGCCAGGTTCTCGGCGAGCCGGGTCAGCCGGCGGGTCCCCGGGATCGGGACGAGTCCCGGCCGCCGGCCCAGCAACCACGCGAGCGCGACCTGGGCCGGCGTGGCATCGACTCCCGTCGCGACCTCGGCCAGCAGGTCCACCAGCGCCTGGTTCGCCACCCGGTTCTCCTCGGTGAACCGGGGGATCCGCCGCCGGATGTCGCCCTCGGTGAACTCCGTGGCCGCGTCGACGGTCCCGGTCAGGAACCCCTTGCCGAGCGGGCTGAACGGCACCAGCCCGATCCCGAGCTCGTCCAGGGTGGGGAGGATCTCCGTCTCGATCTGCCGGGTCCACAACGAGTACTCGCTCTGCAGGGCCGTCACCGGGTGCACGGCGTGGGCCCGGCGGATGGTCGCCGCCCCCGCCTCGGACAACCCGAAGTGGGCGACCTTGCCCGCGGCCACGAGTTCCGCGACCGTCCCCGCGACCTCCTCGATCGGGACGTCGGGGTCGACCCGGTGCTGGTAGAAGAGGTCGATCCGGTCGGTCTGCAACCGTCGCAGCGAGGCGTCGGCCACGCGCCGGATCTGCTCCGGGCGGCTGTCCGTCCCGACCATCTTCCCGTCGCGGATGTCCCAGCCGAACTTCGTCGCGAGGACCACGCGGTCCCGCAGCGGCTCCAGGGCCTCCCCGACGAGTTCCTCGTTCACGTAGGGGCCGTACACCTCCGCGGTGTCGAACAGGGTGACCCCCTGCTCGACCGCGCCGCGCAGGAACGCGATCATCGCGTCCCGGTCCCCGGGGTTCGGGCCGAAACTCTGACTCATCCCCATGCAGCCCAGCCCGAGGGCCGAGACCGTCAGGCCTCCGTCGTGGGTACCGAGCGTTCTGCTGCGCACGTCGTCTCCTCCTCCGTCGGCGCCCCGGTGGCGCTCGCCCCAGCTTCGCCCGGGACGTCACGGGCGCGGGAGTCACGGCCCCGAGGTGTACGGCCCTGAGGTGCACCACCAGGGCACCCCGACCCTCCCCGCCGTGCGGCCGCGGATTCCTAGACTCGCGGACGTGGACAACCGCGACGAGGTCAGGACGTTCCTCACCACCCGCCGGGCCAAGCTCTCGGCCGCCGACGCGGGACCGGCGGGGTTCACGACGGGCCCGCGACGGGTCCCGGGGTTGCGGCGCGGTGAGGTCGCCCAGCTGGCCGGCGTCAGCGTGGAGTACTACGCGCGGTTGGAGCGCGGGAACCTCGCCGGGGTGTCCGAGAGCGTCCTGCACGCCCTCGCCCGCGCCCTGCGGCTGGACGACGCGGAACGGGCGCACCTGTTCGACCTCGCCCGCGCCGCCGGTCCCGGCCCCCGGCGGACCCGCCGCCCGGCCCCGGCCGGGGTGCGCCCTCCCGTGCAACGCCTGGTCGACGGTCTGGCCGACCTGCCCGCCTACGTCCGCAACGCCCGCCTGGACCTGCTGGCGGTCAACCGCCTGGCCCGCGCCCTCTACGCCCCCGTCTTCGAGCCGGGGTTCGACCCCGGCAGCGGGCAGACCCCCAACACGGCCCGGTTCACCTTCCTCGACCCGCGCGCCCGCACGTTCTGGCCCGCGTGGGAGCGGATGGCCGACGAGACCGTGGCCGTCCTGCGGGGGGAGGCCGGCCGCGACCCCTACGACCGGGGGCTGAGCGACCTGGTGGGTGAGCTCTCCACGCGCAGCGAGGAGTTCCGGACCCGCTGGGCCGCCCACGACGTGCGGCAGCACTCCACCGGCACGAAGGACTACCACCACCCGGTCGTGGGCGACCTGCGCCTGGACTACGAGTCGTTCGTCCCCACCGCCGACCCTGCGCTGACCCTGATCGTGCTGTCCGCCGCCGCGGGTACGCCGTCGGCCGACGGACTGCGGCTGCTGGCCTCCTGGGCCGTGGCCGAGCACCCCTCCTGACCGCGCTGTGGCGGAACTGTGTCCGTGACGGGCGGTTCCGGGGCGGCTCGGCGCTTCGCGACCCGCGGGGGTGATCTTTGCGCCACAGTGTCGGCATGGAGGTCGGGGCCGAACCGGTGAACGCGCGGGGCGGTGACGCGACGACGAGCGCCCCGAGCGGGCACAGTGTGGCGGTGACGGATCACCCGCCGGCCGACGAGCGCCTCCCCGGCCTCGGTTCAGCCGTCGGAGACCCGGCGCAGCGAGGCGAACACGTCACCGGTGACGGGACCGCGCCGTCCGCGCTCGACGAACCACTCCCGGCCGAGGACCACGTCGGCCAGCGGTCGGGGCAGCGCGCCCAGCAGGCCCACCCCGCGCAGGGCGCGGCGGGCCGAGCGGGTCTCGGTCTGACTCGTGTGGGCCCGCAGGGCCGCGCGCTTCGCCCCCAGGTGCTCCCGCACGTCGACCCGGTGGGTGATGTCCGCCCGGTCGCTGAAGCCGGCGCCCAGCCCGTGGGCGGTCGCGTCGCTGACGAAACCGGGCACGAGCCGGGCCAGCCGGACGCCGCGCCGGATCAGGGTCCGGTCCACGGTCGCCTCCAGCAGGACCCGGGTCCCGGCGAGCACCGCGGCCCGCTGCGCGACGCGGTGGACGTGGACGTGGTCGACGTGCCCGTACCCCCCGGCGGGGTCGTAGCCGGTGAGCACGTCGGCACCCTCCTCGCGCAGCACCGCCGCCAGCTCGTGCGCGACCTGCTCGACCGGGAGCCGGCTGAACACCTCCCCGGCACCCGTCCCGGTCGCACCCCCCGCACCCGGACCGGCGAAGCCGCTGTCCAGGTGACCCAGCCGGACCACGCGGTGCACCCCGAGGGCGGCCGCGGAGTCCATGAGCTCCTCGACCCGGCGGCGGCCGAGCCCGGCGCCCGGTTCGTCGGCGGCCAGACCCGCGTCCCCGTCGGTCGCGGTCACCAGGACGACGCGGTGACCCTCCGCGGCGGCCCGGGCCAGCGTCCCGCCGGTGAGCAGGGCCTCGTCGTCGGGGTGGGCGTGGAAGGCGACCAGGACGAAGCGGTCGTCGGCGGTGGGCACGTCGGCAATCTGCCACGTCGCCCCCTCCTCCTCCCGCGCCGGTTCGTCCTCGGGCTCGCGTCCTTCGCGCTCGCCGGGGTCTGCCTGTGGCAGCTGCCGCGGCTGGTGGGCACCACCTGGGAGGCCGTGCTCGGTCTGGTCGACGCCGTCCCGGGCGGGCACCTGCTGGCCCTGGCCGCGCTCTGGGGGATCGGCCTGTGGTCCTACAGCTGGACGCTCACCGGCGCCCTGCCCGGTCTGTCCCAGCGTCGGGCCCTGCTGCTCAACCTCACCGGGAGCGCCGTCTCCAACGTCCTGCCCGCGGGCGGGGCGTTCGGGGTCTGGCTCAACACCTCGATGCTGCGCCGCTGGGGTTTCGGGTTCCGACGCATCGCCGACTTCACCATCACCAGCAACGTGTTCGACGTCATCGGCAAGCTCGGGGTCTGCGGCGCGGCGCTGGCCGCCACCGCCCTGCTGGGACGGTTGCCCGCGCACGTGCTCGCCCCCACCGCGGGCGTCGTCGCGCTGGTCGCGGTGGCCGCGACCCTGGCCGCGGTCGCGTTCTCCCGCAGCGGGTCGGCGGTCCTGGCCCGTCGGGTCGCCGCGGTCGGCCGCCGCCGCGTCGGGCTGCGCCGCATCGTGCGCTGCCGCCGGGAGGCCCTGGCCCTGCGGGGTCAGGTCCGGCGCACGATCCGGGGTCGGTGGCGCCCGCTGACCGCCGGGGTGGTCAGCTACGTCCTGCTGCAGGGGGTCCTATTCGGCGCCTGCCTGCACCTCACCGCGGCCGTCCCGACGCTGTCGGTGCTGGTGGTGGCGTTCGTGGTGGACCGCCTGGTCAGCTCGGTGCCGCTCACCCCGGCCGGGGCGGGCTTCGCCGAGGCGGGCGCGGCCGGGGTCCTGCTGGCCGGCGGGGCCGCGCCGGGGGCGGCGGTGGCCGGGGTCCTGCTCTACCGCGCCTTCGTCGTCCTGCTGGAGGTCCCGGTCGGCGGGGCGGCGCTCGCCGGGTGGTGGGCGCTGCGGCGCCGCCGCCGCGGACGGCTCGGCGCGGAGGCGGGTGCGGCGTGAGGATCGTCCTGGTCTCCGACAGCTACCTGCCGGTCCTCGGGGGCATCGAACTGCACGTGCGCGACCTGGCCGAACGGCTCACCGGCCTCGGTCACACGGTCGACGTCGTCACCCGCACCCCCGCCGAGGGGGACCGGACCCCGGTCGACCTGCGCGAGGTCGTCCCCGGGGCGGGCCGCGTCGTCCGGCTCGGCGGGTCCGCCTTCCTGGGATCCCGGCTGGCCCGCGTCCTCGCCGGGGCCGACGTCGTGCACGCGCACTCCTCGGTCGTCTCGCCGCTGGCCTGGCGGGCCGCGGCGTCGGCCCGGGCCGAGGGCATCCCCGCGCTGGTCACGGTGCACTCGATGCTGCCGCACGGGGCGACGCTGCCGATGGCGGTGGCCCTGCGCGCGGCCACCGCGGCCGGGTTGCGCTGGACGGCCGTCAGCACGGTCGTCGCCGACCCGCTGTCACGCACCCTCGGGGTTCCGGTCCCCTTGCTGCACAACGGGATCGACCCGGCGCCCTGGCGGGGCGAGCTCGGCGGACGGAGCCGGCGGGAGGCGGCGGGTTCGACCTTCACCGTGGTCAGCGCCCTGCGCTTCGCGGCCCGCAAGCGGCCGGTGGCCCTGGTGCGGATGCTGGCCGACCTGCACCGGCAGCTGCCGCCCGACGTCGACCTGCGGGCCGTCCTGGTGGGGGCGGGGCCGCTGCTGGAGGCGACCCGACGCCGGCTGAGCGCGGCGGGACTGGCCGGGCGCGTCGAGCTCGTCGGCCGGGTCGACCGTGACCGGGTCCGGACGTTGCTGACCCAGGCCGACGTCTACCTCGCCCCGGCCCGCCTGGAGTCCTTCGGTCTGGCCGCCCTGGAGGCCCGGTGCGCGGGGCTGCCCGTGGTCGCCATGGCCTCCAGCGGGGTGACCGAGTTCGTCCGGCACGACGTGGAGGGCCTGCTCGCCCGCGACGACGAGCACGCCGTGCAGCTGCTGCGCGAGCTGGCCGTGGACCCCGCCCGGCGCGACCGGATCCACCGCCACAACCTCGCCACCGAAACTGACGCGACCTGGTCGCGGACGCTCGCGGCGACCCTGCAGCGCTACGCGGAGGCGGGTGCGGGGACGGAGGGCACCACCCGGACGGCCGTCGTTCGCCCGTTCGTCTCGCAGGGGTCCACCCCGCCTGCTTAGGGTGATCGTCCGCTCGTCGACGGAGGTTGCCGTGGAAGAAGTCCCGACCCTGCTGGTCGCGCTGGACGTCGACGGGACCGTGCTGGACCACGACGGCCGGTTGTCCGACCGGGTCCGCGACGCCGTGCGTCGCACGGCCAAGGACGGGGCCGCCGTCGTCATCGCCACCGGGCGCTCGCTGCCGGGGACCCTGCCGGTCGTGCAGCGGTTGGGGTTGCAGCGGGGTTTCGTCGTCTGCGCGAACGGGGCGCTCACCGTCGAGCTCGACCTCGGTGCGCCGGACGGTCACCGCATCGTCGAGCACCACACGTTCGACCCGTCGGTGACGGTCCGGCTGCTGCGCGAGACCTTGCCGACCGGTCTGTTCGCCGTCGAGGTGCCCGGGCGGGGGGTGCTGGCCAGCGGTCCGTTCCCCGACGGGGAGCTGGCCGGCGAGGTCGAGATCGTCCCGTTCGAGGAGTTGTTCGCCCAGGAGGTCATGCGGGTCGTGGTCCGCAGCCCCGAGCACACCTCCGAGGAGTTCCTGCGGCTGGTGGACACGGTCGGGCTGAAGGGCCTCACCTACGCGGTCGGCTGGAGCGCGTGGCTGGACCTGATGCCCGAGGGCATCACCAAGGCCAGCGCCCTCGAGGACGTCCGCCTGCGTCTGGGGGTCCCGCGCTCGGGCACGGTGGCGGTCGGCGACGGCCGCAACGACCTGGAGATGCTGGCCTGGGCCGCCCGGGGCGTCGCGATGGGCAACGCCTCGGCCGACGTCCGGGCCGCGGCCGACGAGGTCTGCGCCCCCGTGGGCGAGGACGGGGTGGCCGACGTGCTGGACTCCCTCGGCGCGGCGGGGGCCGCCCCCGCGTGAGGCAGGATGAAGGGGTGAGCACCCCCGCCGGCCCGCTGCTGGACTCCCACGACGGACCGGTCGCCGGTCGCCCGGTCGCGCACGAGGCCGGGTTCGCCCCCGGGTGGCGGCTCGTGGCCACCGACCTCGACGGGACGATCCTGCCCCGCGACCGGCCGGTGTCGGCCCGCACGCTGGCCGCGTTCCGGGCCTGCGCCGAGGCGGGTGTGGCGGTCATCCCCGTGACGGGTCGCCCGCCGCGCTGGGTGACCCCGCTGGCCGAGGAGGCCGGGTTGAGCGGACAGGTCGTCTGCGCCAACGGAGCCGTCGTCTACGACCTGGACACCCGCGCCGTCGTGCGTCAGCACACCATCCCCGAGGACGTGGTGCGCGAGGTGACCCGGCGGCTGCGCCCCCTGCTGCCGGGCATCGGGTTCGGTCTGGAGGCGGTCGTCGGGTTCCGGCGCGAGCCGCAGTACGAGACCCGGTTCGACACCGGGCTGGAGCAGCGGGTGGCGGACATGGAGGAGCTGCTCGCCGAGGACCTCCCGGTGGTGAAGATCCTGGCCAAGGCCCCGCCGGTGCCGAGCGACGAGATGGTGGCCATCGCCTCCGCCGAGCTGGGGGACCTGGTCACGATCACCCACTCCAACGCCGCCGACAGCCTCGTCGAGATCATGGCCCGCGGGGTCACCAAGGCGTCCACGCTCGCCGAGGTCGCGGCCGAGCGCGGGCTGGGGGCCGAGCACGTGGTGGCCTTCGGGGACATGCCGAACGACCTGGAGATGCTGCGTTGGGCGGGGCTGTCCTACGGCATGGCCGACGGGCACGCGGACGCGCGCGCGGCGGCGGCCGGGGTGGCCCCGGCGTGCGACCAGGACGGGGTCGCCCAGGTGCTGGAGCGGCTGCTCAGCTTGCGCGGGCGGTGATCCGGCCGATCACGTCGATCCGGACCGGGACCCCGTCCACGGTGTCGGGCAGGTCGGGGGTGTCGTCGGCGTCGACGACGTTGACCTTCACCGCGTAACTGCTCTGCCAACGGGTGATCCCCAGCCCGTTGACCCGTGCGTCTCCCGCCAGCATGCGGGCGACGTGCGCCTTGGCGGCGCGTGCGTCCTCCCGGCTGGACGTCCCCGGTTCAGCGCTCACCCCACGAGTGTCGCACCGAGAGCGCTGAGCACAAGGCCGATCGGGTTGCAGAACGTCAGCCCGGTGCCGTTGTCCCCGCCGCGCTCGCTGCCCGCGAAGAGCAGCCCGACGGCCTGACCCGAGCCGGGCAGGTAGACCAGCGACCCCGAGTCCCCACCGGCCGAGAACGCCCGGTCGTGCCCGGTGACCTCGAACTGCCCGTCGAAGGACACCACCCCGACCGGGTACTCCACGGCCACGTCGTCGAGCTCGATCGCGGAGATCCGACCCGTCGTCCACCCGGTGGTGCGCCCGACCTTCTCGACGTCGACCTCGTCCTCGGGGTCGGTGAAGCCGGTGATGCGGCCGACGGGGTAGGTCGGGTCGAACTCCTCGCCGTCGGCGAGCAGCGCGATCGCCGCGTCGACCGTGTTGCCGTCGCCCGCGGCGAGGGGGATGGCGCGCGCCAACCGGGCCACCCGGTCGGCGGCCTGGCCACCGTCGGCCGGCCCCGGCTGCAGGATCGGGTCGTCGACGCTCGCGCGGTCGGAGTCGGCGATGACGTGGTTGTTGGACAGGATGTAGACGCCGTCGGAGCCCTCGACCCGCACGAACGCGCCCAGCGTCCCCGCGGTGACGTCCTCCTGGGCGATCGAGAGGCCCGGGTGCAGGGGGCGGGTGCGCTGCTGCAGCGTGGTCGCGGCCCAGCGGGTGTCGGTCCCCGTGCCCCCACCCGGCCCACCGGTCGGAGTGGACCCGGTGGGGAAGGACAGGGCTCGGATCCGGCCGACGTCGCGCACGTCCAGCTCGGCCCCCGCGGCGGTGCTGGTGAGGGCCCGGGCGCGTTCGGCCAGGACGTCACCGCGGGCCCCGGAGTACCGCACGGCCAGGCCGTAGCGCGGGCCTTCCGACCCGCGGCCCAGCACGCTGATCCCGACGCTGGCGACGCCGCCGGGCACCGAGCCGTAGGACCCGGCGGGCGCACCGGCGCCGCCCCGGAGTCCCTGCGACCGGATCTCGTCGAGGGCTCCGGCCCGCAGCTGGGCCTTGAGTTCACGGGCCGAATCGATGTGCACGGCGATCTCCTTGGTGGCTCAGCGGCGAGGGCGGTGCCCCGTCCGGCGGTGGGAGCTCACACTCTGGCACCGACCTCCGACACGGGGTACCGGAGACCGGCCCGCACCGGTTCAGGCGGGCGGCGGGACGAGCCCGGCCAGCTCCTCGGCCTTGCGCACCGCCCGCTCGACGGCCGCGACGCGGGCCGGGTCGACCGGTGTGGGGGCGCCGGGGTCGACCTCGACGCGGATCATCGCCGCCGCCTCGGCCGCCTGCGCGCACGCGGTCGCGGTCCGGGTCAGGCGGCGGTGGGTGTCGCGGGCCCGGCCCTCGGGTCCGTTCGGGATCCGCATGTCCGCGGAGGGCGTCTCCGCCTGGGCCGCGCGGCCGGTGGCGGTGGCGGCTCGGGCCACGAGGTCCACGCGGGGCAGGAACGCCTCCAGCGCCACCTTCGACGGGCCGGGCGGGCACCCGTCGACGACCTGCTCGTAGCGGCGGACGGCGCGGTCGACCCCGTGCACGGCGCGCTGCCAGACCCCCTCGCCGAGGGGGTCCGGCTCCCGCCGCCAGAACGCCCAGCGCGGGCTCAGAGGTACTGGCCCGTCCCCGGCGGGGTCACCCGGGGCATCCCGTCGCGCCCGTCCCCACGGGCCGGCGGGTGCGGGGCGCCCGCGGGCAGCGCCCGGCGCATCTCCTGCAGCTGCGCCTGGGCGGCCATCTGCTGCGCGACCAGGGCGGTCTGGATGCCGTGGAAGAGGCCTTCGAGCCAGCCGACCAGCTGGGCCTGGGCGATGCGCAGCTCGCTCTCCGAAGGGGTCTGGCCGGCGGCGAACGGCGACGCGATGCGGTGCAACTCGTCGACGAGGTCGGGGGCGAGACCGTCCTTGAGCTCGTCGATCGAGCGGGAGTGGATGTCGGCCAACCGGGCCCGCCCGGCCTCGTCCAGCGGCGCGGACCGCACCTCCTCCAGGAGCTGCTTGATCATGCTCCCGATGCGCATCACCTTGGCCGGCTGGCTGACCAGGTCGGCCGGGCCGGGCTCACCGTCCTCGGGGGGTTCGGCGATGCCCATGCCCTGCGGCGTCACCACGACGACGCGCGGGTCGCCGCCGTCGGCGCTCTCCCGGGGCGCGTCCGGCGGGGTGGGGTCCTCGGGGTCTGCCTGCATCGGG
Organism: Kineococcus gynurae; assembly: GCF_042433995.1. Lineage (NCBI taxonomy): Bacteria > Bacillati > Actinomycetota > Actinomycetes > Kineosporiales > Kineosporiaceae > Kineococcus > Kineococcus gynurae. The sequence goes on from NZ_JBHLUI010000003.1 coordinate 257,595, forward strand.
TCCTGGGACATGCCCCCCATCTTGCTCAGTCCCGACGCGCCTCGCGCGGGAGGGCCCGGGCCACCAGGAGAACCGTCGCGGCCGCGACCAGCCCCCCGGAGGCGGCCGAGAGGTCGAGGGCCGAGACGGGCAGGGTGCCCGTGGGCAGCGCGTAGACGAGCAGCAGCGCCCCGGCCGCGAGGGCCGGGACGAGGACCGCGGCCTGCAGCACCGCCCCGGGCGGGGCCGCGACCCGACGGGTACGGCCCGACCCGACGGGCAGGACCGCGGTCACCGTGGCCACGAAGGAGGCCAGCAGCGCCGAGGCCAGGACGTCGGACAACCGGTGCCACCCGTGCTCGACGACCATCGCCCCCATCGACCCGGCCGCGACCGCCGCGACGACGGCCGCCGGGGCCCGCCACCGGCCCGGGGCGAGCAGGACCAGCCCGAGGCCGATCCCCAGCGCGGCCGACGTGTGCCCGCTCGGCAGGCTGTTGGTGGCCGCCGCCCCCGCGGTCCCGGCCAGGTCCGGACGTTCCAGCAGCACGTGCTTGAGCAGCTCGGCCAGCCCCATCGTCCCGAGGGCGGTGGCCAGGGCGGCGAGGGTCAGCCGCAGCCGGCGGCGCAGCAGGCCGACGACGGCCAGCACCCCCAGACCGATCACGAAGTGCCAGGGCTGCAACCCCTCGACGAGCGTGGTCGCGAAGGAGAGCCACTGCGGGGAGTCCCCGCCCTCGGCGGCCCGGCGGTAGGCCTCGCCGTGCAGGACGTCCTCGGCCAGCTGCCCGGGGCGGGTCAGCACGCAGACCACGAACAGCACGGCGAACGCGAGGGCCTGCACGACCGCGGCCAGCAGGTACCCCGCGGTCCGCGGGCGGGCGGCCCGGTACCCGCCGGGCGCGGTCGAGGAGGCGGTCATGGTGCTCACCCTTCCACTGTGGGGCATCGGTGACCCGGTGGCGACGCGCTCCGGCGGACCTCCCGCGGACCTCCCGCGAAGGTCCTGCGCACGTCCCGGGGGACGCCCGGCACCGGCTCCCCGGCGGCGCGCCGGACGACGTCGACGCACCCTGATCCACCCGGCGGGCCCCGACAGTGCTGTGATGAGGACCATGGGGATCGCGCAGCGGGTCAGGGCCGCCGTCCGCAGCGGTCGTGACCGGGTCGAGGTGGCGCCGGCCCCCGTGGTCGACGACCTCCCGCCGAGCCTGACCATCGGCATCCTGACGTTCTCCCTCTCCCAGCTCGGGGACCTGCACACGATCGCCAGCGTGACCGCCGCCGCCGCCCGGGCCGGGTGCTCCACGGCCCTCTACGGCCTGCGCGCGGCGACCACGGACGACATCGACCAGGGCATCTCCCGGCTCATCGCCCGCAAGGTCGACGCCCTGGTGGTGGTCGAGGCCGAGGTGCTGGAGACCCCCGAGTTCTCCGTCCCCTCGAGCGTGCCGCTGGTCGTCACCGACTGCGTCGCCTCGCAGGGCTACCCCGCGGTCAGCATGGACCAGGTCGACGGGGCCTGGCAGGCCACCGACCACCTCCTCGACCTCGGGCACCGCACCGTCCACCACCTCGCCGGCCCGGCGGGCAGCCGCGTGGCCTGGGACCGCACGCGGGCCTGGCGGGCGAGCCTGCGGCACCGGGGCCGCAGCGTCCCGCAGGAGTTCCTCGGCGACTGGACCCCGTTGTCCGGGTACCGCGCCGGACAGGCGATCATGGAGCGGCCCCGCGGGGACGTGACGGCGGTGTTCTGCGCCAACGACCAGATGGCCCTGGGCCTGATGCGCGCCTTCCACGAGGGTGGGGTCCGGGTCCCCGACGACATCTCGGTGGTCGGCTTCGACGACGTCGGCGAGGCGGAGTTCTTCTGGCCGCCGCTCACCACCGTCCGGCAGGACTTCGACCAGGTCGGCGTGCTCTGCGTCGGGCTGCTGACCGAGGAGCTGCGCCGCCGGGCGCTCCCGCCGGAGGAGGCCGCGCAGCTCGCCCCCGTCGAGACCGCCCCGCACCTCGTCCCGGTCGAGCTGGTGGTGCGGGCCTCGACCGGCCCGCCGCGGCGCTGAGCACCACCACCGACATCCCCGACGACATCCCTCCGACGACCCCCAGGAGCAGCACCGTGCCCCAGCACCCGTCCGGGCGAGACTTCCGCATCGGCACCGAGGACTTCCTCCTCGACGGGCGTCCGCACCGGATCCTCTCCGGCACGCTGCACTACTTCCGCATCCATCCGGGACGCTGGCGCGACCGGATCCGGGCGGCCCGCCACCTCGGGCTGAACACCGTCGAGACCTACGTGCCGTGGAACCGGCACTCGCCGCGGCGCGGGGAGTTCGTCGTCGACGAGGGTCTCGACCTCGGCGCCTTCCTCGACGTCGTCGCCGAGGAGGGGATGCACGCGATCGTCCGGCCCGGGGCCTACATCTGCGCGGAGTGGGACAACGGCGGTCTGCCGGTCTGGCTGACCCGTTCCGGCGCCCGGCTGCGGATCGACGACCCGGGGTACCTCGAACCCGTGCAGGAGTATCTGGAACGCGTCTACGAGATCGTGGTGCCGCGCCAGATCGACCGCGGGGGACCCGTCCTGCTGGTGCAGATCGAGAACGAGTACGGGGCCTACGAGACCGGCACCGGTCCCGAGGACGCCGCCGCCCGACGGCGCTACCTGCACCGCCTCGTCGACATCACCCGGGGTGCCGGCATCACCGTCCCCCTCACCACGGTGGACCAGCCGACCGACGAGATGCTGACCGCGGGAACGTTGCCGGACCTGCACACGACCGGTTCCTTCGGCGGTCGGGCCGCGGACCGGCTGCAGACCCTGCGCCGCCACCAGCCCGACGGCCCGCTGATGTGCTCGGAGTTCTGGGTCGGCTGGTTCGACCACTGGGGTGCGCACCACCACACGACGACCCCGGCCGAGTCCGCCCACGAGCTCGACGTCCTGCTGGACCACGGGGCCTCGGTGAACATCTACATGCTGCACGGCGGGACGAACTTCGGGTTCAGCTCGGGGGCCAACGACAAGGGTGTCTACCAGCCGACCATCACCAGCTACGACTACGACGCCCCGCTCGACGAGGCCGGGGCCCCGACGGCGAAGTTCCACGCGCTGCGCGAGGTGATCGGACGCTACGTCGACCTCCCCGCGGGGGAACTGCCCGGCAGCGTCCCCGGCCCCGTGCTCACGGCCCCGGTCACCGCGGCGACCCCGTTCCTGGAACTGCTGGACTCCCCCGGGGTGGAGGGCCTGCACCCCCTCGACGACCTGGAGCGCGCCGACGGGTCACCGGTGGCGCTCGCGGTCTTCCGCACGCTGTCCCCGGGTTCGGCGACACCCACCCTGTTCTCGGTCGGGGAGATCCGCGACCGCGCCGTCGTGCTGCTCGACGGGGTCCGGGTCGGGGTGCTGCAGCGCGACCAGCACTCGGTCGCGGTCGTGCTCCCGGCCCACCCGGCCGGGGCGCGTCTGGACGTCGTCGTCGAGGACATGGGCCGGGTCAACTACGGCCCCCGCCTCGGTGAGGCCAAGGGTCTCGTCGGCCCGGTGCGACTCGGCGGGGAGGAACTCCTCGGCTGGCGTTCGGTGGGCATCGACGACGGAACCCTCCCCGGCCGCGAGCTGACCCGCGACGAACCCGTCGAACTCGCCGGTCCGGTCCTCGCCCGCGCGGTCCTCGACGTCGCCGAACCCGTCGACCTGTTCCTGGACACCGCGAACTGGGGCAAGGGCGTCATGTGGATCAACGGGTTCTGCCTGGGCCGGTACTGGCGCCGCGGCCCCCAGCGGACGCTCTACGTTCCCGGCGCGGCCGTGCGGGCCGGGCGCAACGAGGTCGTCGTCCTGGAGTTCGACGGGACCACCGACCCGATGGTCCGAACCCTCCCCGGGTTGGACCTCGGCCACACCGAGTCCTGACCGTCTCACCGACGCTCGACGCATCGATGACAGCTGCGCTCCTCCTGCCAGGATCGCCGTCATGGCCTCCCCGCAGCACGAGACGCTGAGGTTCAACCCCGACAACGCCACCACCGGCACCGTCGAACGCGTCCGCGCCTCCGACGGCAGCACCCGGGTCCACAAGCAGCTCCGACGGGCCGGGACGGTTCCCACCGCACCCGCGCACTGGGCCGCCTCCACCGCACCCGGCGACTGGAACTACTGGGCTCGCGAGGCCGAGGTCTACACCGACCCACGACTGCGAGCTTCCCTGAGCGGCACCGGCCTGGACCTACCCGCCGCCGAGGTCCAGCCCGACGCGCAGGGCACCCACCTCTGGCTGGAGGACGTGCACGGCACCGTCGGCGCCGACTTCACCCTCGCCGACCACATCGCCACCGCCGTCGGTCTCGGCCGCTGGCAGGCCCGTCCCTTGCGGCCCGCACCGGCCTGGGCCTCACGCGGATTCCTGCGGGCCTACTCCACCAGCCGCCCCGGCGACGTCGCCCTGGTCGAGGACGACGCGGCCTGGACCCAGTCCCTCATCGCCGGTACCTGGCCGGTGGACCTGCGGGCCGGGTGGGCGCGACTGCTGACCCATCGCGAGGACCTGCTCGACGTGATGGAAGCCCTGCCCCGCGCCCTCTGCCACCTCGATGCGTGGGTCTCCAACGTCATCCGGCGACCCAGCGGCGAGGTCGTCCTGCTGGACTGGGCCTTCGCCGGCGACGGCGCCGTCGGGGAGGACCTGGGCAACTACCTGCCCGACGCGGTCTTCGACCTCTTCTGGCCGGCCGAGCGCCTCGCGGAGCTGGAAGCAGCGTGCTGGCCCGCCTACCTCGACGGGCTCCGCGGCGGCGGTTGGGACGGCACCGAACGCGAGGCCCGGCTCGGAATGGTGGCCTCGTGCGTGAAGTACACGTGGCTGCTTCCCCTGCTGCTGCAGAGGGCCACCGACACCGAGCACGACGCCTACCACCAGCGTGCCGACACCGAGCACCTCTACCGCCAGCGCGGAGCAGCACTGGCGCACCTGGTCGGCTGGTGCGACGAAGCACTCGACCTGGCGGGCTGAAGGACCGCACGGTCCGATCGATGCCGTCATGGCCACCCACCTGTACATCAGCTACCTTCAACGTGTACATGCCGAGGAGGTCCGCCATGAGCAAGACGCACATCGACATCGACGACGACCTGCTGGCTCAGGTAGCCGCCATCACCGGAACGACCACCAAACGCGAGACCGTCGAGGCCGCCCTGCGCGCCCTCCTGCGCCACGAACGCCGCCGTGCTGCTGCCGAACGCCTCATCACCCGCGCCGAGAGCGGCTACTTCGCCCCCCTCATCCAGGAGCACCCGAAGGCCACCGGCGAAGACACCGGTGAGGACGCCGAGGCTCCGGGCACCGACGATCGAGCACGAGGCGCTGCGTGAGTTTCCAGCTCGACAAGTCAGTCCACGCCCGCTGGCACCAACCTGCCGTGGCCGCCCGACTGAACGAACTCCTGCGTGAAGACCTGCTGCACATCGCTCGGCCCAGTGTGCTGGAGATCGGGTTCTCCGCCCGTTCTCCTCAGGACTACCGCGAGGTCGTCGCCGACGTCACCGAGGCGATGACCGTCATCGAGGTCGACGCTGCGGTCAGCGCCCGCGCACAGGACCTGCAGGAACGCCTCACCCACCGGGGATGGCACCGGGCACCGGGTCCGGTGGACCTCCTCCTCGCAGCCACGGCCATGGAACACGAGTTGACGCTCCTGCACCTGGACAAAGACTTCGAGCTGATCGCCCGTGTCAGCTCCTTGCGGCAAGAGCGCGTCGTCTCCCGCGACGCACCCACTGCGTGACCTCGACGGGGCGGCGCTCGACCGACGACCGCGTCGACTTCTCGGTCACCCCGCATCCCTGGCGAGCCTCGGGTCAGGCGGTGGCCGCCTCGTCATCCCCACCACCGTCGCTGTCGCCGCCTACCCGCACCGCCGCGCTGTCACCTCCCTCGCCCGTGTCGTGCTCCTGTTGTCGACCTCGTCCGTCGGTCGTCATCGCGTACCTCCATCGGCGCACTTACTCGGTCTGCTGCCGGCTCATGCTGCTCGCTCGACACCAGGCCACGGCGGGTGGGGTCGGGGCATCAGGGGACTCTTGCCGGGCGACATCATCGCCTCGGGATGGTGTCCGGGAAAGCGGGTCAGGCTCCGGGCGTCTCCGACGCGCCCCTCGGTCACAGCAGAGTCACTGCCCAGATTCCAGCACCTCGAGCTCGTCGTCGGGCGTCACCGTCAGGTGCAGGTTCGCGCCCAGCACGTTGAGATCAAGCTCTACGCCTCCCGGTCGCGTCGAGCCCGCCGCGCCTGACGTGGTTGGTACCAGAGCGGTACCATTCCTGCATGGCGATGAACCTCCGACTGACCGACGACGAGACCGAGGCTCTGCGCCGTCGCGCCGAACAGGAGGGTCGCTCCATGCAGGAGGTCGCCCGCACCGCCATCGCCGAGTACGTCTCCGCCCGCCCCGCCCGCCTCCGCGCGGCCATCGACCGGGTACGCACCGAGGACGCCGAACTCCTCGCCCGCCTGGCGCAGTGACTCAGCCCGAACACCCGCTGGACCACCTCTCGACCGAGGACCTGCTCGAGATCGCCGCCGGCGTCGTCGAGAACGTGCAGGTCCGTGACCTGGGACTGCTCGCCTCGGCCGCTGCCCGCCCCCGGACCACCGTCTTCGGCGATGATGCCTACCCCACCCTGGCGGACAAGGCCGCCGCCCTCATGCACTCCCTGGCCCGCAACCATCCGCTGGTGGACGGCAACAAGCGCCTGGCCTGGTCTGCGACCCGCGTCTTCTGTCTGCTCAACGGCACCGACCTGATCATGGATGTGGACGACGCGGAACAGATGGTGCTGGCGGTGGCCGCCGGGCACATCGACGCCGCGGAGCTGACGGAGGTCATCGAGCGGCACCTCGGGTAGGACGCGCGGCCATCCGCGCTGCCCGCCACCCGCTTGCCCAGGGGAGGATCAGGTGTGCGATCCGCCGCTGACGAACCCGACCTCCCCGTCCCGCCGGCCACCGACCGCGCGCGAGAGGCGGCGGCCGTCCGGGACTACTACGACGACTTCGCCGACCACTACGTCCCGGGGTGGCGGTCCCTGCAGTTCTACGGCCCGCTGGTCGCGGACTTCCTGCACCGGTCGGTCACGCCGGAGTGCCGGGTGCTGGAGATCGGCTGCGGCCCGGGGCAACTGACCCGAGACCTGGCCCCGGACGTGGAGGTGCTGGGGACCGACCTGTCCCCGGCGATGCTCGCCGAGGCGCGGGCACAGCGTCCCGAGGGGCGCTACGAGCGGCACGACCTCCACGACCCGGTCCCGGGGGAGTGGGGGCGCTTCGACGTGGTGGTCGCCGTGGGGTGCCTGGAGTTCTGCCGGGACCTGACCGTCACGGTCGGGCACCTCGCGGTGGCGTCGGCCCCGGGCGCCCGGCTGCTCCTCGGGATCGTCGAGGACCGCGCCGTCGGGACACGGCCGTTCTCCGAGGACGGGTTGCCCGGGGTCGTCATGAACTCCTGGACGGCGACCGAGCAGCTCGCGGCCATCACGGCGGCCGGGTTGTCGCCCGCGTCCTACCGCCACGTCCCCGCCTGGCGGCACGACGAGTACGGCTACGTCGTCCGCTACGGGTTGTGGGAACTCACCCGGGACCGGGCGGAGCGCCCCACCACGGTCCCGCTCACAGCAACCTCCGGGCCGCCGCCCACCGCGTGAGTTCGTGCCGGCTCGAGAGCTGGAGTTTCCGCAGCACCGAGGACACGTGCGTCTCCACCGTCTTCACCGAGATGAACAGTTCCCGGGCGACCTCCTTGTAGGAGCGACCGCGGGCGATGAGGCGCATGACCTCGCGCTCCCGGGCCGAGAGGCGGTCGAGCTCGTCGTCGGCGACGGCGACCTCGCCGCTCATCGCCCCGAACGCGTCGAGCACGAAACCCGCCAACCGGGGACTGAACACCGCGTCGCCCTCGGCCACCCTCCGCACGGCGGCCGCCAGGTCGGGACCCGAGATGGTCTTGGTGACGTAACCCCGTGCGCCACGGCGGATCACGGCGATCACGTCGTCGGCGGCGTCGGAGACCGACAACGCGAGGAACCGGACGGGTCTCTCCTCACCGCCCGCCCCCAGGCAGCGGGCGAGGACCTCGGCACCGCCGGAACCGGCCCCGGCCGCCGGAGAATCCCCCTCGGCGAGAGGGAGGTGCACGTCGAGCAGCACCACGTCGGGGCTCAACCTCGCGACCGCGGCGACGGCGGACTCGACGTCGGCGGCCTCGCCGACCACCTCGACGTCCTCGGCCGCCGCGAGTTCGGCGGTCACCCCGGTGCGGACCAGACGGTGGTCGTCGACCACCAGGACCCGGATGCTCACGTCGCCTCCTTCTGCGCCACGGTGGACCGCAGCACGACCTCGGTGCCCCCGTCGAAGGGGCGGCGGATCTCCGCGCTCCCCCCGGCCCGGGTCATCCGACCGATGATGGACTCCCGCACCCCGAGGCGGTCGGCGGGCACGGCGTCGACGTCGAAACCCGGACCGCGGTCGCGCACCGAGACCTCGATCGCGGCACCCGCACGTTCCGCGTAGAGCGCGACGGGTCCGCCCGCGTGCCGGGCGGCGTTCAGCAACGCCTCGCGGGTCGCCTGGACGAGCGCCCCGGTGGCGCGGTCGAGGGCCAACCCGTCCAGGTCGCCGACCACGACCACCTCCACCGCGGCCCCGGTGAGGTCCTCGACCTCCTCGGCCGCGCTCCGCAACCCCGCCCCGACGGTCCCCTCCTGCTGCCCGTGGTCGCCGTACAGCCAGCGCCGCAGGTCGCGCTCCTGGGCCCGGGCCAACCGGCTGACCTCCGGTTCGGCGCTGCGCCGCTGGATGAGGGCCAGCGTCTGCAGGACGGAGTCGTGGACGTGCGCGGCGAGCTCGGCGCGCTCCTGCTCGCGGGCCCGGGCGGCGCGCTCGGCCCCGAGGTCGCTCCACAACCGGACGGCCCAGGGGGCGGCGACGATGGCCATCCCGACGAGCATGGCCAGCGAGGCCAGCGTCGAGGCCCCGAGGGCGGCCGGGTCGCTGCCGACCAGCAGGGCGACCAGCCCCGCGGCGACCAGCGAGGCCCCGGCCGCGACCCGCACGGCGGCCCCACGCCCGGCGCCCGCCCCGTCCACCAGCCGACGCCGGCGGGCCGCGTCCAGCTGGCTCCAGGCCAGCACGAGGCCGGCGACCACGACGAGGACGGGCAGCAGCACGCGCGCCGACAGCGGCAACCCGCTGAGCCGCAACGCCGTGGCCGCCCCGGCGACCACGAGGATCCCGCCGAGCAGCGCGTCGCGGTGGGCGAGCACCCAGTCCGAGGGGGTGGGACGCTGCGGGCCCGCCTCCCGTTCGTCGGGGACGAGCAGCCACCAGACCGCGTAGAGCGCGAGCCCCGTCCCGCCCAGCAGCGCGGCGGCCACGAACGTCGTCCGCACGCGCTGGACCGGCAACCCCGTGTGCGCGGCGAGCCCGCTCGCGACCCCGCCCAGCCGTCGCCCGCCGACCGGGCGGACGAACGCGGGGGAGGGGCTCACCCGGCGATCGTGGCACGGACGAACCGTGGGACGGAGACCCCGCCGCGGGGTCCGGGGTCGGTTCAGGGTTGTCCCCCATACCGGGCGCGGGCCCCGGGGCGGCAGGCTGGAGCCATGACCGAGGGCTCCCCGACTCCGGGCGCGTCGACCCCGACCGGGGCCGCGCGGTTCTTCGGCACCGTCCGTTCCTGGGGGGTCCGGCGCGACGAGGACCGGTGGTTCGTCGGGGTCTGCGGGGGCGTCGCCCAGCGGTTCGGGGTCGACCCCCTCGTCGTCCGCGGGGTGCTCGTCGCGGTGACGCTGGTCGGCGGGGTCGGGTTGCTGCTGTACGGCCTGGCCTGGGCCCTCCTGCCCGACGGGCGTCCCGGGGACCGGCAGGGACGGATCGAGGCGGAGGCCGCCGTCCGGGGCGACGTGTCCGGCGGGCTCGTCGCCGCCGGCGGCCTCGTGCTCACGGACCTGGTGTGGCAGCGCGGGATCCTCGGCCTGGGCTGGGGGGCCTGGGACGGGCGCGGCTGGGGTTTCCTCGTCACCGGGGCGGCGGTGGTCCTCGGGTGGTGGCTGCTCCGCGGCGGCGCCCCCGGCCCCCGACCGGAACCGGCTCCCGGGCCGGGTCGGACGGATCCGCCGACGGCCCCGGTACCCGTCACGCCCCCGCACCCGGTCGACCTGCGCAAGCCGCCCACCGGAGGGACCCCGCTGCACCCGCCGGCCCCCTTCGCCGGCCACGGGTCGGCGACCGAACGGACCAAGGCCGAGCGGCAGACCCCGCCCACCCCGCCGCGCCCGCCCCGCCCGGGTTCGCCCCTGCTGACGTCCTTCGTCCTGGGCTCGGCGCTGCTCGCCGTCGGCGGGTGCGTGCTGGCCGAACGGCTGGGGGTGCTGCCCGGCGGTCCGGGCGCGCTGGTCCCGCTGGCGGGTGCCCTGGTGCTGGCCCTCCTCGGGCTCGGCGCCGTGCTGGCCGGTGTCCGCGGGCGCACCTCGGCCCTGGTCGGGTTCGGCTGGCCGGTCGCCCTGGTGGCGCTCGCCGCGTCCGTGCTCCCGGGGGCGGAGAACTGGCACTGGCAGCGGTCGGGGGTCTGGACCCCGACCGCGGCCTCGCAGGCCGCCGAGCCGGCCTGGTCGGCGGTGGCCGGTGACCTGCGGGTCGACCCGAGCCGCCTGCCGGGCGCGGCGGGGCCGGCCGTGGCGACGGTGGCGGCGGGCACCCTGGTGGTCGAGGCCCCGCGCTCCGCGGCGGTCCTGGTCGAGGTGTTCGTGGGGGCCGGCGGGATCACCGTCCCCGTCGCCGACGACGTGGTCCGCGTCGGCGCGACGGGGTCGGACGACGCGCCGGTGCGCTACGGCGAGGTCACCGACGGGGGGATCGAGGGCGTGCTCCTCCGCCCGGTCTTCGCGGTCGGGCCGGGGGCCCGGGACCTGGCCGCGGCGACGGTGGTGCGCGGGGACGACCCGGCGCGGTGGCAGGTCCCCGACGGCACCGGGGTGCTGCAGGCCCGCGCCTGGGCCGGCGAGGTCGAGATCCGTCCGGGGGCGGACTCGTGAACCCCGACCAGAACCCCGTGGCCGTCGGGACGCTCGTCGGCGGACTGGTCTGGCTGGCCGTGGCGGTCGCCCTCGGCCTGCACGAACTGACCGGGCGGAGCCTGGACTGGCGGTGGGGGGCGGCCGCCGTGCTGCTGCTCGCCGGCCTGCTCGTCCTCGTCGGCACCGCCGTCGCGGGGCTCCGACGCCGCCGGTAGGTTCCCGAGGATGACGACGAACGGCGACGGGGTCACGCACGACGGCGGCCGGTGGCAGCTGGACGACGGGACCGTGCGCGTCGCCCTGCTCGACCACGGTGCCCGGGTGCAGTCCGTGACCGCCCCCGACCGGGAGGGCCGTCCGGGCGAGGTCGTCCTCGGTTTCGCGAGTCCCGAGCCCTACCGGGAACCGAGCGGGGAGTACCTGGGCGCCAGCATCGGCCGCTACGCGAACCGCCTGCGCGGTGGCCGCTTCCAGGTCGACGGGGTGGAGTTCGCCGTCCCGGCCAACGACCGCGGCAACGCCCTCCACGGTGGGCCCGAGGGGTTCTCGGGCCGGGTCTGGGAATCCCGGGCCCTGGACGACCGGCGCGGGGTGCGGTTCTCGTTGCTCAGCCGCGACGGGGACAACGGCTTCCCCGGCAACCTCAGCGTCCACGTCGACTACGTGCTGGACGACGCGTCCCTGATCGTCGAGTTCTCGGCCACCACCGACTCCACGACCGTGCTGAACCTCACCAACCACGCCTACTTCAACCTGGCGGGGGAGGGGTCCGGCAGCGTCGAGACGCACCTGCTCCAGGTGGAGGCCGAGTCCTACCTCCCGATCGACACCACCGGGCTGCCGGAGGGGATCCGCCCCGTCGCCGGGACGCCGTTCGACCTCCGCCGGCCGGCGTCCGTGGGCGCGCGGCTGGCCGAGGGCGGGGAGCAGCTCGACCGGGGCGTCGGTTTCGACCACTGCTTCGTCCTCTCCGACGAGCCCGGGGGCTCGCGGGCCCTCTCGCCCGCGGTCCGGCTGGTGGAGGAGGGCAGCGGCCGCTCGCTGGAACTCTGGACCGACCAGCCGGGCGTGCAGGTCTACACGGGGGGTCACTTCGACGGGACCCTCGTGGGGGCCTCGGGCCGGTCCTGGCCGCGGTTCGCCGGGATCGCCCTGGAGCCGCAGGGTTTCCCCGACGCGCCCAACCGACCGGAGTTCCCCCCCACCGAGCTGCGGACGGGGGAGGAGTTCCGCTCCGTCTCGGAGTTCCGTTTCGGCCTCGCCTGAGGCCTCGCGCGGGACGGGCCGCCCCGGATACGGCGAAGGGCTGGCTCCGGGCCCGGTGGTCCCGCCATCATCGGGAGCGACACCTACGTCGACGCCGACGGCTCGCTGCGACACGCCGAGCCCGACCGGGCCGGAGGACGGACGGGACGATGACTGCCATGGATCTGGGCGAGGACACCCTGCAGAAGGCGCTGCGCGTCAACCTCGACCCGCGCTGGTACGGCACGATCGCGGAGATCGGCGCCGGGCAGGAGGTCGCCCGGTGGTTCTTCCGGGCCGGTGGGGCGGCCGGGACGATCGCGAAGTCGATGTCCGCCTACGACATGGCGGTCTCCGACGCGGTCTACGGCCGGTCCGAGCGCTACGTCTCCCTGGGCCGCCTCCGCGCCATGCTGGAGCACGAGTACACCCTCAACGTCGAGCGGCTGTCCGAGGCCCGGGGCGACACCACCTGCTTCTTCGCCTTCGCCGACACCGTGGTCGCCCGCAGCTACCGCGGCGGCAACGAGTGCCACGGCTGGATGGGGGTGCGGTTCCAGGCCCACCCCGAGGACCAGCCGAACGAGATCCTCGTGCACGTCCGGATGCTCGACGACGACGCCGCGCAGCAGCAGGAGGCGCTCGGCATCGTCGGGGTGAACCTGCTGCACGCCGCGTTCTTCGAGCGGCACGAACCCGACGAGATCGTCGCCAGCCTGCTCGACCGCCTCAGCACCGGGCGGATCGAGGTCGACATGATCAAGTTCTCGGGGATCGAGTTCCGCAGCGTCGACAACCGCCTGATGGCCCTGCAACTGGTCCACCTGGGGCTCTCCGGGGTGGCCATGTTCGGGGCCGACCGCGAGGTGCTGCAACCGTCGGAGGCGCTGCGCCGGCGCCCGGTCCTCGTCGAGCGCGGCAGCTTCCGCCCGCCCACCAACGTCAACACCGACATGCTCGCCTGCGCGCAGCGCCAGTTCGCGCAGGACCCGGCGGTGGCGGGCAAGGCGGTCCTCTCGCTGACCGAACTGACCATGAGCAACCTCCTGGCCGGGGGGACCAAGGTCGACCGGCGCGACTTCCTCGCCCGCGCCGACCTGCTCTCCGCGACCGGCAACACGGTCCTCATCTCGAACTTCGCCGACTACCACCGCCTGGCCGCCTACCTGCAGGCCCGGACGTCGGAGCGGATCGGCATGGTCATGGGGGTTCCCAGCCTGGAGGCCCTGTTCGACGAGGCCAGCCACGCCCACCTGCAGGGCGGCCTGCTGGAGAGCTGGGGGCGGCTGCTCAAGAACGACCTCCGGTTGTTCGTCTACCCCAAGCGGGACGTCGACACCGGGGAGATCGTCACCGTGGAGGACATGCAGGTGGGGGAGGAGCTGCAACCGCTCTTCGACTACCTGGCCGGGCGCGGCAGTTTCGTCCACCTCGCCGACTACGACCCCGACTACCTCTCGATCCTGTCGCGCGACGTGCTGCGCCGCATCGCCGAGCACGACGAGACCTGGCGCGACATGGTCCCGGGCGAGGTGGCCGACCTGATCGCCAAGCGGCAGTTCTTCGGCTACAAGCGCGACGCGCTCTAGTCGTCGGCGACGACGCGCAGCGGTCGCAGCTCCTCCCACGCCTCCCGTGCGCGCTGCTCGGCCGCGGCCGCCCGGTCCGCGGCCCGGGCGGCGCGGTCGCGCGACCGGATCGCGTGCTGCCGGTCGCCGCCCGACGTCTCCAGCTCGGTGCGGGCCTGGTCCAGCCGCCGGGTGAGGTCGGCGACGGCCGTCTCCGCCTCGCGGTGGCGCCGTTCGGCGTCCTCCAGGTCGTCCTCCCGGTCGTGCAGCTCCTCCTGCGCCTCGGCGGCGACCCCCACCGCCTCGTCCAGGGCCGCCCGACGACGCTCCCGTTCGGCGCGTTCGCGTTCGCTGCGCTCGCGCTCGGCCCGCTCCCGTTCGGCGCGTTCCGGTTCGGGTTCGGGTCCCGACGCAGGTCGGACCGAGCGCAGGGCCCGGGCCGGGGGAGCCGTCCGGCCGCCCGCCGGGCGGGTCGCCCGCACCCCCGGGGTGGCCCGACCACCCGTCGCCGCCACCGCCTCGTGCACGTCGACCTCGCCGAAGCCGGTGTGCTCCAACGCCCGCATCAGCCGGGCGCTGCGGACGGCCTCGGCCGCACCGGGGTCGGCCATGGCGGCCCGCAGGGTGCTCAGCACCTGCTCGCCGGGGGCGGTCCCCAGGGTGACCCCGGCCTCGCCCGCGGCGCGGCGGGCGGTCTGCAGCAACCCGCGCAGCACCTGCTGGACCTGGGTCTGCAGGCCGCGCAGGGTCGGCCCGTCGAGCTGGTCCTGGGCCTCCCGCATCTGCGCGCCGACCGCGAGCAGCGGTTCCAGCTCCGCGGCGTGGCCGCGGGCCAGGGCGTTCACCGCCCACGCGGCGGCGGTGGGCCGCCCCCAGCCCTTGACCAGCGCGGCCAGGGAACGGTCGACGCCGCGCAGCTGCCCGACGAGCTCGTCGCGGGCCTCGACGAACCCGGCCGGGGGCAGCGCGTACAGCTCGACGGCCATCGCCACGACCTCGTCCTCGTCCACCCCGTGAGCATCGCCGCGGCCCGCGCCCCGGGGCAACGGGAGGTGCCCACGTCGTGGATGGATGTTGAACGAGCGCTCCTCGTCCACAGGGGGCACGATTCTTGAAGTGTGCGACAGACGACCTCGGGCGGAGACGTCCGTGCAGTGGGACCTCTCCGCTGCCCGGGCCGCTCGACGCTTCCTCGAGGAGCACTGGTGCGACGAGCACACCGCCGTCTCCCTGGAGCACGCCCACCTGCTCGTCTCGGAACTGGTGACCAACGCGGTCCAGCACGGCTCGCCCCCGGTCACCGTGGCCCTGGACTGCGACCCGGAGACCGGGGCCACCATCCGGGTGCACGACGGGGGTGACGCCGGTCCCCGCCTGACCACGGCGGTCCCGGAGGACACCTCCGGCCGGGGGGTCGCCCTGGTCGCCGCGGTCAGTGCCGACTGGGGGGTCCAGCGAGACCCGCAGGGTCGTGCGGGCAAGACCGTCTGGTGCCGGCTGGCGCCCTGAACCCACCCGGGGTCCGACACCGGGTCCACCCGTGGGGTGATCCGACCCCTCCCTCGGTCGGGGACGACGCTCGACGGATGCGGTCCCCGGGGCGGACGACCGCGCGACCCCCTTCCCGCCAGGCTGGAGCCACAGGCACCGGTCGAAGGGAACACGCACGTGAGCACGGTCCAGCTGGTCGATCCACCGCGCGGGGTGCGACGCGAGGCTCCCCCCGCACCTGCCCCCGACCGTTCGGCGTCTCTGCGGCGCCTCGCCGCCCGGATCGGGGCGGCCGTCTTCGGGATCTCCGGGTTGTTCTCCCTGGTGCTCGCCTTCTCGGCGCCCCTGCTGGACCGGGTCTCCGACGGTCCGCCGCTGGTGGTCGGTCTCGTGTTCGCCACCAGCTGGCCGAGTTTCGGCTACGGGGCGGTGATGCTGCTCCTGGCCCGCTCCCTGGGTCGGCGCAAGCGGGCCGCCTGGTGGGCCGCGGTCCTGGTGACCGGGCTCAACGCGATCTTCAACCTCGCCTGGAGCGCCAGCGCCAGCGACCCGGCGATCCTGTGGCTGCTCGGGGTCCAGATCCTCGTCGTCGCTCTCCTCCTCGTCGCCCGCCGCGAGTTCCGGGTCCTGCCGTCCCGGTTGGGCGTCCGGCAGGCCGCCCTCATCGGGGGTGGGGCCGGGGCGGTCTGCCTGGCCGTGGGCACGGCCGTCGTCGTGGCGACGCAGGACGCGGGCGGCGCGGTGCTGACCCGGCTCTGGTACGCCGCGGCCGGGCTGCTCGTCTCGGTCGACAGTTTCGTCATCTTCCCCTCCGGGGTCGTCGTGCCCGGCTGGGTGGACGTCCTGCTGAACTCGCTGGGGCTCGTCGTGGTCCTGCTGGTGACCTGGTTCCTGTTCCGCCCCGCCGCGGACCCGACCGCGCTCGGTTCGGCGGAGGACCGGTTGCGGCACCTGCTGGCGACCGAGGGGGAGGGCGACGCGCTCGGCTACTTCAACCTGCGGCGCGACAAGTCCGCGGTGTTCTCCCCCAACGGTCGGGCCGCCGTGGTCCACCGCGTGGTGGCCGGGGTCAGCGTGGCCAGCGGCGACCCGGTCGGCAACGAGATGTCCTGGCCCGCGGCGGTCGCCGCGTGGCGCGAGCAGCTCGCGGCCCACGCCTGGGTCGGAGCGGTGGTGGGGGCCTCGGCCGCCGGCGCCGAGGTCTACCACCGGGCCGGGATGCAGGTTCTGGAGGTGGGCGACGAGGCCGTGCTCGACGTCGCCTCCTTCAGCCTGGAGGGCCGGGCCGTGCGGGGTGTCCGCCAGGCCGTGAACCGCACCCGGCGGGGTGGGGCGAGCGTCAGCATCCGGCGGCAGGCCGACCTCGGACCCGACGAGCTCGCCGAGATCGCCGCGGCGGCCGCCGGGTGGCGGATCGGCCAGGAGCGGGGTTTCTCGATGGCGCTGGGCCGGTTGGCCGACCCGGCCGACCCCGAACTGCTCGTGGCCACCGCCCGGGACGCGGCCGGCGGTCTGCAGGCCGTCCTGACCTTCGTGCCGTGGGGTCGGCGCGGGGTGTCCCTGGACCTCATGCGGCGGGACCCGGCCGCCCCCAACGGAACCGTGGAGCTCGTCGTCACCGAGGTGGTCGCCCACGCCCGCCGGCACGACGTCGAGCGGGTGTCGTTGAACTTCGCGGTGTTCCGCTCCGTCTTCGACCGGGGGTCGCGGCTGGGGGCCGGGCCGGTGCTGCGGCTCTGGTACCGCCTGCTGGTCGTGTTCTCCCGGAGCTGGCAGCTGGAGCAGCTCTACCGCAGCAACGCCAAGTACCAGCCGCGCTGGGTCCCCCGCTTCCTCTGCTTCGACCGCTCCGCCGACCTGCCCCGCATCGGGCTGGCGGTGGCCGTGGTCGAGCAGTTCCTGCCCACCCGGACGTTCGGCCGCCGTTCACTGGCGGGCCCGGGCGGGCGGGCCTACGGTGATCCCGCCAGGATTGTTGAAACTGACACCGTTTGACCAGGGAGCGAAGAGATGGCTGTCAAGGTCGCGATCGTGTACTACTCCGCCACCGGAACCGTGCAGGGGATGGCCGAGCTGGCCGCCGCCGCCGCGGAGTCCGCCGGCGCCGAGGTCCGGCTGCGTCCGGTGGCCCGCCAGGGGGGCGGCGACCGGGAGGCGAGCGAGGCCCAGCAGCAGGCGGCCGAGCAGGCCGAGCAGAACCCCTCGGCGACCGCCGAGGACATCGTCTGGGCCGACGCGGTGCTGTTCGGTTCGCCCACCCGCTACGGCAACGTCGCGGGGCAGCTCAAGCTGTTCATCGACTCCCTCGGCGCGCAGTGGGCCC
Source organism: Kineococcus gynurae (assembly GCF_042433995.1). Taxonomy (NCBI): domain Bacteria; kingdom Bacillati; phylum Actinomycetota; class Actinomycetes; order Kineosporiales; family Kineosporiaceae; genus Kineococcus; species Kineococcus gynurae. Next base: position 275,279 of record NZ_JBHLUI010000003.1, read on the forward strand.
AGGGTCAGCTGGCCGACAAGGTGTACGCCGGGTTCACGGCGAGCCAGACCGCGCACGGGGGCCAGGAGACGACCCTGCTGGCGCTGTACAACACGATCTACCACTTCGGCGGGATCATCGTGCCGCCCGGCTACACCGAGGGCCTGAAGTTCGTCGACGGCAACCCCTACGGGGTCTCGCACGTCACCGGGGGCGACAACGACATCCCGCTCGGCGACGCCGAGAAGGCGGCGCTGGACCACCTGGCCCGGCGGGTCGTGACCGTCGCCGGCCGCCTCACCTCCGCCTGACCCCTCCCCGCCAGACCCACCACGGCCCCCGGTCGACCAGGACCGGGGGCCGTCGTGCGTCCCGGTTTCATCACTGATCGTTCTCAGGAGGTTGCAGAGGGCTACGGTGATGGGGTGACGACCTCCCCGCGCCGTGCCGCGCGCCTCCTCGCGTCCGGACTCGTCCCGGGACTGGTCCTCACCACGACGGTCGCGGTGACCACGCTGACGACGACGACCGCCGCCGCGGTGCCGCAGACCTTCACCCCCGCGAGCGGGACGCAGACGTTCTCCGCCGGCGGCTGCCGGGTGTTCCTCGACATCACCGGCGCCTCCGGTGCGTCCGCGTCCAGCACCCCGGGGGCCCAGGACGGCCTGAACCGCGGCGGTCGGGGTGGTCGCGTGGTCGTCTCCGTCCCGGTCTCGGCGCTGGACCAGGTCACCGTCGAGGCCGGTCCGCGCAGCGCCTCGAAGAACTCACCCGGCAACGGCGGCGCGGGGGCGAACTCCGCCGGGGCCGGTGGCGGGTCGTCGCGCGTCGTCATCACCCCCGCGTCCGGAGGATCCCCGCTGACGTTCGTGGCCGGGGGTGGCGGTGGGGCCGGGGACGACGCGGGCGGGATCGCCCCGGGGGGCGACGCCGGACCCGTCGGCAGCGCCGGTGGCGGTGCGAACGCCGGGACGGGGGGCACGGAGACCGCGGGTGGTCTGGCCGGGCCGATGGCCGGTTCCCCGGCCGACACCCCGGTCGACGGCGCCGCGCTCGCCGGCGGCCGGGGCGGGACCGCGCCCGGCACCGGACTCTCCGGCGGCGGTGGGGGCGGCGGGTGGTTCGGCGGCGGTGGCGGCGGCGCCACCCCCGGGGCCAGCACCACGACCGGCGGCGGCGGGGGCGGGTCGAACCACGTGCCCCAGGGCGTCACCGCCGAGGTGAACGGCACGGCCACGGGGACGGGTGACGGCTCCGTCACGGTCGAGGTCGGCGGGTGCCCGACGAGCACGAAACTGACCGCGACCCCGCTCGACGGTTCCGCCCGGATGGACTTCACCGTCCCGGCCGACAACGGTTCACCCATCACCGGCTACCAGTACCGGGTCGACGGGGGCTCCTGGACCGCGGTCGCCGCGAACGTCTCCGGGGGCAGCGCCTCGCTGGTCGTGACCGGGCTCAGCAACGGCACCTCGCACGCCGTCGACGTCCGCGCGGTCAACGCGAACGGTCCGGGTGAGGTGTCCACCGCCTCGGTCACCCCCGTCGCCGTGCCCACCGCGCCGTTGAACCTGACCGCCACGGCGGCGGGGTCGGGGGCGGCCGTGCTGGCCTTCGACCCCCCGGCCGCGGGCTCCCCGACGGGGTACGAGAGTTCCGTCGACGGGGGGACCACCTGGCAGTCCCTCACGACGTCGCCGGGTTCGGGAACCGCCTTCGCGGCGACCGTCGACGGGCTGGCGAACGGGGTGGCGACGACCGTCCGGGTCCGGGCCCTGAACTCCTCCGGCGCCGGGTCCCCCGCCGCGGCCGGGACCACCCTCCCCGCCGGGCCGCCCTCGGTTCCCGTGGCCCTGACCGGGGAGTCGCAGAACGCCGCCCTCGCCCTCGCCCTCACCCCCGGTGCCGACGGGGGTTCGCCGGTCCAGCGCTACGAGTACCGGCTCAACGGCACGGGTTCCTGGGTCACGCTGCCCACCACGGTCAGCGGTTCCGGGCTGACCGGGACGGTCTCCGGTCTCACCAACGGCACGGCCTACGCCGTCGAGGTCCGGGCCGTGAACGCGATCGGCGCCGGCCCCGCGCGCGGCGCCGGAACCCTCACCCCCGACGTGCGCGCGAGCGCCCCCGGGTTGTCGGTCTCCCGCAGGGACGCGGCACTCACCCTGTCGATCACCCCGCCCACCGGGTACGGCGGAACCCCCGTCACGGGGTACGAGGCCAGCCGCGACGACGGCGCGACCTGGGCCCCGCTGAGCACGTCGTCGTCGGGTGGTCTCGAGGTCGGCACGCTCTCCGGTCTGACCAACGGGCAGAACTACCCCGTGCGGGTCCGGGCGCTGAACGCCGGTGGACCCGGAGCCGCCTCCACGAGCCGGCCCGGAACACCGGCCCGCCCGCCCGTGCTCTCGAACGTGGGTTTCGTCGGCCGGGACTCCTCGGCCCGCATCACCTTCGCGGTCGCCGACGGGGGCTCCCCGGTCACCGGGTACGCCTACCGCGTCGCGAGCGTCGGGAGTTTCGTCCCGGTGACCCCCACGTTCACCGGCCCGGGGGTGGGTTACGTCGACGTCCCCGGTCTGACCAACGGGAGCACCGACCAGGTCCGGTTGCGGGCGACGAACGCGGTGGGCGACACCGACACCGCGGACGGTTCGGTGACCCCCTACCGGGTCTCGGCCCCCTCGACCCCGACCGCGGTTCCGGGGGAGTCGTCGATCCTGGCGAGCTGGCCGTTGCCCGGATCGCTCACGAACGTCACCGGGTACCGCGCCACCGCCGTCAACGGCGGGGGTTCCTGCACGGTGACCGACCCGACGGTGCGTTCCTGCGTCCTGGGCGCGGTGGCCGGGACGAACGACCAGGTGACCGTGGTCTCGCTCGGGGCCAACGGCGTGGACTCGGTTCCCAGCAGCCCGTCCGCCGCGGTCGAGGCGGACCCGCCCACGGTTCCGGCGGCGTTGCCCCCGGCCGTCCCGACCACGCTGACCGCGGTCGGGAACCCCACGCAACCGGCCATCGGTGAGCAGGTCGTCGTGGTCGGGACGGGTTTCGCCCCGTTCTCCACGGCGTCGATCGCCATCTACTCCACCCCCACCGCGCTCGCCACGGTCACCACCGACGGCCAAGGGAACTTCTCCCAGCCGGTGACGGTGCCCTCGTCCCTCACGCCGGGGGGCCACACGTTCTTCGCGGCCGGGGTCACCCCGACCGGCACGACCCGGCAGATGGCGCTGCCGGTCACGGTGGCGCTCGCCCCGGTGGCCGTGCAGAACGCTCCCGGCGCCCCGACCGGGCTGACCGTCACCGGTGCCAACAACTCCCTCGCCCTGACCTTCGTCGCCGGACCGGCGGGCACGTCGGCGATCACCGGGTACGAGGTCTCGACCGACGGGGGCCGTTCGTTCCGGGCCCTGACGACGACGACCGCGGGCGGAACCCTGCGGGCCACGGTCACCGGGGTCGCCAACGGGCAGAGCTACCCCGTCACCGTCCGGGCGGTCTCCGGGATCGGCGCAGGGGCGGCGAGCGTCGTCGTCTCCGCCACCCCGCAGGCCCCCACGCTGCTGCGGTTGTCCGGGAACTCCCGGGTGCAGACGTCCGTAGTCGCGGCCCAGCAGGTGTTCCCCGTGGCGGCCCGGGCGACCGCCGCCGTCGTGGCGACCTCGACGACGTTCGCCGACTCGATCGGCGGCGCGCGCCTGGCCGCGAAGGTCGGCGGCCCGCTGCTGCTCACCGGGTCGGCCGACCTGGACTCGGGTGTGGCCGCCGAGGTCCGTCGGCTGGTCCGTCCGGGTGGCACGGTCTACGTCCTCGGGTCCGACTCGGCCGTCTCCGCCACGGTGGCCGACCAGCTCGCCGACCTGGACCGCACCTACGAGGTCGAACGACTCGGGGGCGCGAACCGCTACGCGACCGCGGTGCGGACGGCCGAGCAGATCGGCGGGGCCGGTCCGGTCTACCTGGTCTCCGGCGTCGACTACCCCGACGGCCTGACGGTGTCCGCGCTCGCCGCCGCCACCGACGGGACCGTCGTGCTCAGCGCCGGTCCGGTGCTGCCCGCCGTCACCGCGCAGTTCCTGGCCCGCGTCGATCCCACCGGGGCCCGCACCGTGCCCGTCGGCGGGGCGGCCCGGACGGCGGCCGGGAGCCTGCCCGCCCCCGCGGCGGCCGCGGCGACCCGGGCGGCCGTCGTCGGCGCCGACCGCTACGACACCGCCCGCCTGCTGGCCGAAGGGTTCCCGGGTACCGCCCGGGCGGTCGGGCTCGCCTCGGGCACCGCCTGGCCCGACGCGTTGGTCGGCGCCGCGGCGATGGGCGTGCTGCAGGGGCCGCTCGTGCTGACCCGGGGCGACGACCTCACCGCCACCGCCCGCACCGCGGTCACCGCGGCCACCGACGCCGGGGCCCGGACCGGGTTCGCCTTCGGCGGCCCGAACAGCCTCGAGGACGGTCCGGTCACGGCGTTCGGACGCCTGCTGCGCGACTGAGGCCGGCCGGTCCCGGTCCGGGACTCAGCGGGGGCGGCGGTAGTCGGCCGGGTCGTAACCCCAACCCGGCCCCGATTCCGGTTCCGGCTCGGGTCGAGGTTCAGGTCGCGGGTCCGCGTGGGCCGGCCGGGGCGCCACGACCCCCGGCGGTTCGACCAGGGTCGGCGCGTCGCCGTCGGGTTCCTGCTCCTCGGGTTCTTCGACGGGGTCCGTCGCGAACCGCAGCAGACCCCACGCCGAGACGGCCAGCACGACGGCCACGGCCAGGAACTGCCCGAGGTCGGGCAGGGTGGACAGGGTGCTGCCCCGCATCGCCCAGGGCAACGCCGGGATCCCCGCCCCCGTGTCCATCGACCGGACCGAGGTCACGAATCCCACCACGCAGACCACGGTCCCGACGCCGGCGACGACGGCGGCCGCCAGCCGGGCCGATCGGCCGACGTGCAGGCCGGCCCGCACCAGCGCGGCCAGGGTCGCCAGGGGCAATGCGGCCGCGATCAGCGGCGCGGTGCCGACCTGGGAGAGCAGCTGGGACAGGCCCCAGAACCGGTCGACCTGGTCGGGCGGGGTTCCGTCGGACGTCGTGTACTCGATCAGCCCGTCCGGGCCGACCCCGCTGGAACCGAACATGAACGGGTCCAGCTCCCCGCCCAACGCCTCGCGGACGACCTCCAGGACACCGAGCAGGGCCACCGCCGACGCGGCGACCAGGGCCCACACCCACCACGGCTGACGACGGTCCACCCGCCCACGGTAGGCGGGGATCAGCGGGGGCGGTGGTAGTCGGCCGGGTCGTACTCCCAACGCTCCGGTTCCGGGGCGGGAACCGCGGGCGTCGGACGGGGTTCCGGTTCGTCCTGGACCTCGACGACCCCCACCTCGGCGTCGTCCCCGTCCTCGTCCTTCGCGTCCGGTTCGTCGTCCTCGTCCGGTCCGACGACCGCCGGGACGTGCCGGGCGCCCGGCCGGAGCAGCAGCCAGGCCGCCACCCCGAGCAGGAGGGCCACGGTCAGGAACTGCACGAGGTTGGGCAGCAGCTGGAAGGAACTGCCGAACCACGAGGTGTCGGAGTCCGACCCGTCCTGGTTCGCCCCCGCGACGGCGAGCATCGTCTGCACCGCCAGCGCGCCCAGCGCGAGGGCGGTGACGCCGGCGGCCGCGGCGACGGCGAGGCGCGCGGCTCGGGCGATCGGCGTCCCCGTCCGCGCCAGAACCGCCAGGGCGATCGGGGGGAGGGCCGCCACGCCCAGGCTGCTCCCCAGCCCGAAGTAGCCGAGCTGCCAGAGGAGGCCCAGACGGTCCCCGAGCGTCGGCGGGGTGCCCTCGATCGTCACGTAGGTGGTCGGGGTGTCACCGGGACCCTCGTCGGGGGAGAACAGGGCGCTGTCCAGCTCCCCGCCGACCAGCCGTCGGACGGTGTCCGCGAGCAGCAGCGGCAGCAGGAACGAGGCGACGGCGACGACCCAGACCCACGGGGGTTGCCGGGGCTGCCGCGACGGGGGTTCTTCGACGGCGCTCACGCGTTCACCGTAGGGGTCGATCACCCGATCCGGGCGAGCGGCCACCCGCCGGCGGCGAGCCGGGCCGAGACCCGGGCGACGTCGGCCTCGCCCGGTTCGTCGAGGGTCGCGCGGGTGATGAGGCGTTCGACGTCGGCGACGGTGATGACCTCACCGACGCGGGCCATCCCGGCCAGTTCACCGGCGATGGAGTGGACTTCCTCCTCGGTCAGCTTGCGACGCAGCAGACCGAGGAGGGCGACGTAGTCCTGGCGCGGCACCCCGGTGGGGTACCCGGCCCGCAGCCAGTCCAGGACACGTCCGGGCAGGGCGGCGGCGTTCGCCATCGGCTCTCCCTTACTTGTCGACCAGGGTCGGGATCACGGAGTCGAAACTCAGGGCCTTGCCGAAACCGCTGGCCACGATGAACGTGACCCCGAGCGCGACCGCGGCCACGACGACCGCGAAGCACACGACGGCGAGCGGCCGGCCGAGCGGGTGGCCCGGGGCGCCACCGGTCTCGGCGTCCCCGCCCGCACCCCAGGCCAGGGACCGGATGCCCGCGGAGAACAGGACGGGGATCCCGGCCCCGAGGACCAGGGCGGCGATCAGGATGCGGCCGAGGGCCTCGGTCGCGAGGGGCAGCAGGGCGGACATGCGGTTCCTCTCGGGCTCAGACGGAGGCGGGGGTCGGCTGGGGGGTGCTGGTGGCCTCCCAGTCGTCGTTGACGTTGTCGGCGTGGACCGGGTTGCGGCGGGAGCGCACGACCATCCCGACCGTCGCGGCCAGCAGGATCAGCGAGATCGCGAGGGCCCCGACGGCCCCGCCGCCGAGGACGTGGGCGATCCACCACATGAGGGCCCCGACCAGACCGGCGGCCGGGATGGTGATGAACCACGCGGCGACCATGCGCCCCATGACCCGCCAGCGGACGGTGGCCCCGGGCTTGCCGAGCCCGCTGCCGAGGACGGAACCCGTGGTCACGTGCGTCGTGGAGAGCGCGAAACCCATGTGGCTGGAGATGAGGATGACCGCGCCGGAGGAGGTCTCGGCGGCCATGCCCTGCGGCGGGGAGATCTCGATGAGGCCCTTGCCCAGCGTGCGGATGATGCGCCATCCGCCGAGGTAGGTGCCCAGGGCGATCGCGAAGGCGCAGGTGCACTTGACCCAGAACGGGATCTCGGTCGTGGAGGTCCAGTGCCCGGAGGCGATGAGGGCCAGGGTGATGACGCCCATGGTCTTCTGCGCGTCGTTCGTCCCGTGCGCCAGCGAGACCAGCGAGGCCGAGCCGATCTGCCCCCAGCGGAAACCCTGGTCGGTGAAGCGCTGCGCCACCCCAGCGGTGACCTTGTGGACCAGCCACGTCCCGACCGTGGCCACGGTGATCGCGATCAACGGGGACGCGACGGCCGGGATCATGACCTTCCCGATGACGCCGTCGATCTTGCTGCCGTCCCCGGCCCAGTTGACCCCGGCCCAGCCGAGGCCCGCGACCGTGGCGCCGATCAGCCCGCCGAAGAGGGCGTGCGACGAGCTCGAGGGCAGGCCCAGCAGCCAGGTCAGCAGGTTCCAGACGATGGCCCCGACGAGCCCGGCCAGGATGATCAGGAGCAGGGCGCTGCCGTTGCCGGCCAGGAGGTCCGCCTTGGGGGAGCCGTCCTTGTTCTGGATCTTGACCACCGCGTTGGTGACCGTCAGGGCGACCTCGACGGAGAGGAACGCGCCGATCAGGTTGAGGATGCCCGAGAGGGCGACGGCGACCTTGGGCTTGAGCGCCCCGGTGGCGATGGACGTGGCCATGGCGTTGGCTGTGTCGTGGAACCCATTCGTGAAGTCGAACGACAGTGCGACCACCACGACCAGGGCCAGGATGAGAGTTGCGGTCTCCACGTAGGCCAACGGTGAGGCACGGGGAGGCCCGCCGGAAGCCCCATCACCCAGACCTCGCGAGTGTTCATCCACAGTTCATCGAGGACCCGGAACTTGGTGATCGAGCGAGGACGGAGGGTGAGATGCCGGAGGGTGACAGCGTGTTCCGGGCGGCCCGGCGGTTGTCCCGGCTGGACGGGCACGAGGTCCTCCGCTCCGACTTCCGGGTCCCCCAGCACGCCACGGCGGACCTGACCGGCGCGACGGTCCTGGGCACGGCCTCGCGCGGCAAGCACCTGCTGACCCGGTTCTCCACCGGCGTGACCCTGCACACCCACCTGCGGATGGACGGCGAGTGGAGCGTCCTCACCCCCGGCAAGCGACTGCCCCGCCGGCTCGAACCGGACATCCGCATCCTGCTGCTGACCGACGGGCCGTCGGCCGCGGCCCTGCGGATGCCGGTGGTCGAGCTGCTGCCCACCGCCGACGAGGCCGACGCGGTCGGTCACCTGGGGCCCGACCTGCTCGACCTCGTCACGCCCGTCGACGACCTGGTGGCGGAGGCGGTCCGGCGCCTGGGGCGGCGTCCGGACCGGACGGTCAAGGCGGCCCTGCTCGACCAGCGCAACCTCGCCGGGATCGGCAACCTGTGGGCCGACGAGCTCTGCTACCTGCGCGGGCTCTCCCCCTGGGTGCCCGTGGGAGAGGTCCGGACCGAACCGCTCGTCCGGCTCGCGATCAAGGCGCTGCGGTTCTCCGTCAGTCCCGCGGGAGCCCCGCAGGTGACGACGGGGGACACCCGCCCGGGGCGGCAGCACTGGGTGTCGGGGCGGGCCGGTCAGCCGTGCCGGCGCTGCGGGACGACGGTCGAGGTCATCCCCGAGGTGCCGGGTGATCCCGAGCGACGGCGGACGTGGTGGTGCCCCTCCTGCCAGCCCGGGCCCGCAGCTCCACCGCCGCCGGAGCCCAGCGCGGGTGGGCGAACTCGAACCCCGCCGCCAGCAGCCGACCCGGGACCACGCGTCGGCTCTTGAGCAGCAGCTCGGGGTCGGTGCGCAGGACGAGCGCGCCGAGGGCGGCCATGCCCGCCGTCGCCGGCAGGCCGACCGGCACCCCCCAGGCCCGGCGCAGGTCCCGCATGAACTCGCGCTGGGGGAGCGGTTCCGGGGCGGCCAGGATCACCGGGCCGTCGAGGTCGTCACGGTGCAGCAGGAACTCGACGGCCCGCACGAGGTCGGTCTCGTGCAGCCAGGAGACGTACTGCTCCCCGCCCGCGACGGGGCCGCCCAGGCCGAGACGGGCCATCCACGACAGGTAGTCGAAGATCCCGCCGCGATCGGGGCTCATCACCATCGCCGAGCGCAGCGCCACCCGTCGGGTCCGCGGGGTGGGAGCACCGAACAACGCCTCCTCCCAGCGTCGGGCGATCCGGACGCTGTACTCCCAGTAGAGGGGGACACCGGGTTCCTCCCCTCCGAGGAACCCGGTGGCCTCGTCGTGGGGCCGGTCGTCGGCGCGGCTGCGGGCATCGGCGTAGACCGTGGCGGTGCTGGCCTGCAACCACACCGCGGGGGGCTGGGCGGCGCGGGCGATCGCCTCACCGACGACCCGGGTCGAGTCGACGCGCGAGGCCATCATCGTGCGCAGGTTGTCGTCGGTGTAGCGGCAGCTGACGCTGCGCCCGGCCAGGTTCACCACCGCGTCGGCCCCGTCGACCTCCTCGGCCCAGTCGCCCAGGGTCCGTCCGTCCCAGACCCGGTGGCGGATACCGGGCTCGAGCCCGACCGGGTGGCGGCCGAGCACGACGACCTCGGCGCCCTCCCGGTGCAGCGCGCGGCGGAGGATCCCGCCGACCTGACCCGTCCCGCCGGGGATGACGACCTTCATGACCGGGCTCCTCGGGTCTCGGGTTCGGGTTCGGGCGCGCGCACGTCGGCGACGACGTCGAGCAGGTCGTGGAGAGGGCCGCGCAGGAGTTTCAGCCGGGTGAGGGGCAGCGTCCGCCCGAGCAGCGGGGCCACCCGCCGCACCAGGGCGGTGCTGCGCCGTTGGCCGGAACTGCGGTCGTGGACCCAGTGGACCGTGACGCCGAGGTGGGCCAGCCAGAGCAGTTCGGGCAGTTCCGCGCGCAGCCGGGCGTCCATCCGGTCGGTGCTGCCCTCGACCACGGTTCGCGCGATGGCCACCGCGGCCTCCCGGGCGGGGCCGGACTCGGGGCTGAAGGGACTCACGGAACTGTTCGGGTCGGCGGCCAGGGCGAAGAACTTCCCGGCGAACCGGTGCCAGGGGCGGGCCACGTCGAGGAACGTGAGCTCGTAGACCGTCCACCGGTCGGCCAGCGAGGTGAGGCCGCGCAGGGCCCCGGTGCAGGCGACGAGGTGCTCGGCCTGGATGCGTTCGTAGTACCCCTGCACGAGGTCCTGCTTGGACCCGAACCAGTAGTACGCGTTGCCGAGGCTGACCCCGGCCCGGGTCGCGACCGCCCGCATCGTCGTCTTCTCGTAGCCGTTCTCCTCGAACAGGGCCATCGCGGCCTCGAGGATGCGGCCCCGCGTCTCGGCCCCACGGGTCGGTGGTTCCACCTCGCTCGCCCCCTTTTTGAACACGTTCAAGTCCGAGGGTAGACCACAGGCCCGGGGCGGAGGAACCCCGAGATCTAGCGCACGGCGTCCAGAACCGCCTCGACCCTCGCCCGCACGGCACCCGGGAGCGGCGTCGGGCCGGGGACCACCCGTTCCCACCCGGCCAGGTACTCACGGGAGTACTTGTGGCCGTAGCCGAACGGCGTCCGGGCGGCACCCACCAGGTCACCCGTCGCCTGCACGAAGGACACCAGAGGGACCCACGGGTGGGGCCAGGTCGGGGTCGGCCGCCACAGCAGGCCCGGAGACCAGGCGGCCACCGGATCGGTGTCGTGGACGAGGGTGGTCTGCCCCTGGCCCACCCGGTCGTGGACCTGGGCGGGCACCCCCACCCAGAGCCCGTGGACGTCCCCCCGGCCCGCGAGGGCGGTCAACCCACCGATCGCGCCCAGGCTCTCCCCGGTCACGACCAGCGTGGGGACGGGCAACCCGGCCCGGCGGCGTACCCGGAGCTCGCGACCGACGGCGTCGAGGAGGTCTCGGGCCGAGTCCGAGGCCGCGTCGGTTCCCTGCACGTAGGCCAGGAAGCTCGACGCGGCGGCGTACTGCTGGACGACGATCGCCGTGTCACCGTCGTGCAGGTACTCGACCGCGGCGGCGGAGGAGGGGTTCACCCACCCGGTTCCCGTCGGGATCGCGACGACCAGCAGAGAGCGCGTCAGGGCTCCGGTCCGGCGCAGTTCCCGGACGGCCAGGTCGGCGCGGGCCCGGGCCGTGGGGGCGTCGTCCAGGCCGACGTAGACCCGCACGGGGGTGCGGGCCGGCCGACCCGTCACCGCACCGATGTCCTCCGCCCGTGGGGTCGACGCGAGGAACTGGTGGCCCTTCACGTGCGGGTCGACCCCGGCGAACCGGGTGAGCAGCACCCCCGAGGAGAGGGTGAGGGCGACCAGCACCACAGCCGCGACACCCCGCCGCACCCTCGTCCGGCGCACCCGGTCGAACAGCGCCAGGATCGCCCGGGCGACGCCCAGAGCGCCCAGCACCGACACCGCCTGGGTCCACCCGTCGGGCGGGGTGACCCGGACGACGTCGGCGAGCACCCGCTGTCCCAGCAGGCCGACGACGGCGGCGATGACCAGGACGGCCGCGGTGAGCGCGCCGAGGACGCAGCGGGCGGCCGTCGGCCACGGAGCCGCTCGCTGCCCCCGCACCCGCTCGCCACCGGCCGCGACCAGCCGGGTCAGGCCGTAGGTCGACAGGGCGACCACGACGAGAAGGACGGCCTGCACCATCGGGTCGCGCGGCAGGACCGAGGGGAGCAGCAGCGCGGCCGAGGCCAGGAGCGCGAGCACCGTCGCCGGTCCGTGCGGACGGACGTGGCGTGGGGACCGGTCCGCGGTGCGCGGAGGCCGGAGGGGTTCGACGAGCGGGGTCGGCGAGGCGGCGAGGAGCAGCATGGTGGTTCCCTGGGCTGACGGTCGCCGGCCCGGGGCCGGCGTGCGGGTCTGCCGAGGATCCGTGCCGGGTGGACGGCACGGGAACCGTCCAGGCCCACCCGTGCCCACCCGGGTCGCGACTACGTGCCAGCACGGGGCGCGGGAACGCACCGAGGGACGGGGGCAGGCACGCTGGGTCGCGGTCCCGACCGCCGAAACCCTGGGGGCATGTCCGAGACCGACGACCGGCACCCCACCCTCGACCGGGTTCCCCGCCTCGGCGACGAGGTCCTGCTCACCGCCTACCGCGAGCACGTCGACGACATCGCCCGCGTCGTCGAGCAGCAACGGACCCGGTTGCGGGACCACCCCCGGTTGCGGCCCCAGCTGGACGACGTGGAGGCCGAACTCACGTACGCGCTCGTCCGGCACCTGCGACCCCGCCGGGTCGTGGAGGTCGGGTGCTTCTGGGGCTGGTCCACCACCTGGTTGCTGAGCGCCCTGCGGGACAACGGAGAAGGGGAACTGCACAGTTTCGACCGGGTCGGGCACGTCGAGCGCACGGTGGAACCGGAACTCACGGACCGGTGGACGTTCCAGCTCGGCGACGTCAGGGAGCGGCTCGTCGAGATCCGGGCCTCCGACCCGGACCACGTCTTCGTCGACGCCGCCCACACCCGTCGGTTCGGCCGCTGGATGACGTCCACGCTGTTCCCCGCGCTCACCCCGGGAACCCCGGTCAGCGTGCACGACGTCTACCACCACCGGACCACGGCACCGTGGAGCGAGGGACGCGAGGTCGAGAACTGGGCGGTGCGGTCCGGCGTGCCGATCCTCACCGCCGCCCGGCCGCGGGCGACCTGGCTGCGCCGGGAGATCCTCGAACTGCGGCACCGCGCCGGCATCCAGGGGGCGCGGGGGACCACCACCGACCCGATGGTGTGGTTCGACCTCCCCGGGCGCGGACCACGTCGGGAACCCTGAGCGCGTTACGGTCGACGGGGCCGCCGTCGACGGCCGCGGCGGTCGAGGGGGTCGGGATGCGGGGTGCGCCGGGGCGGTTCGCCCGCCGCGCAGGGGTGCTGCTCGCCTACCGCCTCGCCTCGGTCGTCGTGCTCCTGCTCGCCGTCCTGGTCCTGGGACTGCTCGTCGTCTCGGTCCTGCTCTCGGTCACCGCGCTGGGCGTCCTGCTCCTCGCCCTCACGCTGCGCCTGGCCCGGTGGGTCACCGCGCTCGACGCCTGGTTGCTGCACGTCATCGTGGGTGAGGACTGGCGCTGGCCCGCCGCCCGGGGCCCCGTCCAGCGCGGATGGGCCCGGTGGTGGCGGCTGGTCACCGACCTCCGGGGGTGGTCGGCCTGCGGGTACCTGCTGGTCAAGATCCCCCTGGGTCTGGCCGCGACCTACGTCCCGTTCCTCACCGGGGCCGCGATCGTCATCGATCCCGAGCGGGGGATCTGGGGCGCGGGCCTCGACCCGACGACCGGTGCCGTCCTGTCCGTCCTCGCCGCCCTGGTCCTCTGCCTCGTCCTCACCGTCCTGGACGTCCGCCTCGCACGGGTTCTCGCCCGGGCCGCGACCCGCCAGGTCGAGCGGGCCAGGACCCTGGAGCACCAGCGGGCGAACCTGCTCGTCGAGGCCTCGACGGCGCGGCGACGACTCGAACGCGACCTGCACGACGGGACCCAGGCCCGGTTGACGGCGCTCGCCCTGACCCTGGACCTCGCCCGCCAGGCCGAGGGTCTGCGGCCAGGTGCGCCCGCCGCCCGGTTGGTCGACGAGGCCCACCTGGCCGCCGTGGCCGCCATGGCGGAACTCCGTACGATCGTGCACGGGGTCTCCCCACCCGCCCTGCACGGCGGGCTCGCCGACGCGCTGCGGGAGGTGGTCGGGAACTCCGGTCGGCAGGCCGACCTCGACCTGCAGGAACCGTTCGTGGAACCCGACGACGCCATCGCCCTGATCGCCTACTTCTGCGTCACCGAACTGCTGACCAACGCCGCTCGACACGGTGGTTCGCGACGGGTGGGTGTCCTGGCCCGCAGCGGTTCCGACCGGGTGGAACTGGTCGTCTCCGACGACGGGCCGGGAGGTGCCGATCCGGCCCGCGGCAGCGGTCTGACCGGTCTGCGGGACCGGGTCGCGACCGTCGACGGGACCATGGACCTGCACAGCCCGCCGGGGCGGGGGACCCGGGTGACCGTGGTCCTGCCGCTGCGGATCTGACCGAGCACGAGGGGGAGCGATGGACGTCCACGTGAAACCGCCCCGCGGCGGCGCGGGGCACGGGGGTCTGGCCGTCGCGGTCGCCGAGGACAGCGCGGTGGTCCGCGACGGTCTGGTGCGTCTGCTGGACGCCCACGGGCACCGGGTGGTGCACGCGGCCCGGGACACCACCGGCCTGGTCGAGGTCGTGGGTGGGGGATCGGTCGACGTCGCCCTGCTGGACGTGCGGATGCCCCCCTCGTTCACCGACGAGGGGGTGCGGGCGGCCCTGGCCTGCCGGGAACTCGTCCCCGACTTCCCGGTGATGCTGTTCTCCCAGCACGTCGAGTGGCGTACCACCCAGCGCCTGGTGCACCGCTCCAGCACGGGCATCGGGTACCTGCTCAAGGACCGCGTCGCCGACTCCCGGACGTTCGTGCGGTCGTTGGAGGAGGTCGCCGGGGGCGGCACCGTCATCGACCCCGGGGTCATCCAGTCCCTGGTGGGCCGCCGGTCGGGTGACGACCCCGACCTGGAGCGGCTGGGGGACAGGGAGACCCAGGTCCTGCAGCTGATGGCCGAGGGGATGAGCAACGTGGCCCTCGCCCAGCAGCTGGGCATCGCCGAACGGTCCGTGGAGAAGCACATCGCGAACATCTTCACCAAGCTCGGGTTGGAACCCTCACGCACCGAGCACCGCCGCGTCCTGGCGGTGCTGAAGTACCTCGCCGGCCGCTGAGTCCGAACCGGGTCGACCGGGTCGACCGGGTCGACCATCCGGGCAACCCGGTCTGGCGCGCCGATGAACTCTCGGCGTCCTCGCCGCCCGAGGTCTGGGGGTGGGGAGTTCCCGGGGCTACCGTCGGGGACGTGCGCAAACCCCTCGTCGTGGCCCACCGCGGATACTCCGTGGTGGCGCCCGAGAACACCCTGGCCGCCGTCGAGAGCGCCCTCCGGGTCGGTGCCGACCTGGTCGAGATCGACGTGCAGCTGACCGCCGACGGGGTCCCCGTCGTCCTGCACGACCAGCGCCTCGACGCCACCACGTCCGGCTCGGGGGAGATCTCGCAGGTCTCGACGACGACCGTGTTCGGCCTCGACGCCGGCTCGTGGTTCTCCCCGGCCTTCTCCGGGCAACCCCTCCCGCTGTTCGCCGACGTGGTCGACCTGCTCGCGGCCCACCACCGCGGCGGCCTGCTCGTCGAGCTCAAGGGGACGTGGTCGGTCCCGGCCGCCGCGGGTCTCGTCGACACGGTGCGCGAGGCCGGGATCGAGCAGCGGTGCAGTATCCAGGGGTTCGACCCCCGCAGCGTCGCCGCGGTCGGGGACGTCGCGCCGGACCTGCGGCGGGGGTTGCTGCTGATGCGTCCCGGACCCGACACGGCCGCCGAGGGCGAGGCGCTGCGCCGCGACCTCGGCATCTCGTTCGTCGCCCCGCACGCCGGCGCCGCTCTCGAACCCGACGTCGTGGCCGGGTACCACCGCGCGGGGTTGGACGTGGCCGTCTGGACCGTGGACGAACCCGCGTTGTGGCGGGCGCTCGTCCGCAACCGGGTCGACGCGATCATCACGAACCGGCCGGGAGAACTCCTCGGCCACCTGGCGGCCCGCGAACTGGCGCTCACCCAGGACGCGCCCGTCCCGGACGCCGACGCCCTGCACCGCCTGGCCGCCGCGCAGGGGTTGCGCGCGGTCGGCACCCGGCGGGGCGTGGCCTAGACCATGGTCGCCCCGCGGTCCCGTTCACCCCTGGTGATCGCTCACCGCGGGGCCTCCACGTCGGCCCCCGAGAACACCCTGGCCGCCTTCGCCGCCGCCGTCGCCGTGGGGGCCGACCTGCTGGAGCTCGACGTCCGACAGACCGCCGACGGGGTGCCGGTCGTCCTGCACGACGCGACGTTGGACCGGACGACCGACGGTCGCGGACCGGTCGCGCGCAGGCCGTGGCGTGACGTCGCTCGGCTCGACGCGGGGGCGTGGTTCGCGCCCGGTTTCGCGGGCGAGCGCGTCCCGACCGTGGCACAGGTCGCCGACCTGGTCCGGGTCGGGGGGCCGGGTCTGCTCCTGGAGCTCAAGGGCCGGTGGGACCCCCGCCCGCTGGCCGGGTTGATCCGGTTGTTGCGACCCGGGGGGCTGGCCCGGCGCTGCGTCGTGCAGAGCTTCGACCGCGAGGTGCTGGCCACGTTGCGCCGCGAGGCGCCCGACGTCGGGCGCGCCCTGCTCGTCGTCCGTCCCTCGCGGGGCCTGCTGCGCTCGCGCGAGGCCGCTCGCATCCAGGCCGAGCGGGCCCGCGTCCAGTTCGGGGTGCTGGCCTGCAACCCGCACGTCGGACGCGGCCTGACCGCCGCGACCGTCGCCGGCTACCACGACGCGGGCGTCCGGACCTTCCCGTGGACGGTCGAGGACCCGCGGCACTGGGCGGAGCTGGTCGCGGCGGGGGTCGACGGCATCATCACCGACTCGCCGGGGCGCTTGCGGGCGTTCCTCGACGGCGGCGGGCCGGTCCCTTCGCCCCGAACCCCCGTGGACGTTGCTCCGGCCGGTGGATCGCCCGGTCTTCCGCTTCGGTGACGCTCGGGAACGACCGATCCCCTTCCCGTGCCCTGGTCCCTCCCGCCGACGTCGCCGGCCCGTCCGGCAGCGTTGTTCGCCCCGCGCAACCCGCGCGCGGCGCAGGTGTGGGCGGCCCTGTCGTTGGCCGTGGCGGCGCTGACCAACGCGCTGGTGCAGGCGGTGGCTTCGGACGACGGGATCAGTCCGAGCACCCTGCTGACCACGGTCGGCGTCGTGCTGGGGGCCCTCGTCGTCGTGCGGGCCCGACCGGAGCGGGTGGCGCCGTGGATCCTGCTCGTCCCGCTGCTCGGTGTCCTGGTCGTCGTGACCCTCGACCTGCGGAGCGGCGACGCCGGTGTCACCGGCCAGGTCTTCTTCGTCATCCCGGTCGTCTGGGCCGCCGCGCACCTCCGTGTAGGCGGCGTCGCCGTCGTGACGGCGATGACAATCGCGGGGGAGGCGACCGTCGTCTTCTCGATCCTTCCGCGAGCCCAGGCCTGGGTGGAGTTCACCTACCTCGCCGTCCTCGTGGCCGTCGTCGGGGCCGTGCTGGCCCGGTCGGCCGCGAACCAGGAGCGGCTCGTCCGAAGGCTGCGGGAGCTCGCCCGGGTCGACCCGCTGACCGGCCTGGTCACGCGCCGCGTCCTGGAGCGGGCGACCGCGGCCCTCGGGTCCGCCGATCGAGCCGCCCTGGTCCTGGTCGACCTCGACCGGTTCAAGACCGTCAACGACGTCCACGGTCACCGCGGTGGCGACCTGGCCCTGGTCCACGTGGCCGAGATCCTCACCTCCCGCTGCCGCGACTCCGACGTCGTGGCCCGGTTGGGCGGGGACGAATTGGCCGTCCTGCTCCGCGGGTGCTCGATCGAGGACGCGCGCACCCGCGCCGACGACCTCGTCCGGGCGGTGCGGGAGACCCCTCTGGCACTCCCCGACGGGACCCGGGTCCCGCTCACGGTCAGCGTCGGGACGGCGATGCACCTGTTCCCCGGCACCCCCGACGAACTTTATGAACGCGCCGACGTCGCCCTCTACACCGCCAAGCGGACCGGCCGGGACCGGGCCGTGCTCGCCGCGACCTGATCAGCCGGGGGCGTTGACGGCGATCGCGTCGCGGGTGAACGCGACGTCGGGGGGGTCGAGGTCGAGCGAGCGGTGGATCGAGACGCCCTCGATCAGCGCGTCGACGCGGCGCGCCTCGTCCGGGGTGAAGTGGCGTTCGAGCTCTCGCCGACTGGCCGCCATCCAGTCCCGGGTGATCTGGCGGAAGGCGGGTTTCCGGGCGGCGAGGGTGTAGAGCTCGAACGTCAGGACGAGGTCGCGGTCGGTGTTCGGGTCCGCCTCCGTCCCGTGGATGAGGTCGACCACGGCCGCCCGGGCCGCATCCCGGTCGTCGGCGCCGCTCAGGACCCGGTGGAACCGGGCCACCCCGCGCTCGGCGAACCGCGAGAACGCCTGGTGCAGCAGGTCGTCCATCCCGTCGAAGTGGTAGGTCATCGACCCCAGCGGGACGTCGGCGCGTTCGGCGATGACCCGGTGGGAGGCCCCCGCCACCCCCACGTCGGCGATCACGTCGAGGGTGGCGTCGACGATGCGGCTGCGCCGCTCGGGATCGTGCCGTCGTGTGCCCATCGGCGCCTCAGACCGTCCGGACCACGCGGGCGGGATTCCCGACCGCGACGGAGCGGGCCGGGACGTCGCGGGTGACGACCGCACCCGCGCCGATCACCGCGTGGTCGCCGATGGTGATGCCCGGCAGCACGATCGCACCGCCCCCGATCCACACGTTGTCCCCGATGACGATGGGTTTCGCGGCCTCGAGCTTGGCCCGGCGGAGGTCAGGGTCGAGCGGGTGGGTCGGGGTGAGCAGCTGCACGTTCGGACCGATCGCGCAGTCCGCCCCGATGGTGATCCGGGCGACGTCGAGGGCGACCAGGCCGTAGTTCACGAACGTTCCCGCCCCGATGCTCACCCAGGTCCCGTAGTCGACGTGGACGGGTGGGCGGACGTGCGCCGTGGGGTGGAACTCCCCGAAGAGTTCGGCCGCGATCGTCTGGGCCGCGTCGACGTCCTCGGCGTAGGCGGCCAGGAACCGGGCGGCGAGGGAGATCGCGCGCTGCTGGGCCGCGGCGATCTCCGGGTCGTCGGCGACGTAGAGGTCGCCGGCGAGCATGCGCTCGTGGTTCGTGCGCGGGTCCCCCGCGAAATGGTCGGCCATTCCGGGATCGTAGCGATTTAGCGTACGATCGTACACATGACCCCTGACCTCGCCCGCCGTCGGGCGGCGATCTTCACCGTGATGCTGGTCGTCGGCATCGGCACCGCGTCCTGGGTGGTGCGCACCCCCGCCGTGCGGGACCTGGTCGACGCCAGCACGGGTCAGATGGGCCTGGTCCTCTTCGGGTTGTCGGTGGGTTCGATGACCGGGGTGCTGTCGTCCGCGTCCGTCGTGCGCCGGTACGGGGCCCGGGCCACGATCGGGGTCGGCGGCGCCTCGTTCCTCGCGGGGATCGCGACGATCGGGGTGGGGGCGCAGTTCGGCACCCAGGCCGGGTGCTTCGCCGGGCTGGCCCTGGTCGGCCTCGGCATCGGCCTGTGCGAGATCGCCATCAACATCGAGGGTGCGGTGCTGGAGGGGGAGTCGGGGCGTTCGATCCTGCCGATGCTGCACGGCTGCTTCAGCCTGGGCACCGTGGTCGGGGCGCTGGCCGGGGTCGGGCTGAACGCGCTCGACGCCCCGGTCGTCGGGCACCTCGGGTTCGTGGCCGTGGCGGGGACCGTCGCGGTCGTCTGGGCCGTCCCCGTGATCCATGCCGATACCGGCCGCGTGGCTCCGGGTGCCGCCGTCGGCGCCGGCGCCGGATGGCGGGCCCAGCTGGGGCAGTGGCGTCAACGGAGGATCGTCCTGCTCGGTGCCGTCGTGCTCGCGCTCGCGCTGGCCGAGGGATCGGCCAACGACTGGCTTCCGCTGCTGATGGTCGACGGGCACGGCATGTCGGCCACCCTGGGGTCGTTGGTGTTCACCGGTTTCGCCGCGGCCATGACCGTCGGGCGTTTCGTCGGCGAACCGCTCCTGCAGCGGTTCGGCAACGCCGCGGTCCTGCGGGCCAGCGCCCTGGTCTCCGCCGCCGGCATCGCCGTGGTCGTGTTCTCCGACAACGCGGTCCTGGCCGGCTGCGCCGTCGCGCTGTGGGGACTGGGGGCGGCGCTGGGGTTCCCGGTCACCCTCTCGGCCGCCGCCGACAGCGACGACCCGACCTCCTCCGTGGCCGCCGTCGCGGTCGCCGGGTACCTCGCCTTCCTCGTCGGTCCGCCGCTGCTGGGTTTCCTCGGGGAGTACTGGGGACTGCGTACCGCGATGGTGGTCGTGCTCGTCGTCGTCGCCGCCGTCAGCCTGCTGACCGGCGCGGCGCGCCCCCGTGAGCGGACGCCGGTGACGGCATGAGTCCGGCCGACGCACCGCGGTCGCTCAGCGGGGTCGAGCAGTTCCTGTTCCCGGGGTTCGACGCCGACGCCCTCGACCGCTGGGTCTCCCGGGTGTGCGACTCCGCGCTGGGCCGACTGCTCAGCCGGCGGGAGGACTACCGCTTCGGCAACTGACCCGGCCATGACGCGGACCCGCCGATCCGTCGTCCGGTTCAGTCCCGGAAGGCGCCGACCTCGAGCACCGGGCGACCTCCTGATGTGCTGCCACCCGCGGGGACACCCACTCCGCCGCAGGCCGCGGCGGCGGCCGCCCCGGACGCGCCGAGGTAGGCGGTGAGGTCGTCCAACGGCGATCCCCAGGTCTCGACACCGTCACCCACGCCCCCACGATGCCCGTCGGGGAGCACGATCTGTTCCGCGACGGGATCCCAGGTCGTCTCCGCCGGCCAGACGAGCAGCGCTTCGTCCATGACGAGGCAGTCATCGTCCCGCCCCACGATCCCCAGTCGCGCCGGGAGCTCCCGCATCGTGCCCGGATCCCCGGTGACGGTGATGACCCCGCCGGGAGGTGCGGAGACCGGTTCCGGCGAGGACTCGAACGAGGCGACGATCCGCCAGGGGGCGTGGTCGGAGTTCCGGACCAGGGTGATGTCCAGGGGGGCTTCGTACTTGCCGACGACGAGCTGCCCGCCGTGGTCCCATCGGAAGGTCACCGGCACGGAGACCAGTTGCCCCCATCCGCCGGCCGCTACCCTGGCCTCGGGGTCGGCGGACCCGAAGCGTGGTGAACCGATGTCGACCCGGTCGACGTGGAGCGGTTCCCCCGCCACCTCGGCCCCGGGCACCCAGTAGGTGGCGTAGGCCCGGGCGTCGTCACCGGCCCGTCGAGCGTCCAGGTAGTCGCGGACGACCTGGACGGGGTCGCTCCCCTCCGCGGCGACGGTGGTCCGGTCCGCCCGGGTCCGGTCGTGCACGGTGTCCGTGGCCACACCGGCGGCGGCGAGAACCGCCAGGGCGGTGGCTCCGACCACGAGCCGGGTCCGGGTCCGGCGGCGGTGGCCCCGTCGTTTCAGTGCGGGAAGGTCCCAGGTGGGGGCCGGGGCCGGACGCTGGTCCAGCGCGGTGCGGAGCCGGGTCACGAGGTCGTGCTCGTCTCGATCGGTCGGAAAGGTCATCAGCGGACTCCGTCAGGGGAATGCGGGTCGGCGAGGCGTTGGGTCAGGAAGCGGCGGGCGTGGTGGGCCTGGCTCTTGATGGTCCCCTCGCTGCACTGCAGCAGATCGGCGACCTCACTGATCGGGAGGTCTTCCAGGAAGCGCAGGACGGCGACGGCCCGCTGCCGGACGGGCAGGTGCCGAAGGAGTTCCAGCGCGTCCAGGCGGTCCACGAGATCAGCCAGTTGTTCCGGGGCGACGACCCGAGTGCCGCCGGCGAGGTTCTCGTCCAAGGAGAGCGACTCGCGGCGCCGCCAGGCGCGTCGATTCTCCGTGATCAGGCGGCGCACCAGGGTGGTGCGGGCGTACGCGAACTCCTCCCCACCCCGCCGGACGCGCGGCCAGGCGGCGTACACCCGTTCCATCGTGTCCTGGACGACGTCGTCACTGTGGTGCCAGTCGTGGCACCAGGCGTACGCCAGCCGCCGCAACCGGGGCATGGCCGAGACCGCGAAGGCGTCGAATGCCGCCTCGTCCCTGTCGCGCACCCGCCACCCCCTCCGTCACCACCATGTACGCCACAGCCGGTCGTGGAGGTTGCACGGGCTCAGAACGGGGGAGTGGCGTCACCGCCCCACCCGCCACCGGCTACCGCCGCGCGACGACGGCGGTGGGCGGCGCGGTGCTCGAACAGGTACAGCGTCTTCTGCCGGTGATGCCGTCGGCAGGAAGCGTGCAGGTTCGACCGGACCGTCCGCCCGCCCTCTTCGAACGGGACCCGGTGGTCGAGGTCGCAGTCAATCGCCGGGACGAGACAGCCCGGGGTTGTGCAGGTGCGGTCTCTCGTCTGCACGAAACGTCGTAATGCGGCGCCGGGGCGGTAGACCCGCGGAGACACGTCCAGAACCTCGCCCGACACCGGGTCGGTGAGGATCCTCCGCCAGTCGCCGTCGGCGGCCAACGCGCGGGCGAGGGCGGCGGGGACCGGGCCGATGCCGGCGACCTCACCGGGATGGTCGTCCAGACCCAGCAGCGTGCGGGCGGCGATGGTGACGTGGTCGGTGGTGGAGGAGGCGGGGCGGTGGGCGCGGACGTGCTTCACCGGGTTCCCCTCTCCCGCCTCCGCGAGCTCGGTGGGGTCCGACAGGGCCGGGACGCCGTCGCGCATCGCGGTGGTGAGGACGTCGGTGAACACGTCGGCCCGGCGCTGCTGATGCGTCCGGTGGTCACGGGTGCCGGTGGCCGTGGCGTAGTCGGCGGCCGCGTCGGCGGCGGCGGTCAACCACCGGTCGAAGCGCAGCGCGACGTCCTTGCCGATCAGGGCGGTGAGGTGCGCGGAGAGACCGGAATCCTCACCGGTGTCGCAGAGGTCGACCGAGACGTGACGGTTCGCGTCCGCGACCCGGACTGCGACCGGAACGTAGTCGGGGGTGAGTCGGCGGATGACTTTCGTGCAGTGCCGGGCCAACTGCTGCGGGGTGGGATGAGCAGTGGCGATGTGGGCCAGCGCCGAGGCGGTCAACTCCGCCCGGGCGGCAGCGAGTGTGTCAACGTCGAGAACGGGTTCCCCGAACGCGCCCACCCGAACACCCTCCGAACGCTCGATGGGGACGAGGGTGGCTTCGCGGGCGGCGAGGCGGTCGTGGGCGCGGCGGATCACTGCGCGATGGGTGGCGGTGATGGCCCCCGCCCGGTACGCGTCGTGCAGCACCGGGTCGGCCACGGCGTCGAGGGCATCCCCGACCTGACTGACGGCTTGCAGGTGGGACAGGTGCCGCGCCTCGGCCAGGATCATCGCGGCCACCTCGGCGATGAGGTGGTCGAGCAGTTCGGGGGTGAGTTCCTCCCCGTCGCGGGTGCAGCCGAGGTCGCGGGCGCGGACCACGTCGGGGTGCTCGCGGCGGACCCAGTCGAGCAGGGCGATCACGGCGTCGATCGCCATCGCGTGACCGGTGGAGCGGAGCCGTTCGGAAGCCTGCAGCAGCTCGGTGAGAGCGTCACGCGGCGCCGACGCGACCGGTTCGGCAACCTCCGTGAGCATGTCCGAATTCTACTCGAACACCACCCGTTGATCAAGAGAAAAACGAGCTGAAAACGTTGCCGCACAGTGTGTCAGCGGTCGACGGACGCAGGCGCACCCGCGGTCCGCCGAGTCAGCACGACACCCTCCCGGGCGGTTCCGGCCCGGTCCGGACGGGAGCTCTGCCGCGCCACGGCGATCACCCCGCACAGCACCATTCCCAGGCCCAGCCAGCCCGTCGCCGTCAGCCGTTCACCGAGGACGAGGACCGCCAGCAGGGTTGCCGCGAAAGGTTCGACGAGGGTGAGCGTGGTCGCCTGCGAACTCGTCACCGAGCGCAACCCGTGGCCGAACAACAGGTACGCGATGACCATCGGACCGAGGGCGAGGTAGGTGACGACCTGCCACGGAGCGGGGTTCCCGAGGGCCAGCGCGAGTTCCGAGGCGGACCCCGCGGCGGGTGCGTCGCCGAGCAACGGGCCGCCGGTCAGGATCAGTACCGGCCACAGCAGGAGTGCGCCCAGGCCGAACTGCGCGCCGACCGCACCGCGCGACGGGAACCCGTCGGCCAGGAGCCGGCCCGCGGTTCCGGTGTACCCGGCGTAAGCCAGGCCGGCCACCGCGCCGCAGGCGATCCCGAGCGGGACGTTCGGGGGTTCGGTGCCGGGACCGCCGGGTGCGGGACCGTGGCCGAACAGGGCGAGGATCGCGACCCCGGCGACCGAGGCCCCGGCGGCCCGCATCCATCGGGCCGACGGCGGACGGCGGCGGGACGGAGTTTCCCGGAGGAGTTCCAGGACGACGGCGAAGACCGGGGCGGTCCCGAGCGAGACCACGTTGCCGATGGCCACCCCGGCCAGGCTCATGGACGAGTAGAAGGCGAGGGGGTAGACGCCCACGAGCACCGCACCCGGAACCAGTTCTCGCCAGGTCCCGCGTCCACCGCGCAGAACCACGGCGACCCGGCGGGGCGCGCTGAGGGCGAGGACGATCCCGCCGAGGGCCATCGTGGCGGCGCCCACGGCGAGCGGGGTGACGTTGGACGGCAGCAGGGTGGCGGCGGTCCCGGTGGTCCCCCAGAGCAGGGAGGCGAGCAGGACCGGGATCACGGCACGGTCGCCAGGAGCGTTCCCGCGAGTGTCCGGGCCCGCACGATCGGGGCCGGGTCGCCCTCCAGTCCCGCGCGCGCCATGGACCCCTCCAGCAGGAAGAACAAGTGATCGGCCAGGTCGTTCGCGTGCCGGGCAGAGGTCAGCTCGCCGAGGTGGGTGCGCACGAGACCCAGCACCTCCTGCTTGTGCCGGTGCGCGGTCGAGCGTCCCGGGTCCCCCACGGGGAGCTCGGCGGCGGCGTTCAGCAGACCGCAGCCGCGGAACCCGTGCTCGTAGGCGCTCTCGGCGTGGTCCAGGTAGGCGTCGAAGACCGCCAGCACCCGCTCCTGGGGGGAGGTCGCGACCGCGACCCGGGCCGCGTGAAGGTCGAGCCACTCCTGGTGGCGGGCCTCCAGGTAGGCCTGCACGAGGTCGGCCTTGGAGGCGAAGTTGTTGTAGAGGCTCATCTTCGCGACCCCGGCCTCGGCGGTGACCGTGTCGATCCCGGTGGCCGCGATGCCGTCGGCGTAGAACCGCCGGGCGGCGGCGGCCAGCAGCCGCTCCCGGGCGGGTCGTCGTCGGGCGGGGGTCGTGGCTTCCGGCACGCAGGCATCTTCCAGCAAAATGGGTAGACCTGTCTACCCACGACAGGGACCGCCGAGGGCCCCGGCAGACGCACGGTCAGCCGGCGAGCCGCACCGAGCTCGAGATGAGCCCCGCGTGGACGAACGCCTGCGGCAGGTTCCCGCGCAGCTGCCGCTGCCCGACGTCCCACTCCTCGCTCAGCAGGGCGGCGGGACCGCAGGCGGCCCGGTTGCGCTCGAACACCCGGAACGCCTCGACCTCGTCGCCGACGGCGTGCAGGTTCTCGGCGAGGATGAACCCGCAGAGCAGGAACGCACCCTCGGTGCTGCCCAACGGCATCGAGTCGGGGGAGTAGCGGTAGACGTGGTGGTCCTGGACCAGGTCGCGTTGCACCGCCCGCAGCGTGGCGCGCTGCCGCGGGTCGTCGACCGGGATCCCGCCGTGCAGCGAGGGCCGCAGCAGCGCGGCGTCGACCCCCGGTTCGGAGGGACTGCGTTGCCACCGCCCCTCGGTCGGGTGCAGGCAGCGTTCGGCCGTCGCCGCGAGGATCTTGTCGGCCAGGGTCGCGGCCCGGGCGGCGTCGGCGGGGTTGGCGACCGAGGCGATGCTGCGCAGCCCCGCCACGCACTCCAACCGGGAATGGGCCCACCAGTCGTCCTGGATCTCCCAGATCCCGGCCTCGGGTTCGTCCCACCGCTCCGCGATCGTCGCCACGGCGAGTTCCACCGCCCGCCACCCGTCGGCGTCGAGCCGGTCGAAGGCCTCGGCGGTGGCGAGCAGTTGCAGCACCTCGCCGAACGCGTCGAGCTGGAACTGCTTGCGCACGTGGTTGCCCGCGATGTCCCACCCGCCCGGATACCCGGGCAGCCCGACCGAGCGTTCCTCGGGGACGGGGGCGCCGAGGACGGTGTAGGCGGGCACGAGGTCCCGCCCGTCCTCGAGCACCCGGCCGGTGACGAACCGGACGAGGGAGTCGAACAGCGGGTAGGGGCCGCCGCACTGGGCCATCGCCAACCCGGCGTAGCACTGGTCCCGGATCCAGGCGTAGCGGTAGTCGTAGCTGCGGCCCTTGCTGGCGTGCTCGGGCAGCGACATCGTGGCCGCGGCGACCATGCCACCGTCGTCGGACGTGAGTCCCCGGATCACCGCGTAGGAGTGCCGGGCCTCCGCGGGGGCGACGGAGTTCTCGACCTCCGGGACCGCGGAGCGCCAGGTGTGCTCCGTGGCCGTCCAGGAGTGGGCGGGGTCGACGCGTTCGTCGAAGTGCCCGGTCCCGACCTCCAGCACGAGGTCGTGCCGCTGACCGGCCGGCACGCGCAGCTCGGCGCGCAGGACGCCGTCGTCGTCGACCCGGGCCTGCGGCAGACCCGTCAACCGGACCCGGAGATCTCCCGTGCGGGCGGTGAAGACCCCGTCGTCGTCGCGGTGCAGCTCGCGCAACGACCGGGCCCCGAACCCGGAGCGGAGGTCGAGGACGACCTCGACCTGGGCGTCCCCGGCCTCGGCGTGCACCTGCCGCAGCACCACGGCCTTGTCCGGTCGGCTGGGCATGCCGAGCGCGTCGCGGCAGGTCATCGTGCCGTCCCCGCGGCTCACCCACCGGTGCCGGAAGATCAGGGTGCCGTCCTCGTAGTGCCCGCCCCAGACGAAGGGGTGGGTCGGGGTGACGGCGAAGACCCCGCGTCCCCCGAGCAGCGAGGAGAAGATCGCGTCGTCGTGCCAGTGCGGCGCGCACATCCAGACGATGTCCCCGCGCGGCCCCACCAGGCCGCCCCGGGCACCGTCGGCGATGAGGGCGTAGTCGCGCAGGACGTGCGGGGGGAACTCGCGGCCCAGCGCGGGGGGTGCCGCGAGTCGCGCGGAACTCACGTGGCGCCGCTCACGCGGCACCCGTGGTGAGCAGGATCTTGCCGACGTGCCCGGACTCCTCCAGCAGCCGGTGGGCCTCGGCGACCTCCTCCAGTCCGAAGGTGCGGTCCACGACCGGACGCACGGCGCCGTCGGCCACCAGGGGCCAGACGTGGTCGCGCACGCTGTCGACGATCTCCGCCTTCTCCGCCGCGGGTCGCGACCGCAGGGCCGTGGCGGTGACGGAGGCGCACTTCGCCAGCAGCGCCGCCAGGTCGAGCTCGGCCCGGGCGCCCCCCTGCAGGCCCACGACGACGAGACGACCGTGCCGGGCGAGCACCTCCACGTTGCGGGACAGGTACTTCGCCCCGACGACGTCGAGCACCACGTCGGCCCCCCGCCCGTCGGTGGCGGCGGCGATCTCGGCGACGAAATCCTGCTCGCGGTAGTTCACGAGGATCTCGGCGCCGAACTCGGCGCACCGCTGCAACTTCCCGGCGCTGCCCGCGGTCACCGCGACCCGGGCGCCGATCGCGGTGGCCAGCTGGATCGCCATGGTCCCGATGCCGCTGCCGCCCCCGTGGACGAGCAGGAGGTCGCCGGGACGCAGCCCCGCGCCCAGGAACACGTTGCTCCACACCGTGCAGGTGACCTCGGGCAGGGCGGCCGCCTCGACCAGCCCGACCCCGGCGGGCACGGGCAGCACCTGCCCGACCGGGACGGCCACGCGCTCGGCGTACCCGCCCCCCGCCAGCAGCGCGCAGACCTCGGTCCCGACCGGCCAGTCCTCGACCCCGTCGCCCACGGCGGCGACGCGGCCGGACACCTCCAGCCCGAGGACCTCCGAGGCGCCCGGCGGGGGCGGGTAGTGGCCCTGCCGCTGCATGACGTCGGCCCGGTTCACCCCCGCCGCGACCACGTCCACGAGCACCTCGCCGGCGGCGGGGACGGGGTCCGGCACGTCGCGGACCAGCAGCGACCCGGGGTCACCGGGGGCTTCGACGAGGACGGCGCGCACCCTGCGGACCCTACGACCGCCCCGGACGCCCCGCACCGCCGGAGATCGCCCGGGACGCGCGGTCCAGGTCGTCGGGGGTGTCGACGTCGAGGCACTCCCGGTCGGTGAGGGCGACGTCCAGCAGCGGGGTGCCGAACGCGGCCCGCAGCGGGGCCCCCGGGACCGGGACCCCGAGGCGCGCGCGCCGGTGGGCCGACAGCAGCGGCTGGGGGTACCCGGACGGGTCGCGGCCGAGGACCCCGGCCGCGGTGGGGTCCTCGGACAGGGCCCCGAGCAGGCGTGGGACGGCGGAGGCGGCGAAGGGTTGGTCGGCGCCGAGGAGCACGAGGACGTCGACGTCGGGCCCGGCGGCACCGAGGGCCGCGGCCAGCGCCGCCGCCGGTCCACCCCCCGGCGGGTCCTCCCGGACCCGGCGCCGCCCCTCGCCGCGATCGGGTCCCACCAGCAGCAGGTCGTCGACGACACCCTCCTCGCGCAGTCGGTCGAGATCGGCCAGAAGCCGACCCAGCACCGTCGAGCGGCCCAGGGGCGCCGCGAGCTTGTCCTCACCCCCGCCCCCGGACCGGAACCGGCGACCCGCGCCGCCGGCCACGACCACCACGAGCGAGCGCATCGACCCTCCCTGACGTGACTCTTTGTAGCTACTATGCGACACGCGGTAACTCGCGGGACGGACGGGACGACGGTTCGATCACAACGTCCTGCTCGTCCTCAACCGTCCCACCCGTCCCACTCGTTCCCCCGTCCGGCTCGGATCGGCCGTTCGGTGGCCGATAGCCAGACGTCTGCTCCACCTCCGGCCCGGAAGGTCGTCATGCTGCGGAACCTCAGCATTCGCGCATCGCTGCTCGTCACCCTGGCGGTGCCCCTGCTCCTTCTGCTGCTCGCCGTCCTGGGTCTCGTGGCCGTCGCCGGATCGACCGGCGGGGCCCTGCAGCTCCCGCTGGCCCTGGGTGGTCTGGTGCTGCTGACGGTCGGCGCCGTGGTCTCGGTGGCCGCGGCCCGGCACGCCCTGGCCCGGCTCGACGACCTCGCCGCCACCACCGGTCGGCTGCGCGAGGAGCTGCCCGGTCTGCTCAGCGGCGACGGGGGCCTCAGCATCACGCGTCCCGACGAGGCCGGCGAGGCCGACGAGGTGGGCCGGCTGGAGACGGTGCTCGCCGACCTCGGGGGGACCACCGCGCAGATCGTCCAGGAGCAGGCCGCACTCCGGGTCGGCATCACCCAGACCATCGTCACCGTGGCCCGCCGCGACCAGACCCTCCTCTCGCGGCAGCTGACCCTGCTCGACTCCCTCGAACGCAGCGAGCAGGACCCCGACGACCTCGAGAAGCTGTTCGTCCTGGACCACCTGGCGACCCGGATGCGGCGCAACGCCGAATCCCTGCTCGTCCTGGCCGGGACGCCCTCGGGGCGTCAGCTACGCACCCCGCTCGCCCTCTCCGACGTCGTCCGGACCGCGGCGGGTGAGATCGAGGCCTACGCCCGGGTCGACCTGGCGCCCGGCACCGAACGTCGGGTCCACGGCTACCTCGCGCTGCCCGCGGCCCACCTCGTCGCCGAGCTGCTGGACAACGCCACCCGGTTCTCCGACCCGGACAAGCGCGTGCTGGTCCGCACCCAGGAGACCGACCGCGGGGTGGAGCTCAGCATCGCCGACGGCGGGCTCGGGATGAGCGAGGAGGACATCAGCACCGCCGGCTACCGCATCCTGGCCGGGGGAGCGGGCGGCGAGGAGTTCATCGGTTCGCCCTGCCTGGGGTTCTACGTGGTCGGGCGACTCGCCGCGCGGCTGGACGTCGAGATCGAGTTCGCCGCCGAACCCGGGGACGGGACGACGATCACCCTGGTCCTGCCGCCTACGCTGTTCGAACCCGCGATGTCCGACCCGGCGGTGACCGACGACCTCGCCGGCCTCGACGACCTGGACCCGTTCGGCGACCTCGTCGACCCCGCGACCACCCCGTCGCCCGATTCGACGGAACCGGCCGTCCCGACGGAACCGGTGGTCGCGGCGGTCGGAACCGACGCGGGGGCCGGCGCCGACACCATCGTCACCCCGGACCTGACCCGCTTCACCTGGGGCGAGAGCACGTCGGAGTTCGTGCCGGTCGCGGTCGCCGACGGCACGGACGCCGTCGAGATGCCCCAGCGCACCCCGCAGGTGATGCCCGCGACGCTCGGGGCGGCCGAGGACATCCTCCCCAAGGCCGGTCGGCACCGCGCGAGCCGTCGGCACCCGGCGCAGCGGCGCGGGGTGGCCGCGGCGTTCTGGTCCACGCGCAAGGGGGGCCGCTACTCGACGAGCACCCCGATCGTCCCGCCGCTCATCACGCCCGAGATCGCCCGCGAGATCGAGGACGAGATGAGCGTGCAGGCCCGCGCCGAGGCGGCGGCCCCCGCGCCGACCGAGGGGTTGCGGCCGGTCGACGCGTCGGGCTGGTTCGACCCGCCGCCCGCCGAGACCTCGGCCGCGCGGACGCGGCGCCGCACCCGGAACCGTCGGAAGTCCGACGCCGCGTCGCCCGTGGACGTCCCGACCACCACGCCGGGAACCCGTCCCGGGACCACGGATGCGGCACCGGAACCCGGCGGGACGTCCGTCGAGGCACCCGGGGCCGGACCGGCCCCGGTCGAACCGGTCGACCGTGAGGTCGCGGAGGTCGCGGAGGTCGCGGAGGTCGCGGAGGTCGCGGAGGTCGCGGCGGAAAAGGCCCCGGTCGAGTCCGAGGACCCCGGACGCTACGTCCCGCAGGTGGCGGCCGGCGGGGTTCCGCTGGTCCGACGTCCGGCGGCCCCCGTGGTGGAGACCCCCGCCCCGGAACCCCGTCCCACGCCGGAGTCCCGGCAGCGCCGCGCCCCCGCCGACGTGCGGTCGATGCTGTCCGGTTTCCAGGCCGGGGTGGACCGGGCCCGGGCCGGGGGCGGGGAACCGCCCGCGGCCGCACCGGAGCCGGCCCCCCCGACCGGGGCCGGTGACGAACCGACTCCGGAACCGACCCCGGCGACGGCCGGACGGATCGGGCTCAAGCCGACGCCGACCCGTCCGCGCAGCCCCCGCCCGGCCGGCGTCCCCGCCGACGCCGCCGACGAGAGCGCCGACGACCGCTGAACGACGACCGCCCCCGAACCCCCGATCCCGTCCCCCGCGAGAGGACCCCCACCGTGAGCCCCCTGAGTTCCGAGGCCGCCGACTTCAGCTGGTTGCTGGACACGTTCTCCCGCACCACCCCCGGGGTCCGGCACACCGTCGTCGTCTCCGCCGACGGCCTGCTGATGGCCATGTCCACCTCGGCCGCCGCGAGCGGTTCCACGGCCGGGGAGGCCGACCTCTCCCGCGAGGCCGGGGACCAGCTCGCCGCCATCGTCGCCGGGGTCGCGAGCCTCGCGCGGGGGGCCGCCCGTCAGCTCGAGGCCGGCGACGTGCGGCAGGCCATCATCGAGATGGACGACTCGTTCTTCTTCCTGGTCAACATCTCCGACGGTTCGGTCCTCGCCGTCTCCGCCGAGGCCGGGTGCGACGTCGGCCTCATCGGCTACGAGATGGCGATGCTCGTGCAGCGGTGCGAGGCGGTCCTGACCCCGCAGCTCGTCTCGGAGATGCGGGCCAAGCTGCCCGTGACCATGGCGGTGAGCCCATGACCGAGGTCCCGGAGACCCCGGCGGAGTTCGAGACCGGTGCCGTCGTGCGTCCCTACACGCTGACCGGTGGACGGACCCGTCCGGCCGTCGAGCTCGGGTACGAGACGCTCGTCGAGGCCCGCACCCCGCCCCGGGCCGGGATGCTGCCCGAACGACGCCTGATCCTGGCCCGCACCGCCCACGAATTCCTCTCGGTGGCCGAGCTCTCGGCCCACCTGGCCCTGCCCGTCGGGGTGGTCCGGGTCGTCGTCGGGGATCTCGTCGAGGGCGGTCAGGTCACCGTGCACACCGCCGCCCGTCCCACCGAGGCCACCGCCCAGCAGCTTCTGGAGAGTGTTCTGCATGGCATTTCCGCGCTCTGACGCCGCCACGGGCCGCGACCTGCGGGTCCAGCGCTCCACCCCGCCCGCCGCGACCGGGGCCCCACCCACGGTCGTGAAGATCGTCGTGGCCGGCGGGTTCGCGGTCGGCAAGACGACCTTCATCGGGTCGATCTCCGACATCGACCCGTTGCGCACCGAGGCCGCGATGACCGAGCACTCGGTCGGTGTCGACGACGCCGGACTCAACACCGCGCGCAAGACCGCGACCACGGTCGCCATGGACTTCGGCCGGATCGCCCTGCCCGGCAACCTCTGGCTGTACCTGTTCGGGACCCCGGGTCAGGACCGCTTCCTGTTCATGTGGGACGACCTGGTGCGCGGCGCGATCGGTGCGGTCGTCCTGGTGGACACCGATCGTCTCGACCAGTGCTTCGCGGCCGTGGACTACTTCGAGTCGCGGGGCATCCCCTTCGTCGTCGCGGTCAACTGCTTCGACGGCATCGCCCAGCACGAGCTCGACGCCGTGCGGGACGCCCTGGCCGTGGCGCCGCACGTGCCCGTCCTCTACACCGACGCCCGCAGCCGTTCCGCGACCAAGCACGCCCTGATCACGGTCGTCCAGACCGCGCTCCGCCGCCTGCAGAACCCCTGATCGCCCGCGGTTCAGACTCGGGGCCGTCCTGCCGATGAGGTCGGGGTAGAGCAGCGGCCCGCCAACGGGCCACGAGTGACCTGGGAGCGGCCGCGCATGGACGACATGGACGAGATCGTCCAAGAGTTCCTCGTCGAGAGCTACGAGAACCTGGACCAGCTGGACTCCGACCTGGTGGCCCTGGAGCAGCAGCCCGACTCGCGGGAACTGCTGTCGAGCATCTTCCGCACCATCCACACCATCAAGGGCACCAGCGGCTTCCTCGCCTTCTCGCGCCTGGAGTCGGTGACCCACGTCGGGGAGAACCTGCTGGCCCGGCTGCGGGACAAGCAGATGACGCTGGTCCCCTCGACCACCGACGTCCTGCTGCGCATGGTCGACACCGTCCGCGCCCTGCTCGCCAGCATCGAGGCGACCGGCTCCGAAGGGGCCGAGGTGAACGTCGACGACGTCGTCACCGCCATCCGCGCCGTCCTCGACGGCGAGGTGCCCGCGCCGGCCGCCGCGGCCCCGGCCACCCCCGTCGCCGAGGCTCCCGCCACCGAGGCTCCCGCCACCGAGGCTCCCGCCACCGAGGCCCCCGCCGCCGAGGCGTCCGCCGAGACCCCCGCGACCCCGGTCGTCGTGGCCCCCGCCGCCGAGGCGCCGGTCGAGACCCCCACCCCCGCTCCCGCCCCGGCCCCCGTCGCCGAGGTGGCTCCCGTCGTCCCCGCGACCCCGGCCCCCGCGACCCCGGCCCCCGCGGCTCCGGCCCCCGCCGCTCCGCCCGCCCCGGCGACCGAGGAGAAGGCCACCTCCAGCGCCGTCGCCGAGGCCTCCATCCGCGTCGACGTGGAGCTCCTGGAGTCCCTGGTCCGGCAGGCCGGCGAGCTGGTCCTGGCCCGCAACCAGATCCTGCAGCGGGCCGCCGCCCTGCGCGACGAGGAACTGACCCGCGCCTGCCACCGCCTGAACCTCGTCGCGAGCGAGATGCAGGAGGGCGTCATGCGGACCCGCATGCAGCCCATCGACCACCTCTGGTCCAAGCTGCCGCGCGTCGTGCGCGACCTCGGCAACCAGCTCGGCCGCAAGATCCGCCTGGAGATGGAGGGCGGCGACACCGAGCTCGACCGCACCCTGCTCGAGGCGGTCAAGGACCCGTTGACCCACATCGTCCGCAACGCCGTCGACCACGGCATCGAGCCGCCGGACGTGCGGGTCGCCGCGGGCAAGGACGAGACCGGGCGCCTGAAGCTGCGCGCCGCCCACGAGGGCGGTCAGGTCCTCGTCGAGGTCAGCGACGACGGCAAGGGCATCGACCCGGCGGTCATCGGCGCCAAGGCCGTCCAGAAGGGCCTGGTGTCCCAGGACCGGCTGGCGGCCATGTCGACCACCGAGATCCTGCAGTTCCTCTTCATGGCCGGTTTCTCGACCGCGGCCGTCGTCACCAACGTCTCCGGCCGTGGGGTCGGGATGGACGTCGTGCGCACCAACATCGAGCGCATCGGTGGTTCGGTGGACGTCGAGTCGGTGCCCGGCAAGGGCACCGTGTGGCGGCTGCGGATCCCGCTGACGCTGGCGATCGTCCCGGCCCTGACCGTCGAGTGCGCCGGGCAGCGCTTCGCGATGCCCCAGGTCAACCTGCTGGAACTGGTGAGCCTGGACGCCGAGCGGATGCCCAAGGCCATCGAGGACGTCGGGGGCGCGAAGGTCTACCGCCTGCGCGGCACCCTGCTCCCGCTGGTCCGCCTGGAGGACGCCCTGGAGCTGGTCCGTCCCGAGGACGAGCAGCTCGACAGCTTCGTCATCGCGGTCCTGGAGTGCGACGGGCGCCGGTTCGGCCTCATGGTCGACCGCGTCCTGGACACCGAGGAGATCGTCGTCAAGCCGCTGTCGGGGGCCCTGAAGGCCATCGGCAGCTACGCCGGGGCGACCATCCTCGGCGACGGCCGCGTCTCGCTCATCCTCGACGTGCAGTCCCTGGCCCGGCGCATCATGCGGGCCGACGGGGCCGAGGCCGCGTCGAGCACCCGCAGCGAGCACGTCGCCGCGGCGCAGGACGAGCAGCGCCTGCTGGTCGTCGCCATCGGCGAGCAGCGCCGGGTCGCGATCCCGCTCGACGTGGTCACGCGCCTGGAGGAGTTCCGGGTCGAGAACATCGAACGCGTGGGGCGCCGCGAGGTCGTCCGCTACCGCGGCGAGATCCTCCCGCTGGTCCGGCTCTCCGACCACCTCGGTGGGGCGTGGGGCGCCGGCGAGGGCGGCCCGCAGACCCTGCCCGGCGTCGTCTACTCCGCCCGCGGCCGCAGCGTCGCGATCGTCGTGGACGAGATCGTCGACATCGTCTCCGGCTACGGGATCCGCAGCGACATCGACGACGCGGGCCTGGTCGGTTCGGCCGTCATCCGCGACCGGGTCACCGAGCTCCTCGACGTCCGTTCGGCGATCCTCGCCGCGGACCCGAACTTCTTCTCCGAACGCGCCCAGGCGGACTTCGCCGAGGCCGGTCAGCGACTGGGGGTCTGAACATGTCCACGGCCATCGCGCCCGCCACGACGCAGCTGGCGACGTTCCACCTCGCCGGACACCTCTTCGGTGTCCCGGTGAGCCTGGTGCAGGAGGTGCTCACCGAGCAGCCCCGCACCCCCGCGCCGCTGGCCCCCGGGGCCGTCGCGGGTCTCATCAACCTCCGCGGTTCCGTCGTCACCGCCCTCGACCTGCGGCGCCGGCTCCGGCTGGCCGACCGCGGGCCGGACCAGGTCGCCATGAACGTCGTCGTGCGCAACGCCGACGAGGTCTGGTCGCTGCTGGTCGACTCCATCGGCGAGGTCGTCCAGGCCGCCGAGGGCACCTTC
This sequence comes from Kineococcus gynurae, assembly GCF_042433995.1. Classification (NCBI taxonomy): domain Bacteria; kingdom Bacillati; phylum Actinomycetota; class Actinomycetes; order Kineosporiales; family Kineosporiaceae; genus Kineococcus; species Kineococcus gynurae. The sequence continues at coordinate 310,488 of NZ_JBHLUI010000003.1, forward strand.
GAGCCGCCGCCGGACACGCTGCACGGGCCCCTGCGCGAGCTCATCAAGGGCGCCTACAAGCTGGACGGTGCGCTGCTGCTCGTGCTCGACGTGCACAAGGCCCTGGACCTCGACTCCGCGGTCTGAGACCCCACCGGCCCACCCTTCCGGACGCACGGTCCTGACCGAGCGTCCGGAGGGGGGAGCCGATGCACCCGAAATGGTGAAGTCGTCTGGCCTATCCCGGGACGGCGGTGCCAAGGTTCAGGGGTGCACTACTCCCTGGTGAGCTCCCCCGTCCTCGGCTTCGACCTGTGCCGGTTGCCGGCGGGATCGGCCGTGGCCGACGTCCTGCTGCGCGGGTTGGCCTGCACCGAGGGTGACCTCGCGATCCTCGCCGCCCACCACGACGCCGCGGGCCGGGCCCGGCGCTGGGACGCCGTCCGGGCGGCGGCCACCGCCCAGCCCGACGTCGCGCAGTCCCTGCGTCGCGTCGAGAGCGACCTGCTCGGCCGCGGCCGCTCCGACGGCAGCGAGCTCGACGCCGACGAGGGCCTCGTCCGGGTCCTGCGCTCGAGCCCCCTGGCCGACGCCGACGCGCTCGTCCGGCTCGTCCACGACGACGTCCTCGACTGGACCTGGTCCCCGGCCGTGACCGAGGGTGGTCCCCGTCTGCGCACCACCGAGGCCGCCCGCGCCGCCGACGTCCTCGCCGACGCGGCCGTCTCCGCCTACCTGGCCGACCACCTCGACGACGACCTGCGCCGCGCGCTCGCGGCCCCCTTCGTCGCCGCCCTGCGCGAGCTCCCCGAGGACTTCTTCGCCTCCAGCCCGCTGGACGGTCCGCTGGAGGGCATGACCTGCCTGCTCTCCACCCTGGGTGACCTGCGCGCCGACGTGCGGCACGTCCTCGACCAGCTGGCCCGGCTGCACGGCGCCGACCGCGCCGCGCTGCGCGCCGCCGCGGGCACCGACCGCCCCTGCGGCACCGAGTGGGCTTCCGCCGTGCACGAGGCGTCCTGGGCCGTGCACCTCACCGGCCGCACGCGGACCGCGGCCGCCGCGCAGCTGCTGGCCGTGCGCGCCTTCCGCGCGGGCGGTCTCGACGCGACCGACGGCGCCGACGGCCTGTGGAACATCGTCAGCGGCGTCGTGCACGCCGAGGTCGTCGTCGACGTCCTGTCCTACGACGCCCGCGCCATCCTCGTGCGCGTCTGGGACTCGGTCTTCGGCCGCGACTAGGGGGTACGCCCCCTCCGCGTGATGTCCGTCGATCGGAGCAGCGTCGCGCGTTCAGACCGGGCCCTCTCCGGCCGATGAGAACGGGGACGCCACGACGGCGTCTCGTTCGGCGGCACGAGAGTCGCCCGGAGAGGTCAGGTGCGGGGTGCCACGACGCGTTCGTGTCCTCGTCGTCGACGACTCGGCGGTGATCCGCAAGCTCATCACGACCGTCCTCTCGGCGGACGCCGACATCGAGGTGGTCGGCACGGCCAACGACGGTGCCCAGGGGTTGCAGCTCATCGAGGAGCTGAAGCCCGACGCGGTCACCCTCGACATCGAGATGCCCGTCCTCGACGGGTTGCAGACCATGCGGCAGATCCGCCAGCGGTGGCGGCGCCTGCCGGTCATCATGTTCTCCACCCTGACCGAGCGGGGTGCCTCGGCGACGCTGGAGGCCCTGCACGCGGGGGCCTCGGACTACGTCACCAAACCCAGCAACCACGGCTCGTTCGACGAGTCGATGCGCTCGGTGCGCGAGCAGCTCATCCCGCGGCTCAAGGCGCTCACCGCCTCGGCCCTGAACCCGCCCCCACCGCGCACCAGCCTGCCCGCCACGAGCACCCCGCTGCCCGTCGCCGCGGACGGGGCCCGACGCCCCGTGGCGACCGGTCGTCCGCGGGCCCTGGTCATCGGGTCCTCCACCGGTGGACCCGAGGCGCTGCTGACCGTGCTGCAGGGTCTGCCCGCGACCTTCCCGGTGCCCGTGCTGATCACCCAGCACATGCCCCCGGTGTTCACGAAGATGTACGCGCAACGCCTCGACGGCATGTGCGCGCTCAAGGTGGTCGAGGCCGGTGACGGGGAACCCGTCGTGGCCGGCTCGGTCTACGTGGCCCCCGGTGACTTCCACATGGAGGTCGTGCGCGGCGGCAACGGACCGCAGATCCGGTTGCAGCAGGGCCCGCCGGAGAACTTCTGCCGGCCCGCCGTCGACGTGATGATCCGCTCCGCCGTGCGGTTCTTCGGCGGCGACCTGCTCGCGGTGATCCTCACCGGCATGGGTTCCGACGGGCGCAACGGGTGCCGCGAGGTCTCCACCGCCGGCGGGCAGATCGTCGTGCAGGACGAGGCGACGTCGGTCGTCTGGGGGATGCCCGGTGCGGTCGCCCGCGACGGGACCGCCCAGGAGGTCCTGCCGCTGGACCGGATCGCCGAGGCCATCCGCCGACGCACCCCGGGGGCCGGCCCGGCTCGACCCGCGGCCCCGGCCGTCGCGGACCCCGCGCCGGGCGCCCCGCCCCCGCGCGCGACGCTCCCCGCCCGGCCGACCCCGCCGCGGACCCCGCTGCCGGCGCGGACCCCCGCGTCCCCGACGCCCGCGACCCCCGGTCGGCGCTTCGTGTTCCCGAACCGGGTCACCACGCCCCGACCCGCCGTCCCCCGTCCCACGCCGGACCCGTCCCGGTCCGCGCGTCCCGCCACGACCCAGTCGCCCCCCGGCTCCGGTCGACAAACCCCTGGAAGGTGGTGAGCAGTGGCCCTCTCGCCCAGTGCGTTCGAATGGGTCTGCGGCCTCGTCCGCCGGGAGAGCGCGATCGTGCTCGAACCCGGCAAGGAGTACCTCGTCGAGTCCCGGTTGGTCCCGCTGGCCCGGGCTGCCGGAGCCAGCGACGTCAGCGCCTACATCGACGGGGTCCGGGTCCGCGGTGACCGGCGCTCGCAGGCCGCGATCATCGAGGCGATGACGACGAACGAGACCTCGTTCTTCCGGGACCAGGCCCCGTTCACCGCCTTCACCTCCCACATCCTCCCGGCCGTGAAGCAGGCCCGGCGGACCACGCGCACCCTGCGCATCTGGTCGGCCGCCTGCTCGACGGGTCAGGAGGCCTACAGCCTCGCCATGCTGCTGTCGGACACGGTGGCCGAGGGGTGGCGGGTCCAGATCGTCGGGACCGACCTCTCCACCGAGTGCGTCGAGAAGGCCCGCTCCGGGAAATATTCGCAGTTGGAGGTCAACCGCGGGCTCCCGGCGCCGATGTTGGTGAAGAACTTCCGTCGCGCGGGTGCGCAGTGGGAGGTCAACGACAACCTCAAGAAGATGGCCACGTTCCAGACGATGAACCTGATGTCGCCCTACACCGCCCTCGGTCGGTTCGACATCGTGTTCCTGCGCAACGTGCTCATCTACTTCGACGTCGCCACCAAGCGCGACATCCTGCAGCGCGTCCGACGAGTCCTGGCGCCCGACGGGTTCGTCCTCCTGGGAGGTGCGGAGACCACGCTCGGCGTGGACGACGGCTGGGACCGGGAAATGATCGGAAGAGTTTCGGTGCATCGCCCCAAGAACGGAGGACTGAAATGAGAGCACTCGTCGTCGACGACTCCCGCGCGATGCGGAAGATCATCGCGGGGGCGTTGCGCAACCTGGGTTACGAGACGGTGGAGGCGGCGGACGGCCAGCAGGCGCTCGACGTCCTGGCCGAGGGGCCGCTGCCCGAACTCGCCACCGTCGACTGGAACATGCCGGTCATGGACGGGCTGACGTTCGTCACCCAGGTCCGGACCAACCGCGCCTACCGGTCGATGACCATGATGATGGTCACCACCGAGGCCGAGCACGGCCAGATCGTCCGCGCGCTCGCGGCCGGGGCCCACGAGTACCTCATCAAACCGTTCACCGTGGACGCCATGCAGGAGAAGCTCGGTCTCCTGGGGCTCCTCCCGGAGGTGGCCGGCGCATGAGCATCGATTCGCAGACCGACGTCCTGCTGGGGGACGAGGACCTCGCCCAGATCGTCGCCGCCACGTGGGAGTCCTACCTGGACCACGTCGACGGCCTGCTGCCCGCGTTCGACCCGCACCCCACCACCGGGCCGGAGTCGTTCGTGGAACTGCACGCCTCGGTCGTCATCGACGGTCCGACGCCCAGCCTGGTCTCCGTCCTCGTCGGCGACGCGGTGTCCGGCCTGCTGGCCGCCGCGATGCTGCACGAGGAGGGTGAACTCCCCGACGAGGACGTCGCCGACGCCCTCGGGGAGATCGCCAACGTCATCGGCGGGAACGTCAAGGCGATCCTGCCCGAGGTGTCCGCGCTGGGCCTGCCCCAGGTCCTGCGCGGCAAGATCCGCTTCGACAGCTCCGACTGCCTCGCGCGTCACGACGCGTTCTGGCTCGGGCACCCCGTCACGTTCGTCGTCACCGGCGGCCCCCGCCGCGTGGACGAGGACTCCGTGACGGACACTGACAACGACGACTTCTGGAAGGTGTGACGATGAAGGTCCTGGTGGTGGACGACAGCCGGGTGATGCGGCAGATCGTCATCCGCACCCTGCGGCAGGCCGGTTTCGACTGGTTCGACGTGGTGCAGGCCGAGGACGGGCGGATCGCCTTCGACCTCGTCCGTACCGAGGCTCCCGGTCTGATCCTGTCGGACTGGAACATGCCCAACATGGGTGGGCTGGAACTGCTGCAGACGCTGCGCGGCTCCGGCGACACCACGCCGTTCGGTTTCGTGACCTCGGAGGGGTCCGACGACATGCGGGAGACGGCGCTCGCCAACGGCGCCCTGTTCCTCATCCAGAAGCCGTTCACCGCCGAGGGGTTCACCGAGGCGCTCGACCCCGTCGTCGGCGCGCTCCGGTGAGCGCCGACACCGTCGTGGTGACCTCGCCGGTCCCCACCACCCACGCGGTCCGCGTCCTGCTGGAGGACCTCCTCGGCCGCGACGTGACCGTCGGCGACGGCGACCCCTGCACCGTCGGGGGCCGCCCGGGTTCGGCCGTCGCCCTCTACGTCGACGACCACCTGCGGTCGGCGGCCGTCGGGGTGTTCGACTTCACGCTGACCGCGCACATGGGTGCCGCGATCGGCCTGCTCCCCCCGGGGGCGGCCGAGGCGGCGATCGAGGACGGCGAGATGCCGGCCAACCTGATGGAGAACGCCGCCGAGGTGTTCAACATCATGGCCTCGCTGTTCAACCTGCCCGACGCCCCGCACCTCAAGCTCTACGCCTGCTACGCACCGGGTGAGGTGCTGCGCAACGACGTCGTCGAGGGCGCGACCCGCAACGGGCCGCGGCTGGACCTGAACGTCGAGGTCGCCCGCTACGGCAAGGGCCGCCTCAGCATCGTCTGCCTCTGAGGCACCCGGGCCCCGGCCCGACCAGTTCGACCCCTCGACCGGCGTCCGCGACTCAGCGGGCGCCGGTCGAGCCGTTCCGGCGCATCTTCAGCACCGAGGTCATCGCCTCGCCGATGATCGCCGAGGACATCTTCGAGGCCCCCCGGGTCCGTTCGGCGAACCGGATCGGCACCTCGGCCACCGTGGCCCCCCGTTCGAGGGCGGCCAGCGTCGTCTGGATCTGGAAGGCGTACCCGGTCGCGGTCAACCGGGACAGCGGCAGCGACGCCAGCAGCGGCACCGTCCACATCTTGAAGCCCCCGGTGAGGTCGGCCACGGGCGCGCGCAGCAGGGTCCGGGCGTAGACGTTCGCCCCCTTCGACAGCGCCTTGCGGTACCAGGGCCAGGCGTCGTCGAGGGCCCCGCCCGGCACGTACCGGGCCCCGAGCACGAGGTCGGCACCCCCCTGCACGGCCGCGAGCATGGCCGGCAGGGCCGAGATCGGGTGCGAACCGTCGGCGTCCATCTGGACCACCAGGTCGTACTGGTCGGCCCCGAACGGCGCGATCTCCAGGGCGCGGGCGAAACCCGCCCGGTAGGCGGCGCCCAGCCCCTCCTTGCCGGCCCGGGTCAGCAGCCGCACCCGACCCTCGTCGTAGCGCTCGGCGATCTCCAGGACGATCCCGCCCGTGCCGTCCGGGGAGGAGTCGTCCACGACGAGGACGTCGGGGGCGATCGGGGAGTTCAGCAGCGCCGGCAGCATCTCGGCGATGTTCTCCGCCTCCTCGTACGTCGGGACGACGACGACGGTGCGCAAGGCCTGGGTCACTGCTGCTCGTTTCGACGGATCTGCTGCGGACGGACGTCGGACGCTACCCGAGGACGGCGCGCGATGATTTCCTGACCTGAGACGGGTCTCAGTCGCGGACGGTCCGCGACCGGCGGCCCGAGGACCCGAACGAGAACCCGGAGACGGCCATGGCCCAGCTCAACCCGTACCTGCACCTCGACACGACGGCCCGCGAGGCCATGACGTTCTACCAGGGCGTCCTGGGCGGCGAGCTCTCCATCATGACGTTCGGCGACATGGGCGCCCCCGAGGGCGTCGATCCCGAGGGGGTCATGCACGCGCAGCTCGACGTGCCCGGCGGGATCACGCTGATGGCCTCCGACCTCCCCCCGGGGGCGGACCCCGTGCCCGTGCAGGGCATGACGGTGAGCATCAGCGGCGACGAGGTCGACACCCTCCGCGGCTGGTTCAGCGGGCTGTCCGAGGGCGGTCAGATCCAGATGCCCCTGGAGAAGCAGATGTGGGGCGACGAGATGGGCGCCTTCGTGGACCGTTTCGGGGTGCCGTGGCTGATCAACATCTCCCTGGGTGGCGCACCGGAGTGACCCCGACCGCCCCGGTCGAGGTCAGAGGCGCGGGCTGCGAAGGAGCAGTTCGACGGTGTCGACCGGGGCCAGCGGCACGTTCATCGCGAAGGAGGGGCGGCGCGGTCGGTCCTCGCGTCGCCAGGCCACCCGGGTCCGTCGTTCCCCGCTGCGCTGCACCGAGTACCGGACGTCCCGGATGGTCACCGTGGTTCGGTCGCCGGGGGCGCCCGCGCCGTCCTCGCCGTCCTCGCCGTCGGGGTCCAGGTCGATGCGCAGGTGCACGATCGACAGTTCGTCCGGGTTGGACAGGCAGACCTGTTCCGGGGCGACGTCGCGGGGGATCCAGTACACCTCGACCTGGTCCGGCTCGGCCGGCTCCGTGGCCCCGCCGACGGGCAGCGGACCCCCGGCCCGGGTGAAGCAGCGGCGGTCGTGACCGACGTCGTCCAGCGGGGCCAGCTGGGTGAGGGAGAAGTCCAGCCACTCCTCCACCTCCTCGTCCGGGCGCAGGACGAACGTCGAGAACAGGGGCTTCTCCTGGTGCCGCTGGTGGGCGCCGCCCACCGGGCGCATCCGGGTCGCGGACCGCAGCTGCTCCAGGACCGAACGCACCGGGGCGGCCAGCGGCAACGACACGACCGGTGCGGGGTGCGTCTCGACCCACTCCCGGGTGGCCCGCTCCCGGACGGGGGCGGCGGCCGGTCGGCCCGTCTCCCGGGCGCGGGTGGGGGGCTCCTCGGGCCACGCGACGACCGGTTCCCCGGGGGTCCGTCGCCCCGTGGACCGTTCGGAGTGCGCGCGCGTGGCCTCGCTGAACGCGGCCAGGACGAAGCGGGCGGTGTCCTGGTCGAGACCCTCCAGCCCGGCGCCGAGGTTGAACCCGGCCGGGGCCCGCCCGGCGAGGGCCGCCGCCAGCAGCAGCAGGAACGGGTCGCGCCCCGGGGTGCGGGCCTCGTGGTGCAGCGGGCCGTCCCAGTCGACGGCTTCGACCGCGCCACCCCACCGGATGACCGCGCGGGGCCGGGAGTCGGGGTCGTCCGGGTGCGGGGCGCCGACGGAGACGAACCCCGCCCGGTCCAGCTCGCTCAACCAGGTGCCGGTGCGGCGGAGGAGCTCGACGGCCGCCAACCGCCCGCCCCCCACCTCCTCGAAGGCGCGGACGAGGGCCTCGCCGAGCGCCTCGGCCCCGAGGCCGCTCGGACTGGCGAAGGTGTCTTGATCGGACCACACGAGTTCATGATGATCAGAGTCGCGGCCCGCTGTCACGGGTTTCGCGCCGAGCGACGCCCACCCGGCCGGTCATCACCGGTCGACGCGGCCGTGTCACAGACGAGGACTGCGGACCAGGAACTCCACGGTCTCCACGGGTGGCAGCGGGACCTCCATGGCGAACCTGGGGTCGCCCGGCAGGTCGTCCCGGCCCCAGGCGACCCGGGTGCGGCGGTCGGCGAAGCGCTGCACGGTGTACCGGACCCCGCGGACGGTGACCGACGTGTACCCGCCCGGGGCCGAGTCGAACCGGGTCGTGGGCCGGTCCTCCCGCGGGGAGGGGTACCGCTGGAAGCCGATCGAGAGCGGCAGCACCGACAGCTCGTCGGGGTCGGCGAGGTGCACGGCAGCCGGGTCCACGTCCCGGGGGATCCAGTACACCCGGATGGCCTCCGGGGGGTCGTCGATCTCCCCGGGCCGCGGGAGAAGCGGCCCGGGGTCACGGGTGAGGCAGTGGCGGGTGTGGCCCACGTCGCGCAGCGGAGCCGGCTCGGGCAGCGGGAAGCCCAGCCAGGCCTCGACCTCGGGCTCGTCGCGGTGGACGAGGGCGGCGAAGAGCGGTTCCCGGAGGTTCCGCGATCGGGCCAGGCCCGCCCCGCGCATGCCCGTGGCGTACCGCAGGCGTTCCAGCACCGAGCGGACCGGGACGGACAGCGGCACGCTCACCTCGGGGGCGGGGTTCGCCAGGGCCCAGTCCAGCGCGGCGTCCTCGGCGAGACGGGCCGGGAACAGCGGCAGCTCGTCCTGGGTGGACGGCTCCTGGTCCGGCGCGTCGGGCCACGGGACCAGGGTGCCTACGAACCGTTGGCCGCTGCGCCGGTCGTCGCGACCGTCCGGGAGACGACGGGGGACGGTCTCGACGTGGGACTGCGTGCTGAGGCTGATCGCCGCCAGGACGTAACGCGTCGTCTCGCGGTCGAGACAGCCGAGACCGCCGCCGAGGTCGAACCCGGGCGGGCACCGGCCGGCGAGCGCCGCGGCGAGCTGCAGGAGGAAGAGCCGGGGCCCCGTCCCCCATCCGTCGTCGTGCAGCGGCCCGCCCCACTCGGCCGCCTCGAGCGCCCCGCCCCACCGGATGATCGCCCGCGGCCGGGCGGCCGGGCGTCCGGGTCGTCGGGGTGCGGGGCGCCGACCGAGACGAACCCGGCCCGGTCCAGGTCGCTCAGCCAGGTCCCCGTGCGGCGCAGGAGTTCCACCGCGGCCTGCCGTCCGCCCCCGACCTCCTCGAACGCGAGCACGAGCGTGGTCCCCAACGCCTCGGGGTCGAGTCCGCTCGGGCTGGCGAAGGTGTCCTGGTCGGCCCACACGCCGCCATCATGATCGGCGGACCGCGGGCTGTCACCACCCCGCGGGGAACGATCAGACGTCGGCGGCGATGAACCCGATCAGCCGGGTCCAGCGACCGTGGGGAGCGCTGGGGACCTGACGGCGGTGCGGTCGGCGCGTGGTCGCCGGGGACGGCGACGCGGTCGGGTGCAGGGCCCGGGCCCGGCTGGCCCGCCACGCCCACCCGTCGTCGGGCATCAGGCAGCGGAAGCGGGTCTCGTAGGGGTGGCCCGTGCTGAGCGACTCCTCCAGGGCCGCCGCGACGCGCGGCTGGTCCGCGGGGTGGATTCGGGCCGGGGCCCTGGTGTCGAGCGGGCCCTGGCCGGCTCCGTCGGGCAGACCCATCAACCGGGCGGCCGCGTCGTCGAAGCTGAGCAGTCCGGTCACGGCGTCGTACTCCCAGGCCCCCGCCTCGGGGGCGGGGAGGGCGGCCAGCCCGACCGGGGCGGGGGTGCCGCCCACGGCGTCGACGAGGCGGCGTCGCAGACCCTCGGGCAGGTGGGCGAGGGCCCGGCCGTTGGGACCGGCCTGGACGAGGGCGGCGACGAGCTGCGCGTAGCCGAGCCCGTCCCCGCGGACCACGAGGCGCTCCTCCCGCCCGAGGTCGTCGTCGGCGGCGAGGGCGTCGATCATCGGTCGCAGGTCCGTGGTCGACCGGGAGGGTGGATCCCCCCAGAGGCCGACGACGAGGTCGGCGACCTCCGCGGTCCGTCTGCGGTACGCGTCCTCCGGGTGAGTCGGGTCGGCGGGTGCGTCCACCGTGTCCATCGATTCCCCTCCCCTGGAGAACGGGGCGACGACCCCGTGGTTCGTCCTCCAGCATTCCTGCGGATCGTGGCGGTGTCGACCGTGGGATGCTGGCGCGGCGGTGCCCCACCGAGGGCGACCGCAGCAGGAGGGCTGTCTGAGCGGCCGAAAGAGGCGGTCTTGAAGACCGCTGAGGTGCAGTGCGGCATTTCGGGGCCAGAAGCAGTTCACAGGGTCTGAGAAGCGCAAATTACGTGGGGTAGATCGGTCATCACCTGCCACCGTCTGCCGTTGGTCAGGAGAGAGAGTGGGGAGGGATGAGCGAGAACCCCTGACCATGATGGACAGGGGTTCTCGCGCGTCAATCCCAGACGACGAGGCTGACACCTGCGTTGCCCGAGTCGAGACCGGCGTCCAAAATCCGCATGACTGCGGTCCGGCCCTCGTCGGTCTTGACGCAGTAGATCTCCTCCTCACGAGGCGCCGCGATGTGGTCCGTCTGGCCAGTCGTCGATCGGCAGCGATCGCGCAGGTCGGGGCTGTTTAACTCGGCGCCCGCAGGGTCGATGATCAGAGCGCCTGCCGGGACAGTGAGACCGTTCGTGCAGCAGTCCGCGGTGAGGTCAAGGCCCTCCCCGTACTGATCGTCTGCGTAGCGCCAGTCAGGCTGCAGAGTGTCCAGGTCCACGGAGTACCCACTGAAGAAGTCGTGGGGAAGCACGACATCGCCAGCCCGCCGGGGCGCGTCGGCGGCGGGCACAGAGGTGACCGTCACCGTGGTCGGTGGTTTGGTCACCGTAGCGGTGACCACAGGACCCTCCACCTCGGTCGTGACGGTGCTGGTGGGGACGTTGCCCTCCGACCCGAAGATCACGCCGCCACTGTTTGACAGCAGCGTCGAGTTGGTGATGAGCGCGGCCACGATGCCGACCAGGGCTGTGACGAGTGCACTGGCCGCGGCGGTGATGATGCCGTCGCGCAGCTTGTGACTCTCTGCGGGCGCCGCCCCGGCGCCTGGGCCAGGGTTGGACGGTGACGGGTTCGGCGGCGTGCCTCCACCCGAGGGAGCGCTGCTTGTCACGGCGTACCTCGCGTCATCGCTCGTTCGGCCCTCTGGACTCGCTGACCGTAATCGAGGGTGACCCGCTGCGTCAGGAGAACGAAGCAAGACGACAGACCCGGCAGCTGCCGGGGCCTGTCGTGCGTGGGGAGCGTCAGACGGCGCCCGCGCAGATCAGCAACTCCTCTCAGGTGAGTACCCAGCCGTCGCGGGCCAGAACCAGCGCGGTCTCCCGTGCGGTCTTCGGGAGAGCCGCCCAGTCCCGCTTACGGCGTTGGGCGAACTTGTCGATCTCCTTCTGCGTCACAGCCCCGAGGGTCTGCCCCCGGTCTCGTTGACTCTCGTCGGTAGGGGCGTTCAGGCCGCGCGAGCGGTCTAAAGCTGTGTCTCAAACTCGATGGGAGTCAGTCGACCAAGAGCCTGCTGACGGCGGCGACGGTGGTGGGTCCGCTCGATCCAGCTCACGATCGCCAGCCGGAGCTCCTCTCGGCTCGACCAGCGCCGGCGGTTCAGCACGTTCTTCTGCAGCAGGCTGAAGAAGGACTCCATCGCGGCGTTGTCCGCGCAGGTCCCGACGCGGCCCATCGATCTTCGTACCCGCGCTGCCGACAAGGCGCGAACGTACGCGTGAGAATGGAATTGACCGCCCCGATCGGAATGTCCGATCACCTCCGGAGCCTCGGTGCCGCCACGCACCGTCAATGCGTTCTGCAGGGCTTTGACCGCCAGAGCGGCAGTCATCCGCGCGTCGTTGGAGTACCCGACGATGCGGTTGGAGCAGGCGTCTTTCGCCGCGCACAGGTACAGCTTGCCTTCGGCAGTGGGGTGCTCGGAGATGTCGGTCAGCCACGGCTGGTTCGGCTTCTTGGCGGTGAACTTGCGCTGGACGAGGTCGTCGTGCGCTGGGGGACCAGGACGGCAGCCGGTGCCACGCCTGCGGGAGTGGACCGAACAAAGCTTCCGCAGGCTGCACAGGCGGTTGATGCGGTTGCGACCTGCGGTGAGACCCTTGTCTGCGAGTTCGTAGGCGATGAAGCGGTAGCCGAACTCGGGGTCGTCGTGGTGGATCGTGATGGCGGCGTTGATGAGGTGCGCGTCGTCCCAGTCGCAGTCGGTGACGGGGTTGGCGCGCCACCTGTAGTGGGCCTGCCTGGAGAAGCCCAGCACCCGGCAGGTCACCGCGACGGGGACCGGGAAGGTCGTGTCGTCGGCAAGGTCACGAACCAGCGGGTAGATCATTTTGGGAGGACGTCGCGGGCGAAGTAGGCCGTCGCTCGGCGCAGGAACTCGTTTTCTTGCTCCAGTTGCTTGGCCCGCTTGCGCAGCTCCCGGTTCTCCACTTCCAGGTCTGAACCCGCTTCCGAGGCGTCGGTGCCCTGCGAGATGGTCTTGCTGTCGTCGCGGTCGGCGATCTTCAGCCAGCGACCCAGGCAGGACTCGGAGATGCCGAAGCTGCGGGCGATGTCTGCGCGGGAACGGCCGCCTTGGCGGGCGACGGCGATCACGTCGCGGCGGAACTCCTCGGGGAACGGCGTTGGCACGGTGCTCATCCTTCAAGTGAGGACCATGATCCTCACAGGTCAGGAGTCAACCGAACCGGGGGCAGACCCGCCAGGACACGATGACGCCTAAGATGACGACGATGAACTCTAGAACCTCCAACGACTGATCTTGGCATGCTTCGGTCGCTCAGCGTGGCCGTTCGCGGCACCCGGTGACGGAAGGGGCAGTCCTCGATGCGCGCTGTTACGGGATCTCGTCACGCAGTGGCAGACTCGGCCATGTGAGTGATCAGCAGCCGTCCGGCGATCAGGTCGCCGAGGAGCAGCTCGACGTCGACGAGACCGAGAACGCCGGCGTGCTCGACCTGGCCGGCGCCGTGCGCCCTGTCGGCACCGAAGGCTGGCCGGAGGGGTACATCTACGGCGCTACGCGGTACGCCGATGTGATCTTGAAGCAGTCGTTCCCCGACCGCTTCGAGGATCTGATCAAGGCACTCACTGACTTCACCCCCACTCTCGACGAGCTGCGCGCTGGGGGCGGTGGTCGCACTGTCTTCGTCAAACGCTTCGACGACTCCCTGGCCGACATGAAGAGCCCCGACGGCGAGAAGGTCTGGGGCAAGCAGAACGTGACCATCGACAAGGTGGTCAGCCTCGACGGCACCGAGATGGTGCGTGCCCGGACCCGAGGCCACGAGATCGACATGTTCGGCAAGGGCACCCTGGAGGAGCCCATCCCCGGCATCGCCGTCGAGATGGAGTGGAACAACAAGGACCCGTTCTACGACCGCGACCTGATCAACTTCCAGGCGCTCCACCACGAGGGCGCCATCGCTATCGGCGTGATCGTGACGCGCGGGCCGAAGCTGCAGGAGCTGATCGGGTCGACGATCCGCAGCAAAGACGGCGGCTACAAGTACGGGCAGAGCACCACGCACTGGTCCAAGCTGATCCCCAAGGTCAACCTCGGAGGCGGGGGTGAGTGCCCCCTGCTCCTGGTGGGGATCGAGCCGGAGCGCATCGAAGGCGTCGATCTGGCGTGGCAGGTCTTCGCTAAGCTCGAGGGAGCCAAGACCTTCAGAGAGAACTGGCGCGACGAGTACACGGCCTGGAGGGGCGACGCCGAGGTCGTCTACAAGGTCATGATCGCGGAAGCCGAGGACCTGATGCCGCCCGTCAAGGAAGCGAAGGTCACCGACTGATCGGGTGCGCGCCTACTTGGTCCCGTCGTACGTCTGTGCGAGAGTTCGGGGCACCGTACGACCCCCGGAGGACCCGCTGTGACGCTCCAGGCTGAGCCTGACGTGATCGACCTGACTGCGACCGTCAAGACCCGCAAGAGGCGCGCTGAGCCGCTCCGTGCGGACGTCAATCAGTGGGAGGGGCTGCCGCTCACCAGCGTCGGCACCGGGTTCCAGACCATTCTGGCGGACCCGCCGTGGCGCTTCTCGAACCGCACCGGCAAGGTCGCACCGGAGCACCGCCGTCTGGACCGCTACGACACCATGACGCTTGATGACATCTGCAACCTGCCGGTAGCGGATGTCGCGGCGGACAACGCGCACCTGTACCTGTGGTGCCCGTCGAGCCTCCTGCCCGACGGGCTGCGCGTCATGGAGTCCTGGGGCTTCCGCTATGTCACGCAGCTCGTCTGGGCGAAGCGCCGCAAGGACGGCGGGCCTGACGGGAGGGGCGTGGGGTTCTACTTCCGCAACGTCTTCGAGCCCATCCTCTTCGGGGTGCGCGGCTCGATGCGGACGCTGGCACCGGGTCGCAGTCAGGTCAACATGATCGAGACGCAGAAGCGTGAGCACTCGCGGAAGCCTGACGAGCAGTACGAGCTCATTGAGAGCTGCTCGCCCGGTCCGCGCCTCGAGCTCTTCGCGCGCTACCCGCAGCCGGGTTGGACCACCTGGGGTGCAGAGTCGGCGGAAGACGTCGTCCCGCGGGGACGTGTCCACAAGGGGTACGCAGGGGCTGCTCCGGTGCAGGCCTGAGCTGGCGATCACTCGGCGTCACGGGCAAGATCCACCCATGCCCGAGACGTCGATGCCGCAAGCTCCTCCACGGCGGCGCATGGACCCGGTCGACAAGGAGGTCGCTGGGGCAGCGCTACTCGCCGACTACCAGGCAGGGGCGAGCATCCGTGAGCTCGCGACCCGCTACAGCTTCAGCATCGGCCGGACGCGCCGGCTGCTGGTGGACGCTGGCGTCGAGTTCCGTCCCCGCGGTGGAGGCCCCCGCACCCAACGGTCCGGTTCTACGAGCGCTCGACCGTAGCCTCCGGCGGGTAGCCCCACGTCGTGAAGCCTTGACCAGTCGTGACGCGCTAAGACCTCGTCGAGCTCGTCCAGCGACCAGAGGAGGCGCACCGGCTCGCTGCCTTCGACAGCCGGTCCATGCCCTCCACGTACTCCAGGGCCTCGTCGACGTTGACGCGCGAGTTGTCGGCGCCGTCGGCCATCGTGAGCACAAGCTGGTCACCTTTGAGGCGCGCAGTGCATTGAGCGATCAAGGCCACGACCCCATGATCTTTTAGGGCTGCGCCTGGCGCGCCGATGATGGAGGTGAACTGCACCCACCGCCGAGCTCTCGGAGGATCCCATGGAAGACGACGACCTGAACGCCTAAGTCCGAGACTTTTGGCCACGCGCTGAAGCTGCACCTCGAGCTCGACTCCCAGCGCCCTGCCGCCTACGCGCTCTCGGTGATGGCCAGCACGCCCGACGACCTGGCTGCCGAGTGGGCCAGTCACACCCCGGTGCGGAGTGGGACCACGAGCCCACCGACGAGGAGCTACGCCTGGCCTTGGTGGCCTAAGCGTCCCGCGCGGTCTTCGTGACCTGGCGCCCGGTTGACGGCGTGCGCTTCGGCGTCGCGGCCGCCAGCACGGCTTACTGCCTCCACTTCAGACACGAGGCGCAGCCCACCTGCGGTGATGTACTCGACCACGAGACCCCGTTCATGGACCGCCTCACCGAGACACTCTGCACCGCCCTGGCGGCCTGATCCACCACGCACGACCCTCTTCAGCAGGAGGGGCCGTCGTCACGACACGGGTCCGCGCAGCCAGATCCCGAGGTACAGCAGGGCGAAGATGGCCAAGGCGATGACGACGGCGAACAGGTAACGCATGGCTCCGCGGGGCTCGTGCGGCTGCCCAGGCCACGGTTTCTGGGATTGAGCACAACTGGCGAAACAGATCCTGGGGCGCGACAGCCGCAGCCGGGAAGGGGACCCGTAACATGGCGGTGTTCGCGCAACTGTCGTGCAATAAGCAGTGGCACGGACGGGTCCGTAGCGGTCTGCATAGGTCAACACGGGCAGCAGGACAAAGGACATCAGTGCAGGTCAGACCGGCATTGGTGCATCTGGAGGGCTGGCCGAGTGGTTGAAGGCGGCGGTCTTGAAAACCGCTAGGGAGGTAACCACCCCTTCCTCATGGGTTCGAATCCCATGCCCTCCGCCCCCGAACCGTTCCAGCACCGTCCCCGCAGCACCCAGGAGGAGAACGCGTGGCCGTCGTCGGTCCCGAGCTGAGCCCCACCCGTCGGCACCGGGCGATCCGGGCCTACCAGGCCCTGCCCGCCGAGGACCGGCGCGAGGTGCTCGCGCTGGCCCGGCAGGGGCGGCGCCACCCCGACGAGCGGGTGATGGCCGTGGCCTGGTGGTACGCGGCGGCCGTCCTGCAACCGCGGTGGTGGAACCGGATGCCGGTCTGGTTGCTGCCGGTGCTGGCGTTCGTGCTGCTCACGCTGGCCGTCGTCGGCGACCTCCGGCCCCTGGCCGTCCTCGCGTTCGGCGTCCTGGTCGTCGGGGTGGGGCTCGGGTGGCAGCGGCTGGCGACGCTGCCCGTCCTGGTCCTCATGCGCGCGCCGGAGGCCGGCGACGTCCCCGACGGGGTCGAGCCCACCCTCTGATCAGCGCAGGCGGATCGCCAGGAGGGCGCAGTCGTCGTCGGGGTGCCCGCCGACCAGGTCGAGGATGACCTGTTCCAGCAGGTCCGGCAGCGGCACCTCCGAATGCCGGGACAGGGCCTGCTGCAGGTGCTGCAACCCGGTCGCCAGCGACCGGCCCCGGTGCTCGACCAGGCCGTCGGTGAACAGCAGCAGGGTGTCGCCGGGGGCGAGGTCGACGTGGTGGGTGGTGCGGTCGACGTCCGGCAGCACCCCGACCAGCAGCTCCGGTCGGGTCCCGAGGAAATCGACCGTCTGGTCGCGGTGCAGCACGACCGGCGGCGGGTGGCCCGCGTTGGTCCAGCAGAACGTCACCGCGCCCGGCGCCCGCTTCTCGAAGCGACCGGCCACCAGCGTCGCCATCCCCGAGATCTGCAGGGTGGGCAGGGTCCGGTCGAGCCGCTGGACGAGTCCGGCCGGGTCGTCGGAACGGTCGGCGGCGAAGGCGCGCAGGGTGCCGCGCAGCTGCCCCATCGTGGCGGCGGCGCGTACGTCGTGACCGGTCACGTCGCCGATCGCGACGCTCACCGAGTCGTCGGTGTCGAGCAGCGCGTCGTACCAGTCGCCGCCGATCGCCTCGCCGCCCGCGGTGACGTAGCGCGCGTAGAGGTCGAGCCAGGGCACCTCGGGCAGGCGCGTCAGCAGCGACTGCTGCAGCACCTGGGCGGCGGAGCGTCGGGCCGCCTGCAGCCCGGCCCGGACCAGCGACTGCGCGATGATGCGCCCGATCCCCTCCAGCAGCGTGACGTCGGCGCCGAGGTCCAGCTCCTCGTCCCACGTCGCCACCGCGATCCCGAGCGCCTCGCGCCCGTTCATCAGGGGGACCACCACGACCGAGGACATCTGGCGCAGCACGTCGGCCACCGTGCCGACCGGGAACGCGGCCCGGACGTGCTCGGCGGTCGGGTAGACGAGCACCTGACGGCTGCGCAGGGCCTGGTGCAGGGGGGAGCGGCTGGTGCTCGGGCCGTCGACGGGCAGGGAGCGCTGGTGCTCCGGGATCCCGAGATCGCGACCGTCCACGAGTTCCAGGAGGTGCCGGCCCGCGTCGAGGGTCATGAGCCCGACCCAGTTCGCGTGGATCTCGCGGCGGGCGACGGCGCGCACGGCCGCGGCGACGGACGTGAGGGTGTTCGCCTCGGCGAGCGCCTGGGTCAGCAGGAGCAGGAGGCGCGCGTTGCGTTCCGCGGTCCGGGCCTCGACCTCGGCCTCGCGCAGCTGCAGTTCCGTCGAGCACGCCGCGGCCAGGTCCTCCAGCAGCGCGAGGTGTTCCGGCGTCCACTCCCGGGGTTTGTCGTCGATGGCGCAGAGCACGCCGACGACGGCGGCGTGGTCCTCACCCGCGAGGGTCGCCCGCAGCGGGACACCCGCGTAGGCGACGACCCCGAGTTCTCCCGCCCGGGTCCCGAGCACGCGCTCGTCGGTGCGGATGTCGGAGGTCACGAACGGCCGCCCGGACCCCTGCACGTACTGGCAGATCGACTGCGACAGCGGCGATTCCCGGGCGGTCTGGGCGTGCTCGGGCAGACCGACGGCACCGGGGAACCGTTGGCGGGTCTCCTCGACGACGGTCACCAGGGACACGGGGACCTGCAGCGCCCGCGTGGCCATCCGGGCGAACCGGTCGAGGACCTCGTCGGGTTCCTGGGTCAGCGGACGGTCCGCAAGGTCGAGGGCAGACATCGCACGGTCACCTCGGCATCCCCGGGGACCGCGAAGATCTCTCCGTCCAGCTGCAGGGGCATCGGCTGCAGCGTCCGGAAGGCGTACGGCTCCGACCGGGAGATCACGGGGTGCTCCTTGCGGAGGATCCGGGTGACGTCGGCCAGCAGTCGCAGTTTGCTCCGGTGCGGGATCATGAGGGTCTCGTAGCGGCCGTCCTCGACGCTGGACTCGTCGGAGAACTCGGCGTACTTCGCCATCCGGTTGATGTTGGCGAAGATCAGGCTGTCCACGCTGATCTTCTCCTCCCCGGTGGCCGTGTGGTGCGAGATCGTCATCGGACGGTAGCGCCAGAACGCGCGGACCACCAGGAAGGTCTCGCGGACTGCGTCGAGGTCGTGCTCGTTCAGCGCCTTGGCGGCGACGGGGGAGATGCCCAACCCGATGTAGGAGTGGGCGACCCGCGACGGGAGGGCGTCGGCCTGCAGCTCCAGCAGATCCATCCGCTGCGACATGCCCTGGGCGTGGGCCTCGAGGATCGCGTGCACGAGCGGACGGTGCTGGGTGGCACCGGCGTGGTCGTTGGCGTTACCCGAGGCGAGGACGGCGGCCGCACCGAGACCATGGCCGTCGCGACCGGCGCTGACCACGCCGTTGACCACCTCGTGGTACCCGCCGTCACCGCTGGCCGAGACGACGAGGACGCCGTCGGACCCCGACACCGCCTGCCGCGCGATCTCCTCGGCGTGCCCGGCGTACTCCGTCCCCTGGATCTGGACCGGCAACCCCGGTGCCTGCTCCGCGAGGGTGCGCTCGAGCTCCCGGGCGTTGTCCGGCCCATCCCCCGTGCTGTTGGGGTTGCAGACGATGACCACTTTTCGCAACTCCACGATGGTCACCGTACGGGGACGTGGCCCCGGGCACCCGTCGAGACCGCGGGATCCGTGCACCGGGGTACCGGCTTCGGCGCGCGGGTGATCCCCGTCCTCGGCATCCTGATCCGGCGGGCCGCGGTGCGCCCGGTGATCAGGACAGAGGAGGAACCATGTCGGTCGACACCCGTCGTGCTCAGGGCTCGGACTCCGTCCGTGCCGCCGTGGTGCTCGTCAGCGCGATCGTCATGCTGGTCGGGTCGTTCGTCGGTTCCGGGGTGGTCGTCGGGACACCCATCAACGAGGCCGCGGGTGGTGCGCTGGCCGCCGACTCGACGCTCGTCGCGCCGGCCGGCCCCGCCTTCTCGATCTGGTCGGTCGTCTACGCCGGGCTGCTGGCCCTGGCGGTCTACCAGCTCCTCCCCGCCCAGCGCCGGGACGCCCGGCAGCGGCGGGTGGGGTGGTGGTTGGCGCTGTCCATGCTGCTCAACGCCGCCTGGATCCTCACCGTGCAGGCCGGTTCGGTGGCCGGGAGCCTCGTCGTCATCGCCGCGCTGCTCGTGGTCCTCGTCCTGACGTTCGGGATGCTGGGCGGCGACCGGACGGGGGTCCCCGCCCTGCAGCGGGTGCTGCTCGACGGGACCGTGGGCCTGTACCTCGGCTGGGTCAGCGTCGCCACCGTCGCCAACACCGCCGCCTTCCTGGTCGCCGACCTCGGCTGGTCCGCCACGGGCGCGGTCGCCGTCGGCTGGAGCCTCGCGGTACTCGTCGTGGTGGCCGGGATCGCCTTCCTGGTCGGGGCCGGGCGACGCTTCGCCCCCGCCCTGGCCATCGCCTGGGGCCTCACCTGGATCGCCGTCGGCCGTCTTCAGGGGGCGCCCGAATCGGTGCTCACCGCCGTCCTGGCCCTCCTGGTCGCCGTCTTCGCCCTGATCGCCCCGGTGCTCCGCGCCCGCCGCTGACGCCCCCAACCCCCCGCCTTGCCCACCCCACCCCCACCATTCCACCCCGCTACCCTCCCGTGATCAAGGAATCCTGACGAGGAGATTCCTTGATCACGGGAGGGTAGGGGGAGGTCCGTCCACAGGCGGCGGGACAGGACGACAGGGTCCACAGGTGGAGGCGGGGCGGCGGTGTCGCCCGTGAGGTCCCGTCAGCCTCGGCGGATCTCCGATCTGCGATCCGCACAGAACGTCCGGCTGCGGTACACGCGTGGGGTCACGAGCGCCACGCCGGTCGAACGCGAACGCCTGACCCGCTTGCAGCGACGCATGCCCGTGGGAGCGGTGGCGGGCCGACGTACTGCGGCCTTCCTGCACGGCATCCATCTGGACATGCCCGGTGAACAGGACCGACCCGTGGCCCTGCAGGTCCTGCGTTCTCCCGGGCTCGAACCCATGGCTGCTCACCTCGCGGGGATCCAGGGGTTCACGGCGACGCTCGACGGGGACCGCGACGAGGTGCTGGGGATCCCGGTCACCAGCCTGGAACGGACGTTGCTGGACGTGGCGCGGTTCGAGAGCCCGCTGCTGGGGTTGGCGACGCTCGACCACGCGTTGCGGGACGGGTTGTTCGACCCCGCCGATCTGCTGGACCGGGCGCAGGCGTTCCGGGGGGAGCGGTGGGTGGCGCGGGCTCGTGACCTGGTGCGGTGGGCGGACCCGGGGGTCGAGTCGCCGGGGGAGTCCTGGGCCCGGTTGCGCATCCTGCAGGCCGGGCTGCCGCGGCCGGAGACGCAGGTGCGCGTCGACCGCGACGACGGTCGGTCCTGGTGGCTCGACCTGGGTTAACGGGATGCCGGGGTGGCGATCGAGTACGACGGGTTCGCGTTCCACGTCGGTCGTCGCCCCGTCGAGCGCGACTCCCGACGGCGGGCGGAGCTGGTCCGACGGGGTTGGACGATCTTCACCGTCGGCGCGGGTGACGTCCTCGGACGGTCGACAGCGCTGGAGGAGGGTCTCGTCGAGGCGTTGGGCCTGTCGCGGACCGTCCCACCCCGACGCTGCTGACCTCCACCCGCCCGGAAACCCGAAACCCCCCGTGATCAAGGAATCGTGGCGGGCCGGATTCCTTGATCACGGGGGGGAAGGGGGTGGGGGTCAGAGGGTGGAGGTGTCCAGGACGAACCGGTAGCGGACGTCGGAGGCGACGACGCGGTCCCAGGCCTCGTTGACCTTGTCGAAGGGGATCACCTCGACCTCGGCGCCCAGGTGGTGCTCGGCGCAGAAGTCGAGCATCTCCTGGGTCTCCTTGATGCCGCCGATCATCGACCCGGCGTAGGAGCGGCCGTTGGTGATGAGGCTGAAGGCGTTGACCGACAGCGGCTCCTCGGGGGCGCCGACGTTGACCATCGCGCCGTTCACGTCGAGCAGCGAGAGGTAGGAGTCGACGGGGATCTTCGCGCTCACGGTGTTGATGATGAGGTCGAAGGAGTTCTTCAGGTTCGCGAAGGTGTCCGGGTCGCTGGTCGCGTAGTAGTGCTTCGCGCCCAGGCGGAGGCCGTCCTCCTGCTTCTTCAACGACTGCGAGAGGACGGTCACCTCGGCGCCCATGGCGACGGCGATCTTGACCGCCATGTGGCCGAGCCCGCCCAGCCCCACGACGGCGACGCGCTTGCCGGGGCCGGCGTTCCAGCGGTGCAGCGGGGAGAAGGTGGTGATGCCCGCGCAGAGCAGCGGCGCGGCCTCGTCCAGCTCGATCCCGTCAGGGATGCGCAGCACGAAGTCCTCGGCCACGACGATCTCGTCGGAGTACCCGCCCGCGGTGGGGCGACCGTCGACGTCGGTGCCGTTGTAGGTGCCGATGTTGCCCTTGACGCAGTACTGCTCCTCGTCGTTGCGGCAGTTCTTGCACTCGCGGCAGGAACCGACCATGCAGCCGACGCCGACGCGGTCGCCGACCGCGTGCCGGGTCACGTCGGAGCCGACCTCGGCGACGACACCGGCGATCTCGTGCCCGACCACGATCGGGTAGGAGATCTCGCCCCACTCCGCCCGGGCGGTGTGGATGTCGGAGTGGCAGATGCCGGCGAACGTGATGTCGATGCGCACGTCGTTCGGGCCGAGGTCGCGACGCTCGATGGTGGTCGCCTCGAGCGGTCCGTCGGCCGACGGCTTGGCCCAGGCCTTCACGGTGGTGGTCACGGGAGTGGTCCTCCAGAGAGGGTGGGTGGTCCCGGTTCGGGTGCGAGCCGGGCGGATTCTTGAACGCTACGTCAGCCCCTCCCGACGGCAACTCGCCGCGCAGGACCACCCCACGCGGCCCGCGTCGAAGCCTCCCCGTCCACTTCACGAAGAATGAAGAACGCGCAATCTTCACCCCGGCAACTCGTTCTCCGAGGCTTCGAACCGCCCTAGTGTCGACGCGAAGCCCTCCTATCACAGTAGATCGGACTCCCTGGTGACCCTGACGAACGAGGCCCCCGCCCCCGCCCCCGAGACCACGACCGCGCCCGCGTCGACCCCCGCCACGACCCCCGCCACGACCCCCGTCGTCGCGACCGGCCCCGCCGCGCGCACGCTCTCGGCGGGCCACGTGATCGTGGAGGCCCTCGCGGCCCACGGCGTCGAGCGGACCTACGTCGTCCCCGGTGAGAGCTTCCTCGACGTCCTGGACGGGCTGCACGGGTCCGACATCGAGACCGTGGTCTGCCGGCACGAGGGCGGGGCGGCCTACATGGCCGAGGCCGACGGCAAGATGTTCCAGCGCCCGGGCGTCGCGATGGTCACCCGCGGCCCGGGGGCGGCCAACGCGCACGTCGGCCTGCACACGGCCTGGCAGGACTCGACCCCGATGGTGCTCTTCGTGGGGCTCATCCCCTTCGCCCACCGCGACCGCGAGGCGTTCCAGGAGTTCGACGTCAAGGCCTGGTTCGACACCGGGGCCAAGCGCGTCATGGTCCTCGACCACGCCGAGCGGGCCTCCGAGATCGTCGCCGAGGCCATGTTCGCGGCGATGTCCGGTCGGCCCGGCCCGGTCGTCGTGGGTCTGCCCGAGGACGTCCTGCAGCACGAGATCGACGCGACGCCGCACCCGGTGATCCCGGTGGCGCACGGGGGCATGACGCTACGCGACACGCAGGCGCTCGCCGCGGCGCTCGCCGCCTCCAGCAAGCCGCTCTTCGTCACCGGCGGCAACGACTGGACGGCCGAGGCCGCCGAGGCGCTGACCGCGTGGCTGGAGAAGCACCACCTCCCGGCTGCCGTCGAGTGGCGCACCGAGGGCACCATCCCGTTCGACTCCCCGAGCTACGTGGGTCCGATCGGCTACGGCCGCCCGAAACCCACCTACGACCTGTTCGAGGAGACCGACGTCCTGGTCTTCGTCGGGACCGTCCCGGGGGACACGCTCACGGACGGGTTCGTCGCGCGGCAGGACTGGAGCAAGAAGAACTTCCTGGTGACGATGGACCCGTCCCTGCGCGGACGGTCCGGACCGGTCTCCTCCCAGATCGTCGCCAAGCCCGAGGTGTTCGTCCGCGACCTCGTCGGCATCGAGCTCGAGGTGAAGCCCGAGTGGACCGCCTGGACGCGGCGGATGCGCGCCGAGCAGGTGGCGTTCTCCACGCCGCCGTCGCTGGAGCCGCGGGAGGGGCGGGCCACCGCGGACACGTTCATGGCCCACCTGGTGAAGGACCTCCCGCGCGACGCGATGGTCACGTTCGGCGCGGGCGAGCACACGAACTGGGCGCACCGGTACTTCCCGACCCACGGGTACGCGTCGATGATCAGCGCCCGCAACGGGTCGATGGGGTACTCGGTCCCCTCGGCCGTCGCCGCGTCGCTGGCCTTCCCCGGGCGCCGCGTGGTGACCATCGCGGGCGACGGGGAGTTCCTGATGAACGGTCAGGAACTGGCCACCGCGGCGCAGTACGGCGCCACCCCGCTGGTGGTCGTCTTCGACAACCAGGAGTACGGCACGATCCGGACGCACCAGGAGCGAACCTACCCGCAGCGGGTCAGCGGGACCCAGCTGAAGAACCCCGACTTCGCGCTCATGGCCCAGGCGTTCGGGGGTTTCGGGGTCCGCGTCGAGCGCGACGCCGACGTCCCCGACGCGCTGGCGGCCGCGCTGCGGGCCATCGACGAGGAGCGGACCTTCGCCCTTGTCCACCTGGTCACCGACCAGCGCGTCCGCGCCTACTGAGCCGTCTCCGAAGCTGTCTCCACCGAAGGGAAACCGAGAACCATGGGGATGACCCCCGAGCAGGAGCAGAACGTCCTGAAGTCCGTCCCCACCCAGTTGTTCATCGGGGGCCGGTGGCGGGACGGGGAGAACGGCGGCACCATCCCGGTCGAGGACCCGGCCACCGGTGAGACCCTCGCGAGCGTGGCGGACGCCACGGTGGCCGACGGGGGTGCGGCGCTGACGGCCGCGCACGAGGCGCAGAAGACCTGGCGCAAGGTGCCGGCGCGGGAGCGCGCGGAGATCCTGCGGCGTGCCTTCGAGCTCGTCGTCGCCCGCGCCGACGAGTTCGCGCTGCTGATGACCCTGGAGATGGGCAAGCCGTTGGCCGAGGCCGCCGGTGAGGTGAAGTACGGCGCCGAGTTCCTGCGCTGGTTCTCCGAGGAGGCTCCGCGGATCGGGGGACGGTACTCCGAGAACCCCGTCGGCGGTTCCCGGCTGCTCACCATGAAGGCGCCCGTCGGCCCGTGCCTGATGATCACGCCGTGGAACTTCCCGCTGGCGATGGGGACCCGCAAGATCGCCCCGGCCGTCGCGGCGGGCTGCACGATGGTCGTGAAGCCGGCGACGCAGACGCCGCTGACGATGCTCGCGCTGGCGGGGGTGCTCGAGGAGGCCGGTCTGCCCCCGGGCGTCCTGAACGTCGTCACCTCCTCCACGACCGGCAGGGTCATGGAGCCCCTGATCCGCGACCCGCGGTTGCGCAAACTGACGTTCACCGGGTCCACCGCGGTGGGGCAGCGTCTGGTCGAGCAGTCGGCGACGCAGCTGCTCCGGACCTCGATGGAACTCGGTGGCAACGCCCCGTTCCTGGTGTTCGACGACGCCGACCTGGACAAGGCGGTCGAGGGTGCCATGGCCGCGAAGATGCGCAACATGGGTGAGGCCTGCACCGCCGCCAACCGGTTCTACGTCCAGCGTGGCGTGGCCGCGGAGTTCTCGCGCCGCTTCGCCGATCGCATGGGGTCGTTGCGGATGGGCCGCGGTACGGAGGACGGCGTGCAGGTGGGGCCGCTCATCGACGGCGGGGCCCGCGACGACGTCGCCCGTCGGGTCCAGGAAGCGGTCTCGGGCGGGGCGACGGTCCTGGCCGGGGGTGAGGCGCCCGAGGGGGCCGGGTACTTCTACGCGCCCACGGTGCTCGCCGACGTCCCGGCGGACGCGCGGTTGCTGACGGAGGAGACGTTCGGCCCCGTGGCACCGGTGGTGACGTTCGACACCGAGGAGGAGGCGCTCGGGTTGGCCAACGCCTCGGAGTACGGGTTGATCGCCTACGCGTTCACCGAGTCGCTCTCGCGCGGCCTGCGGGTCAGCGAAGAGCTGGAGGCGGGGATGATCGGCCTGAACGCGGGGGTCGTCTCCAACGCGGCCGCACCGTTCGGGGGCGTCAAGGCCTCGGGTTTCGGGCGCGAGGGCGGCGCGGAAGGCATCGAGGAGTACCTGGAGACCAAGTTCGTCGGCATCCCGGTCTGACGGGACGCGACGGCAGGACCACCGTGCGCCCGACGACGAGCGCACGGGCACGAAGACATCGAGACGCAGACACCGAACCGAAGGAGCGACGCAGACGTGGTTGATCAGACCTGGACCCTCAAGGTAGGGCTCGCCGAGGCGATGGTGCCGTTGATCGGACGGCTCCACCGCGACTACGGGGTGATCCCGACGGTCCACGGCCGCAGCCTGGTCGGCAAGTCCGCCGTGGCGATCATCAAGGCCCACCGTTTCGCCCGGCGCGTGGACGACGTGGAACTGTCCCTGGAGGACAGCCTCGAACTCGTCCGCCTGCTCTCCCAGCTGAACCTGGCCCCCTGCGCGGTGGACCTCGCCCGCCTCGGCGGGAGCGCCTCGCGCGTCGATCTCGAGGGCCACGTGCGTGCCGCGCTGGCCGAGGTCATCGGCGGTGGTGGGGTCGCGCCGGCCGGCAGCCGCGACGTCGTCCTCTACGGGTTCGGGCGCATCGGGCGCTTGCTCGCCCGCATCCTCATCGAGCAGGCGGACGACCCCTACGGTCTGCAGCTGCGCGCCGTCGTCGTGCGCCGCGGATCCAGCAACGACCTGGTGAAGCGGGCCAGTCTGCTGCGCCGCGACTCGGTGCACGGCGCCTTCCAGGGCACGCTCACGGTGGACGAGGAGAACGAGCGGCTCATCGCCAACGGGACCCCGGTGCAGTTCATCTATTCCGACGACCCCGGAACCGTCGACTACGCGGCCCACGGCATCGAGGACGCGCTCGTCATCGACAACACCGGGCGGTGGCGCGACGCCGCGGGTCTGGGCCGGCACCTGCAGAGCCGGGGCGCCGGCCGCGTCCTGCTCACCGCCCCCGGCAAGGGCGAGGTCAAGAACATCGTGCACGGGTTGAACGAGGGGACGCTGGAGGAGCGCGACCGCATCGCCAGCGCCGCGAGCTGCACGACCAACGCCATCTCCCCGGTCCTCAAGGCCGTCAACGACCGTTTCGGCGTCGTGCACGGCCACGTCGAGACGGTGCACTCGTTCACCAACGACCAGAACCTCATCGACAACTTCCACAAGGGCGACCGGCGCGGACGTTCCGCCGTGCTCAACATGGTCATCACCGAGACCGGGGCGGCCAAGGCCGTCGCCAAGGCCCTGCCCGAGCTCGCGGGCAAACTCACCGGGAACTCGATCCGCGTCCCCACCCCGGACGTGTCCCTGGCCATCCTCAACCTCACCCTGGCCGAGGGCGTGGACAAGAGCACGATCAACGACTACCTGCGGGGCATGTCGTTGGGGTCGTCGCTGCAGGACCAGATCGACTACGTCGACTCCCCGGAGGTCGTCTCCACCGACTTCGTCGGCACCCGCAAGACGGGCGTGGTCGACGGGTTGGCGACGATCGCCGACGGTTCTCCGAACGTCGTCCTCTACGTCTGGTACGACAACGAGCGCGGGTACTCCGAGCAGGTCATCCGGGTGGCCGCGACCATGCAGGGGGTCACCCTCCCGGTGTTCCCGCCCCTGCAGCCCGGCGTCGACGTCGCCGGTCCGAGCGTCCAGGAGAACGAGGAGGTTCCCGCATGAGCACCGTCACCGAACCCACGACCGTGCCCGTCGGCATCGATCCTGCCGACCCGGTGTTCCTGGCCCACCGCGGTGGCAAGACCGCGACGGGTTCGCGGGTGAAGCTGGAGGACCGCGACGACCTCTCGATCGTCTACACCCCCGGGGTGGCCCGGGTGTGCACCGCCATCGCCGAAGAACCGGAACTCCGCTTCGAGTACACGTCCGCCCCGCGCACCGTCGCCGTGGTCACCGACGGGACCGCGGTCCTCGGGCTGGGCGACATCGGTCCGGCGGCCTCGCTGCCGGTCATGGAGGGCAAGGCCCTGCTCTTCGCCAAGTTCGGCGGGGTCGACGCGACGCCCATCGCGCTGGCCACCACCGACGTCGACGAGATCGTCGAGACCGTGGTCCGGCTGGCGCCGTCCTTCGGCGGGATCAACCTCGAGGACATCTCCGCGCCCCGGTGCTTCGAGATCGAACGACGTCTCGACGAGGCCCTCGACATCCCGGTGTTCCACGACGACCAGCACGGCACCGCGGTCGTGACCCTGGCGGGGTTGCGCAACGCCGCCGCGGTCACCGGTCGGCAGCTCGCCGACCTGCGCGTGGTCGTCTCCGGGGCGGGGGCGGCGGGCACGGCGATCGCCGACGTCCTGGTCGCGGCCGGTGTCGGCGACGTCGCGGTCACCGACCGGACCGGGATCCTGCACCCCGACCGCCCCGGCATCGAGGGGGCGAAACTCGCCCTCGCGCTGCGGACGAACCGGCAGGGGCGGCAGGGGACGCCCGCCGACGCCCTGGCCGGGGCCGACGTGTTCATCGGGGTCTCCGGCGGTCAGGTCGGCGAGGAGGCGCTGTCCCGGATGGCCCCGGGCTGCTTCATCTTCGCGATGGCCAACCCCACGCCGGAGGTCCACCCGGACCTGGCGCACCGCTACGCCAGCGTGGTCGCCACCGGGCGCAGCGACTTCCCGAACCAGCTGAACAACGTGCTGGCCTTCCCCGGGATCTTCCGGGGGGCCCTCGACGCGCGGGCCACCCGCATCACCGTCGGGATGCGGCTCGCCGCGGCCGAGGCCCTGGCCGGGGTCGTGGCCGACGAGTTGTCGGTCACGAAGATCGTGCCCGACCCGTTCGACCCGCGGACCGTCCCGGCCGTGGCCGCGGCGGTCGCCGCGGCCGCCCGGGCCGAGGGCGTCGCCCGGGCCTGACCCTGCCCGCCCCCGCTCGCCCCGGCCGCGGTCCGGGGGTGGCGGCGGGGTTCTGCGAGACTCGGGTCGTGCCCGCGTCGACCAGGACCCCGCTGTCCCTCCGGATCGTGCTGGTCGCGTGCGTGGTGGGTTTCCTCGCCGGCGCCGCGCTGGCGGTCTGGCAGGGTGCCCAGGGTTTCGGCTGGGACGTCCTCATCGGGGTCGTCCTCGCCGCGTTCTTCGCGGTGCGGTTCTGGGTCACCCTGCGCCGGCTGCGCCGCCTCCAGGCGCAGAAGGCGTTCGACGAGTACGCGGAGCACTGGTCCCCGGACCGGCTGCGGGCGCTGGCGCTGCGCGACGACATCGATCCCGGTCGAGGCCGGGGCCGGGCGCAGCTGGCCAAGGTGCTGCAGGAGACCGAGCCGGGGCTGACCCCCCGGCAGGCGCAGCGGCTCGTGGACCGGTTGCGCTGACCGGTTGCGCTGACCGGGACGCCTGACCGGCGTCGCGTCAGTCCCCGCCCAGCCCCGCCTCCCGGGCGCGCAGGACGGCCGCGGTGCGGTCGGCCACCCCGAGCTTGGCGACGACGTTGGCGACGTGGTTGCGCACCGTCTTGGGCGAGAGGACGAGCCGCCGGCTCATCCCCGCGGTGTCGTGACCGCGGGCCATCAGGTCGAGGATCTCGCGTTCGCGGTCGGTGAGGTCCGGGAACGCGTCCCGGCCGACCGAGCGCGCCCCCGAGAGCTGGGCCAGGGCCCGGGCGGCGACCTGCGGCCCCAGCAGCACCTCGCCGTTGGCCACGGCCCGGACGGCCCGTTCGATCTCGGCGGGCGTGGCCGACTTCAGCAGGTAGCCCCGCGCCCCGGCCCGGACGGCCGCGATCACCGACTCGTCGTCCTCGAGCATGGTCACCACGAGGATGCGCAGGTCCGGGCGGCTGCGCAGCAGGTCCCGGGTCGTCTCGATGCCCGAGTCCTCACCCAGGTGCAGGTCCATGAGCACGACGTCCACGGTGTCGTCGATCCGCGCGTGGGCCTCCGCCGCCGAGGCCGCCTGGGTGACGACCTCGATCCCCGGCAGCGTCCCCAGCATCGCCGCCACCCCCAGCCGGAACAGCGGGTGGTCGTCGACGATCGCGACCCGGATGCCCGGGGCGACCTCCCCCGCGGTCACTCCTGCCCGCCCGTGGGGAGGACCGCCACGACGACGGTGCCACCCCCCTCGCGCGGGAACCGGTCGAGGCGGCCGCCCTGCTCCTCCGCGCGTTCGCGCATGGAGCGGGTACCGACCCCGTCCGGGGCCCCGGCGCGGACTCCGCGTCCGTCGTCGGCGACCTCGACGCGCACCCGGTCCGGCCCCACCACGACCTCGACCCCCACCTGCGTCGGCGACCCGTGCCGCACGGCGTTCAGCACGGCCTCGCCGATGATGCCGTAGGCCGCGGTCCGGACCGGGGCGGGCAGGTCGCTCGCCTCCGGGCAGCGGACGCGCACCGCGCAGCCGGGGGAGCTGAGCTTCTCGGCGAGCTCGCGCACGGCGGCCCCCAGGCCGAGATCCTCCAGGGTCGGCGGCAGCAGGGTCCGGGACAGGTTCCGGACGTCGTCGATCCGCAGGTCCAGCTCGTCCTGCAGGGCGTCGAGGATGGCGCCCGCGCCGTCCGGATCGGTCCCGACCAGGTTGCGGGCCCCCTGGATCCCCAGCCGCAGCCCGGCCAGCGACGGCCCCAGACCGTCGTGGATCTCCCGGCGCAGCGCCCGGCGCTCGGCCAGCCGGGCCCGGGTGACCCGGTCCCGTTCGCGTTCCAGGTCGGCCCCCGCGTGCACGAGGGCGAGCGCGGCCGCGAGGATGCCGCCGAGGTCGTCGAGCTGTCGTCGCCCGCGGGCGCCCAGCGACTCGCCGGGTCGGGCGGTCACCCGCAGTTCCCCCACCTCCCGGCCCCCGTGGAGCAGGGGGACGACGAGCGCGGGCCCGGTCGGGTGCCCCTCCCGCACCGGCGCGCGACCCGCGCCGTGCACCTCGACCGACTCCAGCCGCAACCCCTCACGGATGCGGGCGGTCAGGCCGCCGAGCAGGTCCTCGGCCGTCGCGGACCGCGTGAACTGCTCGCCGAGGCGTTGCGAGGCGGCGCGATCGGCGGCCTCGCCGTGGACGAGCCGGGACACCCGGCGGCGCACCCAGGTGCGCGAGGGCTGCACGGTGAGGGCCACGACCGCCGCGGCGAGGACCTGACCCGGCACCGGCGAGGGCTCGGGCAGCAACGCCGTCGTGACGCTGGCGACCAGCACGTAGACGCCGAGCAGGGCCAGGGTCAGCACGCCGGCCGTCACGGTGCGGCTGACCGCCAGGTCGATCCCCCAGAGCCGTTGCCGGAGGACCACCCCGAGCACGGCCGCCGGGAACACCGCCTGCACGGCCAGGTGCAGCAGCGGCACGACGACGGGTGGGATCCACCCGGCCAGGGCGGGCGCGGTCAGCGGCAGGAAGGAGACCGTCATCATCCCGGTGCCCCAGGCCAACCAGACCATCCCGACCCGGTCCTCGGGGATCCCGCGTCGGGACCGGTGGACGGCGTCGGCGGTCGCGGCCGCCCCCACGAGACAGGCGGCGACGGCCCACCAGTACCCGGCGACGTCGCGCAGGAACACCTGGTGGACGGTGGCGCCGACGCTCACCAGCGATCCGGCGACCACCCCGGCGGTGCCGACCCGGCCCAGCGGTCCGTTGCGGACCAGCCAGGGCACCACGGTGAAGAGGGCGAGGATGCCGGGGACCCAGGCCACGCCGAACAGGAACCCCCACGGGGCCACCGACTCCCAGCCCGGGCGGCCGAGGGCCAGCAGCATCGCCCCGCCGCCGACGACCGCCAGCCCGTCCCCGAGCGCGGTGAGGGCCAGGATCCAGGGCACCGGGTGCCGACGGCGGGCGAGCACGATCGCGCCGAGCGCCCCGTAGACGACGGCGACCATCGCGTCGACGAACAGGAAGACCGACTCCCCGCCCAGCGGGACTCCGCTGGCGAGGGCCGCGACCAACCCCACCCCGGCCAGGGTCCAGGCGGTTACGGCGACCACGAGGGCGAGACGCGGGCGGCCCCCGTCGGGTCCCGCCGCCGTCCCTTCCGCGGCGGTGGAACCCTCCGGGGGCGCCTGCTGCACCGGCATCGTCGGAACCTACCGGCGCCGGCCGTCGGCGAGAAGGAAGCCGAGCGAGACCACGAGGAGCCACACCGGACCGGTCATCCCGGCCATGTACTGCAGGGGGGAGAGACCCAGCAGCAGGGTCAGCCCGCCGAGGACGAGGCTGACGACACCGATCCAGACGGGCACGGCGCGGTGCCGGAACGCGGCGAGCGCGAGGCAGACGCCGGTGACACCGGCCCCGACCCACAGCCAGGCGATGGTGCCCGTCCAGTAGCCCATGAAGACCAGGGGAGCCGGGACCACGACCTCCGGGTGCATGAGGGCGAACAGCAGCTCCGTGGTCAGACCGGTGCCGAGCAGGCCGGCCACCGAGACGAGTCCGAGCCCGGAGGCGGCCACCGCGGGCAGCAGGGACCCCTCGGGCAACCGGGACCGCAGGCGTCGCGTCAGACCGGCGGCGACGACGAGCAGGAGCAGGGCGGCGACCAGGTTGGCGACGTGGTGCCCGATCAACCAGAACTTCTGCTCCGCCATCCGTCCGACGATGACGGCGGGGTCGGTCCCCCCGCCGTAGACCGCGTCGAGGTGGCCGGAGACGACGGTGACGGAGGCGACCCCCGCGAGGGCCGCGACGACGCCGGCGGCGGCCCACGAGCGGGACCGGTCGAGCCGGGTCCCGTCGGTGGGGACGGGGGTGGGAGCGGGGGAGGTGATGAGCGAGGACAACGGGGACTCCTGGGTTCGGGACGGGGCGAGGGTTCCGCCCGGCTCCCGGTGGGGAGCCGTGACCGAGCCTGCTGGGCCCGGCGTCCCGAGCGGCAGGGGCGCCGCGCCCGACTTCCCGGGCCCGCGCCCGGGACGTCCGGCCGCCTCAGCGGGGACGGACCGCCGTCCCCAGCTCGGTCGCGGTGATCGAGGTCCCGAAGGGCGGTTCGGTCAACGCCTCGACCCCGGGACCCTCGACGGGCAGGGCGAGGGTGGCCGACCAGCCCTGCGCCCCCCACCGGGTGTCCTCCACGGCGCGATCACCGAACCGGTTGCGCAGCAACGACTCCACCCGTCCACCCGCGGCCGGCGAGGCTTCCAGGGCGAACAACCGCACCTCGTGCCGGGCCACGACCACGGCCTCCTCGAGCGCCGCGCCCACCGCCGCGGAGTAGGCGCGGACCAGTCCGCCGCTGCCCAGCAGGATGCCGCCGAACCAGCGGGTCACGACGGCGAGCACGTCGGTCAGTCCGGACCCGGTGAGCGTGCTCAGCATGGGAGCGCCCGCCGTGCCCGAGGGTTCCCCGTCGTCGGAGGAGCGCACGACCTCCCCGTGCGCGCCGAGGACGAGCGCGCTGCAGTGGTGCCGGGCGTCGTGGAACTCGCGGTGGATCCCGCTCAGCGCGTCGGCGGCGGCCCCCTCGTCGGCGACCGCGCGCAGGTCGCAGACGAACCGGGACCGGTCGACCACGATCTCGCTGCGCACCGGCCCGCCCAGCACCGGCCGGACCGGGGTCACGAGCGACCGCGCGCCCGCCGCCGGCGCACCGCGTGGACGACGGGGGCGACGATCGAGAACAGGATGGCCGTGCCGGCGATGGTGTAGGCGACGGGCCGGATCCAGGGCAGCGAGTGCGCCCCGTAACCGGCCAGGACCAGCAGGGCGCCCCAGCTCAACGCCCCGACCACGTTGGCCGAGGCGAACTTGGCGTAGGGCATCGCGGCCGTGCCGGCGATGATCGGGGTGAAGGCCCGCAGCCAGGGGATGTAGCGGCACGCGACCACGGCGAACCAGCCGTACCGCTCGTAGAACGCCTCGGCCTTGGGCAGGTGCTTGGCCGCCTTGCCCGCCCGACGCACCACCCACGGCCGCCCGAAGCGGCGGCCGGTCCAGTACCCGACCGTGTCCCCGGCGATCGCGGCCAGGGTCACCCCGATCATCAGGACCCACACCGAGACGGGGCTGTCGTCGCGCCCGGCGACGAGACCGGCGGTGAACAGGACGCTGCTGCCGGGGAGCCAGAACCCGATGAGGGTCCCGGTCTCGGCGAAGACGATGCCGAACACCAGGGCGTAGAGGCCCAGCGCGCCCAGACCTTCCAGGTCGGGGTCGGCGAGCTGCGCCAGCCAGTCGGACACCCGGCGATCCTCTCAGGCGCCCAGCGCGGCCAGTCGGCCCCGTTCGTCGTCGCGCAGCCGCCGGGGTCGTCCGGCGGAGAAGTCGTAGGCGACGCACGTGGTGCTCGCCCGGACGTAGGTCCGCAGCTCGCCGACCGCCTCGGCGTCCGGTTCGAGGATCTCGTACCCCACGGTGAAGCTCGCCCCGCCCACCCGCTCGACCCACAGGTCGACCGCGACCGGGGCGATCCGGTAGTCCAGGGGCGCGAGGTAGTCGACGGTGTGGCCGGCCACGACCATGCCGGTGGCGAGCATCGCCGCGCTGCCGTCGGGCGCGGCCAGGCCGAAGGCCCGCACGCGGGCCTCCTCCAGCAACCGCATGATCTGGACGTTGTTGACGTGCTGGTAGGCGTCCATGTCGCCCCAGCGGAGCTCGAGCAGGATGCGTCGGCGGGCCACGGTGCTCGCGGGGTCGTTCAGGACGCGACGTCGTCGGTGGTGCGGGGGGCGACGGGGGCCGCCGGGCCGCCCGTGACCTCGCGCCGGGCCTTGGCCCGCGCCCGCAGCACCTCGACCACGATCGGGATCAATGAGACGCCGACCAGGGCCAGCAGGCCCACCTCGATGTTGTCCCGCACGAGCGCGACCCCGCCGAGCAGGTAGCCGAGGACGGTCACGCCCGTCCCCCAGGCCAGCGCGCCGATGGCCGAGAACGTGAAGAACGTGCGGCGGGGCATCGCACCGGCGCCCGCGGCCACCGTGATGAAGGTCCGCACGATCGGCACGAACCGGGCCAGGATGATCGCCCGCGGGCCGTACTTCTCGAAGAACTCGTGCGTCTTGTCGATGTGCGAGCGACGGAAGAACCGCGAGTCGGGTCGGTCGAAGATCGCCGGACCGGCCTTGCGCCCGATCTCGTACCCGGTCACGTTGCCCACGAAGGCCGCGGTCGAGAGGACCACGCAGCACAGCCACAGCGCGTGCGGCACGATCCCCTGGTGGGAGAACAGCCCCACCGAGAAGAGCAGCGAGTCCCCCGGCAGGAAGAAGCCGATCAGCAGCCCGCACTCGGCGAACACGATCGCGGCCGCGCCCCACAGGGCGGCGTCACCGAGGGTGCTCAGCAGCGAGGTCGGCTCGAGCCACCCGGGCAGGAGGGCGGGGGCGGCGGCGGGCACGGCGGCCGAGAACTCGGCGAGGAACGACACGTGCTTCAGGGTAAGTGCCCCGGGGGTGGCCACAGGCCTCCTTCAGGGTGAAGGTTCGCTGTGAAGCGAGGAGGCTCGGGGTGGGGCGGGCGCGGGATCGCGCGACGATCGGGGCGTGACCGACGAGCTGACCCCGGACGAACTCGACTACCTGCACGACACCTTCGACCGGGCCCGCGAGGGTGACACCGCGGCGCTCGCGGCCCGCGTCGACGCGGGCGTCCCCGTGGACCTGACCACCGCCCAGGGCGACACCCTGCTCATCCTCGCCGCCTACCACCAGCACGAGGACACCGTCCGGGCCCTGCTGGCCCGCTCGGCCGACCACGCCCGGGTCAACGACAAGGGGCAGACGGCGCTGTCCGCCGCGGTGTTCCGGCGGGCCGCCCCCGTCGTCACCGCCCTGCTCGACGCCGGCGCCGACCCGGACCTGGGTCGGCAGTCGGGCCGGGCGGTCGCGGCCTTCTTCGAGCTGCCCGACATGGCCGACCTCATCGAGCGGCACCGCGCCACCCCCGTCGACCCCGACGGCCCGCAGCTGCGGCGCTAACCTGCCCTCCGTGCCGCACTACCGGATCCGTGAGGTCGCCGAGCTGCTCGGCGTCTCCGACGACACCGCCCGCCGCTGGACCGAGTCGGGGGCCCTGCCGGCCGGCCCCGACGACGCGGGCCGCCTCGTCGTGGAGGGGGCCGACCTCGCCGCCTTCGCCGTCGCCCGCACGACCTCGCGCGGCGGACCCGCCGACCCGACCGGGGTGGCCCGGTCGGCCCGCAACCGTTTCGTCGGCCTGGTCACCCGGGTCGTCGCTGACGGGGTGATGGCGCAGGTCGAGATGCAGTGCGGACCGCACCGCGTCGTCTCGCTGATGAGCCGCGAGGCGGCCGAGGAGCTCGACCTCGCCCCCGGTCGCCGGGCCGTGGCCGTCGTCAAGGCCACCACGGTCGTGGTCGAGACCGAGGGTCGGCTCGCGTGAGGCCGGCCTTCGGGTGAGCCGAGCCCGGGTCGAGCGACCCGCCGTCGCGCTGCCCCGCTGGGTCCTGCTGCCGGCCGCGCTCGGGCTGCTGCTGTTCTCGACCCCGTTGGTGGCTGTCCTCGTCCGGGTCCCGTGGCCCCGGGTGGGTCCGCTGCTGACCTCCGCCGCCTCGCTCGACGCGCTGCGACTGTCCCTGCTGACCGCGGGGGCGAGCACCCTGTGCTGCCTGCTGCTCGGCGGGCCGCTGGCCCTGGTGCTGGCCCGTTCCCGGGGGCGCGGACTGCCCCTGCTGCGTGCGGTCGTCCTGCTGCCGTTGGTCCTGCCCCCGGTCGTCGGCGGGCTCGCGCTGCTCTTCACCGTCGGTCGGCAGGGGTTGCTGGGACCGGTGCTGGAGGCGCTCGGCGTCCGGGTCGCCTTCACCACGGTCGCGGTCGTGCTGGCCCAGACGTTCGTGTCGATGCCGTTCCTGGTGCTGAGCCTGGAGGGGGCGCTGCGCAGCGCCGCGCAGGGCTACGAGGAGGTCGCCGCGACGCTCGGGGCCGGGCCCGGCCGTGTCCTGCTGCGGATCACCCTGCCCCTGGTGGCTCCCGGGCTGCTGGCCGGCGCGGTGCTGGCCTTCGCGCGATCCCTGGGGGAGTTCGGCGCCACGCTGATCCTGGCCGGCTCGGTGCAGGGCCGCACCCGCACGCTGCCGCTGGAGATCTACCTGCAGCGCGAGGTCGACCCGGACGCCGCGGTCACCCTGTCGCTGCTGCTGGTCGCCGTCTCGCTCGTCGTGGTCGTCGCCCTCCGGGGGCGCCTCGCCGGGGGCGTGCGATGAGCGGGCCGACGCCGGTGCTGCGGCTGGACGTCCGCCGTGCCGACCGCGACCTCGACGTCCGGCTGAGCCTCGCCCCGGGCGAGGTGGTGGCCCTGCTCGGTCCCAACGGCGCGGGCAAGTCCTCGGTGCTGTCGTTGGTCGCCGGGTTGCTGGCCCCCGGCGGGGGACGGATCGAGCTGGCCGGTGAGCTGGTCGACGACCCCGCGGCCGGCGTGCGGGTCCCGGTGCACCGCCGGCGGGCGGGGCTGCTGGCTCAGGACGCCCGGCTCTTCCCGCACCTCACGCTGCTCGAGAACGTGGCCTTCGGCCCCCGCAGCGCCGGGGTCGGCCGTCGCGAGGCCCACCGGACGGCCCGCCGACGGCTGGCGGAGGTGGGGCTGGACGGGCTCGGCGAGCGCCGCCCCGCCCAGGTCTCCGGGGGGCAGGCCCAACGGGCGGCCGTCGCCCGCGCCCTGGCCGCCGACCCGCGGGTGCTGCTGCTCGACGAACCCCTGGCCGCCCTCGACGTCGCGGCCGCCCCCGAGGTCCGCCACGTCCTGCGCCGGATCCTGCGCGGGGACGAGGGGCGGGCCGGGCTGCTGGTCACCCACGACCCGTTGGACGCCCTGGCCCTGGCCGACCGGGCCGTCGTCCTCGAGGCCGGTCGCGTCGTCGAGGAGGGCCCGGTCACCGAGGTCCTGTCCCGGCCCCGCAGCGGGTTCGGGGCCCGGCTGGCCGGGCTGGACCTGGTGCGCGGCGCCGCAACCGAGGACGGGCTGGTGGCGCCGGACGGGTTCCGCATCGCCGGCCGACGCGACCCGGACTGCCCGCCCGGGGTCGAGGCGGTGGCGATCTTCGCCCCCTCGGCGGTGGCCGTGCACGTCACCGACCCGGGGGGCAGCCCCCGCAACCGGTGGCCGGCGACGGTCGTCGAGCTCGAACCGCGCGGCGACGTCGTGCGCGTGCGCACCCGGGTCCTCGGCCACGACGTCCTGGCCGACGTCACCCCGGCCGCGGCGGCCGCCCTGGACCTCGTCCCGGGCGCGGAGGTGGTCGTCGTCGTCAAGGCGACCGCGGTCGGGGTGCACGCGGTCGGAGGTGACAGGGCGGGTGCGTCAGGATCGGGGACGTGAACGACGAGGAACCGACGGCCGCCACCACCCCGGAACGGGTGGTCGGGGTCGGGCCGTGGGTGGGCCCCTGGCCCGAGGATCCCCGCTACGACCCCGAGCTCCTGCGCGAGGGGGACCGCCGCAACGTCGAGGACCGGTTTCGCTACTTCAGCAACGCGGCCGTCGTCGCCGAGCTGGACACCCGTCGCAACCCGTTGCACGTGGCCGTCGAGAACTGGCAGCACGACCTCAACATCGGTTCGGTCGTCCGGACCGCGAACGCCGTGAACGTCGCCGGGGTGCACATCGTGGGGCAGCGGCGGTGGAACCGTCGCGGCGCGATGGTGACCGACCGCTACCTCGACGTGAGCCACCACGAGGACGTGGCCGCCCTGGTCGCCTGGGCCGGTGCGCGCAAACTTCCGGTGGTGGGCATCGACAACGTCGAGGGGTCGGTCCCGCTGGAGACCTACGACCTGCCCCGGGAGTGCGTGATGCTCTTCGGCCAGGAGGGTCCGGGGCTCTCCGAGGAGGCGGTCGCGGCCTGCGTCGCGGTCCTCGCCATCTCCCAGTTCGGTTCGACCCGTTCGATCAACGTGGGTGCGGCCGCCGCCGTCGCCATGCACGCCTGGGTCCGTCGGCACGTCTTCGACCAGCGGGTCGACGGATCCTGACGACCTCCCCCCACCTCCGGAACCTCCCACCACCCTCCGCCTGTCCCGACCGGCCCCCCACCCCTCCGTGATCAAGGAATCAGGCGCCGCCGGATTCCTTGATCACGGAGGGGTGGGTGCGATCGGGGTGGGGTCCCCGCGGTGTAGCCGCCGTCGGCGAGGCCGGCCCAGCGCTCGAACAGGTTGCGGTGCGGGCGGTTGCGGGTGACTGCGGCGTTCAGGCCGTACAGGGCGAGGAAGGGGAGGGTGCCGAGCAGCGCGTACTGGTCGGCGTGCCGCAGTTCGTGCCGCCGGCGTCGGTCCCCGCCCAGGTCGCCGTACAACCAGGCGTTGCCCACGGTCGTCCCCCCGCGCCCGAAGGTCCGCGGCGGCATCCCCGAGCACTCGACGAACAGGTCGGGACCGA
Source organism: Kineococcus gynurae (assembly GCF_042433995.1). Classification (NCBI taxonomy): domain Bacteria; kingdom Bacillati; phylum Actinomycetota; class Actinomycetes; order Kineosporiales; family Kineosporiaceae; genus Kineococcus; species Kineococcus gynurae. The sequence continues at coordinate 349,398 of NZ_JBHLUI010000003.1, forward strand.
GCGTGAAGGTGGCGCCGTGACGACGGGCCCAGAGCACCGCGAGCGTCGTGACCGGCAGGTTCCGCCAGGCGCGGAAGACGGTCCAGGCGGTCCCCATCGCCGCAGCGTAGGAGAATCGTCGCCATGATCGGCAGGACGCCCCGACCGCGGCGCGGTCCCCTGCCGTCGGAGGTGGGCGCCGCCGTGGTGGGCCGGCTGATGCTGGCCGGGGGAGCGGGCGGTCTCGTGGTCGGCGGGCTGACCGGGGCGGCCGCCATCACGTTCTCGGATCCCGGTGTCGCCGGGTTGCGGCAGATCGCCACCATCTACGGGGCCGCCGCCGGCACGCTCGCGGGGATCGCGCTGGCCCTGGTCGTGGCCCTGCTGCTGCACATGGCGGCGCGGTTCCGGCAGCTCGGCCCCACCGGGCGGTACCGGCTGGTGACGGTCCCGGTCGGGGCGGTGGCGGTGCTCGGGTCCTACGCCGTCGTGACGATCACCGACCGACCCGTTCAGCGGGTCCTCGTGGCTGCGGCGATCGGGCTGCTGGCCGCCGGCCTGGCCCGCCTCGCCGCCCCCTGGTGCCTGTCCCCCGAGCAGGCACCAGGGCGCTGAGCGAGCGTACGTCCGTCAGGACGCTCAGGGCAGGACGAGGACCTGGCCGACGTGGATGCGCGAGGGGTCGTTGCCGATGACGGCCCGGTTCGCGTCGTGCAGGGCGCGGAAGCCGCCCGGGACCCGGTTGTTGACCGCGATCCGGTACAGCGTGTCGCCCGGGGCGACGGTGACGGTCCGGGCCGCAGGGGCGGGGGCCGGAGCGGGGGCGGCGAGCTCGACCGGCGCGGGGGCCGGGGCCGGCGCGGGCGCGGGGGCCGGGGCCGGGGCCAGCAGGCGCTGCTCGGCGCCGACCGGGTCGGCCGCACCGCGGAGGCCCAGCTTGCGCGAGCAGGACGGCCACGCGTTCCAGCCCTGCCGGGCGAGCGTGCGCTCGGCCACGACGATCTGCTGCTCGCGGGTGGCGAGGTCGGCGCGGGGCGCGTACTGCCCGCCGCCGAACGCGAGCCAGGTGCTGCGGCTGAACTGCACGCCGCCGTAGTAGCCGTTGCCGGTGTTGATGTGCCAGTTGCCGGTGGACTCGCACTGGGCCAGGCGGTCCCACTCGGAGACCGGGGCGGCGGAGGCCGAGCCGGAGGTGGCGACGAGGGCGGCGGAGGCGGTACCGGTGGCGGCGGCCACGAGCACGACCTTGCGCAGCAGACGCGCGGACCGACGGGCAGGCTGGATCGGGGCAGCAGACATCGAGGTGACCTCCAACGCCTACGAGGTGAGCTGTCGGGTTCGGGTCGAAGGTGGATTGACCCGGCCGCCCGCAGGCGGCTTCACCCCGAGGACCGGGCACCGCGGAGGTGCTGGTCCGGAGAACGTGTGGGTCCCCCGCTCCTGCCCGCGTGAAGCGCAGTTCCGGTCGAGGTGGGCAGGACTCGGCGTGTCCGCGACCGTGCCCCCGGTGGCCCGGGAGCGGACCGACCGTAACAAGCCCGAGCGTTCACGTACACCGTTTCGTGACCCACCCGTCACCGGGGGCGTCCGGACGGGGACCGGACGTGGTGCGCTGCCGCCGATCCGAGCCTCGGGGTGTGACCAGGGTCACCGCCCCGGGCAGTCGCTCAGGAGTCGGCGAGGAGCTTCGCGACGGCGTCGGCGATGCGCGGGGTGAAGTCGCCCGCCCGTTCCCCGGGCAACCCGTGCAGCGGCTGGCCGAAGGTGACCTGCACCCGGGGCCGTCCCGGGGCGGGCCAGTTGCGCTTCTTGGGCGGCATGGCCTCGTGGGTCCCGCGCAGCGCGACCGGGACGACCGGCACCCCGGCCTCCAGGGCCAGGTAGGCCGCGCCCTTCTTGAACGGGCGCAGCGACCCGTCGTAGCTGCGCCCTCCCTCGGGGAAGATCACCAGGCTCCACCCGTCGGCCAGCAGTCGGGAGGACGCGTTGGCCCCGGGCGCGCCCCGGCGGTCCAGCGGGAAGGTGCCGATGACGAGCCCCGAGGGGGCCGCCCGCCACCACACGTCGAAGAAGTAGTCCGCGGCCGCGGCGACGGCGATCTTCTTGCGCCGCTTGGCTCCCAGGGCCGTCAGCAGCACGGGGGTGTCGAGGTGGGAGGAGTGGTTGGAGACGATGACGGCGGGTCCGCCGAGCTGGTCCAGCACCTCGACGCCCGTGACCCGGACGTCCAGCTCCGCCTTCATCAACGGCGTGAGCAGGACCCGCTGCAGCACCGAACGGACCGCGGTCGCCGGGCCGGAGCGCACCCAGTCGTTGCGGTGCACCCGACGCGGGTGACGGGCGGGGTGCTGGCTCACTGGTCCTCCTGGGGGGCCGGTTTCTGGCGGGGCCGAGGGGGCGGGTCAGTCCGTCCCGACCAGCACCTGCTGCGGCAGGCGCAGGCGCCGCGTCGGCGAGGACACGGCCCAGTCCGCCACCGGCCAGCGTGCGGCCCGGGCGGCCCGGAACAGCGGCACGTCGGGCGAGACGGCGGTGGGGTTGCCGACCGCCCTGAGCAGCGGGAGGTCGGAGTGGGAGTCGGCGTAGGCGTAGCTCGCCGCGAGGTTGGCCCCGTTGACCTCCGCGTAGCGCCGCAGCCAGGCGGCCCGGGACTCCCCGACCAGGGGCGGGGAGGTGAGGAAGCCGGTCGCGCGACGGGTGCCGTCGGGCGCGTCCTCCTCCTCCAGCTCGGTGCAGACGATCTCGTCGAACAGCGCGGCCAGCGGACGGGTGACCGGGCGCACGTCGCCGGTCATCAGGATGGTGCGGTGCCCGGCGTCGCGGTGGGCCTGGATGCGCTTGAGCGCGTCGGAGGAGGTCTCCCGCAGCATCCGGGGGGCCCATACGTCGTCGATGAACGATTCGAGACGACCGAGGTCGGTGTCGGCGTACCCGCGGAACAGCGAGCGCAGGAAGCTCCCGCGGTCGCGACGTTCGGCGGCGATCCAGCCCGGCAGGTTGCGCATGATCCGGCTGAACTCCTGCACCCGGGCGGGGGCGTTCAGCGCCGAGAGCCGCAGGGTGAGGTAGGTGTCGACGACGGTGCCGGGCAGCAGCGTCCCCGCGAGGTCGAAGACGGCCAGGACGGGCGCGTCGGCGGGGTCCACCGGGGTCAGCGCGCGCGGGCCGGTGCTCTCCAGCTGCTTGCGCCGGCGACGGATCTCCTCGTACTTGCGCATCTGCCCGGTGACCGAGGGGCAGTGGGTCTTCTCGAAGTACTGCTCCCAGTCGATGACCGAGGTGTCGAACCCGAACAGCTCGACGTCGGCCGGGTCCAGGGAACGGTGCAGCGCCAGGGTGTTGTCGTCGGTGAACCGCAGCTCGGCCTCGGTGTAGGCCTTGTACAGGTCCATGTAGCGCCGGGCGAAGTCCACCCGGCCGCGCGCGGTGTCGATCTTGCGCGCCGCCTCGCGGACCCGCTCCGAGCGGGGGGCGAAGGCCAGCAGCCGGTCGGCGACGGTGGTCAGCCGCTCGCCCATGGCGACCTTGCGCTCGACCTTGTCGACCCCGGGGAAGTCCCAGGTGGGCAGGATCTCGGGCGAGGAGTCGAAGGGGAAGTCGGTGAAGTACGAGCGCACGTGCTCGTAGAGCCCGCGGAACGTGACCGGGTTGCGGGCCCCGGAGGAGACGTGGAAGTAGCGCGGCTCCGAGAGCGGCGGCGGGGTCGCGGCGACGGCGATGATCGCGTTGACCACGTGGTCGATCGGGACGATGTCGACCACCGAGTCCGGCGCGGCCGGGAACTCGGTCAGCTCCCCGCGGCCGTAGGCCAGGATGATCGGCTCGGCCATCTTGAAGCCTTCGATCCAGCCCGGGTAGGGGTGCACGAGGCTGGACTCGATGATGCTGGGTCGCACGATCGAGGTCGGCACGACGGGGGCCGCGACCTCCTCGACGTAGCGCTCGCCCATCGCCTTGGTGAACGTGTAGCAGTCGGTCCAGCCCAGGGTCCGGCCGCGCTCCTTGCCCGCGGCCTTCTGCTGGTCGCGCACCCAGGTGGCGCGCCGTTCCTCGGCCCCGGCGGCCACCGACAGCGGTCCGGCCCGGCCGTGGTCGCGCTCGGCCTCGCGCAGGAAGCGGCGCAGCATCGCCTCGGTGCGCGAGTCCTCCTCGATGCGCTCGGCGACCCGGGCACCGGCGGCCGCCTCGGAGCGCCAGTCGACGGTGTGGTCGACGGCCCGCTCGGGGACCGACCCGCGGCGGCGACCGCCGACGTAGGCGGTCGAGACGTGCACGTAGTGCGGGGTGCGCTCCCCGCGCGCGTTCACCTCGAGCAGGCGCTCCACCAGGCGGCGGGTGCCGTGCACGTTGGTCTCGAACGCCTCCTGGATGAGGGGGTCGAACGAGACGTCGCCCGCGCAGTGCACGACGACGTCGATGTCGTCGGGCAGCTCGGGCACGTCGGCGAGGTCGCCCTCGATCACCTCGACGCGGGAGGGGACGAGGTCCTCCACCGACCCGGCGGCCCGGAAGATCGGCTTGCGCAGCAGCCCGCGCATCCGGTCCTCCCCGCTCTGACCGGGCTTCGGGCGCACGAGGGCCAGGACGCGGGTGCCGGGCAGGTCGACGAGGAGCCGCTGCAGCAGGGCCTCTCCGACGAAGCCGGTCACCCCCGTGAGCAGGAGTCGCTTGCCGTCGAGGGAGTCCACCAGTCGCACCCGCGAATCCAACCACGATTCGATCCCGGCCCCTTCACGCGCCCGAAACGTGACCGTGACCCGGGCGCGTTGCCCCCGCCCCGCCATGAGTCTCCTGTGATGATTCCGTGCAGGTCGTCGCGGCGACCCCCCACGAACCGGTGACCGCGAGGAGGCGGAGCATGAGCACGAGTGTCACGAACCCGGACGTCGCACCCCGATCACGGACCCGGACGGCGGTGGTCTGGACCCTGGTGGCCCTGGTCGGCGCCGTCTGCTGGACGTTCCTGGCGCTGGCCCGCGGCGAGGAGGTCAACGCGCTGTGGATCCTCTTCGCCGCCCTGGCCTCCTACGCCATCGCCTACCGCTTCTACGCGCGCTTCATCACCTACCGCGTGCTGCGCGCCGACGACTCCCGGGCCACCCCGGCCGAGCGTCTGCACAACGGCGTCGACTTCGAGGTCACCGACCGCCGGGTGCTCTTCGGCCACCACTTCGCCGCGATCGCCGGGGCGGGACCGCTCGTCGGGCCGGTGCTCGCCGCCCAGATGGGCTACCTGCCCGGCACGATCTGGATCGTCGTGGGCGTGATCTTCGCCGGGGCGGTGCAGGACCTCGTCGTCCTGTTCTTCTCGATGCGACGCAACGGCAAGAGCCTCGGGCAGATGGTCCGCGAGGAGATCGGTCTCGTCGGCGGCGTCGCCGCGCTCATCGCGGTGTTCGCCATCATGATCATCATCCTGGCGGTCCTCTCCCTCATCGTCGTGAACGCGCTGGCCGAGTCGCCGTGGGGCGTGTTCTCGATCGCGCTGACCATCCCCATCGCCCTGTTCATGGGCGTCTACCTGCGCTACCTGCGTCCCGGCCGGGTCCTCGAGGCCACCGGCATCGGGGTCGTGCTGCTGCTGGCCGCGATCGTCGGCGGCGGCTACGTCGACCAGCTCGGCATCGCCGACTCGCTGACCCTGACCAAGGAGACGCTGGTCGTCGCGCTGGTCGTCTACGGGTTCGTCGCCTCGGTGCTGCCGGTCTGGTTGCTGCTGACCCCGCGCGACTACCTCTCGACCTTCATGAAGGTCGGCGTCATCGTGCTGCTCGCGCTCAGCCTGCTCATCGCCCGTCCGGTGCTGGCCAACGACGCGGTGACGAGTTTCGCCCGCGAGGGCAACGGGCCGGTGTTCGCCGGGGAACTGTTCCCGTTCGTCTTCATCACCATCGCCTGCGGGGCGCTCTCGGGGTTCCACGCGCTCATCTCCTCGGGGACGACCCCGAAGATGCTCGCCAAGGAGCGCCAGGTCCGGCTGATCGGCTACGGCGGGATGCTCATGGAGAGCTTCGTCGCGATCAGCGCGCTCATCGCCGCCTCGGTCATCGACCAGGGGATCTACTACGCGATGAACTCCCCGGCGGGGGCGACGGGCGGTGAACCGGGATCGGCCGCCCAGTTCGTCGCCGGTCTCGGGTTCGCGGTCAGCCCGGAGACGCTCTCCGGTGCGGCGCAGGCGGTCGGGGAGGAGAGCATCATCTCCCGCACGGGGGGTGCCCCGGCTCTCGCCCTCGGCATCTCGCAGATCTTCCACGAGGCCTTCGGGGGGAACCTGCAGGCGTTCTGGTACCACTTCGCGATCATGTTCGAGGCGCTGTTCATCCTCACCGCCGTCGACGCCGGGACCCGGGTGGGCCGGTTCATGCTGCAGGACACCGTCGGCAACGTCTGGAAGAAGTTCGGCGACCTGTCCTGGCGTCCCGGCAACGTCATGGCCAGCGCCGCCGTCGTGGCCGCCTGGGGGTACTTCCTCTACGTCGGGGTCACCGACCCTCTCGGCGGGATCAACCAGCTGTTCCCGTTGTTCGGCATCGCCAACCAGCTGCTCGCGGCGATCGCCCTGACGCTGGCGACCACCCTGCTGATCAAGCACGGCAAGCTGAAGTACGCCTGGGTCCCGGGGATCCCGCTCGTCTGGGACCTGGTGGTCACGATGACCGCCAGCTACCAGAAGGTGTTCTCCGACGTCCCGGCCATCGGGTACTTCGCCCAGGCCTCCCGCTACCGCGACGCCCTGGCCGCCGACGAGCTGCTGGCGCCGGCGCGGACCCCGGAGCAGATGCAGCAGATCATCACGAACTCCACGACCAACGGGGTGCTGCAGTCGGTCTTCGCCCTGCTGGTGCTGGTCGTGGTGGCCAACGCCGCGGTGGTCATCGTCAAGGCCGTCCGGGCCGGGTCCCTGCCGACCACCGAGGTCCCGGCCGAACCCTCGGCGCTCGCCGAACCCGCCGGGTTGTTCGCCACCGCCGAGGAGAAGCAGATGATCGCCGACCTCGACCGGGCTCGTCCGACGGGCGCCCAGCAGTGAGGGTCCTGGCCGGCATCCGGTGGTACCTGCGGGAGATCGGCGGGACGGCCCGGTGGGAGGAGTACCTCCGCGAGTGCGGGCGGCACGGCCACGAACCGGTGTCCCGTCGGGAGTTCGAACGGCGGCGGACCGACGCCCGCGCGGCCGTCCCCGGCGGACGCTGCTGCTGAGGCCGAGCTGAACGTGAGGGGTCGACAACGGTGCGTGCCCAGGGTGAGAGTGGCGGCATGGATCGCTACCGCGTGAACGTCCTGGGCCACCGCACCCGTGCCGGCTCGCCCGAAGGGTCCCCGGTCGTCAGCAGCACCGTCGTCCGGGCCGGGGACGCCGAGGAGGCCCGCCGCCGGGTGGTCGGCGAGATCGTGGCCGGCAGCGGCCGCACGGTGCTCGACCACGTCTCGGTGGAGCGGCTCCGGTTCGGCCGCGGCGCCGAGCGGATGTTCCTGGCCCGGGCGTCCTGAGGCCCGAGGAGCTCGGGCGGGAGGAGTTCGAGGAGGCGGTCGCCGACGCCCTCGACGAGATCCCGCCCGAGCTGGCCCGGGTCATGGACAACGTCGTGGTCCTGGTCGAGGACGACCCCCCGGCCGACCTCCCCGGTGACCTGCTCGGGCTGTACGAGGGGACCCCGCTCACCGAGCGGTTCGACGGGTGGGCGGCGATGGCGCTGCCGGACCGCATCACCGTCTTCCGCCACCCCACCCTCGCGATCTGCGCCGACCGGGCCGAGGTGGTCGCCGAGGTGCGGACGACCGTCGTGCACGAGATCGCCCACCACTTCGGCATCGACGACGAGCGGCTGCACGCGCTCGGATGGGGGTGACGGTCTGGCTGAGGTTAGGCTAACCTCCGCTGCATGATCACCACCATGCCCCGCCGTGCCCTGCTGGGCGCCCTCCCCTCCCTGGCCGGACTGGCGGTCCTCGCCGGGTGCGGGGACGCCGGGTCCGGGGCGGCCACGGCCGACGCGACGGCCGCGGTCGGCGGGGGCGGCGGGGCGGGGCCGACCGACGCGTTCCCGGTCACCGTGGAGCACCAGTACGGCCGCACGGTGGTCCCGTCCGAGCCGCGACGGGTGGTCTCGGTGGGCCTGACCGAGCAGGACGTCCTGCTCGAGCTCGGGGTCGTCCCCGTGGGGGTCACCGAGTGGTACGCCGAGCAGCCCTCCGCCGTCTGGCCGTGGGCCCGCGGGCTCCTCGGCGAGGCCCGCCCCACGGTCCTGTCCCAGGAGGACGGGTTCTCGTTCGAGGCCGTCGCCGCACTCGCCCCCGACCTGATCGTCGGGACCAACGCGGGGATGGACGAGCAGGACTGGGCGACGTTCTCGGCCATCGCCCCCACCGTCACCAGTCTCACCGGCTCCGACCGGTACTCCGCCCCCTGGCGCGACCAGACCCGTCAGATCGCGCGTGCCCTCGGTCGCTCGGCGGCGGGGGAGGCGTTGATCGCGGGCGTGGAGGAGCACTACGCCGCCGCCCGGGCCGCCAACCCCGGCTTCGCCGGCCGCACGGCGACCTTCACCCAGGGCGCCCCGTGGGACAACAACCTCTACGTCTACCCCGACGGCGTGAACACCGACTTCCTGACCGAGCTCGGGTTCCGCATCACCCCGGGTCTGGAGGCCTACGCGGAGCAGGAGGGGCAGCAGGCCCTGATCTCCGGTGAACGCACCGACCTCCTCGACGCCGACGTGGTCGTGGTGGCCGCCGAGAGCGCCGAGAACATCCCCGTCCTGCTCGACTTCGGGACGATGCGGACCCTCGACGCGGTCCGGGGCGGGCGGACCGTGTTCGCCGACGACGTCCTCTCGGGAGCGGTGTACTTCCTGACCCCGTTGTCGCAGAAGTACGTCGTGGACCGCCTCGTCCCGCACCTGGCCGCCGCGCTGGCGGGGGACTCACCGCAGGCCGTGGTCGGCTGAGCGGGCCCGCCCTCAGACCAGGTCGACCAGGTCGCCGATCCCGTCGACCACCCGGTGCGGTCGGAACGGGAAACGGTCGACCTGCTCGGCCCGGGTGGAACCGGTGAGGACGAGGAAGGTGCGCAACCCGGCCTCGATGCCGGCGACGACGTCGGTGTCCATGCGGTCGCCGATCATGGCCGTGGTCTCCGAGTGCGCCTCGATCCGGTTCATGGCCGAGCGGAACATCATCGGGTTGGGCTTGCCGACGAAGTACGGCTCGGCGCCCGTCGCCCGGGTGATGAGCGCGGCCACGGAACCGGTGGCGGGCAGGGAACCCTCCGCCGAGGGTCCGGTGGCGTCGGGGTTGGTGGCGATGAACCGCGCCCCCTTCTCGACCAGGCGGATCGCCTTGGTGATGGCCTCGAAGGAGTAGGTGCGGGTCTCGCCGAGCACCACGTAGTCGGGATCGGTGTCGGTCATGATGAAGCCGGCCTCGTGCAGCGCCGTGGTCAGCCCGGACTCCCCGATCACGTAGGCGGACCCCTGCGGGAGCTGGCGGGACAGGAAGTCGGCCGTGGCCAGGGCCGAGGTCCAGATGCACTCCTCGGGCACGGTGATGCCGCTGCGGGACAACCGCGCCGCGAGGTCGCGCGGGGTGAAGATCGAGTTGTTGGTGAGCACCAGGAACCGGCGGCTCGCGTCGACCAGCCGCTGCAGGAACTCGGCCGCCCCGGGCAGGGCGTGGTTCTCGTGGACGAGGACGCCGTCCATGTCGGTCAGCCAGCACTCGATCTCGTGCCGCTGGGGGGAGTCGTCGCTCATGGGGGTTCCTCTCAGTCCGGCAGGCCCGCGAGGACCGCCGCGGATCCGGACAGGCCGAGGCGGGTCGCCCCGGCCTCGAGCATGGCCAGGGCCGCCTCGGTGGTGCGGATGCCGCCGCTGGCCTTGATCCCGAGCCGGCCGCCGACGGTCTCGGCCATCAACCGGACCGCGTGCTCGCTGGCCCCGCCCGCGGGGTGGAAGCCGGTGGAGGTCTTGACGAAGTCGGCCCCCGCCTCCTCGGCGGCCCGGCAGACCGCGACCAGCACGTCGTCGGGCAGGGCCGCCGACTCGACGATCACCTTGAGCACCGTCGGGGCGGGGGCGGCCGCCCGGACCGCGGCGACGTCGGCGCGCACGGCGTCGGTCTCCCCGGCCAGCGCGGCCCCGACGTCGATGACCATGTCGACCTCGTCGGCGCCGTCCTCGACCGCCCGGGCCGCCTCGGCCGCCTTGACCGCGGAGGCGTGCTTGCCCGAGGGGAACCCCGCGACGGTCGCGACGACCAGCCCCTCCCCGGCCACGGGCAGCATCGAGGGGGAGACGCAGACGGCCAGGACGCCCAGCGTGCGGGCCTCCTCGAGCAGCCCCTCGACGTCGGCGGCGGTGGCCTCGGGCTTCAGCAGGGTGTGGTCCACGAGGCGGGCGACGTCGGCCCGGGTCCAGGTCTTCGACTCAGCGCTCACGGGTCCCGAGTCTGCCACCGCCACCGCGGGACGCCCGCCGGTCGCCCGTGGGTCGGCCCGTGTCCGACCTGGCGCGTAGGCTCCCCGCGTGGCCATCCTGACCCGAGCATCGACGACGTCCACCCCGCCCAGCGGCACCTCGACGCGGCGGCTGACCGGGTGGGGGCGCACGGCGCCGACCACGGCGACGGTGCTCTCCACCCCCGACGTCGACCTCATCGCCGAGGCGGTGCGCACCGCCGGACCGCGCGGGGTCATCGCCCGCGGCCTCGGGCGCAGCTACGGCGACCCGGCGCAGAACGCCGGCGGCCTGGTCGTGGACATGAGCGCCCTGAACCGCATCCACCACATCGACGTCGACGGGGCCTGGGCCGACGTCGACGCCGGGGTGTCCCTGGACAAGCTGCTGCGCGCGGCCGTCGCCCTCGGGCTCTGGGTCCCGGTCCTTCCCGGCACCCGGCAGGTCACGGTCGGCGGGGCGATCGGCGCCGACATCCACGGGGGCAACCACCACACCCAGGGCACCTTCACCCGGCACGTGCTGTCGATGGACCTGCTGACCGCCGACGGCCAGGTCCGGACCCTGACCCCGGACGGCCCCGAGCGCGAGCTGTTCCTGGCGACCACCGGGGGCATGGGCCTGACCGGCATCGTGCTGCGGGCCAAGATCCGCCTCGACCGGGTCGAGACGTCCTACTTCATCGCCGACGTCGAGCAGACCCCGGACTTCGACGACATGCTCGAACGCCTGCAGCACAACGACGAGAACTACACGTACTCCAAGACGTGGTTCGACTCGGTCACCAAGGGCGAGCACATGGGCCGCGGCTTCCTGCTGCGGGGTTCCTCGGCCAAGCTGTCCGACCTGCCGCCGGAGCTGCGCAAGGACCCACTGAAGTTCGAGGCCCCGCAGCTCGCCACGTTCCCCGACGTCTTCCCGCCCGGGATGCTGAACAAGCTGACCGCGAAGGCGTTGAACGAGTTCTACTACCGCAAGTCCAAGACCAAATCCGGTGTGGTGCAGAACATCACGCAGTTCTACCACCTGCTCGACCTGTTCGCGGAGTGGAACCGGGCCTACGGTCCGCGGGGTTTCCTGCAGTACCAGTTCGTGGTGCCCTTCGAGCGCACCGACCTGCTGCGGACCAGCATGGAGGCCATCGTCGAGTCGGGGCACATCTCGGCTCTGAACGTGCTCAAGCGGTTCGGGGACGCGAACGACGCCCCGCTGTCGTTCCCCCGCAAGGGGTGGACGCTGGCCGTCGACCTGCCGGTCAAGCCGGGCCTGGACAAGCTGTGCGACACCCTCGACGAGATGGTGCTCGACGCGGGTGGCCGGCTCTACCTGGCCAAGGACTCCCGGACGACCGCGGACCGGTTCGCCGCCATGTACCCGCGTCTGCCGGAGTGGCGTCGGGTGCGCGACGAGGTCGACCCGGAGCGCATCTTCGCCTCCGACCAGTCGCGCCGACTGCGGCTCGTCACCGGCTGAGTCGCGCCTGCGCCCGGTCGTCGGTCCGGTTCCCCGAGAAGGGGAACCGGGCCGACTTCAGTTGCAGGGCAGGGTTCTCGACGCAGCGCCACGAGACCAGGGCGACCCCCGCCGCCGCGACCAGCACGCCGAGCACCACCAGTGGGGTCGGCAGCTCGGCGAACGGGGTGCTGAGCAGGAGCACCGCCACGGGCCAGTGGTAGATGTACATGCCGTAGGAGAGGTCGTCGCGGGGCTGCCGGCGCAGCGGCAGCGCGACCATCGCCCACAGCAGCAGGTAGGCCGCTGCCGGGGCGCCCAGCACCCGGTAGTCGTCGAAGAGCAGCAGGCTCGCCAGGAGGACGCCGAGCGCGGTGAGGGCCACCCCTGCCCGGACGGGGACCCGGTCGGCGTAGAGGTGCCCGAGCACCCCGAGCAGGAACACGAAGACCAGGCGGAGCAGGTTCTCCTGCCCGACCACCTCGTAGCCCGCCGCGTTGGCGACGGTCGCCGCCCACACCGCGAGGGTCAGGACCAGGACCAGCGCGCGCCGGCGCCGCAGGACGCCGACCACCGCGAGGCCCAGGACCAGCGCGTAGCAGCAGGCCTCGTAGAAGAGGGTCCAGAGCGCCCCGTTCATCACGCCGTCGCCGGGGGTGCCGGGCGGCATCGTGATCTCGAACTGTCGGACGAGCAGAGCGGCGTTGTCGGTGACGAAGGTGATCGCCGGTGCCGGGCCGTCGAGCACGGAACGGGCCGGTGCCCCGTTGAGCACGGCGAGGGCGGGCGCCACGACGAGCGCGGTGAGGACCAGGCAGAGGTAGAAGGCGGGCGCGATCCGTAGGAACCGGTGCCAGACGTAGCGCGGGGCCGACAGCCGCAGGGCGCTGGCTGCGACGAGGAATCCGCTGGCGACGAAGAACGCGTCGACGGCCAGGGCGCCGAGCTGCGTAGAGCCGAGCGAGGGCTGGTGCCCGGTGCTCAGCTGGAGCGTGTGGGTGACGGCCACCACGGCTGCGAGCAGCAGTCGCAACCACCCGAGGCTGTTGTGCTTCGGGTCGAAAGCGCCACCGAGAGTGGTCTTCTGCCGGAGACCGAGACTCTCGGGGCGAGGGGACTGGAGAATGGCCACGCGCCGAACCCTAACCTCACGTAAGGGTAGAGTCGACCGCGGTCTGAGACGCTCTCTCAGTCTTCTCTTGGCCTCGCGGCCCCCCGCCCGACCGAACGGACCCCGTCGTGCCCGCTGCTACCCGATGGACCCCCGCCGTCCTGCGCCGAGAGGCGTTGGCCGGCCTCGTCGTCGCGCTGGCGCTCATCCCGGAGGCCATCTCCTTCTCGATCATCGCCGGGGTCGACCCGCGGCTCGGGCTGTTCGCCTCGGTGACGATGGCCATCTCGATCTCGATCGTCGGTGGCCGTCCGGCGATGATCTCGGCCGCCACCGGGGCGGTCGCGCTCGTCGTCGCCCCGGTCGCGCGGGAGCACGGGGTGGACTACCTGATCGCGACCGTGCTGCTGGCGGGGATCTTCCAGGTCGTGCTCGGGCTGCTCGGGGTCGCCCGCCTGATGAAGTTCGTCCCGCGCAGCGTCATGACCGGGTTCGTGAACGCCCTGGCCATCCTCATCGCCTCGGCCCAGCTGCCGTACCTGACCGGGGTGACCTGGACGGTGTACCCGGCCGTGGCCCTCGGGGTGCTCGTGATCATCTTCTTCCCCCGGGTGACCACCGCCGTTCCGGCCCCGCTCGTCGCGGTCGCGGTCGTGGCCGCGTTCGGGCTCGCCCTCGGGCTGGACCTGCCCGACGTCGGGGACCAGGGCGAGCTGCCGACCAGCCTGCCCGTGCCGGGACTGCCCGACGTGCCCCTGACCTGGGCCACCCTGCAGATCATCGCCCCGTACGCGCTGGGGATGGCCGTGGTCGGCCTGCTCGAGTCGTTGCTGACCGCCTCCCTGGTCGACGAGATCACCGACACCCGCTCGGACAAGGTCCGGGAGTCCTGGGGCCAGGGCGTCGCCAACCTGGTGACCGGGGTCTTCGGCGGCATGGGCGGGTGCGCGGTGATCGGGCAGACCATGATCAACGTCCGCATCTCCGGGGCCCGCACCCGGCTGTCCACGTTCCTGGCCGGGGCCTTCCTGCTGGCCCTCGTCCTGGGCCTGGGCGACGTGGTCGCCGCGATCCCCATGGCGGCCCTCGTGGCCATCATGATCATGGTCTCGTTCGGGGCGTTCGACTGGCACTCGGTGAAGCCCGCGACGCTGCGGCGCATGCCCCGCAGCGAGACCACCGTGATGCTGGTGACGGTGGTCGCCACGTTGCTGACCCACAACCTGGCGATCGGGGTGGGGGTCGGGGTCATCACCGCCGCCGTCCTGTTCGCCCGCCGGGTCGCCACCCTGGTCGAGGTCGTCGGCGGGCCTGTCGTGGACGGCCGGCGCACCTACACCGTGCGGGGCGAGTTGTTCTTCGCCTCCTCTAACGACCTGGTCTCGCAGTTCGACTACGTAGACGACCCCGCCGAGGTCGTCCTCGACCTTAGCGAGTCCCACGTGTGGGACGCCTCCACGGTCGCCGCCCTGGACGCGGTGGAGACGAAGTACGCCGCCCGGGGCAAGCGTGTCGAGATCGTCGGTCTGAACACCGCGAGCGCGGCCATGCGCGACCGGCTCGCCGGCCACTTCGGCCCCTGACCCCCGCGGCGGTCACCGCGCGTGACCCGAGGTCGGGCCCTTCCGCGAGCGCTGGCGATGGACCGCCGTCGTCCACAGCACCGCAGCGTGACGAGCCGCCGCGGCGGCAGGCTTCGACCCCGTGGAGGCGGTCGAGGCGGTCACCGTGTGCGGCGGTGCCGCACGCTGGTCGCGGTTGGTCGCGCTGGCCTCCGCGTGGCAGGTGAGGCGGGCCGTCCAGGCCGGGGAACTGACCCGACCGCAGCCCGGCCTGCTCGCCCTCCCCGGCTGCGGCCCGGAGGTCCTGGCCGGGACCGCGGTGGCCGGGGTGCTCTCCTGCCACTCGGCGGCCGCCGCCTGGGAGCTGGACCTGATCGACCCGCCGGGCCGGGTGCACGTCACCGCCCCGCGGGGCTCGCGCCGGGACTGGCCGTCGGCCACCGTCCATCGGCGCGCGCGGGGCGGTCTCGACGGGCGGACGACGGTCCTCGACACCGTCCTGGACTGCTTCCGCTGCCTGCCGCGACGGACGGCGCTGGTGCCCGCGGACAGCGCGCTGCGCACCGGGGCCCTCACGGTCGACGAGCTCCGGTCCGCGGCGGACGCCCTCAACCGCCGGGACCCGGCGAGAGGCCTGGCCCCTCTGGTCGACCCCGGCAGCGGTTCGGCGCTGGAGAGCGTGGCCCGCCTCGACCTCCTCGACGCGGGGTACCCGGTGCGGACCCAGCAGGTGCAGCAGCCGGCCGGACGGGTGGACCTCCTGCTGGGCGGGTGGCTGGTGGTGGAGGTGGACGGGTACGCGTTCCACGCCGGCCCGGCGCAGTTCGCCGAGGACCGTCGCCGGGACGCGGAGCTGCTGGCGGGGGGCTTCTCGGTGCTGCGGTTCACCTTCGACCAGGTGCTGCGGCAACGGGACTGGTACCTCGGGCGGATCGCCTCGATGTGGGAACGGGGCGCTCGCGGTAGCGTCCGGCCATGCCGTACTTCGTGGTGACCTACGCCTACTCCGCCGACACCGCCCGCCGGGACGAGGTGCGCCCCGCGCACCGCGACTTCCTGGGCACGGTGGGGTCGCTGGTGCTCTCCGGGCCCACCGACGACGACGGTGCGGTCCTGATCTTCGAGGACGCCGACGCGGCGGCCGTCGAGGCCACCCTGGACGCGGACCCCTTCGTCGCCGAGGGTCTGGTCGAGCAGCGCACCGTCCGGGGGTGGACCCCGGTCAAGGGACGCCTGCTCGACGCCCTCTGACCACCGGGGCCGGACCCGGTCAGACGAGGGCCGGTTCGACGACCCGGGGTTGGCGGGGCAGTCGACCGAGGTCGGCCCAGCTGTCGGCGAGGACCCGGGCGACGGCCCGCATCTGCTCCGGCGGCAACGTGTGCGGGACGCGCAGGTGGGCCTCGAAGGCGCCGTCGAGGCCGAAGCGGGGGCCGGGGGAGAGCAGCAGACCCCGGGTCCGCGCGCTCACGACGAGGGCGCTGGACACCGGGGCGCCGAGCCCGATCCACGTCATCAGCCCGCCGGCGACCCGGGGGACCGACCACTCCGGCAGGAGCTCGCGGACCGCGGTGACGAAGGCGTCGCAGGACTCCCGCAGGGCGGGCCGCCGGGTCTCGACGATCTCGTCCAACCGCGGCAGCAGGCGCGTGGCGATCAGCTGGTCGAGGACGGAGGTGCCGAGGTCCACGACCGGCCGGGCGCCGAGGAGCTGCCGGACCGTGGCGACGTCCGCCCGGATCCAGCCGATCCGGACCCCGGCCCAGACCGACTTCGACAGCGACCCGATGTGGACCACGTCGCCGCGCGGGTCCACGACCCCGAACGGGGCCGGTGGTGCGGTGGGGTGGTGGGCGAGGTCGGACATGGTCTCGTCGATGAGCAGGCGGGTGCCGTACCGACGGGCGAGGTCGGCCACCCGTCGTCGTTGCGTCCCGGGCATGACCGCGGCGGTCGGGTTCTGGAAGTCCGGGACGAGGTAGGCCGCGCGGGGCCGGGCCCGGTCGAAGGCGTCCTCGAGGGCGTCGGCGTCCCACCCGTCGACGGAGACGGGCAGGCCCAGCGGTCGTCCGCCCGCGCGCCGCAACGCCTCCCCCGCGTGCGGGTACCCGGGGGACTCGACGAGCACCCGGTCACCGGGGGCGACGAGGGCGTGGGTGAGCAACCCGATGGCGTGCTGGGCCCCCGAGGTGACCAGGACCTGGTCGGGGTCGGTGGGCAGTCCCCGCCGCGTGTAGCGCTCGGCGACCGCCGCGCGGAGGGCGGGCAGTCCCTGCGGCTCGTACCCGTTCCCGCCGAGCAGGGCGGGCAGGTCCTCCACCGCGGCCGCGGCGACCGTGGCGACCTCGGGGGTCCCGGGGCGGGTCGCGTTGCGCAGGTCGAGCAGGTCCCCGGGGGCACCGGGACCAAGGGTGGGGACCGCCCCGCGGGGCAGCACGACCGATCCGGAGCCGCGCACGGAGTCGATCACCGCGCGCTCCCGCAGCACGCCGTAGGTCGCGCTGATCGTCGTGCGGCTCACGCCGAGGGCGGCGGCCAGGTCCCGTTCGGCCGGCAGTCGAGCCCCCACCGGCACGCGGCCGTCCTGGGCGAGCAGGGCGATCCGGTCGGCGAGGACCGAGTAGGCGGGGCGGGACGGGTCCACCGCGGCCCGCCACGAGTCCAGCATCGACCCGAGGGCGCGGGCACTGACGGTCTGCACCACGCCACTCTAGGCGGATTGGCCCTTCCGCCGCGACGTTCTGAAGGGCCAATCTGAGGATGTGACCAGTCCAGTCCCCTCGCACGCCGTCCGTCTGCCGCAGCTGCTCGTGGGTCTCATCCTCTACGGCGTGGCCATCGCGTTCTTCGTCCGCGCCGACGTGGGCCTGGAACCGTGGACGGTCTTCGCCCAGGGTGTCTCGCTGCAGACGGGTCTCGGCATCGGCTGGGTCACCAACCTCGTGGGCGCCGCCGTGCTCCTGCTGTGGATCCCGTTGCGACAGCGTCCGGGGGTCGGCACGGTGCTCAACGTCGCCCTGGTCGGGACGAGCATCGAGATCGGTCTGGCCGTCCTGCCGGTGGTCGACCCGCTCGCGGTCCGGATCGGGTTCGGCGTCTTCGGGATGCTGCTGCTGGCCGTCGCCAGCGGCCTGTACCTGGGTGCGCACTACGGACCCGGGCCGCGCGACGGACTGATGACCGGCCTGCACCGGCGGACCGGCCGACCGGTCTGGATGCTGCGGGCGGGCATCGAGCTGACCGTCCTCGCCGTCGGGTGGCTGCTGGGCGGCAGCGTCGGTCCGGGGACCGTCGTCTTCGCCCTGGGGATCGGGCCGCTCGTCGGGGTGGCGCTGCCGATCTTCGACGTCACCGCGCGCCGCGAGCGGGCCCGGGTGTCGGCGACACTGGGGGTGTGACCGTCACGGACCCTCGCACCGGCCCGACCCGCCCCGACCCGGCCGCCGACCTCCCGGCCGCCGACCTCCCGGCGGCCGAGATCGGTCGCCGCCTGGCCGCCGCGCTCGGCGGCGGCGACGACGTGGTCGACGTGTCGTCGGCCCGGCGGGCCGCGTACACCACCGACGCCTCGAACTACCGCGTCGTGCCGACCGCGGTGGTGTTCCCCCGCAGCGCCGAGGACGTCGAGGCGGCCTTCGCCACGTGCCGGGAGCTGGGGGTGCCGTTCACGAGTCGCGGGGCCGGGACCTCGGTGGCGGGCAACGCGGTCGGGACCGGCGTGGTCCTGGACTTCTCGCGGCACCTGAACCGGGTGCTCGAGATCGACCCCGAGGCCCGCACCGCCCTGGTGCAACCCGGGGTGATCCTCGACGACCTGCAGCGGCAGACCGCCCCGCACGGGCTGCGCTTCGGGCCCGACCCCTCCACCCACGCCCGCTGCACCCTCGGCGGGATGATCGGCAACGACGCCTGCGGCTCGCACGCGCTCGCCTACGGGCGCACGTCGCACAACGTCATCGGTCTCGACGTCCTGGACGGGCACGGTCGGCGGTTCTCCACCGACGCCCCGCCCGCCGAGCTGGTCGCCGGCCTGGAAGGGGTTGCCGCCCAGCACCTGGCCCTGATCCGCACCACGTTCGGCACCTTCGGGCGGCAGGTGTCGGGATACGCGCTGGAACATCTGCTCCCCGAGACCGGGGGTCCCCGCGGGACGGCGCTGGCGCGGCTGCTCGCCGGGTCGGAGGGGACGTTGGCGACCTCGTTGGCGGCCCGGGTCCGGCTGGTCCGGCAGGCGCCCTCGACCACCTTCGTCGTCCTCGGTTACGCCGACATGGCGGCCGCGGCCGACGCCACCCCGGCCCTGCTCACCCACTCCCCGCTGGCCGTGGAGGGCATCGACCGCCGGCTGGCCGACGTCGTCGTGCGCCGGGGCGGGTCCGTCGAGGGTCTGCCGCGCGGCAACGGCTGGCTCTTCGTCGAGATGGGCGGGGAGACCCCGGAGGAGTCGCTGGCCGCCGCGCGGGGGATGGTGGCCGACTCCGACGCCCTGGACTCGGTGGTCATCCCCACCGCCGCCGAGGCCCGCAAGCTCTGGCGCATCCGCGAGGACGGGGCCGGGTTGGCCGGGCGGACCCCGGACGGGCGACCGGCCTGGCCCGGGTGGGAGGACGCGGCCGTCCCCCCGGCCCGCCTCGGGGCCTACCTGCGCGAGTTCGAGACCCTGATGGGTTCCCACGGGGTGGACGGGTTGGCCTACGGCCACTTCGGCGACGGCTGCATCCACGTGCGCATCGACTTCCCGCTGTACGAGGACGGCGGCGGGGCGCGGACCCGGGAGTTCCTCGAGGACGCTGCCCGCCTGGTCGCCTCCCACGGGGGTTCGTTGTCCGGGGAGCACGGCGACGGCCGTGCCCGCGGCGGGTTGCTGCCGCTGATGTACCCCGACGACGCCATCCGGGCCTTCGAGCAGGTGAAGCGCGTCTTCGACCCGGCCGACCTGCTGAACCCCGGGGTCATCGTCCGCCCCGCCGCCGTCGACGCCGACCTCCGGGTCCCGCACGCCCGGCCCGCCCACGTGCTGGGGATGCCCCGGCGTTCCCCGGAACTGGCCTTCGCCTACTCCCAGGACGAGGGCGACCTCACCCGCGCGGTGCACCGCTGCGTCGGGGTCGGCAAGTGCCGCGCGGACTCCGGCGGCGTGATGTGCCCGAGCTACCTCGCCACCGGGGACGAGAAGGACTCGACCCGGGGCCGGGCGCGGCTCCTGCAGGAGATGGCCAACGGCACGCTGGTGACCGACGGCTGGCGCTCGCAGGAGGTCCGCGACGTCCTCGACCTCTGCCTGTCCTGCAAGGGGTGCACGCACGACTGCCCTGCGGGCGTGGACATGCCGACCTACAAGGCGGAGTTCTTCGACAAGTTCTACAAGGGCCGGTTGCGGCCGATGAACCACTACCTCCTGGGCTGGCTGCCCCGCTGGTCGCGCCTCGCGGCCCTGGCCCCGCGCGTCGTGAACGCCCTGACCGGCGTCCGGGCCCTGGCCCGGGTGGCCAAGGCCGTCGGCGGGGTCGACCAGCGCCGCCCGCTGCCGGCCTTCGCCGAGCAGACGTTCCGGCAGTGGTTCGACGCCCGCGTCCGCTCCGGCGAGGCCGCCACGGGCGGGGAACCTGTCCTGCTGTGGGCCGACTCGTTCACCAACGCGTTCTCCCCCGAGGTGGGCCGGGCGGCGGTGGCCCTGCTGGAGCACCTGGGTTTCACCGTCTCCCTCACCGAGAAGCAGGTGTGCTGCGGGCTGACCTGGGTCTCCACCGGTCAGCTCGACGGGGCCAAGCGGCAGCTGCGGGCCTCCCTCGACGCCCTCGGGGACTCCGAGGTCCCGGTCGTCGGGCTGGAGCCCAGCTGCACCGCCCTGCTGCGCGAGGACGCCTCGGAACTGCTCCCCGACGACCCGCGGGCCCGCGCCCTGCACCGCCGCGTCCGCACGGTCGCCGAACTGCTGGCCGAACGGCGACCGGAGTGGATCCCGCCGCAGGTGGGTGCCGGGGCCGTCGTCCAGCCGCACTGCCACCAGCACGCCGTCATGGGGTTCGGCCCGGACGCGGCCCTGCTGGCCAAGGCCGGGGTCGAGGCCGAGGTCCTCGCCGGGTGCTGCGGGCTGGCGGGCAACTTCGGGGCCGAGGCCGGGCACTTCGACGTCTCGGTCAAGGTCGCCGAGCACCGGTTCCTGCCCGCCCTGCGGGGGCGGGGGGACCGGGTCGTCGTGGCCGACGGGTACTCCTGCCGGACCCAGGCCGACAACCTGGCCCAGGTGCGTCCGAAGCACCTGGTCGAGCTCCTCGCCGAGGCTCTCCCCGAGGGCGCCGCCGGCGACTGAGGGCCGGACGCCCGTCCGGGGGACCAGGGGAGAGAAAATCGCGGTTTAACTCTTGTCAACACGGGTTTACCTGCGCCAGACTCCTCCCGCTCCCCCCGTCCGTCGTGCTCCGACCGGGCGGGGGTTCCGGACCCCGACCAGGAGGGCGCAACGATGCACCACCTCTCCAGCCAGCTCTGGCGCCGCAAACCCGTCGCCCCCGGCGGCGGGCACTCCGGCGCGGGGGAGGGCCTGGCCCGCAACCTCAGCACCTTCCAGCTCACCATGTTCGGCGTCGGCGCCACCGTCGGCACCGGCGTCTTCTTCGTCATGCACGAGGCGGTGCCGGACGCCGGACCCGCCGTCATCCTGAGTTTCCTGCTGGCCGGGTTCGCGGCCGGGCTGTCCGCTCTCTGCTACGCGGAGATGGCCTCGGCCGTCCCCGTATCGGGCTCCACCTACTCCTACGCCTACGCCACGATGGGCGAGGTGGTCGCGGTGGGCGTCGCGGCCTGCCTGCTGCTGGAGTACGGCGTCTCCACCGCGGCCGTCGCGGTCGGCTGGAGCGACTACCTGAACCTGCTGGTGAGCAACGTCTTCGGCTTCGGGATCCCCGAGGTCCTCACCGGTGGGCCCTTCGAGGGTGGGGTCGTGAACCTCCCGGCCGTCGTGCTGGTCGGGCTCTGCACCCTGCTGCTGCTGCGCGGGGTGAGCGAGTCGGCCACCGTCAACGCCGTCATGGTCCTCGTGAAACTCGCCGTGCTGCTGCTCTTCGCCGCCGTCGCGTTCACCGCGTTCAGCGCCGACAACTTCGCCGACTTCGCCCCCAACGGGGCCCACGGGGTCACCGCCGCGGCCGGCACGATCTTCTTCACGTTCATCGGGCTGGACGCCGTCTCGACCGCCGGCGACGAGGTCAAGGACCCGCAGAAGACGTTGCCGCGCGCCATCATCGCCGCGCTGCTCATCGTCGTGACGATCTACCTGCTGGTGGCCGTGGCCGCGCTCGGGACCCAGCCGTGGACCGCGTTCTCCGACCCCGACCAGGCCGAGGCGGGGCTGGCCCGCATCCTGGAGAACGTCACCGGCGCGACCTGGCCCGGGACCCTGCTCGCCGTCGGCGCGGTCAT
Organism: Kineococcus gynurae; assembly: GCF_042433995.1. Lineage (NCBI taxonomy): Bacteria > Bacillati > Actinomycetota > Actinomycetes > Kineosporiales > Kineosporiaceae > Kineococcus > Kineococcus gynurae. The sequence continues at coordinate 371,381 of NZ_JBHLUI010000003.1, forward strand.
CTCCATCTTCTCGGTGACCCTGGTCGTGATGTACGGCCAGACCCGCATCCTCTTCGCCATCGGTCGCGACGGTCTGGCCCCGCGCTCGCTGGCGACCGTGCACCCGCGCAGCCGCGTCCCGGTCCGGGCCGTCGTCACCGTCGCGATCGCGGTCGCGCTGCTGGCCGGTTTCCTCCCCCTGGACGCGCTCTGGGACCTGGTCTCGATCGGCACGCTCGTCGCGTTCATCACCGTCTCCGTGGGGGTGATCGTGCTGCGCCGCTCGCGACCCGACCTGCCCCGCGGGTTCCGGGTCCCGGGTTACCCCGTGGTCCCGGTCCTCTCGGTGATCGCCTGCCTCTACATCCTCTCCGGGCTGCACTGGACCACCTACGCGTGGTTCGTGGCCTGGCTCGCGGTGGTCCTCGGCTTCTACCTCGTCTGGGGTCGCCACCACGCCGTGCTGAACCGGCCGGCCGAGGCCGACCCGGCGACCGCGGGGGCGGGAGACGTCCGATGACCGTCGTCGTCGGGCACCTCCCGGAGCGGGGCGGTCGGGCCGCGCTGCACCTCGGGGTCGCCCTGGCCCGCGCGCTGGGCACCTCCCTCACCGTCGCCACCGTCGTCCGGACCGGACGGCACCCGGCCGAGGACAGCCCCGCGCTGGAGCGGCGCCGGACCCTCGTCGCCGAGGTGGAGGAGGCCGCGCGGGCCGCGGTCGCCGACCTCGCCGCCGACGTCCCGGTCGTCGTCCGGGTCCTGGCCGACCGTTCCACCAGTCGTGCGCTCGGCGCGGTCGCCGCCGAGACGGGCGCCCGGGTGCTGGTCCTGGGCTCCTCCGCCGAGGGGCACGTGGGACAGATCGTGGTCGGTTCCACCGCCGACAAGCTGCTGCACTCCGCGGCGCTGCCCGTGGCGCTGGCCCCGCGAGGTTTCCGGGCACCGCGCGGGGCACCCGACCGGACGCGGCCGGCCCGGATCACGGTGGCCACGACCGGCGAGGACGAGGCCGCGCTCGTCCGGGCCCGCGACCTGGCCGAGGGGCTGGGCGTCGAGCTGCGGGTCCTCGTCCTGGCCGTCCGGCACCGCCCCGTCCTCACCTCCCAGGCCGGGTTCGACGCCGAGGCCCCCGTGGTCGCCGCGTGGACCGAGGAGGCGCTGGGCGCCGTGGCCGAGCTGCGCGAACGGGGCGTCCTGCCCGCCGGCGCCCGGACCGAGGTCGGGACGGGCCCGGGGTGGCGGGAGGCGCTCGACGCGGTCGAGTGGACCGCCGACGACCTGCTCGTCCTGGGCACCCCGCCGGAAGGACCCGTCGCCCGGGTCTTCCTCGGATCGCGCGCCACCAAGATCCTGCGGCACGCCCCCGTGCCCGTCCTCGTCCTGCCGGGCTGACCAGCCCCTGCCCGCCCGCCCACCGATTCCAAGGAAAGTGGACCCGTGACGCTCCCCCCGCACCCCGAGGAGACCTCCGACGAGCTCACCATGCTCGTCCCGGACTTCCCGTTCCCCTACGACGACCTGCTGGCCTCCCCGGCCGGTCTCGGCAGCGTCCCGGCGGACCGCCACGGCACCGAGGTCGCCGTCGTCGGGGCCGGGATGTCCGGTCTGGTCACCGCTTACGAACTCATGAAGCTCGGGCTGCGGCCGGTCATCTACGAGGCCCAGGAGATCGGTGGGCGGCTGCGCTCGCAGCAGTTCCCCGGGGTCGAGGGGGCGATCGCCGACCTGGGGGGGATGCGGTTCCCCGCCTCCAGCAAGGCCTTCCAGCACTACCTGGACCTCCTCGACGTCGAGACCGCGCCGTTCCCGAACCCGCTCGCCCCGGGGACCCCGAGCACCGTCATCGAGCTGGGGGGCCGCAAGCACTACGCCGAGACGGCCGACGACCTGCCCGACCTGTTCGCCGAGGTGTCGCGGGCCTGGAACGCGGCCCTGGACGAGGGCGCCGAGAACGAGGCCATGACGGCCGCGATCCGGCGCCGCGACCTCGCCGCGATCAAGGAGATCTGGAACCGCAGCGTCCCGCGCCTGGACGAGCAGTCGTTCTACTCCTTCGTCGCCGCCTCCGAGGCGTTCTCGGCGCTGCCCTTCGCCCACCGCGAGATCTTCGGGCAGGTGGGTTTCGGCACCGGGGGCTGGGACACCGACTTCCCGAACTCCATCCTGGAGATCCTGCGCGTCGTGCACACCGCCGCCGACGACCAGCACCGCCGCATCCTCGGTGGGGCGCAGTCGGTCCCGCTGCGGTTGTGGCGCCAGCCGGTCTATGGCGTCCCGTACCACGCCGACGGCACGTCGCTGGAGTCCCTGCACGGCGGGGCGACCCGGCCCGGGGTCCGCCGGATCCGGCGCGGCGAGGACGGCCGGTTCCAGGTGCTGGACCGGTGGGGGACCGAGCGGAGTTTCGAGTCCGTCGTCGTCACCTGCCAGTCCTGGTTGCTCTCTGCCGGTATCGACACCGACGAGGACCTGTTCAGCCACGACCTGTGGATGGCCATGGAGCGCTCGCACTACATGCAGGCGTCCAAGACGTTCGTGCTGGTCGACCGTCCGTTCTGGCGCGACGTCGACGCCGACGGCCGGCACGTCATGTCGACCACGCTGACCGACCGGATGACCCGGGGAACCTATTTGCTCGACGGCGGGACGGGGGCGGACGACCCGGACGCCGCCGACGCCCCCGCCATGATCTGCTTGTCCTACACCTGGAACGACGACGCCCTGAAGTGGCTGGTCATGCCGCCGGAGGAGCGGGTCCGACTGATGCTGCACTCCCTGCAGAAGATCTACCCCGACGTCGACATCGCGTCGCACGTCCTGGGGGAGCCCATCACCGTCTCCTGGGAGGCGGAGAAGAACTTCATGGGGGCGTTCCGCGGGAACCTGCCCGGGCACTACCGCTACCAGCGCCGGCTGTTCACGCACTTCGTGCAGGACGACCTGCCGGCCGAGCACCGCGGGATCTTCCTCGCCGGGGACGACATCTCCTGGACGCCGGGCTGGGTCGAGGGTGCCGTGACCACCGGGCTGAACGCGGTCTGGGGCGTCGTGAACCACCTCGGCGGATCCTCCGCCTCGGACAACCCCGGCCCGGGGGACCGTTTCGAAGAGCTGCAGCCCGTCCGGTTGCCGGAATGAGCACCGCCCCGGGTGGCCTGCGGGTCGCTGTGCTGCAGGCCACCGGGGTCGTGGGCGACGCGGCCGCGAACCTGGCCCGGGTGCGTTCCGCGGCCCGGGAGGCGGCCGGGGCCGGGGCCGACCTGCTGCTGACCCCGGAACTGTTCGTCAGCGGGTACGCCCCGGCCCGCGTGGGTGACGACGACGGTGCCGCGCACCGCCGCGCCGTCGCGGGGATCGCCCGGGAGACCGGGATCGCCGTGGTCGCCTCGACCGTGGAGCGCGACGGGGACGCCCGCCACATCTGCGCGAGTCTCGTCGACGCCGCGGGGGAGGAGGTCACCCGATACCGCAAGAGCTTCCTGTTCGGCGCCGAGGAGGAGGCGGTCTTCATCCCCGGGGGGGCCGCCCCCGAGGTCGTCGCGCTGAACGGGGTGACCGTGGCGCTGGGGATCTGCTTCGACGTCGAGTTCCCGGAGTTCACCCGTCCGCTGGCCCGGCGGGGGGTCCAGCTGCTGCTGGTCCCGACCGCGGTCCCCGGGCCCGGGTCCGGGCAGTTCTCCGACCCCCACCGCGTCCCGGAGCTGCTCGTCCCGGCGCGGGCCCTGGAGAACGGGTTGACGCTCGCCTACGCCAACCACCACGGACCGGAGTTCACCGGGTCGAGCTCGATCACCGACCCGTTCGGGGCACCGCTCGCCCGCGCCCCCCGGGACGCCCCCGCCCTGCTGCTGGCCGACGTGGCGGCGGCCGACAGCGACCGGGCCCGCGCCGAGGTGCCCTACCTGGACCTGTCCGCGGGGCGCACACTGGGGTGATGAGCGACGACGAGGTCCGCGACGGGGTCGCCCTCAAGCACCTCGACGGGGAGTTGTTCGACGGGGCCGGGGCCACCAAGCGCGACCTCGTCGACCACGTCGACCGGTTCGCGCCGTGGCTGCTGGCGGAACTCACCGGTCGTCCGCTGACCGTCACCCGGGTGCGCCCCGGGCAGCGTCCGTTCGTGCAGAAGAACCTCCCGGCCTCGGCCCCGGACTGGATCCCGGTCCGGGAGGTGTGGAGCGAGGCCTCGCAGCGCACGGTGCGCTACCCGCTGGTGGAGGACCGCCGCACCCTGCTCTGGTTGGCCGGGCAACGCGCCGTGGAACTGCACCCCACGATGCTGGACGGTTCCGGGGCGGTCGACCGTCTGGTCCTCGACCTGGACCCGCCGGCCGACGCGCCCTTCGCCGCGGTCGTCGCGGCCGCCCGCGTGGTCCGGCAGGTCCTCGAGGACGTGGGGGTCGGGTCGGCGGTGAAGACGAGCGGGTCGAAAGGCGTGCACGTCGTGGTCCCCGTGCGACCGCTGCCCGTCGAGGACGCTGCCGGGGCCACCCGCGCCCTGGCGGTGCGCGTCGAACAGCTCGCGCCGGACGTGGCGACCACCGCCTACCTGGTCGAGGACCGCGGGGGCCGCGTGTACCTCGACCCGACGCGGGCCGGGAACGCCACCTTGGCCTGCTGCTGGAGCCCGCGGGCCCGTCCCGGCGTTCCCGTGTCGTTCCCGGTCGGCTGGGACCGCCTGGGGGAGAACGTCCCCGGTGACTTCACCCTCGCCACGGTGGGCGCGGCGGTCGGTCCGGACGATCCGTGGCGGGCCATGCTGCCGGCGCCGCAGGAGGTTCCCGGGGTGCTCGTGGACGAGGGGCGCGGCATCCCGGCCCCGAGGGTCGCGGCCATGCACGAAGGACGCCGACGGGCCCGGGCCCGCCGGCAGGGGAGCTGACCGCCCGCGGGTCAGTGCGCGTCGAGGTGCCGGAGCAGCGCGGTGCCCAGGTCCGGCAGGACGTCGGAACTCAAGGCGTGGCCCATCCCCGCGATCCGGACGAGGGTGGACGAACCGATGACGGCCCGGAGGTTCTCCGCGTGCGGGGGAGGGTTGATCGGATCGAGCGGAGCCTCGACCACCAGCGTCGGGACCCGGTTCCCGGCGAGTTCCGCGCCGCGTTCCAGACCGCCCTGGTCGGCGGTCGCGTGCGCGGTCGGCTGCCGGGTCTCCCCGCTGTGCCGCATGACGCGCTCCTCCAGGGCGCGGAACTCGGCGGGGTCGAAGGGACCGGTGCCACGCAGGATCCGCCAGTGCTCGACGCGCCAGTCGAGTTCCGCCTCCACGTCGCGGTCGGCGCCCATGGTCGCCCAGAACTCCAGGAGTTCCGCGGAGGGGCCGGGGAGGTCCGAGGTCCCGGACGGGTCGGCCAGACCGTCGCCCAGGGCCGCCGTGGCCAGCACGGTGGCCGAGAGCAGGCGCTGGGGGTGGTCGAGCAGCAGGAGTTGGACCAGGACGCCGCCGAGGGACATCCCGACGACGTGCGCGCGGTCGACGCCCAGCGCGTCGAGAATCCCGATCGCGTCCGCGGCCAGGTCGCGCAGGGAGTAGGCACCCTCGGACCGGGAGGAGCGGCCGGTGTCCCGGTGGTCGTAGCGGACGACGTGGTACCGAGCGGCCAGACGCTCCACGAGCGGGTCCGGCCACACCAGGCCGGGGGCGTTGGCCCCCATGACGAGCAGGACCGTCGGGTGGTCGGGTTCGCCGAACTGCTCCACCCAGAGACGGACCCCGGTCCCGATCCGGACGTGACGGCCGTTCAGCGGGTCAGCCATGCGTCCAGGATCGGACCCGGGGTCCGGGTCGTCCACCGGTTTCTCAGCTGGGGGAGGGGTCCGCCGAGGCGGCGGCCTCGCGCAGTGCCGGGATGATCTCCGCCTCGGCCGCCGCCAGGAAGTCCGCCTGGTGCTCCCCACCGATCTGGACGAGGGCGAGATCGGTGAAACCGGCCTCGAAGAACTCCGAGGCCGCCTCGACGATGGCCTCGACGGAGTTCCCGCACGGGATCTGCCCGGCCACGTCCTCGGGACGCACGAACTGGCTCGCCCCGGAGAAGCCCGCCGTGGTGGGCAGGTCGGCGTTCACCTTCCATCCCCCGGCGAACCAGCGGAACTGCTCGTGCGCCCGGGCGATGGCGGTGTCCCGGTCGCGGTCCCAGGAGACCGGCAGCTGCCCCACGCGCCGGCTCGGCGCCTGCCCCGGCTCGCGAGCCGCGTCCCAGGCGGGACCCAGCGACGCGTCCGGTTCCACGGCGACGAGGTGGTCGGCCAGCGGGGAGAACCGCGCGCAGGACTTCTCCCCGGACACGGCGACCGCGATCGGGACGCGTCGCTCGGGCAGGTCCCACAGGCGGGCCGAATCGACCCGGAAATGCTCGCCGGAGTAGGTGAGGAGACCCCCGTCGAAGAGCGCCGAGATGATCTCCAGGGATTCGACCAGCATCTCCTGGCGTTCCTCGACGGCCGGCCACCCGTGCCCGACCACGTGCTCGTTCAGGTTCTCCCCGGACCCCAGGCCCAGGGTGAACCGGCCCTCGGACAGCAGCGCGACGGTCGCCGCCTTCTGCGCCACCACGGCGGGGTGGTAGCGCATGGTCGGGCAGGTCACGTAGGTCATCAGCTCGACGCGCTCGGTCGCCTGGGCGACCGCGCCGAGCACCGACCAGGCGTAGGGGGCGTGCCCCTGCGACGTCAGCCACGGCGAGTAGTGGTCGGAGAAGACCAGCAGGTCGAAACCGGCCGCCTCGGCGGCGACGGCGTCGCGGACCAGCCAGCGCGGGTCCGACTGCTCGCTCATGCAGGTGTAGCCGACGCCGACGTCCCCGTCGCGGAGCCCCATCAGGCGGCCTGGTCGGAGAGCGCCGCCAGCAGTGCGGAGTTGAAGGCCTCGAGGTCACCGGGGTTACGGCTGGTGATCAGCGGGCCGGGGCCGCTGGTGTCGACCACGACCTCCTCGTCCACCCAGTCCGCACCGGCGTTGCGCAGGTCGGTCTGCAGCGAGGGCCACGACGTCATCCGACGGCCGCGCAGGACGTCGGCCTCCACCAGCGTCCACGGGGCGTGGCAGATGGCGGCGACCGGCTTGGACGACGCGGCGAACTGCTTCACGAACTCGACGGCGGCCCGCTCGGTGCGCAACGCGTCGGGGTTGGCGACCCCGCCGGGGAGGACGAGCCCGTCGTACTCGCCGACGGTGGCGTCCCCGACGACCTGGTCCACGTCGAAGGTGTCGGCCTTGTCCAGGTGGTTGAACGCCTGGACCGAGCCGGCCTCGGGGGCGAGGAGGACCGGCTGCCCGCCCGCGTCCTGGACCGCCTTCCACGGCTCCGTCAGTTCGACCTGCTCGATGCCCTCGGCGGCCACGAGGAACGCGATCTTCTTGCCTTGCAAGCTGGTGCTCGTCATGGGTCCACGCTGGCACCGGCCCCGCGGCCCGGCATCCCGAGGACCGCGGCGCTCCCGGGTGCGGGCCCTCTCCCCGCGGGCGAAGGGGCGTGGAAGGATCGGCCCCGCCACGCTGCTCGATCATCAGCTGCCGACGAGGAGAGCTCCATGCCCATCGCCACCCCCGAGGTCTACACCGAGATGCTGGACCGCGCGAAGGCCGGATCCTTCGCCTACCCGGCCATCAACGTCTCGTCGTCCCAGACCCTCACCGCCGCGATCCGCGGCTTCGCCGAGGCCGAGAGCGACGGCATCGTGCAGGTGTCCACCGGCGGTGCGGAGTACCTGTCCGGCTCGACCGTGAAGGACATGGTCCTCGGGTCGCAGGCGCTGGCTGAATTCGCCCACCACGTCGCCAAGGGCTACGGCGTGAACATCGCGCTGCACACCGACCACTGCCCCAAGGACAAGCTGGACGGCTTCGTCCGTCCGCTGCTCGCCATCTCCGAGGAGCGGGTCAAGAACGGGCGCGACCCGCTGTTCAACTCCCACATGTGGGACGGGTCCGCCGTGCCCCTGGAGGAGAACCTGGCCATCGCCCAGGAGCTGCTGGCCCGGACCTCGGCCGCCAAGATCGTCCTCGAGGTCGAGATCGGCGTCGTCGGCGGCGAGGAGGACGGTGTCGCGCACGAGATCAACGACAAGCTCTACACGACCGTCGAGGACGCGCTGGCCACGGTCGAGGCCCTGGGTGCGGGGGAGAAGGGCCGGTACATGACGGCGCTGACCTTCGGCAACGTCCACGGCGTCTACAAGCCCGGCAACGTGAAGCTCCGCCCGGAGATCCTCAAGGAGATCCAGGAGACCGTGGGCGCCCGGATCGGCAAGGAGCAGCCCTTCGACCTGGTCTTCCACGGCGGGTCGGGGTCGCTGCCCGAGGAGATCTCGGCCGCCGTCGACTTCGGCGTGATCAAGATGAACATCGACACCGACACCCAGTACGCCTTCACCCGCCCCGTGGTCGCCCACATGTTCGGCAACTACGACGGCGTGCTCAAGGTGGACGGCGAGGTCGGCAACAAGAAGGCGTACGACCCCCGGGCCTGGGGCAAGTCGGCCGAGGCCGGCATGGCCGCCCGCGTGGTCGAGGCCGCCCAGCAGCTGCGCTCCGCCGGGACCGCCATCAAGTGATCCCGCCGCCGACCGGCCCGCGGGCCGGTCGGCACCGCGCCACGACGGCCCGGTCCCTCTCGCCGGAGGGGCCGGGCCGTCGCGGTGCGTCGGGGGAGGCTCAGGCGGGCCGGGGCTCGTCGTCGTCGGTCGGCGTCTCGTCCTCGACCACGTCCAGCAGCTGGATGATGTTCGTCGTCTCGATGAGGAATTTCACCACCGCCGGGGGCCGGATCAGCGTCACCCGCCGTCCGCGCGAGCGGGAGGCGAGCCGGGCCAGGAACGCCAGCCCGGTGGAGTCCATGAACGTGACGTGGTGGGCGTCGACCTGCAGCGGGCGTCCGGAGGTCAGGGCGTCCTCGGCCGCCTCCAGCAGCTCGGGGCCCAGTTCGGCGTCGATCTCGCCCGTCAGGACGACACGGGTGGCGCGCGGTTCGTACAGCACGTGGACGGATCCGGGGTCGACGGAGCGAACCTCCGGGATGCGCGCCTCGTTCTGCGGCGTGTCGCTGCTCACTGCTCTTTTCCTCCGCAGTCCTCCGTGACCAGCACGGACACCGCCGTCAACCGTCCGGCTGGCTGCAGACAGGTGATCGAGCGGTACCTCATCAGTCGCACGGTAGCCGCCGCGGCGGTCCGTCGGACCACCGGTGACCCGATCACCCCGCCGGATGACCTCGCCCCCGTGCCCGCCACGTCCCCGATCACCCTCGACGCGCGGGCCCGGTGGCCCCTGTGCATGCTAGCGACCACGCTGTGATCGCCCCGGACCGCCCGTGGCCGACCCGACCACCCGCCCCGAAGGAGCCGCAGATGTCCGACCGGCCGCCCGTCCTGGGCGACGGGCAGGCACCGGCGGCGCTGCTCCTGGTGCGCCCCGAGGTCCGCGCCTCGGGTCTGCCCGGACTCTCGGCCACCGTCCTCGCCGCCGATGCCCAGGCCCTGCACTGGTCGGGGGGTGCGCGGTTGCCGCGCGACCTCGACGAGTGGCTGGCCGCCGCGGGCATCGAGGGCCCCGGCGCGGGGCCGGACCCGTGGACCGACGTGGTCCTCGGACGGGCCGTGCCCGGGCGCCCGCTGCCGGGGGGACGCTGGCTGTTCGCGACCCCGACGGGTGCGGGTGAGGTCCTGGTCGAGGTTTCCCAGCTGCTCGGTCCCGGCCAGACGCTGCTGCCCGACCCCGGGCTGGTCCTGCACCGCCGGACCACCGGGCCGGGGACGACCCGGTCGGCCACGACGGGGGACTTCACCGTGGTGTGGGCCTCGGGCGCCTTCTCCCGGGCCACCGGGGTCGCGCCGAAGGACGTGGCGGGGCGGGGGCTGCGCGAGCTGGTCCACGAACGGGCCGCACCGACCTTCTGGCAGGACGCCGACCGGCAGGTGGGCCGCGGTGAACCCGTCGCCACCCGGGTCCTCGACAGCCGCGACGACGGCGGGACCTTCCTGCACCGCGTGCAGATCGTGCCCCTCCTCGACGCCGCCGGGGAGGTGTCCCACCTGGTCTCCCGGCACGCCGACGTCACCGCGACGGTGCTGGCCGAGGAACGGCTGCGGGGCGCGCAGGTCGCGGCCGACGCGGCCGGACGGCGGTTGGACGTCGTGGCCCGGCTGGACGACGCCGCGGCGCGCTCGACCCCCGAGGCGTTCACCGCGATCGCGACCGTGCTGCTCGACGCCGGGCTGGCGAGCGAGGCGCTCGTCGTGCTCACCGGGGAGGGCCCCTTCGTCCCCGCGGGCAGCGCCGGCGAGGTCGTCGCCGCGGTCGGCCCCACCTGGGCGGGCCTGCACGGGCGTTCCCTCGGCCACCGTCCCGACGGCGTCGAGCGCGTCGGCGAGCGCCCGGACGACGCGTCCCGCCCGGTGCCCGCGCCCCTTCCTGCGCGCGCGGGGGAGCCCGGCAGCCCCCCGGCGCGCACGCTGGAGCTGCTGGAGGAGGTCGGGTCGCACGCCGCCGGCCCCCCGTGGGTGGTGGCGGCGGGCTCGGGTGACGACGCGGTCGGGCTGCTCGTGGTCCGACCCACCCCCAGCCGGCCAGAGCACCCGGACCGGCGCCGGCCGGGCCCCGAGCTCGCCCCCCATGACGCGTCCGTGCTGGTGGCGGCCGCGCGGCGGGTGGGGGCGGTCGCCGAGCGCGCCCGGTGGCAGGCCCGCGAGACGAGCCTGGCCCAGACCCTGCAGCGCAGCCTGCTCCCGCAGCCCGTCCGGGTCGAGGGCCTGGAGGTGTGGAGCCACGTCGCCGCCGAGGTGGAACCGGCGCGGGTCGGTGGCGACTGGTGCGACGTCGTGCAGACCTCGCCGGACCACGTCGCCGTCGTGGTCGGCGACGTCGTCGGGCACGACGCCGAGGCGGCTGCGGCCATGGGCCGGATGCGCACCGTCGTCCGCTCCTCCCTCGCCGACCTCGACGACCCGGGTGCGGTCCTCGCCCGCGTCGACCAGCACAGCTCCCGGCTCGGGCTGGGCCGACCCGCGTCGCTGGTGCTCGCGAGCCTGCACCGCCTCGACGACGGCGACTGGGAGCTGTCGTGGTCCAGCGCCGGGCACCTGCCCCCGCTGCTGCGCCGGGCCTCCGGTCACGTCGAGGTGCTCTCGGAGGGCACCGGGACGCTGGTCGGGGTGGGATCGGGCCGCCCGCGGCCCACCCGGCACCGGGCCCTGTTCCCCGGGGACACCCTGGTCTTCTTCACCGACGGCCTGATCGAGACGCGCGGGCGCGAGGTGCACGACGGCCTGGCCGCGCTCATCAAGGCGGTCTCGGACTCCTTCGCCGACGCCGCGGCCGGGGTCGGGGAGGAGCTGCTCGACATCCTCGGCGCCGCCCCCGAGGACGACACGGCGGTGGTCGTGGTCCGGGTCCCCGCCAAGCCCCGGCCGGGCTCGCCCGACGGCGCCGCGCCCGTCCCGCGCCGCCGACGCTGGTTGCTGCGGGCCGACCCCTCCTCGATCGGCAAGGCACGGCACGCGACGCTGCGGGCCTGCGCGGCCTGGGAGCTCGAGGTCGGCCTGCAGGCCGAGATGGTCGTCTCCGAGCTCGTCGCCAACGCCGTCCTGCACGGGTGGGGCGACGTCGGTCTGCGCCTCTTCGACCTCGACGACCGGCTGCGGATCGAGGTCGAGGACGACAGCCCCGAGCATCCCCGCCTCGTCGACGCCCGTCCCGAGGGGACCGGTGGGCACGGGATGCGGGTCGTGGCCTCGCTGGGGGACTGGGGGACCACCCGGACCGCGCGCGGCAAGATCGTCTGGGTCGAGATCCCCCTGGCCCGCCCACCCGCACCGGCGTGCACCTGACCGTCCATCGGCGGGCCCGCCCGCTCGCGTCACCGCAACCACCCGAGAGAGAGGAACGCCCGTGAGTCACAACCTGCTCCCCGGCCCCCCGCCCACGCTGCTGCCCGCGGATCCCGAGGTCGAGGCCGCGGTCCGCGGGGGTACCCCGCCGACGCAGGTCGCCGCCGCATTCCCGGCGGCGTCGTTGCCCTGGGCGCTGCTCGCGGAGGAGGCGCTGGCCTCCGAGCAGGTCGTCGCCGCCTACGCGTACGCCCGCACCGGGTACCACCGCGGTCTCGACGCGCTGCGGCGGGCCGGTTGGCGCGGCCACGGCCCGGTGCCGTGGTCGCACGAGCCCAACCAGGGGTTCCTGCGGGCCCTCTCCGTCCTCGGTCTCGCCGCCGCCGCCATCGGGGAGCAGGCCGAGGACGAGCGCATCGCCACGTTCCTCGACGACTGCGACCCGGCCGCGCGCGCCGCCCTGCGCCCGTGACCGGCCCCGTCCTCGTCGTCGGCGCGGGCATCTCCGGTCTCGCCTGCGCGCGCGTGCTCACCGACGCGGGCCTCGACGTGCGGGTGCTCGACCGCGGTCACCTGCCGGGGGGCCGGCTCATGGGTCGGCGGGTGGAGTCGCTGGTCGACGGGGAGACCCGGGAACGGGTCGTCGACATCGGCGCCTCCTACTTCACCGCCCAGGACCCGGACTTCGCCGAGCTCGTGGCCGGGTGGAAGCACCGCGGTCTGGCGCGCGAGTGGACCGACTCCATCGCCGTGATCGGCGGCCGGGCCGTCGACGGGGCGCGGCTCGGTGACGAGCGCCGACAGGGGCCGGTGCGGTGGGCGGCGACCCGGGGGTTGCGCTCGCTGGCGGCCGACCTGGTCGCCCCGCCGGACCGCGAGCCGTTGACGCTCGAACGCGAGCACGACGTGCCCGGGGTCGCGGTGGGCCCCGACGGTCCGTCGGTGGAGGGTGTCGAGGCGGCCGCGGTGGTGCTGGCCATGCCCGACCCGCAGGCCGCCGACCTGCTGCCCCGCATGGTCGCGACCCGCCTCGACGTCTCGGCCCGGTGGAACTGGCGGCCGTGCGTCTCGGTCTACGCGGGGTGGTCGGAGGCCTGGTGGCCGGAGTTCGGGGCCGCCTTCGTCAACGACAACCCCCAGCTGGTGTTCGTGGCCGACGACGGTGACCGTCGCGGCGACGGGGCCCCCGTCCTCACCGCCCACGTGGCCCCCGACGAGTCCGCGGCCCACCTCGACGACCCCCGTGCGGTCGTGCCCGCCACGCTGGCCGAGCTGGGTCCCCTGCTGGCCGGCATCGTCACGCCGCGCCCGGACTGGGCCCGGGCGCACCGCTGGTCGCTGGCCGAGCCGTTGCGCCAGCACGCCGACGCGCTCTTCGGCTGGGACGAGGAGTCGCGGATCGGGGTCTGCGGCGACGCGTGGGGCGAACGGTCCAAGGTCGAGACGGCCTGGGTGTCGGGCCACCGGCTCGGGCGCCATCTGCTCGGGCAGCTGGCGGTAGGCTGACCGGCGGTCTGCGGCGACCCTTCGAGGACGGGTGCCCGGGCCCAGGACCAGCATCTGCACCAGCACCGTGACTTACGAGGGGGACACGTCATGCCCGCGATCGTGCTCGTCGGCGCCCAGTGGGGAGACGAGGGCAAGGGCAAGGCGACCGATGCGCTCGGTGCCCGCGTCGACTACGTGGTCAAGTTCAACGGCGGCAACAACGCCGGCCACACGGTCGTGGTGGGCGACGAGAAGTACGCCCTGCACCTGCTGCCCTCGGGGATCCTGACCCCCGGCGTGACGCCCGTGATCGGCAACGGCGTGGTGGTCGACCTCGGCGTCCTCTGGCAGGAGATCGACGCCCTGTCCGCGCGCGGGGTGGACTGCTCGAAACTCCTCGTCTCGGCCTCGGCCCACGTCATCGCGCCCTACCACCAGGTGCTGGACAAGGTGACCGAGCGCTTCCTCGGCAAGCGCAAGATCGGGACCACCGGCCGCGGGATCGGTCCGGCCTACGCCGACAAGATCAACCGGGTGGGTGTCCGCATCCAGGACCTGTTCGACGAGAGCATCCTGCGGCAGAAGGTCGAGGGGGCCCTCGACCAGAAGAACCACCTGCTGGTCAAGGTCTACAACCGACGGGCCGTCGCGGTCGAGGAGGTCGTCGAGACCCTCCTCGGGTACGCGGAACGGCTGCGCCCCATGGTCGCCGACGTCAGCCTGGAACTGTCCCGGGCGCTCGACCGCGACGAGATCGTCCTGTTCGAGGGCGGGCAGGCCACCCTGCTCGACATCGACCACGGGACCTACCCCTTCGTCACGTCCTCGAACGCGACCGCGGCCGGGGCCTGCACCGGCGCCGGCATCCCCCCGAACCGGATCGACCGCATCGTGGCCGTCGTGAAGGCCTACACCACGCGGGTCGGCGAGGGCCCCTTCCCGACCGAACTGCTCGACGCCGACGGGGAGAAACTGCGCCAGGACGGCGGGGAGTTCGGGACCACCACGGGTCGCCCGCGACGCACCGGGTGGTACGACGCGGTCATCTCCCGCTACGCGGCCCGCATCAACGGGGTCACCGACTTCGTGCTCACGAAGCTCGACACCCTCACCGGGTGGGAGCGGATCCCGGTGTGCGTCGCCTACGACGTCGACGGGGTCCGGCACGAGGAGATGCCCATGTCGCAGAGCGACTTCCACCACGCCCGACCCGTGTACGAGTTCTTCGACGGATGGACCGAGGACATCAGCGGCGTGCGGTCGTTCGCGGACCTGCCGAAGAACGCGCAGTCCTACGTGGAGGCTCTCGAGGCGATGTCCGGGGCCCGGATCTCCGCGGTCGGGGTGGGCCCCGACCGCGAGCAGACGGTCGTCCGGCACGACCTGCTCTCCTGAGATGCCGCCCGGGCTGACGTTCGGCGTCGCCCCGGTGCGGGAGCTCGACCCGGAGCTGCTGTACGCGATCCTCCGGTTGCGCGTCGACGTGTTCGTCGTGGAGCAGGAGTGCGCCTACCCCGAGCTCGACGGTCGCGACCTCGAACCCGGCGCGCTGCAGTTCTGGGCGTCGGACGACGACGGGGTCGTGGCCACGCTGCGCCTGCTGGTGGACGAGGCCGGTGGCGGTGCTCCCGTCCGGCGCATCGGCCGGGTCGCCACGGCCCGCCGGGCGCGGGGCGGAGGGCTCGCGGCCGCGCTGATGGAACGGGCGTTGGACCGGTCCGCCGACGCCGAGGTGGTGCTCGACGCGCAGGCGCACCTGGCCGGGTGGTACGCCCGGTTCGGTTTCGCGCCCGACGGCCCCGAGTTCGTCGAGGACGGCATCCCGCACGTCCCGATGCGACGGAGGGGTTCCGCTGTGCAGATCCTGTGAGTAGGTTCATCCTCACGCAGCGGAGACGGGCCCTCACCCGGGTTCGTCCGGAAACTTCGGAGGATGCTCGTGCGCACGAAGGTTCTGCTGTCCACGGTCGCGTTGACCGCGGGCATGCTGGCCGTCCCGGTGACCCCGGCGTCGGCCGTCGACAACATCAACAGCTACCAGCTGACCAAGGCCGTGACCGTCAACGGCATCCTCGGGCACGCCCGGGCCCTGCAACGCATCGCGAACGCCAACGACGGCAACCGCGCGGCGGGGACCCCCGGTTACGAGGCGTCGGCCCGGTACGTGGAGCGCGTGCTGGTCCGGGCCGGGTACGACGTCACGTGGCAGCCGTTCGAGTTCGCCTACGAGGAGGAGACGACCCCGACGTCCTTCGTCCAGACCGCACCGGCCGAAGAGGACTACGCCGCGATCCGGATGACCTACTCCGGCAACGGTTCCGTCACCGGTTCGGTCGAGGAGATCGACCCGGCCCCGTTCCCCTCGACCAGTGGCTGCGAGGCCTCCGACTTCGCCGGGTTCACCGCCGGGGCCATCGCCCTCGTCCACCGCGGGACCTGCCCGTTCGCCCAGAAGGCCGTCAACGCCGAGGCCGCCGGGGCGGCAGGGGTGGTCGTCGCGAACGCCGGTGAGGCCGACCCGGAGACTCCGTTGAACGGAACGCTCGGCGAGGCCGGGATCGTCGACATCCCGGTCGTGGGGGTGAGCCAGGCGGCCGGTGAGCAGATCGCCGCGGCCGCCGACGGCGGTGAGTTCTCCCTCAACGTCGACGTCCTCGCCGAGCAGCGCACGACCTGGAACATCCTGGCCGACTCCCCGACCGGGGACCCGGCCCGGACGGTCGTCGTGGGCGCCCACCTCGACAGCGTCGGCGAGGGGGCGGGGATCAACGACAACGGCAGCGGGACCGCGACGATCCTGGAGATCGCCGAGGAGATGTCGGAACTCGGGGTGCAGAACCGCCAGCGCATCCGGTTCGCGTTCTGGGGGGCCGAGGAACTGGGTCTGCTCGGGGCCGAGCACTACGTCGCGAACCTCAGCGACACCGAGCTCGACCAGACCTACGCGAACCTGAACTTCGACATGCTCGGTTCGAAGAACTACGTCCCGTTCGTCTACGACGGTGACGGTTCGGCGTTCGGCACCGCCGGCCCGCCCGGATCCGACGCCATCGAGACCGTCTTCACCGACTACCTGCAGAAGCGGGCCGGCGGCTCGGTCGAGACCGCGTTCGACGGACGGTCGGACTACGGGCCCTTCATCGCGGCCGGGATCCCGGCCGGTGGCCTGTTCAGCGGGGCCGAGGAGATCAAGACCGAGGAGCAGGCCGCGACGTTCGGCGGGACCGCGGGGGAGGCGTACGACGACTGCTACCACACGCCGTGCGACGACATCTCCTCGCTGAACACCGACGCCCTGGCCGAGCTCGGCGACGCGGCGGCGCACGCCACCTACGTCATGGCCCGCACGCGGACCGGTCTGTTCCCGGACCTCAGCCGTCGCGGTGAGGCGCGTCCGCTGGCCACGACCACCCTGGAGGGTGCGGCCTGACCCCACCCCCACCCCCGTGATCAAGGAATTCCCGGTCCGGGATTCCTTGGTCACGGGGTGAGGGGCGGGGGGCCTCCCGGGTCGGACGCTCCCGGTCGGCGTGCGTCGTCAGGCGGGCGGGGCGGTACGGATCCGCAACCCGTCGAGGTAGGTCTGCACGTTGGCCCGCACCTGGGTGACGGTGTCACCGCCGAACTTCTCCAGGACGGCGTCGGCCAGCACGAGCGCCACCATGGCCTCGGCCACGACCCCGGCGGCGGGGACCGCGCACACGTCGGAGCGCTGCGCGATGGCCTGCGCGACCCCGCCCGAGGCGGTGTCGACGGTGTCGAGAGCGCGCGGGACGGTCGAGATGGGCTTCATGGCCGCGCGCACCCGGAGGGTCTCGCCGTTGGTCATGCCCCCCTCGATGCCCCCGGCGCGGTCGGTGCGACGGCGGACGGTCAGGCCGTCGGCGCCGTCCCCCGCGTCCGTCCGCTCGATCTCGTCGTGGGCGGCCGAGCCGCGACGGCGGGCGGTCTCGAAGCCGTCGCCGACCTCGACGCCCTTGATGGCCTGGATGCCCATGAGGGCCGCGGCCAGGCGGGCGTCGAGCTTGCGGTCCCAGTGCACGTAGGAGCCGAGCCCCGGCGGCAGGCCGTGGACGACGACCTCGACCACGCCGCCCAGGGTGTCGCCCTCCTGGTGGGCCGCGTCGACCTCGGCGACCATCGCCGCCGAGGTGGCGGGGTCGGTGCAGCGCACCGGGTCGGCGTCGATCCGGTCGCGCTCGCCCCGGCCGGGGACCACCCCGTCGGGGGCGGTCACCGTGCCCAGAGAGACGACGTGGGAGACGACGTCGGCCTCGACGGTCTGCTCCAGGAAGCGTCGGGCGACCTCCCCGAGCGCCACCCGGGTCGCGGTCTCGCGGGCCGAGGCCCGCTCCAGGACCGGTCGGGCGTCGTCGAAGTCGTACTTCTGCATGCCGGTGAGGTCGGCGTGCCCCGGACGGGGCCGGGTCAGCGGGGCCGAGCGGCCGCGAGCGGGCAGGCGGCCGGGTTCGTCGTAACGGCGTCCGTCCTCGTCCGCCGGGTCGGCGGCCATGACGTCCTTCCAGCGCGGCCACTCGGAGTTGCCGATGCGCAGCGCGATCGGCCCGCCCTGGGTCAGTCCGTGGCGGATGCCGCCGATGATCTCCAGCTCGTCCTGCTCGAAGCTCATCCGGGCTCCGCGCCCGTGCCCCAGCCGTCGGCGGGCGAGGGCGTCGCGGATCTCCTTGCTGCTCACCGCCACCCCGGCGGGCAGCCCTTCGAGGATCCCGGCCAGGGCGGGTCCGTGGGATTCGCCTGAGGTCAACCAGCGCAGCACGCCCCCGATTCTGCCGTACCGGCGGAGGCGGTCCGGCGGTCAGGTCGCGAGGTCGGTGAGCAGCGGGTCGACCCGGTAGGGCACGAGCTCGCGCATCGCGAGCGAGGTCCGGGTGCGCACGACCCCCGGGATGGACAGCAGCTCCTGCCCGACCCGGTAGAGGTCGTCGGCGTCGCGGGCGACCACGCGGCACATCAGGTCGCCGTCGCCGGTGATCCCGTGGACCTCGAGGACCTCCGGGGTGTCCCGCAGGCGGTTGAGGGTGTCCTCCTGCTTGCCCTGGGTGATCTCGATCATCACGAACGCCGAGACGGTGAACCCCAGGGCGGCGGGGGCCAGGCGGCGGGAGAAGCGGTGCAGGATCCCGTCGGCCTCGAGGCGCTCGAGGTGCGACTGCACGGTGCCCCGGGCGAGGTTGAGCTGCCGGGACAGCCCCAGCACGGTGGCTCGCGGGTCCTCGTCCAGCGCGAGCAGGATCCGGGCATCGATGCTGTCGAGACGGCGCACGAGCGACATCTTGTCGCATCCGACCGCCTGCTGACCGCGCAATGTGCCCAAGTGTCGGGCGAAGTGGGCCCCGGGCGGTCAGAAGTGGGCCCCGGGCGGTCAGAGGACCGCGCGGACCGCCTGCTCGAAGCCCTCGACGTGCACCCGGGCCAGCTCCGCGGCCTCGTCGGCGCGGCCGTCCACGACCGCCTCCAGCAGCGCCACGTGCTCGCCCACGTGCCCGCCGAAGGTGGGCAACCGGTCCAGGACGAGGCACCAGATGCGGGTGGCCAGGTTGTCCAGACGGACCAGGACGTCCTCGAGGTGCTGGTTGCCGCTGGCCCGGTAGATGGCCCGGTGCACGGACACGTCGTGACGCATGAGTTCGCGGGCGTCCAGCGCGGTCGGGTCGAGGGCGGCCACCGTTCGGGCCAGGTCGGCCAGCTCGCGGCGCTCGGCCAGCCCGGCGCGGGTGGCGGCCCCGGCGGCGGCGACCGGCTCCAGCGTGCGACGGACCTCGGAGATCATGCCGAGGTCGGTCATGTCCACCGGGGTCGCGAAGGTCCCGCGGCGCGGGTAGGCGACGATCAGCCGGTCGGTCTCGAGGCGCTTCATGGCCTCCCGCACGGGGGTCCGACCGATGCCGAGGTCGCGCGCGATGGTCTCGTCGTGCAGGGGTTCACCGGGACGGATGTCCAGCACGAGCAGGGCGTCGCGCAGGTGCGTGTACGCCATGTCGGCGTACGAGCCGGTCACGGGGGAGGCGGCGGAGACGGACACCCCCCTAACATATCAGTCATCGTTCAATAGGTCACCAGAATTCCGCGGCCCGCCGACGAATCGTCGGGCGACCACCTCGATACTGGGACGTATGGCCGTCACCCCGGGAGACCCTGCCGTCGCCCGGTCGGGCCCCGTGCAGTCGGTCGACCGGGCCGTCTCGATCCTGGAGCTGCTGGCCGAGCTCGGCGAGGCCGGCGTGACCGAGCTGGCCGCGGCCCTGGACGTGCACAAGTCGACCGCCTCGCGCCTCGTCGCCGCACTGGAGGCCCACGGTCTGGTGGAGCAGGTGGCCGAGCGGGGTCGGTACCGGCTCGGGCTCGCCGTCGTCCGGCTGGCCGGTGCCGTGACGACCCAGCTCGACGTGACCCGACGCAGCCGGCCGGCCGCCGAGGGGCTGGCCCGCCGCTCTGGCGAGACGGTGAACATCGCCGTCGCCGACTCGGGGGCGGTCGTCAACGTCGACCAGGTCCGCGGGTCCGCCTCGGTCATCACGCACAACTGGGTGGGGGAGCGGACGCCGCTGCACGCGACGTCCAGCGGCAAGGTCCTCATGGCCTTCCGCCCCGAGGTGGGGGCCGCCGTGCTGGCCGGACCGCTGCCCGGTTTCACCGGACGGACCCAGGTGGACGGGGCGCGCCTCGCCGAGGAGCTCGCGGTGGTCCGCGACCGCGGTTGGGCCATCACCTCGGAGGAGCTGGAGATCGGTCTCACGGCGGTCGCGGCCCCCGTGCGCGGCCCTCGCGGCGACGTCGTCGCGGCGCTCAGCGTGTCCGGCCCGGCCTACCGCCTCGACGGCGCCCGGGTGGACGAGCTGGTGCCCGAGGTGGTGGCCGCCGCCGCGGAGGCGTCGGCCGCGCTGGGATGGCGCTCCCGGACCGTCTGAGGCCGGGGGATCGCCGGGGGATCGCCGGGCGATCGCCGGGGGTTGACGGCGGCGACCGGCGGGTCTAGCGTCATCCGCAATTGATATACCAGTCATCGCGCTGAGATCGACGGGACGGTGTCCCGGTCGGTGCCAGGGGTGATCGGTAGAGCAGGGCCGGCCGACGGTGGCCGGGCGTCCGGTAGTCCCGTCTGGAGGGAACGCGATGACCACGGTGGATGCGTTGGCGACCGACCCGGGGGCGGCGTACGCGCCGCCGCCCCGCACGCCGGGGGCCGATCTGCCCGAGCACCCCGACTTCCTGTGGCGCAACCCCGACCCGAAGCCCTCCTACGACGTCGTGATCGTCGGCGGTGGCGGTCACGGTCTCGCGACCGCGCACTACCTGGCCAAGAACCACGGCATCACCAACGTGGCGGTGCTGGAGAAGGGCTGGCTGGCCGGCGGCAACATGGCCCGGAACACCACCCTCATCCGGTCCAACTACCTCTGGGACGAGTCGGCGGGGATCTACGAGCACTCCCTCAAGCTGTGGGAGGGCCTCGAGGAGGACCTCGGCTACCCGATCCTGTTCTCCCAGCGCGGGGTGCTCAACCTCGCCCACACGCTGCAGGACGTCCGGGACTCGGTCCGCCGCGTCGAGGCGAACCGCCTCAACGGGGTCGACGCGGAATGGCTGGAGCCGGACGAGGTCCGCAAGGTCTGCCCGATCGTCAACACCTCGGCCGAGATCCGTTACCCCGTCCTCGGGGCGACGTACCAGCCGCGCGCCGGGATCGCCAAGCACGACTACGTGGCCTGGGGTTTCGCCCGTCGTTGCGACGAGGCCGGCGTGGACATCATCCAGAACTGCGAGGTGACGGGTTTCGTCACCGACGGGAACAAGGTGACCGGGGTCCGGACGACCCGCGGCGACATCGCCTGCGGCCAGGTCGCCCTGACCGCGGCCGGGTCGACCTCGACGCTGACCGACCAGCTCGGTCTCCCGGTCCCGGTCCAGTCGCACCCGTTGCAGGCCCTGGTCTCCGAACTGCTGGAGCCGGTCCACCCGACCATCGTCATGTCCAACGCGGTGCACGTGTACGTGTCCCAGGCCCACAAGGGCGAACTGGTCATGGGAGCCGGGGTCGACTCCTACAACGGGTACGGCCAGCGCGGCGCGTTCCACATCATCGAGCGCCAGATGGCCGCCGCGGTGGAACTCTTCCCGGTCTTCGCCCGGGCGCACCTGCTGCGCACCTGGGGCGGCATCGTCGACGTCACGGCGGACGCGTCGCCGATCGTCGGCAAGACCCCGTTCGACAACGTGTACCTGAACTGCGGTTGGGGCACCGGTGGTTTCAAGGCCACCCCGGGGGTCGGGTGGTGCCTCGCGCACACCATCGCCCACGACGAGGCGCACCCGCTGAACGCCCCGTTCACCCTCGAGCGGTTCGTGACCGGCCGTCTCGTCGACGAGCACGGCGCCGCCGGCGTGGCTCACTGAGGCCTGGAGGAATTCGATGCAGCTGATCTCGTGCCCGTGGTGCGGTCCTCGCGAGGAGACCGAGTTCCACTACGGCGGCCAGGCCTTCGTGGAGTACCCCGCGCGTCCGGCCGACCTCGACGACGTGGAGTGGGCGCACTTCCTGTTCTTCCGGGCGAACCCCCGCGGGGAGTTCGCCGAGCGTTGGTCGCACTCGGCCGGCTGCCGACGTTGGTTCAACGCGGTGCGCGACACCGTCAGCTACCAGTTCGCCGGTACCTACAAGCCCGGTGACCCCACCCCGAAGCAGCAGCAGAAGAACGGAGCCGTGCAGTGACCCCCGAGAGCCTCGAGAGCGTCGAGACCCGCGCCGGGGCGTTCCGCACCCCCGAGGGGGGTCGCATCGACCGCAGCCGGACCCTGGAGTTCACCTACGCCGGTCAGAGCTTCACCGGCCACCCCGGTGACACGCTCGCGTCGGCGCTGCTCGCCCAGGGCCGGCACCAGATCGGGACGAGCGTGAAGCTCGGTCGCCCGCGCGGCGTCGGGGCGGCCTGGGCCGAGTGCCCGACCAGCCTCGTGCAGATCGAGGAACCGTTCCCCGAGCCGATGCTGCTGGCCAGCACCACGGAACTGTTCGACGGCCTGAACGCCGGGGGCGTCCCCGGTCAGGGGCGTCTCGCCGAGATCGGCGACTCCGCCCGTTACGACTCCCGCCACCTGCACGTGGACGTCGCCGTCGTCGGCGCCGGTCCCGCGGGTCTGCAGGCCGCGCTGACCGCGGCCCGCACCGGGGCCCGCGTCGTGCTCATCGACGAGCAGAGCGAGCCCGGTGGATCGCTGCTGGGCGAGCCGGGTACGGCCGCCTCGGCCCACGCCCCCGTCATCGACGGGGTGCCGGCCTTGGACTGGGTGGCCGCCGCCGTCGCCGAGCTCGCCGCGCTCCCGGACGTGACGCTGCTGCAGCGCACCACGGCCTTCGGCGTCTACGACGACGGGTTCCTCCTCGCCGTCGAGCGCCGCACGGACCACCTCGGCCTCGAGGCGCCGCGCAACGTGTCCCGTCAGCGCGTGCACCGCGTGCGCGCCGGCCACGTCGTGGTCGCCGCCGGGTCGCACGAGCGGCCCGTCGTGTTCGCCGACAACGACCGTCCCGGCACCATGCTCGCCGGTGCCGCGCGCACCTTCCTGCACCGCTACGGCGTCCTCGCCGGTTCGCGTGCCGTGGTGTTCACCACCAACGACTCCGCCTACCTGGCCGCGGTGGACCTCGCCGACGCGGGCGTCGAGATCGCCTGCGTGGTCGACGCCCGTCCCGAGGTGCCCGCCTACTGGAGCGACCAGCTCGCCCAGCGCAGGATCGAGGTGCGTCGCGGTGCGGCCGTCGTCGGCACCACCGGCACCCAGCGGGTCGCCGGGGCCCTGGTGGCCGACCTCCTGGGGGGCGACCAGCTCGGCCCGCAGAGCGAGGTCGCCTGCGACCTGCTCCTGGTCAGCGGCGGTTGGAACCCGGCCGTGCACCTCTACAGCCAGGCCCGCGGCAAGCTCGCCTACGACGCGACCCGCGGGGCGTTCCTGCCCTCCGAACCGCTGTCCGGGTTGACCAGCACGGGGGCCGCGGCCGGCGCCCTGGACCTGGCCACCACGCTCGAGGACGCGACCGCCGCGGCCCGTCGCGCCCTCACCGCGGTCGGGTTCGACCTGGCCGCCGGCGCGCCCGCCCCCACCGCCGGCCCCGGGGTGCCCGTGCAGCCCGCCGCCGTGCTGTGGAAGGTCCCGGACCCGGACGGGACCGGCAAGCGGCAGTTCGTCGACGTCCAGCGCGACGCGACCGTGGCCGACATCGCCCGCGCCGTCGGGGCCGGCATCCGCTCCGTCGAGCACGTCAAGCGCTACACGACCATCGGGACCGCCCACGACCAGGGCAAGACCTCCGGGATCGTGGCCTCGGGCATCCTCGCCGGGATGCTGGGCAGCGCCGAGGGCATGGTCGGGACCACGACGTTCCGCCCGCCCTACACGCCGGTGGCGTTCGCGACGCTCGCCGGCCGCGACCGCGGTCAGCTCTTCGACCCGGTGCGCACCACCGCGATCCACTCCCGTCACGTCGCCGCGGGCGCCGTCTGGGAGGACGTCGGGCAGTGGAAGCGGCCGCGGCACTTCCCGCTGGCCGGGGAGGACATGGAGACCGCCGTCCTGCGCGAGTGCGACGCGGCGCGCACCGGTGTGGGCATCCTCGACGGGTCCACGCTGGGCAAGATCGACGTGCAGGGGCCGGACGCGGGCATCTTCCTCGACCGCGTGTACACGAACATGATGAGCACCCTCAAGCCCGGCAAGATCCGCTACGGCGCGATGTGCGGGGTCGACGGGATGATCATCGACGACGGGGTCGCCCTGCGCCTCGACGAGGACCGCTACATGGTCATGACCACCACCGGTGGGGCCGCGCGCGTCCTCGACTGGATGGAGGAGTGGCTGCAGACCGAGTGGCCGGACCTGCGCGTGCACCTGGCCTCGGTCACCGAGCAGTACGCCGCGTTCCCGGTCGTCGGTCCGCGCTCGCGCGACGTGATCGGCGCGGTGTTCCCCGACGTGGACGTCTCGGCCGAGGCGTTCGAGTTCATGACGTTCGTGGACACCGTGCTGGGCGGGGTGCCCGTCCGGTTGGCGCGCATCTCGTTCTCCGGGGAACTGGCCTGGGAGGTCCACGTCGACGGGCGCTACGCCGCCCCGGTCTGGGACCTGCTGATCGAGGCGGGCAAGCCCTACGGCATCACCCGGTACGGCACCGAGACCATGCACGTCCTGCGCGCCGAGAAGGGGTACCCGATCATCGGGCAGGACACCGACGGGACCATCACCCCGCAGGACCTGGGCATGTCGTGGGTCGTCTCGAAGAAGAAGGACGACTTCATCGGCAAGCGCTCGCACAGCCGGGCCTTCAACAACGACCCGCAGCGCAAGCAGCTGGTCGGGCTGCTGCCCAAGGACCGCAGCACGGTCCTGCCCGAGGGTTCGCAGATGATCGAGTCCACGCCCGACGGCACCCTGCCCCCGCCGCCGGTCCCGATGCTGGGTCACGTGACGTCCAGCTACCGCAGCGCCTACCTGGAACGGCCGTTCGCCCTCGCCCTGCTCGCCGGGGGTTTCGCCCGCGTCGGCGACGAGATCTCCGTGGTCGTCCGCGGGGAGCTCGTGCCCTGCGAGGTCACCTCGGCCGTTCTCGTCGACCCCGAAGGAGCCCGCCGCGATGGCTGAGCTGCTGCTGACCCCCACCCACCCGCTCGACGGTCGCGACCTGCCCGCCGAGACCGCCGGCATCGTCGCCCTCGAACCCCTGGCGGCGACCGTCGCCGTGCGGGCCGAGGGCGCGGCCGCCGACGCCGCGGCCGCGTTCCTCGGGACGACCCTGCCGGGACCGGGTTCGTTCTCCCGCACGGCCGACGGGGTCGTGGTGTGGCTGGGGCCCGACGAGTTCCTGGTCACCTCGGCCGGTTCCGGGCCCGACCTGGAGCGGCGCCTGCGCGAGACCCTCCGCCCGCACGGTGGTTCCGCCGTGGACCAGTCCGCGAACCGGGTCGGTCTGTCGCTCACCGGGCCCATGGTGCGCGACCTCCTCGCCGGGGGGTGCTCGATCGACCTGCACCCCCGGTCGTTCCCGCCCGGTTCCGCCGTGCGCACGACGCTCGCGCTGGCGGAGGTCGTCCTCCTGGCGGGCGACTCCGGTTTCACGGTCCTGGTCCGCAGTTCCTTCGCCGGTTACCTGGCCGACTGGTTCGCCGACGCCGCACTCGAATACGTCTGAGGAGACCACCCCCATGTCGCTCACCCCCCGCGTCGTCATCATCGGCGCCGGCATCGTCGGCACGAACCTGGCCGACGAGCTCTCCACCCGCGGCTGGACCCGGGTCACCGTCCTGGACCAGGGGCCCCTGCCCCTGACCGGCGGTTCGACCTCGCACGCGCCGGGTCTGGTGTTCCAGACGAACTCCTCCAAGACGATGGCCGAGCTGGCCGGGTACACGGTCGAGAAGCTGCTCTCGCTGGGCAGCGCCACCGCCGGGGACGAGAGCTGGTGCTTCAACCAGGTCGGCGGTCTCGAGGTCGCCACCACGCCCGAGCGTCTCGCCGACCTCGAGCGCCGCTACGGCTGGGCCCGTTCCTGGGGGATCCGGGGTGCCGAGCTCATCAGCCCGGAGGAGTGCGTCGCCCGGTACCCGCTGCTCGACCGCGAGCAGGTCCTCGGTGGCCTGCACGTCGCCACCGACGGTCTCGCGAAGGCGTCGCGCGCCGTCGAGGCGCTGACCCGGTTGGCCGCGGCCCGCGGGGTCGAGTTCCGTGGTCGCACCAAGGTCGTCGCGGTGGAGCAGGCCGGGGGCAAGGTCACCGGCGTCCGGGTCAGCACGAACGGCACCGAGGAGACCCTGCCGGCCGACGTCGTCGTGTCCTGCGCCGGTTTCTGGGGTCCCGCCGTCGGCGACCTCATCGGCATGAAGGTCCCGCTGCTGCCGCTGGCCCACCAGTACGCCAAGACCTCCCAGGTGGCCGAGCTGCGGGGCCGCAACGAGTCCTGGCGCGAGGCGAAGCTGCCGATCCTGCGCCACCAGGACGCCGACCTGTACTACCGCGAGTGGGGCGACCGGATCGGGATCGGTTCCTACGCCCACAAGCCGATGCCGGTCGACCTGGCCGACCTCGTCGAGGACGGCGAGATCGACCACGCCTCGATGCCGTCCATGCTCCCCTTCACCGAGGAGGACTTCGCGCCGGCGTTCGAGGACGCCAAGCGGTTGCTGCCCTCCCTGGAGCACACCAAGGTCGAAGAGGGTTTCAACGGCATCTTCTCCTTCACGCCCGACGGCGGTTCGCTGGTCGGGGAGAGCAGCGAGGTGGCCGGTTTCTGGATCGCGGAAGCGGTCTGGGTGACCCACTCCGCGGGTGTGGCCAAGGCCGTCGCGCAGCTCCTCGTCGACGGCGTGAGCGAGTACGACCTTCACGGTCTCGACGTGCACCGGTTCGAGGAGGTGCAGTTCGACCGCGGTTACGTCTTGGAGACCTCGCAGCAGAACTTCGTCGAGATCTACGACATCCTGCACCCGCTGCAGCCCCGGGTCTCCCCGCGCGACGTCCGGGTGAGCCCGTTCCACGCCCGCCAGGTCGAGCTCGGCGCCTTCTTCCTCGAGGGCGGGGGCTGGGAGCGGCCGCACTGGTACGAGGCGAACGCGTCGCTGCTCGCGGAACTGCCCGCGGAGTGGACCCCGCCGGAGCGCGACGAGTGGTCGGCCATGTTCTCCTCCCCGATCGCCGCGGTCGAGGCGTGGAAGACCCGCACCGCGGTGGCCATGTACGACATGACGCCGCTCAAGCGGATCGAGGTCGCGGGCCCCGGTGCGCTGGAGCTGCTGGAGCGGTTGACCACGTCGAAGATGGACAAGTCCGTCGGCGCGGTGACCTACACCCTGTTCCTCGCCGAGGACGGTGGGATCCGCAGCGACGTGACCGTCTCCCGGCTCGCCGAGGACCGGTTCCAGGTCGGCGCCAACGGCAACATCGACACCGCCTACCTGCTCCGGGAGGCCTCCCGCAGCGAGAAGTACGTCTCGGTCCGCGACATCACCGGCGGGACCTGCTGCATCGGTCTGTGGGGCCCCCTGGCCCGCGACCTGCTCCAGCCGCTGACCGAGGGTGACCTGTCCAACGAGGCGCTGAAGTACTTCCGCGGTGCCGAGGTCACGATCGCCGGGGTCCCGGTGACCGCGCTCCGACTGTCCTACGTGGGCGAGCTCGGCTGGGAGCTCTACACCGGGGCCGACACCGGGCAGCGGCTGTGGGACGCGATCTACGCGGCCGGGCAGGAGTTCGGGATCGTCGCCGCCGGGCGCCAGGCGTTCGGCGCGTTGCGCCTGGAGAAGGGCTACCGCTCCTGGGGTCACGACATGAACACCGAGCACGACCCCTACGAGGCCGGTGTCGGTTTCGCGGTGCGCTCGGCCCCGGAGACCTTCGTCGGCGGGCCGGCCCTGGTGGGTCGCAGCGAGGAGACGGTGACGCGCCGGCTCGCCTGCCTCACGGTCGACGACGGGACCAGCATCGTGCTCGGCAACGAGCCGGTGTTCGTCGGTGACGACGCCGTCGGGTACGTGACCAGCGCCGCCTACGGGTACACGGTCCGGACCCCCATCGCCTATGCCTGGCTGCCGGCCGAGGCCGCCACGGTCGGGTCCTCGGTGGAGATCGAGTACTTCGGTCGTCGGATCCGCGCGACCGTGGCCGCCGAACCGCTGGTCGACCCGGGCATGGAGAAGATCCGCAAGTGACCCTCAGCGTCTTCGACCTCTTCAGCGTCGGTGTCGGGCCCTCCAGCTCGCACACCGTGGGGCCGATGCGGGCCGCGCACACCTTCGTCCGACGGTTGGAGGACCTCGGTCTGCTGGACCGGGTCGGGGCGGTGCGCTGCGAGCTCTACGGTTCCCTCGGCGCCACCGGGATCGGGCACGGCACGGTCACCGCGGTCGTGCTCGGTCTCATGGGGCACCGACCGGACCTCGTCGACCCGGTGGCCGTCCAGCCCCAGGTCGACGAGATCCGCCGGGAGGGACGTCTCGTCCTGGGCGGGACCCGCCCGGTCCCGTTCTCGATCGACGAGGACATCCCGCTGCTGGGACGGGAGCGACTCCCGTTCCACACTAACGGGATGCGTTTCGTGGCCCGCGACGAGGCGGGTTCGGTCCTGGAGCAGCGCGACTACTTCTCGATCGGTGGCGGTTTCGTCCTGGACGAGGACGAGACCGACGGTCCGGTGCTCCTCGAGGACCGGACGCCCGTGCCCTACCCGTTCGGCAGCGGCGAGGAACTCCTCGCCCACGCCCGTCGGACGGGTCTGCGGATCTCGGACCTGATGATGGCCAACGAGGTCGCCCGGCGCCCCGAGGAGGAGGTGCGGGCCGGCATCCTGCACATCTGGTCGGTCATGCAGGAGTGCGTCGCCAACGGCATCAAGACGGCCGGGATCCTGCCCGGTGGTCTGAAGGTGCGTCGTCGCGCCGCCGCGCTGCTGCAGAAGCTCGAGTCGGAGTCCGACGAGCGCGACCCGTTGCGGGCGATGGAGTGGGTCACCCTCTACGCCCTGGCGGTGAACGAGGAGAACGCCGCGGGTGGTCGGGTGGTGACCGCCCCCACCAATGGGGCGGCCGGGATCGTCCCCGCGGTGCTGCACTACTACGCGAACTTCGTCGAGAACGCCGACGACGACGGCATCGTGCGGTTCCTGCTGACCGCCACCGCCGTCGGGATCCTGTTCAAGGAGAACGCGTCGATCTCCGGCGCCGAGGTCGGTTGCCAGGGTGAGGTGGGTTCGGCCTGCTCGATGGCGGCGGCCGGGCTGGCCGAGGTCATCGGGGGCACGCCCGAACAGGTCGAGAACGCGGCCGAGATCGGGATCGAGCACAACCTCGGGCTCACCTGCGACCCCGTCGGGGGACTGGTGCAGATCCCCTGCATCGAGCGCAACGCCATCGGTTCGATCAAGGCCATCGCGGCGGCTCGCATGGCCATCCGCGGCGACGGTGTCCACCACGTGCGGCTGGATCAGGCGATCCAGACCATGCGCGACACCGGCGCCGACATGGCCGACAAGTACAAGGAGACCGCCCGCGGCGGTCTCGCCCTCACCATCGCCCAGAACGTCCCCGAGTGCTGACCCGACCGATTGGCGGATCCATGAGCTCCTTCACCCTGACCCTGACCTGCCGGCAGCGCCCCGGCATCGTCCACGCGGTCAGCTCCTTCCTGTTCTCCCACGGGTGCGACATCACCGAGCACCAGCAGTTCGACGACCGCACCAGCGGCCAGCTGTTCTCCCGGACCGCCTTCACGGGTGACGTCGAGGTCGAGCAGCTGCGGGCGGACTTCGCCCCGGTCGCCCAGGAGTTCGGCATGGACGTCGAGATCGACGACGACTCGGTGCCCACCCGCGTCCTCGTGATGGTGTCCAAGGCCGGGCACTGCCTCAACGACCTCATCTTCCGGTGGCGTTCGGGCAGCCTCGGCGGCGAGATCGTCGGCGTGGTGTCCAACCACGAGGACCTGCGCCCGATGGCGGAGGCCGCGGGGCTGCCGTTCTTCCACGTGCCGAACACCGCGGCCGTCAAGCCGCAGGCCGAGGCCCGGCTGCTGGAGATCGTCGAGGAGCTGCAGGCGGACCTGGTCGTCCTGGCCCGCTACATGCAGGTCCTGTCCGACGACCTCTGCCGCAACCTGCGGGGCCGGGCCATCAACATCCACCACTCGTTCCTGCCCGGGTTCAAGGGCGCCAAGCCCTACCACCAGGCGTTCGACCGCGGGGTGAAGCTCGTCGGGGCCACGGCCCACTACGTGACCCCCGACCTCGACGAGGGCCCGATCATCGAGCAGGAGGTCATCCGGATCGACCACACCCACGACCCGGTGGCCCTGGCCACGGTCGGTCGGGACGCGGAGGCCCTGGCCCTGTCCCGCGCGGTGTCCTGGCACTGCCGCCACCGCGTGCTGCTGAACGCGCACAGCACCGTGGTCTTCCGCTGAGGGCTGCGGCCCTCGGCCCGACCGTCAGCCAGCCCTCAGGCCGGCGGCGTTCCGACGTGGACGACGACCTGGCCGTCGACGATCTCGACGGCGTGGGTCCGGACGGGTCGGATCGCCGGCGGCCCTGAGGGCTGCCCGGTCCGCAGGTCGAACGTGGCCGCGTGCAGCGGGCACTCCACCGCGCAGTCCTCCACCCATCCCTCGGCGAGGGACGCCTCGGCGTGGGTGCAGGTGTCGTCGATGGCGAAGAGGTCCCCGTCGACGTTGAACACCGAGACGGGTCGGGGGAGGTCGAGGACGTTGACCCCGCCGGGGGGCAGAGCCGCCACCGGGCAGGCGATCACGTCGAAGGGTTCGTCTGGGTTGCCGGCGGCCACGCACCGAGCCTAACCGGGCGGTCCGGAGCCCCCGCGCCGGCGGGGTCGTGCGCGCTCCGATGTCCCGTTAGGTCTGACGTGAACAGCCGGCGAAGATTGATATACCAATGGTCTATACCTCGACGATCAATCGGGCGTACAGTCTCGCCACGGCACGGTGATCAGGGAGCCCCTGCTCCCTCCGTCCGGCCGGCGTCACCGTGTTCCTCAGAGGCAGGAGTTGGCCGTGATCGTGCTCGAGCGGTCCCACCGACCCCCTTGTCGCCCTTGGACGGTGGCGTCCGGCGCCCCGGTGGTGCGACCGACCGGTCCGGTCGGCCCGCCCGCCGGTCCGTCCCCCGGCCGGGCGGTCTGACCCTCCCCGCCCCGCCGATCACAGCCGCATCCCCGGAAGGCCACGATGAGCCAGCAGACGACGGGTACCTCCTCCGGTGAATCCCACGGACTCGAAGAGTTCGGCTACAAGCAGGGTCTCGAACGCAGCATCGGGTCCTTCGCCAGCTTCGCCGCCGGGGTCAGCTACATCTCGATCCTGACCGGCACGTTCCAGCTCTTCTACTTCGGCTACGGGACGGCGGGGCCCAGCTACCTGTGGAGCTGGCCGGCCGTCTTCGTCGGCCAGCTCATGGTCGCGCTCTGCTTCGCCGAGCTGTCGAGCCGGTACGCGGTGGCCGGTTCGCTCTACAACTGGACCAAGCGCCTCGCCTCGCCGACGGTCGCCTGGGCCGCGGGCTGGACGATGCTCGTCGCCTCGATCGTGACCCTGTCCGCGGTGGTGCTGGCCTTCCAGCTGACGCTGCCCCAGATCTGGTCGGGTTTCCAGTTCATCGGCACCGCCGACGACGCGACGGACTACGCGCTGAACGCCGTGATCCTGGGCACCGTCGTCGTGGTCTTCACCACGCTGGTGAACGCGTTCGGGGTGAAGCTCATGTCCCGGATCAACTCGACCGGGGTCTTCATCGAGCTGATCGCGGCCGTCGTCATCATCGTGCTCCTGGCGGTCAACGTGACCCGCGGCCCCGACGTCGTCCTCAGCAACAACGGGGTCGGCACGGACCACCCGGGTGGCTACTTCGGAGCCTTCCTGGTCGCGGCCCTCGCCTCCGGGTACGTCATGTACGGGTTCGACACCGCGAGCTCGCTGGGGGAGGAGACCAAGGATCCGCGGCGCACCGCGCCCCGCGCCGTGATCCGGGCCGTCGTCGCCTCCTTCGTCCTGGGTGGTCTCATCATCCTGCTCGGCCTCATGGCCGTCCCGGACCTGAGCGACCCGTTGCTCGGTTCCTCGGCGGGCGGGTTGCAGCACCTGGTCCTCACGACCGTCGGCAGCGGGTTCGGCCTGCCCTTCCTGGCCTGCGTGGTCGTGGCCGTCCTGGTCTGCTCGCTCGCGGTGCACACCGCCACCATCCGGATGATGTTCGCGATGGCCCGGGACAACAACCTCCCCGCCGGGGAGGCGCTGTCGCGCATCAGCCCGAAGTTCAAGACCCCGGTCCTGCCCGCGATCGTCGTCGGGGTCCTCGCGGTGGTGATCCTCGTGGTCAACGTGGGCCAGCCGCAGATCTTCCTGGTCCTGACCAGCCTGGCGGTCGGGATGATCTACCTGGCCTACCTGCTGGTGACCGTCCCGCTGCTGGTGGCCCGGCTGCGGGGGCGGTGGCCCGTGCCGATGGCCGACGGGTCGAAGGCGCCGTTCACGCTCGGCCGCTGGGGACTGCCGGTCAACATCCTCGCCGTGCTCTGGGGCGTGGCGATGATGGCGAACCTCCTCTGGCCGCGGGCGGAGGTCTACAACCCGACCGAACCCTTCCACTGGTACCTGCAGTACGGCGCCCTCCTCTTCATCGCCATCAGCGTGGGCGGCGGGCTGCTCTACTACCGGCTGCGACTCCGGCACCGGTCCGGTGTCCTCGCTAGCCACTCGACGGGAGCAACCCCCCATGCCTGACCTGTTCATCGACGGTTCCTGGCGGTCCGCCGCCGACGGCGGGACCCGCGGGGTGATCAACCCCTTCGACGCCACCGTGTTCCGGCACGTCGACGAGGCGACCGCCGCCGACGCCGAGGCTGCCGTGCTGGCCGCGCGCTGGGCCTTCGACCAGGGCACCTGGCCCGCGACGCCGGTGGCCGAACGGGCCGCGGTCCTCGACCGGGTGGCCGACCTGCTCCAGCGCGACAAGGAGGAGATCGCCCACGTCGAGACCCTCGACACCGGCAAGACGCTGGTGGAGAGCCGCATCGACGTCGACGACGTCACCGCCGTCTTCCGCTACTACGCGCAGCAGGCCCTGGTGCCCGTGGACCGCACGGTCGACGTGGGACAGGCCAACGTCCGCAGCCGGGTGGTCCACCACCCCGTCGGGGTCTGCTCCCTGATCGCCCCGTGGAACTACCCGCTGCTGCAGATCGCCTGGAAGGTCGCCCCCGCGCTGGCGGCGGGCAACACCATGGTGCTCAAACCCAGCGAGGTCACCCCGCTCTCCACCGTCCACCTGGTGAAACTCCTCGAAGAGGTCGGCCTGCCCCACGGGGTGGTCAACCTGGTGCTGGGGCCCGGCTCCGCGGTCGGGGCCACCCTGACCGAGCACCCCGCGGTCGACCTGGTGTCCTTCACCGGGGGTCTGTCGACCGGGCGGGCCATCATCCGCTCGACCGCCGAGACGGTGAAACGCGCCTGCGTCGAACTGGGCGGCAAGAACCCCAACATCGTGTTCGCCGACGTCGACCTGGACGTGGCGGCCGACGTGGTCGCGACGGGTGTGTTCCTGCACGCCGGTCAGGTCTGCTCCGCCGGGACCCGGCTCATCGTGGAGGAGTCCGTCGCCGACGAGCTGGTCGCCGCCGTGGTCGAGAAGGCCCGACGGGTCCGGCTGGGCAACGGCCTCGACCCGGCGTCGGAGTCCGGTCCGCTGGTCTCGGAGCAGCACCGGGACAAGGTCGAAGGGTGGGTCGCCCGCGGTCTCGCCGAGGGCGCCGAGCTGCTCACCGGCGGTCGCCGACCCGAGGGGGCGGACCTGCAGCGCGGGTACTTCTACGAGCCCACGGTCTTCGACCACTGCGACCGCACGATGGACATCGTCCAGGCCGAGACGTTCGGGCCGATCCTCACCGTCGAGCGGTTCCGGACCGAGGAGGAGGCCGTGCTCCTCGGCAACGACACCTCCTACGGGCTGGCCGGCGGCGTCCAGACGCGCGACGTCGAGCGCGGGGAGCGGGTCGCGAACGCGCTGCGGCACGGCACCGTCTGGATCAACGACTTCGGCCCCTACGTGCCGCAGGCGGAGTGGGGCGGTCAGCGCATGTCCGGCAACGGGCGGGAGCTCGGCCCGGCCGGCCTGCACGAGTACCTGGAGACCAAGCACATCTGGCAGAACACCACCCCGGCCGCGCCGGGCTGGTTCAAGGGCTGAGGCGAGGGGACGACATGACGACCGAGACGCAGGGCACCGCGACCGAGGAGTTCGACTACGTCATCGCCGGGGGCGGGACGGCCGGGTGCGTCCTCGCCGCCCGCCTGTCCGAGGATCCGTCGGTGACGGTCTGCCTGCTCGAGGCCGGGCCGAGCGACGTCGGCGACGACAACATCTTGAAACTCGCCGACTGGATGCACCTGCTCGACTCCGGTTACGACTGGGACTACCCGGTGGAACCGCAGGAGAACGGGAACTCCTTCCTCCGGCACGCCCGGGCCAAGGTTCTCGGGGGTTGTTCCTCGCACAACTCCTGCATCGCGTTCCACCCGCCGGCCGAGTGCCTGGACGGGTGGGAGGCCCTCGGGTGCACCGGGTGGGGCGCCAAGGACGTCCTGCCGCTGGTGAAACGTCTGGAGAACAACGCCGGACCGGGCGAGCACCACGGCCGGTCCGGGCCGGTGCGGTTGCGCACCATCCCGCCGGTGGACCCCTGCGGGGTCGCGCTGCTGCAGGCCGCCGAGAAGGTGGGCCTGCCCACCGTCCAGTTCAACGAGGGGCCCACCGTCCTGAACGGGGCGGGATGGTTCCAGATCAACGCGGGGGACGACGGGACCCGGATGTCCTCGTCGCACGCCTACCTCCACCCGATCCTCGGGAAGCGACCGAACCTGGAGGTCCGCACCGGGTACTGGGTGGAGAAGGTCGTCCTCGAGCAGGGTTCCGACGGCGCCCCCCGCGCCACCGGGGTCCAGTTCATGGCGCCCGACCTCATCCACCACGGGGTCGTGCGGGCCCGACGCGAGGTCGTCCTCTCGGCGGGTTCCATCGACA
Source organism: Kineococcus gynurae (assembly GCF_042433995.1). Lineage (NCBI taxonomy): Bacteria > Bacillati > Actinomycetota > Actinomycetes > Kineosporiales > Kineosporiaceae > Kineococcus > Kineococcus gynurae. The sequence continues at coordinate 406,257 of NZ_JBHLUI010000003.1, forward strand.
CCCCGAAACTCCTGCTGCTGTCGGGGATCGGGCAGCCGGAGCAGTTGCGGGAGTTCGGTCTCGACGTGGTGGTCGAGTCCGCGGGGGTGGGGGAGAACCTGGACGACCACGTCGAGGGCCTCGTGTTCTGGGAAGCGTTGCAGCCCATGGTGACCGCCTCCACCCAGTGGTGGGAGATCGGCGTGTTCCACACGACGGTCCCGGGTCTGGACATCCCTGACCTGATGATGCACTACGGTTCCGTCCCCTTCGACATGAACACCGTCCGCTGGGGCTACCCCACCACCGACAACGGGTTCTGCTTGACCCCGAACGTCACGCAGGGACGGTCGCGGGGAACCGTCAAACTCCGTTCCCGCGACTTCCGTGACCGTCCACGCGTCGACCCGCGCTACTTCACCGACCCCGAGGGCAACGACCTCCGGGTCATGACCGAGGGCATCCGCCTGGCGCGGCGCATCGTCGAGCAGGAACCCATGGCCCCCTGGGCCGGCCGGGAACTCGCCCCCGGCAAGGACGTGCAGACCGACGACGAGTTGGCCGACTACGTCAAGAAGACCCACAACACCGTCTACCACCCGGCGGGCACCGCGAAGATGGGGGCGGACGACGACCCGCTCGCCGTCGTCGACGCCCGGTTGCGGGTCAAGGGGGTCTCCGGGTTGCGGGTCGCCGACGCGTCGGTCATGCCGTACCTGGGTGCGGTGAACCCGAACATCACCTGCATGACCATCGGCGAGAAACTCGCCGACATGCTGGTCGAGGACCGCGTCTGATCCCATCCCGTCGGAACGAGAACCCCCACCCGGACCGGGCGGGGGTTCTCGGCGTTCCGGGTGGTTCGTCGGTCGGGGAGGGGTTCCGTGGTCACGCTCCGGGACCGGTACCACAGAAACCCGAGAAGTTCGGATCTCGAAACGGTTTCTTCTGTGTGAACTGGCTGACACGGGGTACCCCGCGGGTCTATCGTCGTTCCGTCGGCCGTCGCCGAACTCCCCTTCACTTCCGAGAGGACCCCCTCTATGAGCGTCCCGGAAACCCCGACCGAGAGTTCTCTCGGTCGCAAGCACCCCCCGGTCGACAAGCCCGTCCTGATCGTGTCCCTGCTCGTCGTCGCGGTGGTCCTCGGGATCGGGCTGGCGATGCCGGAGCAGCTGGCGACCCAGGCCGGGTCCGTCCTCACCTGGATCACGACCAACCTCGGCTGGGCCTTCGTCCTCGGGGCGACCGCCTTCGTCGTCCTCGCCCTCGTCCTCGCCTTCGGCCGCACCGGCAAGATCCGGTTGGGTCGTGACGACGAGAAGCCGGAGTACTCGCGGGCCTCCTGGATCGCGATGATGTTCTCCGCCGGCATGGGGATCGGCCTCATGTTCTACGGGGTGTCCGAGCCCGTCACCCACCTCATGACCCCGCCCGAGGCGGGCGTCGAGCCGGGCTCCGAGGCCGCCTCGGCGATGGCCATGGACTACGCGCTCTTCCACTGGGGTCTGCACCCGTGGGCCATCTACGCCGTCGTGGGTCTGGCCCTGGCCTACTCCTCCTACCGCCGCGGGCGCACCGGGGGCTTCTCCGCCGCCTTCGCGCCGCTGCTGAAGGGCCCCCGCGCCGTGGGTTCCGCCCGCATCATCGACATCCTCGCGATCTTCGCGACCATCTTCGGGTCGGCCGTCTCGCTCGGTCTCGGCGCCGCCCAGATCAACGGTGGCCTCACCCGCGTCTTCGGCACCGGCAGCGGCACCTCGGTCCAGGTCGCGATCATCGCGGTCCTGACCCTCTGCTTCATCCTCTCCGCGGTCAGCGGCATCGGCCGCGGGGTCCAGCTCCTCTCCAACATCAACATGGTGCTGGCCGCCGCGCTGCTGTTCTTCCTGTTCGTGGTCGGCCCGACCGTCTTCATCCTCGACCTCATCCCGAACGCCGCGGGCCACTACCTGGCCGCCCTGCCCGACATGTCGGTGCGCACCGGCGTCTACGGCGGCGGCGACTGGCTGTCCGGCTGGACGATCTTCTACTGGGCGTGGTGGATCTCGTGGACGCCCTTCGTCGGCGCCTTCCTCGCCAAGATCTCCCGCGGCCGCACCATCCGTGAGTTCGTCGTCGGCGTCATGCTCATCCCCACCGCCGTCAGCGTCCTCTGGTTCTCGGTGTTCGGTGGCTCCGCCATCAACCTGCAGCTGCGGGGCGTCATCGACTTCACCGCCATCGACGGGGCCGAGTCGCAGATGTACGCGCTGCTCGACGCCTACCCGTGGGCGGCAGCCACCTCGGCGCTCGTCGCCTTCCTCGTGGCGATCTTCTTCATCTCCGGTGCCGACGCGGCCAGCCTCGTCATGGCCTCGCTGTCGTCCTTCGGCGACGACGAACCCCGCCGCTGGCTCACCTGCCTCTGGGGTGGTCTGACCGGAGCGGTCGCCATCGTCCTGCTGCTGGCCGGTGGTCTCGGAGCGCTGCAGAGCATCACGATCATCGCGGCCACGCCGTTCCTCGTGGTCATGGTCCTGCTCTGCGTCGCCCTGGTGAAGGACCTGCGCTCCGACCGGGTCATCCGGGTCGTCGGGGCCCGGCACACCGCCGACGGGCTGCCGATGGTCTCGACGACCACCGAGCGCCCCCCGGCCAGTCACTCCGGTGCCGTCCCGGCCGAGCACGACCTCGTCTGAGCCGACCGGCTCCGCTGCCCGGAGGCCCCACCCCGTACGGGGTGGGGCCTCCGTCACGTCGGGGTGAGACGCACGGGCCACGGCCTCCGGGGTCGGTACCTTTGCCGCGATGAGTACCGAGGAGCCGACCCCTGACACCGCCGCCGTCCTGTCCGCCGAGCAGGCCGCGGCCGTCGAGTCCGCGCTGATCGGGCCCGTGACGCGGCTGGACGTGGGGCCGGACGGCGAGCTCGTGCTCGCCGCGGTGGTGGCGGCCGCCCGCCGCCGCGGCGGTGAGGCCGTGGTCGTGTCCCGTCGCGGGCGGGCCGCGACCCTGCGCCGCCTGACGTGGACGACGGCCGACCGGGGGCCGGGATCCGAGGACCCGCTCCGACCTGGAGCGCCCGTCGCCGCGGTCGCGGCCGCGGAGCTGCTCGCCCGTCGTGCGGCCGGCACGGAGGTGCCGCACCTGCCCGCGGCAGCCGCGTGGACCGTCGAGGACCTGCCCGGTCTGGCGCGGGCGCTGGGGGCCGAGCGACGTCCGGAGGCGTCACCGACGGCGGACGCGGTGGCGACCCTGCGCGCCGTGGCCGACCGGCTGACCTCCGAACTCGGCTGGCGTCCGCTGCGCACGCTGGGCGACGCCGAGAACGCGGTCGCCCTGCTGGAGCGGGTCGAGACCCTGAGCCGCACCTACATCCCGCTGGCCTTCGGCTCGGACATGACGCGCACCCGGCAGGTGCTGGACGGACGGCTCGGATCGGTCCTCAGCGCGGCCGAACGCGACCGCCGGCGGGAGGCCAAACGGCTCGGGGTGCTGCGCCACGACGGCACCTTCGGTTCCGCGGACGTCGACGTGATCGCCGCGGTGCAGCGGGACTGGGCGGAGCGCGCGAGCAGCGTCCCGCAGGAATGGTTCGGCCGGCGCGAGCTCGCGCAGGCCACAGCAGCGGTCCGGGTCGCCCTGGAGGCCGCCGACCCGCAGGCCCCTGACACCGTGCTGCGCGAGCAGGAGCTCGACACCGCGGTCACCCGGGGTGGCGAGGAGGTCGGCGAGGACCAGGCTCTCGCCGCGCTGCGGGGAGTGTGGTCGGGGGAGGACCCGGCCAGCTTCGTGCGGGGGGTCTGGCTCCGGGCGTTGCTGGACGACCACGCGAGCGTCGGGACCGGGCCGGGCACGGCGCGGCGGCAGACGGTCGACCTCCCCGCGCCGTCGTCGGTCGTCACCGAGCTCGACCCGTCCGCGAGCCCGCCCCCCGGGACCACGGTGGTCGTCCTCGACGCCCACGCCCGTCCGGCCACCGACCTGCCGGCCACCGAGGCGGTCGTCGTGCTGCTGGGCGACGGCTCGGCGGTCACCGACGGATCGGTCTGGGCGGCGGCGGGGTCGGCCCCGATTCTTCGCGCCGCCCCACCCGTCCTGGACCGCGCGGGGGCGGCCCCGCTCCGCGACGCCCTGGCTGCGCAGCTGCGGGCGGCAGGAATCCCCGTGCTGGTGGGTACGCAGACCGGCCGTCCCGACGTGGGCCTCCTCGTCCCGGGGGAGGGTGGTCGGGACGTCGTGGTCGACCTCGACGTCTGGTTCGCGCCCGCCGACGCCCGGGCCCGCACCGCCGCCCTCGCCGCCGCTGACCTCGCCCGCCTCGAGATCTCCGCCCTCCGGTGGTACCTCAGCCCCGCCGCGGTCGTGGACGACGTCAACGCCGGGCGACGGGCTGAGCAAGAGCGGGCTGAGCAGGAGCGGGCTGAGCAGGAACGCGCTGAACGCGAGCGGGTCGAGCAGGAACGGGTCGAGCAGGAACACGCCGAGCAGGAACACGCCGAGCAGGAACGCGTCGAACGGGAGCGGGCTGAGCAGGAACGCGTCGAGCAGGAGCGGGCCGAGCAGGAACGGGCCGAGCAGGAACGCGCCGAACAGGAACGCGCCGAACAGGAGCGGGCCGAGCAGGAACGGGCGGAGCAGGAACGGGCGGAGCAGGAGCGCGCTGAACGCGAGCGGGTCGAGCGGGAACGCGCTGAGCAGGAACGCGCCGAGCAGGAACGCGCTGAGCAGGAACGCGTCGAACGGGAGCGGGCCGAGCAGGAACGGGCCGAACGGGAGCGCGCAGAGCAAGAACGCGCGGAACGTGAGCGGTCCGACCGGGAACGCGCCGAACGTGAGCGGGCCGAGCAGGAACGCGCCGAACAGGAACGCGCCGAACAGGAACGCGCCGAACAGGAACGCGCCGAACAGGAACGCGCCGAGCAGGAACGCGCCGAACAGGAACGCGCCGAACAGGAACGCGCCGAACAGGAACGCGCCGAACAGGAACGCGCCGAACAGGAACGCGCCGAACAGGAACGCGCCGAACAGGAACGCGCCGAACAGGAACGCGCCGAACAGGAACGGGAACGGGTCGAGCGGGAGCGCGCTGAGCAGGAACGGGCTGAGCGGGAGCGCGCGGATCGGGAACGCGCGGATCGGGAACGCGCGGATCGGGAACGCGCGGATCGGGAACGCGCCGAACGGGAGCGGGCTGAGCAGGAACGCGCCGAACGGGAACGCGCCGAGCGGGAACGCGCCGAACGGGAACGCGCCGACCGGGAACGCGCCGACCGGGAACGGGCTGAGCAGGAGCGCGCCGAGCAGGAACGCGCGCAGGAACCGGGTTCTGGTCCGGCCGTTGCGGCGTCCCCCGAGCTGCCGCCCGGTCTTGGTTCCACGGCGGACGCGGAGCGGGTGGTCGCCGAGTTCCGCGACGCCCTCGGGACCGCCCACCCGAACATCGACCAGACGCCGCCCGCGGCGGTCGACGCGGCGCTGGCCCTCGCCTATGCGCGCCTCGGGGTCAAGGCCGCCGATCCAGCCGTCCTCGAGGCGGCCCAGGACATCCTCGGGTTCCGGCGCCGTGGGGTGAAGGTGCTGCGCGCCTTCAAGGAATCGATGCTGCGCAGCAAGAAGAAGATGCGCGGTTCCGGGGTCAAGATCACCTGACCCTGGGGCGTCGGGTCCGTCCGCTCAGGCGGACTTCTTGGCCGCCCGCCGGGTGGTCGACCGGGTGCCCTTCTCCTCGGTGTCGCCCGCCGCCTTGGTGCCCGACTTCGTCGCCCCACCGGCGGTCTTCTTCGCCGCGGTCGTGCCGGTGGCCTTCTTCGCGGTGGTCTTCTTCGCCGCCGTCTTCCGCGGGGCGGCGGTCGACTTCCGCGCCGCCGTCTTCTTCGCGGTCCGGGCCGCAGAGGCGGAACCCTCGTCGTCGGTGCCCTCCCCGGACCCGTCGTCGGCGGGACCCTCCGTCGGGGTGTTTGCGGCAGCGGTGGACGAGGAGGCGGTGCCCCGGGCCCGGTCCACGCTGCGTTGCAGCGCAGTGAGCAGGTCCAGGACCTCACCACCCCCACCGCCGCCGGCCGCGACGTCCTCGGTCGCCTCGGCGGGGGCGGCGTCGGCATCGGCCAACCGGGCCTCGACCAGGTCGCGCACCGCCACGGCGTACTCGTCGTCGAACTGCTCGGGGGCGAAGTCCGCGGCCAGCGACTCCACGAGCGAGGCCGCCATCTGCAGCTCCTGCGGGCGCAGTTCCACATCGTCGTCGAGCACGCCGAAGTCGGCGGCCCGGATCTCGTCGGGCCAGAGCATGGTCTGCAGCACGATGGCCTTGTCGCGCACCCGCAGCACCGCGAGGGACTCTCGCTGCCGCAGGGCCACCTTCACCACCGCGACCCGCTCGGTCTCCAGCAGGGCTTCCCGCAGCAGCGCGTAGGGCTTGGCGGCCCGCGACTCAGGCTCCAGGTAGTAGGGCTTGGCCAGCATGACCGGGTCCACCTGGTCGGCCGGGACGAACTGCAGCACGTCGATCTCGTGCCCGCTGGCGACCGGCAGGCCGTCGAGGTCCTCGTCGGTGAGCACGACGAGCTTGCCGTCGGGACTCTCGTAGCCCTTGGCGATCTGGTCGTAGGAGATCTCCTCGCCGCAGACCGTGCAGGTGCGTTTCATCCGGATGCGCCCGCCGTCGCTACGGTGGACCTGATGGAAGCGGATGTCGTGCTCACCGGTCGCGGAGTAGAGCCGCACGGGCACGTTGACCAGCCCGAAGGACACCGCGCCCTTCCAGATCGCCCGCATGGCCGCTCCCTCTCGTCGACGACGACTCCAACGTACGACCGTGACCGGCCGGGGGCGAGGGATTCATCGGTCGGGTCCGGCGCCGCCGGGGTCGAGGTGCTGGCGTCGGCCGACTGGCAGCGGCGGGCCGAGGCGCACGCGGCCCGCGCCGACGCGTTGACCGCCGCCGTCCGGGAGCGGCGGGAACGGGGTGAGACCCACGCGGTCGAGGACTTCCTGCACACCTACTACGCGTGGGCCCCGGGCCGGTTGCGTCGGTGGCACCCGGGTCTCGGGGTGGAGCTGCGCGGCGCCGAGGAACGGGTCGGGTGGGCCGGCTACCGCAGCACGGGTGGCGGGGTGGTCGTCGACGGCACGGCCTTCGCGGCGCGACGGTCCGCGACCCTGCGGCAGACCCGCGACGTGCTGGCCGGGACGCTGGCCCGTCCGGCGCAGCTCGGCTGCTTCGGGCTGCACGAGTGGGCCATGGTCTACCGCAGCCGGCCCGAGGAGATCCGGCACTCCCGCCTCCCCCTGCGGCTCGGGTCGGCGGGGACGGACGCCGTGGTCGAGGGGCACCGGATCCGGTGCAGCCACTTCGACGCGTTCCGGTTCTTCACCCCGGAGGCGGAACCCCGCAACGAGGTCCACCCCACCCGCGAGCAGGCCCCACGGCTGGAGCAGCCGGGCTGCCTGCACGCGACCATGGACTGCTACCGCTGGGCCATGAAACTGTCGCCGGCCGTCGCCGGGGAGACCCTGCTCGACTGCTACGAACTGGCTCGTGACGTGCGCGTGCTGGACATGCGCGCCTCGCCCTACGACGTGTCGTCCTACGGCCTCGAACCGGTGCGGATCGAGACACCCGAGGGGAAGACGACCTACGCGGCCGCGCAGCGGGCGTTCGCCGCCCGGGCCGAACCGTTGCGCCGCACGCTGCTGGCGGTCTGCGACGAGCTCCTGGCGCTCATCCCCGCTTGACGTGCCCGAGCCGCCAGGAGAGGGCGTCGGCGGCGGTCAGCAGGTGCTGGGCCAGTTCCTCGAACCGGTGCGGACCCACCCGGTAGGCGGGACCCGCGACGGTCATCGCCGCCGCGAGCTGCCCGTCGGTGCCGTGGACGGGTGCGGCCAGGGCGACCAGACCCACCTCGAACTCCTCCTGCACGACCGCGTACCCGCGGTCCCGCACCTCGACCAGCTGCTCGCCCAGGACGGCCGGGTCGCAGATCGTCCGGGGGGTGTAGGCGACGAGGGGGGTGCTGAGGGTCGCCCTGAGATCCTCGGGGCTCAGGGCGGCCAGGAAGACCTTCCCGGCCGCCGTGGCGTGCAGCGGGGCGCGGCTGCCGATGCTGTCGAAGCTCGAGAGTTTCGCCTCCCCGACCACCTCGTCCACGGTCGTCGTCTCGCGACCGTCGGAGACGACCAGGGCGACGGTCTCCCCGACGGTGGCCGCGAGGTCGACGCAGATCCCGTGCCCGGCCGAGAGGTCGTGCGAGACGGTCGCCCCGACCGAGAGTTCCGCGGCGGCCGGCCCGAGCCGGTACTGGCCACGGTCGTCGCGCTGGGCGACGAAACCCCGAGCCTCCAGGGTGCTCAACAACCGGAACGCGGTCGACTTGTGGACCCCGGCCGCCCGCGCGATCTCCGTCACCCCGAGACTGCCGTGCCGGCTGAGGATCTGCAGCAGGGTCAGGGCCCGGTCGACGCTCTGCACGCCGTCGCTCACGCCGTTCCTCCCCGTCCCGTCAGGGGGAACAGTCTCGCATGGCGCCCACCCGTCCCTCGGAACGCCGTGACCCCGTCTCACCGCGGGTGCGGTTCCTCGAGGGGGCAGCTGGCGGTTTCCCGACGGACGACGGCCGTTCCGCCCCTCGTGCCGGGGGAGCACCGGGCGCGACCCTGGGTCCGTCAGCCTCGGCTGCTCCCCTCCGACCGTGAAGGACCAGGCGCCATGCTGCAGATGCGACCGACGTGCGAGCGCTGCGACCGGGACCTACCTCCCACGGCGCAGGACGCGTGGATCTGCTCGTTCGAGTGCACCTGGTGCGCCGACTGCGCCGCATCGGTCCTCGCGGGGCGCTGCCCGAACTGCGGCGGGCGGTTGTCGCCCCGGCCGCCCCGCGACGAGGAGAGACCGCCGTCGACCCCCGTCTCCACCGGGGGCGTCGTCGACCCGGACCGCCGGCCCTAGCGCTCACCCCGTCCAGGCGCGCGCCCGCAGCAGCCGCAACCCGTTCAGGGCGACCACGACGGTGGAACCTTCGTGCCCGGCGACGGCCAGGGGCAGCGGTAGGTGCCCGAGGAGGTCCCAGGCGACCAGCGTCACGATGAACGTGGCCGCTGTCGCCAGGTTGGCCACGACGATCCGCCGGGCCCGGCGGGAGAGGAGCACCAACCGGGGGATCGCCTCCAGCTCGTCACGGACCACGACGACGTCGGCGGTGTCGAGGGCGAGGTCCGAGCCGTGCCGGCCCATGGCCACCCCCACCGCGGCGGTGGCCAGGGCCGGGGCGTCGTTGACCCCGTCCCCCACGAGCAGGACGCGTTCCCCCTGCTCCTGCCGGGCCGCGACGACGGCGGCCTTGTCCTCGGGGAGCAGTCGGGTGCGGACCTCGCCGATCCCCGTGCGCGCGGCGACCGGACCGGCGGCCGTCTCACCGTCCCCGGTCAGCAGGAGGACGGGGTGCTCGCTGAGCCGGGCCAGCTCGCCCACGGCTCCGGCCGCCCCGGGACGGACGCGGTCCACGAGGGTGATGGTGCCGACGTCCACCCCGTCCAGGCGGACCACGACCGTGGTCCCGGCGGGCGCGTCCGGGTCCACCCCGACGGGGGCCCGTTCGACCCGCACCTCGTGGCCCCCGACCCTCCCCGCGACCCCGATCCCGGGGACGGCCCGGAACTGCTCGACCACGGCGAGCGGCAACCCCCGCTCGCGCGCGGCCGCGACCACCGCCCGGCCCAACGGGTGCTCGCTGTCCTGCTCGACCGCGGCCGCGGCGCGCAGCACCTGCTCCGGCGTGAGGCCGCGGCCCCCGCCGACGGTGGGGACGACCGCGGTGACCTCGGGGGCGCCCTCGGTCAGGGTGCCGGTCTTGTCGAAGGCGAAGACGGTGCTGCGGCCCACGGCCTCCATGACCGTGGCCGACTTCACCAGGACCCCGTGCCGACCGGCGTTCGCCATCGCGGACAGCAGCGGGGGCATCGTCGCGAGCACCACCGCGCAGGGCGAGGCGACGATCATGAACGTGATGGCCCGCAGCAGCGCCGCGTCGAAGGTCGCACCGAGCAGCGTCAACGGGACCAGCAGCACGAGCAACGTCGCGACCACGACGCCGAGGGAGTAGCGCTGCTCGATCCGTTCCACGAACACCTGGGTGCGTGCCTTCGTCGCCGAGGCCTGCTCGACCAGGGCGACCACGCGGGCGATGACGGAGTCCCCGGCCGCCCGCCCGACCCGGACCCGCAGCGATCCGGTGCCGTTCACGGTCCCCGAGAGGACCTCGTCGCCGGGGGCGCGGGGGACCGGGACCGACTCACCGGTGACCGCCTGCTGGTCGACCTCGGAGACCCCCTCGACGACCGTGCCGTCGGCGCCGATGCGTTCCCCGGGCCGGACGAGGACGAGGTCCCCGACGGCGAGGTCGGCCACGTCCAGCTCGGTCTCGGCGCCCGACGCGTCGACCCGGGTGGCGCGTTCGGGGGCGAGGCCGAGCAGCGAGGTCACCGAGTCGGCCGTGCGCTGGGTGATGACCGCCTCGATGGCCCCCGAGGTCGCGAAGATGACGACGAGCAGGGCCCCGTCGAGGACCTGCCCGATCGCCGCGGCCGCGACCGCCGCGAGCACCATCAGCAGGTCGACGTCGAAGACCCTCTCCCGCAACGCCTGCAGGCCGCTCCAGGCTGGTTCCCAACCACCGGCGAGGTAGCAGGCGAGGTAGCAGCCCCAGCTCGCCCAGGTCGGGGCGCCGCCGAGCTGCAGCGCGCCGCCGAGCAGGAACAGCGCCAGGGCGAGGCCCGCCCAGCGGACCTCGGGCAGGCGGGCACCGGTCCGGAGCACCGACGGGGGCCGGGGCAGGTCACGGCCCGTCCGGGCGGCGGGGGCGACCGGGGTCAGCGTGCCGCTCACGCGCCCGCGTCCTCGACGCCGGCGCGGTGGTGCGCGGAGTGCTCGTCGAGGGCGTGCTCGGCCTGACGCACCGCCTCGACCACGAGGTTGCGGGCGTGCTCGTCGGTCAGCCGGTAGAACACCCGGTTGCCCTCCTGGCGGGTGCTCACCATCCGGCCCCAGCGCAGCTTCCCGAGGTGCTGGGAGACGGCGGTCGGGCTCTTGCGCACGAGTTCGGCCAGGTGGTTCACCGAGAGCTCGCCGTCGCGCAGGGCCAGCACGATGCGGATCCGGGTCGGGTCCGACAGCAGGGTGAAGACCTCGGCGGCGAGGTCCACGTACTGGCTGTCCACGCCCAGGGTGCAGCGCCGACTATCTTCGCTCATGCGAAGATAGTGAGGAAGATGGCGGATGCGGTCAAGCCCGGAGCCCACCCACCCGTCCTCGCAGCCCGGCGGGCCCGTCAGGCGGGGCGGGCGGCCTCGTCCTGCTCCACCGCGGCGTTCCAGGCCGACTTCTCGCCCCGCCACCCCTCCTCGCTGCGCCCGCGCCGCCAGTACCCGCTAGCGGACAACGACTCCCGCGGGACCCCGAGGTCGGTGCGGACCCAGCGACGCACCGCGCGGACGGCGTCGGCCTCCCCGTGCACGAACACGTGGGGGATCCCGGCGGGGAGGTCCAGCTCGCGCAGCCGGGCGAGGAGGGCGTCGGGGTCCGACCCCGGCTCGCGGTGGACCCAGTGCACGGTGAGCTCACCGTGGGAGGCCAGCTGCTGCTGCTCCTCGGGGCCGGCCACCTCGACCACGGCCAGTACGCGGGCCCCCTCGGGGACCTGCTCGGCGGCGGCACCGATCGCGGGCAGCGCGCTCGCGTCGCCCACCAGCAGGTGCCAGGGCGCGTCGGTGGCGGGCGTGTACGCACCGCCCGGCCCCAGCAGGTGCACGACGTCACCGGGCGCGGCGCCCGCGGCCCAGGGACCGGCCAGCCCCTCGTCCCCGTGGTGCACGAAGTCGATCGTGACCTCCCCGCGCCCCGCGTCCACCGCGCGCACCGTGTAGGTCCGCTGCGCGGGCCACTCCTCCCGCGGCCGGTCCTTGCGGATGGCGGCGACGTCGAAGTCGTCGGGGTAGGCGACCCCGGGCTGCGGGAACAGGAGTTTCACGTAGGAGTCGGCGTGCTCCACCGCGAAGTCCGCCAGGTCGTCCCCACCGAGGACGACCCGGACCATGTGCGGCGTCAACCGCTCGGTGCGGCGGACCTCGGCCCGGCGTTGCCGGCGGACGGCCGGGGTCGGGGCAGGGGCGGTGCGGCGGAACGGGTTCAGCACGGAGTTTCTCCAGGTCGGGCGGACGTTTCGGGTCGTTCGAGAGGTTCTTGGCGCCGATCCCGGGGCCGGGCGGATCTCGGCGGGTCCGGGTCAGCCCTCCCGTGCGCCGATGCGCCAGTACCCCATGAACGCGACCGCGTCGCGGGGGACCCCCAGGTCGGTGACGAGGAGCCGCCGCAGGGAGCGCACCACGCCCGCCTCCCCGGCCAGCCAGGCGTAGACCCCTTCCGTGCCGGTGGGCGTCGCGACGTCCGGGACGTCCCAGACCATGTCCTCGACCGCGGATCCACCGTCGGTCTCGCCGCCCCCCTGCGTCGTGCCCGTCCCGGACCTTTCGGCGGCGTCGGCCGGGCACCAGGACGCGGCCAGGCCGCGCACGGCGTCGAGCAGGAGCTCACCGTGGGCCAGGGGCGGTCCGGACGCGTTGCGCGCCAAGACGATCAGCTCGTCCTCGGACCCCGTCGGCGCGTCGAGGGCGGCCGCGTCGGCCCGGTCGGGCACCTCGAGCACGACCGTCACGGCCACCCCGGCGCCCCACGCCCGGGCGGTCAGGATCGCGGCCACCGCCGGCAGCGCCGTCTCGTCGGCGGCCAGCAGCAGCCGCCGCATCCCCGCCGGGGGGGCGAACTCCACCCCCCAGGGCCGTCCCGTCCCCGGGTTGCCCGGACCGACCAGCACGAGCCGGTCGCCGGGGACCGCCGCCGCTGCCCAGGCGGCCGCCGGACCGCAGTCACCCGTCGCGCCGGCGCCCTCGCCGATGCCGTGCAGCACGAAGTCGACGTCGAGCTCGGCGTCGCGCCCGGCGGTGGCCGGTCGGAAGGCCCGCACGGTGTACGTGCGCATGACCGGACGGAGGGCGTCGGGCAGGTGGCGCCACCACGGGTGCCAGTCCCCTCCCCCCGCGGCGACGATCTCGTCGACGTCCAGCCCTGGCCGCGGCAGCAGGATCTTGAAGCGCTGGTCGGCACCGCCGGCCCCGAACCGACCCAGGTCGGGGTCGGTGAAGGTGATCCGCACGAGGTCGGGGGACAGGACCCGTCGCGCGAGCACCGTCGCGGCGAACAGCCGCCAGTCGGGGTCGGTGGCCGCGACCGGGGCGGCGTCGAGGATGGTCATGGTGAGGAAAGCCTAAGCTACAGCTGCGGTGGACGGAAGGTCGTGACCCGGAACGGCTGGCCCCCGCCCGGGCGGGGCAGCAGAGTGGTCCCGTGCTGCCCATGCTCGCCACCGCCGCACCGACGGGCGGCATCCCGCGGGACGGGGACCGGTGGGCCTACGAGGTCAAGTGGGACGGGATGCGGGTGCTGGCCGACGTCCGGGCCGGGGCCGTCACGCTCCTGTCGCGGACCGGTCGTGACGTCACCGGCACGTTCCCGGAGTTCGCCCGGCTCGGCGAGGTCCATGCCGACGTCCTGCTCGACGGCGAGATCGTCGCCCTGGCCGAGGGGGTCCCGAGCTTCGAGGCGCTGGGGGAGCGGATGCACATCCGGGACGCCCGCTCGGCGGCCCTCGCCGCCCGCGCCCTCCCGGTGACGCTGATGGCCTTCGACGTCCTGCGCCTCTACGGCGTCGACCTCGTCGACCGACCCTGGCAGGAGCGCCGCGACGCCCTGGACCGGCTGACCCCCTCCGGGGACGCCTGGCTCGTCTCGCCGGTCTACCCCGACGCCGAGGTGCTGCTCGCCGCGACCGAGGAGCAAGGCCTGGAGGGGGTCGTGGCCAAGCGCCGGGGCTCCCGCTACCAACCGGGACGGCGCAGCCCGGACTGGGTCAAGCACGCCCACCGCCGCACCCAGTCCGCCGCCGTCGTCGGGTGGCGCCCGGTCGAGGGGTCCACGACCCGGATGGGCGCGCTGCTGCTCGCCGTCCCCGACGCCGCGGGCGTGCTGCGCTACGCGGGACGCGCGGGCAGCGGACTGACCGCCGGCATGGAGGCCGACCTCCGCCGGGCGCTGCGCGGCTCGGAGGTCGCCACCCCGCCGCTGCCCGGGATCCCCCGGGTCGACGCGGCGGGGGCCACGTTCTGCGAGCCCGGGGTGGTCGTGGACGTCCGTCACCTCGGCCGGACCACCGCCGGACGCCTGCGGCAACCGACGCTGCGCGGCCTCCGGGCCGACCTGGGTCTCGCCGACCTCCGGGAGGAATGAGGATGCCCGCCGAACCCGCCGACGCCGGACAGGTCGTCGCCGTCGAGGGCCGTCGACTCGTGCTGCGGCGCCTCGAGAAGGTGCTCTACCCGGCCACCGCCGACACCCCCGCGGTGACCAAGGCCGAGGTGATCGGTTACGTCCAGGCGGTCGCCCCCGCCCTGCTGGCGCAAATCGCGAACCGGCCCCTGACCCGGAAGCGTTGGGTGGACGGGGTGACCGGCCCGACGTTCTTCGAGAAGAACGTCCCGCGCGGCACCCCCGACTGGATCCGCACGGTGACGCTGGACGCCCCGGGCAGCACCAAGAACCGGGAGCAGGTCACCTACCCGGTGGTCGAGGACCTCGCGGGTCTCGTCTGGTTGCTGAACCTCGCGGCGCTGGAACTGCACGTGCCGCAGTGGTCGGTGGGCCCCCGGGGAGGGGTGCGCGACCCGGACCGCCTCGTCGTCGACCTCGACCCGGGGGAGGGGGCCGGGCTGGCCGAGTGCGCCGAGGTCGCCCTCGCCGTTCGCGAGCGCCTGGCCGACGACGGCCTGAAGTGTCTGCCCGTCACCTCGGGCAGCAAGGGGATCCAGCTCTACGCCCGCATCTCCGGCCGGCAGGACGCCGACGTCGTGCGCGAGTACGCGCGTCGGTTGGCCGAAGGGTTGGCCCGCGACCGGCCCGAACTGGTGGTCAGCCGGATGACGAAGGTGCTGCGCGGGGGCAAGGTCCTGCTGGACTGGAGCCAGAACAACGCCGCCAAGACGACGATCGCGCCGTACTCGCCGCGCGGGCGGACCCGGCCCTGCGCCGCCGCCCCCCGGACCTGGGACGAGCTGGCCGACGGGGAGGCCCTGCGGCAGCTCCCGCTGACCGAGGTCGCGGCCCGCTACGCCGCCGACGGTGACCTGCTCACCCCCCTGCACCCCGACGCGGACCCCGGCCCCCGGGTGCCCACCGGCTGAACCCGCGCCGCTCAGCGGCGGCTCACCCGGTCGGTGGCGAAGGAGTAGACCAGCGAACCGCCCTGGTAGTCCTGCCGGGCCTGTCGTCCGCCGTCCACGAGGAACTCGTCGCCGACGGGGTAACCGAGCGCACCGCGCTCCCACCCCTGGGCGGCCCAGGTGTTGCGGATGGCTCCGTGGACGCGGTGGGCGCCGGTCGCCGGGCTCCAGTAGAGGCTGGCGTGCTCGAAGTGCTGGCCGAACCCGTTGCGCCACAGAGGGCCGAACTCGTCGGTGACGGGGAGGCCCATCCCGGAACGTTCGAAGTCGCGGTCGGCGTACCCGGCGAGCAGGGCCCCGCGCAGGACGTGGGCCCCGGCCTGCGGTCCCCAGTAGACGACGCCGCCGTCGAACTCGGTGTAGAAACCGTCGAGGGTGCTGAGCTGGAACTCGCTCGTGCGGGGGAGGCCGAGGAACGAGCGTTCCGACCCGGCCGCGCGCCACCGGTCGTGGATCGCGCCGCGGACCACGTGACCCACCCCCGTCCGGTCCACCACGAACCGCCCACCCGCGGTCGCGAGTTCCTGCGGGGAACCCGGGGCCGAGGCGGTCGAGGCCCGGTAGGCGGAGAGGGACGGCCAGCCGTCGCAGGTCGCGACCGTGAGCGGGCGGGTGGCCAGGTCGCGGTTGGAGGGATCGAGCAGGGTTCCCCACTGCTCGCCCACGGGAAGGTCGGTGCTCACCGCGACGGGGGTCCCGCGGTCGGTGCGGAGCGGGGTGCTCGTCGTCGCGGGCGAGAACGAGACCCGGATCGGACGACCGTCGGTGACGAACCGGGTCACCGCTCCGGTTCGGCCCTGCACGCAGGACGCGGTGATGGTCAGGTCCGGGTAGCCGGCGGGGTCGGGGACGTCGGCGCGGGCGTCGTCGATCGGGGCGAGCAGTCCGAGGCCGGTGACGAGACCGGTGACGAGACCGGCGACGAGGCCGGGTCGGGCTGTCCGGCGGGTGGGTTTCCGTACGGCTCCGGTGGTGTTCACGTGCGCCTCCACGACGACGGGGAGAGGGCGCGCTGCCCTCTCCCCGTCCATCGCGCGATCACGTCAGAACGTGACGCCGGTCACCCCGTCCCGCCGGGTCGTGCTCTCAGAACACGCCCTTGGACGACTGGTACTTGTCCTTGACGCCCTTGGAGACCACGAGGATCCCGAGGCCCAGGACGATGTGCAGCCAGTTCACGGCCGGGTTCACGGCGAGGACGGGACTCGGGGAGTTCACGACCAGCCCGGCCCCGGCGATACCGGCCACGAGGTAGGCCAGCCCCAGCCAGACCACGCACTTGTGGCCTTGCTTGGGGTTCGCGGCGAAGCTCAGCACGATCAGACCGAAGGTCATCAGCAGCGCGCTGGACAGGATCGAGGTCGTGAACAGGCCGAACAGGGTCGCCCCGGAGTGAAAGAACCCCAGCTGGTCGTAGTTGGTGACGATGCCCGGGATCACCCCCAGCACCCCGTAGAGGAAGGTCGCGCCGCCCACGAGGCGGGCGAACGACGTGATGATGCCCCCGCTGGGCGGGGCCGGCGCTTCGATGGCGGCAGGGTGGCTCATGACCGGCATCCTTCCAGACCCCGTTCGCCGAGGGGCTGCTCAGCGCGGCAGGAGCGCGTGCGCCTCGGCCCGGGTCATCCCCATGGTCTCCAGCAGGTCCACGACGGCCGAGCGCAGCTGGGCCACGACGACCGTGGCCGACAGCGACTCCGCCCCGAGGACCGCGGGCCCGAGGCGGTAGGCGAGCTCCTGCAGCAGCTCCGCGGCCGGGGGGCGGGGGTCCCCCTCGAAGGGCGGCTCGTGCACCGCGCGGATGCAGGCCGCCATCTCGTCGAGGGCGGCGGCCAGGCTGACCGGCAGCTGCTCGTCGTACTCCAACGCCGTGTTCACCCGCCGCACCGCGACCCGGAGGTTCCGCGTCGCCCGGTCCAGCCCGCGCTGGGTGCGGGCCAGTTCCGGCATCTCGTGCCGCCCCCGGCGCAGCGGGGTCAACCGGTGCACCTCGGAGGCGGCGGTCACCGCCGCCGCCCACCGGTCCAGGCGCGGCTGGGTGTCCCGCGCCAGTTCGAGGGCGCGGGCGCCGAGCACGGGGTCGCGCCGACGGACCGCCTCGGCGGTGTCCTCCAGGATGTCGGCGAGCTGCCCGGTGAAGGCCCGGGCCCGGCCGCGGATGTCGCGGCGGGCGTCCTGGGGCAGCAGCGCGGCGATGACCACGGCGACCACCACCCCGGTCATCGCGTCGAGCCAGCGCCCGTAACCGCCGCCCGGCTGCGGGGGCAGGGCCGAGATGAACAGCGCCTGCAGCGCCGCCTGGTTGACGATGAGGTTCCCGCCGTCGAGGAAACGGGCGAGGGTCATCGCGAGGACGACGAGGACCGCGATCTGCACCGGCCCGTGCCCGATGACCTGGGTCAGCAGGGTGCCGAGGATGACGCCGAGGGTCACGCCGACCCCGAGCTCCCCGACCCGGTGCAGCCGTTGGCTGTTGGTGACCCCGAGACTGACCACGGCCGCGACGCACGCGAACACCGGGTAGGGCTGACCCCAGAGCGCCTGGGCCAGGACCCACGCGGCCCCCGCCCCGATCCCGCACTGCAGGACCTGCCAGTAGGACCCCAGCGCCCGCTGCGCCCCCGCGCGCAACCGCCGGCGCAGCGCCAGCAACGTCGGCGCGAGGGAGGGCACGGCAGCAGTATCGGGGCACCGAGCCCCGGACGCCCCGGAGGAACCCCCCGCGCACCCTCTACGCTCGGGCGCCGTGAAGGTCCTCGTTCTCGGTTCCGGTGCCCGTGAGCACGCCCTCGTGCGTGCCCTGCTCGACGACCCGGGGGTGAGCCGCGTGGTCGCCGCGCCCGGCAACGCCGGGATCGCCCTGGTCGCGCCCTGCGAACCGGTGCGGGCCGACGACCCGACCGCGGTCACCGATCTCGTCGCCCGGCTCGGGGTGGACCTCGTCGTGGTCGGCCCCGAGGCCCCGCTGGTGGCCGGGGTCGCCGACGCCGTGCGCGCCGCCGGGGTGGCCTGCTTCGGTCCCTCGGCCGAGGCCGCCCGTCTCGAGGGTTCCAAGGCGTTCGCCAAGGAGGTCATGGCCGCCGCCGGGGTCCCGACGGCGCTCGCCCACCTCTGCACGACCGAGGCCGAGGTCGTCGAGGCCCTCGACGCGTTCGGCGCGCCCTACGTGGTCAAGGACGACGGGCTCGCCGCGGGCAAGGGAGTGGTCGTCACCGAGGACCGCGACGCCGCGCTGGAGCACGCCCGCACGTGCCTGGAGCACGGCCCGGTCGTGGTCGAGGAGTTCCTGGACGGCCCCGAGGTCTCGCTGTTCTGCCTGTGCGACGGCACCGACGTCGTCGCCCTCGAACCGGCGCAGGACTTCAAGCGCGCCCTCGACGGCGACGAGGGCCCGAACACCGGCGGCATGGGTGCCTACTCCCCGCTGCCCTGGGCCCCGACCGATCTCGTCGAGCAGGTTCTCGACCGGGTGGCCCGGCCGGTCGTGGCCGAGATGGCCCGCCGCGGAACCCCCTTCGCCGGGGTCCTCTACTGCGGTCTGGCCCTGACGTCGCGCGGGGTCCGGGTCATCGAGTTCAACGCCCGGTTCGGGGACCCGGAGACCCAGGTCGTCCTGGCCCGGTTGGCGACCCCGCTCGGTGTGGTCCTCCAGGCCGCCGCCACCGGGCGGCTCGCCGAGCAGCCCCCGTTGCGCTGGAACGACACCGCCGCGGTCACGGTCGTCCTCGCCGCGCCGGGGTACCCCGCCTCCCCCCGGACCGGGGGAACCCTGCACGGTCTCGACGCCGCCGGTGACGTCGGCGGGGTCGCCGTCCTGCACGCCGGGACCGCCCCCGCGCCGGACGCGAGCGGGATCGTCAGTTCCGGGGGTCGGGTCCTCTCCGTCGTCGGCACCGGGACCGACCTGACCGAGGCCCGGGCCGCGGTCTACGAGGCGGTAGAACTGATCGACCTCGAGGGCGGGCACTTCCGCCGCGACATCGCCCTCGCGGCGGCCACCGACGCGAGCACGGGCGACGACGGGGGTGCCCGGTGAGCGCGGGGCTCGACGTCACCGCGACCGACGTCCCCGGCTGGCGGCACGTCTACTCCGGCAAGGTCCGCGACCTCTACGAGCCGTTGCCCGGCACCTCGGGCCCGGACACCGTGCTCGTCGTCGCCTCCGACCGGATCTCGGCCTTCGACCACGTCCTGTCCTCGGAGATCCCGGACAAGGGGCGGGTCCTCACCGCGTTGTCGCTGTGGTGGTTCGACCAGCTGTCCGGGATCGTGCCCCACCACGTCCTCTCCACCGACGTGCCCGACGTGGTCGCCGGTCGGGCGATGATCTGCCGCAAGCTGGAGATGTTCCCCGTCGAGTGCGTGGCCCGGGGGTACCTGACCGGGTCCGGGCTCGCCGAGTACCGCGCAGGCGGATCGGTCTGCGGGATCGAGCTCCCGCCCGGCCTGGTCGACGGCTCCCGCCTGGAGACCGCGATCTTCACCCCGGCCACCAAGGCCGAGCTGGGCGAGCACGACGAGAACGTGTCCTTCGAGGCGGTCGCCGCCACCATCGGCACCGCCGACGCGGAGAACCTCCGTCGGCTCACCCTGGCGCTGTACTCCGCGGCCGAGGAGATCGCCCGGTCCCGCGGGATCGTCCTGGCCGACACCAAGGTCGAGTTCGGCCGGGCGGCCGGGATCACCGTCCTCGGCGACGAGGTCCTCACTCCCGACTCCTCGCGGTTCTGGCCCGCGGAGGACTACGAACCGGGTCGGCCGCAGCCGAGTTTCGACAAGCAGTTCGTCCGGGACTGGCTGACGTCGTCCGCCTCGGGGTGGGACCGCGGCGGTGCGGAGCCGCCGCCCCCGCTGCCCGAGGAGGTCGTGGAGCGGACCCGCAACCGCTACCTCGAGGCCTACCAGCGCCTGACCGGCGCGACGCTGGCCTGACCCGCCCCTGGCCCTTGACCCCCGAACCCGCCCCGCCCCCCGCTGCCCGCGTCCCGGCCGCGGTCCCGGCGGTGCTGGTCGGGCTGGTGCTGCTGCTGGGTCTGCAGCTGCTGGGGACGTGCCTGGTCCGGCTCCTGCACCTGCCGGTGCCCGGGGCCGTCGTCGGGTTGCTCCTCCTGCTGCTGCTCGGCCTGCGGTTCCGGGGTGTGATCGCCCGCGTCGAACCGGCGGGGGACCCGCTGCTCAAGCACCTGCAGCTGCTGTTCGTCCCGCCCGGGGTCGGCATCGTGACCGAGCTGCACCGCATCGCCGACAACGCCGGTGCCCTCGCGCTCGCGGTGGGCGGGTCGTTCGTGCTGGGGCTGCTCACCGCGGGCGTCCTCCTGCAACGACTCCTGACCCGACGGGGACCCGCGTGAACGCCGTCCTGGACGCGGTCACCACCGCGCCCGGTTTCGGGATGTTCCTCACGGTCGGGGCCTACGTCGGCGCGGTGCAGCTCCACCACCGCCTCGGGCGCCCGGCCCTGCTGGCCCCGGTGTTCGTGACCATGGTCGTGGTCGCGCTCGTCCTGCACCTGCTCGGGATCCCCTACCCCGACTACCTGGCCTCGGTCTCCGTCCTGGTGATCCTGCTGGGGCCGGCCACCGTGGCGCTGGCCCTGCCGCTGCTGCGCTCCGGGCCGGCCCTGCTGGCCTCGTGCTGGGCGGTCCTGACGACGCTGCTCGTCACCGGCGTCGTGAGTCTCGGGGTGACCGTCGCCGCGACGACCCTGCTGGGCGCCTCCCCGGAGATCGTGCGCACCACCCTGCCCCGCAACGTCACCTCCCCCGTCGCGCTCACCCTCGCCGAGACCCTGCACGGGGTCGTCGCCCTCTCCGTGGTCCTCACCCTGGTGTCCGGGGTGCTCGGTGCCGTGCTGGGCCCCGGGCTGCTGAGCCTGGCCCGGGTGCGCGACCCCCGGGCCCGTGGCTTCGCCATCGGGCTCAGCGCCCACGGGATCGGGACCGCGCGGGCGCTCGCCGAGTCCGACACCGCCGGCGGGTGGTCCAGCGCGGCGATGGTCCTCAACGCCCTGGCGATGACCGTCGCGCTGCCGTTCGTGGCGGGCTGGCTCGGCGGGTGAGCGCGCGCGTGGCAGGCTTCCGGGCATGTCCTCCCCGTTCGAGCTGACCCCCGCGCCCGACGACCCGGCCGACCTCGGCCGCTGGGCGCTCGCCGAGCTGCGCCCCGAGCTGGAGGCCTGGCTCGACGCGAACGGCGGCCTCGGGGAGGACGTGGACGCGGGGTCGGTGGTCGACGTGCTCGCCGCCTGCGTCGGGGCCGTGCTGGCCACGCGGGACGGGGCCGCGCCGGTCGCCACCGGGTTCACCGCCGCCGAGGTGGACGACCTGAAGGACCGGATCCTGCCCGAGCTCGCCGCGGCGATGACCGCCGAGCTCGACGACGACGCGGTCGGGGCGGCCGTCGCCGCCGAGATCGAGGACGACCTCGCCCTCGTGTGGTGGCACTACCTGCGCTACCTGGCGGAGTCCGGTCGCTGGACCGGGACGGAGGCCGAGCTCGACGCCGTCCTCGCCCGGCTGGAACCGGCCGAGCCGGAGCTGCACCAGGCCCTGGCCGAGGCGGCCGTCGAGGTGGAGCGGGTGGTCGAGGACACGGCCACCACCGGTTCGTTCCCGATGGTCGCGGCCCGGGTGCTGCTGGCCCGGGTGGGGGAGGGCATCGACGTGCCGGCCGAGGAGGACCTCACCCCCGAGCAGGTCGCCGAGGTCCTGGAGGACGTCGAGGACCGGTTGCCCGTCCTGGCCGACGACCCGGCGGCCGACGGCGAGCCCCGCCGGGCCGAGGACGTGCCGTGGCTGCGTCAGGTCCTGCTCGACCTCGTCGACCTCGACGTGCTGCAGCTCGACGCGGCCGGGACCCGGCTCACCCCGGGCCGCCGGGCCGCCCTCCTGGACGGCCCCGACGACGAGTCCCGGGCGTTGCGGCGCTCGCTGGTCGGCCGGTTCGTCCTGCAGGACCCGGACAGCCTCGACGGCGGGTTCGCGGTGTCGGAGGCCGTCGTGCCGACGATGCTCGCCGCAGCCGCCCACGGACGCCCCTTCGGTGACGACGACCTGGAGCACCTGGTCGAGCGGGTCGCCCAGCTCGGCCCGCTGGCCGACGCGGCCGCCGACGAGGTCCGCGACCGGCTGGCCGACCTGGCGGTGTTCGGCATCGTCAGTGCCGAGTCGCCGTGGACCGTCGAGCCCGGCTACCTCCCGGCCATCGCCACCGCGGCCGAGGAGCTGGCCGGCGACGTCGACGAGCTGCAGGAGGTCCTGGGCGCGATGCCCGCGGAGTTCGACGAGGGCATGGTCGACGCCGTCGCCGACCGGCTCGGCCTCGCCGACGACCAGCGGCAGCAGATCAAGGACATCCTCGGCGAGCAGTAGGCCGGGGCACCCTCGGGGTTCTTGTCGTTGCTCGTGGTCTGTGGCGACTTCTCCACCCAGGCCGGGGACTCTCCCGCCGACAAGCGCTCCGTCGGTCCGTGCCGGCCGGAGTGGTGCGGTCGGGGGCCGTGCAATCCGAGTCCTACGGGTACAAGCCCGGAACGTCGGAGTACGAGCACCGAGAATCCTGACCTCTTCTTGATTCGCGAGAGGAGCTGACCAGGACGCGCAGGTGGGCGTCCGGGAGAAGATCGTCCTGAGCCTGTCCTCGCGGAGTCGCCTCTCGGGTGGCGGGTCACCCGGGCCGGGCCGACGCTGGACAGGTGTCTGCCACCACGGGAAGTTCCCGAGTCGAGTCCTCCGGCGCGCCGTTCACCACCACGAACGCCGGCATCCCCGTCCGCAGCGACGAGCACTCCCTGACCCAGGGTCCGGGCGGCGGGATCCTGCTGCACGACGCCTACCTGATCGAGAAGATGGCGCAGTTCAACCGCGAACGGGTCCCGGAGCGGGTGGTGCACGCCAAGGGCGGTGGCGCGTTCGGCGAGTTCACCGTCACCGGGGACGTGTCGGCGTACACGCGCGCCGCACTGTTCCAGCCGGGCACGACGACGCCGATGGCGGCCCGGTTCTCGACCGTCGCCGGGGAGCAGGGGACGCCGGACACCTGGCGCGACCCCCGGGGCTTCAGCCTCAAGTTCTACACGTCCGAGGGCAACTACGACGTGGTCGGCAACAACACCCCGGTGTTCTTCGTCAAGGACCCGATGAAGTTCCAGGACTTCATCCGCTCGCAGAAGCGGCGCGCCGACAACCACCTCCGCGACCACGACATGCAGTGGGACTTCTGGACGCTGTCCCCGGAGTCGGCGCACCAGGTGACGTGGCTGATGGGGGACCGGGGGATCCCGCGCACCTGGCGGCACATGAACGGCTACGGCTCGCACACGTTCCAGTGGATCAACGCCGCGGGGGAACGGACCTGGGTCAAGTACACCTTCAAGACCGACCAGGGCAACGAGTTCTTCACCCAGGACGAGGCCGACCAGATGGCCTCGATCGACACGGACTACCACATCCGTGATCTCTACGAGCACATCCGGGACGGGGAGTTCCCGTCGTGGACCCTCTTCGTCCAGCTCATGCCGCACGACGACGCCGTGGACTACCGCTTCAACCCGTTCGACGTGACCAAGGTCTGGCCGCACAGCGACTACCCGTTGCGCGAGGTCGGGCGGTTCACGCTGAATCGCAACGCGCAGAACTACTTCGCCGAGATCGAGCAGCTCGCGTTCGAACCCTCGAACATGGTTCCCGGGGTCGCGGTCAGCCCGGACAAGATGCTGCTCGGACGCATGTTCAGCTACGCCGACGCCCACCGGTACCGCATCGGGCCGAACTACACCCAGCTCCCGGTGAATCAGCCGCACGCGCCGGTGCACAGCTACAGCAAGGACGGGCCGATGCGCTACGCCAACCCCGGCGACCCGGTGTACGCGCCGAACTCCTACGGCGGGGCCCACGCCGACCCCGCCCGGGCCGGTGCGGTCGGTGGTTGGGACGCCGGCGGCGAACCGGTCCAGGCCGCCTACGTGCAGCACGCCGAGGACGACGACTTCGGGCAGGCCGGGGCGCTGGTGCGCGACGTCCTCGACGACGACGCCCGCGGCCGGTTGGTGGACAACATCGTCGGGCACCTGCTGAACGGGGTCAGTGACCCGATCCTGCAGAAGGCGTTCGCCTACTGGGACGCCGTCGACGGCGACCTGGGCAAGAAGGTGCGGGCCGGGGTCGAGGAGAAGCAGGACCTCCTGGACCCCAAGGCCGAGGAGCAGGCCAACCCGGCCCGCCGGGCGGCGCAGCACAAGGCCTGACCCCACCCACCACCACTCACCCTCCCACCACCCCTCGCCCCCCCCGTGATCAAGGAATCCGCCCGGGGAGAATCCCTTGATCACGGGGATAGGTGAGGAGGCGGGTGCGAGAGGAAAAGGGTTGGCCGGGGTGACGGGGGCGTCCCTACCCTCGCTCGATGACGGTGTCTGCGGTCCTGCCCGACCTGCCCGACCGGTTCGCCGAGGACGAGGGGAGGGTTCGCCGGTGGCGGGCCCTCCCCTCCTCGGCGCGGCAACGGTTGCCCGGCCTGGTGATCGCGGTGCACGCCGAGGCCTGCGACGTGCGGACCCCGCTCGGGCCGCAGCGGATCCGCACCGTCCGCGGCATCGACCCCCGGCCCCGGCCGGGGGACTGGGTCGTCCTGGAGCTCACGCCCCGGCGCGTCGTCGTGGTGTCCGTCCTGGGGTCAGGAGCGCCCAGCGGCGCGGGTGTGCTCGAAGATCAGCGAGGTCTCGGTGAGCCCGACGTCGGGGTCGCGGGACAGGTGCTCGGCGACGAACTCGCGCAGCGCCGCCGTCGACGCCACCGCCACGTGCAGGAGGTAGTCGTCAGCCCCGGCGACGAAGTAGACGTCCAGCACCTCGGGCTGGCGGCGGATGCGGGCCACGAAGGGCCCCATGCTGCCGCGCGCGTGCGCGGCCAGCTTCACCGCGATCATCGCCTGCAGGTCGTGGCCAAGGGCGGCGGGGTCGATGTCGGCGTGGAACCCCCGGATGACCCCGGACTCCCGCAGCGCCCGCACCCGTAGCAGGCAGGTCGAGGGGGCGATGCCGACCTTCTGGGCCAGGGCGGCGTTGGTGATCCGGGCGTCCTCGGCCAGCTCGTGCAGGATCGCCCGGTCGACCGGGTCGACCTCCGGTCGCAGCTTCTTCGGCGGAACCGGGACGAAGCGCGCTCCAGTCGAACGATCGTCAGCCATACCGGCACTCTAGCGAATCATCGGCGGACTTCTTGTCTCCTCAGCAACATATCTTCATCCTGGAGGGGTCGGAGGGCAGCGAAACCAGGAGGGTCGTCATGCGTGTCGGAGTTCCCCGCGAGATCAAGAACCGCGAGTACCGGGTCGCGCTGACCCCGTCCGGGGTGCACGAACTGGTCGGGCACGGTCATGACGTCCTGGTCGAGGCCGGGGCCGGACTCGGGTCGTCGCTGCCCGACGCCGAGTTCGAGAGCGCCGGCGCGAAGATCGTCGCCTCGGCCGACGAGGTCTGGGACCAGGCCGACCTCCTCCTGAAGGTCAAGGAACCCGTCGCCGAGGAGTACCACCGTCTCCGCCGCGACCAGGTCCTCTTCACCTACCTGCACCTGGCGGCCTCCCGGCCGTGCACCGAGGCACTGCTCGCCTCGGGCACCACCTCGATCGCCTACGAGACCGTGCAGCTGCCGGACCGCTCGCTGCCGCTGCTGGCCCCGATGTCCGAGGTCGCCGGGCGGCTCGCGCCCCAGGTCGGGGCCTACTCCCTCATGCGCGCCCAGGGTGGGCGCGGGGTCCTCATGGGTGGTGTCCCCGGGGTGCGGGGTGCCGACGTCGTGGTCATCGGCGCCGGGGTCTCCGGCCAGAACGCGGCCCAGATCGCCCTCGGGATGGGGGCGGAGGTCACCGTCCTGGACCTGTCCATCCCCAAGCTCCGTGAGGTCGACGCGCGCTTCGGTGGGGCCGTCCGCACGATCGTGTCCAACGCGTACGAACTGCAGCGGGCCGTGCTGAACGCCGACCTGGTCATCGGCGCCGTCCTGGTGCCGGGCGCGCGCGCCCCGAAGCTGGTGTCCAACGACCTGGTCTCGCGGATGCGTCCAGGAGCGGTCCTGGTCGACATCGCGATCGACCAGGGCGGTTGCTTCGAGGACTCGCGGCCCACCACGCACGACGACCCGACGTTCGCGGTGCACGACACGGTGTTCTACTGCGTCGCCAACATGCCGGGTGCCGTCCCGCACACGTCGACCTACGCGCTCACCAACGCGACGCTGCCCTACGTCGTGAAACTCGCCGACCGCGGGTGGCGCTCGGCCACGCAGGCGGACGCGGCCCTGGCCGCGGGCCTGTCGACCCACGACGGCCGGTTGCTCAGCCACGAGGTCGCCGAGGCGCACGACCTGCCGTTCCTCGACCCGGCCGAACTGCTCGCGGACCCGGCCGGCACCCGCTAACCGAGCGGGGCCCGCAGCTCCGCGACGAGGGAGTCCACGACCGCCGCGAGGGGCTCCTCCGTCGCGGCGGCCGCGGCGGCACGCTGGCGCTGGTAACTCGCTCCCGTCCGCGGGATGCGTTGCACCAGAGCCAGTTCGTCGGCGCACCCCAGACGGGCGGCGACCGGTTCCAACCGGTTCAGCAGCTCCTCGAGGTCGTCGGTCACCAGCCGCTCGCGGCCGCGGGCGTCG
Source organism: Kineococcus gynurae (assembly GCF_042433995.1). Taxonomy (NCBI): domain Bacteria; kingdom Bacillati; phylum Actinomycetota; class Actinomycetes; order Kineosporiales; family Kineosporiaceae; genus Kineococcus; species Kineococcus gynurae. The sequence continues at coordinate 433,190 of NZ_JBHLUI010000003.1, forward strand.
AGGATGATCTCGGCGTTCAGGCCGTAGCGGGCCGCGCGCCACTTGTTCTCCTGGACGTGCCAGGGCGGCATCGTCGGCAGGGTCTCCCCGGCCTCCAACCGGTCGTCCAGGTGCACCACGAGGCAGTGGGTGAGCGCGACCAGCGCGGCCAGTTCGTTCAGCGACGGCACCCCGTCGCAGACCCGCACCTCGATCGTCCCCAACCGCGGCGAGGGGCGGATGTCCCAGCGCACGTCGGACAACCCGTCGATGACCCCGGTGACGAGCATGTCGTCGACGTAGCTCTCGAACTCCGACCAGCGGTCGAACTGGAACGGGAGCCCGGCGGTCGGCAGCTGCTGGAACATCTGGGCCCGGTTGCTGGCGTACCCGGTGTCCTTGCCGCCCCAGTAGGGGGAGCTCGCCGACAGCGCCTGCAGGTGGGGGTAGTAGTTGAGCATCGAGTTCAGGATGGGCAGCACCTTGTGCACCGAGGAGATCCCGACGTGCACGTGCACCCCCCAGATCAGCATCTGCCGACCCCAGAACTGGGTGCGCTCGATCAGCTCGGCGTAGCGCGGGTTCTCGGTCACCTGCTGGACGTCCCACTGGGCGAACGGGTGGGTGCCGGAGCTCACCAGTTCCAGGCCCATCGGGTCGGTGACGTGCCGGATGGCGGTGATGCTGCCGGCCAGGTCGGCGACCGCCTCGCCCGCCGTGTCGCAGATCCCGGTGACGAGTTCCAGGGTGTTGAGCAGGAGCTCCTTCTGGATCCGGGGCCCGGTGCTCGAGGCGTCCCGATCGACGGCCTCCAGCACCTCCGGGGCGGCGCAGGCCAGGTCACGGCTGGCCCGGTCGACCAGCGCCATCTCCCACTCGACGCCCAGGGTGGGGCGGTCGTTGGCGGTGAAGTCGATGCCCACACGGTGATGACACCACACCCGGTCCCACCGGCGCGCCCCACGGGCCGTCGTCGCGGCGGTGGAACGGTCCGCCAGGATGGGACCGTGGATCTCCGACCGCCCCGCCTGGGCCTCCTGCTCGACGTCGACGGTCCGATCGCCAGCCCGGTGACCCGGTCCGTCAGCGCCCCCGGGTTGCTGCCGACCCTCACCGCCCTCCTGGCCGAGGGGGTGCCCGTCGTCTTCAACACCGGTCGCTCGGAGGGGTTCCTCCGCGCTCAGGTGGTCGACCCCCTGCTGGTCGCCGGACTGCCGCCCAGGGCCCGGGTGCACGCCGTCTGCGAGAAGGGGGCGGTGCACGCCTCCATCGGCCCGGACGGGTTGGGGGAGGTGGTCGTGGACGAGTCGGTGCGCCTTCCGCCGACGGTCGTCGCCGACCTCGAAGGCCTCGCCCGCGACCGGTTCGCCGACCTCATGTTCGTCGACCCCGGCAAGCACGCGATGGTCAGCATCGAGCAGCACCTGCACCTCGACTCGGCCGAGTACCTGCGCCGCCAGCCCGAGTACGAGCGGGCGGCCGCCGAGGTGCTGCGCGACGCGGGGTTGGGGTTCACCTGGCGCGGGGCGGCCCACCCCGACGAGGCCGGCGCCACCGACTGGCGGATCGACCCCACGATCATCTCCGTCGACGTCGAGTCCGCCGTTCTCGGCAAGGACCGCGGCGCGGCGGTCGCGCTCGACCTGCTCGCGGGCGACGGCCCCCTGCCGGAGGAGTGGCGCACCGCGGGGGACTCCCGGACCGACTACGCCATGGCCGACTGGCTGCACGCGCAGGGACGCCGCGTCACCCACGTCGACGTCCGGCCCGCCGACGGCGTGCTCGAACGGCCCTTCCGGGTGCTGACCCCCGGGCGCACCGTGAACGACGTCGCCGGCGCCGCGTGGTTGCGCAGCGTGCTGGCCGTGGTCCGCGGCGAGGTCGACGACGACGCGGGGTTCGACGCGGGGTTCGATGCGGGGTCCGACCTGGGCTGAGGGGTTCGCGGCGACGGGCGGCGCCGACGGCCCCGACGTAGCGTGCCGAGGGTGAGCGAGACCACCGACCTCCGGACCGTCGACGTCGTCGTGATCGGGGGTGGCCCGGTCGGGGAGAACGTCGCCGACCGCGCGGGTCGCGACGGTTCGGAGGTCCTCGTCGTCGAGGCCGAACTCGTCGGCGGTGAGTGCTCCTACTGGGCCTGCATGCCCAGCAAGGCGTTGCTGCTGCCCGGTCACGCACTCGCGGCCGCGCGTCGCCTGCCCGGTGCGGCCGCGGCCGTCACCGGTCGGGTGGACGCCGACGCGGTGCTCGCCCGGCGCACGCAGTTCACCCACGGCTGGGACGACTCCTCCCAGGCCGACTGGCTCTCCTCGGCGGGCATCGGCCTGCTGCGCGGGTCGGCCCGCCTCGCCGGGGCCCGACGGGTCGAGGTGGTCTCCGCCGACGGGACCACGACCCTCGTCGAGGCCCGACGGGCGGTCGTGCTCGCGACCGGTTCCGAACCCGTGCTCCCCGACATCGACGGATTGCCCCAGGCCCGGGCCTGGGGCAGCCGCGAGGCCACCAGCGCCGAGCACGTACCGGCGCGCCTGGCGGTGCTGGGCGGGGGCGTCGTCGGCGTCGAGCTGGCGCAGGCCTACGCCCGCCTCGGGTCCGAGGTCACCCTGCTCGCACGCTCCGGACTGCTCGGCGGGTACGAATCGGTGGCCGGTGAGCTGCTGGCCGACGCGCTGCGGGAGGAGGGGGTCGACGTCCGTCTGGGGTCCGGGGTGGAGCGCGTCCGGCGCGAGACGGCCGGGGCGGAGGAGATCACCCTGACCGTGGGTGGGCCCGACGGGTCCGCCGAGCTGGTCGTCGACGAGTTCCTGGTGGCGACCGGGCGACGTCCCGCCACCCTCGGGGTCGGGCTGGAGACGGTCGGCCTGCAGGACGGCGCCACGCTGGAGGTGGACGACTCCGGTCTCGTCGCCGGTGTGGACGGGGAGTGGCTCTACGCCGTGGGCGACGTGTCCGGCCGGGCGCCGCTGACCCACCAGGGCAAGTACGCGGCGCGCGCGACCGGGGACGCGATCGTCGCCCGGGCCGTGGGCACCCTCACGGGGGACCCGGCGCCGTTCTCCCCGTGGGCCGCCTCCGCCGACCGTCTCGGGGCGCCGCAGGTCGTCTTCACCGATCCCGAGGTCGCCATGGTCGGGCTGACCGAGGCCCGCGCGCGTGAGCGTGGGCTCCGCGTCCGGGCGGTCGACCACGACCTCGCGACCGTGGCCGGGGCCTCGCTGACCGCCGACGACTTCCGCGGTCACGCCCGGATGATCGTGGACGAGGACCGCCGGGTGGTCGTCGGCGTGACGTTCGTGGGTCCGGGGGTCGCCGAACTGCTGCACTCGGCCACCGTCGCCGTGGTCGGCGAGGTCCCCCTCGACCGGCTCTGGCACGCGGTCCCCAGCTACCCCACCATCAGCGAGATCTGGTTGCGGCTGCTGGAGGACTACGGGCTCTGAGGAGCCGAGCCGCCCGTGGTGGCCCGCCGGTAGGCGCCGGGCGGGATCCCCAGCACCGTCCGCACGTCGTTCGTGAGGTGGGCCTGGTCGGCGTAGCCCAGCTCGGTCGCGACGGCGGCGAGGTCCGCGGCGGAGTCGGAGCGGATGCGCTGCAACGCCTCCTGCAACCGACGCCGACGGATCATGGCGGCCGGGCTCACCCCGCTGTGCCGCCGCACGAGCCGTTGCAGCGTGCGCACCGACACCCCCAGGCGTTGCGCCGCGTCCTCCGGGCGCAGGATCGTCGGGTCGTCCTGCAGCAGGGCCGCGGCGGTGTCGGCCGACGCCTCCACCGGCCCGGGAGCGGGAACCCGCTCGACCAACCAGCGGGCGAACGCCGCGACCGCCGCGGCCGGGTCGTCCCGGGCCATCGCCGACGCCACGGGATCGCGCAGACCGGGCAGGTTCAGGAACTCCGACCGGTCGCGCAGCGCCTCCGGTTCGGCCACCAGCGCCGCGACCGCCGCGGCCCGCAGCAGGGCGCCGACGGCCCACCCCGTGCCCACCAGGTCACGGTGCCCGGCGCGGGTGGTGGGCCCCGCGAGCTCGACGGTGACCGGTTCCCCCGACTGCACCACCAGGTTGAGGGCCGGGAACCCGACCACCTGCTGCCGCGACGTCCGTCCGGGGGGCAGGTCCCAGCGCGGGACCCAGAACCAGCGGCACCGGTCGGCGGCCTCCGGCGGGGCGGGGAACCGCTCGAACCGGGGCAACCGGGCCGGGTAGACGATGCCCCGGTGCGCGCCGCTCATGCCCCGAGGGTAGGACCGCCGGCCGACCCGGTTGTCGCGGATCTGCAAGCGGGCGCGGCCGCCCGCCGCCTAGCGTCGGGGGCATGGACGAAGATCTCGCAACGCAGAACCCCGCGTCGACGGAACCGCCCGCCCGGGCCGCCGACGGCGCGCACACGACGGCGGGGATCCCGCACGGGTCGACCAGTCTGACCCCGTTCCTGGTCGTGCCCCGGGCGGCCGCCGCGATCGAGTTCTACCGCGACGTGTTCGGGGCCCGCGTCGTGGACGTCACCGAGATGGGGGGACGCGTCGTCCACGCCGACCTCGACCTGGGCCAAGGTCACCTCCAGCTCGGGGAACCGGCGGCGGAGTACCACCTGGTGCCCGCCCCCGCGGGGGACGACGACTGCTACTCGATCGCCTTGTACTGCAACGACGCCGACGCCGTGGTGGCAGCGGCCGAGGAGGCCGGGGCGACCGTCCGGGAACCGCTCACGACGTTCGTGTCGGGGGACCGCTACGCGAGCATCCGCGACCCGTTCGGGGTGCGCTGGTCGGTGATGACCCGGGTCGAGGACCTGTCCGAGGAGGAGAGCGCGCGGCGGGTGGCCGAGTGGGCGGCGCAGTTCACCACGGGATGAGCGCCGGCTCGACCGGCCGGGCGGGATCACCGGGCGTAGGGTCGCCCGATGGTCCTGCTGGGTTCCTTCGCCGGTGACGTGGACGATCCCGTCGTCGTGCTCCACGCCCACCAGGACGACGAGACGTTGACCCTCGGCGCCTGTCTGGAGGCCGAGGCCGACGCCGGGCGCACGACGATCACGGTGCTGGGGACCGACGGCCGCAACTCGGGGGTGCGTACCCAGCTCGGGCTCACCCCGGCGAAGTTCTCCGCGGCCCGCGACGCCGAGTACCTGGCCGCCTGCGCGGCGCTCGCGGTCGACCACGTGTTCTACGCCGGTGGGCTCGACGGTGCGCTCTCCCTCGAGCAGGCCCGGGCCCAGGTGTCGACGTGGGTGGCCCGGTTCCCCCGGGCCCGTTTCAAGGCCCAGTCCTGGATCGACTCCCACCGCGACCACCGCGCCCTGGGAACCGCGTTGTTCGAGGCGTGGGAGGCGTCGGGCCGGACCCTGGACTGCCGCTGGTACGTCAAACGGGACGACTGGGACCGCGCTCCCTCCGGCGCCTGGTTCCAGGCCGGAGGTCCCCGCGTGCTGGCCGCCGCGGCGGAGTACCGCAAGGAGGACCCGGCCGCCGGCCGCTACGGCATCGGCTACCGCAGCGTCGGGCGCAGCTTCGAGGAACTGCTGGCCGACAACCGGACCCTGGTGCACACCGGCGACGCCACCCCCGCCCCCACCCCGACTTGATCACGGGGGAGGGGCGGGGTGGGGTGGGTGGGGGTCAGAGGTCGACGGGACCGGCACCCGCGACGTCGCGGATCTCCGCACCGCCGAGACGGCCGACGTGGCCCTTGTACATCTCGCGGGCCGGCGGGGTGAGCAGGGCGTCGTGGACCGGGACGGCGAGGCCGGGGCCGACGGCGCGGACGAAGTCGATGGTCTCCTTGATCGCCGCCCACGGGGCGTTGAGCGGCACCGCGAGCACGTCGACGCCCTCGGGCGTCGCGGAGTAGGCGTCGCCCGGGTGGAACAGCGTCGGTTCACCCGCCGCGGAGAGCAGCATCCCCACGTTGCCGATGACCGGCAGGTCGGCGTGGATCGTGGCGTGCCGGCCGCCCTGCCCGCTCACCGTCACCCCCGCGACCTCGACGCTCTGCCCCGCGTGCAGCGCGGAGACGTCGAGCCCGGACCCGGCCAGGGACCCGGCCGTCTCCGGTTCGGCGTGCACGACCGCGGAGTCGTTGGCCTCCAGCAGGGTGCCGAGGCGCTCGGGGTCGATGTGATCGGGATGGGCGTGCGTGATCAGGACGGCGTCCAGGTCGGTGAGTTCCTCGAAGCCGGAGCTGAACGACCCCGGGTCGATCAGGATGCGGGCCGAGCCCGTCTCGACGAGCAGGCACGAGTGACCGAAGTGCGTGAGGCGCATGACCCACATCGTGGACCCGCCCCCCGGCGACCCGCACCCCGCCCCGTCCCGGTCGTGGGCCCCGAGGGCGTGTCGGGGACGTGAACGAGATATATCCGCGCGGTCACACCGGTGAAACGTCAGCTCCCTAGCGTGGACGTGGCCGCCCGTCCGGGAGGTCCGGGGCGGATCGCGCCACCGCTGGTGTCCAGGAGGAGAGCTGACATGTCGGAGCTGACCGCCCCGGTGGTCGCCGAGCACGGCGGCAACGTCGCCGGGGCCGCGATCGTGAAACCGGGGTACGACCCCCGGTTGACCAACGGTGACCTCGCCCCGTTGGAACGGCAGAACTGGAAGGCCTACAACTTCTTCGCGTTCTGGATGTCCGACGTGCACAGCGTCGGCGGGTACCTGACCGCCGGTTCGCTCTTCGCGCTCGGACTGGCCGCCTGGCAGGTGCTGGTGGCCCTGCTGGTCGGGATCACCATCGTCTACCTGCTCTGCAACCTGGTGGCGAAACCCTCCCAGCTCACGGGAACCCCCTACCCGGTCGCCTCGCGCGTCGCGTTCGGCGTCCTCGGCGCCAACGTCCCGGCCGTGATCCGCGGGCTCATCGCCGTCGCCTGGTACGGCATCCAGACCTACCTGGCCTCCCAGGCGTTGATCGTCCTCGGGCTCAAGCTGTGGCCGGGCCTCGCGCCCTACGCCGAGGTCGAGAACTACGGGTTCCTCGGGCTGCACCTGCTGGGCTGGGTCGCCTTCGCGATCATGTGGGTCGTGCAGGCGCTGGTGTTCTGGCGCGGCATGGAGGCGATCCGCAAGTTCATCGACTTCTGCGGGCCGGCCGTCTACGTCGTCATGTTCGCCCTCGCCGCGTACCTCATCGTGCAGGCCGGCGGGTTCGGCAACGTGAGCCTGAACCTGGCCGAGGTCGAGCACAGCGGTCTCGGGGCTCTCGGGGTCATGGTCGTCGCGGTGGCTCTGGTCGTCTCCTACTTCTCCGGCCCGATGCTGAACTACGGCGACTTCGCGCGCTACGGCCGCACCATGGGCGAGGTCCGCAAGGGCAACTTCCTCGGGCTGCCGATCAACTTCATGGTCTTCTCCGTGCTCGTGGTGGTCACCGCCTCGGCGACCGTCCCGGTCTACGGGGAACTCATCACCGACCCGGTCGAGACCGTCGCCCGCATGGACAGCGTGGTCGCCATCGTGCTGGCCTGCCTGACCTTCACCGTCGCGACCGTCGGCATCAACATCGTGGCGAACTTCGTCTCCCCGGCGTTCGACTTCTCCCACGTGGCCCCGCAGAAGATCTCGTGGCGCACGGGCGGGATGATCGCCGCGATCGGCTCGGTGCTGCTGACCCCGTGGAACCTCTACAACTCGCCCGAGACCATCCACTACACGCTGGACACGCTCGGGGCGTTCATCGGCCCCCTGTACGGCGTGCTCATCGCCGACTTCTACCTCATCAAGCGTCAGCAGATCGTCGTCGACGACCTGTTCACCATGGACGAGGCGGGGACCTACCACTACCGCAAGGGCGTCAACCCGTTGGCCGTCGCCGCCACGGTGTCCGGGGCCCTGCTCGCCCTGTACGTGGTGTTCTTCACCACCGCCACCGCCGCAGCGTTCAGCTGGTTCATCGGGGCGGGCATCGGGTTCGCCGTCTACTGGCTGGGTCGTCACACCCTGCCCGCCAAGGCCCGCGCCACCGTCGACCTGACCCGGAGCTGACCGCCGTGAGCACCCCCGCCGCCGACCGGACGATCCTCGTCGTCAACGTGAACACCTCCGCGGAGGTGACCGAGACGATCCGCCGGTCGGCGGCGGCCGCGGTCTCGGCCGGGACCCGGGTCGTCGCGCTCACCCCGCGGTTCGGACCGGCGTCGGTGGAGTCGAACTACGAGAGCCACCTCTCCGCGGTCGGGGTCCTCGACGCCGTGCAGCGCCACGACGGTCCGTTCGACGCCGTGGTCCATGCCGGTTTCGGGGAGGTCGGGCGGGAGGCGTTGCAGGACGTCCTCACCGTGCCGGTGGTCGACATCACCGAGGCGGCGGCGCACACCGCCTGCCTGCTTGGCCGGACCTACGGCGTGGTCACCTCCCTCACCCGGGCGGCCCCGGCCATCCACGACCGGTTGCTGCTCTCCGGACTGGCCGGGCGGTGCGTGGGGATACGGGCGGTGGACCGCCCGGTGCTGGAGCTCGACGCCGACCCGGAGTCGACCGCCAAGGGTTTCGTGACCGAGGCCCAGGCCCTCGTGGACGACCACGGCGCGGAGGTGGTGCTGCTGGGGTGCGCCGGCATGGCCGGGGTCACCGAGGCGGTCCAGGCGGCCCTGCCGGTGCCGGTGGTGGACGGCGTGGCCGCCGCGGCGCGGCTCGCCGAGTCGCTGGTCGGGTTGGGGCTGTCGACGTCCAAGGCGCGCAGTTACGCTGCCCCGCAGCCCAAGCCGATCCTCGGCTGGCCGCTGCGCTAGGAGGTGGGGTCGTGCGAGCAGGGCGCCCGGTCCTGGAGGCGTTGCGGGCCAGCATCGTCGAGGGCGGCTACCCCCCGGGGGCGCCGCTCGACGTGGACGCCCTCGCCGCCGAGCACGACGTCAGCCGCATCCCGGTGCGGGAGGCGCTGATGACCCTCGTCGGGGAGGGGCTCCTGGAGCACCGGCCCCGTCGTGGGTACACCGTGACCCGCCTCGGCGACGGGGAACTCGTGGAACTCTTCGGGGTGCGCGCCACCCTGGAGCGGTCGGCCCTGGCCGTCGCGGTGCGCGTCCGGACCCCGGACGACGTCGCCGCCGCTCGGGCCGCCCACGAGGCGCTGCTGCGCGCGGTCGCCACCGCCGACGACCGCGAGTACCACCGGCGGAGCCGGCAGTTCCACCTCGCGCTGACGCGTCCGTCGGGGATGCTGCGCCTGCTGGGGGTGTTCGAACGGATCTGGGACGTCACCGAGGCCTACCGGCCCATGGAGGCCCTCGACCCGCGGGAGGCCGAGGCGTTGCGCGGTGAGCACGAACAGATGCTGCAGGCCTTCGCCGAGGGCGACGGCGAGCGGTTGCTCGCGGTCGCCGACCAGCACTCGGGGCATCTGAGCGACCGGGTGCGTCGGCTCCCGCCGCCGAGCGACCTGCCCCCCGCCCCCACCCGCCGGGCCCGTCGTCGCACGGTGGTCCCCGACGTCGTCCAGGAAGAGGACCGATGAGCACCCTCCCCCCGTCCGATCTCGTCCTGCGCGCCCCCCGGGCCGTCGTGGACGGGACGGAACGCCCGGTCGCCGTCGTGGTCACCGCCGGGCGCGTCGTCGACCTCCTCGACCTCGACGCGGACGTGCCCGCGGTGACCGAGGTGCGGCTGGCCGACGACGAGGTGCTGCTCCCCGGGTTGGTGGACACCCACGTGCACGTCAACGAACCGGGGCGCACCGAGTGGGAGGGTTTCGCGAGCGCGACCCGCGCGGCGGCGGCCGGGGGGATCACCACCATCGTCGACATGCCGCTGAACAGCGTGCCGGTCACGCTCGACCCGGCCTCGCTCGCGGTCAAGCGGGCGGCGGCGCAAGGGCAGTGCGTCGTCGACGTGGGGTTCTGGGGCGGGGCCGTGCCGGGCAACGCCCCGGACCTGCCCGGCCTGCACGCGGCCGGGGTGTTCGGGGTGAAGTGCTTCCTGCTCGACTCGGGCATCGAGGAGTTCCCGCCCCTGGACGTCGAGGGGTTGCGGGCCGCGTGCCGGGAGCAGGCCGCCGTGGACGGGTTGCTGCTGGCCCACGCCGAGGACCCGGCGGAGATCGCGGCGGCCGCGCACCCCGGAGGACCGTCCTACGCCGACTTCGAGGCCTCGCGTCCACCGAGCGCGGAGGCCACCGCCATCCGCACCCTGGTGTCGGTCGCCCGGGAGACGGGCGCGCGCGTCCACGTCGTGCACCTCTCCTCCGCGGCCGGGCTCGCCGAGGTCGCCGCGGCCAAGGCCGAGGGGGTCCGGATCACGGTGGAGACGTGCCCGCACTACCTCAGCCTGGACGCGGCCGCCGTGCCCGACGGGAACACGTTCTTCAAGTGCTGCCCGCCGATCCGGGGCGGCGCCGAGCAGGACGCGCTCTGGGCCGGGCTGCGGTCCGGGACCATCGACTGCGTCGTGTCCGACCACTCGCCCTGCACGGCGGACCTCAAACGACGGGACACGGGGGACTTCGGGGTGGCATGGGGCGGGATCGCCTCGTTGCAGATCGGGCTGCCGGTCGTGTGGACCGCGGCCCGCGCCCGCGCGGTCCCGCTCGCGGAGGTCGTGGGCTGGATGGCGACGCGCACCGCCGACCTCGTCGGCCTGACCGACCGGGGCCGGCTCGCGCCCGGTGCCGTGGCCGATCTCGCGGTGTTCGCACCCGAGGAGCGCTGGACCGTGCGCGGCGCCGACCTGGAGCACCGCAACGCCGTCACCCCGTACGAGGGGCTCGAGCTGACCGGCCGCGTGCGCTCCACCTGGCGACGCGGGCGCCGGCTCGCCGCGGGCGACCCGCCGACGGGGGAGCTGCTGCGCGCGCGGTGACTCGGGACCGACCGCGGTGCGGACCCGGGGGGCGGGACGGGACGGTGCGATGATGGGTCATTCGCGACGCACCGTCGCGCACCCCGCCCCCGCGGGCCCGAGTGAGGAGGGAACACCGTGACCGTCACCGAGCAGATCGTCAACGACACCCAGCTGAAGGGTGACCTCGCCGCCGCCGCCCGCGACCACCTCTGGATGCACTTCGCCCGCATGGGCGCCTACCAGGACCACCCCGCCCCGGTCATCGACCGGGCCGAGGGCGCCTACCTGTGGGACACGCACGGGCACAAGGTCCTCGACGGGCTGTCCGGGTTGTTCGTCGTCCAGGTCGGGCACGGGCGCGAGGAGCTGGCCGAGGTCATGGCCGAGCAGGCGCGCAAGCTCGCGTTCTTCCCCGTGTGGGGCTACGCGACCGAACCGGCGATCCGGTTGGCCGAGCGCATCGCCGGGTACGCCCCGGGCGACCTCAACCGCGTGTTCTTCACCACCGGTGGTGGCGAGGCGGTGGAGAGCGCCTGGAAACTCGCCAAGCAGTTCTTCAAGCTCACGGGCAAGCCCCTGAAGCACAAGGTGATCTCGCGGATGACCGCCTACCACGGGACCCCGCAGGGGGCCCTGGCGATCACCGGGTTGCCGCCCATGAAGCAGGCCTTCGAGCCGTTGACGCCCGGCGGTTTCCGCGTCCCGAACACCAACATCTACCGCGCCGAGCGGATGGGGGCGCCCACCGACCCGCACGAGTTCGGGGTGTGGGCGGCCGACCGCATCGAGGAGGCCATCCTCTTCGAGGGCCCCGACACCGTGGCCGCGGTGTTCCTCGAACCGGTGCAGAACTCGGGTGGGTGCTTCACGCCCCCGCCGGGCTACTTCCAGCGGGTCCGCGAGATCTGCGACCGGCACGACGTCCTGCTGGTCTCCGACGAGGTGATCTGCGGGTTCGGCCGGCACGGCACGATGTTCGCGGCGGAGAAGTTCGGCTACCAGCCCGACATCATCACCTGCGCCAAGGGGATGAGTTCCGGGTACGGGCCCATCGGCGCGATGATCGCCACCGACCGCCTGATGGAGCCGTTCCTCAAGGACAAGGCCTGGTTCCCGCACGGGTACACGTTCGCCGGCCACCCGGTCTCGGCCGCGGTGTCGCTGGCCAACCTCGACATCTTCGAGCGGGAGAACCTCAACCAGCGGGTGCTGGACAACGAGGACGCCCTTGGCGCGACGCTGCGCAAGCTGCTCGACCTCGACATCGTCGGCGACGTGCGTGGCGACGGGTACTTCTGGGCCGTCGAACTGGTCAAGGACAAGACCACCAAGGAGACGTTCGGCCCCGCCGAGCGCGAGACCCTCATCAAGCAGTTCCTGCCGAAGGCGCTGTTCCGCAACGGTCTCTACGCCCGCCCCGACGACCGCGGTGAGCCCGTCATCCAGGTGGCCCCGCCGTTGACCTGCGGGCAGGCCGAGTTCGACGAGATGGAGCGCATCCTGCGGACCACGTTGACGGAGGCCCAGCAGCTGCTCTGACCCGGGCGGGCCGGGAGGTCGGTGGTTGTATGGACATGCAGCAGGGTGCATAATCACCCACATGTCTAAGGTGCTGACCTCCCTGCCCGTCGGTGAGCGCGTCGGGATCGCCTTCTCCGGCGGCCTCGACACCTCCGTCGCTGTCGCCTGGATGCGCGACAAGGGCGCGGTGCCCTGCACGTACACCGCGGACATCGGTCAGTACGACGAGCCCGACATCGACTCGGTCCCCGGCCGGGCCAGCGCCTACGGGGCCGAGCTGGCGCGCCTGGTCGACTGCAAGGCCGCCCTCGTCGAGGAGGGTCTCGCCGCTCTCACCTGCGGCGCCTTCCACATCCGCACCGGCGGTCGCGCCTACTTCAACACGACCCCGCTCGGTCGCGCCGTGACCGGCACCCTGCTGGTCCGCGCCATGCTCGAGGACGACGTCCAGATCTGGGGCGACGGGTCCACCTACAAGGGCAACGACATCGAGCGGTTCTACCGCTACGGCCTGCTGGCCAACCCCGGACTGCGCATCTACAAGCCCTGGCTGGACTCCGCCTTCGTCGGGGAGCTCGGTGGGCGCAAGGAGATGTCGGAGTGGCTGCAGGCGCACGACCTGCCCTACCGCGACTCGACGGAGAAGGCGTACTCCACCGACGCCAACATCTGGGGCGCGACGCACGAGGCGAAGTCCCTGGAGCACCTCGACACCGGCCTGGAGATCGTGCAGCCGATCATGGGCGTGCGGTTCTGGGACGAGGGTGTCGAGATCCCCACCGAGGACGTCACCATCGGGTTCGAGCAGGGTCGGCCCACCACCATCAACGGGTCCACCTTCGCGACCGCGGTCGACCTCGTCCTCGAGGCCAACAAGATCGGTGGTCGGCACGGGCTGGGGATGTCCGACCAGATCGAGAACCGCATCATCGAGGCCAAGTCCCGCGGCATCTACGAGGCGCCGGGCATGGCCCTGCTGCACGCCGCCTACGAGCGCCTCGTCAACGCGATCCACAACGAGGACACCCTCGCCAGCTACCACAACGAGGGCCGCCGCCTGGGTCGGCTCATGTACGAGGGTCGCTGGCTCGACCCGCAGGCCCTCATGCTCCGGGAGTCGTTGCAGCGCTGGGTCGGCATGGCCGTCACCGGTGAGGTGACGCTGCGGCTGCGGCGCGGGGAGGACTACTCGATCGTCGACACCACCGGGCCCGCGTTCAGCTACCACCCCGACAAGCTGTCGATGGAGCGCACCGAGGACTCCGCCTTCGGCCCGACCGACCGCATCGGGCAGCTGACCATGCGCAACCTCGACATCGCCGACTCGCGCTCCAAGCTGGAGCAGTACGCCGTGCTCGGCCTCGTCGGCGGCTCGACCGCTGCCCCCATCGGGGCGGCCCAGGCCGCGGCCACCGGACTCATCGGGGCGATGGACGCCGGTGGGGCCGAGGAGATCGCCTCCGCCGGTGCGCTGTCGGTCGACGACGCGGCGCTGACCCGCGCCGCCATGGAGGCCGGGACCGACTGACGGTCCGGCCCGATGATCCGCAACGTAGTGCTCGGGCGGCTGCGGTCGTCCGGGTCCGAGGAGTCGGCCGCGGCCGATCTCGCGCAACTCCGCGACGGGTTGCGCGGGATCGCCGCGCTGCGCCTCCCGGGTCTGCTGGACAACCGGGTCGGCCTCGACGCGGGGTTGCGCGCCGGGGCGTGGAGTTTCGCCATCACCAACGACTGGGTCGACGCCGAGGCGTACCGCGCCTACGACGTCGACCCCGAGCACAACGTGCACCGGGCCCGCATCGTCGAGGTCTGCGTCGACGTCGCCCGGGTGCAGTTCGAGGTCTGAACCGGCTCTCCGGTTCAATTCTCCTCGCCGGGGCGAAGGTTTGCCGGCAGCGTGAGGTCACCGGGTCCGAGGTTCCCGTCGGCGTCGAGCCGGACCGAGGTTCAGCGGCCTTCGCGCTCACAACCCCTTCCGAAGCTGGGGTAGACGACGGGCAGGGTCGGAACGGTCACCGTGCTCTCCTGCACCAGGAGGCCGCTGTCGGTGTGGTGGACGCGGAACGTCACCGTGACCGGATCGGGTGTCTCTTCGATCGAGAGGGGGGCGGGGAACATGCCGTCCTCGACCGGCCAGTAGGCGGTGTCCAACTCCGAGCACCGGTCCGCGGCACAGACCTCCAGGGAGCGTGGACCCCGTTCGGCCGGGGCGGCGACGTCGTAGGCCGATCCGTCGACCTGGATGCCGCTCGGTGATCCCTCGTCGGTGCATGCGATGGCGCCGGTGCACGAGGTGCCGACGGTCGACGAGACCAGGAGGAGCGCGACGGGCCCGTACGGGCGGATCAGCATGGTCCTCCGACGCGCCTCGGGCCGCCCCGGTTCCGTCCGGGTCAGAGGGTCGAGCCGAGCTCCCGGGCGCGGTCCAGGGCCGCCGCGAACTCGGCGTCGCTGCGGTCGGCGAACCCGGCGAGGTCGGGCACCCGGTGGGCCAGGGTGATGCTGGTCTGCACGACGGTGACGTCCATGCGCAGCGCGTCACCCAGGATGATCTTCAGGACCGGGACACCGTGGTCCCACCCCTCGGTCGGGGTGCCCTCGTCGTAGACGGCGCCGCGGCTGCTGACGACGACCGCCGGTCGACCGGTCATGGGTTCGGTGCCCGCCCCGAACATCACCCCGGGGACGTGGATGCAGTCCAGCCAGACCTTCAGCGTCGAGGGCACCGTGTAGTTGTAGAGCGGCGCCCCGACGACGACCGCGTCGACACTGGACAGCTCCTCGATGACGCTGCGCTGCAACGTCTCCCACTCGGTGGGGACGACGGTGCCCGCGGTCCGGTCGGCGGCGGCCCAGTGCAGTTCCGGGTGGGGGATGTGGGGCAGCGGGTCGGTGTGCAGGTCGCGCCGCACCACCTCGTAGTCCTCGCCCCGGGCCGCCCAGGCCTCGGCCAGCGCGGCGGTGATGGCGCGGGAACGGGACCCGGTGAGGTCGGCGGAGGAGTCCAGGTGCAGCAGTCGGGGCATGGCCGCACGCTACGCCCCGGACCCGGCCCCGCGCCTCAACCCCGCGGGATCGACAGCGTGAGCGCGTAGTGGCTGTGCGCCGGTGACTGAACGGTGAGCCGGTAGGTCCCGGTGGCGGGCAGCGTGAACGTGCCGTGGGCCTGCTCGCTGGTCATCTGGTTGTGCAACGGGCTGCCGTCGGGGGCCACCAGGTCCCAGGTCCCGAGCGGACTGGAATCGGTGAACGTGATGCTCGCCCGCTGCCCGGCGCGGGCGTCGAAGCGGTAGTCGGTCGAGGCGGCCGCCGAACCCCGGCGGCCCGTGACGGTGGCGGACGTCGCCCCCGGGGCGAAGACGATCGCCCCGGCCGTGGTGCCGCCGGATCGCGGGGCGGGGATCGAGAGCGTGAGGTCGTAGCTCGCCGGACGCGACGAGACGATGTCGACGTAGTAGCGCCCGGTCTCGGGCAGCGTGTACGCGAAGTCGCTCTGCCGCGGGCTGCGGGCGTCGTGGACGGCCGGCCCGGTCGGACCGACCAGCGTCCAGGTCATCGCCGACGTGCTGCGGGCCAGATGAAACGTGGCCCGCTGGCCCGCGCGGGCGTCGAAGGTGTACCGCTGGTCGCCGTGCGCGGCGACCTTGCCCGCCACGTGGGCCGACGTGGCCCCGGCGGCGAAGTGGATGGGCGTCGCCGTCGGCACGGTGGGGGCGGCGATGGCGGCACCCGCCCCGGCCAGACCGGCGGTGGCGAGCAGGGCGGCAGCAACGGTGATCTTGCCACGCATGATGTTCTCCTCGACGGGGGATCCGATCCCCCGGACCGTGGGTTCGTGACCGCTCATGCGGCCACGTCGACAACGCTAGGGACGCGGTGTGGCGCCGCGGTGACCGTGGTGCCACCGTTCCGGGACAGCGTGTGTCGAGATGGGAACACGCCCGCGCGGCCCGGCGGATTCCTTGATCACGGGGGGTGGGGAGGGGTGGCCGCGGCGGGGTCAGTCCCGCTCGGTCGGCACCGGCAGGACGGCCCGGACGACGGTTCCCGCCCCCTCCCGGCTCTCGATCGACACCCGGCCCCCGTGCCGTTCCACGACGGCCCGGACGAGGGGCAACCCGAGTCCGCTGCCGGTGACGGACCGCGCCGACTGGCTGCGGAACAGTTCGTCCCAGACGTGCGGGAGGTCGTCGGCGGGGATCCCCTGCCCCGTGTCGGCCACCTCGACCAGGACCCCCTCGGGGGTCTCCCGGCCACGGATCTCCACCCGACCTCCTGCCGGGGTGTACTTCACGGCGTTGTCGACGAGGTTCACCACGGCCAGGGTGAGCAGGTCCGCGTCACCGTCGACCGCGGGCAACGGCCACGGGGCCCGGGGGACGTCCACGCTGATCCGCCGCCCCTCGGCGCGGGGTTGCTCACCGACGATCTCGACCGCCTCCTCCAGCAGGGCCGTGACGTCCACCGGGCGGCGGGTCAGCGGGCTGGTCTCGACGTCGGCGATCTTGCGCAGGTCGGCCGTGAGCCGGCTCAACCGCAGGACCTGCTCCTCGATGCTGCGCAGGCCCCGATCCTTCTGCGCCGCAGGGGTCTCCGCCGCCGCGACGTTGGCCAGGGCCACCCGCATCGCGGTCAGCGGGTTCTTGAGCTCGTGGTCCAACCGTCCCAGCAGCAGCTGCCGGTCCCGGGTCGCCCGGTCCGCGACCTCGGTTCGCAACCGTCGCTCGCGGCGCCCGCGTTCCCGCTCCCGTCGTCGCCGTCGAGCACCCCGCAGGACGAGCGCCAGGACGAGGACCCCGCCGAGGGCGAGGGTCCAGTCCGCGGGCCGCGCACCGACCTCGGCCGTCACCCGGTCCTGCCCGCCGGGCCACCACCCGGACCCCCACCCCAGGGCGAGGGCGGCGGTCAGCAGCGCGACGACGACCGGGGCGAGGAAGGGGCGGACGCGCACGTCAGGCCCGCTCGACGTGACCGGAGAACCGGTAGCCGGTACCCAGCACCGTCGTGATCAACCGCGGGGCGGCGGAGTCGTCCTCGAGTTCCCGGCGCAGTTCGGCGACGCGGGTGTCCACCGACCGGGTGCTCGTCTGGTAGCTCCACCCCCAGACCGCCTCGAGCAACCGTTCCCGGGTCATGACCTCGTCCGGATGGGTCATGAGGTACGCCAGCAGGGCGGTGGCGCGGGGTGTGAGGACCACCTCGCGCTCGCCCTTCCAGACCCGTTGGGAGACCCGGTCGAGCAGCACCGGCCCGCTGCGCAACCGTGAGGACTGCCCGAGCCCCCCGCCTCCGGTCCCCTCCTGCCGCCGCAGCACCGCGCGGATGCGGGCGGTGAGTTCCTGCGGGTCGAAGGGTTTGTTCAGGTAGTCGTCGGCCCCCTCCTCCAGCGCCATCGCCCGCTCGCTGGACTCGCCGACCTGGGTCAGCAGGATGACCGGGGTCTCGATCTTCTCCCGGCGCAGGGTCCGCAGCACGGCCCGGCCGTCGAGGCGGGGCATCATCACGTCCAGCACGACGAGGTCCGGGCGCCGGGCCCGGACCCGGGCCAGCGCCTCCTCCCCGTCGTGGGCGACGACCACGTCGAAACCCGCGCGGGACAGCAGCGGCGCCAGGTTGTCGGTGATCGCCGTCTCGTCGTCGGCGAGCAGGATGGTCGGCACGTCCCGATCATCCCCCCGGGGGCAGGATGAGGCCGTGCGCCCCCGGCTCCGACCCGCCCTTCCCGTCACGTCCGCGGTGCTGCTGCTGCTCGCCGCGTGCTCGTTCCAGGGCGGGGTCGGCGTGGAACCGCCGAGCCCGACGGCTGGTCCCGCCTCGCCGACGTCCGGGCCCCCGACCCCCTCGACCCCGGCGAACCCGCCCGCGTCTTCGACATCCCCACAGACGTCCCCACAGACGTCCCCGCCGACCTCCTCGACCGCGACGACCCCGGCCCCCGGGTCACCCCCGCCCTCGTCCGCCGCTGGGGCACCGGTGGCCTGCGTCGACGAGGACCTGGCCCCGGGCCTGGCCCCGGGTGCGACGGCGGGGGCGGCGGCCGGGTCGGCGACCATCACCCTCACCAACATCTCGCCCCGCACCTGCACCGTGCGCGGTTTCGGCGGGGTCAGTCTCGGCCGCAGCGACGGCGGGACGATCCTGTCCAGCCAGCAGCGGACGGACGACTCCCCGGTCCTGGTGGTGCTCGCCCCCGGGGACCGGGCCCGTTCGGGCATCACCTGGTCGCGCACCGCGGACACCGCCGTGGGGGAGCCCGCCACCGGCGACTGCGAGGCGGTCCCCACGTCGTTGCTGGTCATCCCGCCCGACCAGATCGCCCCGATCGCGATCCCGTGGAACTTCGGACCCGTGTGTGCGCAGGGCCGACTGGTCCAGACCCCCTACGTGGCCGACTGACCCGGCCGCTCCTCGGTCGCGCGGTGCCGCCGACCCTCGGGGGCCACCCGCGTGAGCAGGTCCAGGAGGCCGGCGTCGGCTCCGGCCGGGGCCAGCACCGACAACCCGACCGGGAGTTCCCCCACCCGACCCCACGGCAACCCGAGCACCGGGACCCCGGCGCCCGAGGCGAGGGAGGTCAACGGGAGCGTCGACGCCCGGGCGGCCTCCCACTGCGCCGGGGAGGCGTCGAGGAGCGGCGCCGGACCCGCGGTGCTGGGCAGGGTCAACCATCCGTGCGCGAGCAGCGCGGCGAGTCGTGAGGCGCTGCGCCGCAACGTCTCGCGAGCGAGGTCGACGTCGACCGGGTCGGTCCCGGCCCCAGTGCGGAACCGGGCCTCGACCGCGGGGGAGACCGCGCCCGGGTTCTCCTCGACGAACCGTCCGTGGGCCGCCCAGGCTTCCGCGGCCTGCACCGTCCGGAAGGCGGCGGTCCAGGCCTGCACCTCTTCGGTCCCGAATTCACCCCCCGGCAGGTCGACGACGTCCAGCAGGGGAAGTCCCGTCTGCACGGCCAACGCGGTCAGGGCCGCGTCCACCGCGACCGCGGTCGCCGGTTCGGCGAGGCCGGACAGGGTCGCGCTGCGCAGCAGGGCCCGCGGTCGCTCGACGGTCCCCGGGACACCCAGCAGGATCCGGCCCGCCCGCAGCAGGACCGCGGGCTCGGCGGCGAGCAGGCCGACCGTGTCGAAACTCGGCGCGAGCGGGAGGACCCCCTCGACGTCCACCGCCCCGTGGGTCGGCCGCCAGGCGTAGAGGCCGCAGAACGACCCCGGCACCCGCAGCGACCCGGCGGTGTCGGTGCCGATCCCCAGGTCGGCCGCCCCGACCGCCACGGCTGCGGCCGGTCCGCTGGTGGAACCCCCGGTCGTCCGCCCGGGGGCCGCGACGTTCGCCGGCGTCCCGTAGTGCGCGTTCGTCCCCATCAGGGAGAACGCGAACTCGTCGGTCTGCGCGATCCCCGTCACGTCGGCCCCCGCGTCGAGCAGGGCCCGCAGGGCGGGAGCGGTGCGCGTGGCCGGGACCGCCCGCTCCAGGTGGGCGGGGACCCCGGCCCCGACCCGGTGGCCGGTCAGGTCCACGAGATCCTTGACCGCGACGCGCACCCCGGCGAGCTCGCCGTGCCCGGAGCCGCGGACCAGCGCCCCTCCGTCGGGGCCGCGCTCCCGCCACGTCGCCCGGTCCGGTCCCGGGGCGACGGTCGGCACGGGGGCCGCGGGTGCCCCGGAGACGTGGGCCGCGATGATGCGCCATCCCTCGCCGCGTCGTTCCCAGACCTGGGTCTGCAACCCGGACCCGCCGTCGACGCGTTCGGTCTCCGAGACGGTGACGGCGTGCCCGGGGGCCGGTTCGCGGACGTGGACCCGGCGCAGGTGGCGCACCGGGGCCCCACCCCGGCGGGCCCGGTAGTCCGAGATCTCCCCGTGCCCCACCAGGGCGGTTCCCCCCTCCGCCCGCACCGTCGCGAGGCCGTCGGCGAACCAGGTGTCGAGGGCAGCGAGGTCGTTGTCGCGCAACGCGTTCTCGTACTCGTGCGCGGCGCGGAGCAGTTCGGCGTCGGTCACGAGCCCACCCCTCGGAGTTCGTGCAGGTCGGCCTTGCGGATGAGTCCGTGCACCCCGCACGTGCGGTCGACCACCTGGGAGACGGCGAAGTTCCCGGCCGCGGAGAGGTAGGCGTAGGCGTGCGCCCGCTCCATCCCCGCGTCCTGCAGCAGGTCCAGCGCCGTCCGGACCGCCTGGCGCATCGCCTCGTCGAGGTCCGGGTCCAGGCCGATGGGCACCAGCAGTTCCGGGGTCTCCGCCCAGATCCGGTCGCGCAGCCGCACCGCCGCCGCCGGGACGAGGTCGAGGCGCAACCGGGCCCGCAACGGGGCCTCGAACGCCGTCAGCGCGACCTCGCCGTCGCCCTGGGCGAAGTGCGGGTCACCGGTGTAGACGAGGGCGCCCTCGACCTGGACGGGCAGGTGCAGCGTGGACCCGATGCCGAGGACGGAGACGTCGATGTTGCCCCCGTGCGCCCCCGGTGGGACGGAGTGCTGCCGCCCGGGCCCCGGGGTCGCGACGCCGACCAGACCCAGGAACGGATTCAGCGGGAACCGGACGCGGGCGTCGCTGCCCGGCCGGGCCGGCAGGGAACCGCGCAGCTCGACCGGGTCCCCGTCGACGCGGGCCAGGATGGAGACCGGACCCACCCCGTCGAGGGGGAACTCCCCGGGCAACGCCCCGCGGCCGTGCCGGTTGGAGACGATCCCGTAGTCGGTGCGGAGGTCGAGCGCCTCGACCGTGACGCTCACGACGTCCCCGGGGCGGGCGCCGCGGACCGCGACGGGGCCGGTCACCACGTGCGGCCCGACCCGGGCCGGGTCGTGCTCGACGTCGCGGGCGACGCGCACCGCGTCGGTGAGCACCTCCGCGGCGCCGAACCCGTGCCCGGCGAAGAAGGTGACGGGGTCGCGGCCCTGGTCCTCGAGGATCCCCTCGTGGCTGACGGTGTCGACGAGCACGCTCGCGCCCGGGTCGACCTCCAGGACCGGGGTGTCCGTGCCCACGGGCAGGTCTCCCCAGCGCACCGTCCCCGGCCCGGCCGGGACGTAGGCGGCTCCGGCGACGGGGGCGCCGAGGGGGATGGAGAGGGGTTGCAGCACGGGCACTCGCGGACCTCCACGCCTGAGGGCTTCACGGATGGAACGATCGTTGCATAGAATGAAGCCGTGGAACAGTCGATTCATCAGCGGTCCGTCCTCGCCCCGTTGTCGCCGCCGCCGCGCCTGCTCATGGGCCCCGGGCCGATCACGGTCGACCCCCGGGTCCTGGCCGCGATGTCGACGCAGCTCGTGGGCCAGTACGACCCCGTGATGACGGGCTGGATGAACGAGACGATGGCCCTCTACCGCGAGGTGTTCCGCACGGACAACCGGCAGACGTTCCTGGTGGACGGGACGTCGCGCGCGGGGATCGAGGCGGCCCTGGTGTCCCTCGTGAAGCCGGGCCAGCGGGTGCTCGTGCCCGTGTTCGGTCGGTTCGGGCACCTGCTGCGCGAGATCGCCGAGCGCTGCGGGGCCGAGGTCCACGTGCGCGAGGTCCCCTGGGGCGAGGTGTTCACGCCCGAGCAGATCGAGGACGCCGTGCGCGAGGTCCGCCCGGCCGTCGTCGCTATGGTCCAGGGCGACACCTCCACGACCATGAACCAGCCGCTGGAGGGGATCGGGGAGGTCTGCCACCGCCACGGCGCGCTGCTCTACGTCGACTGCACCGCCTCCATCGCCGGGAACACCTTCGAGGTCGACGCCTGGGGCGTCGACGCGGCCACCGCGGGGTTGCAGAAGTGCCTCGGCGGGCCGTCAGGAAGCTCTCCGATCACGCTGTCACCCGCGGCGGTCGCGGTGATCGACGGGCGGCGCGCCATCGAGGCGGGGCTGCGTCCCGACCCGGACGCCGACGAGGACGAGGCGGACCTCCCCGACCGCATCCGCTCGAACTACTTCGACCTGGCGATGGTCATGGACTACTGGTCGGAGAAGCGGCTCAACCACCACACCGAGGCGGCCACCATGCTCTACTGCGCGCGCGAGTGCGCCCGGCTCCTGCTGGAGGAGGGTGTGGACGTCGCCGTGGAACGTCACCGTCTGCACGGGGCCGCCATGCTCGCCGGGGTGCAGGCCCTGGGCCTGACCGTGTTCGGCGACGTCGCGCACAAGATGAACAACGTCGTGGCCGTCCGGATCCCCGAGGGGATCGACGGCGAGGCGGTGCGGTCCATCCTGCTGCACGAGTGGAACATCGAGATCGGTACCTCCTTCGGCCCGCTGGCCGGCAAGGTCTGGCGGATCGGCACCATGGGCTACAACGCCCGCCGCGACGCGGTGCTCGTCACGCTCGCGGCGCTGGAGAGCGTGCTGCGGCAGTTCGGGGTCGCGGTGGAACCGGGTGGCGGGGTGACGGCGGCCCAGGAGGTCTACCGGTGAGCGCGACCCCTGCCGCGCAGACGCTCGTCGACGCGCGTCGGGTCATGGACCGGTGCGACGCCCTGGCCCGGGTCAGCGCCTCCGCCACGGCGCTGCAGCGGTTCCACCTCACCCCCGAGCACGACCGGGTGAACCAGCTCGCGGCGCGGTGGATGGTCGAGGCGGGGCTGCGGACCTGGCGCGACCAGGCCGGGAACCAGTGGGGGCGGCTGGAGGGCCGGGAACCGGGATTGCCGGCGCTGGTGCTCGGTTCGCACCTGGACACGGTGTCCGACGCAGGCCGCTACGACGGGATGCTGGGGGTGCTCTCGGCCGTCGAGGTGGTGCGGCGCATCCGGTCCCGGGGAGTTGCGCTGCCGTTCGCGCTCGAGGTCGTGGCCTTCGGCGACGAGGAGGGCGCCCGGTTCGGGACGGCGCTGCTGGGGTCGTTCGCGGTGGCCGGGCTCTGGCGCGAGGAGTTCTGGTCGCGCACCGACGAGGCCGGGGTCAGCGTCGCCCAGGCCCACGAGTCGTTCGGTCTGCGCCCCGAGCGCATCGCCGAGGCCGCCCGCCGTCCGGAGGAGCTGGTGGGCTACCTGGAGCTGCACATCGAGCAGGGCCCCTACCTGGAACGCGCCGACCGCCCGCTGGGGCTGGTCACGTCCATCGCCGGGGCCCGGCGGTTCACGGGCCGGGTGGTGGGGGAGGCCCGGCACGCCGGGGGGACCCCGTACGCCTCGCGCCGCGACGCACTGGTCGGGGCGGCCGACATCGTCCTCGCGGCCGAGCGGATCGCGGTCGAGACCGGGGGGATCGCCACCGTCGGCCGGTTGCAGGCCTACCCGGGCGCGGTGAACGTCGTCCCGGGTCTGGTGGAGTTCACCCTCGACACGAGGGCCGAGCTCGACAGCACCCGCGACGACCTCCTGGCCAGGCTGCTCGAGCACGGCCGGCAGTTCTGCGCCGAGCGCGACATGACGTTCGAGCTGACCGAGACCCACCGCGCCGACGCCTCGTTCTTCGCCGGTGATCTGATGGAGAGCGTGCAGACGGGAATCGGTCGGGCGACCGGCGACACGGATCCGCTGCGCCTGTGGAGCCGGGCGGGTCACGACGCCATGGCGCTGTCGGCGGTCACCGACGTCGGCATGCTCTTCGTCCGCTGCCACGACGGGATCAGCCACCATCCGGGGGAGTCGGTCCTCCTGGAGGACGTCGCCCGCGGCCTCGACGCCTTCGAGACCACCGTGCTCGAGGTCGCCCGGCGGCGGTCCTGATGGTGAGGGTCGACCTGTCGCTGCCCGGCCGCGTCGAGGCGGTCTACGCCGACCTCGGCCCGGCCGAACGGCACATCGCCGACCTGCTGCTGCAGGACCCGCTCGGGCTCGCCACCACCACCACCACGGAGCTCGCCGCGGGGTCGGGGTCCTCCAAGGCGACGGTCAGCCGGTTCTTCCGCCGGCTGGGCTTCGACTCCTTCGCCGAGGCCCGGGCCAGCGTGCGCGACCTGCGCACCTCGGGGGTCCCGATCGGTTCCCGGTCCGGCCGGGACGGGCTGTGGGCCCGGCACCGGGCCGCGGAGGAGCGCAACCTGCGACGGACGGCCGAGGCCGTGCCGGAGGAGCTGCTGGCGGCCGTGGGGGCGGTCGTCGCCGACGCCCGGGACGTCCTGGTGCTGGGCTTCCGCAACTCCTACCCGGTGGCCCTGCACCTGCGGGAGCAGCTCGTCCAGGCCCGTCCCCGGGTCCAGCTCGCGCCGCTGCCGGGGCAGAGCCTGGCCGAGGAGCTCGCCGCGCTCGGTCCCGGCGACGTCGCCCTGACGGTGGGCTTCCGCCGCCGCCCGGCCGCGTTCGGGGAGGTGGTCCGGGCGTGCGCCGGCACGGGGGCCGACGTCGTGCTGCTCGCCGACCCGGGGGTGCGGCGTCTGCGCCTGCCCGTCACCCACCGCCTCGAGGTCCCGGTCGACGGCGTGGGGGCCTTCGACAGCTACGCCGCCGCCCACACCGTCGTCTGCCTGCTGGCCGAGGCCGTGCTGGAGCGCCGGGGGGCGGCCGGACGCGAGCGGGTCCTGCGCCTCGCGGCCCGGGCCGAGGAGCTGGGGGAGCTCGAGGCCCGCTGACGTCCAGGGGGGCGGGCCGCGCCCGGTAACCTGACCCTGCTGGAACTCCCGCCCGCCCCCCTCTTCGAAGGAGCGCCGCGCATGGGTCGCGTCGTCATCGACGTCATGCCGAAACCCGAGATCCTCGACCCCCAGGGCAAGGCCGTCGTCGGCGCCCTGCCGCGGCTGGGCTTCGACGCCTTCGTCGGCGTCCGCCAGGGCAAGCGGTTCGAGCTCGAGGTCGAGGGGGAGGTGACCCCCGAGGTGCTGGACCAGGCCCGCGCCGCGGCCGAGAAGCTGCTGTCCAACCCCGTGATCGAGGACGTCGTCTCCGTCCGGGCCGCCGAGGCCCAGGCGTGAGGGTCGGGGTCGTCACCTTCCCGGGTTCCCTCGACGACGGCGACGCGCGCCGCGCGGTGCGCCTGGCCGGGGCCGAGCCGGTCGCCCTCTGGCACGCCGACGCCGACCTGCACGGGGTCGACGCGGTCGTCCTGCCCGGCGGCTTCTCCTACGGCGACTACCTGCGCTGCGGCGCCATCGCCCGGTTCGCCCCCGTGATGATTGAGGTCGTCGCCGGCGCCGAGCGGGGGATGCCGGTCCTCGGCATCTGCAACGGGTTCCAGGTGCTCTGCGAGTCGCACCTGCTGCCCGGCGCCCTGGTCCGCAACGACCACCAGAAGTTCGTCTGCAAGGACCAGCGGTTGCGGGTCGAGAACGCGTCGACCGCCTGGACCTCGCAGTTCGCCGCGGGGGACGAGATCGTCGTGCCGCTGAAGAACGGTGAGGGCGGTTTCGTCGCCGACACCGAGACGCTCGACCGCCTCGAGGGCGAGGGGCGCGTCGTCTTCCGCTACCTCGACGGCAACCCCAACGGCTCGCTGCGCGACATCGCGGGCATCACCAACGAACGTGGGAACGTCGTGGGGCTGATGCCCCACCCGGAGCACGCCGTCGAGGAGCTGTTCGGCCCCGGCCTGGACGGTCTCGGCCTGTTCACCTCCGTGCTGAGCGCCGGACTGGAGGCCCTCCGATGAGCACGACCACCCCCACCTCGCTCGACACCGTCGAGCGGGCGGTGCAGACCCCCGAGCAGGAGCAGCCCTGGGCCGAGCTCGGCCTGAAGGCCGACGAGTACCAGCGCATCCGCGAGATCCTCGGCCGCCGCCCGACCGGCGCCGAACTCGCGATGTACTCGGTGATGTGGAGCGAGCACTGCTCCTACAAGAGTTCCAAGGTCCACCTGCGCACGTTCGGGAACCACCTCACCGAGGAGATGAAGCAGCACCTGATGGTCGGCATCGGCGAGAACGCCGGCGTCGTCGACATCGGGAACGGGTGGGCCGTCACCTTCAAGGTGGAGAGCCACAACCACCCCTCCTACATCGAGCCCTACCAGGGGGCGGCGACCGGTGTCGGCGGGATCATCCGCGACATCATGGCGATGGGCGCGCGTCCGATCGCGGTCATGGACTCGTTGCGCTTCGGGGCGATCGACCACCCCGACACCGCCCGTGTGGTCCCGGGCGTGGTGTCCGGCGTCGGTGGGTACGGCAACTGCATCGGCCTGCCCAACATCGGCGGGGAGGTCGTGTTCGACCCCTCCTACCAGGGCAACCCGCTCGTCAACGCGCTCTGCGTGGGCGCGCTCAAGCACGAGGACCTGCACCTGGCCAACGCCCGCGGGGTGGGGAACCTCGTGGTGCTGTTCGGCGCCCGCACCGGCGGCGACGGCATCGGCGGGGTCTCGGTCCTGGCCAGCGAGACGTTCGACGACGAGGGCCCGACCAAGCGTCCGGCCGTGCAGGTGGGGGACCCGTTCGCGGAGAAGATCCTCATCGAGTGCTGCCTGGAACTGTTCCACGCGGGCCTCGTCGAAGGGATCCAGGACCTCGGCGGCGCCGGGTTGTCCTGCGCCACCAGCGAACTCGCCTCGGCCGGGGACGGCGGGATGCTCGTCCACCTGGACCGCGTCCCGTTGCGCGACCCCTCGCTGCGGGCCGAGGAGATCCTCATGAGCGAGTCGCAGGAACGCATGATGGCGGTCGTCACCCCGGCCAACATCGACGCGTTCCTCGCGGTGACGGCCAAGTGGGACGTCGAGACCGCGGTGCTCGGCGAGGTCACCGACGGCGAGCACCTCGTCGTGCAGTGGCACGGGGAGACCGTCGTGGACGTCCCCCCGCGCACGGTGGCCCACGACGGCCCGGTCTACCAGCGCCCGTTCGCCCGACCGGAGTCCCAGGACGCCCTGCAGGCCGACGTCCCGACCGCGCAGCGGCTGGCCCGACCCGACGGGGCCGACGCCCTGCGCGCCACCCTGCTGCGGATGGTCGCGAGCCCGAACCTCTGCTCGCGGGCGTGGGTCACCGACCAGTACGACCGCTACGTCATGGGCGGCACCGCGCTCGCCACCCCGGACGACGCCGGCGTGGTCCGCGTCGACGAGGA
This sequence comes from Kineococcus gynurae, assembly GCF_042433995.1. Classification (NCBI taxonomy): domain Bacteria; kingdom Bacillati; phylum Actinomycetota; class Actinomycetes; order Kineosporiales; family Kineosporiaceae; genus Kineococcus; species Kineococcus gynurae. The sequence goes on from NZ_JBHLUI010000003.1 coordinate 460,388, forward strand.
GACCGGTCTGGGGGTGGCGCTCAGCCTCGACGGCAACGGTCGCTACACCAAGCTCGACCCGCGCACGGGGGCCCAGCTCTCCCTGGCCGAGGCGTACCGCAACGTGGCCGCGGCCGGGGCGAAACCCCTCGCCGTCACCGACTGCCTGAACTTCGGCTCGCCCGAGGACTCCGGGGTCATGTGGCAGTTCGCCGAGGCCGTCCAGGGCCTGGCCGTGGCCTGCGAGCAGCTCGGGGTCCCGGTCACCGGGGGCAACGTCTCCCTCTACAACCAGACGGGTGACCGCGGTCTGGACTCGGCGGTGCTCCCCACCCCGGTCATCGGGGTCCTCGGGGTGCTGGACGACGTCACCCGGCGCACCCCGTCGGGATGGCGGGAGTCCGGGCAGAACATCTACCTGCTCGGGACCACGGCCGAGGAGTTCGGCGGCTCGGAGTGGGCCTGGGCCGAGCACGGTCACCTCGGCGGGCTCCCGCCGAAGCTGGACCTGGAGCGCGAGAAGCTGCTGGCCGACATCCTGGTCCAGAGTTCGCGCGACGGTCTGGTCGACGCCGCTCACGACCTCTCCGACGGCGGTCTGGCCCAGGGGCTGGTCGAGTCGGGTCTGCGCTTCGGTGTCGGTGCCCGGGTGTGGCTCGGTGAGCTGTGCGACCGTGACGGCGTCGACGTGTTCACCGCGCTGTTCGCCGAGTCGGCCGGCCGCGCGATCGTCAGCGTCCCGCGCGAGGAGGAGGTGCGGTTCACCGACATGTGCACCGCCCGCGGCCTGCCGCACGTCCGCATCGGGGTCACCGACGACGCGGCCGGGGGACCGGCCCAGCTGGAGGTCCAGGAGCTGTTCTCGGTGCCGCTGGACGAGCTGCGCGCGGCGCACACCGCGACCCTGCCGCGGCACTTTGCCCACTGAGCGGGCCGCAGCGACGACGAACCCCCGTCGGATCCTCGGATCCGGCGGGGGTTCGTCGTGCGGCGGGGATCCGGGTCAGAGCACCAGCGAGAGCAGCAGGACGCAGACCAGCGAGACCACGGACAGGACGGTCTCCATCAGCGACCACGTCTTGAACGTCTGCCCCACGGTCATCCCGAAGAACTCTTTGACCAACCAGAACCCCGCGTCGTTCACGTGGGACAGGAACACCGACCCGGCCCCGATCGCCAGGACCAGCAGCGCGGTGTGGGTGTCGGTCAGGCCGCCGGCCAGCGGGACCATGATCCCCGCCGCGGTCGTCGTGGCCACGGTCGCGGAACCGGTGGCCAGGCGGATGAGGACCGCGACCAGCCATCCGGCGACGAGGGTCGGGATGCCGGCCTGCGTGATGCCGTCGGCGATCACGTCACCGATGCCGGAGAGCACCAGGGTCTCCTTGAACCCGCCACCCGCCCCGACGATGAGCAGGATCCCGGCGATCGGGCCGAACGACGATCCGACCCGGTCGCCGATCGCGGAGCGGTCCAGGCCCAGCTGCGAGCCGAGGACGACGAGGGCCAGCAGGGTGGTGATGAGCAGCGCCACCAGGGGGGTCCCGACGAACACCAGGGCCTGCCCGAGCCCGGACTCCTCGAAACCGAGGGTCTCCGCCAGGGTGCGGGCGAGCATGAGGGCGACGGGCAGCAGCACGACGACGAGGGAGATCCCCACCCCGGGCCGACGCGTTCCCGGGGCCAGCTCCGGGCCACGGTCGAAGGTGTCCGGCGCCGGGATCGGCACCCACCGGCGCATCGGGATCGCCAGCAGCGGACCGGACACGATCACGGTCGGGATCGCGACCAGCAGCCCCAGGCCGAGGGTGAGGCCGAGGTTCGCCCCGAGGGCCTCGATGGCGATGAGCGGGCCGGGGTGCGGCGGGACCAGGGCGTGCAGGGCCGAGAGCCCGGCCAGCGCCGGGATGCCGAGGGCGATGACGGGCAGCCGGGCGCGGCGCGCGGCGATCATCACGACGGGGATGAGGATGACGACCCCGACCTCGAAGAACAGCGGGATGCCGATGACGAACGCGACGAGCGCCAGGGCCCACGGCAGCCACCGCGTCGGGGTGCGGGCCAGGACGAAGTCGACGATCGCGTCGGCCCCGCCCGAGGCGATGAGGAACGTCCCGATGACGGCGCCGAGGGCGACGAGCAGCCCGACCCCGGACATGGTCTTGCCGAAACCGGAGGTGAAGGCGTCGAACGACTCCAGCAGCGGCAGTCCCGAGACCAGCGCCATCGTGACCGACCCGAGGGTCAGGGCCAGGAACGGGTGGATCTTCAGCCAGCTGATGAGCACGACGATGGCCGCGATGCCGAGGACGGCGGCGACGACGAGCTGTCCGGTCCCGGCCGTCGGGGCGACCACGTCGGCGCTCGCGAGGGCCGCGGGGGCCAGGGTGGGGATCACCGGGTGCTCCTGCTCGGGGTCGGGGTGAGGGCGAAGCGGTCGAGGACCGCGGTCGCCAGGTCGTCGGGGGTGGCGCCGATGTCGAGCGTGGCACCGTCCTCGTCGTCCGCCAGCGGTTCCAGCGTCGAGAACTGCGATGGCAGCAGCGCGGGCGGCATGAAGTGCCCGGTGCGCCCGGCCATCCGCTCGGCCACGAGGTCGCGCGACCCGGAGAGGTGCACGAAGACGACGCGCCCGCCGGCCTGCCGCAGGGCGTCGCGGTAGCGCCGGCGCAGGGCCGAGCAGGTCAGCACGGTCGTGTCCCCGGCCGCGTGCCGGTCGTCCATCCAGGTGCGGATCGACGCGAGCCAGGGTTCCCGGTCGTCGTCGTCGAGCGGGGTGCCCGCCGCCATCTTGGCGACGTTGGCGGCGGGGTGGAACTCGTCGGCCTCGGCGACGGTCCAGCCGAGGCGCTCGGCGAGGACCCCGGCGAGCGTGGTCTTCCCCGAGCCGGCCACCCCCATCAGGACGAGGTGGTCCGGTGAATGGTCCCTGTGGTGCGTCATCGCTGACCCTCCGAGTTCCGACAGCCGTGTCGAGGGGCGGGTGCCCCGGTCGGGTCGAGGGTGACACAAAGGAAGTATCTTTGACAAGCATTGAGATGACCTTTGCCGTCCGGAGGCGGCCCCGGGTGGGCCGGTAGCCTCGGCGGGATGAACCTCGAACCCGCGCCCGTGCTGCACACGGGCGTCGCCGAGGTGCTCGGTCGGGAGATCGTCGACGGTGTCGTCCCGCCCGGTTCGGCGTTGACCCTGGAATCGCTGCAGGAGCGGTTCGGGGTGTCCAGAACCGTTGCCCGCGAGGTGGTCCGAGCCCTCGAGGCGATGGGTCTGGTGAGTTCCAAGCGCCGGGTCGGCATCCTGGTGCGGCCGGTGCAGGACTGGGACGTGCTCGACCCCACGGTGATCACCTGGCGGCTCCTCGGACCCGGTCGGGCGGCCCAGCTGCGGTCGTTGACCGAGCTCCGGGCCGCGGTCGAGCCGTTCGCGGCGGGGTGGGCCGCCCGCCGCGCGAGCGAGGAGGTGCGCGCGTCCTTCGTCCCCCTCGCGCAGGAGATGCGCGCGCTGGGGGAGGCGGGGCGGCTGCACGAGTTCCTGGCCCTCGACCAGGAGTTCCACGACCGCCTGCTCCGGGCCTCGGGGAACGAGATGTTCGCCGCGCTCACCGACGCCGTCGCCGCCGTGCTCGCCGGGCGCACCGGGTTGGGACTCATGCCGCCGCAGCCCGTGCCCGAGGCGTTGGACGCCCACGAGGCCGTGGCCCGGGCCATCGCCGCGGGCGACCCCGCGGGAGCGGAGGCGGCGATGGGTCGCATCACCAGCGAGGTGCGGGCCGCGTTCTCCCACCTCGCCGCGACCTCGGACTGAGTGCTCGCGCGTCATCGGTGCCACCATGGCGCGCATGACCGTCGTGCGGACCCTCGCCGGTGAGGACGTCCCCCTCGTCGCGCCGGGGTGCGCCGTGGCCGGGCCGAACCTCGCGAGCGCGGAGGCCGGCGAGGAGCTGGCCGAGGCGGGCGGCAACGCCGTCGACTGCGCTCTCGCCGCCATCGTGGCCGCGCTGGTCAGCGAGCCCGGCATCGCCTCCCTGGGCGGTGGCGCGTTCGTCACCGTGACCGGCCCGGGCATCGAGCCCGTCACCGTCGACGGCTCCGTGGCCATGCCGGGGCTCGGCCTGCCGCCCGAGGCGTTCGGGCACGGTCTCGATCCCGTGCACCTGCCCGGTTACGGGGACACCCGCACCGAGGTCGGCCCCGGTTCGGTCGCGACCCCGGGGACGCTGCGGGCCCTGGAGCTCGCCTCGCACCGCTTCGGGCGGCTCCCGTTCGCGTCCGTCCTGCGCCCCGCGGCCCGCATCGCCCGCGAGGGGTTCACCTTCGGGCGGGCGGCCGACTACTACCTCGGGCACGCCCGGGAGTCGATCTTCGAGCGCGACCCGGCGGTCCGCGCGGTCCTCACGGGGGAGGACGGGCCGGCGGCCGCCGGCGACCGGCTGCGCCTGCCGGAGCTGGGGGACTTCCTGGACGAGGTGGCCCGGGAGGGGTCCCGGGTCCTGCACGAGGGGGAGGTGGCCGTCCGGCTGGTCGAGGGGCTGCGGGCCGGCGGCGGGATCCTGACCCTGGAGGACCTGAGCGCGTACACGCCGGTCCTCCGGCCCGCCCTGCGCATCCGCACCGGGGGGTGGGAGTGGGCGACGAACCCCCCGCCCTCGGTGGGCGGGACCATGCTCGCGGCGATGCTGCTGCTGGCCGACGGGGTGGACCGGGACGCCGGCTGGGACGACCGGGACCTCGTCGCGGTCGAACGGGCCGTCCTGGCCCGGCGGATCCCCGAGCTGGACCTCGCCCGGGACCGGACCGCGGCCGCGCAGGCCCTCATCGACGACATCGCCGCGCACGGCCCGGAGTGGCTGCACACCTCGCCCTCGACCGTTCACGTGTCGGCGGTGGACAGCGACGGGACGGCCTGCGCGGTCACCGCCTCCAGCGGCTACGGCTGCGGACTCGCCGTGCCCGGCACCGGGATCTGGTTGAACAACTGCCTGGGCGAGCGGGAACTGAACCGGCGCGGGGTGCACGCGCTCGCCCCGGGGGAACGCCTGGTCTCGAACATGACCCCGACGGTCGGGCGGCGCGCGGACGGGACCGTCCTGGCGATCGGCAGCCCGGGCGCCGACCGGATCGCCACGGCGGTCTTCCAGACGTTGCTGGCCCTGGGGTCCGGGGCCGACCTCGACGCCGCGATCGGCCGCCCCCGGGTGCACGTGACCTGCACCGAGGACGGAACCCCGCAGTTCCTGGAGGCGGAGGCCGACGTGAGCCTGGCTCCCGAGGACGCCGACGGTCTGCCGGTCCGGCGGCACGCCCCGCACTCGATGTTCTTCGGCGGCGTCGCCGCGGCGCGCCGCGGTCCCGACGGGAGGATCGGTGCGGCCGCCGACCCGCGCCGCGAGGGGGCCGTGGCGGTCGCCGGTCCGGGCGGGGTTCAGAACTCCCCGACGTAGCAGAGCATCCGGTCGGTCCGTCCGGCCTCGACGTTCACGAAACCGTGCCTCTCGTAGAAGCGTCGGGCGTCCACGTCGACCTCGTCGACGTTGATCTGCATCTCCGGCCCACCCCGTCGGCGCAACTCCTCGACGGCCCGGACCAGCAGCGCGGAACCGGAACCGGCCCCGCGCCGGTCCGGGGCCACCCACAGTTCCTCCAGCTGGGCGATCGGCCCGTCGGAGTAGGGCGTGGGCCGGAAGGTCAGGAACGCGAAACCGTGCGGGTCGTCGCGGCCGTCCGGACCTTGAGGATCGGCCGGTCCGGTGGCCAGCAGGACGAGCACGTCGTCCCGCTCCAGCAGGACACCGAACCGACGGCCGAACTCCGCGGCCGTCGGGCCCGGGGTGTCGAACTCGTCGTCGAACCGGCGCAGCAGCCGTCCCACCACCTCGCCCTGGAGCGGGGTGGCCGGGACGACCACGACGCCGGTCACGTCCGGGGGTCCCTCAGGACAGGTCGACCGCGATCGCACGACCCTCGGCCGCCGAGCGGGTCGCGGCATCGGCCAGCAGCAGCGCGGCGCGTCCGTCCTCGAAGTCCGGGGAACCCGCGTCCTCGCCGCGGACGGTGGCGACGAAGGCGGCCAGTTCCAGCGAGTACGCGGCCTTGTAGCGCTCGAGGAAGAACCGCTGGAACGGCGACCCGGCGCTGGCCAGGGTCTGGGTCGAGGCACGGACGATGTCGTCGGCGACGTTGTCCACCTGGAGCAGACCGTCGGGTCCGAAGGCCTCCAGCCGCTGGTCGTAACCGTAGGCGCTGTGCCGGGAGTTGGTGATGACGACCGACTCGCCGCCGGCCGCGCGCATGGTCACGACCGCCGCGTCGTAGTCGCCGTGGCTCTTGATGACGTCGGAGAACTGCGAGAACCCGACCGCGGTGACCTCGACGATGTCGGGCAGGAAGGCCCGGGCCATGTCGAAGTCGTGGATGGTCATGTCCCGGAAGATGCCGCCGGACACGGCGATGTACTCACCGGGGGCGGGCTCGGGGTCGCGGCTGGTGATGGCCAGGTGCTCCAGGCGACCGATCTCACCGGCCCGCACCCGGGCGCGCAGCGCGGCGAAGTGCGGGTCGAAACGGCGGTTGAAACCCAGGACGACCGGGGTGGAGGAGGCCCGGACCTTGTCGCGCACCGCGTCGACGCGCGTGATGTCGAGGTCGATCGGCTTCTCGCAGAGCACCGGGACGCCGGCCTCGACGCACGCCTCGATGAGGTCGACGTGGGTGGGGGTCGGGGAGGCGACGATGACCGCGTCCACGTCGTCGGCGGCGATGGCGGCCAACGGGTCGGAGGTGGCCCGCCCGCCGTAGACGCCGACGGTCCGTTCGGCACCCTCGACGAAGGTGTCGCACGCCACCTGCAGGACGGCGTCGGGCGAGGCGGCGACGCTCGCCGCGTGGACCTGGCCGATCCGGCCGGTGCCGAGCAGGGCGAAGCGCAGCGGGGTGGGGCTGGGCAGGGTCATGGGTCGTTCCTCGGGTGTCCGGTTCCGATGGGGAGGGCAGGGCTGCGCGGCGGAGCCGCTCAGCGATCGACGAGGGTGACCTCGAAGGCGTAGTGGCTGGCCCGGTAGACGTGCCGGCCGAACTCGACGACCCGGCCCGAGTCGTCGTGGGTGGTGCGCTCGGCGGTCAGCAGGGGGGAGGCCCGCCGTTCACCCAGCAGGGTGCACTCCTCGGCGGTGCCGCGCCGGGCGCCGATGCGCTGGCGGGCCACCCGCATCCCGACCCCCCGCGAGCGGAGCATCTGGTAGAGCCCGCGCTCCTCCAGCTGCTCGGCGGTGATGTCCACGAAGGGTTCCGGCAGCCAGTTCTCCATGATGGCCAGCGGCTCGTCCTGGGAGTAGCGCAACCGGCGCACGTGCAGCACGCGGGCGCCCGCCGAGAGGGCCAGCACGGCCGCGACCTCGTCGCTGGCGCTGAGGACCTCGTGCTGCAGGACGCGCGTGGTCGGGGCCTGGCCGTGGCTGGAGAGGTCGTCGTGCAGGCTGGTCAGCTCGACGGGCCGGGTCACCTGGCCGTGCACGACCTGCGTCCCGACGCCGCGCTTGCGCACCAGCAACCCCTTGTCGACCAGGGACTGGATGGCGCGGCGCATGGTCGGGCGGGACAGGCCCAGGCGGTCGGCCAGGTGGATCTCGTTGTCCAGGCGCGAGCCCGGGGGTAGCTTGCCCTCCTCGATGGCGACCTCGATCTGCCGGGCGACCTGGAAGTACAGGGGCACGGGGCTGGAGCGGTCCAGATCCACGAAGAGGTCGCTCACGAGAGGCTCCGGATTCTCAGGGGGTGGCGTCGCGACGGTGCGGTGCCGAGCCCTCATCGTACCCACTCGACGTGCTCACGTCAGTATGGCTATTTGTCCTGACATACTCTTGACACACGCCCGGATCGGGGGCAGTCTCGACCACGTTCCGCGCCGACGCGGCCGGGACCCCGTGCCCGGTCGCGACGACCCAGGAGGACTTTCGTGGATACCCGAGCCGCGTTCGACGTGGTGACGATGGGCAGGGTCGGTGTCGACCTGTACCCGTTGCAGGACAACGTCGGTCTCGAAGACGTCGAGACCTTCGGCAAGTACCTCGGGGGGAGCGCGACCAACGTCGCCGTCGCCGCCGCCCGGCACGGGCGCTCGTCGGCCGTGATCACCCGGACGGGCAACGACGCCTTCGGCACCTTCGTGCACAAGGCGCTCAAGGAGTTCAACGTCTCGGACGAGTTCGTGAGCGGCGTCGAGGGCCTCAACACCCCCCTCGCCTTCTGCGAGATGTACCCGCCGGACCACTTCCCGCTGCTCTTCTACCGGTTGCCCTCCGCGCCGGACCTGCAGATCCGGGCCGACGAGCTGGACCTGGACGCCATCCGCGACGCCGGGGTGTTCTGGTCCACCGTCACCGGGCTGTCCGAGGAACCCAGCCGCAGCGCCCACCACACGGCGCTCGAGGCCCGGGCCCGCCGCCCGCTCACGGTCCTCGACCTCGACTACCGGCCGATGTTCTGGTCGGACCCGGCCACCGCGACCGCCGAGGTGCGCCGCGTGCTGCCCCAGGTGACCGTCGCCGTCGGCAACAAGGAGGAGTGCGAGATCGCCGTCGGCGAGACCGAACCCCGCCGGGCCGCCGAGGCGCTGCTCGACGCCGGCGTCGAGATCGCGATCGTCAAGCAGGGGCCCAAGGGCGTCCTGGGGATGACCCGCGACACCGTGGTCGAGGTCCCGCCCACGCCCGTCTCGGTCATCAACGGCCTGGGCGCCGGGGACGGTTTCGGTGGCGCCCTCTGCCACGGGCTGCTGTCCGGCTGGGACCTGGAGACCATCCTCCGTTTCGCCAACGCGGCCGGGGCGATCGTCGCCACCCGCCGCGAGTGCTCCACCGCCATGCCGACGACCGACGAGGTCGAGGCCCTGCTCGAGGAGGTCGCGTCCCGTGGTTGAGACGTCCCTGCCGGCGGCGGACTACGCCGCCGTCTCCGAGATCCGGGCCCGTCGGCCCGAACTCGTCGCCGAGGCCCTCGGGGCCCGTCGCCGCCGCGAGCTGCTCGGCCAGGACGGCCGCCTCATGCTCGTGGCCGCCGACCACCCGGCCCGCGGGGCGAACGGGGTGGGCAACCGCCCCATGGCGATGGCCAGTCGGGTCGAGCTGCTGGACCGTCTGCAGACCGCCCTGGCCGTCCCCGGCGTGGACGGGCTGCTGGGCAGCGCCGACATCATCGAGGACCTGGCCCTCCTCGGCGCGCTCGACGACAAGGTCGTGATCGGGTCGATGAACCGCGGTGGGCTGCAGGGCGCGAGCTTCGAGCTCGACGACCGGTTCACCGGTTACGACGCGCGCTCCATCGCCGAGTCCCACCTCGACGGCGGGAAGTTCCTGACGCGCATCGCGCTGGACGACGACGGGACCCTGCCGACGCTCACCGCGTCGGCCGACGCCATCAGCGAACTGGCCGAGCGCCGCCTCATGGCGATGATCGAACCGTTCTGGTCCTCGCGCGGCCGCGACGGCCGGGTCAGCCACGACCTCAGCCCCGAGGGCGTCATCAAGTCGATCAACGTGGCCCAGGCGCTCGGTCGGACCACGGCCTACACCTGGCTGAAGATCCCGGTGGTGGACGACATGGAGCGGGTCATGGAGTCGACCACGCTGCCGACGCTGCTGCTCGGTGGCGACCCGACCACCTCGCCCGAGGAGACGTTCGCGACGTGGAGCAAGGCCCTGGCCCTGCCCGCGGTCCGCGGCCTCGTCGTGGGTCGTACGCTGCTCTACCCGCCGGACGACGACGTGGCCGGGGCCGTGCGCACCGCGGTGTCCCTCGTCCGCTGAACCACCTGCTGCACCGTCGACCCATGAGGAGATCCGCCGTGGCGGAACAGTTGTACGTCCCGGCCGGCAGCGCCGCCGGGGAGGGTTTCGACCTGGTGGTGACCCCGGAGTCGGCGGGGTGGGGGTTCTCGTCGCTGCGCGTCCTGACCCTTCCGGCCGGCGGCTCGCACACCTTCGCGACGGGGGAGGACGAGCTGATCGTGCTGCCCCTGCAGGGGGCGGCCGAGGTCGAGGTCGAGGGTGAGACGTTCGCCCTGACCGGGCGGACCTCGGTGTTCGACGGGGTCAGCGACTTCGCCTACGTGGGTCGTGACTCGACCCTGACCGTCCGCAGCCGCGAGGGGGCCACGCTCTCCTTCCCGGCGGCGCGGGCCACCCGGCGACTGCCGTTCCGCTACGGGCCGGCCGCCGGGGTCCCGGTGGAGCTGCGCGGGGCGGGGCAGTGCAGCCGCCAGGTGAACAACTTCGCGACCCCGGCCGCCTTCGAGACCGACAAGCTCATCGCCTGCGAGGTCATCACCCCCGGCGGGAACTGGTCGAGCTACCCGCCGCACCGCCACGACCGCACCAGCGAGGTCGAGTCGGACCTCGAAGAGGTCTACTACTTCGAGTTCCGGGCCCGGGCGCCCGAGGGCACCCCCCTCGTCCCGGGCGGCGTCGGGTACCAGCGGGTCTACGGGGAGCAGGAGCGCCCGATCGACGTCCTGGAGGAGGTCTCCTCCGGGGACGCGATCCTGATCCCGCACGGATGGCACGGCCCCTCGATCGCCTCGCCGGCCTACGACATGTACTACCTCAACGTCATGGCCGGCCCCGAGGCGGAGCGGGCCTGGAAGATCTGCGACGACCCCGCCCACGGGTGGGTCCGCAGCACCTGGGAGGAGCAGTCCGTCGACCCGCGCCTGCCCTTCTACTCCGCCCCCGAGCCCACCGCCTGAGAACCGCCGTCCACGGTCTGACCCGATCGGAGCCGATCGCATGAGTGCCATCCCCAACCCCGCCCAGCGGACCGTCCGGCTGACGGTCTCGCAGGCCGTCGTCCGGTTCCTCTCGGCGCAGTTCAGCGAGCGCGACGGGGAACGGCAGCCGTTCTTCGGCGGTGTCCTCGGCATCTTCGGCCACGGGAACGTGGCCGGAATCGGTCAGGCGCTCCTGGAGGCGGAGCTCGGGGCCGAGGTGGGCGACGGGTGGACCCCGCCGGCCGCGCTGCCCTACATCACCGGTCGCAACGAGCAGGCCATGGTGCACACCGCGGTCGGGTACGCGCGGCAGGCCGACCGGTTGCAGACCCTGGCCGTCACGGCGTCCGTGGGCCCGGGTTCCTCCAACATGCTCACCGGTGCGGCCCTGGCCACGATCAACCGCATCCCGGTGCTGCTGCTGCCGAGCGACATCTTCGCCACCCGGGTCTCCTCCCCGGTGCTGCAGGAGCTGGAGCAGGACTACGGCTACGACGTGTCGGTGAACGACGCCTTCCGTCCGCTGTCGCGGTTCTTCGACCGGGTGTGGCGGGCCGAGCAGCTGCCGTCGGCGCTGCTGGGGGCGATGCGGGTCCTCACCGACCCGGCCCAGACGGGGGCGGCGACCATCGCCCTGCCCCAGGACGTGCAGGCCGAGGCCTTCGACTTCCCGGTGGAGCTGTTCGCCGAGCGCACCTGGCGCATCGCGCGACCGGTGCCGGAGAGGGCCGCGATCGCCGAGGCCGTGGAACTCATCCGTTCGGCGAAGACGCCCCTGGTCGTGGCCGGCGGCGGGGTCACCTACTCCCGCGCCGACGCGGCGCTCAAGGAGTTCGTCGAGGCCACCGGCATCCCCGTGGGCCAGTCCCAGGCCGGCAAGGGGACGCTGCCCTACGACCACCCGCTCTGCCTGGGGGCGATCGGGTCCACCGGGACGACCGCGGCCAACGTGATCGCCGCCGAGGCGGACGTCGTCATCGGGATCGGCACGCGCTACTCCGACTTCACGACCGCCTCGCGCACCGCGTTCCAGAACCCCGACGTCCGGTTCGTCAACATCAACGTGGCCTCGCTCGACGCCGTCAAGCACGCCGGTGTCCCCGTGCAGGCCGATGCCCGCGAGGCGTTGGCGGCGTTGACCGCTGCCCTGCAGGGCTTCTCGATGCCCCAGGAGTACCGCGACCGGGCGGCCCGGCTGAACCGCGAGTGGGACGCCGTGGTCGAGAAGTTCTACAACTCCGGAATCGGCGAGCAGACCGGGTTGCTGGCCCAGGCCGAGGTGCTGGGAGCCGTCGACGAGGTCGCGGACGCCCGCGACGTCGTGGTCTGCGCCGCCGGGTCGCTGCCGGGCGACCTGCACTGCATGTGGCGGACCCGGGACCCGAAGGGTTACCACGTCGAGTACGGCTACTCCTGCATGGGCTACGAGATCCCCGGGGGCATCGGCATCAAGATGGCCGCCCCCGACCGGGACGTCTTCGTGACCATCGGCGACGGGTCCTACCTGATGATGCCGACCGAACTGGTCACCGCGGTCCAGGAGGACGTCAAGATCATCGTGGTGCTCCTGCAGAACCACGGGTTCGCCTCCATCGGGGCCCTGTCGGAGTCGCTGGGCTCGCAGCGACTGGGCACGCGCTACCGCCACCGCAACGCGGAGTCGGGCCGTCTGGACGGCGACAAGCTCCCGGTGGACCTGGCCGCCAACGCCGCCAGCCTCGGTGTGCGCGTGGTCCGGGTGGAGACCCGGAAGGAGCTCGTGGCCGCGCTGCAGGAGGCCAAGGCCGCCCCGGACTCCACGGTGGTGCACGTGGAGACCGACCTCTACTCCGAGGCGCCCGACGGGGGCGGCTGGTGGGACGTGCCGGTGTCGGAGGTGTCGCACGTGGAGTCCACCACGAGTGCGCGGACCACCTACGAGCAGCACAAGTCCCGTCAGCGACCCCTCGTCTGACGTCAGGGACCGTCCCCGAAGCAGTCCTCCGACGCACCCGTCCGGCTCGTCCGGGCGGGTGCTTCGGCGTCTGGGGAGCACCTCGTGAACTAACAATCATGTAACGGCCGACGCTCTGACCTGGGCTTCTGCCTCACCCGGCCGGTTCTGAGGGGTCGAAGAGGTGAGTATGTCCAGACAATTGCTTGACGTGGTCCGGGTCACGAGGCAGGCTGTTCGCAACACCCGGCTGCGGCGCCGGGGAGCGGTCGGGTCCCACCCGCCCACCCCCGAACCCGATCGGCCCGGAGGATCAGAACCGGCCTTCTGGCAGGGTCCCGGCGAGCCCGGACCCATGAGAAAGGATCGAGTCGATGACGATTCGCCCGACGTTCCCGGCGGTGGCCCTGTGAGTGTGCAGACGCCGTCCGCCACGCCCAGCGGGAAACCGCCGGCGACGACCCACGCGGGGACCGCGGCCACCAGTGCCGACGACCGTGTCACCACCCGCCCCATCCTGTCGGTGATCCTGTCCCGCCCGGAGATCGGCTCGCTCATCGGGGCGATCGCGCTGTTCGTGCTGTTCCTCAGCGTGGCTCCGGTCATGCGGGGCAGCTCCAGCCTGCTGACCACCCTCTACTCCAGCTCGACCATCGGGATCATGGCGGTGAGCGTCGCGCTGCTGATGATCGGCGGCGAGTTCGACCTCTCCGCAGGTGTCGCGGTCACCACCGCCTCGCTGACCGCGGCGACGACCGCCTACCAGCTCCACCTGAACATCTGGGTGGGTGTCCTGCTGGCCCTGGCGCTGGCCCTCGCGGTCGGCTTCTTCAACGGGTGGCTGTTCTCCCGCACCGGGTTGCCCAGCTTCATCATCACCCTGGGCACGTTCTTCATGCTGACCGGTCTGAACCTCGGCGTCACCAAGGTCCTCTCGGGTGGCGTCTCCTCCCCGCCCATCTCGGACATGGCCGGGTACGACTCGGCCCGGGCGTTCTTCAACTTCGTGCTGCCGATCGGCAACGGGGTCCGCGTCCCGATCATCTTCTGGCTGGTCCTGGTGATCCTGGCGACCTGGATCCTGCTGCGGACCCGGGTCGGCAACTGGATCTTCGCCTCCGGCGGCGACCCGGCCGCGGCCCGCGCCGTCGGTGTGCCGGTGAAATGGACCAAGATCGGCCTCTTCATGGGCGTCGGGTTCACCGCCTGGCTGCTGGGGATGCACAACCTCTTCGCCTTCGCCAACGTCCAGTCGGGCAACGGGGTCGGCAACGAGCTGCTCTACATCGTCGCCGCGGTCGTCGGCGGCTGCCTGATGACCGGTGGGTACGGCTCGGCGATCGGGGCCGCGATCGGCGCCCTCATCTACGGCGTCGTCACCAACGGCATCGTCTACGCCGGGTGGAACGCGGACTGGAACCTGCTGTTCCTGGGCGCGATGCTCGTCATCGCCACCGTCGTGAACCTTGTCGTCAAGAACCAGGCTGCGAAGAGGTGAATGACATGGTCGACATGGGCATGCTCGGAACGACGAACTCCACCACCCCGAACCAGGAGATCCTGCGCCTGGACGACGTGGGCAAGCGCTACGGCAACGTCCACGCCCTGCGCGGGGTGACGCTGTCGGTGCGCCAGGGCGAGATCACCTGCGTCCTGGGGGACAACGGCGCCGGCAAGTCGACGCTGATCAAGATCATCGCCGGGTTGCACTCGCACTCCGACGGGACCTTCACGGTCAACGGCGAGGAGGTGCACTTCAGCTCCCCGCGCGAGTCGCTGGCCCGCGGGATCGCCACGGTGTACCAGGACCTCGCGCTCGTCCCGCTGATGTCCATCTGGCGCAACTTCTTCCTGGGCCAGGAGATCACCCGCGGGTTCGGTCCGTTCAAGCGGCTCGACGTCAAGCGGATGATGGAGATCACCGGCGAGGAGCTCGCCAAGATGGGGATCTCGGTCCCCGACCTGGACCGTCCGGTGGGTGCGCTCTCCGGTGGGCAGCGGCAGTGCATCGCGATCGCCCGGGCAATCTACTTCGGGGCCAAGGTGCTCATCCTCGACGAGCCGACCGCGGCGCTCGGGGTCAAGCAGTCGGGCGTGGTGCTGAAGTACGTCGCCAAGGCGCGCGACGCGGGCCTCGGGGTCATCTTCATCACCCACAACCCGCACCACGCCTACCTCGTCGGCAACCACTTCACGATCCTCAACCGCGGCAACGTCTCCCTGGACTCCACCCGGGCCGACATCACCCTCGACCGGCTCACCAACGAGATGGCGGGCGGTGCGGAGCTCGAGGCCCTGAGCCACGAGCTGAACAACATCCAGGAGACGCCGGAACCGGCCGCCGTCCTCGCCGCGCAGGACAAGTGACCGGATGAGCACCAGTTCCTCCGCCGCTCCCGCGCTGCGGGTCGCGGTGCTCGGGGTCGGGATGATGGGGCAGGACCACGCCCGTCGACTGGCCTCGGTCATCAACCGGGCCGAGCTCGTCGCCGTCAGCGACGTGGACGCGGCGCGGACGGACGCGGTGGCCGCCGAGTTCGGCGTCCGGGCGATCCACGACCCGATGGCGGCCGTGGCCGACCCCGAGGTCGACGCCCTCGTCATCGCCACCCCGGGGTTCACCCACGAGGAACTGGTGCTCGCCGCGTTGGCGGCCGGCAAGCCGGTGCTCTGCGAGAAGCCGCTGACGACGTCACCGGAGAGCTCGCGGCGCATCGTCGAGGCCGAGGCGGCGCTGGGCCGGCAGCTGGTGCAGGTCGGGTTCATGCGTCGGTTCGACGCCGAGTACGTGCAGCTGCGCGGACTCATCGCCTCGGCGGAGCTGGGCCGGCCACTGTTCCTGCACTGCGTCCACCGCAACGCGAGCACCCCGCCGAACTTCAACTCGGCGATGCTCGTGCTGGACTCGGTCGTGCACGAGGTGGACATCGTGCGTTACCTGACCGGCGAGGAGATCGTCGCCGTCCGGGTGCTCGCCCCGCGGTCCACCTCGGCCGCACCGGAGGGCCTGCTCGATCCGCAGTTCGTCATCCTGGAGACCGAGAGCGGGATCCTGGTCGACGTCGAGATCTTCGTGAACACCACGATCGGCTACGAGGTCCGCACGGAACTCGTCGCCGAGCGCGGCACCGCGAGGACCGGTCTCGGGGTCGGGATGGTCACGCAGACGACCGCAGGGTGGGGCGGGCGCATCCCGGCCGACTTCAAGGAGCGGTTCGAGTCGGCCTACGACGTGCAGGTGCAGCGGTGGGTGGACGCCGTGCGCGCCGGCACGATCGACGGTCCCGGGGTCTGGGACGGGTACGCGGCCGCGGCCGTGTGCGCGGCCGGGGTCCGGGCCCAGCAGACCGGGGAACGCGTCGAGATCGCACTCGGGGCCCGGCCCGCCTGAACGGGCCGGCCCCACCACGAACGACCGCACCCCCTCCCGGGGGATCGCGGAAGCAGGGCCGGTAGGACCCGGCCGACCCAGAGTCGCTGCCCGTCGTGGGCAGCACCTGTCGAAGAGGATGGGACACGCAATGTTCAAGAACCGCGGACGCGTCCGGGTCACGGCCGCTCTGTTCGGCGTTCTCGCCCTCGGCATCGCCGGCTGCAGCAGCACCGGTGGGGCCGAGGACACCGGTGGCGACGGAGGCAACACCGGTGGTGGCGTCAGCACCCCCGAGTACAAGGTCGCCCTCATCACCCACGCCGCCGCCGGCGACACGTTCTGGGACATCATCCGCAAGGGTGCCCAGGCCGCGGCGGACAAGGACAACATCGACCTGCAGTACACCAACAACGACGACGCCACCCAGCAGGCGACGCTCATCCAGAACGCGGTCGACGCCAAGGTCGACGCCATCGCCGTGACCGCGCCGAACGCCGACGCGATCCAGGGCGCGCTGGCCAACGCCACCGCCGCGGGCATCCCGATCATCGGCCTCAACGCCGGGTACGGGACCTGGAAGGACCTCGGCATGATCGGCTACTTCGGTCAGGACGAGACCATCGCCGGGACCGCCGCGGGTGAGCGTCTGGCCGAGGACGGCGCCAAGAAGGTCCTCTGCGTCATCCAGGCCCAGGGTCAGAGCCAGCTCGAGGCGCGCTGCGACGGCGTGACCAAGGGCCTCGGCTCCGCCGGCACCGTCGAGCGCATCTACATCAACGGCACGGACTCCTCGGCCAGCGAGACCACCATCACGGCCAAGCTGCAGGAGGACCCCTCCATCGACCACGTGATGACCCTGGGCGCCCAGTTCGGCCTGATCGCCGTGCAGGCCAAGGACACCGCGGGCAGCAGCGCCAAGATCGCCACCTTCGACACCTCGGGCGAGCTCGTCCAGGCCATCAAGGACAAGAAGGTCGAGTGGGCGATCGACCAGCAGCCCTACCTGCAGGGTTACGAGGCCATCGACTCGGCGTGGCTGTACCTGACCAACGCCAACACCATCGGTGGTGGCCAGGCCGTCAACACTGGTCCGGCGTTCATCGACTCCACCAACATCGACGCGGTGTCCGAGTACGCCGCGAAGGGCACCCGCTGACCGTAGGTCCCCTGCACGACGGCGCCCCGTCCTCCGACCGGAGGGCGGGGCGCCGCGCGTTCCCGGGGTGGGCCGGTCAGCGCCCCGGTACCTGCAGCCCGAGGGACCGGCGGACGCGACGGGCGGCGGGGTGGGGGCTGTGGGCGAGGCGCCCGGCGGCCCGGGAGACGAGCTGGACCGTCCGCACGCGGCGATGCCGGGCGGAGCGGTACCGGCGGGTCACGCCGTCGAGACCGTCCGCGAGCGACCGGACGAGGGCCACGGCGTCCTCGATCGCGAAGGCCGCACCCAGCCCGGTGTTCGGGGTCATGGCGTGCGCGGCGTCCCCCAGGAGCAGGACCCGTCCCGTTCCCCAGACCGGTCGGTCAAGCTCGAGCAGGTCGTGCCGCAGCAGCTCCGCCGGGGGGAGCGCCTGCAGCGCACGGACGGCGGCCGCCTCCCGGCCGGGTACCCCGGGCACCGGGCTCAGGTCCGGCGGTCCCGGGTCGACCGGTCGGACCACGAAGACGTAGCTGCGTCCGGCCGTCAGCGGCACGATCCCGACGCGGTCGCGGCCCGTCCAGAGTTCGCTGGCCCGGTCCCCGAACTCGTGGTGGACGATCCCGCGCCAGCACACCTGCCCGGCGGACCGCAGGGGGACGGTCGGGTCGACGGTCCTCCGGACGGTCGAGCGCAGACCGTCGGCCCCGACGACCAGGTCGACCCGGTGCTCGCGCCGGGCCCCCTCCGGACCGGAGACGCAGACGACCCCGGAGCCCTCGGGGTGCAGTCCGGTCAGGGCTTCGCCGAGCCGGACGTCGACCAGACCGTCGAGGCCCTCGGTCAGGTGGGCCGCGAGGTCCGGACGCGTGAGCGCGGACCGTCCACGGACGCCACCGCGACCGCGCCCGTCGGGGCCGGTCAGCTGCAGGACGGGCAGGGCGCGGGCCGCCGGCCGGACGTCGACCCCCGCCGCGGCGAGCGTCCGCAACGACGTGTCGGTGAGGACGAGCCCGGCCCCGGGGGCGCCCCCGCCGGAGGCCCGCTCGAGGAGGGTCACCCGGTGCCCGGCCCGGGCCAGGAGCCTGGCGACGGTCGTGCCGCCGATCCCGGCCCCGGCGACGAGGATGTCGACCACACCCGCACACTAGTGACGTGGATCGTGGGGGTCGTCGACGACCCGGGACGGACACGCAGGAGCTCTACCGGCGTTTCGGCGCGGAGCAGGCGGCGGGTTCCTCACCCACCTACGAACGGTTGGCCGTCGCGGTCGCGGACGACGAACCGCTCCGGCGGCGCCTCGAGGAGGTCGCCGCACCGGCGCGGCAGCCCAACCTGCTGTTCGGTGCCGTCCGTCACCTGGGCGGGCCGGTCGACGACCCCCGCGCGTTCCTCGCCTTCGTGGAGCGGGAGTGGGAGTCGGTCTCGCAGATCCTGCGGACCCGCACCACCCAGACCAACGAAGCGGGTCGGTGCGCGCCCCTGCTCCCCGTCCTGGCCGCGATCCCGGGTCCGCTCGCGCTGCTGGAGGTGGGTGCCTCCGCCGGTCTCTGCCTCTACCCGGACCGCTACTCCTACGTCTACGACCTGTCACCGACGGTGCGGCTGGGTTCCGGCCCGGTCACCCTGGCCTGCCAGGTCCGGCACGCCCACGTCGCCCGCCCGCCGCTCCCGGACCGCCTGCCCGACGTGGTGTGGCGGGCCGGCGTGGACCTGAACCCACTCGATCCTTCCGACCCCGACGACCTCCGGTGGTTGCTGTCCCTCGTCTGGCCGGAGCACGCGGACCGCCGGCGACGTCTGCTCGCCGCGGCGCGACTCGTCGCCGAGGAGCCGTCGCCGGTGGTCGCCGGCGATCTGCTCGCAGCGTTGCCGGAGCTGGTGGCGCGAGCCCGGCGGGAGGCGCCCACCGCCACGGTGGTGGTGTTCCACAGCGCCGTCCTGGCGTACCTGGAACCGGACGACCGGGACCGCTTCACCGGGCTGGTCCACGAGCTCGGGGTGCGGTGGGTGTCGAACGAGGGTTTCCGGGTGCTGCCACGGGTCCGGGACCGGCTCGATCCCGGCATGACCGCGCCCGTGGGCGGTTTCCTCCTCGCCCTCGACGGCCGGCCGGTGGCCTTCACCGACCCGCACGGGCGATGGCTGCACTGGCTGGCGCCGCACCGGTGAGGTGGACCCCCGCGCCTCGGAGAGGGGAACCGAGGCCGAGGAGCTGGGCGGACCCGCCCGACCCAACCCTCCCGTGATCAAGGAATTCCCGGGTGGAATTCCTTGATCACGGGAGGGGTGGGGGGCGCGGTGGGGGAGGGGCAAGGGGTGGGGTGGCACCCCCCGCCCGGATCGACTCAGACGCCGGCGTCGCGCGCGGCGGCGCGCAGCACGCCGGCGGCCACCTCGAGGCCCTCGACCCGACCGAGCGAGACGTCCTCGTGCTCGATGTTCACCAGCATGTCCGGGTCGACCTCGGCCAGCGCCCGCAGGAACTCGGCCCAGAAGGCGGTGTCGTGGCCGCGGCCCAGGGCCACGAAGTCCCAGGCCGAGTCCTTGGGCCACTCGTTGACCCACTCGTCCCCACCCAGGTTCGTGCGGTCCTCGCTCGGGTCGAGGCGGCGGAACCGGTTGTCCAGGACGCCGTAGATCGCGGCGGCGGGGTTGACCCGCACGTCCTTGGCCGCGGCGTGCAGCACCAGGGGGCCGAGGTCGCGGACGACGGCCACCGGGTCCATCTGCTGCCAGAACAGGTGCGAGGCGTCCAGTTCGACGCCGAGGTGGGTGGACCCGGTGCGCTCGACGAGTTCCCGCATGCCCGCCGGGTTGAACACGAGGTTCTGCGGGTGCAGCTCGAGGGCGATCTTCACGTCGAGCTCCCGCCCGAGCGCGTCCAGCTCCGTCCAGAACGGCGTGGCCACCTCCCACTGGTGGTCGAGGACGTCGAGCGCCGCCGAGTTCCACGCGTTGACGACCCAGTTCGGCCGCGTCGCACCGGGTTCCCCACCGGGAAGGCCGGACATGGTCACGACCCGGTGCTGCCCGAGCCGGTGGGCCAGGCGGACGGAACGGCGGACGTCCTCGGCGTGCTTCTCGCCGACGACCGGGTTCGGGTGCAGGGGGTTGCCGTTGCAGTTCAACCCGGCGATCTCGACGCCCGTGCCCTCGAACAGGCCGAGGAAGTCGTCGCGGGCGGTGTCGCTGACGAGGATGTCGTCGAAGGTCGGGATGTGGGTCGCGGGGAGGAAACCGCCGCTGTTCAGTTCGATGCCCTGCAGGCCGAGGCCGGAGATCACCTCGAGGGCCTCGGGCAGGGACCGGTCGTGCAGGATCGCGTTGTAGACGCCGAGTTTCATGACGGGGCTCCGGTTCTCGTGCGGGGGTTCTCGGGGAGGTCAGTCGGCGGGGACGGTCTCGACGGATCCGGCGGCGGCGCGGGTCACCGCGTCGATCACCCGCAGGTTGTGCAGGCCGTGCCGCAGCGGCGGCACCACGGGGAGGTCGCCGATCGGGGTGCCGACACCGCCGGCGACCTCGTTGAGGAAGGCGCGGCACTGGAACACGAAGAAGTCGTTCTGGCCGTGGCCGACCGAGGGGAAGTCCATGGCCAGGCCACCGGCCACGTAGGGGTGGGCGGGCCCGACGAGGACGTCGCGGTAACCGTTGACGACGCCCGGGGCGGTGGAGTCGGCGATGCGGAACTCACCCGTCCGGTTCAGGTCGAAGCTCGCGGCCCCGTTCTCGGTGAAGATCTCGAACCCGAGGCCGTTGGGTAGGCCGTGCGCGATGCGGGACACCGAGAAGGTTCCCGTCGCTCCCGAGGCGAAGGTCGCGGTGAAGGTCACGAGGTCCTCGTTGCCGACCTCGCCGAACTCCTCGGTGACCTCGGCCAGCGCGTGCCCGACCACGACCCCGCTGGGCTTGGGCCGGCGGGTCGTGACGGTCGAGAAGACCGTGCCGCGCACCGACTCCAGCGGCCCGCACAGGAACTCACCCAGGTCGATGACGTGGCTGCCGATGTCGGCCAGGGCCCCGGACCCGGGCCCCCCCTCGTAGCGCCAGCTCATGGGGGCGTCGGGGTTCGTCGCGTAGTCGCACCAGTAGTGCCCGTTGAAGTGCCGGACCGCGCCCAGATGCCCGTTGGTCAGCTGCTCGCGGATCGCGGTGATGGCCGGGGAGCGGCGGAAGGTGAAGCCGACGGCGGCCACCTGGTCCGGGTGCGCGTCGGAGGCCGCCACCATCGCCTCGGCGTCGGCGACGCTCGGGGCCAGGGGTTTCTCGCAGAGGACGTGCTTGCCCGCGGCCAGCAGGCCCTCGACGATCTCGCGGTGCAGGTGGTTCGCGACGACGACGCTGACGGCGTGCACGTCCTCGTTCTCGGCCACGGCCTGCCAGGTGGTCTCGGCGCGTTCGTAGCCGTAGCGACGGGCCGCGGCCACCGCGAATGGCTCGTGGGCGTCGGCCACGGCGACCAGGCGGACCTCGGTCAGGTCGTCCCCGAAGGGGCCGCCGGCCAACGTCGAGGCGGTGCGGTAGCCGGCGATGTGGGCACGTCCGGCCATGCCGGCGCCGATGACGGCCACGCCCAGGGGGGAGGAGGTCATGAGGGATCCTTCGGGGGGAGGTGGACCGGCTGCGGCGTCCGACCCTGGACGAGCGCTTTTAAACCGGTTTAAAGTGGCGTCACCAGCATGCGAGGAGGGAGCGTCGGGTGTCAAGCACCGAATCCGGACCCGGGGGCTCGTCGGCCCGCCGCCCCACGATCAACGACGTCGCCCGGCACGCGGGGATCTCCAAGGGCACCGTCTCGCTGGCCCTGCGCGGCGCCCCCGGTCCGAGCGCCGAGACCACCGCGCGGGTGCTGCGCGCCGCGGAGGAGCTGGGCTACCGGGCCAGCCGGTCGGCGAGCCTGCTGGCCCGGCGCCGCACCAACCTGCTGGGGCTCACCCTGACCCTGCGCAACGCCTTCCACGCGGAGCTGGCCGAAGGGGTGCAGGCCGCGGCCGACGAGGCCGGGTACGAGCTCGTCCTGAGCCCGGTCACCGCGGCCCGGGCCGAGGCGCGGGCGGTCGAGACCCTCCTCGACTCCCGGTGCGAGGCCGTGCTGCTGCTCGGCCCGGAACTACCCGCGGCCGATCTGGACGACCTGGCCGCCCGGGTCCCCGTCGTCGTGGTCGGGCGGGCGGTGGAAGGGGTCGGGCTGGACGTCGTCCGGACCTCCGACGAGGCGGGGATCGCGCTGGCCGTCGAGCACCTCGTCGGGCTGGGGCACCGCGCCCTGGCCCACGTGGCCGCCGGCCGCGGGCCCATCGGCACCGCCCGTACCGAGAGCTTCCGGGCCGCGGTCCGCCGGGCGGGGGTGGCCGAGGCGTCGCTGGTCGTCGAGGCGGGGGAGTTCTCCGAGACGGCCGGCGCACGGGCCGGTGCGACCCTCCTCGACGGCCCGGTGACGGGGATCGTCGCCGCCAGCGACCGCATCGCCCTGGGGGTGCTCGACGCCCTTGGTCGGGGCGGCCGGGCGGTCCCGGACGAGATGTCCGTCGTGGGCTACGACGACAGCCCGTGGGCCCGGCTCGGGCACGTGCAGCTGACCTCGGTCAGCCAGGAACCCGCAGAACAGGCCCGGGCCGCGGTCCGGGCCGCGGTCGACCGTCTCGACGGCGGGCCGCGCCCGCCGCGGGAGACGGTCCTGCGCCCCCGGCTGGTGACGCGGGCCACCAGCGCCCCGCCCCCGTCCGGGGGACGCTGAGGGGTCGGATGTGGCAGGCTCGTCCCGGCCACGAACCACGGCGGGAGAGCCCCTGGACCGGCGCGCGAGCGCCACCTCCGGGGCACCGAAGGAGCAACCGCCCCGGAACCTCTCAGGTCGACGGACCGCCGTGGGACGGCCGCTCTGGAACCCGCCGCCGGGTGACAGAGGGGGTGACGTCCGGGCCGCGCGAGGCGGCCCGACCGACCCGGAAGGTGCTGCCGTGAGCGAGAACTCCCCCCTCCACGAGGTCCACGCCGCCCTGGGCGCGGCCTTCACCGACTTCGCCGGCTGGTCGATGCCCCTGCGCTACTCCTCCCAGCTCCTCGAGCACGCCGCCGTCCGCGAGGCGGCCGGGGTCTTCGACCTGTCGCACATGGGCGAGCTCACGGTCACCGGCCCGGCGGCCGGTGCCGCCCTCGACGCCGCTCTCGTCGGGCGCGCCTCGGACCTGCCGCTCGGTCGGGCGGCCTACGGGATGGTCGTCGACGAGCAGGGACTCGTGCTCGACGACGTCGTCGTCTACCGGCTGGGTGACGAGGAGTTCCTCGTCGTGGCCAACGCGGCCAACGCCGACGTCGTCGCCGGACTGCTCACCGAGCGGGTCCGGGGCTTCGACGCGACGGTCCGCGACGACGGTCGCAGCACCGCGCTGGTCGCGGTGCAGGGGCCGCAGGCCGCCCCGGCGCTCGCGCCGCTGCTCGACGTGGACCTGGACGGGCTCGGGTACTACCGCTGCCGCCCGGCTCGGCTGAGCACCGGGGCCGGACCGGTGGACGTCCTGCTCGCGCGGACCGGGTACACGGGCGAGGACGGCTTCGAGCTGTTCTGCCCGGTCGCCGACGCGGTCGCGGTCTGGGACGCGGCGCTCGCCGCCGTCGAGCCCCTCGGCGGGGTGCCGGCCGGTCTGGCCTGCCGCGACACGTTGCGGCTGGAGGC
Source organism: Kineococcus gynurae (assembly GCF_042433995.1). Taxonomy (NCBI): domain Bacteria; kingdom Bacillati; phylum Actinomycetota; class Actinomycetes; order Kineosporiales; family Kineosporiaceae; genus Kineococcus; species Kineococcus gynurae. The sequence goes on from NZ_JBHLUI010000003.1 coordinate 484,245, forward strand.
GGGCATGCCCCTCTACGGCCACGAGCTGACGGCGGCCCGCTCGCCCTACGAGGCCGGGCTCGGCCGGGTGGTCAAGCTCGACAAGGCCGACCCCTGGATCGGGGCGGAGGCGTTGCGGCGCATCGCGGCCACGCCGACGGCCGAGGTGCTGGTCGGCCTGCGCGGCGAGGGGCGTCGGGCCCCGCGGCAGGGGTACCGGGTGCTGGCGGACGGCGCGGCGGTCGGCGAGGTCACCAGCGGGGCGCTGTCGCCGACGCTCGGCCACCCCGTGGCCATGGCCTACGTCGACGTGGCCCACTCCGCGGTGGGCACCGCGTTGGAGGTCGACGTCCGCGGGACGCGCCTGCCCGTCGAGGTCGTGCCGCTGCCCTTCTACCGTCGGGCCCGGTAGTGCCGCCCCGGCGCCGGACGGACCCCGCCGCGGGACGGGCCGCGGCGCTCGCCGCGGCCGCCGACCTGGCCGCGGGTCGGACCCCGGAGCGCAGCCGGCTCGCGACCGCGGTGCGGTGGTCGCTGGAGGAGCTGAGCACCCGTCACCCCGGCAACCACGTCGAGGTGCGGGTGCCCCCGTTCGGGGCCGTCCAGGTGCTGCCCGGGCCCCGGCACACCCGGGGTACGCCCCCCGCCGTGGTCGAGACCGACGGCGTGACCTGGCTGCAGGTGGTCGTCGGGGAACGCGGGTTCGGTGCCGCTCTGGACGAGGGACGGATCCGGGCCAGCGGGCTGCGCGCCGACCTGTCCGACCTGCTGCCGCTGCTGCGCACGGGTGAACCCTCCGGTGACGTACCGTCGTCCCCGTGAGCAGCACGACCCCTGAACCCGCGCAGTCCGAGCAGCCCGGGCCGCCCGAGGACGAGGCGACCGAACCGGAGGGCACCGGGTTCGTGCAGGTGACCCGGCGTCGGGCCCCGCGCTACCGGAGCTTCATGGTGACCGGCGCCCTGATCGCGCTCGCCATCTCCGGGGGCATCGCGCTCACCACCCCGCCCAGCGGCGGGTACAGCCAGCAGGCCCTGTTCGGCTACCTCCTGGTGAGCCTCGGGTTCTTCTTCGTGCTGCTGGGCGGCCTGCTCGCGGTCCTCAGCGAACGGCGGGCGATCGGCCGGGCGCCGAGATCACGACGGGCGGGGCGACGTCGCCGCGTGTGACACACTTCTGACGTGGCCCGCGGTGACGGACGTCTGAACCACGACCTCATGCCCGGAGAGAAGGGACCCCAGGACGCGTGCGGCGTCTTCGGGGTCTGGGCTCCCGGGGAAGAAGTCTCCAAGCTGACCTTCTACGGTCTCTACGCCCTGCAGCACCGGGGGCAGGAGGCCGCCGGCATCGCCGTGAGCAACGGTGAGCAGATCCTCGTCTTCAAGGACACCGGGCTCGTCTCGCAGGTGTTCGACGAGTCGGCGCTGGAGTCTCTGCAGGGCTCGGTGGCGGTGGGCCACACGCGCTACTCGACGACCGGGGGCAGCACCTGGGAGAACGCGCAGCCCACGCTCGGGGCCACCTCGGCCGGCACGGTCGCCCTCGCCCACAACGGGAACCTCACCAACTCGTTCGCCCTGCGCGAATTGCTGGCCGAGCGCACCCGCGCCACCGAGGGCGAGCCCGGTGGCCGTCCCGGCGGACGCGGTGAGATCGCCCGCGGCAACACCACCGACACCGCGCTGATCACCGCGCTCTTCGCGGGCGACCCGGACCGGACGCTCGAGGCCACGGCGCTGGAGATCCTCCCGCACGTCGAGGGCGCGTTCAGCCTGGTCTTCATGGACGAGCACACCCTGTACGCCGCCCGCGACCGGCACGGGATCCGCCCGCTCGTGCTCGGACGGCTCGACCGGGGCTGGGTCGTCGCCAGCGAGACGGCCGCCCTGGACATCGTCGGGGCCAGCGTGGTCCGCGAGATCGAACCGGGCGAGCTCATCGCCATCGACGCCGACGGGTTGCGGTCCTCGCGCTTCGCCGAGGCGAAGCCGACGGGGTGCGTCTTCGAGTACGTCTACCTCGCCCGGCCGGACACGACCATCAACGGCAAGGTCGTGCAGGAGGCCCGCGTCGAGATGGGCCGGGCCCTCGCCCGGGAGCACCCCGTCGTGGCCGACCTGGTGATCCCCACCCCGGAGTCGGGGACCCCGGCCGCCATCGGCTACGCCGAGGAGTCGGGCATCCCCTACGGGCAGGGCCTGGTCAAGAACGCCTACGTCGGGCGGACGTTCATCCAGCCCAGCCAGACCATCCGCCAGCTCGGCATCCGGCTGAAGCTGAACCCGCTCAAGAACGTCGTGCACGGCAAGAAGCTCGTCGTCGTCGACGACTCGATCGTGCGCGGCAACACCCAGCGGGCCCTGATCCGGATGCTGCGCGAGGCCGGCGCGGCGGAGGTGCACGTGCGCATCTCCTCCCCGCCCGTGACCTGGCCCTGCTTCTACGGCATCGACTTCGCGACGCGGGCCGAGCTCATCGCCACCGGGCTCGGGGTCGAGGACGTCTGCAAGAGCATCGGCGCCGACTCCCTGGGCTACATCTCCGAGGACGGGATGATCACCGCGACCGAACAGCCGCGCGAGCGGCTGTGCACGGCGTGCTTCAGCGGCACCTACCCGGTGGCCCTGCCGGACCTCGAACGCCTCGGCAAGCACGCGCTGGAAGCGCCCAAGATCCCCATCACCCCCGTCCGGAAGTGACCGCACCCGTGAGTTCCTCGCCGTCCCCCGTCCGCAGCACCACCTACGCCGACGCCGGGGTCGACGTCGTCGCCGGGGACCGGGCCGTCGAGCTGATGAAGGCCTCCGTGGCCCGCACGCACGCCGCGCCCGCGCTCGGTGGGGTGGTCGGTGGCTTCGGCGGGTTCGCCGGTCTGTACGACGTGTCCGCGCTGCGGGACTACCGCCGTCCGCTGCTCGCCACCAGCACCGACGGGGTGGGCACCAAGGTCGCGGTGGCCCAGGCCGTCGACAAGCACGACACCATCGGGTTCGACCTGGTGGGCATGGTCGTCGACGACATCGTGGTCTGCGGGGCCACGCCGTTGTTCATGACCGACTACATCGCCTGCGGCCGGGTCGTGCCCGAGCGGATGGCGGCCATCGTCGACGGCATCGCCCGTGCGTGCGAGGAGGCCGGGGTCGCCCTGGTCGGCGGGGAGACCGCCGAGCACCCGGGGCTGCTCGGGGCCGAGGAGTACGACGTGGCCGGCGCCGTCACCGGCGTGGTCGAGGCGGACGAGCTCCTCGGGGCCGAGCGGGTCGTCGCCGGGGACGTCCTGGTGGCGATGGCCTCCTCGGGCCTGCACTCCAACGGCTACTCCCTGGTGCGCCGGGTCTTCGCCGACGCCGGCTGGTCCTACGACCGCCACGTCGAGGAGTTCGGCCGGAGCCTCGGCGAGGAGTTGCTCGAGCCCACCCGGGTCTACGCCCGACCGGCGCTGGGCACCCTCGCGGTGGGCGGCGTGCACGCCATGACCCACGTGACCGGGGGCGGGCTGGCCGCCAACCTGGCTCGCTGCCTGCCCGAGACGCTGACCGCGGTCGTCGACCGGGCGACCTGGACCCCGGGCGCGGTCTTCTCGACCGTCCGTGACCTGGGTGGGGTGCCCGCGGGCGACCTCGAGCGCACGCTGAACCTGGGGGTCGGCATGATCGCCGTCGTCGCGCCCGAGAGCGCCGACGCGGTCGTCGCCTCGATCGAGCGCTCCGGCATCCCCGCCTGGGTGTGCGGCGAGGTGCGGGAGCGGCAGGACGCGGACGGCGCCAGCAACGGCAAGAGTGTGGCCGGGGGCGTCGCCCTCCTCCGAGGAACCCACCAGGGCTGGTGAGTCGGGAGGAGTGGCCGGCCCCCGGCCGGGTGCTCAGAGCATCAACGTCGAGTGACCCGGAGGGTCAAGCCCGACGCTGCGACGGCCAATCGTCGTCGTCGTCCTCGGCGGCGTACCGCGAGTAGTACTCGTCGTCCTCCGTCGACTCCGACTCGTCGGTCGCGGCGGGCCGCGTCGACGGGTTGAAGCGGTCTGGCCCGTGCAGCTCGCGTTGCAACGCGTTGTAGTCGGTCTCAGGGCTGAAGTACTTCAGCTGCCGAGCGACCTTCGTCTGCTTGGCCTTCTGACGGCCGCGCCCCATGGCGTCGACCCCCTCGCGCGTCGGCCGGGGCGGCAGAGCGGCCCCGGAGTAGCTGTCATCTCTCCGTGGCCTCAACGGTACATGTTCAAGGAGGCTTCCGGCATCCCGGTCAGGTCGGGCCCGGCCCGACCGCGCCGCCCGGGTGGCGGTGGTGTTGAGTACGGCCATGCCGACCGTCGCCGGAATCGACTCCTCGACGCAGTCCTGCAAGGTCGTCGTGCGCGACGCCGAGACCGGGGACCTGCTGCGCGAAGGGCGGTCCCGCCATCCGGACGGGACCGAGATCGACCCCGAGCACTGGTGGCGGGCGCTCGACGAGGCCGTCGAGGACGCAGGCGGCCTCGACGACGTGGACGCCGTCTCGGTGGGTGCGCAGCAGCACGGCGCGGTCCTCCTGGACGAGAGCGGCGAGGTCGTCCGCCCCGCCCTGCTCTGGAACGACGGGCGCTCGGCCCGGGCCGCGCTCGACCTGACCGAGGAGCTCGGGGGCCCGGCCGCCTGGGCGGAGCAGGCCGGCAGCGTCCTGGTCGCCTCCTTCACGATCACCAAGCTGCGCTGGGTAGCCGAGCACGAGGCCCAGGTCAGGGACCGGACCCGGCGGGTGTGCCTCCCGCACGACTGGCTCACCTGGCGCCTGGCCGGGGCGGGGTCGGCGCCGCTCACCACCGACCGGGGCGACGCCAGCGGGACCGGGTACTTCTCCCCGGCGACCGGGGAGTACCGGCCGGACCTGCTCGAACGCGCCTTCGGGGCCCGGCCCGAGCTGCCCCGGGTCCTCGGCCCCGCAGAGGCGGCCGGGGAGGCGGCCGGTCCCCACGCCCGCGGTGCCGTGCTCGGCCCCGGGACCGGCGACAACATGGCGGCCGCGCTGGGTGTCGGAGCCCGGGTCGGGGACGTCGTCGTGTCCATCGGGACCTCGGGGGTGGTCAGCGTCGTCAGCGAGCGCCCGACGGCCGACCCCACGGGGGCGGTGGCCGGGTTCGCCGACGCCACCGGGCGCTTCCTGCCGCTGGTGTGCACCCTCAACGCCGCCCGGGTGCTCGACGCGGCGGCCCGTCTCCTGGGCGTCGACCACGCGGAGCTGTCCCGGCTCGCGCTGCAGGCCCCGGAGGGATCGGACGGATTGGTCCTGGTGCCCTACCTGGAGGGTGAGCGGACCCCGGTCCGGCCCGACAGCACCGGGGCGCTGCACGGTCTGACGCTGCGCAGCTCCACCCCCGCGCACCTGGCCCGCGCCGCCGTGGAGGGGCTGCTCTGCGGCCTGGCCGACGGTCTCGACGCGCTGGTCGACCAGGGGGTGGAGATCGGGCGGGTGCTGCTGGTCGGGGGCGGGGCCCGGTCGGAGGCGGTGCGCGCGCTGGCCCCCGCCGTGCTGGGCCGACCCGTGGTGGTGCCCGAACCGGGGGAGTACGTGGCCGACGGGGCCGCCCGCCAGGCGGCCTGGACGCTCCTCGGGGGGGCGGAGGCGCCCGAGTGGTCGCTGCGCCCCTGGGCGACCGTGGAGGGCGCGCCCACCCCGCACGTCCGCGAGCGCTACGCCGAGGCTCGCGACCTCACCGTGCCGACCCGCTGAACGGTCGGTGCTGCGCGGAACCGCCGGGGGTGGTCAGCGCCGGTGCGCGCGCTTGTCGCGGTACATGTGCGCGTCCGCGCGGGCCAGCAGGTCGGCGGGTGCGGACACCAGGTCGTCGGGCACCCATCCGACGCTGAGGCGCAACCCCGCCCCGTCCCCCTCGCCCGCCGGTAGGCAGGTCCGCAGTCGATCGGCGAACCGCTCGGCCGGGTCGACGGGGCCGGAGGGGTCGGCGAACGGTGCGGGGGCCAGCGCTCGCTCCACCAGGAGCCCGAACTCGTCACCCCCGATCCGGGCGACGACGTCTCCCGGACGGACGTGCTGGCGCAGCATGCTCGACACCGCTCGGATCACGGCGTCGCCCGCGGCGTGGCCGTGCCGGTCGTTGACGGCCTTCAGGCCGTCCACGTCGCAGAGGTAGACCTCGACGCGGCCCCCGTCCCGACGCGTCCGCTCGCGGGCCCGCCGCCACCGGTCCTCGAACACGGCCCGTCCCGGCAGACCCGTGAGGGAGTCGTGGGTGGCCCGGTGGGCCAGCAGGCGCAGGGTGGCCTCGCGACGCGTCATCTCCCGCAGGGCGACGTGGACGCGCCGGGGGGCGGGCGGTTCGGCCCGCAGCCGGGCCTCCCAGGACCGGTCGGGCGCGTGCGCGAAGCGCAGGTCGACGGGTCCCACGTCGACCCCGGGCCCGGCCGTGGCCGCGGCCACCGCCTCCCGCCACCGGGCCCGGTGGCGCGGGACCAGCAGCGACTGCACCCCTCCCGCCCCGGGGGTCGTCGTCGCCCCGAGCAGGCACCGGGCCACGGGGGAGCCGCTGACGAGACGGTCGTCCTCCAGCACCCCGAGGACGAGACCCGGCAGTCCCCGGACCGTGGAGTGTGCGGAAGGGCCCTCCGCGGTGATCTTCTCAACCATGACGGCTCACACCCTCCACCACCTCGGCCGCGATGTCGCGGAGTTTGCGGTTGTGGCGCTGCGACCGTCGCGAGAGGTGCTCGAACGCCTCGTCGGCGGTGCAGTGCAGCGTGGCCATCAGGACGCCCTTGGCCTGCTCGATCGTGGCCCGCGTCTGCATGGCGATCCGCAGGTTCTCGGCCTGGTCGACCGAGATCGCGTAGAGGGTGGCGTTCGCCAGGGCCACGGCGGCGTAGCCGGCGAAGGTCTCGACGAGCGCCTGCGCGGACGGCGGCAGGGGGCCCGCCGAGGTCCGGTAGACGTTGATCGCCCCCACGAGGTCCATCGGCATGGGCAGCGGCACGCTGGTCACGCCGTGCACCCCGTGCCGCACGCCGAGGGCGGCGAAGTCGGTGTAGACGTCCTCGGCCCGCGTGTCGGCGATGACGACGGTACGACCTGTCTGCGCGGCGTCGACGCAGGGTCCGAAACCGGAGGCGTACTGCCGCTCGTCCAGGACCGCGGCCCGGCTCCCCGAGAACGCGGCGGAGTAGGGCCGATCCCGGTCGATCAGGGTCACCGAGACCTCGTCGGCCCCGGGGACGCTGGCCACCACGAGGTCCGCCACGCGCTGCAGCACCTGGCCGAGGGGTTCTCCGAGGAAGATGCGGGAGAGTTGCGCGATCGCGGCGGCCGGGGTGAGGTCGCTCGTCGCCGGGAGACCGGGGCCACCAGCAGGGGCGGCGGCGGGGTCGGGCTGGTCGGGGTCGGGCACGGGGTTCCGATCGAGTGGCCCGGGTCGTTCCTCCCGGTGGTCGACCGGCGGGGCGCAGCTCGGGATACGACGCCGCCCCCTCAGCGGGGAGGGCATGCGCTGGGCTGTCTTCTCAACCCGGTCGGGGCGTCCAGGCGTGCTTCCCGGGATGCCCCTACGCAGTGATCCGACGCTACCGCACCGGCCGCCGCCACGACCCATGATCATTGCGCGGCAAGGACTCCCTCAGGGACGGGCCCCGGTGAAGACCTCTCGGGCCGCCTCCCGGTGCAGTTCCTCCAGCGTCTCGGCCTGCCTGTCCGCGCGGGCGATCAACCCGTCCAACCGCTCGACCGGGAGCCGGGGTTCCGCCGCCGCGAGCTCGCGCAGCGTCCGCCAGCCCGCGGCCTTGCCCCGGACCCCGAGCAGCAGGCCCTCGAGCTCCACCAGCGGCCGCAGCGGGGAGGGGCGCACCAGGCGCCCGTTGGGTTTCAGCGCGCCGAGCGCCTCGCCGACCCGCGCGGCCAGCAGCAGGCGGTGCCGCGGCCTCACCTGCAGGTCGGCGAGGAGGGAGCGCAGGGAGGCCCGGTCGTCGGCGACCTCGCGGCTCATCGTCGCCAGCACCGCGGCGGTGGGGGTCCCGCGCAGCGCGCGGGTGGTGCGCCGGAAACGGGCCAGCCCCGCGGTGGCGCCGGCGAGGTGGTCGTTCAGGTAGACGGCGAGCAGGTCGTGGTGCCCGGTCGCGACCGTCCGGTCCCGGCTCACGGGTGCGGCGCGGGGGACAGGGCGCGCAGGGCGCTGCGGCCCTCGCGCCAGGCATCGAGGACGGCCGCTCCGACGTCGGCGTCGAGGACGGTCGCCGCCTGGACCCCGAAGACGACGTCGGCGGCCAGGGCCGGTTCCGCCCGGACCAGGGGAGCGATCAGGGCGTGCCGCACCAGCTGCTCGTGGACGGCGTCGGCCTCGACGTGCTCGGCGTAGAACTCCACGCTCGCCGGGCCGCACCCCAGCCGTTCGGCGGCCCGGACCAGGCGGGCCGAGCCGGGCGAGGACGTCAGCTCCACCACCGCGAACTGCCCGACGAGCGCGCCGCGCAACGAGCGCCGCAGTCCGCACAGGGACATCAGGTTCACCTCGGCGAGCACGGCACCGGGGGCCCGGTCGAGGTGCGCGCCGTACCCCGCGTCGAGCCCCAGCTCGCGCATCATCTCCGCGAACAGGTGGGCGTGCATGCGTTCCGGCCGCCCCGCCCCGTACTCGTCGTGCTCGACCGTGACCAGCGCGGCCTTGGCCGCACCCTCCAACCGGGGGATCACCCAGGCCTGCGGATCGGCCTCCTTGAGGTGGTAGATCGAACGCAGGGCGACGTACTCGCGGAACTGTTCGATCGAGGCCCGGCGGGCGAGGTGGTGGGAGATCCCTTCCTCCCCGGACTCCTGCAACAGGGCCGCCAGCGCCGCGTCCACGTCGGCGCCACCGGGGACCCGGGCCCGCAGCCCGGCCAGGAAGATCTCCTCGAGATCGCGGCGCAACCGGATCAGCTCCGGGTCCCACTCGAGATCGGCCGGAACGTCGGCGAAACCCCGGTAGTGCAGCTCGTAGGCCACGTAGAGCGCGAGGTGCAGGTCCTCCCCGAACGGGTCGGTCCCGGCGTCCGCGAGGTCGTCGACGCCGAGACGGCGGAGCGCGTCCGGGTCGGGTTCGCGCAGGTACGCGAGGACCGCGGCGCTGATCGGCCCGCGGTCGGCGGGGCGGGCCGGGCCCACGGGACCGCGGGACAGGGTCGACAGGCTCATGGGTTCTCCTCCGGGCGACGTCGGCGCCGATGACTCGTGTCGCAGAACGGGGGACGGGCGCTGAGGCCGCAGACGCACAGGCCGGTCACGGCTCGCCGGGAGACGACGACCCGCCCGTCGGGCAGTTCGACCTCCACCGGCCCGTGCACGAGCAGCGGACCGTCGTCGGTCACGACCACCCGGGTGGGGTTCCGTCCGCTCATCGCCGGGCCTCCACGACGACGAGTTCCTCGTGGTCCTGGTCGGGCCGCAACAACCCCCGGGAACGCAGCAACGCGGCCCGTCGCCGCATCACCGGCCCGAACGGTTCGGGGGCGCGGTCCACGACCGCGGCGCGGAAACCCCGGTCGCGCAACCGCTGCACGGTCCGGTCCTCGTCGGCCAGGGCGGAATGGACCATGAGGAGCCGACCCCCGTCGACGAGCACCGCGGCGACGTCGTCGCAGATGCGCTCGATCACCGCACGACCGTCACGCCCGGCGTCCCAGGCGCGCCCGGGGCCCCTGCGCGGGAGGACGTCGCTCCGGCTCGGGACGTAGGGCGGGTTGGCCAGGACGAGATCGAAACGTCGCCCCCGGACGGGGTCGAACAGGTCGCCGTGGCGGAGCTCCACCCGGGCGCGGTGCAGCAGGCTGTTGAGGCGCGTGGTGATCAGCGACAGACGCGAGAGGTCCACGGCCGTCACCGAACGGGCTCCGGCGCGGACCGCCGAGAGGGCCAGTGCCCCGCCACCGGTGCCCACGTCGAGGACCCGGCAGCCCTGCGCGCCACCGCTGCGGCGCAGGGCGCGGATCAGCAGGAAGGTGTCTCCCTGAGCCCGGTAGGTTCCCGGGAGTCGCAGCATCACCCGCCCATCCTCGACGCGGGAACCGTTGCCCACCAATTGATCTCGAAACCGCATGATCCGCGTCGGGGATCCTCGGAGATCGTGTGGGGCGGTCGCGGACCCTCTCCCGACGTCCGTCCGGGCCCCGCCCGCGGGGCCCCGGGCGGCGCTAGCGCGGAGGGTCGGTGGGGCCCTCGGCGCGGGCCTCGGGATCGGCGGGCACGAAACGCAGGCCGCCGTCGCGCCAGGAGACGAGGGGCCGGACGAGTTCGTGGTTGCCGGTCGGAGGGGAGGGATCCTCGACCAGGCCGAGGAGCCGGAGCGCCGCGGTCGCGATCCTCGCGACGGGTTGCTGCACGCTGGAGAGACCGATCGCGGCCGCGACCGGGGTGTCGTCGAAACCCACCACGGGGATCCGTCCACCGGTCGCCATCGACGCCCCCAGGGCGAGGGTGTCGCTCGCGCACACGACGGCGTCGGGGATCGCCCCGGCCGTGAGCAGCGCCTCGACCGCGGCGGCCGCGTTGCCCACCGAGTCCTCGACGTGCAGGTCGAGCCGGGCCCGCGCGGCCGGGGGGAGCACGTCCGCCATCACCGCCGCCCAGCCGGCGCGACGCTCGTCGCCGACCCCGGAGCCGGCCGGCCAACCCAGGTAGGCGACCCGGCGACCGACCCGGGTCAGGAGCTCGGCGGTGACCTCGGCCGTCCCGGCGCGTCCGTCCACGTCGACCCAGCGCCGCGCGGGGTCGTGCAGGTCGCGACCCCACGGGCGACCGAAACTCACGAAGTCGGCCCCCTGCTCGACCAACCAGTCGATCCGCGGATCGTCCACGGTCGTGGACGTGAGGACGAACGCGTCGACGTCGGCCCCGTCCACCAAGCGGCGGAACTGCCGGATCTCGTCCTGCTGGTCGGTGGCGGTGTAGAGCGTGACGCGCAGCCCCACGGCGTCGGCCTGCTCGGTCAGGGCGTGCAGGAACCGGTCCAGGACGGCTCCGGAGATCCCGTTCTGCACCGGGTCCAGCCGGACCCCGAGGGTGGAGCTGCGCCGCGTGCGCAGGCGCCGGGCCGAGGCGTGCGGGCGGTAGCCGAGCCGGGCGATGGCGTGCTCGACCCGGGCGCGGGTGTGGGGCGCGACGACGTCGGGGGAGTTGAGCACGTTGGAGACCGTCTGCCGCGAGACCTGCGCCAGGGACGCGACGTCGGTGACCGTGGGCAGGCGGGGGGACGGATCGGACGGCACGGTCCCTCCCTCCTCGGCTCGCCGGGACGCCGGCGCGGCCCGATCATGCTCGCGATCCGGACGATCGACATGGTGACCGCCCATCATCACCCCCTCGGTCGCCGGACGTGCGGACGGGCGCCGGTCCGGGGGTCGTGAGGCGGCCCGGTTGACACGTCCCGGGGGCCGACCTACCGTGATCGCGCTGCATTTGAACGATCAAATCAACCGACTCGAAGGAGAGCCGCCCCCATGCACCGACGCATCCGACGCGCCGCGTTCGCCGTGGCGATCGTGTCCACCGTGACCCTCACCGGGTGCGGGTCCGGCTTCTCCGACGCCCCCGCGGGCGAGGACGGACAGCTCAGCACCGGTGACGGCGCGCTCACCGTCCTCTACGGCCCCAGCGGTCAGGCCGAGATCGACGCGATGACCGAGGCGGTCGACGCGTGGTCGAAGGACTCCGGGACGGCGACGAACCTGGTGGCGGCGAGCAACCTCGACCAGCAGCTCTCCCAGGGCTTCGCCGCCGGGAAACCGGCCGACGTGTTCTACCTGTCGACCGACTCCCTCGCCGGGTACGCCGAGAACGGGTCCCTGCTCGCCTACGGCGACCAGCTGCCGAACAAGGACGACTTCTACCCGGGGCTCGTCCGGTCCTTCACCTACGACGGCACGTTCTACTGCGCGCCGAAGGACTTCTCGACGCTGCAGCTCGTCATCAACACCGACCTCTGGACCGCGGCCGGCCTGACCGACGCCGACGTGCCCACCACCTGGGACCAGTTGCGCACCGTCTCGCAGCGGTTGACCACGCCCGAGCACGTCGGGCTGGGGGTCTCGGGCGAGTACGCGCGGCTGGGGGCGTTCATGGTGCAGGCTGGCGGGAACCTCATGAACGCCGAGGGGACCGAGGCGACGGCCGACAGCCCCGAGAACGTCGAGGCGCTGCAGTACGTCAAGACCATGCTGGAGGGCGGCGAGGCGAAGTTCGCCAAGGACCTGGGGGCCGGCTGGGGCGGGGAGGCCCTGGGCAAGGGGCTCGCGGTCATGACCATCGAGGGCAACTGGATCACCGGGGCCCTGAGCAAGGACTACCCCGACGTGAAGTACAAGGTCGTCGAGCTGCCCGCCGGTCCGGCCGGCAAGGGAACGCTGCAGTTCAGCAACTGCTGGGGCATCGCCGCCGACAGCAAGAACCAGAAGGCGGCCCTCGACCTGGTCGAGCGTCTCACCTCCGCCGACCAGCAGCTGGCGTTCTCGAAGGCGTTCGGTCCGATGCCGTCCATCCGGTCCGCGGCCGACGCCTGGCGCAGCGACAACCCGGACCTGGTGCCGTTCCTGGACGGGGTGGACTACGCGCAGGGGGTGCCCACCGTCAAGGGTTCCGCCGACGTCGTGACCGACCTGAACAGCAAGCTGGAGTCGCTGGCGACCGGTGACCCGGCGGAGATCCTCGCCCAGACCCAGACCAACCTGCAGGCCCTCACGGGCCGCTGAGCCGCGGAGGGAGGAAGCCGTCATGGTCTCGACCAGCACGCCGTCGCGGCCGCGGACCACGCGGTCCGGGGTCAGGTCCGGTCAGGCGCTCTCCGGGTGGTTGTTCACGGCCCCCGTCGTGGTGCTGCTCGGTCTGTTCCTCGGGATCCCGGTGCTCATGGCGCTGTGGGTCAGCGTCTCCGACTGGACCGGCCGGGGCAGCCCCTTCTCCTCCGGGGTGGAGTTCGTCGGGTGGAAGAACTACTCCGACCTGCTCACCGGGGGCGGTCTCGCGACCCAGGACTTCGGGACGTCGTTGCGCAACAACGCCTGGTACGTCCTGCTGGTGGTGCCGACCCAGACCGCGGTGTCCCTCGGGCTGGCCGTGCTCGTCAACCGGGCGGCCCTGCGCGGGCGCGGGTTCTTCCGCACGGCGTTCTACTTCCCGTCCGTGACCAGCTCGGTCGCGATCACCGTCCTGTGGCTGTTCCTCTTCTCGGCCTCGGGGGCGGTCAACCGCGTGCTGTCCTGGGTGGGGCTGAACGGTCCGAACTGGTTCAACGACCCGACCGGCGTCGTGCACGCCCTCCTCGGGGCCGTCGGGCTGGGGTCCGGACCGTCCGGTCTCACCGAGAACCGGTTCCTCGGCGTGAGCTGGTGGGACTGGTTGGGCGGGCCGTCCGTGGCGATGTCGGCGTTCATCATCATGGCGGTCTTCACCACCAGCGGGACCTTCATGCTGCTGTTCGTCGCGGCCCTGCAGAACCTGTCGGGGGAGGTCGCCGAGGCGGCCGTGATGGACGGGGCGAACGGGTGGCAACGGTTCTGGCGGATCACGCTGCCGCAGCTGCGACCCACCCTGTTCACGGTGCTGACGCTGGGTCTCATCGGGGCCTGGCAGGTCTTCGACCAGATCTACACGGGGACCCAGGGTGCGCCCGGCAAGACGACCCTGACCCCGGCCTACCTCTCGTACCAGAGTTCCTTCGTGAACCAGGAGTGGGGGCAGGGCGCGGCCATCGCGTTCATCCTCTTCGTGATCATCGTCGCGCTGACGCTGTTCCAGCGGGCCCTGCTGCGCGAGCGGGACGTCCCCGTCCGCCGTCGCCGTGCCGCGGCGGTCCTTCCCCCCACCGGAGGTTCGCGATGACGTCCACCCCCACGGCGGTCGCCACCGCGGCCACCGCCTCTGCTCCCGCGCGCCCCCGCCGCTCCTGGCGGGCGACCTCCGGGCCCGTCTACCTCGTCCTGGTGCTGCTGGCCGTCGTCTACGTCGCCCCCTTCCTGATCCAGGTCGCGACCGCCGTCAAGACCGACGCCGACGCGGCCGCGAACCCGGTGTCGCTGGTGCCGCACCCGTTCTCCACCGCGGCCCTGGAACGGCTCCTCGCCAACTCCGACTTCCCCCTGTGGTTCGGGAACTCGGTGGTCATCACGGTCGCGGTGACGCTGGGCCGGGTCTTCTTCGCCTCGCTGGCGGGCTACGCCCTGGCCCGGCTGCGGTTCCCCGGCCGGGGACTGGTGTTCGCGGCCATCGTCGCCGTCATGTCCGTCCCGGCGGTCGTGCTGCTCATCCCCAAGTTCCTCGTCATCAACCAGCTCGGCATGTACGACTCCTACGCGGGGATGATCGTCCCGCTCCTGGTGGACGCGGCCGGGGTCTTCATCATGAAGAACTTCTTCGAGTCGATCCCGGTGAGCGTCGAGGAGCAGGCCCGCATCGACGGGGCGGGGACGTTCCGCATCTTCTGGTCCGTCGTGCTGCCGATGGCCCAGCCGGCCCTCGTCACCGTGACCATCCTGTCCTTCCAGGGTTCCTGGAACGAGCTCGCGCACTTCATCGTCGCGGCCCAGGACCCGGCGCTGACCCCCCTCACCAAGGGGGTGGCCGGGTTGGCCAGCGGTGGGTTGTCGCAGGGGACGCAGTACCCCCTCAAGCTCGCGGCCGCCGCGCTCATGACCATCCCCGTGGCCGTGCTGTTCTTCGCCTTCCAGCGCCGCATCCTCAACACCAGTGACGGTGCCGTGAAGGAGTGAGGCCCCGGCCTCCGCTCCCCGCCCGTCCCCGACCTCGATCCGAGCCCGAGCCCGACCCCAGGAGTCCCCCGTGCCCGAGACCGTCCTGAACGACGCCCCCGCCCGGACCGCGACCGTCCCGGTCCCGTTGCAGCCGTTGCTGTCCGGGGAGACCGTCGTGCTCGCCGCCCCCGTTCAGGCCTGGAGCGCGGCCGACGCCACCATGGGCTCCGCCGCGATCCACGGGATCTGGGTCGGTGACACTCGGGTGGTCTCCGCCCTGGCGACCGCGGTCCGGGGCAGTGCGGTGGAGACCATCTCCTCGGCCGTGCGCGGGGCGGGACGTCTGCAGGTCGAGGGCCTGCTGCGCGGGCTGGACGACCCCGGGGCCGATCCCGACGTGCGGATCTCGCGGCGACGCACGGTGGACCCGCGGGGCTGTTCGGAAGAACTGTCCGTGACGTCGCGACGCCGCGAGGAGTTCCGCACCACGGTGGAGGTGCGCCTGCGGGCGGACGCCTCGTCGATGGAACTGGTGAAGGCGGGCCTCGGGGCGACCCCGCCGGCGCACGTCGACGTCGCGGGGGACGGGCTGCGGTGGAACGGCGGAGGCGCCGAGAACCACCTGCGGGCCCCCGGTGCCGACGTCACCGTGGACGGGGTCGACGTCACCCTCGCGTGGTCGCTCCCGGTCCCCGCCGGGGGGACGGTCACGGTCGGCTGGCGCCTCGACACCGACCTCCCGGAGGCCGTCGTGCACGCGGCCCGCGGTCCGGCGTCCTGGTCGACAGCGGGGTTGCGCAGCGGGGACGACCGTCTCGACCGGTGGGCCGCCCGGGCGCTGGACGACCTGGCGGCCCTCCGGATGACGGTCCCGGACCGGCCCGAGGACGTCTTCCTCGCCGCCGGCGCCCCCTGGTTCTTCACGTTGTTCGGTCGGGATTCGATCTGGGCCGCCCGCCTGCTGCTGCCGGTCGACCACGCGGTGGCCGCCGGGACGCTACGGATCCTCGCCGATCGGCAGGGCACCCGGTCGGTGGCCGGGACCGCCGAGCAGCCGGGGAAGATCATGCACGAACTGCGCCGCGAACCCCTGTCGATCCCGGGGGAGGGGGTCACCCTGGCCCCGCTCTACTACGGGACCATCGACGCGACCCCGCTCTGGATCTGCCTGCTGCACGACGCCTGGCGGGCCGGGATGGCCGACGTGGAGGTCGCCGAGCTGCTGCCGAACCTGGAACGGGCGTTGACCTGGATGGTCGAGTTCGGCGACTCCGACGGCGACGGTTTCCTGGAGTACGTCGACGAGACCGGGCACGGTCTGGCGAACCAGGGGTGGAAGGACTCCGGGGACAGCGTGCAGTTCCGCGACGGGCGGTTCGCCGACGGGCCCATCGCCCTCTGCGAGGTGCAGGCCTACGCGCACGAGGCGGCGCTCAAGGCGGCCGACCTCCTGGAGCACTTCGGTCGGCCCGGGGCGGACCGCTGCCGGGAGGAGGCCGCCCGGTTGCGATCGGCGTTCCGGAACTCGTTCTGGGTCGAGGACGAGGAGGGGCCCTACCCGGCCATCGCCCTGGACGTGCACAAGAACCCCGTGAACTCCCTCACCAGCAACATCGGGCACCTGCTGGGGACCGGTCTGCTCGACCGCGAGGAGGAGGAGCGGGTCGCCGCCCGGTTGGTGTCGAGCGCCATGAGCAGCGGTTTCGGGGTGCGGACGATGTCCACGACGGACCGCGGGTACTGGCCGCTGAGCTACCACCGCGGCAGCGTGTGGACGCACGACACGGCCATCGCCATCGCCGGGTTGCTGCGGTCGGGGTTCGCCGCGGAGGCCCGGCAGCTCGCCGAGGGGCTGCTCGCGGCCGCGGTGGGGTTCGGGTTCCGGATGCCCGAGCTGCACTCGGGGGACGCCGCCGAGGAGGTCGGCCGGCCCGTGCCCTACCCCGCCGCCTGCCACCCGCAGGCGTGGTCGGCGGCCGCGGTCGTCCCGGTGTGGACCGCCCTGGCCGGGGCGTGGCCGCTCACCCCACCCGGTCCGGCGCGGTCCTGACGTCGACGGTCCGGCGCCGTCGCTCCTTGTCGGCGTACATCGCCCGGTCCGCGCGGTCCATCAGCCCGTCGAGGTCGGCGGCCTCGTCCGGCCAGGTCGCGCAGCCGCCGCTGACCCCGAGGTCGGGCAGCCGGGCGCGGACCCGGTCGAGGATCTGCCGGCCCAGGGCGTGGTCGGCGGGCGGGGCGGGCACGTCGCAGAGCAGCACCGCGAACTCGTCCCCGCCGAGACGGACGACGTGGTCGTGCGGTCGGAGCGTCCGGAGCAGGGCGTCGGCGAGCCGGCGCAGCGCGTCGTCGCCGTGGGCGTGCCCGAACCGGTCGTTGAGCTGCTTGAAGTGGTCGAGGTCCAGCAGCAGCAGCGTGTGTCGGCTCGCTCCGGGGCGGGGGTCGCGCAGGAGGCGGGTGGCGAGCCGGTCGAGCTGACGCCGGTTGCCCACCCCGGTGAGCGGGTCGACCAGGCTCAGCCGTTCCTGACGGGCGTGGGCCCGCCGGCTGAGGACCAGACCGGTGAGCATCAGCAGCAGCATGGCGGCGACCAGGGCCTGCAGGACCGGCCGTCGCCACCGCAACGAGGCGAGGTCGGCGGGGTCGGCCACCGTGAGCCGGATGCGGTAGACCGCCCCGGGGGAACCGTCGACGGTGGGCGCCGAGATCGTCTTCTCCGGCAGGTCGCGGGGCCGGGTCCGCGCGTCGCGGGCGCGAGCGGGAGGGGCGACGACCTCGGCGCCGTCCCGGGTGATGCGGACCGAGGTGACGACCCCGGCGTCCAGGAGCTTGTCGGCGTCGATGCGGAGCTGCTCGTCCAGGGGCACGAGCGACGGGCGCTCGGCCAGCTGCTGCGGGGTCGGGGCGTGCTCGACGTCCTCGATGAAGATCTGGGCCAGGTCGTCGACCGGGTTCCCGGCCGCCGGCCGCGGGCTGGTGAGGATGAGTCCCGCGCAGGCCAGTCCGAGGGCGACCACGACCGCCACCAGGACCTGGTAGATCCCGGGGCGGGCCGGGAACCACCGCCGCGGTCGCCGGTCGAGTCGCACGCCGCACCTCCTGCTCGCTGACCAGAAGCGATCATAAGGACACTGAACGTGACCACACCGGTTCAGGAGTGGCGGGTCAGCGCCGCCTCGACGCCAGGACGGCCACCGCCACCCCGACGACGACGAGCACCCCGTACCCGTCGGCGATGCGCTCGACCGAGAACGTCGTCGTCAGCCGACCCGCCACCAGGCTGGGGAGGGCCGCGCTGGCGTAGTTCACCAGGAACACCGTGGCCAGCAGACCGGCCCGGTCGGCCGCCGGGGTGGCCTGCAGCAGCAGTCGCATACCGGCGCTGACGGCGGCGCCCTGGACGACACCGGTGACCAGACTGACGGCCAGGAACGGACCGATCCCCCCGCGCCCGAGGGCCAGCAGGATCCCGGCGACGCACACCGCGTAGACGATCGCGCCGAGGCGCAGGGTCGTCAGGGGGGACCATCGCGCGCTCAGGGGACCGCCGAGGATGCTGAGCACGGTGAAGGACCCGAACACCGCGGCCGAGGCCGAGGCCGCGGTCGACCCCAGCTGGTCGGCGGCGATGGTCGGGCCGAAGGCCTGGTAGAAGCCCCCCAGCGACCAGGTGGCGAGGATCAACCCGCTCATGGCGAGCATCGGTCGGCGCGCCCCGTCGGGGACCCGGACCTGGGGGTGCAGCGAACCCGCCAGGCGTCGCGGGTCGGGGTGGGGGACGGTCTCCGGGACCCGGGCGACGGCCACCGCGGCCAGCAGCAGCAGGCCGATCACCAGGCCGTACACGAGGTGCCGGGGCGCGGGGCCGGTGTCGACGAGGACGCCCGAGACGAGCGCACCCGCCGGGATGCCGAGCATGGGGGCGGCGCTGGTCACCACCGCGGGCAGCCACCGCGGGCGGGGTGGGGCGGAGTCGACGGCGAGCGCCCCCAGAGCGCCCGCGGACAACCCGGTCGCCAGGCCCTGCAGCGAGCGGCCGACGACCAGCGGGGCGAGGCCGTCGACCCCGAGGAGGACCACCAGCCCGGCGGCCGAGCTGAGCAGCGCGGCGATGCCGACGGGGCGCCGTCCCAGGTGGTCCGACGCCCGGCCGAGGACGAGCAGCGACGTCGCGGCGGCCATCAGGTAGGCGGCGGTCGCGACCGTCAGGTCACCCGTGCTCAGCCCATCCTCGCGGCGGTAGGTGTTGTAGAGCGGGATCGGGGTCCCGGCCGCGACGAAGATGAGGACGAACGCCAGGGCCGCGGCGAGGAAGGCCGCCCGTCCACCAGGACGGTCCGAACGTCTGGACGTCATGTGCTCCCGCCCGACAGGCACTCGGAGACGGAGAAGGCCCTGATCCGCATCCGCTGATCAGGGCCTCGTGCGTTGGTGGCCAGGAGCGGGGTCGAACCGCTGACCTTCCGATTTTCAGTCGGACGCTCTACCAACTGAGCTACCTGGCCGTGCCGGGCCGGTGGAACCGGCACGACGAGCGACCCCGACGGGACTCGAACCCGCGACCTCCGCCGTGACAGGGCGGCGCGCTAACCAACTGCGCTACGGGGCCTGGAAACAGGCCGTTCTGCTGCTCTTGCGAGCTGTCCTGCTGTGGTGCGTGACCAGCGTACTAGAGGCTGGGGGGTGCTCGTGACACCCTCCGGCACCCCGCTCGACCGGCCGCCCCGCTGCCGGAGCCCGAGGCCCGACCGCGTACCCCCAACGGGATTCGAACCCGTGCTACCGCCTTGAAAGGGCGGCGTCCTAGGCCACTAGACGATGAGGGCGCACCCCGAAGGGCCCGCCCAGCATACGGGGTCACGAGCGGGCCGGGAGTCCATGGGGCACAGTGGGCCGGGGCGAGGAGAAGGGTGCGGCGATGGATCCGGTGCAGGCGCTGCGGCGCACGGCGTTCCTGCTCGAACGGGGTCAGGCCAGCAGCTACCGGGTCGAGGCGTTCCGCAAGGCCGCGGCGGTGCTGCTCGCGCTGGACGACGGCGAGTTCGACGACCGGCTGCGGGCCGGCACCCTCACCGAGCTCAAGGGCATCGGGAAGTCCTCGGCCGAGATCGTCCAGCAGGCCGCGGCCGGCGACGTCCCCGACCGGCTGGCCGCGCTGGAGGCGGAGGCCGGCCCGCTGGTCGCGGGGGGCGAGGAGCTGCGTGCCGCGCTGCGCGGCGACCTGCACACCCACACCGACGCCAGCGACGGGGGCAGCCCGCTCGCCGAGATGGCCTTCAGTGCGGCCGAGCTGGGGCACGACTACATCGCGGTGACCGATCACTCGCAGAACCTCAAGGTCGCCAACGGCCTGTCCCGCGCCCGCCGCGAGGCCCAGCTGGAGCAGATCGCGGCCCTCACGGCCCCGCTGGCCCCGTTCCGGCTGCTCGCCGGGATCGAGGTGGACATCCTCAAGGACGGGGCCCTGGACTGCGAGGACGATCTCCTCGACCGGCTCGACGTCGTCGTGGCCTCGGTCCACTCCGACCTGCGGATGCCGGGCGACGCCATGACCCGTCGGATGCTCGCCGCGATCCGCAGCGGCCGGATGGACGTCCTCGGGCACTGCACCGGGCGGATGGTCAAGGGCGGGCACGGCCGGGTGGGGAGCAAGGGTCGCCCGCCCAGCGACTTCGACGCCGAGGCGGTGTTCGCCGCCTGCGTCGAGCACGACGTCGCGGTCGAGATCAACGCCCGCCCCGAGCGGCTGGACCCGCCGAGGGCCCTGCTGCGCCAGGCCGTCGAGGCCGGCTGCCGGTTCACGCTGTCCACCGACGCCCACGCCCCCGGACAGCTGGACTGGCAGCCCCACGGCTGCGCCCGGGCCGAGGAGTGCGGGGTCCCGGCCGAGCGGATCCTCACCACGTGGCCGGTCGAGGACCTGCTCGCCTGGCGTCGCGACCGGCGCCCCTGACGCGTCGGTCCCGGGGTCCTCAGCCCTCGCGGGAGGGGACCGGGAGCAGGGCGGTGCCCAGCAGGGCCAGCAGCTCCACGGTCGCCGCGCGGTCGAGACGCAGCGTGGACACGCAGGTCTGCTGCTCCCAGAGCGACAGGACGACCCGGCCGTCGGCACCGTGGTCGGGGTGCGCACTGACCCGGAGCGCCCGCCCGGCCCGGTCGGCGTCGCGGACCACCCCGATCCCGGCCGGGATCGTGCGGACCGCCTCGTGCACCTGCTCGACCCCGTCGTCCATCTCCGCAGTGTGCTCCGCCCCCACCCGGCGGGGAAGGCGAACCCCGAAGATCGCGGCGACGGCGTCACCCGGTCAGGGGATTCGCTCGAGCCACGCGCGGGTCGCGAACTTGTCGCGGACCAGGTCCTCGGCGCGGCGGACCTCCTCCGCGGACAGGTCGGAGTCGGCGAGCCCGTACTGCCCGCGGAAGGTGGCGACCATCGCGTCGACGACCTGCTCGCGGGGAAGTCCCGTCTGCCGCCGCAGGGGGTCGACCCGCTTGGCGGCGCTCGCCAGCCCCTTGCCGCGCAGCTTCTCCCGGCCGATCCGCAGCACCTGCAGCATCTTCGCGGCGTCGATGTCGTAGGCCATGGTCACGTGGTGCAGGACGGTCCCGTCCGCCAACCGCTTCTGGGCGGCCCCGGCGATCTTCCCCGCCTCGGTCGCGATGTCGTTGAGCGGTTGGTACCAGGCCTTGACGCCGAGCTCGCCCAGCGCCACGAGCACCCAGTCGTCGAGGAAGGCGTAGGACTCCGCGAACGAGAGGCCCTCGACCAACGAGGCGGGGGCGTAGAGCGAGTAGGTGATGGTGTTGCCCGGTTCGACGAACATCGCCCCGCCACCCGAGATGCGGCGGACGACCTCGACGCCGTGCGCGGCGGCCCCGGCCGGGTCCACCTCGTTGGCCAACGACTGGAACGACCCGATGATGACGGCCGAGGACGCCCAGTCCCAGACCCGCAGCGTCGGGGGGCGTCGCCCGGCTCCGACCTCGCGGGCCAGGACCTCGTCGAGGGCCATGTGCATGAGCGGGGACTGGGGTCCGGTCCGGACCAGCTGCCAGTCGTGGTCGTCCCACCCGCTCGCCCCGCCGACCGCGCGGCGCACCGCGATCGCGACGCTGTCGGGGGAGAACCCGAGCAGCGTGGCGCCCGCGGGCAGCGCCTGCCGGACGGCGGCCGCGAGCCCCGCGGCGTCCTCGTCGGCCGACCGTCCGGTGAGGGCCGCGTCGACCGCGGCCAGCGCCTCGTCCGGTTCGAGGAAGAAATCACCCGAGATCCGGACCCGGCTCAGCCGCCCCTCGTCGATCTCGACGTCGGCGGCGACGAGTTTCCCGCCGGGGACCTTGTACTCACCGTGCATGGAGGAACCTTCTCAGGGGCGCACGTCCAGCGGGCGGGAGGGGACGTCCAGCGTCCGACCGACGATCCACTCCTCGGGGATGCCGAAACCCCCGATCAACTCCTCCGCGCGGCCCCGGAGGGTCCGGCAGAGATCGTTGACCGCGTGGGTCAGGGCCTTGGCCCGGACCGTGGTCATCCGGCGGTGCTCCAGGAACCACCCCTTCTCGCGTTCGAGCAGGGCGAGGACGTGCAGGTCGCACACCTCCTGCAGCAACGCGGCCACGGCCGGGTCCTCGGCGCGGGCGATGGCCGCGGTGAAGGCCTCGGCGACGACGACGTCCATGTGCGCGCGCCCGGCCAGGATCACGTGGTCCTGCAACGCGTCGACGGCCGCCAGGGCCGTCTGCTCCTGCTGCTGACGAGCCTTGCGCATGCGCTTGGCCAGGGAGCCCACGACGTGCCGGCGTCGTTCCTCGAGCATCCGCAGCTGCCAGGCCCGGTCGCGCAGCTCCCCGGAATCCCGTCCGGAGTCGACGAGCTCGGCCACGAAAGACGTCGCGGGACTGCGCCCGGCCAGGGTGGAGACCAGGTCGCGCGTGGCGAACCGGGCCATCCCCAACGAGTCGAGCGCGCTCACCTGCTGGGAGAACGAGGTGAGCACCCCCTTGGCCACCAGTTGCAGGAGGACGACGTTGTCACCCTCGAAGGTGGTGAACACGTCGGTGTCGGCCTTGAGCTGGGGCAACCGGCTGTCGGCCAGGTACCCGGCCCCGCCGCACGCCTCGCGGCAGGTCTGGATGGTCGCCGTCGCGTGGGCACTCGAGGTGGCCTTCATCCCGGCGGCCAGGGTCTCGAACTCCCGCTGACGGCGGGCGTCGGGTTCGGCGCCGGAGAGGGACACCTTGAGCAGCTCGTCCATGGTCTGCATCAGCTCGTCCTGCGCGAAGCTCAACGCGTAGGTCGTCGCCAGCGGGATCAGCAGCCGGCGCTGGTGGCTCAGGTAGTCCAGCAGCAGGGTCTCGGTCGCGTGCGGCACGCGGGCGAACTGCCGGCGGCCGAGCGCGTGCCGGACGGCGATGCTCAGCGCCACCTTGGTCTGGCTGAGGGAACCCCCGGAGACGCTGACCCGCCCCTTCACCAGGGCCCCGAGCATGGTGAAGAACCGCGCGGTGGGTTTCTCGATCGGGGAGGTGTAGGTGCCGTCGGCGGCGACCTGGGCGTAGCGGTCCAGCAGCGCGGTCCGCGGCACCCGGACCCCGTCGAAGGACAGCCGGCCGTTGTCGACCCCGTTCAGGCCCATCTTGCGACCGCAGTCCCCGATCTCGACCCCGGGTCGAGGCCGACCGTCCTCGCGGATCGGGACGAGCAGGGCGTGCACCCCGTGCCGTTCCCCACCGGTCACGAGCTGGGCGAAGACGACCGCGAGCTCCGCGCTCTCGGCCGCCCCGCCGATGTAGTCCTTGCGCGAGGCCGGGTCCGGGGTGTCGATCACGAACTCCTCGGTGACCGGGTCGTAGGTCGCGGTGGTCCCGAGCGAGGCGACGTCGGAACCGTGACCGGACTCGGTCATGGCGAAGCACCCGAACAGTTCCAGGCGCAGGATGCGGGGCAGGAGCTCGGCGTGGTGGCGTTCGGTGCCGAGCGCCTGCACGGCCCCGCCGAACAGCCCCCACTGCACCCCGGACTTGATCATCAGCGAGGCGTCCCCGAAACCCAGCATCTCGAACTGGGCGACCTGCGCGCCGGGCTCCTCGGTGCCGCCCCACGCCCGCCCGTAGCCCTTCTCGTGCCCGCCGATCCGGGCGATGCGCCGCAACCGGTCCACCGTCACGTCGCGGTGCTCGCGCGTGCCGAGGTGGTCGGTCGGGTCGAAGAAGTCGGCGGGGAACTCGGCGCGGCAGGCCTCGCGCTCGGCCACGAACGCGCCGTCCAGGAACCGGCGCAGCGCGTCGACGTCGAGCGGGGCGACCTCCTCGGCGGCGGGCGCCGGGATCCCGGTCGTGCGGGGGGACTCGCTGACGGCGGTCATCTCTGCTCCTCGAGGACGGTGAGGTGGTCGGGCAGGGCGGCGGAGAGCCCGCCCCAGGCCAGGGCGGTGAGTTCGGCCGCGAGGACCTCGGAACCGGGACGGGCGGGGGTGGACAACCAGCGGTCGGCCGCCGCGCGGATCATCCCGATCAAGCCGTGCGCGAGGGCGTCGATGAGTTCGGAGGTGACCCCGGCCGCCCGCAGGTGGGCGGTCATCGCCCGCGAGGTGGCGTCGGCGATCTCGCTGGAGATGCGTTGCACGGGGTCGCGGTCGGTCGGCCGTTCGAGCAGGGGGTGGGAGACGACGAACCGGTAGATCTCGGGGTCGTGCTCGATGCGCCGCAGGTAGGTCGCGATCATCGCGGACAACGCCTCGCGCGGGGTCGAGGTCAGGTTCACCGCGGCCCGCAGCTCGCGGGTGACGTTGCGGTTCACCCGGGCGGCGACGGCGAGGTAGAGGTCTTCCTTGTCGGCGAAGTGCCGGTAGAGGACGGTCTTGGAGGTTCCGGCGGCGGCCGCGACCTCGTCCATGCCCACCTCGGCGCCGTGCCGGGAGATGGCCCGCATGGCGGCGGAGACGAGTTCCTCGCGACGGGCACGCCGGTGCGCGGCCCAACGGGTGCTCCGACCGTCGGGTCTCGTCGCGGGGGGTGGGGCCACGGTGTCCACGTCCCGACGGTACCCGGTGCGAGCGGTATCCGGTACCCGAGGTACCTGGTAGCTTGACCGGACCGCCCCGCCCCCGGAGGTCCGATGTCGCACCCGTCCGTCGCCCGCCCCGAACGCCCGCGCCGGGCCGCCGTCCTGGCCGGCAACCGCACCCCGTTCGCCCGCTCGGGTCGCCGCTACGCCCGTGCCAGTGCCCAGGACCTGCTCACCGCTGCGCTCGACGGGCTCGTCGCCCGGACCGGGCTGGCGGGTCAGCCGGTCGGCGAGGTCGTGGCCGGGGCCGTCCTCAAGCACAGCCGCGACCTCAACCTCACGCGCGAGGCGCTCCTGTCGACCGCGCTGGACCCTCGGACCCCCACCTACGACGTGCAGCAGGCCTGCGCGACCGGGCTCGAGGCCGGGGTGCTCGTCGCCAACAAGATCGCGCTGGGCCAGATCGACTCCGGCATCGCCGGGGGCGCGGACAGCGCCAGCGACGCCCCGATCGCCGTCGACGACGACCTGCGACGGGTCCTGCTCGACCTCTCCCACGCGCGCAGCACGGGGCAGCGCCTACGGGCGTTGTCGCGGTTGCGCCCCGGGCAGATCCGACCGTCGTTCCCGCGCAACGTCGAGGCCCGCACCGGGCTCTCGATGGGGGAGCACGCCGCTCGCACGGCGCTGGAGTGGGGCATCGGCCGCGAGGAGCAGGACGAACTGGCCCTGGCCTCCCACCGGAACCTCGCCGCGGCCTACGACCGCGGTTTCTTCGACGACCTCCTGACCCCCTACCTCGGGCTGCGCCGCGACGACACGCTGCGCCCCGACACCAGTCTCGAGAAACTCGCCGCCCTGCCGCCGGTGTTCGGACGAGGATCGGCCGGGACCGCCACGATGACCGCGGGGAACTCCACCCCGTTGACCGACGGGGCCGCCGCCGTCCTGCTCGGGTCGCACGAGTGGGCGGCCCAGCACCGGCTCGAGGTGCTCGCCGACGTGGTCGACGCGCAGACCGCCGCGGTCGACCACGCCCGGGCGGGGGAGGGTCTGCTCACCGCCCCCGTCCACGCCGTCCCGGTCCTGCTGCAGCGCAACGGTCTCACGCTGGACGACCTCGACGTCGTGGAGATCCACGAGGCGTTCGCCTCGACCGTGCTGGCCACCCTCAAGGCCTGGGAGAGCGAGGAGTTCTGCCGGGACCGGTTGGGTCTGCCCGGTGCGCTGGGTTCCGTCGACCGGTCCCGGCTGAACGTCGCCGGGTCCTCCCTCGCCACCGGTCACCCCTTCGCGGCGACCGGTGCCCGCCTCCTGGCGAGCACGGCGAAGCTCCTGGCCGAGCGCGGCGGCGGGCGGGCCCTCATCTCCGTCTGCGCGGCCGGGGGTCAGGGGATCGTCGTCCTGCTGGAGCGCTCGTGAGCGCCGACGCCTACGCCGACCTGGTCCGCAGCGGGGTGGGGGCGGCGGTGGCGAAGCGGGTCGGGGCCCCCCGCCCGCCGCGGTTGCGCCGCCACCGCCCCGGGGACGACCTCCTCGTCGGCCCGGCCGTGCTGCTGCCCGGCCCGGACGCCTCGCCCGACGTGGCCGCGCTGCTCGCGGGGTTCGCGGACGGGTCGGTCGCACCCGAGGAGGACACCCGGTACGGGGCGGTCGTGCTGGACGCGCGCCACGTCCGCGAGATCTGCGACCTCGCCCCGATCCGGCGGGACCTGGCGCCGGTGTTCCGGGGGATGCGGGGCAACGGCCGGGTGATCCTGCTCGGGGCCGACCTCGCCCCGCTCCCGGGGATCGAGGCCCGGGCGGCCCAGCGTGCCCTCGACGGCATCGTGCGCACCCTGGGCAAGGAGGCCCGGGGCGGGACGACCGTGAACCTGCTGCGGGTCGCCGAGGGCAGCCGCGGGCTCGGCCCGGCGCTGGAGTTCTTCCTCTCGGCCCGGTCGGCCTTCGTCGACGGGCAGGTCCTCACCGTGGGGCCGACGTCGGAGGACCCGACTGGTCCGCAGACCCCGGAGGAGCCGCGGGTCGCGGTCGTCACCGGTGCGGCGCAGGGGATCGGGGCCTCGATCGCCGAAATCCTGGCCCGGGAGGGCGCGCACGTGGTCTGCGTCGACCTCGCGGCCCAGGGCGAGGGCCTGGCCCGGGTCGCCAACCGGGTCGGGGGTTCGACCCTGCACCTGGACATCACCGCCCCGGCCGCGGCCCAGCGGCTCGGGGAGCACCTGCGCCGCCGGTTCGACGGGGTCGACGTCGTCGTGCACAACGCGGGGATCACCCGCGACCGGAGTTTCGTCAACCTCGACGACCGCGGCTGGGACTCCGTCCTGGCGGTGAACCTGCAGGCTCCGCTCCGGCTGACCGAGGGTCTGCTGGACCAGGGCGACGTGCTGCGGGCGGGCGCGCGGATCGTCTGCCTCTCCTCGATCAACGGCATCGCCGGGGCCAAGGGGCAGAGCAACTACGCGGCCAGCAAGTCCGGGGTCATCGGCCTGGTCGAGGCGCTGGCCCCGGTCCTGGCCGAACGGGGGATGACGGTGAACGCGGTCGCCCCGGGTTTCATCGAGACCGCGATGACGGCCGCGATCCCGGTGGTGGCCCGCGAGGTCGGCCGCCGGGCCAACAGCCTGCAGCAGGGCGGTCTCCCCGTGGACGTCGCCGAGGCCGTCGCCTGGTTGGCCGCTCCCGGCACCCTCGGGGTGACGGGGCAGGTCCTGCGGGTGTGCGGGCAGAACCTGGTGGGCGCGTGATGGTCGACGTCGCCGACCGGTCCCCGGGACTCGCCGGGAACTACGTGCGAGCCCTGCTGCCGGCCCGCGCGGGCCGACCGGAACTGCCCCGCACCGTGCTGGGGGCCGACGCCGTCCGCGTCGATCCCGGTCGGTTCGCCGCCCACGCCCGGCTCTGCGGCTTCCCCCTGCGCGACGAGATCCCCCTGTCCTTCGTGCACCTGCTGGCCTTCCCGCTGCAGGTGCAGCTCCTGGTCCGGGAGCGGTTCCCGTTCCGAGTGCTGGGTCTCGTGCACCTCCGCCAGGAGTTCGAGCAGACCCGTCCGCTGCGGGCGGAGGAGCCCCTCGACCTCCGCGTCCGGGCGACGGCGCTGCGGGCGCACGCCAAGGGGACCGTCGTCGACCTGGTGGCGACCGCCGCCCCCCACGGGTCGGAGGTGGTCTGGACCGGGCGCAGCTCATACCTGGCCCGTGGTCGGCGGTTCCCCGGACGCGAGGCGCCCGAACTCGAACCCCTGCCGGTCCCCGACGGCCCCGGACAACGGTGGACCGTCCCGGCGGGTACCGGGCGCGCCTTCGCCGCGGTCAGCGGGGACGTGAACCCCATCCACCTCAGCGCCGCGACCGCGAAACTCTTCGGGTTCCCCCGCGCGCTGGCGCACGGGATGTGGACCGCGTCGCGGTCCTTGGCGGCGTTGGGGGCGGCCCCCGCCGGGCCGTCCCGGTTCCGGGTGGAGTTCCGCAAACCCCTGCTGCTGCCCGCCACCGTCGAGCACGTCGTCGCCGCCGCCCCGGACGGGAACGGCTGGAGCACCGCCGTCCGCAGCCGGGACGGGTCGAGGCTGCACCTGGTCGGCCGGGCGGACTGACGGCCCGGGCGCCGGCCCCGGATGGGAGAGTGGCGGCCATGGTGACCCCTGCCGCCCCCCACCGCCCGGTCCTCCTGCTCGGTGGACGCAGCGAGATCGGCCTGGAGGTCGCCGAGCGGCTGGTCCGCGGCGGGGCCCGGACCGTGGTGCTCGCCGCCCGCCGCAGCGGCGAGCTCACCGCGGAGTCGGGTCGGTTGCGCGAGGCGGGCGCCACGCGGGTCGACGTCGTGGAGTTCGACGCGGACGACCTGGCCGGGCACGCCGGGCTGCTCTCCGGGGTCGTCGCCGAGCACGGGGCCCTGGACGTCGTCGTCGCCTTCGGGATCCTGGGGGACCAGGCGCGCGCCGAGCGGGACGCCGCGCACGCCGTGGCGGTCGTGCACACCGACTACGTCGCCCACGTCTCGGTCCTCACCCATCTGGTCCGCGAGCTCACCGACGTCGGCGGGCGGATCGTGGTGTTCTCCTCCATCGCCGGGTGGCGGGTGCGACGCGCCAACTACGTCTACGGCTCGGCCAAGGCCGGGCTCGACGGGTTCACCAGCGGGTTGCAGGACGCCTTGCACGGCAGCCGGATCCACCTCCTGCTGGCCCGCCCGGGTTTCGTGGTCGGACGGATGAGCGCCGGGATGAAGCCGGCGCCGCTGTCGAGCACCCCGGCCCAGGTGGCCGACGCCGTGCTCGCCGGCCTGGCCTCCGGGGCGGGGACGGTCTGGATCCCGGGCCGTCTCAAACTGCTGGCGGCCGCCATGGCCGTCACCCCGCGCGCGGTGTGGCGGCGGGCTCCGCGCTGAGTTCCCGTCCGGGGGATAGCGTGAGTGCCCGTGCCCGCCACGCCCCCCGGTCCGGCCCCGCTGAGCGTCGCCGACCGCCTCGACGACCTCCCCTTCACGCCGCGGCACCGCCGCCTCCTGCTGGGGTCCGGCGTCGGCTGGGCGCTCGACGCGATGGACGTGGGTCTCGTGGCCTTCGTGCTGCTCGCGGTGACCGCGCAGTGGGGGCTGAGCCCGTCCACCGCGTCGCTGATCGCGTCGGCCGGGTTCGCGGGGATGGCCTTGGGGGCGAGCCTGGGCGGGCTGCTGGCCGACCGGATCGGGCGCCGCCAGGTGTTCGCCCTGACCCTGCTGGTCTACGGCGTCGCGACGGGTGCGGCCGCGCTGGCCTGGTCGGTGACCGCCTTGATCGTGTTCCGGTTCGTGGTCGGGTTGGGGCTCGGTGCGGAACTCCCGGTCGCCTCGACCCTGGTCAGCGAGTTCGCCCCCCGGCGGATCCGCGGGCGCGTGGTCGTCGCGCTGGAAGCGTTCTGGGCGGTCGGATGGACCGCGGCCGCCCTGCTCGGCTACCTGCTCGTGCCGATCTCCGACGACGGGTGGCGCTGGGCGTTGGCGGTCGGAGCGATCCCCGCCCTGTACGCCATCGTGGTGCGGCGGGGGTTGCCGGAGTCCCCACGGTTCCTGCTCTCCCGTGGCCGTACCGGCGAGGCGGAGGCCGTCGTGGCGCAGTTCGAACGATCGGCCGGCCGGACGCCACCGCGGGCCGTCCTCGTCGCCGAAGCCCCGCCGGCCCGGACCGGGGACGAATCCGCCGCCGGGGGACCGGGGCTGTTCTCCCCGGCGCTGCGCCGTCGCACGGCCGGCCTGTGGCTGGTGTGGTTCTGCGTCAACTTCAGCTACTACGGGGCCTTCACCTGGATCCCGACGCTGCTGGTCGCCGACGGGTTCACCCTGATCCGGTCGCTGCAGTTCACCCTCGTCATCACCCTGGCCCAGCTGCCGGGGTACGCCCTCTCGGCGATCCTGGTCGAGACGTGGGGGCGGCGGCGCACGCTCGCGGCGTTCCTGACCGGTTCGGCGGTGGCGGCGTTCCTCTACGCCGGGGCCGACGGGTCGGGTCAGGTGCTGGCGGCCGGGATGTTCCTGTCGTTCTGCAACCTGGGCGCCTGGGGCGCCCTCTACGCGACCACCCCGGAGGTCTACCCGACCGCGGTCCGGGCTCGGGGGGCCGGCGCCGCGGCCGGGTTCGGGCGGATCGCCTCGATCGCCGCCCCCGTGGTGGTGGCGGCCATCTTCACCGGCGCCGGCAGCGGCCCGGTGTTCGTGGTGCTGGGGGCGGCGTTCGTCGTCGCCGCCCTGGGGAGTTTCCTGCTCCCCGAGATGCGGCGCCAGGCCCTGGACGGCTGACGTCCGGGGTGGTCACCAGCCCCGTTCGCGCCACTCCGGCAGGTGCGGCCGCTCGGCGCCGATCGTCGTGGGCGCGCCGTGCCCGGGGTGGACGACGGTGTCGTCGTCGAGGCTCCCGAAGAGACGCTCCTCGACGTCGGCCACCAGCGAGCGGAAGTTCTCGGCGCTGCCGAACGTGTTGCCGACCCCGCCCGGGAACAGGGAGTCCCCGGTGAACACGTGGTCGGGACCGTGCGCGTCCCGCAGCACCAGGGCGACGGAACCCGGCGTGTGACCGCGCAGGTGGACGACGTCGAGCCGGACCCCACCGACGATGACGGCCTCCCCGTGCGTCAACCGGCGGTCGACGGTGACGGGCAGGTGGTCGGCGTCGTCCTCCCCGGCCGCGGTGTGCGCCCCGGTCGCCTCCACCACCGCCGCGAGCGCTCCCACGTGGTCGTGGTGGCGGTGGGTGGTGATGACGGTGGCCAGCGTCGTGCTGCCGTCCGGACTGCCGGCGCGGACGAGGTCCAGCAACCGTTCCGGCTCGGCGGCGGCGTCGACGAGGACCTGGCTGCCGCTGCTGCGGCAGGTGATCAGGTAGGCGACGTTGTCCATGTCGCCGACGTGCAGCTCGCGCACGTCGGCGGAATCGGTCCGGGCCACCTCGTCCATGAGGGTCTCCTCCGCGGTCGTCGGTCGACGGGTTCCGCGAGGCTACTGACCGGTGCCGGGGTCGGCGCGGCGGGGGCCGTCCGGCCCGGATGGTCAGCCCGGCAGCTGCTCGAGGACGAGCGCACCCGCGATCAGCACGTAGGTGGCGGCGAACACGCGGTTGGCCCGGCCCGCCAACCGGGGGCGCCGCACGAGCACGGGACGCAGGGCGGTGGCCGCCAGCCCGTAGGCGCAGAAGACCACCAGCGTCACCGCCGTGAAGACCGCGGCCAGCAGGGCCATCCGTCTTGCGCTGCCCGGTCCGGGCGGGACGAACTGCGGCAGGAACGCGACGAAGAAGAGGGTGAGCTTGGGGTTGAGCAGGTTGAGGACGACGCCGTCGCGCAGCACCCGCGCCGTGGTCGGTGCCGTCGTCGATGCCGTCGAGGGGGTGGTCGCGTCCCGCCGGGGATCCGCGGCCCGGACCAGTCGGTCCCCGGGGTCCGACCAGGTCAGCACCGCCAGGTGGAGCAGGTAGGCGATGCCCGCCCAGGTCAGCAGGGCGTAGGCCAAGGAGCTGGTGCGCAGCAGCGCCGCCAGCCCGGTGATCGAGCAGACCAGGTGCGGGACGATCCCCAGGGTGCAGGCTCCGGCGGCCAGGACCGCCGTCCGCCGACCGTGCCGCAGACCGGCGTCGAGGGTGTAGACCACGCCGGTGCCGGGGGTGGCGACCAGGACGAGGGTGGTCATCAGGAAGGCCGGGGTCACGACGACCGGCCCGGGGCTCGGCGCTGGGGCCGGGGCGGCCGCGCGGTGGGTCCGGACCGCGTGGAGGTGGGGGTGCGGGGGAGGGGGTCGGTCACGTCATGATGCTGACCAGTCGGATGGTCGCCGTAGAAGGGCCAATCCTGGGCCGGGAGGACGGACCAATGACCACGGGTGCCGATTTCCTGCAGCTCGACCCCGCGGCGGCGCCGCCCAGTGGCCGGGCGTCGTGGTTAGCCGCGCGGATCCACGACGCGGTGCTCGACGGTGTGGTCGGGGTCGGCGACCGGCTGCCCCCGAGCCGGCAGCTGGCCGCCGAGCTGGGGTGGTCGCGGGGGGTCGTCGTGGAGGCCTACCAGCGGTTGACCGAGCAGGGTCTCCTCACGGCCCGCTCGCGGGCCGGCACCCGGGTCGCGCTGGTCCCTGCGCCGCTCGCGACCCCGGACGCCGCGACCCCGGACGCCGCGCCGTTCACCGCCGCCGCGACGACGGCCCCACCGGCGATCGACCTCGGTCCGGGCGTCCCGGACCTGGACCGCTTCCCCCGCGCCGCGTGGCTGCGGGCGGAGCGGGAGGTGCTGACCCGGTCGTCGGTGACCGCGCTGCGCTACGGCGACCCCGCGGGGGACCTCGGCCTGCGCACGGCCCTGGCGGGGTGGTTGGCCACCCACCGCGGACTGCGGACCACCCCCGAGGCGGTGGTGATCGTCTCCGGGGTCGCCCAGACCCTGGCGCTGACCGCGCACGTCCTGCGTCGTTCCGGGCACCGTGCCATCGCCGTGGAGGACCCCGGCTCACGCGGCGCCCGCGACGAACTCGCCTACTGGGGTCTGCGCCCGGTCGGCGTCCCCGTGGACGACGAGGGCCTCCGGGTCGACGAGCTGGAGGCGGGCCCCGCGCGGGTCGTGCTCACCACACCCGCCCACCAGTACCCGACGGGCGTCGCCATGAGCCCGCGGCGACGCACCCGGTTGCTGGGCTGGGCGGCGCGCACCGGCGGGCTGGTGATCGAGGACGACTACGACGCCGAGCACCGCTACGACCGGACCCCGACGCCGGCGCTGCACCCGTCGGCCCCGGAGTCGGTGCTGCACACCGGCAGCGTGTCCAAGGCGCTGGCCCCGGCGCTGCGCCTGGGGTGGGCGGTGGTCCCCGCGCACCTGCGGGCGGCCTTCCTGGAGGCCAAGTACGCCAGCGACATCTGCGCCCCCGGCCTGCCGCAGCTGGTCCTGGAGCGGCTCATCGGCAACGGCGCCTACGACCAGCACCTGCGTCGCGCCCGGCGCCACCAGCGGAATCGGCGCGACGTGCTCGTGGCGGCGCTCAATACCGCGGTCGCCCAGGTACCCGGTGCCAGGATCTCCGGTGTCGCGGCGGGACTGCACCTGCTGGTGGACCTGCCCGGCGTCGACGACGTCGCCCTGGCCCGAGCGCTGCTGGCCGACGGCGTGGTCGTGGACACCCTGAGCCGGCACCGCCTCGCGCCCGGACCCGGTGGCCTGGTCCTCGGTTACGCCGCGCGCAGCCCCCACCAGCTCAGGGCGGCGGCCGACGCGATCGCCCGAGCGCTGGCGCGCTGAGCGGCCAGGCCCGTCGCGGAGCCCGTCTCAGGAGGACCGGACGGGGGCCACCGCGGTGTCGCGGAGGTCCAGGGTCCGCACGTCGACGACCCGGACGGGGCGGGTGGACGGACGCGGGCGGCGGCGCTCGCGCAGGGCCAGGACGAACAGTGTCGCGGCGACGGCGTAGAACAAGGCCCGGGCGGGCGTCCCCTCGAGACCGAAACCGATCACGAGCAGCGCGCACCCGACGGCGCCGATCCCGTGCACGACGTCGATGAAGGACGACCAGATCTCTTCCACGTCGGCATCGTGCCGTGTGATCACGCAGGGTGTCGCGTTGGATCAAGATGAGTAACTACTCGGACGTGCTTTCGTTGCGCTGGGTAGCGATACGCCACGGAGGGTGGTTGTCATGGTGGAGTTGAAGACCCCGGGCGAGATCGAGGCCATGCGGGCGGCGGGGATCGTGGTCGCCGACGCGCTCGCGGCCGCCCGCACGGCGGCAGCGCCCGGGGTGAGCCTGCGCGAGCTGGACGAGGCGGCACGGGCGGTGCTCGCCGCCGCGGGGGCGACCTCGCCGTTCCTCGGTTACCAACCCCGGTTCGCCCCGGTCCCCTTCGACGGGGTCCTCTGCCTGTCGGTGAACGACGCGGTCCTGCACGGGCTGCCCACCGACTACCGCCTGCAGGAGGGGGACCTGCTGTGCGTCGACGGGGGAGCCACCCTCGACGGGTGGACGGGGGACTCGGCCACCACGTTCTCGGTCGGGGAACCGCGACCGGGCGACACGGCCCTCGTCGAGACCACCCGTTCGGCCCTGCACGCAGGGATCGCCGCGGCCGTTCCCGGCAACCGGATCGGGGACATCTCGGCGGCGATCGCGGCGATCGGCCACGCCGGCGGATGCGGGATCAACACGCAGTTCGGCGGGCACGGGGTGGGTCGGACCATGCACGAGGAACCCTCGGTGCCCAACGACGGACGGGCCGGACGCGGCCTCGTGCTGCGGCCGGGTCTCGTCATCGCGATCGAGCCGTGGTTCCTGGCCGGGGGTCGTCCCGAGATCGTCACCGATCCCGACGGGTGGACCCTGCGCAGCGCCGACGGGAGTTCCGGCGCCCACGAGGAGCACACCGTCGCGGTCACCGAGGACGGGCCGCGCGTCCTCACCGCCCCGCGGGACTGAGGCGACCGGCGCCCCCGCGGGTCCCGTGCCGTCCCTCGGTCAGAGACCGCCGATGGGCGGTTCCCCGGTGTCCGGCACGAGGACGGGGGTGTCGGCGCGCAGCGTCTCGCCCCGGAAGAAGTCCCGCAGGCCGAACACCTTCAGGCGGAGGGCGCAGGCCAGCATCAGGGGGACACCGAGGACGAGCATGCCGACCCCGATGACGAAGACGCCGCCCAGACCGCCGATGACGGTGTAGCCGTAGTCCGGGGCGATCATGTCGATCGCGCTCTGCCCGAAGGCCCACAGCATCGCCAGCCCGCCGAGCAGGGGCAGGACCCCGCGCAGCAGGAGGTGGCGGGGGGAGCGGAACAGGGTGGCGCGGAAGAACCAGACGCAGGCGAAGGCGGTGACGCCGTAGTAGAAGGCCACCGCCAGACCCAGCGAGGCGACCGAGTCCTGCAACGCGTTCTGGCTGACGAGGGCCAGGACGAGGTAGAACACGACCGCGGAGACGCCCATGACGACGGTCGCGAAACCCGGGACCTTGTAGCGCGGGTGCATCGAGGCGAAGCGTTCCGGGACGGCCCCGTAGACCGCCATCGACAACGCGCCGCGGGCGGTGGGCAGGATCGTGGTCTGCGTCGAGGACGCGGCCGAGGCGGCGACCGTGAGCAGCAGCAGCGCACCGAGGGCGGGTCCGCCCACCGGTTCGCCGAGCAGGGTGAGGACGTCGTCGGCGTTCTCGGGGTTGCCCAGGCCGATCCCCGTCGTGCCGAAGCCGGCGAAGGCGCTGACGGCCACCGACACCAGGACGAACGTGACCAGCAGGATCACGGTCGCCAGCAGGGCGGCGCGCCCCGGCGTCCGGTCGGCGTCCTTCGTCTCCTCGGCCACGGCCAGGCAGGCGTCCCAGCCCCAGTAGACGAAGATGCACAGGATCATCGCCTCGGCCAGGGCGTGCTCGGGGACCCCGCGCGGGTCGAACCAGCCCCACTCGGGGCGGACCGCCTGCGGGCCGGCCTGACCGGAGTAGACCAACCAGAGCGCGCCGACCGCCATCACCCCGAGCACCGCGAACTGCAGGAGGATCAGGACGTTCTGCAGGCGTTCGGAGATCGTGATGCCGCGGTAGCTGACCCAGGTCGCCCCCACGATGAACGCGACCCCGAGCAGCACCCGGACGAGCAGGTTGTCGGCGGCGGCGTCGAGTCCCATCAGGCGCAGCGAGTAGATCGAGGCGATCTCGGCGACGTTGGCGAGCACGATGATCGCGGAGACCGCGACGCCCCAGCCGCCCATCCAGCCGACCCAGGGGCCGAACGCCTTGGTGCCCCAGGTGAACGTCGTGCCGCAGTCGGGCACCGCGCGGTTCAGCTCCCGGTAGGCGACGGCGACGAGCAGCATGGGCAGGAACGCCAGGAGGAACATCGCCGGCGCCTTGTCGCCGACGGCCAGCACGACGTAGCCGAGGGTCGCCGCCAGACCGTAGGCCGGCGCGGTCGCGCCCAGACCGATGACGGTGTTCCCCCACAGGGACAGGGCTCCGGTCTTCAGACCCTTGCCGTCCACCCCCGCCGTGTGCGTGCTCATGGGCGGGAAGGTTACCGAAGATCGAGCATCGTCCCGTTTCCGCTCGATCCGAGGGATGACTCCTCGTGGACGACGGAATGCGTGGCGTTCATGCTTGCCAAGCGTGATTCGGGGAGCCAGACTGCCGACGTGCCGCACCCGTTGTCACCGTTGACCACCGCCGAGTTCGAGGCGAACCGCGACATCCTCCGGGCCTCGGGCCGGATCGCGGAGACCGTGCGCTTCGCGACCGTCACCCTGGCCGAACCGCCCAAGGTCGACGTCCAGGCCTGGCGCAGCGGCGACCCGGTCCCCCGACGCGCCCGCTCGATCATGTGGGACCGCGCCGACAACAAGACCTACGAGGCGGTCGTCGACCTCGTCGCCGGGGAGGTCGCCGAGTTCGAGCATCTGCCCGGGGTCACCCCGAACTTCACGGTCGACGAGTGGCACGACTGCAACGACGTGCTCAAGGAGGAGCCCCGGGTCGTCGCGGCGCTCGCCGCGCGCGGGATCACCGACCTCGACCTCGTCCTGCTCGACGTGTGGACCTACGGCCACGGCGTCATGCCCGAGATCCACCGCGACCGACGACTCGGCTGGGTCGACGTGTGGGTGCGCGAGACCCCGCACGGCAGCCCCTACGCCCACCCGCTGTCCGGTCTCAAGTTCGTCGTGGACATGAACACGTTCGAGCTGCTGGAGATCGACGAGGCCGAGGTGGTCGCCGAACCGGCCCCGGTGATGGGGGAGTACGAACCCGACCTGCTGCCCGCCGAGCTGGCCCCGCAGGCCGTGCGCGCCGAGCTGAAGCCGCTGGAGATCACCCAGCCCGAGGGGCCCTCGTTCACCGTCGAGGACGGCGAGCTGCGCTGGCAGAACTTCTCGGTGCGTCTCGGGTTCACCGCCCGCGAGGGCCTGGTCCTGCAGCAGCTGCGCTACGACGACCACGGCCGGGTCCGCGACATCGCCTACCGGATGTCGTTCGCGGAGATGATCGTCCCGTACCGCGACCCCGGGTTCGACCACTACCGCCGCACCGCCTACGACATCGGCGAGTGGGGCCTGGGGTACATGACCACGTCGCTCGAGCTCGGCTGCGACTGCCTGGGGGAGATCCGCTACCTGGACGCGGTCCTGACCGACTCCCACGGCACGCCCTACACGATCACCAATGCGATCTGTCTGCACGAGGAGGACGACGCCGTCCTCTGGAAGCACGTCGACAACCTCGGCCGGGCCGAGGTGCGGCGCTCGCGGCGCATGGTGATCTCGTTCCACGCCACCGTCGCCAACTACGAGTACCTCGTCTACTGGCGGCTCTACCTCGACGGCACCATCGAGTGCGAGGTGCGGGCGACGGGGATCATGGTCACCACGCCCATCCCCGTGGGAGAACCGACTCCGGCCACGGGGACGCTGGTCGACGAACGCACCTACGCCCCCTTCCACCAGCACTTCCTGGTGGCCCGCCTCGACCTCGACGTCGACGGCCCCGAGTGCACGGTGTTCGAGGTCGACTCCCACGCGCTGCCGATCGGGGAGGACAACCCGCACGGGCTGGCGGTCGGGACCACCAGCACGCCCATCCGTTCCGAGCGTGAGGCCGGCCGCGACGTGGACTGGCAGCGCCAGCGGACCTGGAAGGTGGCCAGCGCGACCGCGAAGAACGCGTGGGGGGCGCCGACCGCCTACAAGCTCGCCTCGACCGCGGCGATCCCGCACCTGTTCGACCCGGAGGCGCCGCAGTTCAAGCGGGCCCCGGTCATCGGCCACGACGTCTGGGTCACCCGCCACCACGACGACGAGCTCTGGCCGGCCGGGGACCACCCCACCCAGAGCGAGGTCGACCACGGCATGAGCCGATGGATCGCCGACGACGAGTCGCTCGAGGGCACCGACGTCGTGCTCTGGCACGTCTTCGGCATCCACCACGTCACCCGCGTCGAGGACTGGCCGATCATGCCGGTCGACACCGTGTCGTTCCAGCTCAAGGCGGCCGGGTTCTTCGACCGGAACCCGGCCCTGGACGCGCCCGCGACCGTCCGCGCCACGGGGCACGGCTGCCATTGAGCACCCGTCCCGGAGGTCCGCTCGACGACGTGTCCAAGCGCATCGTCGAGCACCTGCAGGTGGACGGGCGGATGTCCTACGCCGCCCTGGCCAAGGTGGTGGGGCTCTCCGAAGCCGCCGTGCGGCAACGGGTCCAGCGCCTGCTGGACAGCCAGGTCATGCAGATCGTCGCGGTCACCGACCCCTTGCAGGTCGGGTTCCGCCGGCAGGCCATGGTCGGCGTGCGCACCGACGGCGACGTCCGGGAGGTCGCCGACCGGCTCGACGAGATCCCCGAGGTCGAGTACATCGTCGTCACCGCCGGCAGTTTCGACCTCTTGGTGGAGGTGGTCTGCGAGGACGACGAAGGCCTCCTCGACGTGATCAACGGGCGCATCCGGGCGACCCCGGGCGTGGTGACCACCGAGACCTTCGTGTACCTCCAACTGCGCAAGCAGCACTACAACTGGGGAACTCGCTGACACCCTGCGTCATCCCTTGTCCTGCGTGCCGCTGCGGCGCACCATGAGAGAGGGGACTTTCCCCCGCGAGGAGGCGGTGGCGATGAGCGGGTCGACGTTCCGGGTCACGGTGGGTTTCTCCGGGTCGGGTGCGTCCCGACGCGCCCTGCGATGGGCGCTGCACGACGCGGCCGAGCACGGGGGCGACGTCCACGTCGTCGCCGTGGACCCGCCCCATCCCGGCGGGCCGGCGGGGCCGTTGAGCCCGCTGTCGCCGTCGCAGTCCCTCGCGGCGCACCTGCCCGAGGAGATCGAGCACCTGGCCGGGCGTGCGCCGACGGTCCGCACGACCACGCTGACGGGGACCCCGGCGACGGCCCTCCTGCTGGCCGCGGCCGACTCCGACGCGCTCGTGCTGGGCTGCGGGCGCAAGGTCTCGCCGGTGGGACCGGGCACCGGGCACGTCGTGCGCGACTGCGTCCCGAACGCCCCCGTCCCGCTGGTCCTGGTCGGACCGCAGGCGGTCGTGGGCGCGTCCCGCCGCCTGCTGGTCGTCACGTCGGAGGACGACGCCGGGGAGCGCTGGGCGCTGCACCGGGCCCAGGAGGCCCGCCTGCCGGTCCGGGTCCTGACGACGTGGGTCCAGAACCCGTTGCTGGCCCTGGCGACCGACCAGGACCGACCGTTGCACCGGGACCAGGCGCAGGCCCGGCACCACCGGGCGTGCGAGACCCTCGCCCCGGTGGCCCGACGGTCGGTGCAGGCCGACGTCGTCGAGGCCTACCTGCGCGACGTGCTCGCGCACCGGGTCGGCGTCGGGGACCTCGTCGTCCTGGGCTCGGCCGAGGCCCACGAGGTTCCGCTGCGGACGTTGCGCGCGCCCGTGCTGCTGGTGCCCCCGGTCCGGCGGACGGTCGATCTGACTGCGCTGGAACGGGAGTCGAGCTTCAGCGGGATGGTCGGCAGCGGGCGGTAGGGCCCGGACGTCAGGGACGCAGGGCCGTCGCCGGGATCCACCCGTCGGTGAGGACCGGTCGACCCCGCCCGTCGAGCCGGACGAAGGCGACACGGCCGAACCAGGTGGGGCCCTCGCGCCGCCAGGCCAGGAGCACCCCGGGGAAGGGGCCCGGGTCCTCGGCCGGACCCAGCACCCAGCAGTGCCGTCCCGCGCTCAGCTCCGGCCCCGGGTCGGGGGCGCCTCCCGTGGGCCCGGTGGGCCCGGTGGGGGTGCCGGCGGGATCGCGAGCGGGGTGCGGGACCGCTGTGCCGCCGTCGGGTCCGGTGGTTGGTCCGGTGGTGGGTCCGGCGAAGGGCGACGGTTCGCCGCGGCGCCGCGCAGCCCGGTAGCGGTCCTCGTAGGACTTGCTCCACCGCCCGCCCGCCACCGGCCCAGGATGCCAGAACTTCCGTACACCCGTTCTATTGCGGGTTCGGCATCCGCACCCCTCCCTCCCCCGTGATCAAGGAATGACTGAGCTGCCGTCCCATCCGTCGCCGTCGACACGAGGTGGGTGGCACGGGGTGGCCCGCTCACCCCACCCGGAGGCGTTCGCGCAGCGCCGGCACCCCCGGGCCGTCCAGGGCGCGCAGTCCCTCGGGCCGGCCGGAGACGGCGAGCAGGAGGTCCAGGTCCGGTCCGCGGACCTCGGCGCCGGACCCGTGCGACCACGAGGAGTCGGTGGACGCCAGGTGCAGTCCCCGTACGCGCCGGGGCGCGCCCATGAAGCGGTTGCCGACGACGTGGGCCAGGCAGGCGGTGACGACGTGAGCGGGCGGCGACCAGGCCAGTCGCAGGGGACGCGCGACGTCCTGGGCGTGGACGACCAGGTCCATCAGCGGGTCCAGGGGGCTGCTGCCGGGGAAGCGACGGGTGGACCGGGCGCTCTCGTGCAGGTGCTCGAGGAGCTCGGTGGTGCCGTGCCGCCCGGCGCGCTCGGCGGCCAGGTTGATCTCCATGCGGTCGAAGGAACCGCGGGCCCGGACCGCTTCGCGGACCAGGAGCGGCACCGTCAGACGCGTGGTGGTGGTCAGGTGGGCCAGGACGTCTCGCACCGTCCACGCGGCGCACAAGGACGG
This sequence comes from Kineococcus gynurae, assembly GCF_042433995.1. Taxonomy (NCBI): domain Bacteria; kingdom Bacillati; phylum Actinomycetota; class Actinomycetes; order Kineosporiales; family Kineosporiaceae; genus Kineococcus; species Kineococcus gynurae. The sequence goes on from NZ_JBHLUI010000003.1 coordinate 524,981, forward strand.
TGCGCCCCACTGCTCCGGGCCGAGGGTCGCCAGGCGGTCGACGAGCCGGAGGCGTTCGTCGCGGACCGCGGCGGCCGTCTGTGCGGCGGTCAGCGGGAACGGGGTCGTCACCATGACCCGGAGACCGTCGCCGGGCCCGGAACTCATCGACGACGCGCGCCCGGGGACGGGCGGGAGATCGCGGTCGTCGGTGGGGGTCGCCGCTACCGTCCGAGGATGGAGCTGCCGGGAGCCGACCTGCGCGTCGTTCCGCCGTCCACCGGGACGGTGCGCGGTGGGTGAGTCTTTCGCCGGGTTGCGTCCGGTCGAGGACCCGGACGCGGTGGGTGGAGGGATCGCCCCGCGCACCGGGGGGCTGGGCAGTTCCGTGACGGACGTGGTCCCCCGGGGTTTCCCGGCCTACGCCCGCATCCTGCACCCCGTCGACCTGGGGGGCGACGAAGAACCGGGCACCTGGGCGGGCGTCGCCGCCCGGACCGGCCGGGTCGTGCACGCCCTCGCGCAGTGGCGTTCGATCGTCACCCCCGTCGCGGGGCAGGACCTGCCGGTGGGGCCGGAGGGGCGGTGGGCGGACGTGCAGGTCCGTGAGGGGCACCTGGAGCCCGAGGCGCTGCGGGCCGTGCTGAGCGTGCTCGCGCCGTTCACGGGGGACCAGGAGTGCGTGCTCGGGATGTGGGAGGGGTGGGGGTGGTTGCACGGCTCGACCGGGGTCCGGTACACCTCGGGCGGGAAGGGCTCGCCGCCGCCACCGCTTGCCCGCCCGCCGATCCCCGACGTGGTCAATGCGGCAACGTCCTACCCGCACCTGCACCTGCCCGGTCGGGACTACCTGCTGTTCCAGGGGCCGCTGGACGCGGCGCTGAGGACCGGGAAGCAGATCACCCCCGACTGGTTCGACCCGCAGTCCCCGTCCCTGGTCTGGCCGCTGGACCGGTCGTGGTTCCTCGCCTCCGAGATCGACTTCGACTCGACCCTGCTGGCCGGGTCGGCGGAGCTGGTGGCGGCGCTGCTCGCGGCCCCCGGGATCGAGGCGTGACCGGTCGAACCCGGTGACGACGTGGGGTGGAACGGCGACCTCGTGAACGGCTGACCCGACTCAGACCGCCTCGACGGTCTCCACGGGCTCCACCGCCCGGGAGGACGGGCGCTGCACGAACCGTCCCAGTCGTTCCAGGGGCAGGAACGCCGCCCAGCAGACGACCGTGGGCAGGAAGTGGATGCCGAGGGTGAGCCACGTCGAGAGGTGGAACACCATCGCGGCGCCCACCGCGAACCACAGCCAGCGTCCCCGCAACCACAGCGCGACCGGGGCACAGAACTCGCAGACGAGCACGACCCACTGGGTCACGACCAGGAACTCCGGGAAACGCCCGAGCCAGTCGCCGAGCCCGGAACCCCGCCGCGTCACGGCCCACACGGTCACCGCGCCGTTGGCCCAGGCCCACGGGGTTCCGCTGCGGACCCACTTGCTCACGGCGGATCCGCAGTAGGTGGCCACCGTGGCGATCTGCACGCAGCGCAGGGCCCATCCCGCCCGCCGGGACGGGGTGAGGTCGTCGAGGTCGGCCCGCCCGGCGGTCAGCAGCACGATCATCGCGACGACGATCGCCATGTGGTCGTGGGCGACGTAGCCGAAACCCATCGACCAGAGGATCCAGGCCAGGTAGCCGAGGGACGTGCACCAACCGGCCGCCGTCCGTGTCCGGGGGGCCAGGGCGAGCGCCACCCCGGCCACCAGGGCGGTCATCGCGAGCGTCGCGGTGAGGGTGGTGGGCGGGGGGACGTGCAGGAGTCGACCGAGGAGCGTGGGGCGCCAGAACTCGGCGACGTGGACGTGGCTGAACACGTGGTTGGTGAGCAGGGTCGCGTCGGCCAGGGCGAAGACCGCGAGGATCAGGCGCAACCAGGCGACCCGGGCGCGGGGGAGGGCGGGGACGACGAACGCGCCGACCCGGGCGGCGAGGTTCACCCCTGCCCCCCGGTGGGAGCCCAGGTCGCGAGCACCCGGACCGTCGGGGACCCCACGAGCCGGGAGTTCCGCATCGACTGCTCGCTACGGACCAACCGCAGTTCGCGCAGGGCGGGGGAACCCGGTCGCAACCGGGCGTGCGAGGCGGCCAGCACCCCGAGCAACGACGGGTCGGCGATGATCTCCTGGCCGTGCGCCTCGAGCTCGGCCCGCGACATCCCGACCGAACCGGGACTCAGGGGGACCGGGACGATCCGCCCGTCCGTGGTCAGACCCTCCAACGAGGTGGAGACGACGCTGCCGTCGACGGGGCGCGGGGTCGCGTACTGCGACAGCGACCCCAGCGGGAACCAGTCGTTGGTGTCGGCCAGCTGACCCCCGAGGAGGACGACCAGTCCGACCCCCACCGCGCCGACCCGCCACGCCACCTGCGGCCTCGACAGGTCCGACCCGCTCCCGACGATCACGGGGACAGTCTGGCCGACCCGGCAGTCCCGGGTGGCCGAACACGCGGACGGGGGCTTGTCCCGGCGGGTGCCCCCGGGTGATCGTCGGGGGGTGCGGGAACGCTGGGGGGCGGGGTACCTGGGGCTGGTGGCGCTCGGGGTGCCGGGATGGTGGCTGCTGATGGCCGTCCTACCGCCCTTCCGTGCCTGGTTCGACCTCGGTCCGCCGTCCGTCCTCGACGCGTTCCGCCCCGCCGACGTCGGTCTGTGCCTGGTCGCGGCCGCGGCGAGCCTGGCCGCCGGGCTCCGCCACCCCTCGGCCCGGGCCCTGGCCGGCGCGACCACCGGGGCCCTGGGGTACGCGACGATCCTGACCGCGACGCTGGCCCACCGGAGCGGGTCGGGGTGGGTCGGGTTCGTCGTGATGCTGCTGGGCACCGCGGGGGCGGGTCTCGTCACGACCAGGGTGGGAACCCCGGCCCCGCGGCGGGCGGATCCGTGAGGTTGTACCGGCTCGCCCGTCCGGCGAGCGCCGGGCGGCACCTGCGCGCGACGTTCGGCTGGATGGTCCTCGTCTGGTTCCTGGCCCTGGTCGCCCTGCCGGTCGTCGTGACGACCGGGGAGCGATGGCTGGGGATCGCGCGGGTCGAGATCCCGGGGGCCCCGGTGTGGGCGGCCGTCGTCCTGGTGCCGGCCAGCCTGATCGGCATCCGGTGCGCCACGGTGATGGCCCGCGGGGAGGGAACTCCCGTGCCCTTCGACGCGGCCGCCCGCCTGGTCGTGGAGGGTCCCTACCGGTTCGTGCGCAACCCGATGGCCGTGACCGGGATCGCGCAGACCGTGGGGGTCGCCCTGCTCCTGGGTTCGCCCGGGTACTTCCTCGTCCCACCCGTGGGCGCGCTGGTCTGGCACGTCGTCATCCGCCCGTCCGAGGAGCGCTTCCTGGAACGGTGCTTCGGCCAGGCGTACCGGGACTACCGGGACCGGGTGCCGCTCTGGGTCCCGCGCCGGCGACCGCTGCCGCGGTCCGGGGGTCAGGCGCCCATGTAGCGACCGGGTCGATGGTTCATCGAGAGGACCAGGTTCAGCACGACGGCTCCGGCGGCCGACAACCCCGCCACCGCGAACGGGACGACGGTGAGGGCCGAGAGCACCACGACGGCGTCCAGGGCGAGCTGGACGTACCCGGCCCGCCAGCCGAACCGTTCCTGGGCCAGCAACGCCAGGACGCCGAAACCGCCCAGGCTCGACCCGTGCCGGAACAGGATGAGGATGCCGATGCCGGCGGCAAGGTTGCCGAACAGCACGGCGTACACGGGGCTGACGTCGAGGTGCGGCAGGGCGGCGGCGTGCAGCGGCGACCACAGGGCCAGGGCGAGCACGGCGCCGGCCGAGCGCAGCGTGAACCAACGGCCCTTCACGCGGGCGGCCAGCACGAAGAACGGGAGGTTGACCGCCACGAGGAGGATCGCGAAGGGGACCGGGGCGGCGTAGCTGAGCAGCAGGGCCAGACCGGCCGTGCCGCCCGTCACCGCGGTGGTGGCGTGCAGCAGGTGCAGGCCGAAGGAAGCCAGGAACGTCCCGACCAGCAGCCCGACCAGGTCCTCCACGGGCGAGTGCGGTGGGGCGGGGACGCGGGCGGCGGGCGGCGCGGACAGGCTCACCCGCCCAGGGTCACGGGACGGAGCTGGTGGAGGCAAGCGAGGGTCGACGAACTGAGCAGACTGTCGACATGGACGGCCGCATCCGAGCAGAATGCTCAGGCGGGACCGATCCGGGTCCTCGGCGGACGAATCGCGGTGGGTCACGGGGCGTTCACGTCGCCGCGACAGCTGGTCACGACGAATCCCGTCGCAGTCGGACCACCGTCACTCGGATCCCGTCGCTCCCTGGACGGTCCGGCGAGGGAAAGGTTACCTTCGGCCCACCGGAGACACCGGTGACGGGAGCGCTCGACATGACCACGACGACGCCGACCTCGGCGACGCAGAACTCGACGACGTACGACTCGACCACACCGACCACCACCCGACGGGGGACACCGCTGGCCCGCGCGGCCCGTGAGCACCTCTGGTTGCACTTCGCCCGGCACGGTCCCCTCGACGAGGGCGCCGAGGTCCCCGTCATCGTCCGGGGCGAGGGGGCCCGGATCTACGACAGCCGCGGCAAGGAGTACCTGGACGGGCTCGCCGGGCTGTTCACCGTCCAGGTGGGGCACGGCCGGACCGAGCTCGCCGAGGCGGCGAGCCGGCAGATGTCCACGCTGGACTACTTCCCGCTGTGGTCCTACGCGCACCCGCCCGCGATCGACCTGGCCGAGCGGTTGGCCGCCGAGGCGCCGGGCGACCTCGACCGCGTCTTCTTCACCACCAGCGGCAGCGAAGCGGTGGAGTCGGCCTGGAAACTCGCCAAGCAGTACTTCAAGCTGGTCGGGAAACCCGGCAAGCACAAGGTGGTCTCGCGCTCGGTCGCCTACCACGGGACGACGGCCGGGGCGCTGTCCATCACGGGGATCCCCGACGTCAAGGCCCCCTACGAACCGCTCGTCCCGGGCGCGTTCCGCGTCCCCGCCACCAACCAGTACCGGGCCCCGCAGGGCCTGCGCGAGGACCCGAAGGCGTTCGGACGGTGGGCGGCCGACCGGATCGCGGAGGCCATCGAGTTCGAGGGTCCGGACACCGTCGCCGCGGTGTTCCTGGAGCCGGTGCAGAACGCGGGCGGGTGCTTCCCGCCCCCACCGGGTTACCTGGAACGGGTCCGCGAGATCTGCGACGAGCACGACGTCCTGCTGGTGGCCGACGAGACGATCTGCGCGGTGGGGCGGATCGGGGGGATGTTCGCCTGCACCGAGTTCGGGGTCGTCCCCGACGTCATCACCTGCGCGAAGGGACTGACCTCCGGGTACGCGCCGCTCGGGGCGATGATCGCCTCCGCCCGGTTGTTCGAACCTTTCCGGCGGGGCAGCACGTCCTTCCTGCACGGCTACACCTTCGGGGGGCACCCGGTGGCCGCCGCGGTCGCGATGGCCAACCTCGACATCCTCGAACGGGAGGGGTTGTTCGACCACGTGCGGGAGAACGCTCCGCTGTTCCGCACGACGCTGGAGCGGTTGCTCGACCTTCCGCTGGTGGGCGACGTCCGCGGGGCCGGGTTCTTCTACGGGATCGAACTGGTGCGGGACAAGGAGACCCGCGAGACGTTCACGGGGGCCGAGGCCGACCGGTTGCTGCGCGGGTTCCTGTCCCCGGCGTTGTGGGAGGCCGGGTTGTACTGCCGGGCCGACGACCGCGGGGACCCGGTCGTCCAGCTCGCCCCGCCGTTGACGATCGGGAGGGCCGAGTTCGACGAGATCGAGCAGAAGCTGCGCGACGTGCTCACCCGCGCCCAGGGCGTGATGTAGTGGCGGACCTCGTCCTGCACTCCGGCCGGGTCTTCGACGGTCGCCGACGGCACCCGACGGCCACGGCCGTCGCCGTCACCGACGGTCGGATCGTCGCCGTGGGGACGGACGCGGAGGTGCGGGCGGCGGTCGGGCGGGCCGACGAATCGGTCGACCTCGCGGGTCGCCTGCTGCACCCCGGTTTCGTCGACGCCCACCTGCACCCGGTGCAGGGCGGCATCGAGCGGCTGGGGTGCGACCTGTCCGAGACCCGTGGGGTCGAGCGGTACCTGGACGTGGTGTCGGCGTTCGCGGCGGCGACCACGGCCTCGCCCGATCCCTGGATCCTCGGCGGGGGCTGGGCCATGGCCGAGTTCCCGGGCGGGGTCCCGCGGCGAGAGCTGCTCGACGCCCGGGTGCCCGACCGACCGGTGTTCCTGGTCAACCGCGACCACCACGGCGCCTGGGCCAACAGCCGCGCCCTGGAACTCGCCGGGATCGACGCGTCCACCCCCGACCCGGCGGACGGGCGCATCGAGCGCGACCCCGACGGCCGCCCGACCGGGACCCTGCACGAGGGGGCGATGGAACTGGTCGTACGCGTCGCGCCCCGTCCCACGGCCGAGCAGGTCCGCGCCGGTCTGCTGGCCGGGCAGGCCTACCTGCACTCGCTCGGGGTCACCGGCTGGCAGGACGCGATCGTCGGGGAGTACGCGGGTATGCCCGACTCCCTCGACGCCTACGTCACCGCGGTCCGCGCGGGGGAGCTGACCGCGCGGGTCGTCGGGGCGCAGTGGTGGCCGCGGGGCGTCGAACCGGACGGGGTGGCCGCTCAGGTCGAGCGCCTCGCCGCGCGCCGCGACCGGGTGCGGGCGGCCCTGGGGCCGGCGGGACGGTTCCGGGCCGACAGCGTCAAGATCATGCTCGACGGGGTGGCCGAGAACCAGACGGCCTCCCTGCTCGAGCCCTACCTCGACCGCTGCGGGTGCGCCGGGGCCGACCGCGGGCTCAGCTACCTGGACGCCGAGCTGCTGCGGCAGGTGGTCCCCGCCCTCGACGAGGCCGGGCTCGACGTCCACGTCCACGTGATCGGCGACCGGGCGGCCCGCGACGCCCTGGACGCGGTGGCCGCCGCCCGTCGGTCCCCGCGCTCGCGGGGTGGTCGCCACCACCTGGCCCACCTGCAGCTCGTGGCCGCCGAGGACGTGCCGCGGTTCGGGGAACTGGGGGTCGCGGCGAACGCCCAGGCGCTCTGGGCCTGCAACGACGCCCAGATGACCGAGCTGACGGTGCCGTTCCTCGGCTCCGACCGGGTGGCCCTGCAGTACCCCTTCGCGGGGCTGGTCCGCGGGGGAGCCCGGCTGGCCATGGGTTCCGACTGGCCGGTCTCGTCCCCGGACCCGTGGGCGGCGATCGCGGTGGCGACCACCCGGCGACCCCCGGGATCGCCCGGCACGCCACCGCTCGTCGCCGAGCAGGCCGTCGGGCTGGAGGTCGCCCTCGGTGCCTACACGGCCGGTTCCGCGTGGGTGAACCGTCGTGAGGACGAGACGGGCCTCGTCCGCGTGGGGGCGCTGGCCGACCTCGTCGTGGCGTCGGTCGACCCCTTCGAGCTGCCGCTCGCCGAGCTGGCCGACGTGCGCAGCGACCTCGTGCTGGTCGACGGTCGGGCGGTGGCCGGCTGACCTGCCCGTGCGGAAGCGACCCCCAGGCGCGAGGATCGGCAGCGGCGGGACGGCGGGTGGTCGGAGGTGGGATGCAACGTCTGGACCTCGACGCCGCCCTCGCCTCGGCCGCCCGGGCCCGTCGCTGGGTGCGTCGCGCCCTGCAGGCCGAGCACGCGAGCACGGACCGCGGGGCTGAGCTCGAACTCCTCGTCACCGAGCTGGTGACCAACGCGGTGCGCTACGGGGGAGCCCCGATCGCACTGACGCTGCGCGCGACGCAGCGCGGGATCCACGTCGAGGTGTCTGACGGCAGTCCCGTCGAACCCGTCCTGCGCCGACCCCCGCCGGAGTCCACCGGGGGGCGGGGGGTCGCGCTGGTCGACGCGCTGGCCCTGCGCTGGGGGGTCCGCCCGGGACCCGGCGGGGGGAAGACCGTCTGGGCGGACCTGCCAGACTCGGCCGGGTGAGCACCCAGGAGCAGATCAACCCCCAGGACAGCACGCTGGACCTCGCCCGGCGCATCCCGAAGGTCTCCCTGCACGACCACCTCGACGGTGGGTTGCGGCCGGGGACGATCGTCGAGATCGCCTCGGCCAACGGTCACACGCTGCCCACCACCGACCCCGAGGAGCTGCGGGCCTGGTTCCGCGACGCCGCGGACTCCGGCTCCCTCGTGCGCTACCTCGAGACGTTCGACCACACCGTCGCGGTCATGCAGGACGCCGAGTCCCTCGCCCGGGTCGCCACCGAGGCGGTCCTCGACCTGGCCGCCGACGGTGTCGTCTACGGCGAGCTGCGCTACGCCCCCGAGCAGCACCTGCGCGGCGGGTTGAGCCTCGACGAGGTCGTCCTCGCCGTCGAGGACGGCATGCGCCGCGGGGAGCAGCTGGCCGTCGAGGCGGGGACCCCGATCCGGGTCGGCACGCTGGTCACCGCGATGCGGCACGCCGACCGGTCCGAGGAGATCGCCGAGCTCGCCCTGCGGCACCGCGAGGCCGGCGTGGTCGGCTTCGACATCGCCGGCGCCGAGCTCGGGTTCCCGCCCGCCCGCCACCTCACCGCGTTCAACCGGCTGCACGCCGAGAACCTCCCCGTGACCATCCACGCCGGGGAGGCCGACGGCCTGGGCAGCATCTCGGAGGCCGTGCACGAGTGCGGGGCCCAGCGCATCGGTCACGGGGTACGGATCGCCGACGACATCACCCTGGGGTCCGGTTCCGACGCCGCCGGGATGCCGGTGGCCGAGCTGGGCCCGCTGGCCACCTGGGTCCGCGACCAGCAGCTCGTCCTCGAACTGTGCCCGTCGTCCAACGTGCAGACCGGGGCGGCCACCAGCGTCGCCGAGCACCCGATCACGCTGCTCAAGGACCTCGGCTTCGCCGTCGCGGTGAACACCGACAACCGGCTCATGTCCGGGACGTCGCTGAGCCGCGAGTTCGCCCTGCTCATGGACCTGTGCGACTGGTCGGTCGAGGACGTCCGCAAGGCGACCCGCACCGCCCTGGCCGCGGCCTTCCTGCACTACGACGAGCGACTCGCCCTCTCCGCCCGCCTCGACTGACCCCTCCCCCCCTCCCACTCCCCCGTGATCAAGGAATTTCCCGCTCCTGCCGTCCCGGGACGCCCGGGCCGGGTGCGAAGAATTCCTTGATCACGGGGGGGCAGGGGTGGGGTCAGCGCAGGACCGGGGTGAGGGCGGTGAGGACGTCGAGCCCGGGGCCCGGGTGGGTCGGGTCGGGGGACGGGGTGAGGACCACCCGCCCGCCCGCCGCGACCAGGGTGTCGCGCAGGGCCTCGACCGGGTCGGGTCCGTCGCGCCCGTCGGACCCGTCGGACCCCGCGGACCCGGGCGGGGCGGGTGCGACGGCGCGACGCAGGTCGAGGGCGGCGCCGACGGCCCCGGCGGCCGTGCCCAGGGGCCCGGCGACCTGGGGGTCGGCCCAGTCGGGGTGGTCGGTGAGCAGGCCGGGTGGGAGGGCCGCGCCGAGGCCCGCCACGAACTGCGCCGTCGCGCGTCCGGCACCGGGTCGGGGGAGCAGCAGGACCGCGCCCCCCGTCGCCAGCACGGGCAGGACCGTGCGTGCCGCCGTCCGGACCGGTTCGCCCCCGCCGCCGAGGACGAGCACGACGGTGCCGGACCCGGGGGCGGGCAGGTCGAGCATCCGTGGGACGAACGCTCCGACCTTGTCCGTCCAGCCCGCCCAGCGGACCGTCTCGTCGACGGCCGCATCGACGTCCGCGACCGCCTCGGAGAGTCGGAACCCGCTGCCGCGCAGCTCTTCCACGACGACCGAGCGTCGCTCCTCCAGATCCGCGGCCGCCTCCAGCAGCGTCCGACCCCGTTCCAGCGCGGGCCGGGCCGACCACGCCACGGCCGCGCGGGCCGCGGCCCGCAGCACGTCCTCGGCCGGGACGCGGCCACCGCCGGGACGGGTCCGCAGCGGGGGCCGGCTAGCCACAGCAGGTCCGCAACCACCGCAGCGCGCGCCGTAGCCGCGGGGGGCCCGCCGGGTGGCGGGGGCCGCCGCGCTCCCACACCTGCACGGCGCCGACCGCGCCCAGGACCCGGCGCGCGGCGGCCTCGTCGGGGACCGTCCGGACGCCCACCACCGGACCCGGGGGCAACGGGGACGAACGACGGGGCAGCTGCAGCACGACGGGCAGGGCCCACCAACCGCCCGCGGCGAGGTCCACGGCCACCGCCGAGGGTCGCGTCCGGCAGGCGGCCGCCGCCTGCGCGAGCGCCGCGGTGGGGCAGGGCCCGAGCCGGGTCGAGGGCAGCAACGGGTCGCCGGGGGTCAAGGGCTCCACGACCGCGCGCAGGCGCAGCGTGAGGTCCTCGGCGACCGCGTCCTCGACCAGGACGAGGTTCCCGCCGGGGTGGGCCTGGGCCCCGCCCAGCACCCGGGCGAGCACGGCCTCGGCGACGGCGTCCAGGTCGGCGCCGGTCAGGACGAGGTCGACGGCGGGGGCGTCGGTCGTCCCGCACCACGGCAGGTCACGGGCCGCGGCCCGCACGGCCAGCGTCCGGACCGCCCCCGCGTCGCCGTCCAGGGTCACCGCCACGGTGTCCGGGGCCTGCTCCAGGGCGACGTCGGTCCCCGGGAAGGCGCCCGGGACCACCGCGACCAACCCGTCCGGGAGTCCGGCGGCCCGCAGGGCCTCGCGCAGGCGCAGGGCCACCGGCGCCGCCTCCGGACGCGCCCGCACGACCGCGCCGGCCCCGGCGGCCAGCGCCACGAGGACGTTCTCGGCGAGGTCGGCGGGGGTGGCCCGCCAGTCGGCCCGGATCAGCGCGGCCCCACCGCTGCGGGGGCGCAGTCCGACCGCGGGCAGCTTGTCGGCCCACCCCGCGGCGGAGAACGCGGCGTCGGCCAGCGCGCCGGGGGCGAGCGTCGTGCTGACCGGTCGTCCCGTGGTCAGGGTGTCCAGCAGCCCGGCCCCGCGGGCGTGCTCGGCGAGGGCCTGCGCCGCGGCGAACAGGTGCCGCGCGCGGTCCTCGCCGCTCAGCCAGGCCCACGCCCGGCCGGCGCTCGCGGTGGCGGTGAGGGTGCGCAGGGCCAGCGCCGGATCGGTGTCGGCGACCCGGGTGAGCGGTCGGCCGGTGGCGGGGGAGACCAGGTCGAGCAGGGGGGACAGACCCGGGTCGTCGGACGCGGCGCAGAGGTCGGGGAGACGGGCCTCGGTGGTGTCGACCGGCCGGGTCCCACGGGTGCGCGGGGGGCGCGCGGGCGCGACCTCCTCGGCCTTCCGTAGCTGGGCGCTCACATTCAGTGACTCTACGGGTGGGGCTGGTGGGACGGGGCGCGGGGCGCGGCGCCGACCGCGGCTGGCAGGGTGGGGGAGTGCACTCCCACGGGCCGGCGTCCCTTCCTCCGCGCACGGACGGCGACGACCGCGACCACCGCTGGTTCGCCGGCGACCACCACATCCACACGACGTTCTCCCGGGACGCCATGTACACGGTGGACGACCAGGTGCGGCGGGGGACGGCCTGCGGGTTGGACTGGATGGTCCTCACCGACCACGGCGGCCCCGACCACGCCAAGCAGTCCGTGGCCCTGCAGACCCCGCTGATCGAGCAGGCGCGCCGCGACCACGACGTCCTCGTCTTCCAGGGCATGGAGTGGAACATCCCGGGGGCCGAGCACGCGACGTTCATCGCCCCGCACCACCACGGGACCCCGCACCTGCTGCAGGAGTTCGAGCGGCGCTTCGACGGCGACGTGCTCGCCGCCTCGTCCAACCCCGACGGGCCCGGCCTGATCCAGCACTCGGTGCAGCCCACCGCGACGGCCCGGGCGCTGGGGCTGGACGCGATCTCCTGGCTGGTCGCGCAGCTCGCCGACGGGGTGGTCGACGAGGCCCTGCTGCTCTCCAACCACCCGATGCGGACGGGACGGGTCAGCCCGTCGATGGTCCGCGACTGGCGCGACGCCGCCCCCGGCCTGTTCGTCGGGTGGGAGGGGGCTCCCGGGCACCAGGCCGCCGCCTTGCCCCCGCCGCTCGGGCGCGGTCGCGGGCGCGGGCAGTACGACGAGTTCCCGACGTCGTGGTCGTTCCCCGGGTACGACGTCGACCAGTACCGCACCTGGGGCGGCTTCGACGCGGCCACCGCGCGCCTCGGCGGGCTGTGGGACTCCCTGCTCGCCGAGGGTCTGCCGTGGTGGGTCACCGCGAACTCGGACAACCACTTCGACCACGGCGACACCGTGCGGGTCGAGGACCTGAGCCGGGAGTTCTACCTCGAGCACGGGCACCGGGGGACCCCCGTGCCGACCGGGGTCCCGCAGCACGGGTACGTCGACTTCGCGCCGGGTTTCTACTCCCGCACCTGCGTCGGGGCGCCGACCCGGGACTACGCCGCGGTCATGGCCGGGTTGCGGGCCGGCCGGGTGTTCGTCGTCCACGGCGGGTTGGTCCGCGGGGTCGAGGCCCGGGTGCGTCCCGGCGGCGTCGGCCCCGGTGTGACGTTCGGGGCGCGGACCGCGGTCACCCGCGGCGGCGACGTCGAGGTGGAACTGCGCGTCGATCCCGCGACCGGCCCCAACGGGTCCGGGGAGGTCCCGCGCTCGGCGCGGTGGGACCTCATCGTGGGGACCGTGACCGGCAGGGTCGCCGACCTCGACCGGGACCTGTTCGAGGCTCCGGGCACCCGGGTGGCCGAGAGCTTCGAGATGCCCGCCCACGCGGCCGGCCCGGTGACGTTCCGCACGACGCTGCGCGGGGTCGCCGATCCGCTCTACCTGCGTTTCCGGGGCTCCGACGGCAAGCACATGCGCTCCGACGGGCACCCCGAGGTCGACCGGATCGGGGACTCCGACCCCTGGGACGACCTGTGGTGCTACACCAACCCGGTCTTCGTCGACGTGGTCTGACGGGTCTGACGGGTCTGGCGCGAACGCAGACGCCCGGCCGGGGGTACCGGCCGGGCGTCGTGCGGGTGCGGGGCGTGCGGGCCGTCAGTGCCCGGCCGGTCCCTCGCCGGCCACGGCCTTCTGCTCCTCGGTGAGGGAGACGTTCTCCCCGATCGGCTTGCCGAACTTCTTGTTCACCACGAAGGCGATCAGCACGACGGCCCAGGACAGCAGGCTCAGGGTGATCTGGGAGCGGGTGGACTCGATGAAGAACATCTGCACGAGGATCGCGACGATGCCGACCGCGGCCAGGATCGACAGGAACGGGAAGGCCCACATCTTGACCTTCAGCGTCGACTCGTCGGACCGGCGCCGCAGCTGGATCTGCGACAGCGCGATGAGCAGGTAGACGAAGAGGATGACCGCGCCCGAGGAGTTCAGCAGGAAGCTGAACACGCCGTCCTCGTCGACCGCGGCCGCGATGACGCAGAGGAACCCGATGACCGAGGACGCGAGGATCGCGTTGGCCGGGACGCTGCGACTGTTGATCTTGACCAGGGCGGCCGGGGCCTCGTTCCGTGCCGCCAGCACGAACAGCATGCGCGAACCGGTGTAGAGCCCGGAGTTCAGGCAGGACAGGACCGCGGTGAGCACGACCGCGTTCATGATGTGGTCGGCGTAGGGGATGCCCATCTGCGTGAACGCGGCCACGAACGGCGAGGCGGACAGGGTCGCGTCGTTCCAGGGCAGGATCGTCACCAGGAGGAACACCGAACCGACGAAGAAGATCGAGATGCGGACGATGACGGCGTTGGCCGCCTTGGCCACGGCCCGCTCCGGGTCGTTGGACTCCGCGGCCGCGATGGTCGCGATCTCGGCCCCGACCATCGAGAAGATCACGGTCACGACCGCGATGGTGATGGCGCCGGTGCCGTTGGGGAAGAACCCGCCCTGGGCGGTGAGGTTGCTGAACCCGGCCTCGTTGTTCCCCCACAGGCCGAGGGCGTAGGTGCCGCCGATGGCCAGGAACAGGATGATCGCCGCGACCTTGATCCCCGCGAACCAGTACTCGAACTCACCGAAGGACTTGACGCTGATGAGGTTGGTCGCGGTCATCAGCAGCATGAGCACGAGCGCGGCGGCCCACAGCGGCACGTCGATCCAGTACTGGATCACCCCGGCGCCGGCCACGGCCTCGAAGCCGACGACGATGACCCAGAAGTACCAGTACAGCCAGCCCGCCGAGAAACCGGCCCAGGGGCCGAGGGCGGTGCGGGCGTAGTCGGCGAACGATCCGGTCTGCGGGTTCGCGACCGCCATCTCGGCGAGCATCCGCATCACCAGGATGATGAGGATCCCGCACAGCGCGTAGGTGAGGAACGCGGCCGGGCCGGCGTTCTTGATCACCGTCCCGGAACCCACGAACAACCCGGCGCCGATGACGCCGCCCATGGCGATCATGGTGAGTTGTCGTTGCGAGAGTGCCTTCTTCAGACCGTTGCCACTGTCCAGCTGCACGGTGTCCTCCATGGTTGCGGAGCGCCACCTCGACGCCCCGACGTATCGGCCATCAGTAGCGCGCAGCCCCCGGGAACGGCTCCGTACCGGCCCCGGGCACTGCTGTGGTCAGAGAACTACCTGACCTCGTGTTGCGTGCGTGTTGCAAGCGACCTCGGTGTCGCGCAGACAGACCCTAGTGGACCGGTGGACGCCCGGGGTTCACCTGCGGGACACGACTCGTCCGGCGGTGATCGTGGCGGTCACCGGCATCCGCCGCAGCCCCTCGGCCCCCTCCCGGTCGAGGACCGTCCGGGGGTGCTCGGGCAGCAGGACTAGGTCGGCCGGGTCCCCGACCCGGACCTGCCGGCGGCCCCCGGAGGCCGCGGCGAGCGCGTCGTCGAGGTCGAGGTGGTGCTCCGGGTGCCAGGGCGGGCGTGCGTCGATCGAGCGGTGCACGGCCGCCGCGATCGCGTCCCACGGGTCCAGGGCCGCGACGGGGGCGTCGGAACCGAAGCGCAGCTCGGCCCCGGCGGCGAGCAGCTCGGCGAAGCAGAACGCGCGCCCGGTCGCCCCGGCCCAGTGCCGTTCGGCGGCGTCGCGGTCGTCGGGGCAGTGCCGCGGCTGGACGCTGGCGACGACGCCCAGCGCGGCGAAACGGGGCACGTCCTCGACCCGGACCTGCTGGGCGTGCTCGATCCGGCCGCCCGTCCCCGCGGCGGCGAACCCGTCGAGGGCCAACCGCACGGCGGCGTCACCGATGGCGTGGACGGCGACCGAGAGCCCGACCGCCCCGGTCCGCCGCAGCCACCCGGCCAGCTCCTCGGCCTCGAGCCGGCGCACCCCGTGCCCCCCGTCGGGGTAGGGGTGGCTGCAGAACGCCGTGCGGGTCCCCAGCGACCCGTCGGCGAACAGCTTGACCGGTCCGACCCGGACCAGCCCGGCGGGGTCGAGGGCGGAGCCGGTACGCAGCCCGGCCGCGACGGTGGCGGCCACGAAGTCCGGCCACACCCCGACCGCGACCCGGGTCGCCGGGGCCCGGAGCCGGGCGCGCCGGACCCAGTCGGTGGGCGGGGCCAGCTCGAAGTCGGTGACCGCGGTGACCCCGCGGGCCGCGGCCTCGTCCAACGCCTCCAGCGACCAGCGGTCGGCCGTCCCCGGGTCGAGGGTGCCCGCCTCGGTCAGCAACCGCATGGCCTCGTCCTCGCGCACGACGCCGGTCGGCTCGGTGACCCCGAATTGCCGCGCCGCCGCCGAGTTCACCCAGGCGCAGTGCAGGTCCTGCGAGACGGCGACGACGGGGCGGTCGCCGAACTGCTCGTCGAGCACCGCGCGGTGGGCGGGTTCGGACCACAGGGCGTCCCGGAAACCCTGGCCCACGAGCAGCTCCGTCCCCGGACCGGCCCCGGCCAGCGTCCGCGCGGCCTCCTGCGGGGAGGTGGTCGCGGACAGGTCGACCCGGCGGCGGGAGACGGCCCACTGGGTCAGGTGGACGTGCTCGTCGCGCAGGCCGGGCAGCAGCACCCCGCCGCCCAGGTCCTCCTCGCCGGGCCGTCCCGTCCCGTCGTCGGCGAGACCCGGCCCCACGGCGTCGACCACCCCGTCGCGGACGCGGACGTCGACCCGGGGGCCCTCGGCGCCCAGGCGGACGTCGCGCAGCAGCACCTCAGGCGAGACCCGTCGCGCTGCGGATGTCGGCACGGACCGCGGTCAGGCGCTCGTCGGCCTGCGCCCGGGCGGCGGCCAGGTCGGACCCCACCTCGACGACCACCTCGCAGTAGCACTTGAGCTTGGGCTCGGTCCCGCTCGGGCGGACGACGACGCGGGCGCGGTCGGCCGTACGCAGGCGCAGCCCGTCGGTCGGCGGCAACCCGTCGACCCCGGCGCCCAGGTCCTCCACCGACACCACCGGCGACCCGCCCAGCGTGCGGGGCGGGTCCGCGCGCAACCGCGCCATCGCCGCGGGGATGAGCGAGAGGTCGTCCACCCGCAGGGACACCGGACCGGTCGCGTGGACCCCGTGCTCGCGGGCCAGGTCGTCGAGGACGTCGAGCAGGGTCCGGTCCTCGTCGGCGAGCACGCGGGCCAGCCGCGCCACCAGCACCGAGGCCGAGATCCCGTCCTTGTCGCGCACCACCTCGGGGGCGACGCAGTAGCCGATGGCCTCCTCGTAGCCGAAGGTCAGCCCCGGCGGCCGGGCGATCCACTTGAACCCGGTCAGGGTCGGGGCGAACGCGGCCCCGTGCGCGGCCGCGACGCGGGCCAGCAGCTCCGAGCTCACGATCGAGCAGGCCAGCACGCCGTCCGGGGCGGCCAGCACGTCGCCGAGGACCGACCCCAGCTCGTCACCGGTCAGCACCCGCCAGTCGCCCGCCGACCCGCCCCCCTCCGCGCCGGCGGGGAACGGCACGGCGACGCAGCAGCGGTCGGCGTCCGGGTCCACGGCGAGGACCAGGTCGGCCCCGACCTCGCCCGCCAGGGCCAGCGCCCGGTCCAGCGCTCCCGGCTCCTCGGGGTTGGGGAAGGCGACGGTGGGGAAGTCCGGGTCCGGGTCGGCCTGCTCCGCGACGACGTGGAGGTCGGAGAAACCGTTGCGGCGCAACGCCTCCTGCAAGATGTCTCCACCCACCCCGTGCAGCGGGGTCAGCACGATCCGGAGGTCGCCCGGGCCGCCCGTCCCGAGCGCCTCCCCGACGGCGTCCAGGTAGGACTCGACCCCCGCGTCGTCCAGGACGGTCCAGCCCTCCCGGGCGCGGGGCAGCTCGGCGAGGGGCCCGACGGCGGCGATGGCGGCCGCGATCTCCCGGTCGACCGGGGGGACGATCTGGACGCCGCGGCCCTCCGCGGTGCTCGCCCGCCCGCCCAGGTAGACCTTGTACCCGTTGTCCTGCGGGGGGTTGTGGCTCGCCGTGACCATGACCCCCGCGTCGGCGTCGAGGTGGCGGACCGCGAACGCCAGGACGGGGGTCGGGAGGGGGCCGGGCAGCAGCAGCACCTCGCACCCCGCCGCGGTCAGGACGGCCGCGGAGTCGTCGGCGAACTCGCGGCTGCGGTGCCGGGCGTCCAGCCCGACGACCACGCGCGGGCGCTCGAACCGACCGGTCAGCCAGGCACCGAGCCCGGCCGCGGCCCGTTGCACCACGGCCCGGTTCATCCGGTGCTCGCCCGCGCCGACCGCCCCCCGCAACCCGGCGGTGCCGAACTCCAGCGGTCCGCTGAAACGCTCGGCCAGCTCGGCCGCGGCGCCCGCGTCGGAACCGGCCCGTTCCAGCAAGGCCCCGAGCTCGGCGCGGTCGCCGGCGTCCGGGTCGTCGCCGATCCAGTCCTGCACCCGGGCCCGCAGCGCGGCCGGGACCGGGTCGGCGGGACTGGGGTCCTCGGGGGTGGGGTCCTCGGGGGTGGGGCTGCTCACGGGCGCGACCCTAACCCTCGGGCAGGATGGGGGCGTGGCGGACGTGCCGGTGGTCGTGCTCGCCGGATTCCTCGGGGCGGGCAAGACCACCGTGCTCAACCACCTCCTCCGTTCGGCGGCCGACGTGCGGCTCGGCGTGGTGGTCAACGACTTCGGTGCGGTCGGCATCGACGCGCTGCTCGTCTCCGGCTGGGCCGACAGCACCGTCTCCCTGGAGAACGGCTGCCTGTGCTGCTCGACCGACGACGGCACGGTCGAGGAGCTGCTGCGGCGCCTGCTGTCGGGACGGGCCGGCGGTCGGCCGGACGCGGTGGTCGTCGAGGCCAGCGGCGTCGCCGAACCGAGCGCCATGGTCCGGCAGGTGCTGGCCGCCCGCGTGCCCGGGACGAGCTACGGGGGCCTCGTCCTGTGCGTCGACGCCGTCGAGTTCGACGCGACGGCCAGGCGCCACCCGGTCCTGCTCGACCACGTCCGCATGGCCGACGTCGTGCTGGTGACCAAGACCGACCTGGCCGCCCCGGAGGTGCTCGCGGCCGTCCTGCGCCGCTGCCGCGACCTCAACCCCTGGGCCGCGCTGGTGCCGGCCGACCGGGGACGGGTCGACGCCCGCCTGCTGTTCGAGACCCCCTCGCGTCCCCAGCGACAGCTCGCCCTGGGCGAGGAGGTCGAGGAGACGGGCGCGGACGGGCACGAGCAGCACCTGCACCACCTCTACGAGACGGTGACGTTCACCTCCGAGGACGCGCTCGACCCGCGCGCCTTCGTCCGGTTCCTGGAGGACCGCCCTTCCGGGGTGTTCCGCATCAAGGGGTTCTGCCGCTTCGCGGTCGTCGGCCACGGGGAACGGTTCCTGGTCCAGACCGTGGGCGCGGCCGTCCGCTTCACCCGCCGTCGCCGGGGGCCCGCGGGCACCTCGCTGGTCCTGATCGGGACGGGCCTCGACCGCGAGGAGGTCCTCGCGCGGTTGCAGGCGTGCGTGCGCACGGGCCCGCCGCTGGAGGACGAGCTCGCGATCATGGGGGTGCTGCGCGACACCGAGGACCTGCCCGAGCGATGAGTTCCGTCCCCGGCGACGGTCGCAGGGGAGTCACGACGATCGGTGGAGGGAACATGTCGGAGGCCAGCCCTAGTGTCGGTCGCATGGTTCAGGACAACGGTGGCCCCGCGACGGGGTCCGCGCCCACGACGGCCCGGGGCAGCGCGGTGCAGGCGCGGGGTCTGGTCAAGAAGTTCGGTGAGCTCACCGCGGTCGGCGGGGTCGACCTCGACGTCCCGACGGGGACCGTGCTCGCCCTGCTCGGCCCGAACGGGGCCGGCAAGACGACGACCGTGCGGATGCTGACGACGCTGCTGAAGCCGGACGGGGGGTCCGCCACGGTCGCCGGGGTCGACGTCCTGGCCGACCCGCGCGAGGTCCGCCGGCGCATCGGGCTCTCGGGGCAGTACGCGGCCGTGGACGAGAACCTCACCGGTTTCGAGAACCTCGACATGATCGGGCGGCTGTACCACCTCGGTCGCAAGCCGTCCCGCGACCGGGCCCGGGTCCTGCTCGAGCAGTTCCGGCTGACCGACGCCGCCAACCGGCCCGTGAAGACCTACTCGGGCGGGATGCGTCGCCGGCTGGACCTGGCCGGCGCCCTCGTCGCCGAACCGCCCGTCCTGGTGCTGGACGAGCCGACCACCGGGCTGGACCCGCGCTCGCGCAACGAGATGTGGGAGCTCCTCAGCTCGATGGTGGCCGGGGGCACGACCCTGCTGCTCACGACCCAGTACCTGGAGGAGGCCGAGCGGCTCGCCGACGACATCGTGGTCATCGACCACGGTCGCGTCATCGCCCGCGGGACGGCCGACGAGCTCAAGACCCAGGTCGGCGGCCAGCGCGTCGAGGTCGTGGTCGCCCGGGACGAGGAGGTCGACCGGACCGTCGAGGCGTTGCGTCCGCTCGCCCTGTCCGAACCCTCGGTGCAACGGCGGGCCCGCCGCGTCACCGCCTCGGTCAGCAGCGGCCCCGCCGCGCTGGTCTCGGCCCTGAACCTGCTGCAGGAGCGCGGGATCGTCCCGTTGGACGCGGGTCTGCGCCGCCCCACGATGGACGACGTGTTCCTCAGCCTGACCGGTAAACCGGCCGACGAGGTCGCCGGTCACGACGACGAGGAGGACGGCCGGTGAACACGCTCACCCGGGCGATCGCGGACGGCGCGGTCATCGCCAAGGTCAACATCATCAAGATCAAGCGCATCCCCGACCTGCTGGTCGGGACCCTCATCTCGCCGATCATGTTCATCCTGCTGTTCGGCTACGTCTTCGGCGCGGCCATCCCGCTGGAGAACTACCGCGAGTTCCTCATCCCCGGCATCTTCGCCCAGACGGTCATCTTCGGCGCCACCATCACCGGGGCGGGGCTGGCCAACGACATGCAGAAGGGCATCATCGACCGGTTCCGGTCCCTACCCATGGCCCAGTCGGCCGTCCTCATCGGCCGGACCGCGGCCGACGTGATCACCAACGTCCTCGTCATGATCATCATGTCGGTCACGGGGTTGCTCATCGGCTGGCGCATCCACACCTCCTTCCTGGAGGCGGCGACCGGGTTCCTGCTGCTGCTCCTGTTCGCCTACGCCGTCTCCTGGGTGATGGCGCTGCTGGGCCTGCTCATCCGCACCCCCGAGGCGTTCAACAACCTGACGTTCCTGACGGTCTTCCCGGTCACGTTCCTCACCAGCGCCTTCGTGCCCACCGAGAACTTCCCCGCCGCGCTCAAGGTGATCTCGGACTGGAACCCGGTGACCGCGCTCGTCCAGGCGGCCCGGGAGTCGTTCGGGAACGTGCCTCCGGGGACGGTGCTGGAGACGTGGTCCCTGCAGCACGCCGAGCTCTACACGCTCATCTGGATCGTCGGCATCCTCGCCGTCTTCGTGCCGTTGGCGGTCAAGCAGTACGGGCGGGCCGCGGCCCGCTGAGCCGGGCCCGTCAGCCGGGGAGGTCCCAGTAGGCCCGGGGATCGCGGGCGGACGTCCCGTTCCATCGGATCACGCCGTGCTCGCGGAGCGACGTCAGCCGCCGCAGGGCCGCTGGCCGGGCGAGGCCCATGACCTCGGCCAGGTCACGCGTCCCCAGTCGACCCGCCTCTCGCAACGCCAGGACGACCGCGCGGGTCTCCTCCGGGAGGCGATCGGCGAGGTCCCGTTCGACGAGGTCGGCCGTCAAGATCAGTCGGACGCTGCCCTCGGTCTGCTGGTAGAGGGGTTCGTTGAGCCCGGCCAGGCGCATCTCCTCGAACATGCGCCGGATCCCCTGCCCGAACGCCAGATCGGCGCAGACCCGGGCGATGCGAGGGTTGCGCGCGAAACGGTGGATGGAGAGGGGGTCGCGCAGGTCGGACAGGCCGGGGAAGCGTCCGGGGCTCTCGATCTCGATGCGGTCGTCGAAGACGTCGACGTGGATGTGGTCGTTCTGCAGGCTGTAGGAGCGGTGGACCACCGCGTTGACCACCCCTTCGAGCCAGGCGTCCTCGGGAACCGCGGGAACGTCCTCGAAGCGACCGCCGCGGCCCAGGGCCCGGCGCCGCGGTTGCCGTTCTCGGACGTGGGCGATGGATCGGTCGAGCACCAGGGGCAGGGGGCCTTCGAAGCGCTCGTCGGAGCTGACCTGCTGCCGGGCTCCGGTGCCCCGGTCCCGGCCCGCGAACCGGGTCACCCGGACGTGGGCGTTCGGCAGCTCTGCACCGGGGTTCCGGCCGAAGAGCAGCAGCCCGGCCATGGTCAACCTGCCGTCGCGGAGGAGCCCTCGAGCGCTGAGCAGACCCCGCCACTGGGGGTGCCCGACCCGGTCCGCGTACGCCTGCACCGCGCTCTCGTCGACGTCGTCCTCACCGGCCCGCGTCAACTGGGTCTCGAACCCGGCCTGACGGCGATCGAAGGTGAGCTCGCGCCGCTGGACGTAGGTGAGGCGACGGGTCTCGTCGCCGAGGCGCAGGAAGACCTCGTCCCGGAGGGTGGCGTGCACCTCGTCCCCCGGCGACACGTCGAGCACCAGGAGGTGGTCGGGTCGCCCCTCGTCGGTGAGGCACTCCACCAGTCGGGTGCGGACCCGCGCCGGCGGCTGGACCAGGTCCAGGTGCACCTGCTGGAAGGTGTTGCGGCGGTCGGGATCGGCGTCGGTGCCCTCGACCAGGCCGCTATGGATCCCGACGACGATCGTGCCCCCCTCGGCGTTCGCCAGGGCGACGACCGCCTGTGCGAGCTTGGCGGCACTGACGCGGACGCTTTTCCTCTCGAACCACTGGTCTTCGGCGAGCGCTGCGATCGAGCTGCCGACCGCCTGGGGTCCGGCCCCGAGGGCCACGGTGACGTCTGAGCGCTGCATGTCTCTACTCTAACGCTGTTAGAGTAAGGAGGAGCTGCACTCGCACGATCGGCTCCCGCTAGCGTCGGGCGGATGCTGCCCGAGCTGTCCGTCATCGTCCTGCCCGACGTGGCCCCCGCCGACTTCGTCGCCCAGACCCGGGAGGCGGAGGCCGCGGGGGTCCGTCGCGTGTGGACCTACGACCACCTGTCCTGGCGGGACCTGCGCGACGGTCCGTGGCACGCGACCGTCCCGCTGCTCACCGCGGCGGCGCTGGCCACCGAGCGGGTGCGGATCGGCCCCCAGGTGGCGAGCCCCAACTTCCGTCACCCGGTGACCTTCGCCAAGGAGGTCATGACCCTCGACCACCTCTCCGGCGGCCGGGTCGACCTCGGGATCGGGGCGGGGACCGCGGCGCACGACGCCCAGGTGCTGGGGGAGCCGGTGCTGACCCCCCGGCAGCGGCAGGACCGGTTCGAGGAGTGGACCGGGCTGCTGGGCCGGCTGCTGCGGGGCCCGCAGGGAGAGGCGCTGGGCGTCGACCACGCCGGGGAGTACTGGACCGCGGTCGACGCCCGCACCATCCCGGGCTGCGTGCAGGCGCCCCGGGTGCCCTTCACCGTCGGGGCGACCGGCCCGCGGGGGATGCGCCACGCGGCCCGGACCGGGGCGGCGTGGGTGAGCATCGGTGCGCCCCGCACGGTCGAGGGGCTGGACGACTGGCTCGACGGGTTCGCCGAGCAGGCCGCCGCCTTCGACCGGGCCCAGGAGCAGGTGGCGGCCGAGGCCGGCGCCGACGCGACCGCCGACCCCCGGGTGCGGCGCATCGCCCAGATCGGCCTCGACCGCCCCGAACCCTTCACCGACGCGGGCACCTACGCCGACGTCATCGCCCGGCTGAGCGCCCTCGGCTACGACGAGGTCAGCATCCACTGGCCGCGGGCCGACGGCCGGGGCGTCCCGGCCGCCGCGCTCGACGCCGTGGTCGCGCTGCACGCGGTCTGACCCGGATCCGCGAGCAGTGACGTGATGGCTGCCGCGTGGAGACAGCGAAGGCGCTCTCTGACCAGGCATGATCGGGATGGCTGACGGCCAAGATCTGCCACCCCAGAAGGGCCGGTCCTCGTGTGATCGGACGCCGACCCAGGCGGCACCAGGCTGTCGACGACCCGACCCTCGTTTCCGAGCTCATGACAGCGTCGCCACCGTTGCTGTTGACCATGACCTGTAGGCCGAAACTCGACCTGATGGAGTCGGAGCGCAGCGACTTGCTGCCGTATCCGATGGTGTTGGCGTCGACGACGCGGTCGTGCCGCATGAGGAGAGCATCCGAACTGCTGGCGTTGATCAGCGCTGGCAGGGGTGTCGGGTCAGTTGCGATCGGCGCCAAGAACAAGACCCACTCGGGGTGTGGGTTCTTGTCGGACGAACAGCTTCCCTTGGAAGCCCTTCGGGGCTTTTCCAGGGAGACCTCCTCGTCGTCGTCGCTGGTGAGTACGTCGCTGGTCAGGGGGCGCTCGCTTGGAGACGGTGTAGCGTGATGCTTACTGCCGTATCCCGTGATCCGTGGCATTCGTACGCTCCGTCTGAATGCTGAGGTAGTGTGCGTTTCGCCCGACACCCAGGCCGCGTTCCAGGAACCCGGCCTCCACGAGCCGGTCGAGGTGCCCACGACCGCCGGTCGTCGTGAGGCCCACGAGACGGCCGTACTCGCCGGAGGAGATGCTGGGGTGGTGTGCGAGCCACTGGCGGACCACGGCGAGCATCTGCTGTTCGTCGGTGGGGCGTCGGTACGGGAGAACCCCACTCGCTGTCGCCCCACGGCGGCGTTCGAGGATCTCCAGTGACGTGGTGCTGAGCACCCAGACATCCTTGAGTTCTTCGATGAGTGCGCCCTGTCCGATCCGGGCTGCCGCTGCGACCTCGATGGCTTCAGCCGCGTACAGCGGGTCCCGCTGCAGGACGGGCGCCAACGTTTCGGCATTGACGAACGGGTGGTGCAACAGGGTGTGCACCAGGAGAGCCACCTTCACGTCGTTGCGACGTGCGGATGGACGAATCGCAGACATCAGTTCGAGCACGGGAAGCACGGGATCGCCCCCGCGCAGGCGAGTACGGACCCGAGGGCCGGAGGTCTGTTCGATGGCAGGTGGCCGATGCCCCAAGGCCACCATCTCGCGGTACATCCGGTCGACGCCGATTCCCTTCTTGTCGACGAGCCCCACTGCCCGCATCAGATCGGCGAGGGCGGGGTACCGGGCGTAGTGCTCGGCCAGGATGTTGCCGGCGTCCACTCCGCCGACGAAACCGCCAGGGCTGACGACTTCCAGCGCACTGTCGAGGTCAATCCACGTCACGCGAGTCGGTTCGTGGGTCGTCCAGTCGCGGTGCGTCACTCCGTTCAGGACGGCCTCGCGAACTGCGCGCGGGGGCAGCCGACGGACTGTGGTCTCCGCGAACGACCCCTTGATCGTGATAGCGGTGTTGACCGCGTCGAGTCGCTGCTCGACCGTGGCGATCTGCTCCAGCAGACTCTGCCCCCGCAGCTCCGGGCCTCGGTCGATGACATCCCCGCCCTCCACGTCCCACCGGCCGTAGTCGATGAGGGATCGCTCGGAGGGGCAGAAGAGCAGAGCACCTGCCTGCGTGAGGTTCCCCCCGGGAGGGAGGACCCCGAGGTGGCGGAGCAGGTCGGCATCGTCCATGACAGAGTCGCTGACGCCTTGGACTTGCTCGAGGTTGGCTCGAGCGATCAGCAGGGCCCCGGGCGCCACGTCGCGCAACGTCCGGTTGGTGGGCTCGGCCATGGCGTCGTGACGCCGGCGACGCTGCTGGTGCAGCCACCACTCTGCCGGGTCGATGGGCGCGCAGTGCCCGCCGACCCGCCACCGCAGGCGGGAGCGGGTGTCCTCCACCGGCTCGCGTGCCTCAGCCACCAGGAGCACGAGGATACGGCTGCCGTCGAGGTGGCGTTCCTCGATCGTGGGCGCGATGTCGACGCGTTGGTGGATGCGGTGTCGGAGCCATTCAGGATCGAGGTCTGCCCCCACCACCTCAGCTGTCTTGTCGTCGAAGCCCACCAGCAGGGCGCCGCCACCGGGGGTGTTGGCCATGCAGGCGACCTCGTCGGCCAGACGGTCCGCGGCCTCCACGTTCCGGGCGTTCCTGGGAGGAGGGAGCCGTCCCGGCCGCGTCGGCCTGCCTCCTCCTTGAAGTCCAGGTGTGTGCTCTCGTGACCGTCGAGTGGACCTCCCGTCGTACGGGACGTCAGGGCCGGGCCGACCTGCTCGACCCGTGCAGCCCTCGCTGCTCCGTTGACGGACGCGGCCGACGGCGCGGCGTCCCTGGCGGCGCTGCGACCGAGCAGGCCCGGACGATCAGCGACGTCGCCCTCACCCTCGGCGTCCTCGCGGGTCTCGCGATCGTCGCCGTCGGGGTGTGGAGGTGGCTGCGCGGGCGGACCCACCCGCGGACGTCGGGATGGATCCCTCTCGCCGAGCCGGCACGCGCCCCAGGCGGGAGAAGAGTCAGGATGTGGTGGTGCGCACCGCTGCCCTGTCCCGCGTCTGGCACACCGTCCTCGCGCTCGTCGTCGCCGCGACCCTCGCGACCCAACTCGTCATCGACGTCCGCGGGGGTTCGGGTGCCGGCTCGCTCGGGACCCGGCTCGCGGAGACGTTCAGCTACTTCACCGTCCAGAGCAACGCGCTCGTCCTCCTCACCGCAGTGTCCCTCGCCCTCGACCCGCGCCGCGACGGAAGGTTCTGGCGGATCCTGCGGCTGGACGCCATGCTCGGCATCACCGTCACGGCCCTGGTGTACGGGACCGTGCTCGCGGGGTCGGTCCAACGCGCCGGCATCGACTGGTGGGTCGACGCGGGTTTCCACGACGTCTCACCCGCCATGGCCCTCGCGGGTTTCCTCCTCTTCGGGCCTCGCCCCCGGA
This sequence comes from Kineococcus gynurae, assembly GCF_042433995.1. Lineage (NCBI taxonomy): Bacteria > Bacillati > Actinomycetota > Actinomycetes > Kineosporiales > Kineosporiaceae > Kineococcus > Kineococcus gynurae. The sequence goes on from NZ_JBHLUI010000003.1 coordinate 550,998, forward strand.
TCGACGGCCGTACCGTCGCGTGGGCCTTCGCGTGGCCGTTGGGGTGGATCGCGTACACGTTCGTGCGGGGGGAGGCCGTGGGCTGGTACCCCTACCCGTTCCTGGACGTCGCCGAGATCGGCCTGGGAGCCTCGCTGCGCAACACCGGCGTCGTCGTGGTGCTGTCGGTCCTGCTGCTGCTGGGGTTCCGATGGGCCGACCGTCGGTTGCCGGGCCGGGACGCCTCACCCCCTCCCCGCTGAACCCTTCGACGGCGTTCCGCAGCGCCGATCCCTAGAGCTGCGGGACGATCCCGGCCAGCAGCCGCGAGCAGCGCGGGGCGGCCTCGCGGCCGGCGTCGAGGACCTCCTGGTGCGACAGCGGCTGCGCCGAGACGCCCGCGGCGAGGTTGGTGACCAGGGAGAGGCCCAGGATCTCCAGCCCGACGTGCCGGGCGGCGATGGCCTCCAGCGTCGTCGACATCCCGACGAGGGAGCCGCCCATCACCCCGGCCATCCGCACCTCGGCCGGGGTCTCGTAGTGCGGCCCGCGGAACTGCACGTAGACACCCTCGGGCAGGTCGGCGTCGACCGTGCGGGCCAGCTCGCGCAGGCGGGCGGAGTACAGGTCGGTGAGGTCGACGAAGGTGGGGCCCTCCAACGGGGAGGCCCCGGTCAGGTTCAGGTGGTCGGCGATCAGCACGGGCGAGCCCGGCCCGATCTCGGGGTCCAGGCCCCCGCAGCCGTTGGTGAGCACCACGGTCCGGCACCCGGCCGCGCGGGCGGTCCGGACCCCGTGGGCGACCGCGCGCACGCCGTGGTTCTCGTAGAAGTGGGTGCGCGGCAGCACGAGCGCGTGCAACGGCTCCTGCCCGGGGCGCTGGACCGCGATGCTGCGGGCCACCCCCGCGTGACCGACGACGGCGGGGGGCAGGAAGCCGGGCAGCTCGGTCGCCGGGACCGTGGCGACGGTCTCGCCGATCTCGTCGGCGGCGGCCGCCCACCCCGAGCCCAGGACCAGGGCGACGTCGTGCCGGGGGACGCCGCTCAGCTCGGCCAGACGGGCCGCGGCGGTCTCGGCGAGGGCGAAGGGGTCGTCGGTGGCGCTCACGGGGTCACCCTAGGCGTCGCCCCTCCGCGTCGACCCCGCGCGTCGCCCCTACGCGTCGTTGGAACGGCAGGGCCGCCCCCGCATCGCCAGCACGTAGTCGTGCGGGGCGCCCCCGGCCTCGGCCGCGTCGGCCAGGCTGCCGAGGTAGCGGGCGGTGGGCAGCCCGCCCTCGTAGTCGTCGAGCACGTAGGTCCAGGCCACGACGTCGCCCTCGAGGGTCGTCACCCGCACCTTGACCTTGCGGAACAGACCGATGCCCATGCCTTCGGCGGCGTCGAGGCGGACCTCGTCGGCTTCGGTGACGTCGTAGAGCGCGACGTAGACCTGGTCGCCCTCGGCCTCGACGACGGTCGCGAGCGGGCCCTGCCAGCTGCGGTCCTCGCCCCCGAACGTCATCCGCCAGTCGACCAGCCAACCGGTCGACCGCAGCGGGGAGTGCGGGGCCTTCTGCGCCATCCGCTCCGGATCGAGGTTGGTGGCGTACGCGGCGTAAGCGGGCACGAGGCCCCACCTTAGGGCGTCCGCCGAGGACCGCGACGTCCCGGCGCAGCGCGGCCCGGGAACCGGTGGCCCTGCGACACGGCGATGCCGACCAGCACCAGCCCTGCCCCCAGCGGCTGGTTCCACCGCAGGTGCTCACCCAGGAACGCGACCCCGACGACGGCGGCGACCACCGGCGTCAGGTAGGTGACGCTGCTGGCGGTGCTCGCGCCCCGGGCCGCGACGACGTGGAAGTTCAGGACGTAGGCCAGACCCGAGCACAGCGCCCCGAGCGCGACCATCGCCGCCACCACCGTCGGCGTCGGCGGTGCGGTCGGGGTCGTCCCGCTGAGGGCCAGGACCGGCAGCATCAGCCCGGTGGCGAGCAGCACCTGGGCGGTGGCCAGGGCCACCGGGCGTGCACCGCTGCTCGCCAGGTGGCGCCGGGCGTAGGGGAAGGCGACGCCGTAGCAGGCCACCGCGCCCAGGCAGGCCAGCACGCCCGTGAGCTCGCCCGCAGCGAGACCCCGCCAGACGCCGAGCACGACGGCGACGCCGACGAAGCCGGTCAGCAGGCCGGTGGTGCGCCGGCGGGTGGGTCGCTCCTCACGGAAGGCGACCAGGATGACCAGGAGGGTGGCCAGGGGGGTGGTGGCGTTGATGATGCCGGCCAGCACCGAGGACACGCTCTGCTGCCCGACGGCGAACAGGGTGAAGGGGGCGGCGTTGAGCAGCGCCGCCAGGACCAGCAGGTGGGCCCACGTGCGCCGCCCGCGGGGCAGGCGGGTGCGGGTGGCGGCGCTGACGACGAGCAGGGTCGACGCCCCGAGCGCCAGCCGCCAGAAGGCGACCTGGACGGGGGTGAGGGCCCGCAGGCCGACGTGGACGAGGGCGAAGGAGCAGCCCCACAGGACGGCCAGGGCGACGAAGGCGGGGACCCAGCCCGGTCGGCCGGGGGCGGACGTCGATTCCTTGATCACGACGGGAGGGTAGGAAGGGGCCGGTCCGGCGGGCACTCCGCTGCGCGCCGCCGCACGATGAGCGCAAGGAGGCCCCGGGGGTGGCGCGGCCCCGGGCGCGCTGGCCCCCGAGGTGACCCGGGCACCCGGCTGCGCAACGATGCTCGGGTGAACGCATCCTCGTCCTCGCCCGCCTCTCGCCAGCGCGTCGCCATCCTCGGTGGCGGCCCCGGTGGGTACGAGGCGGCCCTGGTCGCCGCCCAGCTGGGGGCCGAGGTCACCGTCGTGGAACGGGACGGTCTCGGCGGGTCGACCGTGCTCACCGACGTCGTCCCCTCCAAGACGCTCATCGCGACCTCCGAGCTCATGGCGACGGTGGCCGGGGCGGTGGAGCTGGGCGTGCGCTTCCCCGGTCACGGGACGTCCGACACCGAGCCGGAGGGGGCCGTCACCGTCGACATCGAGCGGGTCCACCACCGCGTGAAGGCGTTGGCCTTCGCCCAGTCCATGGACATCCGGGCCCGGTTGGAGAAGGAGGGCGTGACCGTCCTCAACGGTCTGGGCCGACTCGACGGACCGTCGACGGTCGAGGTCACCGAGGGCGAGGACGCGGGCACCCGGGTCGAGGCCGACGTGGTCCTGGTCAGTGTCGGCGCCTCGCCGCGCGAGCTGCCCAGCGCCAAGCCGGACGGTGAGCGGATCCTGACCTGGAAGCAGGTCTACGACATGACCGAGCTGCCCGAGCACCTGATCGTCGTCGGTTCCGGGGTGACCGGGGCCGAGTTCGCCAACGCCTACGACGCCCTCGGGGCCCACGTCACCCTCGTCTCCAGCCGCGACCGGGTGCTGCCCGGGGAGGACGCCGACGCCGCCGAGGTGCTGGAGAACGTGTTCCGCCGCCGCGGCATGACGGTCATGTCCCGTTCCCGGGCGGAGTCGGCCGAGCGCCGGGGCGACTCCGTCGTCGTCACGCTGTCCGACGGTCGCACGGTCGAGGGTTCGCACTGCCTCATGGCGGTGGGGTCGATCCCGAACACCGCCGGGATCGGGCTGGAGGAGGCGGGCGTCTACCTGTCCGACTCGGGCCACGTCGACACCGACAAGGTCTCGCGGACGTCGAAGCGTGGGATCTACGCCGCCGGGGACTGCACCGGCGTCTACCCGCTGGCCTCGGTCGCGGCGATGCAGGGCCGGATCGCCATGTGGCACGCGCTGGGCGACTCGGTCGAACCGCTGAAACTCCGCTCGGTGGCCTCCAACGTCTTCACCGCCCCCGAGATCGCGACGGTCGGCTGGACCCAGGCCCAGATCGACGCGGGCGAGGCGCAGGGCGACATCGTCAAGCTGCCGCTGTCCACGAACGCCCGGGCCAAGATGCTCGGGATCCACGACGGGTTCGTGAAGCTGTTCTCCCGCATCGGGTCCGGCACCGTCATCGGCGGCGTGGTGGTGGCCCCGCGGGCGTCGGAGCTCATCTTCCCGCTGACCCTGGCGGTGGAGAAGCGGCTCAACGTCGACGACGTCGCCCACGCGTTCAGCGTGTACCCGTCGCTGTCGGGGTCGCTGGCCGAGGCGGCCCGGCAGCTGCACCGCCTGGCCGACTGACCCGCCGACCGTGCAGGCGGGCTGGGTGCTGCTCACCCTGGAACTGCTCGGTGTGTTCGCCTTCGCGCTCAACGGGGCGCTGACCGCCATGCGGGACGCGACCCTGGACCTGTTCGGCGTCCTGGCCCTCGGGTGCGTGACCGCGCTCGGCGGCGGGGTGATCCGTGACGTCCTGCTCGGCGAACCCGTCGCCTCGCTGCAGGTCTGGTGGTACCTCGCGACCGCCACCGTGGGCGCGCTCGCCGGGTTCTCCGGGCACCGGGTGTTCGCCCGGATGGGCCGACCGCTGCTGGTCTTCGACACCGCGGGGTTGTCGCTGTTCTGCATCACCGGGGCCCAGGTCGCCCTCGACGCCGGTCTGCCCGCCGGGCAGGCGATCCTGCTGGGCATGATCACCGCGGTGGGCGGGGGGACCCTGCGCGACGCGATCGTGCTGAAGATCCCCTCGATCCTCACCGGCGGGCTCTACGCGGTGCCCGCCCTGGTGGGCGCCGCGATCGCCGTGCTGGGCAGCGAGGTCGGCGACGTCGGGCTCCTGCCGGCCCTGCTCGGGGCGGGGGCCTGCGCGGCCCTGCGGGCCGGCGGGGTCCTGCGCGGCTGGCACGCCCCGCAGGCCCGCCTGGACCCGCCCCGCAACTCCTGACCGCGGATCAGGCGTCGACGATCTCGCAGAGGGTCGCCCCGGTCGTCGTGGTGTCCCCGGGCTTGGCGGTCAGCCCGGTGATCGTCCCGGCCCGGTGGGCGGTCAGCGGCTGCTCCATCTTCATCGCCTCGAGCACCGCGACGAGGTCGCCCTCGGCCACCGTGTCGCCCTCGGCCACGTTGATCTTGACGATGGTGCCCTGCATGGGGGTGACCAGCGCGTTCGGGTTCTTGGCCGACCCGCCGCCCTTCTTGGCCCCGGGCTTGTTGCGGCCGCCGCGGTGGGTCGCGTTGCGGTAGGCGCGGGCCACGGCGGCACCGGTCGCGACCCCGGCGCGGGAGATCTCGTGCCCGGCCCGGGTCAGTCCGGCGTTGAGCTGCTCAACCGGGATCGAGACCTCCAGACGCTTGCCGCCGACCTCGACGACGATCGTCTCGCGGTGGGCCGGCTCCTCGCCGTCGACCAGCGGGCCGGAACCGGGCAGCGACGTGGCGTCGAACTCCGTCTCGATCCAGCGGGTGTGGATGTCGAAGGGCTTGCCGTCGCGGGGCGCGAAAGCCGCGGTCCGGACGATCGCGCGGTGGAAGTTGAGGACGGTGGGGACGCCCTCGATGACGAACTCGCCGAGCGCGCGCGCCGATCGGGCCAGGGCCTCCTCGCGGGTGCGGCCGGTGACGATCAGCTTGGCCAGCAACGAGTCGAAGTTCTGCGAGACCTCGACGCCGCCGTCGATGCCCGCGGCCCGCGGGTCGATCCCGGTGTCGACGCGGACGCCCGGGCCGGACGGCAGCGAGAACCGGGTGAGCTTGCCGGGACGGGGCAGGAACCCGGCGGTCGGGTCCTCACCGTTGATGCGGAACTCGATCGAGTGCCCGCGGGTCTGGACCTCGTCGTACCCGAGCGCCTCACCGCGGGCGATGCGGAACTGCTCGCGGACGAGGTCGATCCCCGAGATCTCCTCGGTGACCGGGTGCTCGACCTGCAGGCGGGTGTTGACCTCGAGGAAGGCCAGGGTGCCGTCGGCGGCGACGAGGAACTCGACGGTCCCGGCCCCGACGTAGCCGGCCTCCTTGACGATGGCCAGCGACGCGCGGCGGAGCTCGGCGTCCTGCTCGGGGGTCAGGAACGGCGCGGGGGCCTCCTCGACCAGCTTCTGGTGCCGCCGCTGCAGGGAGCAGTCGCGGGTCGAGACGACGACCGCGCCGCCGTGGACGTCGGCCAGCACCTGGGTCTCGACGTGCCGGGGGCGGTCCAGGTAGCGCTCGACGAAGCACTCCCCGCGCCCGAAGGCCCCGATGGCCTCGCGCACCGCGGAGTGGAAGAGGTCCTCGATGTCGTCGCGGTGGCGGGCCACCTTCAGCCCGCGGCCACCGCCGCCGAAGGCCGCCTTGATGGCGATGGGCAGGCCGTGCTCGTCGGCGAAGGCCACGACCTCCTCCGCCCCGGCCACGGGGTCGGGCGTCCCGGCCACCAGGGGGGCTCCGGCCCGCGCCGCCAGGTGCCGCGCGGACACCTTGTCGCCCAACGCCTCGATGGCACTCGGCGGCGGCCCGATCCAGGTCAGCCCGGCCTCGACGACGGCCCGGGCGAAGTCGGCGTTCTCGGAGAGGAACCCGTACCCGGGGTGGACCGCGTCGGCCCCGGACCGCTTCGCGACGTCGATGATCTTGGCGATGTCCAGGTAGGTCTCGGCCGCGGTCGTCCCCGCCAGGGAGAACGCCTCGTCGGCCATCCGGACGAACAGCGCGTTGCGGTCGCCCTCGGAGTACACGGCCACCGAGCCGATCCCGGCGTCGCGGGCGGCCCGCACGACGCGGACGGCGATCTCCCCTCGGTTGGCCACGAGGACCTTGGTGACGGGTCCGGTCACCGTGGTGGGGGAGGACATGCGCAGGCTCCGGGGGGTCGAGGTGGGTGGTCGGGGGCTGAGACTACTGCCCGGGGGCCGCGGTCGCGGCTGAGCCGGGCAGGGACCACAGATCCGTCCAGGTGACCCCGGCCTCCCGGAGCAGGTCGCGCAGCAGCGGCAGCGAGATGCCGACGACCGCGTGCGGGTCGCCCTCGACCCCGCGGACGAACGCGCCGCCCAACCCGTCCAGGGTGAACGCCCCGGCCACCCGCAGCGGCTCGCCGGTGGCGACGTAGGCCTCGATCTCGGCGTCGGTCACGTCGGCGAAGTGCACGGTCACCGAGGCGACCCCGCCGACCGTGGCGCCGGAGCCGCCCTCGCGGTCGTCGACCAGCCAGTGACCGGTGTGCAGGACCCCGCTGCGACCCCGCATCCGCCGCCAGCGGGCCACCGCCTCGGCCGCGTCCGCCGGTTTGCCGTGGACCTCGGTCCCGTCCGGTCCCTCGATCTCCAGCACCGAGTCGCAGCCGACGACGAGGGCGTCACCGACCTCGTCCAGCGCGTCGGAGGCGACGACGTCCTCGGCCTTCGCCTTGGCCAGGACCAGCGCCACGTCCTCGCCGTCGGTCACGCCGTACCGGGCCACGACGGCGGGTTCGTCGACCGTGGAGACCACGACGGTCGGGTCGAGGCCGGCCGACCGCAACGTGGCGAGGCGGGCCGGGGACGCGGAGGCGAGGACGAGGGTCGAGGCGGGCACGCCCGCATCCTCCCCTACGCGGGGATCAGGGCCGTGCGCAGCACGTCCAGCCCGAGCGAGCCCACGGTCAGCGCGCGGGAGTGGAACGCGCGCAGGTCGAAGGGCTCCCCGGCCCGGCGGGCGCGGTCGGCGGCCTCGTCGCGGACCTCCTCCCAGAGCCGCTGGCCCACCTTGTAGCTGGGGGCCTGACCGGGCCAGCCCAGGTAGCGGTCCAGCTCGTAGCGCAGCACGCCCTCGTGCTCCCCGGAGCAGGAGCGCAGGAACGACCACGCCTTCTCGTAGGTCCAGTCCCCACCCTCGACCTCGGCCGGGGCGCCGAGGCCGCAGTGCACGCCGATGTCGATCACCACCCGGGCGGCGCGCAGCAGCTGGGCGTCGAGCATCCCCAGGACCTCGCCCGGTCCGCGCAGCAGACCCAGGTCCAGGCTCAGCCGCTCGGCGTAGAGGGCCCAGCCCTCGCCGTGGCCGGAGACCCAGCTGCTCGGCGAGCGCCGCCACCGGTTGAGCAGGTCGGTGCGGATGGTCGAGACGCCGAGCTGCAGGTGGTGACCGGGCACGCCCTCGTGGTGCACGGTCGTCGCCTCCCGCCAGGTGGCGAAGGTCTCCTGCCCCTCGGGGACCGCCCACCACATCCGGCCCGGCCGGGCCAGGTCCTCGCTCGGCGGGGTGTAGTAGATGCCGCCCGTGGTCGTCGGGGCGATCCGGCACTCCAGGCGTCGCAACGGTTCCGGGATGTCGAAGTGGGTCCCGGCCAGGGCGGCCACGGCCTCGTCGGAGCGCTGCTGCATCCAGTCGCGGAACGCCTCCGCACCGGGCAGCACGACCGTGGGGTCGGCCTCGAGGGCGGCGATCGCGGCGGCGACGTCGGGCGAACCGCAGATCTCCGTGGCGACCCGGCCCATCTCGACGCGGATGCGGCGCACCTCCTCCAGGCCCCACGCGTAGGTCTCGGCGAGGTCCACCTCCGCCCCCAGGAAGGCCCGCGAGAAGAGGGCGTAGCGCTCCTCCCCGACCGGGTCGGCCGCCGGGGCGAGGGGGAGCAGGTCCTGGCGCAGGAAGGCCGCCAGGTCGGCGTAGGCCTGGGCCGCGTCGCGACCGGCGCGGCGGCGGGCCTCGTCGTCGTGTCGGGCGGCGTACGTGGCGAAGAATCCGTCCGGGGCGGCGTACTGCTCGCACTCGGCGGCGCAGGCCAGCACCTGACGGCGGGCGGAGACCCGACCGCGGTCGGCGGCCAGGCGCAGGCTCTCGACGTAGCCGGTCACCGCCGCGGGGACCGACGCCAGCCGCGCGGTGACGTCGGCCCGTTCGTCCTCGCCGTCCTCCGGCAGCAGGTCGAAGACCATCCGCAGGTCCTGCACGGGGGAGTCGATGACGTTGAGCGAGGCGAGGTCCTCGTGACGCTCGTGCAGGGCGAGCTCCACCCCCAGCCGGTCGCGCAGGGCCGCGGCGGTGACCCGGTCGACCTCGTCGCGCACCGGGACCCGTTCCAGCCCGGCCAGCGTCCGGCGGTGCTGCTCGGCCACCGCGTCGATCCCGTCGGGGGACCGGTCCCCCAGCCCCGGGGCGGCGTCGGGCACCCCGAGGGCGAGGGCCAGGGTGGGTTGCCGGCGCAGGAGCGCCGCCAGGTGGGCCTCGGCGAGCTGGTCCAGGGCGGACGCGGTGCGGGGCGGGGTCGGCACGGCGCCTAGCCTGCCCGGGTGACGTCGGAGCAGCGACCGCGGGGGGCGTGGAGCGACCTGGGCCGACCCCCGCTGCGGGTGCAGGCGTTGCGCCGGGCGCTGCTGGCCGCGGAGCCCGGTGGTCCCGGTTTCAGCGCGCTGGACGTGGTGGCCGAGACCGGGTCGACCAACGCCGACCTGCTGGCCCGGCCCGCCGCCCTCGACCGGACCGTGCTGCTGGCCGACCACCAGGTGAGCGGGCGCGGCCGGGTCGGGCGGGCCTGGACCTCCCCGCCGCGCACCGCGACCGCCACCTCCGTCCTGCTGCGCCCCGACGTGCCCCGCGAGCGGTGGTCGTGGCTGCCGCTGCTGACGGCGCTCGCGGTCACCGACGCGCTGCGCGAGCGGGCGCGGGTGGACGCGGTGGTCAAGTGGCCCAACGACGTCCTGGTCGCCGCACCCGGGGGAGGGCATGGCGGGGACGCGCGCAAGGTCTGCGGGATCCTCGTCGAGGTCGGCGCGGACGGGCGCGTGGTCTGCGGGTGGGGGCTCAACGTCCTGCAGCGGGCCGACGAGCTGCCGGTGGCCGACCCGGACGCGGTGCCGGCGCCGACGCCGGCCACGTCGTTGCTGCTGGAGGGGGCGGCGGTCACCGACCGCGACACCCTGGCCCGGGCTGGCCTGCGGGCCTTCGAGGCGCGCCTGCGGGCGTGGGTCGCGGCGGGGGGAGACCCGGTGCGCAGCGGTCAGCTGTCCGACTACCGGGCCGCCTGCGACACGCTCGGCCGGGAGGTGCGGGTGCACCGGCCGGGCGGGGACGTGCTCACCGGTGCGGCCGAGGACGTCACCGAGGACGGGCGGCTCGTCGTGCGGCCCGCCGGCTCAGTGCCGGTGCACCTCTCGGCCGGTGACGTCGTGCACGTGCGGCCCGTCCCCGGGAGCGCGCGTCGTGGTTGAGGTGGGGGGCTCGCCGTCGTGCCAGCCCTCCTGCTCCAGCTCCTGGACGAAGACGAACTTCCGGTAGGCCCACCAGCGGAAGAGCGTGCCCAGCACCAGGCCGACGCCGTTGGCCGACACGTTGGAGGCGACCGCGCCCCGCAGGTTCAGCACGTAGTAGGTGAAGCCGAGGCAGGCCAGCGAGATCGCCAACCCGGCGGCGTTCATGACGACGAAGAGGATCAGCTCGCGACCGGCCGAGGCCCGCCGCCGGAGGCGGAAGGTCCAGTACCGGTTGCCCAACCACGCGACCAGGATCGAGATGGCGACCGCGATCACGTTCGCGGTGAGCGGCTTGTGGTGCAGGACCCCGATGCCGTCGGGTCCGCCGTGGCGCAGCAGGTTGAAGACGCCGATGTTGACCACGAAGGCCACCGCGCCGACGACGCCGAACTTGGCCGCCTCGCGGGCGAGCACCTCGTACGTCGAGCGCAGGCGCTGCACTAGTCCTGCCACGAGGGGGGATCTCCGATCATCGGGGACGGGTCGACCCCTGAGTGTGACTCACCCCGACGGTGTTCGTGGCCCCGGACGGCGACCCGCCGCCACGTCCCCTCAGGATCGCCACAGCGGCCTCGCCCGGCGGATCACGCGGACCGGCGGCGGGATCAGTTCCGTTCGTGGACCCGCTGGGTCTCGGAACGGCCGAGCCGCTCCTCCATCTTGGTGGCGCCGACGATGCCGGCGGTCATGAGTGCGACGCAGGCGATCACTGTGAACACGACTTCGGTTCCCCCTCCATGGGTCACCCGCGGGCGCGGGCGGACCGATGCTCCCCCAGACCGGTGTCCGGGGCATCCCGACCCGGTGAACGGGAGGGGACGAGGGTCCGACGCACGGGACGGTCCCGGGGCTCCATCGGCAGGCCCTGTCTTACACCTGAGTGATTCGCCCACGGCGAGGGGGCCCGCGCCGAGCGACTACCCTCGTCCCACGTGACGCGCCTCGACCCGGCCCCCTACGACCGTCCCGGAGGATTCCCCGTCGTCGGGGTCGTGGGGGGTGGTCAGCTGGCGCGGATGATGCAGCCGGCGGCCGTCGCCCTGGGGCTGCGGCTGCGGGTCCTGGCCGAGGGGCCGGACGTCAGCGCCGCGCAGGTCATCACCCCCGCTCCCGTCGGGGCGGCCTCCGACGCCGAGGCCCTCGTGGCCTTCGCCCGGGAGTGCGACGCGGTCACCTTCGACCACGAGCACGTGCCGACCGGACTCCTCGCCGCGATGGCCGAGGTCACGTCGGTCCAGCCCGGGGCCGAGGCGCTCGTCCACGCCCAGGACAAGATCGTCATGCGCGAGAAGCTCACCGCGCTGGGGGTCCCCTGCCCGCGCTGGGCCCGCGTCGCGAGCCCGGAGGACGTCGAGGGTTTCGCGGCCGGCGCAGGGTGGCCGGTCGTGGTGAAGACCCCGCGCGGCGGGTACGACGGCAAGGGCGTCCTGGTCGTGGACTCCGCCGCGGACCTCCGGTCGGGGCCGGCGGCCGACGTGCTGGCCGAGTGGTTCGCGCGCGGAGAACTCCTGGCCGAGGAGCGGGTCCCCTTCACCCGGGAACTCGCCGCGCTGGTGGCGCGCAGCCCCTCCGGGCAGGCCGCGGCCTGGCCCGTCGTGGAGACGGTGCAGCGCAACAGCATCTGCCACGAGGTCACCGCGCCCGCGCCGAACCTGTCCGACGACCTGGCCGCCGAGGCCACCGACATCGCGCTGCGGATCGCCGGTGGCCTCGGGGTCACCGGGGTGCTGGCCGTGGAGATGTTTGAGGTCGAACGCGACGGGGTCGTCGACGTGGTCGTCAACGAACTCGCCATGCGTCCGCACAACTCCGGGCACTGGAGCATCGACGGGGCCGTCACCAGCCAGTTCGAGCAGCACCTGCGCGCGGTCCTGGACCTGCCGCTCGGGTCGCCGGAACCCCGGGCCCCGTGGACCGTCATGGTCAACGTCCTCGGCCCGGCCAGCATCGAGGCCCGGCACGCCGACCTGTACCGCTCCTACCTGCACGTCATGGCCCACGACCCGGGGGTCAAGGTCCACCTGTACGGCAAGGAGCAGCGCCCCGGACGCAAGCTCGGCCACGTCACCGTCTACGGCAGCGACCTCGAGCAGGTGCGCGAACGCGCCCGGCACGCGGCCGCCTTCATCGCTGGGGAGATCGACGAATGAGCACGACCGCGACCGTCCGGGTGGGCCTCGTCATGGGCTCCGACTCCGACTGGCCCGTGATGGAGGAGGCCGCGAAGGCGCTCGCCGAGTTCGGGGTGGGTTTCGAGGCCGACGTCGTCTCCGCCCACCGGATGCCGCACGACATGGTCGCCTGGGGGGCCGCGGCGGCCGAACGGGGCCTGCAGGTCGTCATCGCCGGGGCCGGCGGCGCGGCCCACCTGCCAGGGATGCTGGCCAGCGTCACCCCGCTGCCGGTCATCGGCGTGCCGGTCCCGCTGCGCTATCTCGACGGCATGGACTCGCTGCTCTCGATCGTCCAGATGCCCGCCGGCGTCCCCGTCGCGACGGTCTCCATCGGCGGCGCCCGCAACGCGGGGCTGCTGGCCGTGCGCATCCTCGCGGCGGGCGACCCGGAGCTGCGGGAGAAGATGGTCGCGTTCCAGGAGTCGTTGCGGCAGACCGCCTACGACAAGGGTGCGGCCCTGCGGGCGCGGGCCGGGCGGGCCGGGGTGGGTTTCGGTTCCTGACCGGTCCCGGCCAGGCGCTCAGGCCGCCCGGCCGCGGATCTCGGTGGAACCGCCGGGCGCCAGGGTGACGACGGTCCCGATCCCTCGCCGGGCGGCCGCGGCCTCGAACTCCTCGATCGGGGAACGGAAGACGCCGTAGTCGCTGTGGTGCACCGGAAGCACGGTCCGGGGGCGCAGCAGCCCGACCAGGTCGGTGCCGTCGTGGGCGCCGAGCGTGACGACGGCCCCGCCCGGCAGGGTCGTCCCGCCGAGATGGACGACCGCGGCGTCGAGGTCGGGGTGGCGGTCCGCGATCTCGGTCAGGCCGGGGAACAGCACGGTGTCCCCGCTGACGTAGAGGCGGACCGCGGTGCGTCCGTCGGGTCCGGCGAACTCCAGCAGCGACCCCATCACCGTCGGCAGCAATCCTCGCAGGAGCCGCCCGCGGGCGTGTCGTGCGGGCAGCGAGGTGATCGTGGCCGTGCTGCCCGCCCGGGTGAGCACGCGGCTCTCCCACGTCCGCAGGCCCTCGGCCCGGCGGAACCCGGCGAGCGCCTGCAGACGTCGGGCTGCGCGGGGCGTGGTCACGACGGGGAGGCCCCGGTCCAGCCCTCGTCGGGCGATGCGGTCGAAGTGGTCGCCGTGCAGGTGCGAGAGCAGCACGGCGTCGAGATCCGGCAGGTCCTCGACCCCGAGGGCCGGTTCGGTCAGGCGACGGGTGACGAGCCCGTGCCCCAGCCAGGCGAGCTGGCCGCGGTGCAGGAAGTTGGGGTCGGTCAGGAGGGTGAACGGCCCCCAGCGGATCACCGTCGTCGCCGTGCCGACGAACTGCACGGTCGCGGGGGTGTCGAGGTCGGCCACGTCCCCACCCTCCGCGCGGCCTCCCTCGATCGCACGATGGACGCTTTGGACTGACTGTGCGTCGTCATGGTGCCCACCAGGGGTTGCCCATGAGGTACCTGAGGGGTCAGGCTCGGCCGGGTCAGTGACCCCGGGACACCGAGGTCCCCGTCCGAGCCTGGCCCTGGAGGCCTTGTGCGCAGAGTCATCCTGTCCTCAGCCGTGTGCGTCTCGCTGGCCGCGGCCACCCTGGCCGCGACCCAGACCGCGTCCGCCGACCCCGCGACGAGCGTCGCCCCGGGCGAGGTCGAGAGCTACGTCGTCCTGTACGAACCCGGGGCCACCGACGCCCTGGCGCTGCCCTCGATCGCCGAGGCCGGTGGTCGGGTCGTGAGCAGCAGCAGCGGCGCCGGGTACGCCGTGGTCGAGAGCGCCGTCGCCGACTTCGCCGAGCGGGCCGCGCGCTCCGACGTGCTGGTCGGGGCGACGCTGGACCGTTCGATCGGGACCGCGCCGCAGGTCCGGCTGCGGTCCGCCGCGGAGGACGCGCGGACCGGTGACGGGCACGTGGAGGCCGCCACCGACGCCGAGCGCGCCGAGGCCGCGGCGATCCGGGACGTGGTCCGCGACGTCGACGAGGCGCCGGGGGCCGAACCGCTCGCCGCCCTGCAGTGGGACATGGCCGCGATCGGCGCCACCCCGGAAGGGTCCTACGCGACCCAGCGCGGGTCGAAGCAGGTGACGGTCGGCATCATCGACACCGGCGTCGACGGGACCCACCCCGACATCGCGCCGAACTTCGACGCCGAGAACAGCCGGAACTTCGTCACCGACGACCCGGTGGTCGACGGGGAGTGCGAGGCGGAGGACTGCGTCGACCCGGTCGACGCCGACGACAACGGTCACGGCACCCACGTGGCCAGCACCATCGGGTCCCCGGCCAACGACCTCGGGATCGCCGGCGTGGCCCCCGACGTGAACCTGGTGAACCTGCGGGCCGGGGCGGATTCCGGGTACTTCTTCCTGCAGCCCACCCTCGACGCGATCACCTACGCGGCCGACTCCGGCGTGGACGTGATCAACATGAGTTTCTACGTCGACCCGTGGATGTTCAACTGCGCCGCGAACCCGGCCGACAGTCCCGCCGAGCAGCAGCAGCAACGCCTCACCGTGGCCGCCGTGCAGCGCGCGATCGACTACGCCCGCAGCAAGGGCGTGCTCCCCGTGGCCGCGGCCGGGAACTCTGCCCTCGACCTCGCCGTCCCCGGGGTCGACACCGGCAGCCCGAACTTCCCGGTCGACGAGGAGGGGAACCCGACCGGGGCCCGCGAACGGACCCTGGACAACGCCACCTGCCTGACCATGCCGGCCGAGGCCGACGGGGTCGTGACGGTGACCTCGACCGGCCCGTCCGGTCGCAAGTCCTACTTCTCGAACTACGGCACCGAGCAGGCCGACGTCGCGGCTCCCGGGGGCGACACCTACGACACCCCGAACCAGCGGCTGAACCCCACGGGCGGCATCCTCGCGGCCTACCCCGAGGCCCTGGTCCGGGCCGAGGGCAGCCTCGACGAGGACGACGAGATCATCGACCCCTACGTCGTCCGCGACTGCGGTGACTCGGGTTCGACCGAGGACTGCGCCTACTTCCGCTACCTGCAGGGCACCTCGATGGCCGCCCCGCACGCCGCGGGGGTGGCGGCCCTGATCGTCGCCGAGCACGGCGTCGAGGACCCGTTGCGCCCGGGGACCCTGACCCTGGACCCGGCCGTCACCGAGTCGATCCTGCTGCGCGAGGCCACGGACACCCCGTGCCCGGTGCCGGCCGAGTTCACCTACCGGCGCTGGTCGGCCACGGCCGGGGAACTCCTCTCCACCGCCACCTGCACCGGTCCGGCGGACCGCAACGGGTTCTACGGCGACGGGCTGGTGGACGCGGCCGCGGTCGGGTCCTGACCGGAACGGTTCGAGCGGGGTTCCCGTGGGCGGGTCAGCCGATGGCTGACCGTCTCCAACGGGCCCCGCTCGAACCGGCGCACCCAGAGGGAAGCGCCGAGGAGCAGGACCACCCAGATGCCCAGCAGCAGGGCGAGGGTGAAAGGTGCCCGCTGGTCGACGGGGACCCGGGCGGCGAGGCCGAGACCCCAGCCGTAGCAGACCGCCCCGGCCAGCAGGTTCTGCACCAGGTAGCAGCTGAGGGCGGTCCGCCCGACGGCCGCGAGCCCGCGGCCCACGCGGCCCGGGGTGCGGATCCGGGCGCAGAACTCCACGATCGCCGCGAGCAGGCCGAGGGCGACGAACGGTGCGGTCCCGTAGCGGGCCAGGACGAGTCCGCCGGACCCGCCGAACAGGCCCAGCGTCAGGTCCAGCACGAGGGCCGGCCCGCCGAGCACCAGCAGACGGCGGCGCAGTCGGCGACCGCGGGCGTCGTCCGGGTCCAGCAGCCCGGCCCGCGCAAGCCGGGCTCCGATGAGGAACAGGGCGATGCCCAGGGCCAGGATGAAGACGGGTTCACCGCGGAAGATCACCGCGTTCTCCAGCCGGAACCGGGCCAGGTCCCAGAAACTGCCGTCCGCGTAGGGATTCGGGTCCAGCGGGGGGCCGGTGAGCTCGTCGGCCGGGAGCAGGGCGAGGACGAGGGCCATCACGCTCAGCAGGAACAGGTGCACGGTGACCGCGACGCCGATCCAGACCCGTTGCGCGCGGTCGGAGGTCGCGAGGATCGCCGCGACGATCACCGCGGTGACTGCGTACCCCATGAGCACGTCGAACTCGGCGACCAGGACGTAGTTGACGAGGCCGTCGACGAACAGGACCAGGGCGCGCACCCAGTACCGTCCGGGCCAGCGACGCCCGTGCCGGGCGGCGGAACGGCGTTGCAGTTCCAGACCGATCCCGAAGAGCAGGGTGAGGAGGGCGAGGAACTTGCCCTGCGCCAGCTGCTGGGCCAGGGCCTGCACCTTGGCCCACCCCCCGTCGTGGACGCCCGCGCTCCCGGCCACGTAACCGAGCAACCCCTCGGGGTCGGTGAAGATCCAGACGTTGGTCGCGAGCGTGCCCAGGATCGCGACACCCCGGGCGAGGTCCAGGGCGCGGAGACGGTCGGTCGGGGCCATGGACCGAATGAACCATACGACTGTATGGTTTGTCCATGACGACGACGGGACGGCCCCGGACCGTGCGCGAGACGGTCCTCGACGCCGTGGTCGAGCTGTTGCTGCGGGTGGGGTTCGACGGCATCTCGGTGCGGCAGGTGGCGGCGGCGGCCGGGGTGTCGGTGGGAGCCGTCCAGCACCATTTCCCGACCAAGGACGCGATGCTGGGCGCGGCCATGGAACGGACCGCCGAGGCCGTGACCGCGGACCTGCGGGCGGCCGTCGCGGTCCCGGAGCCCTCCGTTCGCCTGCACGCCGCGGCCCGCGCGCTGCTCGGGGCGCGTCCGGACCAGCGACCGGCCACCGTCCTGTGGATCGCCCGGTTGGCCCGGGCCGAGGTGCACCCCCCGACGGCCGCCGACCACGCCGAGCAGTGGGGGAGCGTCGAGGAACTGCTGAGACGTCTCCTGACCGAGGCGGCTCCCGGGTTCACGCCTGCCGAGGCCAGTGCCGAGGCCGGCGTCCTGCTGGCGCTGCTCGACGGCCTGGCCGTCGCGATCGCCCGGGAGCCGGAGCGGATGCCGCCCGAGCGCGGCGAGGCCCTCCTGGCGCAGCACCTCGACCGGCTGCTCAGCCCCGGTCGCGCAGGTCCAACCCCACGATGACCGGGTCGTGGTCGCTGGAACGGAAGGGGTCCGGCGCGTAGAGGGCCGGGTCGCCGTCGTACTGGTAGGCGGAGCTCTCCACCGCGTTGATGTTCCAGTGGGTGACCCCCGAGACCTTGCGGGTCAGTTCCCGGGTCGCGAGCGCGTGGTCCAGGGATCCCGAACGGGCCTGGAACACGTAGCTGTACCGCCCCTCGTCGAACCGGCTGCCGAGATCGACCAACCCGGCGGAGCGCAGGACCTCGACCGGGTCCTCGCGGGTGTAGGCATTGAGGTCGCCGAGGGCGATCACGTCGGCGTCACCGGTGGCGGTGCGCAGGTCGGTCACGAACCGGGCCAACGAGGCGGCCTGGCGGGTGCGGGCCGCGTTGTAGGCACCCTGCCCGTCACCCTGGTCCTCGTCGGCCCCCGTCGCCCCGGTCGCACTCTTGGACTTGAAGTGGTTGGCCACGACCGTGAACCGGTCGCCGGCGCGCTCGAACGTCTGGGCCTGGGGCTCGCGGGCGTTGGACCAGACGGTCTCGTCGACCAGACCCACCGGGGCCCCGACGGCCCGGACACGGTCGGTGCGGTAGACGATCGCGTTGCGGATGGCGTCGCGCTCGACCGCGTAGAGCTCGGCGGGCAGCGGGACGAAATCCCACACCTCGCGTCCCTCGGCCGCGTTCAGGCGACCGACGAGCTCGGCCAGGGCGGTGTCGGCGTTCCCCGGCGAGAATCCCGTGGCGTCGGTGTCCTCGATCTCCATGAGGGTCACCACGTCGGCCCGCAGCCCGCGGACGGCCGGCACGATCTTGTCGGCCTGGGCGTCGAGCTGCTCGGGGGTCTCGGCCCCGCGGCCCTCCCCGCCCAGGGTGACGAAGTAGTTCAGGACGTTGAACGCGGCGACCGTGGTGTTCCCGCCGGTCCGCTCCGGTCGGGCGGGACGGGTGTCGCGCGGGCGCAGCAGGCCCTCGGCGGTTCCGTCGGCCGGCTGCAACCGCCACGCGGAGAAACCGAAACCGAGCACGACGGGTTCGGCCAGCCGGGCCCGGTCCCCGACCCGGACCGGGTTCTGAGGGGCGAGGTAGGGCCGGTCGGTGAGCGAGGTGCGGGCGCTGCGGGCGTCGTCGAGGACGATCGCGCGGTCGCGGTTGCGGGCCTCGAGCCGTTCGGCCCGGGCGCCGGGGCGGGCGAGTTCGGTGCGCTGCACCAGCACCCCGTCGGCGGAGAGGGTGAGCTCCCCGAAACGGGTCAGCTCGAACACCTCGCTGACCGTCAGGTCCGCCGGGCGGACCAGCATGCCCTCCAGCGCCTCGCGCGCGGTGTCGTCGGCGGGCAGGTCCAGCCGGGCCGGGCGGGGCAGGTCGCCCGCGTCACCGTCGGCGCACACCTCGACCCCGGTCCGGGCGGAGATCTGGGTCTGGCCGCCGAACTCACCCGCGGTCCCGGTGACGCTCACGGTGTCGCCGAGGTCCACCGCCGCGGGGCTGAAGACGAACACGCCGTCGGAGGTCGCGGCCCGGCGGTCCCCGCCGTCCTGCAGGTAGAAACCCGACAGGCCGGGGGTGTCCCCGACGACGGTCCCGCGCACGGTGACCGTCGCCCCGTCGAGCGGCGTCGTGGCCCCGCCGCCCTGGACGTCCCCCACGCGGTGGGTGACCGCGCCCGCGCAGCCGGCGGCGGCCGCGGGGGTGGCGAGAACGGGGAGGCCGGCGACGGCGAGGGTCAGGGCGGCGGCCAGCGGTGCGGTCCGGATCACGGTGTCCTCCTCGGCAGGCGTGCATCGGTGATCGGAGCCTATGCCTGACCGGTGACCTCCCTGTGACCCGTCGATGAACGGCGGAGCCGCTTGCGGGCGTACATCTGGGTGTCGGCCCGGTCGAGGAGCACGTCGGGCGGGACCGGTCGCAGGGTGACCGCGGTGCCGACGCTGGCACCCACCTGCACCGTCGTCCCGTCCGGCAGGCGCACGGGCGACTCGACCGCCGCACCCACCCGCGAAGCGAACTCCTCGCACCGACGGGCGTGGGCGAGGCCCGGCAGGACCGCGACGAACTCGTCCCCGCCGATCCTCGCCACCTGCCCGTGGTGGCGGACGACCTGGCGCAACCGGTCGGCGACCTCGCGCAGGAGGGCGTCCCCGGCTGCGTGACCGTGCCGGTCGTTGACCGCCTTGAACCCGTCGAGGTCGAGGTAGACCAGACCCGTGGGATTCTCCGGGCGGGCCGTCGCCATGGCCTCCGACAGCGTCTCGGCCAGCCCGTTGCGGCAC
Source organism: Kineococcus gynurae (assembly GCF_042433995.1). Taxonomy (NCBI): domain Bacteria; kingdom Bacillati; phylum Actinomycetota; class Actinomycetes; order Kineosporiales; family Kineosporiaceae; genus Kineococcus; species Kineococcus gynurae. The sequence goes on from NZ_JBHLUI010000003.1 coordinate 570,550, forward strand.
AGCAACCCGGTCAACGGGTCCCGCCGGACGGCCCGTTCCAGGGCGAGGATGTGCGCCTGGCGCTCCCGTTCCAGCGTCTCCGCGGCGCGGCGGACGTCGCGGGCGTTCCCCGCCGAGGTCAGCACGAGGGGCCCGGCGGTGAGCAGGAGCCCGAGCATGAGCAGGGCGGCCGCCCCGGGTGGGAGCAGACCGTCCACGAGGCCCGCGGCCTGGGCGGCCCAGGCGCCGGTGCCGACGAGGAGGGTCACGGCCAGGGACGTGACCGTCTGTCGGCGGGTCGGGAGCAGCTGCACCGCGTGGACGGCGTTGCCGACCGCGGTCACGGGGGCGAGCAGGTTGAGCCCGAGGCCGGTCACCACGACCCCGGCCAGGACCGTACCGAGGGCCAACCCGACCGTCCCGCGCCCGGCCGCCCGGCGACGTTCCAGGGGGCGCCGGACCGGTGGCGAGGCGAGGACTCCCAGCAGGACGGTGGCGACGAACGTGGGGACCGGTGCCACCTCGACCCCGACGGCGTCGGCCACGAGGGCGAGGACGGTGACGGCGAGGACCGCGCCGAGGGTCGTCGCGGCGACCAGGAGAGCGCTGCGCAGCTGAGCGCGAGCGGGAGTCATCCGTGGGCCACCTCACCGTGGGTCCGGTAGACCGCTGATCGTGGGGCAGGTCGTGGCGGGACGCCAGTCGTCAGCCCCGCGACCGGGGCCCGGTCACGGGCCGGAGGCCGCACCCGGCGCCGTCGGTCCCGCCCGCCCCGCGCCGACCGGCTCGACCCGGGCCGCCTCGCGCCTCCGGAACGCCTCCGCCGTGGCGAGCAGCGCGCCCGCGACGAGCAGCCACGGGGAGAGGTCGAGGCCGGGCGGGGGCAGGAACAGCCCCGTGAGTCCCAGGCGGTCGAGGACCATCCCGGCCGCCAGGGAACCGGGCAACGCGTGCAGCGTCGCGGCCAGGGCGACGACCCCGGCGAGGAGGGCGAGCCGGCGGGAACGACGGTGCGCGAACGCTTCGCCGCGGGCGACGGAGTCGAGGACGGGGAGCAGGAGCAGGGCGCCGACCCCGACGGCCAGGCCGACCAGGGCGGCGGACCCGCGGGCCAGGGCGTTCTCGACCCCCGTCGCGTCCCAGGCTCGCAGGTCCACCCGGACCGCCCCGTCCTCGGCTCCGGAGTTCCGCAATCGCGCGTCGGCCGCCGCGGGCAGGTCGACCGGGAGCCGGACGTCGGTCGTCCCCGGAGGGGCGAGGACCCCGACCGCGACGCCGGCGGGCGCCTGGGTCGCCCCGTTGACCGCGTACCCGACCCCACCCACGGCGGCCCCGAGCCCACCGAGGACCAGGGCCACCCGCGCCAGCTCGAACCACCCGGCCCCGAGGTACCGACGTCCCGTCACGGGGTCATCGGACCACGTCGGTGATCGGGGCGTCTACGGCCGGGGAGTCGTCAGCGGGCCGGCGCTCCAGAGGACCACCTCGCGCGGGGTGCGCAGCCGGACGACGGCCAGGTGGGGGTGCTCCGCGGCCGCCCGCTCGACCTTCCCGGCCAACCGGGGCTGGGTCCGCCAGGACCAGCGCACGATGTGGTCGCGGTCGGTGAGGAACGTCAGCAGCGACGGTTCCTGGTTGCCGTTCCACAGTTCCTGCCGGTCCAGGCGGCGGGCCAGGGTCCGCCGGACGACCCGCCGCACGACGAGCGCGCGCGGCAGGTCCAACCAGACCAGCAGGTCGGCCCGCTGCAGCAGCAGTTCCCGGACCACGGGGTACTGCCATTCGGTCACCCAGCGGGGTTCGGCCGTGAACCGGTCGACGTCCGCCGTGAAACTCGGGCGGGGGACCCATCCGGGGCCGTGGTACAGCCCGTCGAGCTCGGTGTGCGGGAGGTTCCGTGCGGCCCCGATCCGCCGCGCCAGGGTGGTCTTCCCCGCCCCGGGGGCGCCCGCCACCAGGACACGACGGACGTCGGCGGGCAGGGGGTCTCCCGGTCCCAGGAAACTCCCCGCCGCCGACCGGCGGGACGGCTCAGAGCACATGGCGCAGGTACCGCTCGGGGGCGTCCAGGAAGAACCGGTGGTCGTGGACGATGCGCAGGTCCTCCCAGCCGACCGGGGTCAGACCCTCGTCGTCCAGCTGCAGGATGGTGGCCCCCGGCAGTGCGGTCAGCACGGGGGAGTGGGTGGCGCACACGACCTGCTTGCCCTCCCGGGCCATGACGTGCAGCGCCCCCACCAGCGTGAGGCAGTTCGCGAACGACAGGGCCGCCTCGGGTTCGTCCAGGAGCAGGACGCCGGCCCGCCGCACCCACGGGCCGCTGAGCATCTCGACGAACGACTCGCCGTGGCTGATCCGGTGCAGCGCATGGGGTCCCACCTCTTCTGCAGCGGGGTCGGCGACGGTGCGCGCCAGGTAGGACACGAACGCGTGCATGGTCTCGGCCCGCAGGAAGAACACCTCCCGCGACCGTCCGCCCGGCCCGCGGACCACCCGGAGGCGGCGGGCCAGGTCGGAGACGTCGCCCGCGCGCTCCCGTTCCGCCCCCGCCCGGTGCGCGCCGGTCCCGCCGCCCTCGGGGGCGCCGAGGAGCTGTGCCAGGGCCTCGACGATCGTCGACTTCCCCGAACCGTTCTCCCCGACCAGGAACGTCACCCCGGCCGCGACGTCCCAGCCGTGGCGCAGCAGGTGGGCGACCGCGGGGATCGAGGCGGGCCAGTCGTCCCCGCCGTCGGACCCCACGTCGAGCCCACCGTCGTCGCGCGCCTCGACGCGCCGCAACGGGCGGGCGGGGCCGGTTCTCACGACCGGCTCACGCGGTCAGCGACCGCAACGCCTCGGTGTCGTCGCGCTTGAGGTCGGCGAACATCTGCAGGGCCTTCTCGGTGTCCCACTTCACGGCCAACCCGGCCCGGGTGCGGTAGTTCGGGTCACTGACCGGGACCGTCATGGAGATCCCGCCCTCGCCGGTCGCACTGCGCATCCCGCGGGCGAACGTCCAGAGTTCACCGGGGTCGGCCTGGTCGTCGAGGGTCACCGACCGCCCGCCGGCCCCGGCCAGCGGGTAGGCCCGGAACGGGTTCAGCAGCGTGGTCGGGCTCGTCGCCTTCGCCATGATGGCGCTCAGCAGCTGCCGCTGCCGGTTGGCCCGGCCGAGGTCGCCCAACGGGTCGGAGTACCGGTAGCGCGCGTAGCCGAGGGCGGTGAGCCCGTCCATGTCCTGGCAGCCGGCCTGGATGTCCAGCCCGGCGCGGACGTCCTGCACGGCGACGTCGGGGCACATCTCCACCCCGCCCAGGGCGTCCACGATGCCGGCGAAACCGGCGAAACCCGTCTCGACGTAGTGGTCCACGTGCAACCCGGAGACGTTCTCGACGGTCTCCACCAGCAACGGCGCGCCGCCGATCGAGAACGCGGCGTTGATCTTGTTGCTGCCGTGGCCGGGGATGGGGACGTAGGAGTCGCGGGGGACGCTGATCAGGGCGGCGGGACCGCCCCCGGAGGGCACGTGCAGCAGCATGATCGTGTCGGTCCGCTGACCGTGGATGTCGTCGCCGCCCGCGGAGTACTCCTGCTTCTCGGCCTCGGTCATCCCGTCGCGGGAGTCGCTGCCGACGATCAGGAAGGTGGTCCCGGGGGTGTCGGCCGGCGAGGCGGCGGCCGGGGTGGCGGAGACCTCGCTGACCTGCGACCAGGCCCGGGCGGCGAGGGTCGCGGGGTAGCCGACGACCAGGGCGAGGACCACCGCGGAGGCCAGCACGACGCGACGTCGGCGCCGGACCCGGCGGCTGCCGGACGCCGTGGGACCCCCGGGTCTCGCCGGACGGGGGGTCGGGTCGGCGGGAGGGTGCGCGCGCGCGCCCGAGCGGTCCCGACCCGGTCGGGGCGGACTCAGCGGGGCCAGCGGGGCCTCCTGGCCCGCGGCGCGCTCCCGGGCCGGACGGGCCCGACCGTAGGTCGTGGAGGAGTAGCCGGGGGGCGGGGGACCCGGTCGGCGGACCGCGGTGGGTCGTCCCGAGCCCGGTCGTCCCTCGCGGGGGTTCTCGTCTCGCGACGGCTTGTCCTCGGGCACCCCGCCACCTTAGGCCGCGCACCCCGCCCGGTATCCCTACTGCCGAGGACGGGTGCGACGTCTTCGCATCCGCTGCACAACCGCCCCCCGGCGGGGCCGGGGGGCGGTGACGGACGCGGGGTCGCGCGGGGGATCCTGCGCGGGATCCTGCCGTGCGGCTCAGGCGCGGGGGCGGCCCAGGGCGCGGTAGGTCCAGCCGGCGTTGCGCCAGCGGGCGGGGTCGAGGGCGTTGCGGCCGTCGAGGATGCGCTTCTCCCGGACGAGGCCGGAGAGGGTGGTGGGGTCGAGGTCGCGGTACTCGCGCCATTCGGTGAGGAGCAGGACGACGTGGGCGCCCTTGACGGCTTCCTCGACGGTGTCGGCGTAGGAGATGTCGGGGACGGCCCGGCGGGCGTTGTCCACGGCGGCGGGGTCGGTGAGGACGACGTCACCGCCCTGCAGGCGGATCTGGGCGGCGACGTTGAGGGCGGGGCTGTCGCGGATGTCGTCGGAGTCGGGCTTGAAGGCCGCGCCGAGGACGGCGACGCGCTTGCCGATGAGGGAACCGTCGCAGACCTCGCGGGCGAGGTCGACCATGCGGATGCGGCGGCGCATGTTGATGGAGTCGACCTCGCGCAGGAAGGTCAGGGTCTGGTCGGCGCCGAGCTCGCCGGCGCGGGCCATGAAGGCGCGGATGTCCTTGGGCAGGCAGCCGCCGCCGAAGCCGAGACCGGCGTTGAGGAACTTGCGCCCGATGCGGTCGTCGTGGCCGATGGCGTCGGCGAGCTGGGTGATGTCGGCGTTGACCTTCTCGCAGAGCTCGGCCATCGCGTTGATGAAGGAGATCTTGGTGGCGAGGAAGGAGTTGGCGGCGACCTTGACCAGTTCGGCGGTCTGGTAGTCGGTGACGATGAGGGGGGTGTTGCGCTGCAGCGGGGTGGCGTAGACCTCGTCGAGGAGGTTCTTGGCGCGCTGGCCCTCGGGGGTCTCGGGTCCGCCGGGGACGCCGTAGACGAGGCGGTCGGGGCGCAGGGTGTCCTCGACGGCGTGGCCCTCGCGGAGGAACTCGGGGTTCCAGGCCAGGCCCAGGGCGTCGGGGGCGGCCTGGGCGACGAGGGCGGCGAGGCGGGCCGCGGTGCCGACGGGGACGGTGGACTTGCCGACGACGAGTTCACCGGGCCCGACGTGGGGGAGCAGGGCTTCGGTGGCGGCGTCGACGAAGCGCATGTCGGCGGCGAACTCACCGCGCTTCTGGGGGGTGCCGACGCAGACGAAGTGGACCTGGGAGCCCTCGGCCTCGGCCATGTCGGTGGTGAACCGCAGCCGGCCGGTGGCCATGGTGCGTTCGAGGAGTTCGGGGAGTCCGGGTTCGAAGAAGGGGGCTTTCGCGGCCTGCAGGGCGGCGATCTTGTCCTGGTCGACGTCGATTCCGACGACCTCGTGGCCCAGCTCGGCCATGCAGGCGGCGTGCACCGCGCCGAGGTAGCCACATCCGATCACTGTCATCCGCATGTTGCGCACAGTAGTAGCTCGTGCCGACCACGTGTGCGCCTCGACCTGATCGGAGGCTCGGAGTGGCCCATGACACACCCGGTCGCCGGCCGGTCCCCACCCGGGCGCCCCGACCGTGACGGAAAGTTGCCACGGGATCGTCAAGAGTGGGCCGAACGTGTCGATGAGCAGGGCTGAACCGGGGATCTGCCCCCGTCGTCCGCTCGCGACGCTCCATGGAAGGCCTCCCATGACCGCCCGCCCCCGCCCCCGCCGCCGCGCCCGCCTGGCGCTGCTCGCCGCCGTGGTGGGCGGATGCACCCTCGGTGTGGCCGTCCCCGCCCAGGCCGCCGACCTGTTCCGGGTGGAGGGCGCCAACCGCGTCGCCACCGCGGTGGCCGCCGCCCAGTCCTTCGCCCACGGCGGGGCCGCCGCCGTCGTGCTGGCCCGCTCCGACAGCTACGCCGACTCCCTCGCCGCCGCCCCGCTGGCCTCCGACCGCGGGGGCCCGCTCCTGCTGAACCGCCCGGACGTGCTGGAGCCGCAGGTCCGCGACGCGATCCTCGACGTGCTCGCCCCCGGGGGGACCGTCTACCTGCTGGGCGGCGACAACGCCCTCTCGCCCGCCGTCGCCGACGCGGTGCGCTCGTTGCCGGGGGTCGGTGGGGTGGAACGGATCGCGGGGTCCAACCGCTACGCGACCGCGGTCGCGGTGGCCAGCAAGCTGCCCGCCTCGCGCAACGTCGCCCTGGTCACCGGGCTGAACTTCCCCGACGGCCTCGCCGCGGGTGCCCTGATGGGAGTCGTGGACTCCGAGACCCAGCACAGCCTGGGTGTCGTCCTTCTGACCCAGGGGCCGACCATGCCCGCGGAGACCCGCGACCTGCTGCGCAGCCGGTCCTGGAACATCGCGCTGGCCGTCGGCGGTCCCGCCGCCCAGGCCGCGCAGGGCACGATCAGCGCCCGCACGGTCAGCGGCAGCGGCCGGTTCGAGACCGGGGCCGCGGTCGCCGGGCTGTTCGCCTCGGACAAGTTCTTCAAGGACGGCACCACGCGGGTCGGGATCGCGACCGGGGAGAACTGGCCCGACGCGCTGTCCGGGTCGGCGCTGATGGCCTACGGCGGGGGGCCGCTCATCCTCACCGCCCGCGACACGCTGCCCTCGGCGAGTCGGCAGGCGCTCGTCGACCTGCAGAAGGACTCCCGCTCGGCCGGGTCCTCGATCGTGGAGGCCCACATGTTCGGCGGGACCACCGCGATCAGCCCGACCGTGGAGGCCCAGGTCGGCGACGCGCTGCGCTGAGCGCGCTCAGGGACGGGGCGGCCCGGCCTCGTCGAGGGCGAGTCGGCGGGTGAGCTCGGCGATGCGGGACTCGAGCTCCCGGCTGCGGCGGTAGGAGTTCACGATGAAGCCGAGGAAGGCCACGACCGTCCCGTAGAGCAGCAGGTCGGTGCCCCGGCCGACCCCGACCAGCTCGGCGAGCCAGGTCAGCCCGGTCGGCCACAGCACCGAGACGACGGCCAGGACGCCCAGCAGCCCGATCAGCAACCGGCGCACCGCCTGGTGACGGGCGTCCGCGGTGCTGCGGACGAGGGCGACGGTGATCGTCGCCAGGGCGGCGAGGAGGACGATCTGGATCAGGACCACCGGTTCACCCCAGGATCGTCTCGACGAGGATGTTGACGCTGTTCAGCAGCGACTGGCCCTTGGCCTTGGAGTAGTCGGTGTAGCGGATCTGCACGGGTTGCTCGACCCACGAGAGCCGGCGACCCCCGACCTGGGCCACGATCTCGCTGGCGTGCGCCATCCGGTGGTGGGTGATCCGGATCTCGCCCAGAGCCTTGCGGGACAACGCCCGCAACCCGTTGTGGGCGTCGGTGAGCTTCACCCCGGTGGTCGCGTTCGTGTACGACACCGCCGCGCGCAGCACCGCCCGACGGACCCGGGGCATCGCCGTGCGTTCGTCCAGGAACCGGGACCCGAACACGACATCGGCCTCCCCGTCGCGCAGCCGCTGGCGCATCGCGAGGGCGTCGGCGACGTCGTGCTGCCCGTCGGCGTCGAAGGTGACGACGAACCGCATCTCCGGGTCCGAGAGGGCGAAGTCGAACCCGGTCTGCAGCGCCGCCCCCTGGCCGAGGTTCACGCAGTGCCGCACGACCCGGGCGCCGGCCGCGGCCGCCACGGCGGCGGAGTCGTCCTGGCTGCCGTCGTCGACGCAGACCACCTGGGGGAAGTGCGGCAGCAGACCGGCGACGACCTCACCGACGACGGTGGCCTCCTGGAACAGCGGGACGACGACCCACGTGTCGTCGGCGTCGCAGCCCCCGCCCATGGCCCCGCCCATCCTCCCGGTCGTGCGCTCGTCCGCCCTGGCCGCGACCCCGCGTCGCGCCGGTCCATCATGAGCCCTGGCCGCGTCCATAGACTCCCCGACATGCCCGCCAACCCCGCCCCCGCCCCGGCCGAGCCCCGGGTGGAGGCCAGTGCCGACGTGGCCGCCGACGTCCGGATGGGCCCCGGCAGCCGGGTCTGGCACCTGGCGCAGGTGCGCGAGGGAGCCGTCCTCGGCGAGGGCTGCGTGGTGGGCCGGGGGGCCTACGTGGGCATCGGGGTGCAGGTCGGGGCCCGTTGCAAGATCCAGAACTACGCCCTCGTCTACGAGCCGGCGCGCCTGGCCGACGGGGTCTTCGTGGGGCCCGCCGCGGTCCTCACCAACGACCACCGGCCCCGGGCGGTGGCCCCGGACCTGAGCGCCAAGTCGGCGGCCGACTGGGAGCCGGTCGGGGTCGACCTGCGCGAGGGGGCCTCGGTCGGGGCCAACGCGACGTGCGTGGCCCCGGTCGTCGTCGGCCGCTGGGCGATGGTGGCCGCGGGTTCCGTCGTCACCCGCGACGTGCCGGACTTCGCCCTCGTCGCCGGCAACCCGGCCCGCCGGCTCGGCTGGGTGGGGCGTTCGGGGTCGCGACTGGTGGCGGCCGAGGACGGTTGGACGTGCCCGGACACCGGGGAGCGGTTCCACGAGGTCGACGGCGTCCTGGTCGAGGGGGTGCGCGCATGATCCCCGTGGCCGCACCCCAGCTGGGGGCCGAGGAGCAGGCGGCCGTCGCGGCCGTGCTCGCCGGGGGCAACCTCGTGCAGGGGCCGGAGGTCGCCGCGTTCGAGGCGGAGTTCTGCGCCGAGGTGGTCCCGGGGACCCGCGGGATCGCGGTGAACTCGGGGACCTCGGCCCTGCACGTTGCCCTGCTGGCGGCCGGGATCGGCACCGGTGACGAGGTGGTCGTCCCCTCGTTCACGTTCGCCGCCACGGCCAACGCCGTCCGGCTCTGCGGAGCCGTCCCGGTGTTCGCCGACATCGACCCGGTGAGTTTCTGCCTCGACCCCCGGGCCGCGGCCGAGGCCGTCACGGCGCGCACGCGGGCGGTCGTGCCCGTCCACCTGTTCGGCCACCCGGCCGACCTCGACGCGTTCGAGGCGCTGGCCGCCGAGCACGACCTGCGGATCGTCGAGGACGCCGCACAGGCCCACGGCGCCCACTGGCGGGGCCGGGCCGTCGGGGCGGTCGGGGACGCGTCCGCGTTCTCGTTCTACCCGACCAAGAACATGACCTCGGGCGAGGGTGGCATGGTCACCACCGCATCACCCGTGATCGAACGGACCTGCCGGTTGCTGCGCAACCAGGGCATGGAACAGCGCTACCGCAACGAGATCGTCGGCCTGAACTACCGGATGACCGACCTGCACGCCGCGATCGGCCGGGTCCAGCTGCGCCGGCTCGCGGGGTTCACCGCGGCCCGGCGCCGGACCGCGGAACGGCTGGGGGCGGCCATCACCGCGCGGGCCACCCCGGGCGTCGTCGTCCCCACCGCGGCGGCGGGGGCGGAACCGGTCTGGCACCAGTACACGGTCCGGTTGTCCGACGCGGGGGCGGAGGTCCGCGACGCGGTGCTCGAGGGGTTGGGTCGGCGCGGCGTGGGGGCCGGGGTCTACTACCCGGTCCCGGTCCACCGGTTGCCGGCCCACGCCGACCTGCCCGCCTCGGCCCTGCGGTCGGACTCGTTGCCGCACACCGATCTCGCGGCATCGCAGGTGCTCGCGCTGCCCGTCCATCCGGCGGTCACCGAGGCCGACGTCGAGGTGATCGCCGACGCGCTCGACGCGGCCGTCCGCGAGGTCGGGGGTTCGGCGTGACCGGGACCCCCGAGACCTCGGGGGGTGACGCCCTGCGCGTCGGGCTGGTCGGGCTCGGGGTCATGGGTCGCCACCACGCCCGGGTCCTCGCCTCCCTGCCCGGGGTGCGGTTCGTCGGGGTGGCCGACGCAGTCGCGCCGCCCCCCGGGGTGCTGGCACCGGGCGTCCCGGTGTTCTCCACGGTCGACGACCTCGCCGCCGAGGGGGTCGAGGCGTTCGTCCTCGCCGTCCCCACCGCCGAGCACGCCCCGGTCGCCGTGCCGCTGCTGCAGGCCGGCCGCCACGTGCTGGTGGAGAAACCCCTGGCCGAGTCCACGGCCTCAGCCCGCCGCATCCGGGCCGCCGCCGCCGAGGCCGGGGTGGTCGCCGCGGTCGGGCACATCGAACGGTGCAACCCCGCCCTGCGCGAACTGCGCCGCCGGGTCGCGGCGGGGGAACTCGGTCGGGTCCACCAGGTCCAGACCCGCCGGCAGGGACCGTTCCCGGCCCGGATCGGCGACGTGGGCGTGGTCAAGGATCTCGGCACCCACGACTTCGACGCCACGGCCTGGGTCACGGGTTCACCGTTCGTCTCGGTCTCGGCCCGCACCGCGCACCGCACCGGCCGCCCGCACGAGGACCTGGTCAGCGTGGTCGGAACCCTCGCCGACCAGACGATCACCAACCACGTCGTGAACTGGCTGTCGCCGGTCAAGGAACGGGTCACCATCGTGACGGGAGAGAACGGAACCCTGGTCGCCGACACCCTGACCGCCGATCTCACGTTGCACGCCAACGGATCCGTCGACGTCTCCTGGGACGCCATCGCGGGTTTCCGCGGGGTCAGCGAGGGCGACGTCACCCGGTTCGCCCTGGCCAAACCCGAACCCCTGCGCACCGAGCTCGAAGGGTTCCGTGACGCCGTCCTCGCCGTGCGCGCGGGCCGCCGGGCCGAGGAGGTGACCGAGGGCGTCGTGACCGCCGCCGAGGGGTTGCGCGTCGTGGAGGTGGCCGAGGCGGTCCTGGAGTCCGCGGCCACCGGTCGCACGGTCGACCTGTGACCGCCCGGACGGTCCGGGCATGATCGCCGAACCCCGGGTCCTGCACGTCAACGACTGCGCCTCGACGACCACGCACCTGCTCGCCGAGGCCCACCGCCAGGGGCTGCCCTGGCGCTACCTCCCGCTCGCCGACCGGTCCCGGGGTGGGACCGTGCTCGCCGGGGCCCGCTGGGCCGCGGAACTCGGGGTCGGGGCCGCCCGCAGCGACCTGCTCCACGTGCACTACGCGAGCGTGCCCCGGCACACCCGCTGGACCCGGAGACCCTGGGTCCTGCACGCGCACGGCACCGACGTCCGCTCCCAGCAGTACGAACCCCGCTGGACCGCCCCGATCCGCGACGCCCTGCGCGCCGCCGACCACGTCTACTACTCCACGCCCGACCTCGCCGAGCACGTCCTGCCGCACCGCCCCGACGCCGGGTACCTCCCGAACCCCCTCGACGTCGACGCCCTGCCCGTGCACGACCCGGCGACCGCCGCCGGGGTGTTCTTCGCCTCGCGGTGGGAACCGGTGAAGGGTCTCGCCGCCCAGCTCGACCTGGCCCGCGCCCTGCGGGCGGCCCTGCCCGCCGACGTGGAACTCCTCGGCCTCGACTGGGGCCCGGCGGCGGACGAGGCCCGGGCCGCGGGGGTCCGCCTCGTCCCCCGCAGCGCACGGGAGGAGTTCCTGCGCCGGCTCGCCGCGGCCCGCGTCGTCGTCGGGCAGCGCTCGGGGATGCTCGCCGCCAGCGAGCTCGAGGCGATCGGCACCGGGGTCCCGGTCGTCGCCGCGGTGAACCCCGCCTGGTACCCCGACGACGCCGTCGACGCCCACCCGCCCGTCCTCGGCGGTGCGGGGGCCGGGACCGACGACCTGGTCGAGGCGGTCCGGTCCGCCCTGACCGAGTCCGCGGCCCCGTCCGGCCGGGAATGGTTGCGGCGCACGCACGACGTGGGGGACAGCGTCCGGCGGCTGCGGACCGACTACCGCCGGGTGCTCGGGTCGTGAGAGGGCCCCGCGCGCTGCCGGTCCTCGCCGTCGCCGCGGCCTGGAGCGTGGTCGGGGTCGCGTTGTCGGGGCTGACCCGCACGCTCTACACGTTCCTCGTCGCCCGGGTCGAGGGCGAGGTCGTCACCGGTGTCGTCGGGGCCCAGCTCGCCCTCGCCGCGTTCGCGACGATGCTGTGGCCGGCCGCCACCGGCCAGGCGGCCTCGAAGTTCGTCGCCCGCGCCCAGGGGTTGCGCGACGAGGGCCTCGCGGCCTCGGTCACCCGGCACCTGCGCGGGCGGACCCTGCTCACCGGGTCGATCGCCGCGGTGCTCGCCGTCGCCGCCGCCGTCCTCGTCCTGCACGAACCGGTGTCGTCGGCGCTCGCGGTCGCCCCGCTCGTCCTCGGGTACGCGGCCTACCTGCTGACCCGGGGGGTCCTGCTCGGGTCCGGCCGGGTCGCCGAGGCGACCAGGCGGGAACTCGTCGCGCTCGTGCTGTCCCTCGGGGTGCTCGCGGTCCTGCTCGCGGTGGGGGCGACCCCGTGGCTGGTGCTGCCGCTGGCCCTCGGCTACGTCGTCTACGCGGTCCTCGGGGCCCGCCGCCGGCCGGGGACGCCACGCCCGGCACCCGTGGAACCCGCGCTGCGCAGGGAGATGGACGCCTTCGTCGCCTGGGGCGTGCTCGGCAACGTGGCCAGTGCCGGGCTCCTGCAGCTCAGCCTGGTCGTGGCCGGGGCCACCCAGCGCGACGCCGACGTCGGCCAGCTCACCGCCGCCGTCGCCCTCGCCACCCCGGCCTCGATGATCGCCCGCTCGCTGGTCCAGGTGCTGTTCCCGGCCATGGCCCGCAGCCTCGCCGCGGGCGACCGCGAGACCGTCCGGCGGCAGACCGACCTGGTCACCCGGGGCATCGTCGCCGCGTTCGTCCCCCTCTTCGGGGTGCTCGTGCTGGGGTCCGGCCTGCTCATCCGGGTCTACGGCGAGGACTTCCGCGACCCGACCGCGCTGCGCATCCTGCTCGTCGCGGTGCTGCTCACCACGCTGCCGGTCGCCGCGGTCGCGAGCATGACCAGCGGCGGGGCCGACGGGATCCGCCGCTCGGCCCTGATGAGCCTCGCCGGGTTCGTCCTGGGGCTGGTCGGCATGGCCGCGCTGACCTCCGGCGCCGGGATCGTCGGCATCGCCGTCGCCTACCTGGCCGGCGCGTTCCTCACCTCGCTGCTGCCCTGGGTGTGGGTGTGGCGAACCCAGGAGCAGCGGTGGGGCGGGCTGAGCCTGCGGGTCCTGCTCGCCGTCGCCGTCCTGGTGACCGTGCTCGTCGTCCAGGACGACCTGCCGGGTGGGCCGGTCCTCGCCCCGGTGCTGCTCGGCGTCGTGCTGCTGGGGGTCTGGGGCGCGGCCTCGGCCCGCGACCTGCGCGCGGTCCTGCGGAACCGGTCGGCCCCGGGCGACGTCCGAGCTCCGTGATCGCGCGTCGGAGCCGGAACGGGGTGCCGACGGTCGTCGTGCCGGCCGCCGCCGACCCGACGGCCCACCCGTCCGGGTCCGCTTCACCACCGCCGTCCCCGTCCCGGTAGCCGACTGAGAGGACCGCCGTGCGCACCCGTCGTCCGTTGCCCCTGACCGCAGCCGGGCTGCTGCTCGCCGGCTGCGCCGCCCCCGCCGGGCCTGCGACCCCGGCCGTCTCGCCCGCTCCCGACCCGGCGCTCGCCGCCGCCGTGGCCGAGGTCAGGGCCGATGCGGGCGGCTGCCCGCCTCCGACGGTCGCCACCTCGCCGGCTCCCGCAGAGATGGACGAGGGCTTCCTGGAGGCGATGGGGCTCTCGGCGGAGCAGGCGGCGCAGGAGACGTACGAGGAGAACCAGGCCCAGCTCGTCGGTTCCTGGGTCCGGTGCACCTACCCCGAGGCGTACGCCCAGTACCGGATCGAACGCACCCCGAGGATCGGGGTGGTGGTGACCCTGACCGCGGCCGCCGGGGACGACCCGCTGGCCGGCGCCCCGCTCGGGGTCCTCGACGGACGGACGACGCTGGAGACCGCCGAGTTCTCGCTGGCCCAGCTTCGGGTCCTCGGGGAGCGGGCGAGCGCCGTCCTGCAGGCCTGCGACGCCCCGCCCGCCTCCTCCAGCATCGAGGTCGACCGGATCCTGGTGACCGCGGCCGACGGTGACGCGGTCACCGCCTGCCTCGACGCCGCGGCCGACCGCCTCGGCCCGGCGCCGGGGCGGGCGCAGATCGTGGTCGAGAACACCGGCTCGGACGAGTCCGCGGTCGACGGACCGGTCATCGCCACGACCGGTGGTGAGGACAGCACCGCCGAAGGGTTGGTGGGCCAACTCCAGCTGGTGGACGGCTGCCTGCGGCTGGCCGACGGAGTGGCGGTCTGGCCCCGCGGGACCCGGTGGGACGCGTCGCGGACCGAGGTGGTGCTGCCCGACGGCACCCGGGTCGCCCCGGGCGCTCAGGTGCTCGCCGGGGCCGACCCGGTGAACGACCTGCGGCGCATCCTCGGCCCTGAGGGCGCGGCGGCCGCCGCGGCCTGCGGCGGGGTCGACCAGGCGGCGGTCGCGACGGGAGGGGCGCCGGTCTACCGGGTCGAAGGTCGGGGCTGACGCTCACTCCCGTCGCGGGCCGGGCCGGTCACCCCGGGGGACCTGCAGCGGGGTGAGGGGTTTGGTCGTGCCGAAGGCGAAGGTGGTGTCCATCGAGGTCAGGGCGGGGATGCGGCGCAGCCGGGTCTTCAGCAGCCGCTCGTACGCCTGGAACGACTCGACCGTGATCTTCAGCAGGTAGTCGTGGTCGCCGGCGAGGATGAAGGCCTCCGTCACCTCGGGGATCTCGCGGATCGCGGCCTCGGCGGACTCGATCGCGGTCTCGTTGTGCCGGTCCAGCCGGATCTGCACGAACGCGGTGATCGAGAGGCCCACCGCGGTCGGGTCGACCAGGGCCGTGTACCCGGTGATGACGCCCTCGGCCTCGAGCCGACGGACCCGTCGCAGGCAGGGCGAGGGGGAGAGCCCCACGGCGTCGGCCAGGTCCTGGTTGCTGAGCCGCCCGTCGCGCTGCAGTTCCCCGAGGATGGCCAGGTCGATGCTGTCGAGATCGCGCACGAGCAGATCCTGCCAAAGATCATGCCCTCAGGGGCAAACTACGCAATCGGCTGCCAACGCATCGGTCGTACATTGCCCTGGTGGACAACGACGCCCGCAGCCTGCACCTGTTCCTCCCCCCGGACTTCTCCCTTCCCACCCGCTCCCGGATCCTCGGCCTGGTCGAGCACGAGCAGCCGGGTGACGTGGTCGTGATCGCCTCCGACGTCACCGCCCGTTCCCGGGTACGGAGGGTCACGTCGGTGCTCACCTCCGCCGACCAGGCCCCACCGGGTTTCCCCGACCCGCACGACGTCGGCGACGGCGGTCCGGCCGCGACCTTCCGCCGGGTCCTCGACGGCTGCGTCCGGCACCTGCGGGAGGGCGGCGCGCACCTCGACCGGATCCGGGTGCGGGAGGCCTGCCCCTGGCCCGGCCCGTGCGCGACGACGGTGGTGCTGCCCCAGCTGCACCCGCTGCTCCAGGTGCGGGCCGACGGCACCGTGCGGGCCTCGGTGACGACCGTCCCCGACGGGTCCGCGGGCCTCGGCGGCGACGCCCGCGCCGATGCCGAGCGCACGATCCTCGTCGACACCCAGCGCAGCGTGCTGGCGCAGGTGTGCGCCTCCGTCCGCACCGAGCGCGAGGTGGGGTCCCGGGGCGAGGACCGGTCGACCACGGCGGGGATCGCCGTGGGACCGACCTCCCCGACGGCACTCTTCACGCGACTCGCGCCGCTGCTGGGGGGCGGTCTCCCGCTGCTGCTCCTGCGCGGTCCGGCCGGTGGGTACGAGGCGTTCGTCGCCCCCACCTGCCTGCGCGGGAGCGGCGGGACCT
The DNA here is from genome assembly GCF_042433995.1 of Kineococcus gynurae. NCBI lineage: Bacteria > Bacillati > Actinomycetota > Actinomycetes > Kineosporiales > Kineosporiaceae > Kineococcus > Kineococcus gynurae. Next base: position 586,198 of record NZ_JBHLUI010000003.1, read on the forward strand.
GGACCCGCGAGTCGTTCCTCACCGTCCTGGCCGACGACTCCGCCGAGGACCGCTGGCGCGCGCGGGGGGCGGCGGTCCCCGCGGCGTGGCTGGAGGGGGCGCGGTGAAGGCGCTGCTGATCGACGGCGGTGACCCTTTCGTCCACACCATCCGGGCCGAGGTCACGGCCCTGGGCATCTCCTCGGTGGTCTGCCCGCCGGCGGCGGCGGCCGAGCGCGTGCCGGCCGAGGTGCCCGACGCCGTCGTGCTCGGCCCGGGGCCGGGCCGACCGCGCGACGCCGCCCACCTGCGGGTGCTCGCGGCGCTGACCGGGTCCGTCCCGATCCTCGGGGTGTGCCTGGGGCACCAGGCCATCGGACTCGCCTTCGGTGCCCGGATCGCGCGGGCCCTGCGTCCCCTGCAGGGACGGTCCAGTCGGATCGAGCACGACGGCCGGGGCGTGTTCGTCCGGGCGCCCGCCGACCAGCTCGTCGCCCGCTACCACGCCTTCGTGGTGGACGAGGAGGGTCTGCCCCCCGAGCTGGAGGTCTCGGCCCGTTCGGTCGACGACGGGCACGTCATGGCCATGCGCCACCGCCGCCTCCCCATCGAGTCGGTGCAGTTCCATCCCGAGAGCATCGCCACGCAGGGCGGGACGTCGCTGCTGGCGTCCTTCTTCGACACGTACTGCTGAGCGGGCCCGGTGGGCGATCATCGGTAACACCCGTGTGGGAACCTCCCGGTCAGCAGGTCCGCGCAACCAGGAAGAGAGTGACTCCATGTCAGGTGAAAATCCGGGGGGCGGATCGGCTCCGCTCGCCCAGCGCGACTTCTCCCACGAGGACGGCGGGCTCCACAAGGGGCTGAAGAACCGTCAGCTCCAGATGATCGCCATCGGCGGGGCGATCGGTACCGGCCTCTTCCTCGGGGCGGGCGGCCGGTTGGCCAACGCCGGTCCCGGTCTGTTCATCGTCTACGGCATCTGCGGCTTCTTCGTCTTCCTGATCCTGCGCGCCCTGGGGGAACTCGTCCTCCACCGCCCCTCGTCCGGTTCTTTCGTCTCCTACGCCCGGGAGTTCTACGGGGAGAAGTTCGCCTTCGTCGCCGGGTGGATGTACTGGTTCAACTGGGCCATGACGGCCATCGTCGACATCACGGCGATCGCGCTCTACCTGCACTACTGGAGCGCGTTCAGCTCGGCCCCGCAGTGGCTGCTCGCGCTGATCGCCCTGGTCGTGGTGCTGGGTCTGAACCTCGTCTCGGTCAAGATCTTCGGCGAGATGGAGTTCTGGTTCGCGCTCATCAAGGTCGTCGCGCTCACCGCCTTCCTGGTCATCGGCATCGTGTTCCTCGCCGGGCGCTTCCCGGTCGACGGGCAGACGACGGGGCTGAGCGTCATCAGCAACAACGGCGGCTGGTTCCCGACCGGGGCCGTCCCGCTCGTGGTGGTCATCTCCGGGGTCGTCTTCGCCTACGCCGCCGTGGAACTCGTCGGTACCGCGGCGGGGGAGACCGAGAACCCCGAGAAGATCATGCCGCGCGCCATCAACACGGTGATCATCCGCATCGTCGTGTTCTACTGCGGCTCGCTGATCCTCCTCGCGCTGCTGCTGCCCTACACCGCCTACAGCAAGGACGAGAGCCCCTTCGTCACCTTCTTCAGCAAGCTCGGGGTCCCCGGGGCGGGTGACGTCATGAACTTCGTCGTCCTCACCTCGGCGCTGTCCAGCCTCAACGCCGGTCTGTACTCGACCGGCCGCATCGTCCGGTCGATGGCCATGAACGGGTCCGCCCCGAAGTTCACGGCCAAGCTGAACAAGGGCGGGGTCCCCTTCGGCGGCATCGCCATCACGGGGGTGGTCGCGGTCCTCGGGGTCGTGCTGAACTACGTCGCCCCGGGCCGCGCCTTCGAGATCGTGCTGAACGCGTCCGCGCTCGGCATCATCGCGAGCTGGGGCACGATCGTGCTCTGCCAGATGCGGCTGTACAAGTGGTCGAAGAAGGGGATCGTCGAGCGGCCGCACTACCGCTTGTTCGGCGCCCCGTTCACCGGTTACCTCGTCCTGGCCTTCCTCGCCGCGGTCCTCGTGATCATGGCCTACGACCCGGACAGCCGCCCGACCGTCATCGCCCTGGTCGTGATCATCCCGCTGCTCGTGCTCGGCTGGTTCTCGGTGCGCAAGCGGGTCATGGCCGCGGCCGAGGAACGGCAGGGCTACACCGGGGAGTTCCCGGTGAAGTACCAGACCCGTCCCCGTCAGGACTGAGCGTCACCCCCGCCCCCGGACCGTCACGGTCAGGGGGTGCGCGGGTGACGTCTCCTCAGGAACGCGAGGCTTGCACCCGCACCCGGACGTCCACCATCCCGGAGAAGTCCTCGAGGGTCGACCCAGGCTCCCGCCAGGTCACCGGGGCCGCGAACCATGCCTCGCCGGCGTCGGGGGACTCCAGGGTGAAGTACCACCCCTGCCAGCCCCCGCAGGACGCATTCTCCGGGCAGGGCAACAGGAAGGGGTCGTTCGGGTAGATGCGGCCGCGCCCGATCTGCAGGCGCTGTTCCTGAACCTCGACCGACGAGGGGACGAGCCTTGCTCCCGAGACGGTTCCGAGGTCCACGGCGACGCTCAGGGTGCCGCACGCGGACAGGACCGCGTCCAGCCGGGGACCCGGCGGACCGGGGTCGGGCGGGTCCAGGAACGGCCTCAGCAGTTCGATCCCCGGCAGCGGCCCCGCACCGGTCCCACCGGCCCACGTGGCGGTGACGGACACGTCCCAGGATCCACCGGCGTCGCAGTCCCCGAGCTCCACCCCCCGGGGCAGCGGCTCCCCCCAGGGGGCCCATACCACGACCACCACGACCAGGGCCAGTACGAGGCCCACCGGGGCGAGGCTGCGCCGGAGTCGGTCCTTCGTCCGAGAGTTCACGACCGACCTCCGCCTCTCGTCGGGTCCGCTGAGCGGTGCGTTCCTCCGGTGATGGGACGCGCCTCGGTGCCGCCCCGTTCCGCGCCTCGGCCTACAAGTGCCGAGGAGCGCCAGCAGGGGGAAACGTCACCAGCGCTGCGTTCATCTTTCGACACGCCTCAGGAAGGGTCTCCTCGGACGGCGTGTCGCAAGATGACGGCAGCACCCCTGACGTCGAGCCCGAGGAACGCGGGCGCACGACCCTGGCGCCCCGGCATTCCGGACGAGGTGTCGGGGTGTTCACTCGGCCTGTGACCATGCAGACGCGCGCGGCCGGGGCGGGCCTCGTCCTGCTCTCCCTCCTCCTGCCGGGGTGCGCCGCGGACGACCCGCCGCCGCCCCAGACGACCGTCGCCGTGTGCCTGGGGACCGCGCTCGGTGACCTGGGTGAGCGTGACGTCGTCTTCAGCTTCGAGCAGGACGGCGAGCAGGTCACCCGGGTCACCGGACCGGCGACCATGAGCTTCTCGGTCGGTGTCCCGGCGGGGAAGGTCACGACGGTCCGGGCCGACGGCGACGTGTTCGGTCAGGTCGGGGTGGACACCCCTGAGGGGCGTGACCTGGCCGAGGACGACGTCGGTCTGCCGGCGGACGGGTACGCCCTGTCGGGTCCGGGCTGTCCCGATCCGATCGGAGCGGCGGGCGAGGGCTGAGGAGGCGGTTCCGCCTCGGCCCGGCGCGGGGGAGAGGGCTCTCGGAGGCCGCGTGGAACACTGGCCCGCGGTCCAGGAGCAGGGGGAGTCGTGAAGCTTGTCGTCATCGGGCTCGGCTACGTCGGGTTGCCGCTCGCGCTGGAGGCGACCCGGGCGGGCCTGACGGTCACCGGGTTGGACACCTCCGAGGCGCGGGTGGCGGCGCTGGCCGCCGGTTCCTCGCACGTCGACGACATCTCCGACGCCGAGCTGGCCGCCGCCGTCGCCGACGGGTTCGCCGCGACGACCGACCCGACGGTCCTGGCCGGGGCCGACGTCGCCGTGATCTGCGTGCCCACCCCGTTGCGGGACGGGCAGCCCGACCTCTCGGCGGTCGAGGCGGCGACCGCGGCCGTGGCCGCGCACCTGCACGCCGGGATGCTCGTCGTGCTGGAGTCGACCACCTACCCGGGCACCACCGAGGACGTCGTGCGGCCGGCCCTGGAGGCCGGGGGGCTGCGGGCCGGGACCGACTTCTCGCTCGCCTTCTCCCCGGAGCGCATCGACCCGGGCAACGCCCACTTCACGCTGCGGAACACCCCGAAGGTCGTCGGGGGCGTCACCCCGGACTGCACCGAGAGGGCGGCCGCGTTCTACGGGCAGGTCGTCGACATCGTCGTGCGGGTCAAGTCCTCCCGCGAGGCGGAGATGGCCAAGCTCCTCGAGAACACCTACCGGCACATCAACATCGCCCTGGTCAACGAGATGGCGGTGTTCTGCCACGAACTGGGCGTGGACCTGTGGGAGTCCATCGACGCGGCCCGGACCAAACCCTTCGGTTTCCAGGCGTTCTCCCCGGGCCCGGGGGTGGGCGGGCACTGCATCCCCATCGACCCGAGCTACCTCTCCTACGCGGTGCGCAACACCGGGCGGGAGTTCCGGTTCGTGGAGCTGGCGCAGTCCATCAACGACGGGATGCCCCAGCACGTGGTGGACCGGACCGCGGAACTCCTCACCCGCCACGGGAAGGAGCTCGCCGGGGCGCGGGTCCTGCTGCTCGGGGTGACCTACAAGGCGGGGGTCGCCGACATGCGCGAGACGCCCGCGACCGACGTCGAGCGCCGCTTCACCCGGCAGGGGGCCCGGGTCTCCTACCACGACCCCCTGGTGCCGGCGTGGTCCGTGGACGGTGTCGCCGTCCCGCGGGTCGAGGACCTCGCCGAGGCGCTGGCCGGGTGCGACGTCGCGGTCCTGCTCACCGCGCACGCCGAGTACGACCCCGAGACGGTGGTCTCGCGGGCGCCGTTGCTGTTCGACTCCCGCGGGCACACCCGGGCGCTGGTCCGGGAGACCGTCGAACAACTCTGACGGGTCGACCCCGGGGGACGGGCCCCCGGTTCAGCGCGACGGTTCAGCGCGACGGGACGGCCCGGGCCCCCCGGGCCCACGACTCCAGCGCGTCCACGAACTCCGCGCCCTGCCGGTTCCAGTCGTGCCGGGCCAGGGCCGCGGTGTGGCCGGCGACCCGCATCGCCTGCCGGCGGTCGGGATCGTCGCGCAACTGCAGCAACGTGTCCAGGATCCCGTCGACGTCCCCGAAATCCACGACCACGCCGCACCCGGTCCCGCGCACGAGGTCGACCGAGGCGGGGTTGGGTGTGCTGACGACCGGGACCCCGTGGGCCATGTACTCCAACGCCTTGCTGGCCTGGGAGTGCTTGTAGTTGTCGTGGTCGTGCAGCAGGACCAGCCCGGCCAGCGACCCGTGCAGGCGGCTCAGGGCCTCGGCGTTGGGGACGAAACCGCGGTAGTCGAGGCGGGGGTCGGTGATGGCCCGCAGCTCGGCGTCCAGGTCGGGACGGGCGTTGCCGATGAGTTCCAGCACCATGCCGTCGGGCCCCTGGGGCAACCGGTCCACCAGGGCGACCATCTCGTCGAAGCCCCGGGCCCGGGTGATGGCACCGACGTAGATCACCCGCCACGGCTCCCCCGGGAGACGGGGTTCCTCGGGCGGCAGGTCGGCCGGGACGCGGGGGGAGTTCGGGACGACCGGGTGCCGGCGGCGGAACCGGTCGGCGTAGGCGTACTCGGCCAGGGTCAGGTGCAACCTCTTCTCGGTGAGGTGCTCGATCGCCGTCGCGACCCGCGCCGCGGGGACCTTCACCGGGCCGGGGACCCAGTCGACCATCTCGAACTGGGCCGGCACGTCCTCGTGCACGTCCCACACCACGGCGGGGGCGTTCCTCCCCGTCGCGATCGCGTGCAGCAGCGGCAGCAGTTCGGGGTCGTGGCCGATGACGACGTCGTGCTGCGGGGCGAGCCGGCGCACGATCCGGGCGGCCGCGGCGAGCGGGCCGACCCGGTGCCGGCCGACCGAGCGGGGGACGTCGACGGCGTGCACGTCGGCCGGGACCTGCGCGCCGAACGTCGACCAGGGCGCGACGTAGGTGACCTCGTGGCCGGCGTGCAGGATCGCCCGGATCTGCCGGTTGTGGATCCGCGCGTCGAGCGGGGGGTGGGCGACCGTCACGACCAGGACCTTCACACCGGCCACGGTAGAGGGCGGTAGCGTCGCGCCGTGCCTCCCGCCCGCCCTGCGCGTGTTGTCGTCGCGTCCCGGATCTTCGCCCCGGAACCGGCGGCCGCGGCCTACCGCCTCCGGGCGCTGGCCGACGGGCTGAGCCGGGTCGGGGCCCGGGTCCGCGTCCTGACCTCGCGGGTCCCGGGAGACCGCGCGACCACGGCCGGGGTGTCCCGCTGGCCCGTGCTGCGCGACGCCTCGGGCGCGGTGCGCGGGTACCTTCCGTACGCGAGTTTCGACCTGCCGCTGATCGGGCGGCTGCTGACCGGGCCCCGGCCCGACGTCGTCGTGGTCGAACCTCCCCCGACCACGGGCGTCGCGGTCGCCCTCGCCTGCGCCCTGCGCCGCCTGCCCTACGTCTACTACGCCGCCGACCTGCTCTCGGCCGCGGCCGAGGGTTCCGGGGTGAACCCGGCGGTGGTGCGCGCCCTGACGACCGTGGAGGGCGCGGTCCTGCGGCGGGCCGAGCACGTCCTCACCGTCTCGGCCGGTGTCGCCGACCGCATCCACGCGTTCGGGGTCGAGCCGGACCGGGTGACCGTGGTCGGCTCCGGGGTCGACACCGGCAGCTTCTCCCCGGGTCCGGCGCCGCAGGGCTCCGACCTGGTCTACGCCGGGACGATGAGCGAGGTCCACGGGGCCGGGGTCTTCGTGGAGGCCTTCGCCCGCATCGCGGCCGAGCACCCCGAGGCCCGGCTGGTCATGTTCGGGGGTGGGGTCGATCGAGAGCGGATGATCGCCCGCGCCGCCGAGCTCGTGCCGGGTCGTGTCGACTTCCCCGGGGTCGTGCCCGCCGCCCGGGTGGCCGAGGCGTTCCGTACCGCGCGGGCCGGACTGGCCTCGCTGCGGCCCGGGGGTGGCTACGAGTTCGCGTTCGTGACCAAGGTCTTCGCGGCCACCGCGTGCGGGGCGCCCGTCGTCTACGCCGGCCCCGGACCGTGCGCGGACCTGGTGCGCGACAACGACCTCGGCTGGGCCGTGCCCCACGACGTCGACGTGGTCGCGCAGGCCATGGGTGCGGCGCTCGGGGCCCGCGACACCGACGAGGACCGGGCCCGGCGGGCCGCGTGGACGCGCCGCGAGGCCTCCTTGGACGCGGTGGCCGCCCGGGCCACGGCTACCGTTCTGGACGTGGTGGAGAGCGCAGGCCGGTCGTGACCGTCGTCCCCGTGAACGTCGTCGTCGTCGGGCTCGGCAAGATCGGGCTGCCCCTGGCCGTCGAGTACGCCCGCAACGGCGCGAGCGTCGTGGGCGCCGACATCGACCCCCGGCTCGTCGCGACGATCAACGCCGGTCGCGCGCCGTGGGACGAGGAGGCGCACCTCGCGGAGCACCTGGCCGCGACCGTCGCCGACGGTCGGCTGCGGGCGTCCACCGACACGACCGCCGCGGTGGCCGGGGCCGACGTGGTGGTCGTCGTCGTCCCGTTGATCGTCGACGAGCAGGCCCGGCCCGAGTTCTCCGCGATCGACGCCGCCGCCCGCGCGGTCGCCGCGGGTCTGCGGCCCGGCACCTGCGTGATCTTCGAGACCACCCTGCCGATCGGGACGACCCGGGAACGGTTGCTGCCGCTGCTGACCGAGGGCAGCGGGCTCGCGCCGGGGGAGTTCGGGCTTGCGTTCAGCCCCGAGCGCGTCCTCACCGGTCGGGTGTTCGCCGACCTTCGGCGCTACCCGAAACTCGTCGGCGGGGTGGACGAGGCCAGCGCCGCCGCGGCCACGACGTTCTACGAGACCGTGCTCCGCTTCGACCCGCGCCCGGACCTGCCCCGGGAGAACGGGGTCTGGGACCTCGGTTCGGCCGACGCGGCCGAGTTCGCCAAGCTCGCCGAGACCACCTACCGCGACGTCAACATCGCGCTGGCCAACCAGTTCGCGCTGTTCGCCGACCGGCGCGGGATCGACTTCTCCGCCGTCGCCCAGGCCTGCAACTCCCAGCCCTACAGCCACCTGCACCGGCCCGGGGTCGCGGTCGGGGGGCACTGCATCCCGGTCTACCCGCAGCTGTACCTGCACTCCGACCCCGACGCCGACGTGGTCCGGACCGCCCGGGCGGCGAACCAGCGGATGCCCGCGGCCACGGTCGACCTGCTGGCCGCCGCGTTCGCCACCGCCGGGCGGGAGCTCTCCGGCGCGCGGGTGGTCGTGCTCGGTGCCGCCTACCGGGGCGGGGTGAAGGAGACCGCGTTCTCCGGGGTGTTCCCGCTGGTCCGGGACCTGGCCGCGCGCGGGGCCGTGCCCCTCGTGCACGACCCCCTCTACTCCGACGCCGAGCTCGCCGAGCGCGGGCTGGACCCGTTCCACCTCGGTGAACCCGCCGACGGGGCGATCGTCCAGGCCGACCACGCCGGCTACGCCGAGCTCGGGCCCGACGACCTGCCCGGTGCGCTGGCCGTCGTCGACGGTCGCGGGACCACCTCGGCGGAGCAGTTCCCCGGACTGCGTCACGTCGTCCTGGGCCGAGGGCGCCCGACCCCGTGACCTGGCCCGAGCTGCTCCCGCTGCTCGTCGCGACGACCGCACTCGTCACGGCGCCGGGACTGCTCGTCGGGTTCGCCCTGCGCCTGCGGGGGATCTGGCTGCTCGGATTCGCCCCGTTGCTCAGCGTCGCCGTCGTGGGGGGCGCCTCGGTGCTCGCCCCGCTCGCCGGGCTCCGCTGGGGGTGGACCACGCTGGCGCTGGCGACCGCCGTGGCCGCGCTGGTGGCGTTCGTGCCCGGTTGGCTGGTCGAGCTCGTCACCCGGCGCCGGGAACGCCGCACCCGGCCCGTCCTCGACCACGGCGGGGTCGCAGCGCTGCTGGCCGGGACGGGGATCGCGGCCGTCCTGGCGTTCGTGACCGTCCGGCTGGCCCTGGGCCGACCGGACATGGTCCCGCAGGGTTTCGACACGATCTTCCACCTGAACGCGGTGCGCTTCGTGCTCGACACCGGCGACGCCTCGCCCACCGCCGTCGCCCGGCTGAACTCCCCGGGCGGGACCAACTTCTACCCGGCCGCCTGGCACGCGCTGGCGGCGCTGCTGGCGGAGGTGCCGCTCCCGGTCGGACCGGCGAGCTCCCCGCTGCTGGCCGGCAACGCGCTGCTCGTGGTCGTCCCCGCGGTCGTCTGGTCGCTGTCGGCGGCGGTGCTGGTCCGGGCCGTGGTCGGGGCCCGTCCCCTCGCCGTCTTCGCGGCCGCCGTGCTGGGGCAGGGGTTCGTCGCCTTCCCCTGGTACGTGGACCGGGGCGGGCTCTGGCCGTTCGTCCTCGGCACCGCACTGATCCCGGCGACGGTGGCGGCGGTCGTCGTGACCACCGCCCGGGGCGTGGGGGTCGCCGACCGGGTCCGGGCCGGTCTGGTCGCGGTCGCCGGGGCGGGGGCGACCGCGACCGCCCACCCGAGCGCGTTCGTCGTCACCGTGCTGCTCGTCGTCCTGCTGCTCGTGGTGACCGTTCTGCCGCGGGCGCTGCTGCCGTGGCGCGGGGTCCGCGACCAGTGGGTGGTGCTCGGCCTCGCCGTCCTCGGCTCGGGCCTCGCGGTCGGGGTCGGGGTCGTCCTGTGGCCGAGCCTGGCCGGGGTGCGGGCCGGGCAGTGGCCGGTCGACCGCAGCGTCCCCGTCGCCGTGGGGGAGGCGTTGCTGGGCGCCCCCGCCGGAGCCGGGGCGAGCTGGGTCGTCGCGGGGCTCGTCCTGGTCGGTCTCGTCCGCGCGGCGCTGGTACCCGCCTGGCGCTGGGTGGCGGCAGGGCACCTCGTCCTGTGCACCCTCGACGTCCTCGCCGCCAGCGTCGACGCCCCGTGGAAACCGCTGGTCACGGGCGTCTGGTACAACGACCGCGGTCGGCTGGCGGCCAGCGAACCGGTCACCGGGGTGGTGCTCGCCGTCCTCGCGGTGCTCTGGATCGCGGCCGCGCTGCACCGCCGCCGGAGCGTTCGCGCCACCGCCGGGATCGTCGCGGTGGGCCTCGTCCTCACGACCGTCCCGCAGGTGCGCGGCAACGCCGAGCAGGTGGCCAAGACGTCGGTCGAGGCCGCCGAGGCGCCCGGGTACTCGCTGGTGAGCGAGGCCGAGCAGCGTTTCCTCACCGACCTCGACCGGTACGTGCCCGAGGGGGAGGTCGTCGCCGGCACGCCGTGGGACGGGTCGTCGCTGGCCTACGCCCTGAGCGGGGTCGAGGTGCTGTTCCCGCACCTGCGCGGGAACTGGACCCCCGACGCCGTCCTCCTCGCCGACCGCCTGCAGGACGCCGCGGCCGACCCCGAGGTGTGCGCGGCGCTGGAGCGCGAGCGGGTCCGCTACGTCATCGACGACGGCGAGCTGTGGGACCCGCCCGGCCTCGTGCCGGCCGGCTACACCGCGTTCCGGCTCTTCCAGGGGCGACCCGGGTTCACCGAGGTCGCCTCCGGGGGCGGGGTCACGTTGTACCGGATCACGGCCTGCTCGCTGGGCTAGGCTCGGCGACGCCATGACGCCCACCACCGCGCCCCTGCTGCCGCCGCAGAAGCCCTTCGACCCGCGGACCGCGACGATCGCGATCGTCACGTTCAACCGTTCGGGTCTGCTGTCGAAGCTGCTCGACAGCGTCCTGGAGATGGAGCCGCGCCCGGGGCACGTCCTGGTGGTCGACAACGCCTCCACCGACGACACCACCGAGGTCGTCGAGGGGTACCGCGAGCGGTTCGGCGACGAGCTGGTCTACCGCCGGATGGAGACCAACACGGGCGGGGCCGGCGGGTTCTCCGAGGGGATGCGCCTGGCCTACGAGCTGGGGTCGGAGTGGATCTGGCTCATGGACGACGACGTCGAGGTGATCCCCGACGGCCTGGCCCGGATGGGTCGCTGGGGCGAGCGGTTCGCCAGCGTCCAGGGCCGTCGCTACGACTTCGACGGTTCGGAGTTCTACTGGCAGTACCGGCTCTCGATCCCGCTGGGCATCCCGATCCCCTTCGCGCCCGCGGGTTTCGACGACTCCGGCTACCGCGAGATGAACTCGGGCTGCTTCGAGGGGATGTTCATCCACCGCAGCGTGGTCGAACGCATCGGGCTGCCCGACCCGCGGTTCTTCATCTACTGGGACGACTCCGTCTACGGCTGGCTGGCCTCGCGGCTGACCCGCTCGGTGATCGTGAACGAGTTCGTGCTCAAGCGGACCCGGGAGATCAAGCAGTGGGACATGGGCACCCGGCACCTCAACGCCAGTTCCGACCGGTACCGCTACTACATCATGCGCAACCGCGGGATCATGCAGCAGTACTTCCGGGCGCACGGCGCGTACCGGCCGGCCTTGTTCGCCGTCGGGACCGCGGCCACGTTCGCCAAGGAGATCATCCGGCTGACCGCCGTCGAGCGGACCGTGCGCGGCACCTCGCACCTGTTCCGGGGGTGGCGCGACGGGCTGAAGATCGCCCGCGACCGGTCCTTCCAGACGATGCCCCCCCTCGTCTGATGGCCATCCCGATCGGCATCAGCCACGGCGACAGCAGCCCGCTCGGGCACAGCTACGCCGCCGTGCTGGTCCGCGTCGAGGACGGCGCGCCCGACCGCGGCCCGGTCCTCGACCGGCTGCGGGCGCTGAGGTTCACCGGCTGGGTCACCGGACCGCACGAGGGGTGGCTCGTCGTCGTCTGCGGGAGCCCGGGCACCGTCGCGACCGGTCGGCGGGGGGTGCTCGGGGTCGGCGAGGCGCTCGCGGCCGGCACCGGGTCCTCGGCGCTGGCCCTGCTGGTCCGCAACGACCGTCAGCTCCTGCTCGTCGGGTGGGACCACGGCCGGGAGGTCGGCCGCTACCTCAGCGATCCTTCCTTCGGGCTCGGGCGGGACACCGACGTGCTCAGCGACTCGATCGGGGTCGAGCACGCCGAGGAGTTCGCCGCGCTGGCCGGCCGCCCCGGGGCCGCCGACGACCTCGCCGAGCTGCTGGCCGAGGAGATCGACGCGGACGAGACCATCGAGTCCGAACGCCTCGACGGCATCGCCGGGCTGCTCGGTCTGCCCCGGTGGTTGCCCTCGGTCTCGGCGTTGCCCCGGGAACTGCCGGTCGGCCCCGCCCGCGGGGAGTTCGTGCGCCTCGGCGGCGGCCGCACCGGACCGTTGGCCGGGCCGTGGGGAACGCTCCTCGACGTCGTCCGGAAGCGGCGGCACCCGCCCGCGGCCGTGACCGACCCGCCGCGCGGGTCGGGGCCGGGCGAGTTCGAGGCCTGGATGCTCTGATGGGGCTCCCGCGGCTGGTCAACACCGTTCTCGACGGCACCGACATCCGTCGGCTCGCCGAGTTCTACCGGGAACTCCTGGGGTTGACCTACCGCCCCGGGGACGAACCCCCGACGGACGGCGACGAACGACCCGAGTGGCTGGTCCTGTGCACCGGCGAGGGGGAGCGGTTGCTGGCCTTCCAACGGGTCGACGAACTGCCCCGGACCACCTGGCCCTCGGTCGAGGTGCCCATGCAGCTGCACCTGTGCTTCATCGTGGATGACGCCGACGACCTCGACGCCCAGTGCGACCGGGCCCGCGACCTCGGTGCGGAACTCCTGCTGTACCGGACCGACGACCCGGAGGAGATCCTCTACGTCCTGGCCGACCCGGCCGGGCACCCGTTCTGCCTGTACTCCCACCCTCGTGCGGCCATGACGGGCGGATGAGCCGCGTCGGCGACCCGGCGCCGGAGGCGCCCGGCCCCCGCCCGCTGACCGAGCGCGAGCGGGCGACGCTGGTCTGGATGATCGACAACGGGGTCGCCTTCTCCGACGAGGACGAGCCCGTCACGTCCGACGACCGTCGGCGCTGGCGGGCGCAGGTACCCGGGACGAGAGTGGGCCGGGGTTGCGGGTGCGGGGCGTGCCCGAGCATCGACCTCACCGACGCGGACGGCGTCATCCCGGGCTGGGAGGAAAGCCGGATCGTCCTCAGCGGGGAGACCGACGGCGCGATGCTGCTGCTGTTCGTCGACGACGACCGGTTGAGCTACCTCGAACTGGCCCCGCTCGACGACGACGCCCGGTTCGCGGAGTTCCCCCCGGAGGAGGAGCTGACGCGTCTCGACCCACCCCCGTCGACGCCCTCCTCCACCGGAGGTGAGGGACCCGCCGAGGCGTAGCAGGAGCCTGCAGCCACTCCCCGACCCGCCGCGGCGAGAACCTCGACCAACGGCGTGTCGCGGCCCGCCTGCAGGCTCCTGCTACGCCCTGAGGAGCGGCGCGGTGCGTCAGGGGCGGGCGGCGTCGGCGAAGCAGCGGAGCGCGCTGCGGCGGGCCCGGTCGAGCCCGGTGGCGAGGTCGAGGGCCCGGTGCTCGTCGGAGAGGATCTCGACGCCCCAGGGGCCGGTGTACCCCAGGTCGGTGAGGGTCCGGATGAAGCCGGTGACGTCCTGGACACCCTCACCGCAGTACCGGCGCCGGTCGCGGGTGTCCTCGAAGAGGGTGCCGACCGGGTCGGCGTCGGCGTCGTCCAGCTCCACCTGGGCGATCTGGTCGAGGGTGACGGAGGCGGCGAGCTCCTCGAGCGTGGTGCCGGCCCGGAACACGTGCCAGAAGTCGACGGCGAGACCGGCGGCGGGGTGGTCGACCCGGCGGAGCAGGTCGGCGGCGGCGGGGACCGACCCCACCATCGAGAACGGCAGCGGTTCCAAGGCCAGCCGCACCCCGTGGTCGGCGGCCTCGATCGCCAGTTGCCGCAACGGTTCCACCAGGGGAGTGAGGTCGGACCAGGGGGTCGCGAACGCGGTCCCGACCTTGAGGACCGGCGAGGCGAACGCGTCGGCGGCTTCCAGCAGCAGCGACCACCGGGGGCGCCAGTGTTCGTCGTCCCGCCACCAGTCGGAGATCAGCTCGACCTCGACGTGGCGGAGACCGCGGGCGCGGGCGTGCTCGGCGACCGGGGCGAAACCCGTCGTCGCCCGCATGGCGGCGAGGTCCGCGTGGGCGAACCCGAGCCCGGCCCACCCGCCGTCGGCGACCGCGTCGATCCGGGCGCCCGGGGTGTGCGGGGACACCTCGGAGGCGTCGAGCGGACGGACGGTCCCGGCCGTCGTCCAGCAGGTGGCGACGAGCTCGGGGGTCATCGCACCACGTCGTAGACGAGCTTGGTGATGCCGTTGCCGTAGGTCTCGGACTCCAGCACGCGCAGGGCCTGCTTGTCCTTGTCCGCGGCGGAGAACAGTCGCCTGCCCGCCCCGAGCAGGACGGGGAACAGCAGCAGGTGGTAGCGGTCGACCAGCCCGGCGTCGGCGAGCGCCGCGCCGAGGGTCGCGCTGCCGTGCACGATGATCGGGCCGCCCTCGGTCCGCTTGAGCTCGGCCACGTCCTCGACCGAGCGCAGGACGGTGGCGGGCCAGCGCTCGTCGTCGGACTCCAGCCTGGTCGAGACCACGTAGCGGGGCATCGCGTTGTACCGGGGGAAGACGTCGGTCATCGACGGCCACACCGGGGCGAACGCCTCGTAGCTGACCCGACCGAGCAGCAGGGCCCCCGCCTCCTCCTGCTCACGGCCCTTGAGCTCGTAGGCGGCCGGGTCGAACTCGATGTCCTGGAAGGTCCAGCCGCTGTTGCGGTAGCCGGGCTCCCCGCCGGGCGCCTCCATGACGCCGTCGAGGGACATGAACGCGGTGATGACGAGAGGGCGCACGGGGTACTCCAGCGGGTCGGTGGGCGGGTCTCGGAACGGCAGACCCCGGTCAGGGGCCGGACTCATCGGTGGCGGGCGGGAGTGACCATTCCGTGGCGAGCAGGGCGTAGCCGACCCCGTCGACCCAGCCGTGGTCCCGGTGCAACGACTCCGCGACGGTGTGCGACTCCAGGCGGAGCCCGAGCCGGTCCATGAGCCGCCGGGAGCGCAGGTTGTCGGCGAAGGCGTGGGCCACGATCCGGCGCAGCCCGAGCCGGGTGAAGCAGCACGTGATGACCGCGCGCAGGGCCTCCTCGGCGTAACCGTGCCCGGTGGCGGCCGGGTCGAGGACCCAGCCGAGCTCGGCCTGGGTGCCGCGGGCGTCGGCGACGACCTCGCGCTGACCCCAGCCGTCGCCGATCTTGAGCATGAGGTCGCCGACGAGGTCTCCGTCGCGCCGGACCACCAGGCCGGTGCCGAGGCGCGAGGAGAAGATCTCGTGGAAGTCGGCCCGGTCGACGGGGTGCAGGCCCAGCCACTCCCCGACGTCGTCGCGGCGGCGGTAGGCCCAGACCTCGTCCTCGTCGGCGGGGGTGGCCCGGGCGACCGTCAGGCGGGGGGTCCGCAGCGGCCAGGGCACCCGGTCCAGCGGGTCGGGGGGCGCGGCGGAGGGCACGGGGGGAGCCTGCCATGCGTGACGGGGGTCACGGGAGGGCGCCCGGACGGGGCCGCGGGGGTGTCCGCGCCGGGGGGCGCTCGTCGAGGACCGGTGAAGGTGGCGGGGGCCCGGGGCGGGGAAGCGTGGCGAGCGGCCTCGCGGCGGGTGGCTGCGGCTACCCTGACGGGCACCATGCCTATGCCTGAGCTGTCCCCGAGTGGAATGCCCCGACGCGAGACGCCGCGTCCGGGGCGCGGTGCCGAAGGAGGCGCGCGGTGAACGTCGACCTCGTCGTCGTGGGGTCCGGTTTCTTCGGCCTCACCGTCGCCCGGCAGTGCGCCGAGGACCTGGGCAAGAAGGTCCTGGTCATCGACCGGCGCCACCACATCGGGGGCAACGCCTACTCCGAGGCGGAGCCCGAGACCGGCATCGAGGTGCACCGCTACGGCGCGCACCTCTTCCACACCTCCAACGAGCGGGTGTGGGAGTACTGCAACCGGTACACGAAGTTCACCGACTACGTGCACCGGGTGTTCTCCATCTACCAGGGTGAAGTCTTCCCCCTGCCGGTGAGCCTGGCGACGATCAACCAGTACTTCCGCAAGGCCCTGTCGCCGACCGAGGCCCGGGCCCTGGTGGCCGAGCAGGCCGGCGAGATCGACACCGCGACCGCGGAGAACTTCGAGGACAAGGCGATCTCGCTGATCGGCCGCCCCCTCTACGAGGCGTTCTTCCGGGGGTACACGGCCAAGCAGTGGCAGACCGACCCGCGCGAGCTGCCCGGGGCGACGGTCACCCGGCTGCCCGTCCGCTACACCTACGACAACCGCTACTTCAACGACACCTACGAGGGTCTGCCTGTCGACGGGTACACCGCGTGGCTGGAGCGGTTGGCGGACCACCCGAACATCGAGGTCCGCCTCGAGACGGACTTCTTCGACGCCTCCCAGGAGGTCTCGAAGACGAACGTGCTCGGCAACGTGCCGGTCATCTACACCGGGCCGGTCGACACCTACTTCGACAACGCCGAGGGCGAACTGTCCTGGCGCACGCTCGACTTCGAGCAGGAGGTCCTGCCGGTCGGGGACTTCCAGGGCACCTCGGTCATGAACTACGCCGAGGAGGGGGTGCCCTACACCCGGATCCACGAGTTCCGGCACTTCCACCCCGAGCGGGACTACCCGAACGACAAGACCGTGATCATGCGCGAGTTCTCGCGCTTCGCGACGTCGGGCGACGAGCCGTACTACCCGGTCAACACCGCCGAGGACCGCCGCAAGCTGCTGGCCTACCGCGACCTGGCCAAGCAGGAGAAGGGCGTCCTGTTCGGCGGGCGGCTGGGGACGTACAAGTACCTCGACATGCACATGGCGATCGGGGCGGCGCTGTCGATGGTCGACAACAAGCTGACCCCGCACTTCCGCGACGGGGCCGCGTTCACCAGCGGGGGGGTGGAGGCGTGAGCACCGTGATGACCGAACTCCCCACGGCGACGTGGCGGACGGTCGCCCGGGTGGTCCTGCCCCTGGACTCCGGTTCCGACGACCTGCCGCTGTACGTCGACTACGACCACACCGTCAGCAGCGGGGGCGACTCCGCGGGCCGCGCCGGTCAGGACGCCGACAAGCAGGCCGAGGCCTCGGCGAGCGCGCAGCAGACCTTCTCGGTGCACCAGGAGGGTCGCGCCGAGAACATCGTCGGGCGCAGCGGGCTGAAGGTCGACGCGCACTCCCGGGTCTCCTTCGGGACCTACTTCAACGCGTTCCCGGCCAGCTACTGGCGGCGCTGGACCACGGCCACCGCGGTCCGCCTGCAGGTCGAGCTGGACGCCCCGGGCACCGTGACCGTCTACAAGTCCAACGCCCGCGGTCTGCGCCAGCGCGTGGTCTCCCGTCAGGTCACCCCCGGGCAGCCGTTCTCGGTCGAGCTGTCGCTGGCGAGCTTCGGCGACGGTGGCTGGTACTGGTTCGACCTGTCCGCGGGGGCCGAGGAGGCCTCGCTGCGCCAGGCGTTCTGGCAGGTCACCGACGGTGCGGGGGCGGACGCGGAGTCGCTCTCGGCGCCCGAACCCGCGACCCTCTCCATCGCGGTCACCACCTTCAACCGGCCGGACTACTGCCTGGCGCTGCTGAAGGCGTTGAGCGAGGCCGACGGGGTCCGCGCGGTCCTCGACGAGGTCCTGATCATGGACCAGGGCACCCAGCTCGTCGCCGACCAGCCCGGTTTCGACGAGGTCGCCCGCGCGCTCGGGCCGCAGCTGCGGATCGTCCGCCAGGGCAACCTGGGCGGCTCCGGCGGGTTCTCCCGCGGGATGCGCGAGACGCTGGCCGCGGGGCGCAGCGACTACGTGCTGCTCCTGGACGACGACATCATCGTCGAGCCCGAGGGGATCCTGCGGGCCCTGCAGTTCGCGCAGAGCTGCCGCCGCCCGACGATCGTCGGCGGGCACATGTTCGACATGTTCGACCGTTCGGTCCTGCACTCCTTCGGGGAGCGGATCGACAAGTACCGGTTCTTCTGGGGGTCGGTCTCCGGGGTGCGCGAGCGCCACGACCTGGCCGCGCAGAACCTGCGGGCGACGCCGTACATGCACAAGCGGGTGGACGTCGACTACAACGGCTGGTGGATGTGCCTCATCCCCATCGAGATCGTCCGCGAGATCGGGTTGTCGCTGCCGGTCTTCATCAAGTGGGATGACGCCGAGTACGGGTTGCGCGCCGCCGAGGCCGGCTACCCGACGGTGAGCCTGCCCGGCGCGGCCGTGTGGCACGTGTCCTGGCTGGACAAGGACGACGGCACCGACTGGCAGGCCTATTTCCACGAGCGCAACCGGCTCGTGGCGGCGTTGCTGCACTCGCCCTACGACAAGGGCGGGCGGATCTTCGCCGAGAGCGTCAGCACCGACCTCAAGCACCTCATCTCCATGCAGTACTCCACCGAGGAGCTGCGGTTGATGGCGCTGCGGGACGTGCTCTCCGGCCCGGAGCACCTGCTGCGGGTGCTGCCGACCCGGACCGCCGACGTGCGCGCGGCCCGCAAGGAGTTCCCCGACGCCCAGGTGTCCACCGACGTCGAGGCCTTCCCGACGCCCCGCCTGCGCAAGCCGCCCAAGCGGGGCAAGGAACCGTCGGCCCCCCGCTACGCGGTGCTGCCGCTGTGGGCCGCGGCCACCGTCCTTCGGCACCTGCGCGAACCCTCCCCGGAGTCGCGCGTGCGTCCCGAGCAGCACGTCGCGGCGATGGACTCCCGCTGGTGGCGGTTGGCGAACTACGACTCCGCGGTCGTCTCGACGGCCGACGGCACCGCGGCCAGCTGGTACCGGCGCGACCCGAAGGTGTTCCGGGACCTGGCCCGGCGCAGCGCCGCCGCCCACCGCGAACTGTTCGTGCGCTGGGACGACCTGGCCTACCGCTACCGGCAGGCGCTGACGGAGTTCACCTCGCCCGAGGCCTGGGACACGGTGTTCGCCGAGCAGACGCACTCGATCACCCGTCCGGGGGTCGAGCCGGCGACGGCGGGAACGGAGCGCTGAGCGTGAGCGCGTCCACCCCCGCCACCCCGACCGCCGGCGGAGCGGACCTCGACGGTTTCGTCGTGCCCGGCCGCGGCCGGGGGCTGCTCGACGTCCTGCACCGCCGATACCTGCTGAAGCTGCTGGTCCGCAAGGAGCTGCGGGTCCGCTACCAGGGCTCGTTCCTCGGGCTGCTGTGGAGCTACGTCAAACCGGCGGTCCAGTTCGCGGTCTTCTACTTCGCCCTCGGGGTCTTCCTCGGGCAGAACGACGCGATCCCGTTCTACGCGGTGTACCTGTTCAGCGGGATCGTGGTCATCAACTTCTTCTCGGAGACGTTCGGCAACGCCACCCGCTCGGTGGTCCACAACGCGCCGCTGGTGAAGAAGATCTACCTGCCGCGCGAGCTGTTCCCGGTGTCCAGCATGTGGGTCGCCATGGTCCACTTCGTGCCCCAGATGGTCATCCTGCTGATCGGGGCGATCGCGGTGGGCTGGGTGCCGACGGTCACGCAGCTCCTCGGCGGGGTCCTCGGCCTGCTGACCATTGCGGCGCTGTCCATCGGGCTGGGGCTGTTCTTCGGCTCGATCAACGTCCTGTTCCGGGACTTCGAGAACATCGTCGACCTGATGCTGCTGGTCGTGACCTGGACCTCGCCGGTGCTCTACACCTGGAACTTGGTCTACGAGAAGGTCCCCGGCTGGCTCTGGGAGATCTACCAGCTGAATCCCGTGACCGCGGCCGTCGAGCTGTTCCACTACGCGTTCTGGTTCGGTGCGACCGACGGTCGGGCCGACCGGTTGCCGCCGAACCTCCTCTTCCACGGTCTGCTCGCGCTGGTCGTCTCGCTGGTCATCCTGGCGATCGGCCAGTTCACCTTCCGGCGGCTCGAGGGCCGCTTCGCCCAGGAGCTCTGAGCCATGACCAGCAGCACCACCGGGACCCGCTCGACCATCCGGGTCGAGGGCGTGAGCAAGCAGTTCCACCTCCGCCACAACCGCTCCCTGAAGCAGCTCGCCATCGCCGCCTTCCGCGGCAAGGACCTGGGCAACACGTTCGACGCGCTCGACCACGTCGACCTCACCGTGCACGAGGGGGAGGCGGTCGCCCTGCTGGGACTGAACGGGTCGGGCAAGTCGACCCTGCTCAAGCTCATCAGCGGGGTGATGAGCCCGGACTCCGGTCAGGTGCTCGTCCGGGGGAGGATCGCCGGGCTGATCGAGGTCGGCGCGGGCTTCCACCCCGACCTGACCGGGCGGGAGAACGTCTTCCTCAACGGCGCGATCCTGGGGATGGACGAGGCCACGATCAAGCGGCGTTTCGACGAGATCGTCGCGTTCAGCGAGATCGAGCAGTTCATCGACACCGAGGTGAAGTTCTACTCCTCGGGGATGTTCCTGCGGCTGGCCTTCTCGGTCGCCGTGCACACCGACCCGGAGATCTTCCTCATCGACGAGATCCTCGCGGTCGGGGACGCCCCCTTCCAGCAGAAGTGCCTGGGCCGGATCCGGGAGCTGCGGGCCGAGGGCAAGACCCTCGTCATCGTCAGCCACGACCTGGACATGATCGAGAAGCTGTGCGACCGCGGGGTCGTGCTGGAACGCGGCAGGATGATCGCCGACGAGGACATCTCCTCGGCCGTGGGACGACTGAGGTGAGCGTGCAGAACCCGACGACCGGGACGACCGACGACCACGTGGTGGACGTGCCCGTCCTGACCAGTGAACTGAAGATCATGGTGGCGGTGCAGCAGAAGCTCTCCGCCCCCGCGGTCGTGCGCACGGCGCAGCTGATGAGCCACGCCGGCGAGCACGCCGCGGTGTGGATCGTCGGCGGGGCCGTGGGCGCGCTCGTCGACCGGCCGCGCCGGCGTGAGTGGATCGAGGCGACCGCCGCGGTCGTCGCGGCCCACGGTTCCTCGGTCGTGCTGAAGCGGTTCACCCGCCGCCGCCGCCCGAACCACCCCGACGTCCTCGTGCACGCCGGGACCCCGAGCAAGCTCAGCCTGCCGAGCTCCCACGCGACGTCGACGACGGCCGCCGTGGTCGCCTTCGGGCGGCTCGTGGGGCGCGGGAAGCTGGCCCCGCTGGTCCCGGCCATGGCGCTGTCGCGGATCGTCGTCGGCGTCCACTACCCGACCGACGTGCTCGCTGGTTCGGTGCTGGGCGCCACGGTCGCGGGGGTCGCGCCGCGCGTGCTGCGGAGGTCGGGCCGGTGAACGCGGTCACCGGCCTCGTCCGCACCGCGCGGCCG
Source organism: Kineococcus gynurae (assembly GCF_042433995.1). Lineage (NCBI taxonomy): Bacteria > Bacillati > Actinomycetota > Actinomycetes > Kineosporiales > Kineosporiaceae > Kineococcus > Kineococcus gynurae. The sequence continues at coordinate 607,354 of NZ_JBHLUI010000003.1, forward strand.
AGGCAGTGGGTCAAGAACGTCCTCGTCGTGGCCCCGCTGCTGCCGGCGGGTGCGGCCCAGCTCGACGCCGACGCCTTCCTCGGCACGGCGGTGGCGTTCGTCCTGTTCTGCGTCATCGCCTCGGCCGTCTACCTGGTCAACGACGCGAAGGACGTCGAGGCCGACCGGGCCCACCCGAAGAAGCGGTTCCGGCCGATCGCCTCCGGGGCGGTCTCGGCGACGACGGCCTACGCCGTCGCCGTCGTCCTGTTCGTCCTCGGCCTGGCCGGAGCGTTCTGGTGGTCGGTCGACCTCGGCGCGGTCATGGCCGTCTACGCGGTCATCCAGCTCGCCTACTGCTTCGGCATGAAGCACGAGCCGGTCATCGAACTGGCCAGCGTCGCCTCGGGGTTCCTGCTGCGCGCGCTGGCCGGGGGCATCGCCGCCGGCATCCCGCTGTCGCAGTGGTTCCTGCTGACCACCGCGTTCGGTTCGCTGTTCATGGCCTCCGGGAAGCGCTACGCCGAGGCCCGGCAGGGCGAGGAGACCGGGCGGGCGGTCCGCAAGGTGGTCACGAAGTACACCCAGACCTACCTGCGCTTCGTCTGGACCCTCTCGGCCACGGTCGTCGTCACCGCGTACTCGTTGTGGGCGTTCCTGCAGCTGTCCGAGGTGAGCTTCCGGTACTCGGTGCTCTCCGTCGTCCCGTTCGTGCTGGCGATCCTGCGCTACGCCGTCGACGTCGACAAGGGTCAGGCCGAGGAACCCGAGGAACTCGCCCTGCACGACAAGACCCTGCTCGCGCTGGCCCTGATCTGGGTCGTCGTGCTGCTGCTGGCGGTCTACGCGTGAGGGACCTGCTCGGCCACCACCGCGTCCGCGAGGTCGGTCGGTTCCTCGTCACCGGGGGCCTGGCCTACCTGGCCGACGTGGCCGTCTTCAACCTGCTGCTGCTGGTCTTCGACGTGCCCTCGCTGTGGGCCAAGGTCGTCTCCAGCATCATCGCGATCGCGGTGGCCTTCGTCGGGTCGCGCTACTACACGTGGGCCGACCGCCGTTCGGCGCACCCGGGGCGGGAGTACGCGATGTTCCTCCTGCTCAGCGTCATCGCGGCGCTGCTGCAGATCGGCTGCCTGTGGTTCTCCCGGCACGTGCTGGGCCTGACCTCGCCGCTGGCCGACAACATCTCCTCCAACATCGTGGGGATGGCGATCGCCACCATCTTCCGCTTCCTCACCTTCCGCTCGCTGGTCTTCCCCGCCCGGTGAACCCCGGGGTGCGGCGGCTGCTGCCGTGGCTGCCGCTGGCGCTCGCGCTCGTGTGGTCGGCAGTCGTCCTGGCCACCGGGGTCACCACCCAGTCCTGGCAGCCCGGCTACGACCTGAGCGTCTACCGGCACGGAGCCGAGGACCTGCTGGCCGGCCGCGACCTCTACGAGCGGGTCACCGACCGCGGGCACTACTTCGTCTACCCGCCGCTGGCCGCCGTCCTGTTCGTGCCGCTGCTGCTGCTGCCGACCGCGGGGCCGGGTGCGGTCGGGGTGGACCTCGTGGTGTGGGACGTCCTGCTGGTGGTGGCCCTGGTCCTGGGCGGGGGGCGGCTGCTGCGCGGGGCCGGGGTGCCCGCCCGGCTGGTCCCGACCGCGCTGGCCCTGGTCGTCGTGTCCGACCCGTTCCGGGAGGCGCTCGTCCTGGGGCAGGTGTCCCCGCTGGTCGTGCTCGCCCTGGTCGGCGGGGTCGTGCTGGCCGCCCGCTCGCCGTGGGGTGGGGCGGTCCTGGCCGGGCTCGCCGGAGCGGTCAAGGTCACCCCGGCCCTCGTCGTCGCCCTCGGGGTGCACCGTCGGTGGCGGCGGTTCGCCCTGCTCACCGTCGGCGTCGGACTCGTCCTGACCCTGCTGGGAGCGCTCGCCTCCCCGCCCGCGTGGTCGGCGTACTTCGGCGGGCTGCTGTGGGACTCCTCGCGCGTCGCGGCCCCGGGCACGACCTCGAACAACTCCCTGGCCGGCGGGTTCGCCCACCTCGGGGTGCCCGACGGCGCGGCCACCGCCCTCGGCGCGGTCGGGACGCTGGTGCTGCTGGTCTGGTTCCTGCGCCGGGCTGGTTCCGTCGGCGCGTTCGAGGCGGGGCTCGCGGTGAGCCTGCTGACCTGCCTGGGCAGCCCGGTCACCTGGTCCCACCACGCCCTCGCGGCGCCGCTGGCCGCGGTGTGGTGGCTCTCGACCCGGGAGGTCCGCGACGGTTCCCGGGGGGCGGTGGTCCTCGCGGCCGTCGTGCTGCTGGTCTGGATCCTGCCGGTGCTGCAGTGGGGGAGCGTCCTCGGTGGCACGGCCGGGGGGGTGCTGGCGGCGACGCGACCGCTGTCGGTGGTGTTCCTCGTGCTGCTGTGCGGGGGGCGCTCGGTCCGACGGTGAGAGCCAGGAGAGCAGCAGCGGTTGCTCGCAAGCCGAGTCAGGACCAGCCGCCGAGAACCACCCGCACCAACGGGGGCACCACCACGCGGCGGATGAACCTCGCCTGGACCTACCCCGACGCCAACGCGCCGTCGTCGGCGACCAACCCGAACAAGGACACCGCGCTGGTCACCTCGGTCACCTACAGCCACGACGGCGTCGATCGGCTCACCACCACCCCCACCGCCCCCACCGCTGGTGGAGCAGTGACCCGCTACGAGGGGTTCCGCCACGACGGCGCCGGCGGCCGCACCACGTACCTGAACGCCACCTCCACCACCTGCACGTGACATCGGCGTCGAGCCGCGACGCACCACCATCAGCAGCGCCGAGCTGCGCGAGGCCCGAGATGGCCGGAGCGCGGTGGTGGAGCCGCTCTGACATCAGCACTCAGCGTCCTAGCCCGCTTGACGCTCCGTGTTGTCGGAGTGACACTCGGTAATTGTGAGACTCCGTCGTGTCCTTTCCGCCGCCGTCGGGGCCGGTGCGGTGGCCGCGCTGCTCCTCCCGGCCACCGCCGCCCAGGCCGCCGAGACCTACCCGGCCCCGGTGTCGGGGGCGTGGACGCTCACCGGCCAGGGGTACGGGCACGGGTACGGCCTCTCGCAGTGGGGGGCGCAGTCCCGGGCGCTGGCCGGGCAGGACTACCGGCGCATCCTCGGCGACTACTACCCGGGCACGACCGTGGGCGACCGGGACGACCGGGGTCTGCGCGTCCAGATCACCCGGGTCTCGGGCTCCGAGGTCTACCTGCACAGCGCCGGGGCCGCGCCGCTGCGGGTGGGGGAGCGGACCGTCCCGCAGTCGCAGCGGGTGCAGGTGAAGTTCGAGAACGGTGCCCTGCAGCTCACCGCCTGGGAGCCGGGGTGGCGCCTCGTCTGGAGCGACCGCTGGACCAGCGTGCCCACGATCAGCGGGGACGACGGCATCTGGATCGAGCGGGCCGACGGGTCCGGCAACCGCTACCGGGGGACCGTCTCGATCCCGCTGACCGAACGCATCACCCCGGTCAACAACGTCTCGTTGGAGGAGTACCTGCTCGGGGTCGTGCCGCGGGAGTCCCCGTCGTGGTTCGCGGGCGAGGCGCTCAAGGCGCAGGCCGTCGCCGCGCGCAGCTACGCCCTCTCGACCCTGCGCCCGGCCAGTTCGCCCTACGACCTCTGCGACTCCGAGAGCTGCCAGGTCTACGGCGGGGTTCAGCAGCGCGCGTCGAACGGGGCGATCCAGGAGCTGCAGCCCGCCTCCACCACGGCGGCCGTCCGGGCCACCGCCGGGGAGATCCGCGAGTACGCGGGGGCGCCGGCCTTCACCCAGTTCTCCTCCTCCAACGGTGGGTTCATGGCCACCGGGTCCAAGCCCTACCTGCGGGCCGGGGAGGACTACTGGTCCTCGCCCGCGGGCAAGGTGTCCCAGGACACCGTCGCCGGGTGGACCGCGCAGCTGCCCGTCGCCACCGTCGCCCGCAACTGCCCGGCCGGCGGCGCCCTGCGCAGCATGACCGTGACCGCCCGGGACGGGTCCGGCCCGTGGGGCGGGCGGGTCACCGGACTCTTCCTGCGCTGCAGCACCGGCGACCGCGCCCTCAGCGGTCCCTCGGTGGCCCGCTTCGGCGGCGCGCTGCGTTCCTCGCTGTGGAACGTCGTCCCGGGTGGGTCGGCGCAGATCGCCTCGACCTGGCAGCGGCTCGGGGCCGCGGAGGGCGTCCTCGGCGCCCCCACCACCCCGATCTTCGCGCTGCCCCAGGTCGAGGGTTCCTACCAGCGCTTCGAGGAGGGCAACGTCTACTGGTCGCCCCGGTCGGGGGCCTCGGCCGTGCGTGGGGCCATCCTCGGCAAGTGGGCGGCCCTCGGGTACGAGAACTCCGTCCTCGGCTTCCCCACGACCAACGAGGGCCCCGTCACCAAGGGCGGGATCGGGCAGCAGTTCCTCAACGGCTCGATCTACTTCTCCCCGCGCACCGGAGCGCACGAGGTGCACGGCTCCATCCGGCAGAAGTGGATCTCCCTCGGCTGGGAGGCGGGCTACCTCGGCCTGCCCACCACCGACGAGATCCGGCTCCGGGCGGGTGCGTTCTCGGCCTTCGAGGGCGGGTCGATCTACTTCTCGCCCGCCTCGGGCACCCACGTCGTGCGCGGGGCCATCCGCGACGCCTGGGGCCGGGTCGGCTGGGAGAACGGCCGCCTCGGCTACCCCACCTCCGACGAGTACGACGTCCCCGGGGGCAAGCGCTCGGACTTCCAGGGCGGGGCGATCACCTGGACCCCCGGGGGCGGGGCGGTCGTGACCTACCGCTGACCACCCGCCCCGCGCTCTAGGCTCTCGGGGGCGACCGGTCCGGACCGGTCGCTTCCGAGGACCGGCGAGGCGTGGGGTGCAGAGGCGTGGTGGTGCACAGGTGAGTCAGGCAACCCGTGAGGACGAGGTGCTGCGCACCCCGGAGCGCCCGGTGGGCACGCGTGACGCGATCGTGCGGGGCGGGTTCGCCCGGCTGCTGGGGGCGCTGCTCGGCACCGCCGCCCTGGCCGGCGTGGTGTCGCTGCTCGCCCAGCTCGTCGTCGAGCGGGTCGTGGCCGGGTGGCTGCCCTACGCGAGCATCACCCCCACCTACGGGATCGTCGCGGTCGCGACCCTCCTCGTCCTGGTCGCCGTCGCCCTGACCTTGCTCGCCGTCGTCCGCCGGGCGTGGTGGCGGGGCACCGAGGCGCTCGCCGTCGTCGGCCTGAGCGGGTTCGCGACGCTGCTGCTGGCGATCCCGCTGGCCGGCGCCCGGTTCTACCTGGGCGGGAACTCCGTCGACCAGATGTTCCGCACCCAGCTGCTCGGTCGGCTCACCGACGACTGGCACCTGGCCGACATGAACTACGCCGAGACGGCCCCCTTCTACCCCTCCGGGTGGTTCTGGCTGGCCGGGCGGTTCGCGGCGCTCTCCGGTGAACCCGCCTGGGAGGCGTTCAAGTGGGCCGGGATCGCGACGTCGGCGATCGTGCCCTGCCTCGCCCTGGTGGCCTGGTCCCGTCTCGTCGGCCCGCGCCGCGGACTGCTGGCCGGGCTCGCCACCGCCGTCGTCGGCGTCTACCCCGCCCTGGCCGGCCCCTTTGTCGACGAGCCCTACTCGTGGTGCCTGGCCGCCTTCGTCCCGCTCGTCGCCGTCACCGCCTGGAAGGCGTTCGGGGACGTCCCGCCCACCGCCCGGCTCTCCGCCGGGGTCGCGATCGGGGTCGTCCTCGGTTTCGGGGCGATGTCGTACACGCTCTACGCCGGGTTCGCCGCCTTCGTCGTCGCGCTGGCCTGCCTCGCCCGCGTCATCGGCGCCTGGCGGGCGGGGGAGGGGCCCGCGGCGCTGCGGGGCCGGGTCCCCGCCCTCGTGCTGGCCGCCGTCGTCTCCGGGATCCTCGCCCTGGTCGTGTGGCTCCCCTACGTCATCGCGGTGGCCACCGGCGGGTCGGGCCGGGCCGCGGCCCAGCACTTCCTGCCGCTCATCTCCACGCAGGTCCCCACGCCCATGTTCCAGGCCACCCCGTGGGGGGCGTTCCTGCTGTTCGGCCTCGGCTGGGCCGTGCTGGCCGCGCGGCGCAGCGACCTCGCCCGCCCGCTGTTGCTCGTCCTCGCCCTGGCCTACCTCTGGTACCCGCTCTCGACGCTGGCGCTGGCCGGTCGGACCACGCTGCTCGCCTTCCGGATGGAGGCGATCATCGTCGAGACGCTGGCCGTCGCCGCCGTCCTCGGGGCCGCCGCGGTCTACCGGGCCCTGCCGGCCTGGCTGGCCGCCACCCCGTTCGCCGACCGGGCCCGCGACGTCCGGGCGCTCGCGGTCGTGCTCGCCGCCGCCGTGTTCGTGGTGCCGTTGCAGGCCACGCCGCAGAACCTCGCCGACCCCATCGCCAAGGCGTACACCGACTATCAGGCCGACGGCCGGACCGCGCTGGGCGTCTCGAACGAGGAGGACGCGGGTGCCTGGACCGACGACGTCCGCGCCGCGGTCGACGAGGTGGGTGGTGGTGTCCCGGCCGACCAGCTCGTCGTGCTCTCCGCGGTCTACGAGTGGTTCTCCTTCGCGCCCTGGTTCGGGTTCCAGCAGGTGACCCCGCACTACGCGAATCCGTTGTCGGACTACGACGCGCGTCGGGACGAGGTCCTCTCGTGGAGTCGCGCGACGAGCTCGGCCGAGCTGGTGCAGCGGCTGCGGGAGAGCCGGTTCGCCCGTCCCGACGTCTTCGTGCTCCGGACGACCGGCGACGGGTACCAGATCGGGCTGGCGCGCGACGTGTTCCCGCGCGAGCCCAACGTCGAGTGGGTCACCGCGACCTTCGACCCCGCCCTGTTCTCCGGCCCGGAGTTCACGGTGCGCGAGGTCGGGCCGTTCGCGGTGATCGGGTTCTCCGGGTAGGTCGTCGCGCCGTCGAGCACCGCGGGGCGCGGTCGCGGTCGTCCCGTCCCCTCCAGCGGCTGCGCCCGAACCTTTGGGCGGGCCGCACCCTCGCCGACCGTCGCAACGGCGGGAGGGGTGGGTGACCCCCCTCCGCCGGGGCCGAGGCGTAGCAGGAGCCTGCAGTCCCTTCGGGACCCGCCGCGCCAGCGCTCTCCATCTACGGCGTGTCGCGGTCCGTCTGCAGGCTCCTGCTACGCCCTGAGGACTGACGCCACGACCCGGGGCGGGTGGCGGTGTCCTGCCGGCCGGGATCTCGTCGTGGAGCGCTCAGGGCCGGAGCATCCGGTCCACCACGTCGGCCAGGCCGGTCGCCAGGTCGTCGGGGAGATCACCGCGTTCGGCGGCCCGGAGGACGAGACCCCCGCCCAGGGCGCCCAACCACCGGGCCAGGTGGTCGGCCGTCCGGTCCTGCCGGACCACGCCCTGCTGCTGCCCGGCGGCGAGCACCGTCACGAGCGTGTCGTGCAGCAGGGCGGCGTCCTCGCTCAGTGCGGCGTCGACCTCAGGGACGTCGGGTGCCCCGGCCAGGGCGGCGACGAACCCCGGGAGGTGCTCGTCCGCCGCCTCCGCCAGGACGTGCTCCCGCCAGCGGGCCAGCGCGGCCGGGGCGTCCGAGGCGGCGAGGACCCGCCATTCCTCGGCTCGAGCACGCGTCGAGGCCAACCCGTCCTCGAGGACGGCGACGAGCACGGCCGCCTTGGTCGGGAAGTAGTGGAAGAACGTCCCGGAGGAGACGCCGGCCGCCCGGCAGATCTGGGCGGTGCTCGCCCGGGCGTAGCCGTGCGCGGCGAAGCAGCGGTGGGCGGCGGCGACGATGTCGGCGCGACGACCGGACGATGCGGTGGGGGTCACCCGATCTCCTTCTCTAGAGTGAACGCTCTAGAGTAGCTACTCTAGCCTGCATGACCCCCGTTCCGGAGTCCTCGGTCGCGACCCGATCGCCGTCCCGGCGGCGGCTGCTGGTCAGCCTCGGACTGGGTGCGTTCCTCTGCGTGGCCGTCTACGGCGGGGCCCCGGTGGACTCGGTCGGCGGGGTCGACCTGCGCCTCGGGCTCGACGGTCCCTCGGCGGGAGACCCCTGGAAATGGCTGGGGGCGATCCTGGTCGTCCTGGTCGTGCTCGTGGTGGAACGCCGGGGACCGGACTCCCTGCTGCTGCGCCGGCCCAGCCGTCGTGACCTGGAGTGGGTCCTCTACGCGTTCGGGATCGTCATGGCCTGGTCCTGGGTGGCCGGCCTCGTCGTCGCGCCGACGGACGACACGGGGGTCTTGACGATCGTCGCGCTCGGGGTTCCCGGGGTGCTCGTGCTCGTCGTCACGGCCGCGGTGACCGAGGAGATCGTCTACCGGGGGTTCCTGGCCGAGCGCCTCGGGGCTCTGCTGGGGCCCGGGGCGGTGGCGCGCTGGGTCGGGGCGGGGGTCGTCCTGGCGGTCTTCACGGCCCCGCACGTCGCGTTCTTCGGCCCCTCGTGGCTGGTGCTCCACCTCCCCGGCGCGGCGGCGCTGACGCTCGTGGTCCTGCTGCGCCGCAACCTCTGTGCGGCGATGCTGCTGCACCTGCTGATCAACCTGCCGATCCTTGTCCCGGTCCTCGCTGCCGGGTGACACCGTCACCCGGGGGTGCCCCGGGGCGGCAGGAGTTCCGGGTCGCGGGCCAGTCGTTCGACGGCGGCCAGGGGCGGGAACGGAGTGAGCATCCTGACGCGGGTGCATCCGGTCCCGGGGTCGGGTCTCCAGGCGAGGTGCGTCCCGCCTTCGTCGACGTAGGTGAGCGCGACGAGGGTGCCGGCGACGTCCACGACCGTGCGGTCACCGTCCGGTCCGCCGCGGACCGTCTCCGCCGGCGGGTCCGGGAGGGGTGGGCCGAAGGCCCAGTCGACCCGGGTCAGACCCCCCTGCAGGATTCCCGGCTCCGGCACGTCGTCCAACTCCGCCCCGGGCGGGACGAGCAGCAGCGTCAGCGGCATGCGATGGCGCGACGGCGGCAGGTGCCGGGCGGCGACGTCGGCCGGGCTGGCCGCGGGGGTGGCGCGGTCGCGCCAGAACTGACGGTAGGGGCGGCCGTCCGGATCGTGCAGGTGGGCGGGACCGACACGGAGTTGCCGGCCGGGGGCCGCGGACCCCGGGGGAGTCTCCACCAGACGGGCCAGCCGCTCGAGAATGCTGCGCCGCTCGTCCGGGTGGCCTCCGCGGCGGGAGCGGTTGCGACTGACGCGCCGGGGTGGTGGCGGCGGTGGATCCAAGCCCGACAACAGCGCGGCCACGGCGGGCGGGACCCCCTCGGACGTCACCCGTCCGAGCAGACAGGCGCCGGGCTCGAACGCCTCATCCACGGGTGCCGCCACGAAGGTGTCGGAAAGGGGGAAGGGTGAGCGCGAGCCCGACCGCGGACCGCGGACCCAGGTGGGTCCGCAGGAGGACGTCGTGCAGCTCCCCGTGCTCGATCATGGTCCACCCGACGCTCGTGGCGCCACCGCGCCCGAGTTGAACGCCGACCCGGGTGGGGCCCAGGTCGAACTCCCCGTAGTCCGGCCCGGGTAGGTTCGACCCGTCGAGCAGCTGACGGGGGTCGGGAGGGCTGCGGCCACGGCAGAGACCCGTGGGGGAGGACCTGCAGGACGGTGACCGCGGCGAAGGAGACCCACGACGGGTCGAGGTCCTCCCAGCGCAGACGTTCGGGGTGGTAGACCGTGAGCCCGCACCCGCCTCCGGTCCCGCGGGGATCGGGGGTTCCCCCTGTCCCGAGGACCGCGAGCACCTCGGAGACGCCCGGCACCAGAAGGTCGGGGCACCGCAGAGGCGGGAAACCCAGGTGTTACCGGATTGCGGCCGGCCCCGTCGGCACCCATTCGGTGGCGAACCGGGCCGGGATGCCCGTTGCCGGCGAACAGGTCGTCGTCGGGCGCGAGGGCGTCGAGCATCGCCTCGACCTCCGGTGACGGACTCGCGACCATCCGGTCAGTGTGCGCCCTCGAACCTGGTGACGGACGGGACGACTGAGCACTCATTCCTTGATCACGGGGGAATGGGTGGGGGTGGGGGGCTGGGGGTGGGGGGCGGGTTTGGACCGGGGACGACGACGGCGGCCGACGACCGGGGTCGTCGGCCGCCGTCGGGCGAACCGTCCAGGAGGTGCGGGAAGGGCTCAGCGGTAGGTGACGACCGTCCCGGTGCCGGGCGACCAGAAGATCGACCCGCCCTGGAAGTCGGTGCGCTTGCCCCCGCGGGAGTCGTACTCGTCGCTGGTCGGGTAGCCGAGACGGCCCGTCTCCCAGCCCTGCTGCGCCCAGGCCGAGCGGATCGCGCCGCGGACGGCGTGGGTCCCGGTGGCCGGGGACCAGTAGACCGAGCCGCCCTGGAAGTGGCTGAACGCACCACCGGGGAGCTTGATCTCGTCGGTGGTCGGGTAGCCGAGGTAGCCGTTCTCCCAGCCCTGGGCGGCCCACTTGTCGCGGACCAGACCCTTGACGACGTGGGCACCGGTCGCGGGGGACCAGTAGATCGACCCGTCCTGGAACAGGCTGTACGCGCCGCTGCGCAGGCGGATCTCGTCGTTCAGCGGGAAACCGAGGCTGGAGTTCTCCCAGCCCCAGGCCGCCCACCGGTCGCGGATCAGACCCTTGACGACGTGCGCGCCGGTCACCGAGGAGAAGTAGACCGAACCACCCTGGAAGTGCTGGTAGCTGCCGGGACGCCGCGGGGTGTCCAGGACCGGGGTGGTCGGGTTGCCGAGGACGCCGCCGGCCCCGCCCAGGGAGTTCCACTTGGAGGCGATGGGGTTGGCCGCGGCCGGGGCCGCGCCGTCGACCCGCAGGCGCAGGTCGGCGGACTGCACCAGGGAGGCGATGGACATCCGGCGCGGGTGAGGGACCCAGCCGCCGACGTTCTCACCCAGCCGGAAGGTGGCGTAGGCCATCTTCAGGTTCCCGCCGGCGTCGACGAAACCGGAGGAACCACCGGGGCCCTGCGCGGAACCGGAGCTGGACAGCAACGGGGTGCTCTGCAACCGCTGGCACGGCGCGGTCGGGCCGTTCGGGCACCAGGCGTAACCGGAGGCGTAGTTGCTGCGGCCGGCGCCGTCCAGCGGGTCGGACAGGTTGCCCGAGTAGAAGAGGTAGGTCGTACCGCGGAAGTTCACCATCGAGGGGTTCTCGATGGTGTTGCCCTCCCAGGCCGAGTTCCGCTCGGTGGTGAGCAGCGTCGTGACGCGGGCCCCCGGCAGCGGGAACCCGTTGTTGCCCAGCTCGACCGACTTGATGGCGGAGGGGTGGGAGTTGATCTTGCCGGAGGCCTTCCACAGCAGGTAGTTCTTGCCGGTGGCCGGGTCGCGGTAGGGCATCGGGTCGATGGAGCCGCCCGGGTCGACGTTCGGGTCCTCGCACTGGATGGGACCGTTGCCGGAGATGTCGCGGAACGGACCCTGCGGGGAGGGGGCGGAGGCCACCGTGAGGCAGAACCGCGACGGGGCGACCCGGACGGGGGAGTAGGCGAACCAGGTGGAGCCGATGTTGAAGACACCGGGCGCCCAGTAGTCGCGGTTGATCCACCCACCCTGGTCGTTGCGCTGGCCCCAGGAGACGTGCCGGACCAGGGCGTCGTTGTTGTCGAACTTGGCCCAGTCGCTCTGCGGGCTGTTGAGGATCTCGGCCGGGATGCCCGCGGTCCAGTTCCCGCGGCCGGGGACCCCGCCGCCGGTGGAGTAGCGGCCGCGCACGGTCCAGTTCTTGAGGTCGGTGCTGCTCAGGACGGGCAGGACCCGCCCGCCGACGGGGGAGGCGTAGGCATAGTAGGTGCCGCCGACGCGCACGACGGTCGGGTCGCCGAAGTCGCCCGTCCACGTGGAGCCCGGCTGGAACCAGGCCTCCTGCGCCGCGGCGGGCGGCGCGGGGGCGAAGGTCGCGGCGACGACGGTCGCGCCGACGGCGGCGGCGACCCCCGCGGCCAACCGGCCCAGGACGCCGCGGGAGGCACCGCGGGTGAGGCGGTGCGCGGCGGGCCGGCGGTGACGGGACAACAGCACGAAGATCCTCCGAGGGGGGTCGGGCAGCGGCTCCCGACGCACATCGGCACGGCGCCCTGATTCCTTGAGGCGCCGCGCCGATCACGAGGGGACTCGTGGTGCAGCTGGACGTCCCGCACCGGCGCGGGACGGCAGGTCGTCAGCGGAGACGGACGTCGATCTTGCCGTCGGCCCAGGTGAAGGTCACCGAACCACCGACGAAGTCGCTGCGCTTGCCACCGGGCACGTCGTACTCGTCGCTGCTCGGGTAGCCGAGGCGACCGGTCTCCCAGCCCTGGCGGGCCCAGGCGTCGCGGATCGCGCCCTTGACCACGTGGGTACCGCCGCGCGGGGAGAAGTACACCGATCCGTACTCGAAGTGGTTGAAGGCGCCGCCGGGGAGGCGGATCTCGTCGGTGACCGGCAGGCCCAGCGAGGCGCTCAGGTTCTCGCGCAGGTACTTCTGCCCGATCGCTCCGTGCACCTCCTTGGTCCCGGCCGCGGAGGAGGAGAAGATCGCCCCGCCCTGGTAGTCGCGTCGCGTCGCGGTGCGGCCGAGGGTGCGGGCCCCGGAGACCGGGGCGCCCAGCACGGAACGGTCGCCCCCGAGGCGGATCCAGTGGCCCGTGATCGGGTCGGTCGTGCCGGTCCACCACGACGTCTCGGCGGCCGCACCCGAGCGGTTCAGCGAGATGTGGATGTGGTCGGTGTGCGGGTTCGGCCCGGTGTAGGGCTGCCACCCGGCATCCGCCTGGTAGGCCTTCCAGACCTTGCGGTCCCAGATCACGTACATGACCCCGAGCCGGCGGGCGTTGGTCGCGTTGGCGGCGTTGGCCGGGTCACCGATCAGCCAGCGCAGGAACTCCTGGGCCTGGGCCTGGTCGGCGGGGTCGGCCGCGTCCAGCATCCAGTCCAGCGCCCGCCCCTCCATGTGCTCGGAGTTGACCTTGCCGTTCGCGGGGCAGGCGCGCGCGGTGCCGATCGTCTGGCGGCCGTAGGTGGCCAGCAGCAGGTTGCGGAACGCGATCGTCCCGGCCTGCGGGGCGGCGCAGAAGGTCGCCCCCTCGTAGCGCGAGAGCGCGTCGACGTCACGGGGCAGGTTGCCCGGCTGCGCCGGGGCCGCGCCGGCCGTGGTGGCGGTGCCGACCAGGGCGGCCGCCGCCAGACCGAGGGCCAGGGCGGTGGTACGGGTACGTCTGCGCCGCATCAGTTTCCTCTCACGGTGGTCTTGCCGGACTGGAAGTCGTACGTCACGGTGCCGCCGACGAAGTCGGAACGGCGCCCGCCGGGGACGGCGTACTCGTCGCTGGTCGGGTAGCCGAGCGGGCCGTTCTCCCACCCTTGCGCGGCCCAGGCGTTACGGATCGCGCCGAGCACGGCGTGGGCGCCGTTGGCGGGGGAGAAGTAGATCGAGCCCTTGGTGAAGTGGTTGAACGCCCCGCCGCGCAGCCCGATCTCGTCGGTGGTCGGCCAGCCCAGGACCCCCGCCTCCCACCCCAGCGCCGCCCACCGGTCGCGGATCGCCCCGCGCACCACGTGGGCCCCGTTGCCGGGGGAGAAGTAGATCGACCCACCGGTGAAGTGGTTGAAGGCCCCGCCGCGCAGCGCGATCTCGTCGGTGGTCGGGAAGCCGAGGAACGAACCCTCCCAGCCGAGGGAGGCCCACTTGTCGCGGATCAGGCCGCGGACGACGTGGGCGCCGTTGCGGGGGGAGAAGTAGATCGAGCCGCCCTGGAAGTGGTTGAACGCCCCGCCGCGGATGCCGACCTCGTCGGTGGTCGGGTAGCCGAGGAAGGAGTTCTCCCAGCCCAGGGACTTGAACTTGTCCCGGATCAGGCCCTTGACGACGTGGGCGCCGGTCGAGGAGGTGTAGTAGATCGAGCCGATGCCGAAGTGGCGGTAGCGCCCCCCGGCCTTGGCGGCCCCCTCGGCGCCCGCGGCGGCACCGATCGCGGCGGCCCCGCCGATCGAGGTGTACTTGGCCGAGATGGGGGAGGCCTGGGTGGTCGAGGCGCCCGAGGACTTCAGGATCTCGGCGGTCCGCGCCCGGATCTGGTCCATCTTGGTGAAGCCCACGTTGCCCGGGCAGGCGGTGAACCCGACGTCGCGGTGGGCGTTGATGACCCGGAGCTTGACGGTCGTGCCCGCGGCGTAGCGGGCGGTGCCGCCGCCGGCGGAGGTCAGCGTCGTCGTGCCGTTGGCGGACAGGCCGTACAGGGAGAGCTTCCAGGCGATGACCTGGGCGACCGACTCCAGCATGGCCGCACTCGGGGCGACGGAGGTGAAGTCACCCATCATCGAGACGCCGAAGGTGTCCTTGTTGAAGCCCCCGGCGTGGGCCCCGGCCACGGCCCGGCTGATGCCACCGGCGCGACCCTCCCAGATGCCGCCGAAGCGGTCGACGACGAAGTTGTAGCCGAGGTCGGACCAGCCGAGGCTGACCGTGTGGTAGCGGTACATGCCGCGGATCACGGCCGGGACCTGGGACTCGGAGTAGGTGCCGCCGTCAGCGGTGTGGTGGACGACGCAGGCCTTGATGGTGTCGGAGTAGCCCGGGGTGCCCTTGCGGATGGACTCGTCGGCGCCCCACTCGGCGCGGCTGCGGATGCGGGGCTGCTTGATCGAGGCGTTGGTGACGGTGCCCTCGGTGTCCGTCTCGGTCCCGGAGTCCTCGGTGCCGGCGCCGCCCTCGGGGCCGGTGTCGGAGGTCGTGCCGAGGTCGGCCGTCGCGAGGCCGAAGAGCGAGGCGGCGACCGAGGCGCGCACGGTGGGGACCGTGGCCGCGCCCGGGTCGACGATCTCGAGGCGGGCCCGGCCGAGGTCGGCCGCGGAGAGCTGGATCTCGACGAGTGCCTGGCTGCCCAGCTCCCCGACCCACAGCGGGTCGGAACCGGTGACGTGGCCGGCCGCGTCGCGGCTGTTCGGGTCGGGTTCGGAGTCGTTCAACGGGAGGTCGGTCCAGGCGCCGGGGGCGCCGTCACGACTGACCCGGACCGCGACGGACTCGGCGCGGGTCCCCTCGGGGAAGACGACCCCGATCATGGAGCCGCCGGAGACGGTGACGGCGACGACGTGCAGTCCGCCGGAGGTCTCGCTCCGGGACTGCAGGCGGGCGCCGCCGGAGGCCGGGCGGGCCGCGTCGAGGGCGACCGAGCGGGTGGATCCGGCGGGGGCGCCGGTGGGGGCGGGAGCGGTGAGCTCCGCCGCGGCAGCGACCGGGGCGGTCGCGAGGGCGGTCAGGCCGAGGGCACCGAGAGCCCCGGCACCTCCGCCGACGACGAGGCTGCGGCGGGAGAGGTCCGGTCCGGGCATGCGGTCTGGCTCCGTTCGACGTCCGGGGTGCGGCCCACCCATGTGGGTGAACGCTCGCCCGTGACATCGGCCACGGAGCGCCTGAGCTTGAGACTGGAAGGGGGCTCAGTGACGCAAAGTAGGCGATGTGACCAAAGTTGTACAGGAGCGTGATGGTGTTGTGTCGAGAGACACGCCGTGTGTCGCTGATCACAGTCAGTGACATTTCCGGCATGTTTCGGCCGTTCGGAGGGCTCTCAGCGAGCCTCGGACGGGGCTGCGCGGGTCAGCGAGCCTCGTAGAGCCGGACGCTGAACACACGCAGTTCCTCGTCGGACACGAGGCGGTACTGGGTGGACAGGAGCCGGGCCTTGACCTCGTCGGTGGGCCCCGCGGTCACGAACGGAGAGTGACCGCCCACGACCCACACCCGCTGCACCCCGCGCATCGCGGCGGGCATCGCCGCCGGGGTGGTCTCGACCCCGACCAGGGTCGCCGAGGAGACCGGGTCGGCCGCCAGGGCGAGGTCCCGGACGTTGCGGAACGCCTCGGGGTAGACCTGCAGCACGACGCGGTAGCGGTAGTCGCCGTCGGGGAGGAAGAGGATCCCGTCGCCGGGTCGGGCGTTCTCGGCCACGTACTCGGCGGCGCCGCGCAGGTCCTCGCCGTGCCCGCGGGCCGGGTCCCGGAACACCCCCTGCAGGTGCAGCCCGCCGATGCCGACGGTCGCCACCGTGAGGACGGCGATGCCCGCCCGGGCCAGCCGACGGTGGATCGGGCGGCGGGTCGGAAGGATCAGGGTGACCAGGGCCGCGAGCAGCAGGCAGGTCCCCGGGGCCACGAACACCAGGTAACGGGTGGTCCAGAACGGGTGCAGCTGGGAGAGGGCCCACAGCAGCGGGACGGGCACCGCGCCCCAGAAGAGTCCGAGCAGCACCAGACCCCGCGAACGGAGCAACGGGCTCAGCAGGACCGCGGCGGCGGCGAGCGCCACGGCCACCCCCGACCCGAGCGCGAAGTCGATGTGTCCCGTGAGCAGCTCGGGACCGGGCGCCTGGAGGAAGGCGACCTGACCACGCTGCTGCATCTGCAGCCACAGCAGCGGCAGCCCGCTGAGCCCGCCGAGCGTCGCCGCCGCGAACGCGGGCTTCCACCGGTCGCGGTGCACCAGGAGCAGCCAGGTCACGTGGGCGAGGCCGACGAGGAGCGCGATCGTGTTCATGGAGATGACCAGCGGCATCGAGACGCCGAAGACCACCCACCATCCGCGCCCCGTTCCTGGGCGGGCCGAGGCGGCGCGCACCAGGGCGTAGGTCGAGGCCGTCACCAGGAGCGCGACGACGGCGTAGGGCCGCGCCTCCTGCGCGTACCGGCTGACGAACGGCGTGACGATCCACAGACCCGCCGCGGTGAGCCCGGTCAGCCGGGCCAGGTTCGGGGTCAGGTCGTCGCGCCCGGTCAGCAGGGCGTCGGCGGCCACCACCCGGCAGGTCAGCGCCGCCAGCAGGGGGGCGGTCAGCGCGGCCGCGACGACGGAGATCCAGCGGACGTCCGTCGTGCTGACGTCCGCGCCGAACAGCGCGTGGGCGAGGAAGTAGAACGGCGCGTGGACGAGGTCCACGTGCTGGATCAGCGCCCAGATGTCCGACGCGCTGCGCCGGGCCACCGCCACCGTGACCGCCTCGTCGCGCCAGGGGCTGGGCACGCCGAGGGAGGAGCTGAAGACGAACAGGGCCGCGCCGAAGACCGCGAGGGACAGCAGCAGGTCCAGCCGGCGGCCGTGGGGGTGCCGGGCGCTGCGCAGCGCGAGACGCGGCAGGCTCAGGGCGGGGCGGACTCCGGGGCTGGTGGCCGGGCGGGCCCGCGGGATCGTCCGGGGGACGGTGTCGCTCCCCGTCGGAGTCGACGGGGTCGAGGCGGACGGCGAGACGTCGCTGGTCGTCAGGGCCGGCTCAGATCGGCAACCGGCGGAACAGTGGCGCCGGGACGTGGCGGATCGCGGACATGACGAAGCGCATGGGCTCGGGGGCCCACACGGTCTCCTTGCCGGTACGGACCGCGTCGACGGCGACGTCGGCGACCTGCTCGGGGCTCACCGAGAGCGGGGCGGCCTTCATCCCGGCGGTCATCTTGGAGTGCACGAACCCGGGGCGGACGACGACGACGCGGACGCCCGAGGGCCGCAGCGCCTCGCGCAGCCCGGTGAAGAAGGCGTCGAAACCCGCCTTGGTCGATCCGTAGACGAAGTTCGAGCGGCGCGGACGCTCCCCGGCCACGGAGGACAGGGCCACGAGCACGCCGTGCCCCTGGGTGCTCAGCTTCTCGGCCAGTCGCACGCCCAGGGTGACCGGGGCGGTGTAGTTCACGGTGGCGATCTCGGCGGCCGCGGCCGGGTCCTGCCAGAGCAGCTCCGCGTCGCCCAGCAGGCCGAACGCGAGCACGACCACGTCGACGTCGCGCCCGGCGGGGAAGGCCTCGGCGACGAGACGCTCCTGGTCGGCCAGGTCGGTGGCCTCGAAGTCGAGGGTGCGCACGAGGTGGCCCCGCGAGGCGAGCCGCTTCACGGCCTCGTCGCGGCGGGTGCCCGGACGGGCGGCGAGGGTGACGTCGATGCCGCGCTCGGGGCTCAGCCGCTCGACCACGGCGAGCCCGATGTCGGACGTGCCGCCGAGGAGGAGGACGGAGGAGGGGTTGCCGAGCGCGTCGATCACAGCGACCGACCCTAGCAACGGGGCCGGACTGAGGCCCTCCGGAGGAGCGGGACCGCCGATAACGGTTCGGCGGCGAACATGTGTGCCTCGCGTGGGGGAGATCGGCCCCGGGGAGCGGGAAGGTTCGCCCGGGACATGGTGAGCCAGGCTAAGCTTTTGCCGTGACCTCCGCGGAGAACGCTTCGGCGAGCGCCCCCACCGACCGCCCGTCCCGGTGAGCGGGGTCCTGACCGGCTTCGCGGTCGTCGGCCTGATCGTCGCGGTGGGGTACGTGCTCGGACGCTCGGGGGTCCTCGGGGCGGGGGCCCAACCGATGCTCTCCCGGCTCGTGTTCTTCGTCGGGACCCCGGCGCTGATGCTGCACACGATCGCGGCCGCCGACGTCGGGGTGCTGCTCTCGGACCAGCTGGTCGTCACCCTGGCCGGGGTGGGCGTGTGCCTGCTGCTGTGGCTGCCCGCCGCCCGGTTCTGGCTGCGGCTGCGGCGGGAGGGCGTCGTCATCGGGGGTCTGGCCTCCTGCTACGTGAACGCGGGCAACATCGGTCTCCCGGTCGCGGCCTACGTCCTCGGGGACCTCACCGCGGTGCTGCCCACGTTGCTGCTGCAGCAGATCCTGCTGTCCCCGGTGGCCCTGGGGACCCTCGATCTCTCCCGCCCGCCCGCGCCGGGGACGCCGCGGTTCTCGCTGCGACGGTTGCTTGCGCCGTTGGCCAACCCCGTCCTGGTGCTGAGCATGCTCGGGCTGGTGCTGTCGCTGACCGGCGTCCCGTTGCCGCGCCCCGTCGAGCAACCCCTGGAACTCCTCGGGGGGTTGGCCGTCCCCGGCGCGCTCCTCGCGTTCGGCATGTCGCTGCACGGCCGCGACGCCGCCGGGTGGCGCCGCAAGGAGGTCGTGGTCGCGGCGACCATCAAGACCTTCGCGCAGCCCGCGGCCGCCTTCGTCGTCGCGCGGTACGTCCTCGGCCTCGACGACGCCGCGGTCTTCGCGGCCACCGTCATCGCCGCCCTGCCCACGGCGCAGAACATCTTCACCTACGCCGTGCGCTACCGGGCCGCGGAGGAACTGGCCCGGGACACGGTGCTGGTGACGACCGTGGCCGCCGGGCCGGTGATGATCGCGTTGAGCCTGCTGCTGCCGCACTGAGCCGCCCCGCTCCCCGGCCACCCCTCCAACTCCCGGCCGCCCACCCCCTCAGGCCGCCCCCATCCCCCCGTGATCAAGGAATTTCTCACTCCCGTCCCGTGCCTACGGGGGTGGTTGCGACAGGAGGGAGAAATTCCTTGATCACGGGGGGCGGGGGGTGCGCGGGCAGGGGTGGGGGAGGGCTAGGTCCGCGGGAGGAGGTCGGCGCGGCGGAGGGCGAGGAGGTCGGGGAGGGCGATGGACTCGCCGTCGCGCGCGCCGCGCCCGATCTGCAGGACCGGCTCGGCGGGGGCCAGGGGCAGGCCCCGCCGGCGGGCCCGGGCCGCCGACCACCACGGCAGGACCACGGTCAGCACGAGGAACTCGCCGTGTGTCCCGACCGCGAGGGTCTCGTCGCGGCGCAGGTACCAGCCCGAGCGGCCGGTCGGCAGCCGCCAGCCGCGGGCGTCGGTCGCGCGCAGATCGACGGGGGAGATTCCGCCGGCCCGGAGGTCGGTGACGAAACCGGCCAGCAGTCGCGCAGCCTCAGCCGCCTCGGCGGCGCGGGCCTGCTCCGCGCGGGCGGCCTGGGCCTGCGCGTTCGCGGCCCGCACCGCCCGCCAGCGGGCCTGCTCGTCGGCGGGCCCGGTGGAGTCGGGGGCGGGGACGGGGTTCACCCGGCCGCCGGGCTCCGCCGTGACCGTTTCGACGCGGCCCGTGCCTCGTTCTTCTCGCGGTTGTGCCGGATGGCCTCGCGGACCAGGTCCTGCAGGGCCCCGACCGGGACGGCGTCGCCCTCGACGAACTCGACGGAACGGCGTTGGTTGCCGCCCAGTTCCCCGTTGAAGATGCTCTGCGGGTCGGGCAGCGACGCGCCCCACAGGAACCCGAGCTTGACCTTGGTCGCGAAGATGTTGCCGACGATCAGGGTTCCCGAGGACGACCACACGGGCGCGCCCATGTACTTCCACTCCTCGACGATCGAGGGATCGACCTCGAGGATGGCCCGGCGGGCCTCGGCGAGGATCGCGCCGCGCCAGTCGTCGCTGCGGGCGACGAGCGCGTCGATGTTGTCCGAGGCGGTGCTCATCCGCGCGACCGCCACCCGCGCCAGGCCGAGGACACGATGTCGGACAACGACTTCTTGGCCGTCCACCCAAGTTCCTGCTCGATCCGGGAGACGTCGGCGACGAGTTTCGGCGGGTCACCCGGGCGACGCTCGCGCAGTTCCGGCTCGACCGTGGAACCGGTGGCCGTGCGGATCTCGGCGAGAACCTCCAGCACGCTGGAACCCGTCCCGGTCCCCACGTTGAAGACGTCGTGCTCGAGGCCGCGGTCCAGGCCGTCGAGGGCGGCCAGGTGGGCCTCGGCCAGGTCGAGGACGTGCACGTAGTCGCGGATGCAGGTCCCGTCCGGGGTGGGGTAGTCCGCCCCGAACACCACGGGCGCCCGGCCGGCGTCGAGCGCGGAGAACACGATGGGGACCAGGTTCAGGACGGCGGTGTCGGACAGGTCGTCCCACCCGGCCCCGGCCACGTTGAAGTAGCGCAGGTTCGCCGAGCGCAGCCCCCAGGCGCGGCCGGCGGCGCGGGCCATCCACTCGCCGACGAGCTTGGTCTCGCCGTAGGGGTTGATGGGGGAGTTCCCGCCGTCCTCCCGGACGAGGTCGACGTCGGGCGCGCCGTAGGTGGCCGCCGAGGAGGAGAACACCAGGCGTCCGACGCCGCAGTTCTCGGCCGCGGTGAGGACGTTGGCCAACCCCCCGACGTTCTGCTTCCAGTAGAAGGCCGGGCGCTGGACGGACTCGCCGACCTGCTTCTTGGCCGCGAAGTGGATGATCGAGTCGACCGCGTGCTCGCGCAGGGCCGATTCCAGGACCGGCAGGGTCTCGTCGGCGGCCACGTCGGCGGGGACCAGGACGGCGTCGCCGATCCGTTCCCGCACCCCGTTGGTGAGGTCGTCGACGACGACCACGTCGTCCCCCCGCTGCTGCAGCAGCCGCACCACGTGCGACCCGATGTACCCCGCCCCACCCGTCACGAGAACGCTCATGAGGTCGAGATTAGTCAGCCCGGGGGCCGTTAGGGTTCGGGGCGTGCAGCGACTGCAGAACCGCGTCCAGCCCTACGCCTGGGGCACCACCGACCGCATCGCCGAGCTCCTCGGCCGGGAGGCCGACGGGACCCCGGCGGCGGAGCTCTGGATCGGTGCGCACCCGGCCGCGCCCTCGCAGGTGCTCGACGCCGACGGGACCCCCGGCGCCACCCTGGAGGAGGTCGTCGCGGGCGACCCGGCGCAGACCCTCGGTCCGGACCGGGACGCCGACCGGCTGCCCTTCCTGCTCAAGGTCCTGAGCGCCGCGGCGCCGTTGTCGTTGCAGGTCCACCCGGACCGGGAGCGCGCGGGGCGCCGCTTCGCCGAGGAGGACGCGGCCGGGGTCCCGCTGGACGCTCCGCACCGTCTCTACCGCGACACCGAGCACAAGCCCGAGCTGCTCTTCGCGCTCGAGGAGTTCCACGCGATG
Source organism: Kineococcus gynurae (assembly GCF_042433995.1). Taxonomy (NCBI): domain Bacteria; kingdom Bacillati; phylum Actinomycetota; class Actinomycetes; order Kineosporiales; family Kineosporiaceae; genus Kineococcus; species Kineococcus gynurae. The sequence continues at coordinate 628,858 of NZ_JBHLUI010000003.1, forward strand.
GCGGGGTTCCGCTCCCCGGGGGCGGCCCGGGACCTCCTGGCCGACCTCCACCTCACCGACCTCCCCCCGGCGGCGACCGACCTGTTCGCGCAGCTGCTGGCCGACCTCTCCCTGGTCGAAGAGGGCGCGGCCCTCCGCGCGGCGACGCAGCGTGTGCTGACCGCCCCTGCGGAGGCCGTGGGCCCCCTCGTCGACGCGGTGGCGCGGGCCTGCGCCGAGCTGGAGGACGTCACCGTCGACGGGTCGGCCCGCATCCTGGCCGACCTCGCCCGGCACTACCCGGGGGATCCCGGCGTCCTGGTCTCGGCCTGGTTGAACAAGGTGCACCTGCAGGCGGGGGAGACCCTGTTCCTGCCCGCCGGGAACGTCCACGCCTACCTGTCCGGGACGGGCGTGGAACTGATGGCGTCCTCCGACAACGTGCTGCGCGGGGGGCTGACCCCCAAGCACGTCGACGTCGCCGAGCTGCTCGAGGTGGTCGACTTCCGGGTGCTCCCCGCGCCGTTGCTCCCCGCCCACCACGTCTCGGCCGACGAGGCCGTCTTCGACCCGGGGGTCGGCGACTTCGCGCTGACGGTGCTGCAGGTCCGCGACGGGTCCCTGACCACGTGGCAGAAACCCCGCCCCCGCACGCTGCTCTGCCTGCAGGGATCGGTCCGCATCGTGGCGGGCGAGCAGGAGCTGGTGCTGGGACGGGGTGAGACGGCGTTCGTCGGCGCCGGTGACCACCCGCTGGTGGTCACCGGCGCCGGAGTCCTGGCGGCCGCGGCCCCGGGACAGTCCTGGGGCCGCTGACCGCTGCTGCGCGGCCGGGGGCTCAGGCCACCCGGCGCGGGTTCGCGGCCCGGCGGGCCACCGACAGCTCCACCCGGGAGCGGGCGTCGTCGCGCCCGACGCAGGTGGCGAGGTCGGCGGTCACCGCCTCGACGCTGCGGGCCACCTCGGCGAGGTCGGCCGCCGGGTCGACCACCGCACGGAGCCGGTAGACCAGCTCGCCGCGGTCGGTGATGACGCTGCCGCGGGCGGAGCGGACGCCGGGCGTCTCGGCGAGGACCTCCGCGGCCACCTCGACCGGGGCGGCGGCGTCGAGGTGCAGCCGTCCCGCACCGGAAGCGTCCCCGGGCGTGCTCAGCGTGAGGGTGGAGACCCCGCGACGCGGCAGGTGGGCCAGCAGCCACCACAGGCCGAGGACGACGGCCACGACCGCGAACGCCGCGCTCGCGCCGAACCACCAACCGGCCGACGGGGCCTCGACCACGCCGCGGCCCAGGCTGATCCGGTCGGGCGCCTGCGCCCAGAGGGTGCGCGCCGCCCCGGCCCCGAAGACCGCCACGGCGGCACCGCCCGCGAGCAGGACCAGTCCCAGCAGCAGGGCGAGGACACGGTCGAGACCGATCACCGAGCGACTCATCGGGCACCTCCGGAACGGGTACGGACCTTCACCTGGACCTGCGGCTGCGCCGCGATCGCCGACAACCGCTGCTCGACGCGGGCCTGGACCTCTCGGCTCACGTCGGGGCTCAGGGCGTCGACGGTGGTGACCACGCGACGACGGGTGGCGGTGGTGCTCACGTCGAGCACACCGTCGACGTCGGCCGCCGCACCCGAGGCGAGGCGGGCCACGTCACGACCGCTGAGGCTGATCCGCTCGTCGACCGGGACGGCCGTGCGGGACCGGGGGCGCAGCGCCGTCACGACGAGCCACAGCCCGACGAGGGCGGCGACCACCCCGATCGCGACGACCAGCGGCGTGGGGGTGAGCCCGTCGACGGCGCCGAGGGCCGGCGCGGCCCAGGACGAACCGGCGACGTAGCCGTCGGCCACGAGGGCCTCGCGGCCGACGACGACCCCGAGGCCGACCAGGAGGACGGCGAGGACGGGCCCGACGACCCCGATGGGGCCGGCCCCGGTCGCCGGGCGGGCCGGGGGCATGGTCGTCTGGGCGTGCGCGCCCGGGTGGACGGTGGTGCTCATCGGATCCTCCGTTCGGCGCGGGGCGTTCCGCGGACGACCGCGGCGACGGTGACGTCGACGCCGTCGACCTGCAGGTCGGCCAGGTCGTGCAGGGCGGCGGCCACCCGGTCGCGCACGGCGGCGGCGACCTGGGCGGCGGGGCGGGGCCAGAGCGTCTCGATCTCGACGCTCGCCCGGGCCCGGTGCCCCGCGACGGTGACCGACACCCTCGGGTAGGGACGGGTCAGGACGGCCTTGGTGGCCGAGACCGCGCCGGCCAGGCTCTCCGTCGGCGGGCGGGTGGCGTCGCGCGGTGCGACGCCGTCGACCTGCAGGGCGGCCGCGGTGGCGATCTTCGCCACGGCCCGGTCGCTGACCTGGAGCCCCCCGCGGTCGGCGGGCTCCAGGTGCACGAGGGGGGCCGTGGCGGTCAGCTCAGCCACGGGTCCGGCCGGGCACGATGCCGGCGAGGTCGATACGACCCTCGAGGTGGGCGCCGACGGCGTAGCCGACCGCGGCGAACAGCAGGGCGAGCAGGAACCAGCCGAAGCCACCGACGGCTCCGACCAGGGCCAGCAGCAGTCCGACCAGGAGGCCGGTGGTGGAGGCGGGCACGAGGTTCTCCTTAGAACGGGTGACGGGTGTCAGGGGGTGTGGTCGTCCGCGGGGGCGGACGGGGTGGAGGTGGATCCCGGCGTGACGACGGCCGTGTGCTCGACCGGCTCGACCGGGGTCTCGTCGACGACGGTCTCGATGTCGGCGACGTGGACGGCGGTGGGACGTCCGGTGACCGCGGTGACGGTGGCGGCCACCTGCCCGGCCAGGGCGCGCAGCCCCGGTCCTTCGAGCGACTCGGGGGTGACGACGACGTGGACCTCGACGGGGCCGGTGCCGTCACCCAGGCGGACGCCGGTCACCCGGCGGCCCGGCAGGTACGTGGCCACCTCGCCGAAGGGGCCGCCGTGCAGCCGGGCCACCCCCGGGACGGTGAGGACCGCGGCCCCCACCGCCTCCGGGTCGACCTCCGGGACGTTTCCCGGCGAAACGGTCATGGTCGCGATCACTGGACCCGCGTGGTCTGGACCTCGTCGTCCTGGTCGTCCTCGGGGAGGTGGACGTCGGAGACGGTGATGTTGACCTCGGTCACCTCGAGCCCGGTCATGCGCTCCACCGAGGTGATGACGTTGCGGCGCACCGCGGAGGCGAGGTCGGCGATCGCGACGCCGTACTCGGCGATCAGCTCGATGTCGACGGCGGCCTGCTTCTCGCCGACCTCGACGGAAACCCCCTGCGAGTGGTTCACGCGCCCACCCGGGATGCGCTCGCGGATGGCGCCGACGGCGCGGGCCGCGTTGCCGCCCAGGGCGTGGACACCGGACAGGTCGCGGGTCGCGATGCCGGCGATCTTGGCGACCACGGTGTCCGCGATGGACGTCGCGCCGTGGGTGCTCGCGAGCCCACCCTGCGAGGCGACCGCCGACGAGGTGGTGGTGGCGGTGCGCTGAGTGTTCTCGGTCATGTCGTTCTCCTCCAACGGGATTCGGATGTCGTGGATGATCTGCGCTCCGTTCGCGCAGTCGTAGGTGTAGAGGGCGGAACCCGGGAATCCTCACGGTGTCGTTCGTGTGAGCTGGGTCACAGACGTGATAGACGGGGTGGGAGCCTCGAATCTCGGGCGGCTCCCGCGCGTCCGTGATCTTTAGCTCGCGCAGAGGGAAGGTGAGGTGTTCTCATGAGTGCCATGACGAGAACGGTCGCGGGACTCCCCGACGCGATGGGCGCGGACCTGCTGCGCGATCTCCTGGTGCGCGCGGTGAACGCGGGCCGGAACGCCGTGTGCCTCTCCGACGTGAGCCTGCCCGACCAGCCCGTCGTGTGGGTGAACGAGGCCTTCACCACGATCACGGGGTACACGTTCCAGCAGACGGTGGGCCGGAACTGCCGTTTCCTGCAGGACGGCCTGACGGAGCTCGGGTACGACGTGCGGGGCCCGGCCCGCCGCATTCGCGACCTGATCTCGTTGCGCGCCAGCGGGACCGTGCTCATCCCCAACCGTCGGGCCGACGGACGGATCTTCTGCAACGAACTCGCCCTCTCCCCGTTGGTGGAACGTTCCGGGGAGGTCCGCTACTACCTGGGCGTCCAGCAGGACGTGTCGGCCCGCATCGCCGCCGAGCGGGCGCGCGACCGTTCCTACGAGGAGGCGGCCCAGCTCGCCGACCAGTTGCAGAACCGGTTGGTCCCGCGGACGTTGCCGAGTTTCGACGACTGGGACGTGGCCGTGCGCTACCGGGCCGCGACCCGGCCCGACGGGAGCCGCGGCGAGGTCAGCGGGGACTTCTACGACCTGGTCGGATCTCCCGGGCAGCGACCCCTCGCGGTCATCGGCGACGTCTCGGGACGGGGTCCGCGGGCGGCGGCCACCACGGCCGCCCTGCGGTGGAGCGTCCGGGGCCTGGCCGGGGTCCTGGACTCCCCGGCCGAGGTCCTGCGCCACGTCGCCGGCTCCGTCCACGAGGCCCTCGACGACCGGTTCGCGACCCTGGTGGCCGCCCGGTTGCCCGGCTCGGCCGAGGACCCCGACGTGACGGTGTCCCTGGCCGGGCATCCCGCGCCCCTGCTGATCCCCCGGGACGGTCCCGTTCGCGCCGTGGGTCGGCCCGGGATGCTCATCGGTCCCTTCGCGGGGGTGGACGTGCACGACGCCGTCCTCCCCGTGCGGTCGGGGGAGTTCCTCGTCCTCTACACCGACGGCGTCACCGAGGCGGTGTCCCCGCGCCACGAGCTGCTGGGGGAGGACGGGCTGCTGGCCGCGCTGGAGGGGGCCCGTCCCTGGGCGCGCAAGGCCTCGGACGTGGTCGAGGCCGTCCTCACCGCGGTCGCGGAGCACGTGGCCGGCGGGCCCACCGACGACCTCACGCTGATGGTCCTGCGCCGGCGCTGAACGGCTCCGCCCGCCTCGGATGGCGGGGGGCGCAGCCCGGTGATCCACTTCCCTCACCATGACCGCCACCGACGAGATCCTCGCCCGCCGCGCCGGGCTGGGGGACGGCGACGCCTTCGCCGTCCTCGTCGACCGGCACGGCCCGGCCCTTCTCCGCTACGCGCGCCGGTTGCTGGACGTCCCGGCCGAGGCGGAGGACTGCGTGCAGGACGTCCTGGTCGACGCGTGGAAGGGGTTACCGGGTTTCCGCTACGAGGCCTCGGTCAAGACGTGGTTGTTCACGCTGCTGCGGCACCGGGTGTCCCAGCGGGCCCGCCGGGTACCCGCGTCGGGGAGCCTGCCGCACGTCGACGTGGACGAGGTCGCCGAACGATTGGCGGATCTCCGTGCTGATCCGGCACGCTCGAACGAGGGGCGGGCCCTGGTGGCCGCGCTCGACGAGGCCCTGCGACTGCTGCCGTCCCGGCAGCGGGCCGCGTGGATCCTGACGGAGGTGGAGCAGTTGAGCTACGCGGAGACGGCGCGCGTCCTGGCCACGAGCCCGACCGCCGTGCGCGGACTGCTCGAACGCGGACGGCGCACTCTCGCCACGGCCCTGGCGGACTGGCGATGAGCGGCGCGACCCCGCCGCCGGACGCGGTCGGACGGGCCGCGCGGGCGCTGCGGGAGGACCCGGAACCGGGCTGGGCCGAGGTCCGGGCGGCCGGACTGGTCCGGGCGCTGCGCTCGGTGCGCCCGTCGGTGCCGGTGCGGGCCGAGGCGCCGCCCGCGGTCGCGGCCCTCACCGTCTCCGACGACGTGCTGCAGCGTCTGCTGCGTCGCGCGGTGACCGACGCGGAGGTCGACGTCGAGGTGCAGTCGTTGCGCTGCACCGTCTCCGAGGACGGCGACCTCGCCCGGGTGGCCGCCGGCGTCGCCGGGGTCTGGGACGACGACCTGGAGGTGGTCGCGCGGCGCGTGCAGGAGCACCTCCGTCGTCGGGCGCGGGAGGTCCTGGGGACCGCCGCACGCGAGCTCGTCGTCGACGTGACGGTCGTCGACGTCGAGGCCCCCCGCGAGGTCACCCCCCGCTGACGCCCCGCCGCAGCAGACGGGCGACCAGGGGGGCGGCGGCGAGCATCAGCAGCAGCCGCAGCGTCTGCACCGCGACGACGAAGGTGGCGTCGGCCCCCGTCCCGACCGCTGCCGCGGCCACGGCCCACAACCCGCCCGGGGTGGTGGCCAGGTAGGCGTCCAGGCCGGCGATCCCGGTGGCGGCCGACAACCCCCAGGCCATCGCGGCGCAGCCCGCCATCCCCGCCAGGATCAGCCCGAGGGCCGCCGGCAGGATCCGGCCCAGGGCGCGAACCCGGGCCCGGGTGAACCGTGACCCGACGGCCAGACCGGCGAGGCCGAACCCGAGCGAGGTGAACCACCCCGGGACGGTCACGTCCAGCCGGTCCGGGCCCAGCAGCCCCGTCGCCGAGGCCACCCCGCTCAGCAGCAGCGGACCCAGCAGGGCGGCGGCCGGCAGCCGCAGCAGCCGCCCGAGCGGGATGCCGAGCCCCAGCGCCAGCAGCCCGAGGAGGACCCCGGTGACCCCGGAGCCGGCCAGCCCCGCCACGTCGAGCGGCTCGGCGCGGACCCCGAACCCCCACTGCAGGACCAGCGGCAGCGTCCCCACGACCAGCAGCACCCGCAGGTACTGCACGACGCCGACGACCCGGTCGTCGGCGCCGAGTTCGCGGGCCATGACGGTCAGCCCGGCCGCACCCCCGGCGATGAGGGCCATCGTGGCCGTCACCGGGTCCACCGCCGGGTGCCGGCCGAGCAGGCGTCCGGTCAGCAGGCTGAGGGCCAGGGTGCCCAGCACGACGAGGACCACCGAGAGCCAGTGGGCGCCGACCGCGGCGAACGTGGACAGCTGCACGAGGACACCGACGCTCACCCCCACCACGCCCTGCGCGGCCTGGGCCAGGGGACGGGGGACGGTCAGCGGGGCCGGGCGCAGCAGGGCGTCGACCAGGCCCACGAGCAGGCCGGCGAAGAGCGCGGGGGAGGCCACCCCGAGCCGGTCGAGGCCCACGGTCACCCCGACCACCGCGACGACGACCACCAGTGCCGACGGTCCCCGAGCGCGCAGGACCCGGCCCGCGCGCGAGGTCATGCGACGGCGGTGACGAGCTCCGCGCCGCGCGTCTCGTCGGTGACCGCGGCGAGGTCCGGGGTCAGGACGACCGAACCCATCCGCACCCAGGCCGCCACCGCCGTCGTCAGCAGGTCGGCCGGGCGGGCGGCGGTCAGCAGCCGCACCCCGTTCGGCCAGCCGGCCCCCGCCTCCGCGGCCCGCTGCAGCTCGGCGGCGTGCCCGGGCTCCTGGGCCGGGTCGTGCAGGTCGCCGTAACCGGTCACGACGCGGGCGTAGTCGAGGACCCCCTGGGGCAGGTCGCCGGAGAAACGGACGGCCAGCGGGGCGAGGTCCACGGCGACCGTGTCGACCCCGTCGTCGGCGCTGCGGCGCAGGACGTCCGGGTCCGCGGCGACCACGAGGTCGACGGCCTCGCCCTCGTCCCCGCCCTCGTCACCGCCCTCGGCCGGGTCGCCGTCGTGGACGACGTCCGCCCCCACCGACCAGACGGCGAGCAGCCACACGACCGTGCGCCAGTGGGTGGGCAGGTCGAGGCGGACCGTGGTGCCCGGGCCCAGGTCGAACTCCTCCTCGAGCAGGTTGGCGGTCTTGGCGACCCAGGTGCGCAGCACCCGGGCGGAGAGCTCGATCCGCTCACCCGTGCGGGCGTGGTCGGCCGCGTACCAGGTGAGCCGGGGTGCGGTCGGGTCGTCGGTCGCGAGCCGCCGCAGCAGCTCCGGGACGTCGTGGGGGGTGCTCACGCCGACACCGTAGGGTCCAGGCGTGCTCGACGCTTCCTCCCCGACCGGTGCGCCGACCCCGACCCGGGAGGAGCACCGCTGGGCCGGGTTGCTGCTCACGCGGGTGCCGGTGGTCCTGGCCGCCGTCGTCGCGGCGGTCACCGTGGTCGCGGTGCCCCTGGTCCTGCTGGACCTCTGGCGCCCGGTGGTCGCGCTGCCCGTCGTGCTGGTCGCCGCCGTCGCCGCGGGCCGCCTGGCCGTCGGGGTGCCCGACGTCGCCGCGCCCCGCTGGGCCGCGCTGACCTGCGTCGGGATCGCGGTCGCGGCCGCGGTGTGGGCCGGGCTCACCCACGCCGAGCACGTCGTGCTCCGCCGCGACGCCGGGTCGCTGGCGCTCTACGCGCACCACCTCGCGACCGTCGGGGGACTTCCGGTCGACCCCCGCCTGGGCGCGCTCGGCGGGGCGGCGGCGCTCGCCGACCCGGCGTTCACGCTGGCCAGCCCGGCCTACTACGAGGTCGGCGACGTCGTCGTCCCCCAGTTCCTGATGGGGGCCCCGGCGCTGTTCAGCCTCGGGGCGTGGGCCGCCGGTTGGACCGGGCTGCTGCTCGTCCCGGCCCTGCTGGGCGGGGCGGCCGTGCTCGCCGTCGCCGGGGTCACCGCCCGCACGGTCGGTCCGCGCTGGGCGCCGCTCGCCGCGGCCACGCTGGCCCTCGCGCAGCCCGTCCTGCACGCCAACCGGTCCACCTACACCGAGCCCCCGGCGCTGCTGGTCTTCGCCGCCGCGTGCGCCGTGCTGGTCGAGGCGCTCCGACGGGTCGACCAGCCGCGTCTGGCGGCCCGGTTGGGCGGGGGCGCCGGGCTGCTGCTCGGCGCGGGCGGTTTCCTGCGGATCGACTTCCTGCGCGAGGTGGCGCTGGTCCTGCCGGTGGTCGCCGTCCTGCTCGCGCTGCGGCACCCGGCCGCGCGCGCCCTGCTGGCCGGGACCGCCCTGCCGACCGTGCTCGCCGCCCTCGCCGCCGTCGCCTACTCCCGGCCCTACCTGGCGACGATCAGCGCGTCGCTGCTGCCGCTCGTGGCGGCGCTGGTGGGCCTGGCCGTCCTGTCGGCGCTCGGGGTGCGCCTGGCCCGGGCCGGGGTCCTCGCGCGGACGTCGGTCCTCACCTCGGCACGCCTGGCGCCGGTGCTCACGGGCCTGTTCGCGGTGGTGCTGCTCGTCGTCGCGTCCCGCCCGCTCTGGATGGTCACGCGGCAGGACCCGGAGGACTCCGGCGCCAAGCTCGTGGCCGGGCTGCAGCAGAACCTGGGCCTGCCGATCGACGGCGGACGGACCTACGCCGAGCACTCCCTGGACTGGATGGCCTGGTACCTCGGCTGGCCCGCGGTGGGGCTGGCCGGGGTGGCGGCCTGCGTCCTGCTGCACCGGTTGGTGCCGGCCCTGCAGGGTCGTGCCGCGCTGCCCGCCTGGACCGCGCCCTTCGTCGTCGGGGTCGGCTCGACGCTGCTGACCCTCTACCGCCCGGGCATCACCCCGGACCACCCGTGGGCCGACCGTCGGTTCGTGCCCCTGGTCCTGCCGTTCCTGGTCGTGCTGGCCACGGCCGCCGTGGCCCGCCTGGCGGCCCGGGCCCCCGAGCTGCTGGCCCGGGTGATGCCGGTGACCTCGCGGGGCCTGGTGAGCTCGGGGGTGAGCGCGTTCGGCGTGGTGCTGCTGGTCCTGCCCGCGCTGCTCGCGACCTGGCCGGTGGCCGGGCAGCGTACCGAGCGGGGGGAGGTCGCCGCCGTCGCGCAGGCCTGCCGGGCCTTCACCGAGGGCGACGTGGCCCTGGCCGTGGACCCGCGCTCGCGCAACGAGTGGCCCCAGGTGCTGCGCGGGACGTGCGACGTCCCCTCCGCGTCGCTGGTGATCCGGAGCAGCGTCGGCGCGGTCGGTTCCGAGGCGTACGACCAGGCCCTGCGTGAGGCCGTCGACCGCGCGGCCGCCCGGATCCGCGCGGCCGGGGGCCGCCCGGTGCTGGTCGCCGCCGGGGGGGTGCTGGCGCCGGAGGAGACGCTGGCCCGGCTCGGGGGGACCGAGCCGCGGCAGGTCACCGACCTGCGGACCCCCGAGGACCAGCGGGTGCTCATCACCCGCCCCGACGGTGAGCAGTGGATCTCGGTCGACCTCTGGACCGCCGTCGCCCCCCTCCCGGCGACCTGACCGACCAGCCCCCCCCATCCCGCGCCCCGCCCGACTCCCCGTGATCAAGGAATCCGCCGCGCCCCATTCCTTGATCACGAAGAGGTGGGGGTGGGGTGGGGGGTGGGGTGGCGGCGGGAGCGGACGAGGAAGGTGAACAGGGCGACGAGGCCGATCACCGCGACCAGGACGTGGACGAGCTGGCTGGAGGAGCCGTCCCAGGTGGCGTGCAGGGCGACCGCCAGGAGGTAGGTGAGCAGGAAGGTCATCACCGCGCGTCCCTTGCGCCGGGCCGAGGGGATGCGCCAGAGCATCGCCACCGTCATCCCCGTCCAGGCGATGTGGCAGGCGGGGGAGAGCAGTCCGCGCAGCAGCAGCTCGTCGTCGACCGCGGCGATGCTGCGGGCCCGTAGCAGTTCCTGGAACCCGTAGCCCATCGTCTCCAGGGTCGCGAAACCCATTCCCGCGGCGATCCCCACGACGACGCCCCCACGGGGGTCACGGGGACGCAGGACCAGCACCAGGACCAGGGGGACGAGCAGCTTGGCGAACTCCTCGATGATCCCGACGAACAGCATCGGCACGGTGCCCAGGGCGCGCAGGGTGTCGTACTCCAGGGTTCCCGCGGTGACCGTCCCGACCACGCCGCCGGTGATGGCGACCAGGGCCACCAGCCATCCGCTCACCGCGGGCCCGTGCCGGCCGTTCTCCGCGAAGGCCAGCACCGTGACCGGGATCGTGATCGAGCCGATGAGCAGCAGCGAGGGGAAGAAGTTGAGGTTCTCCGTGCCGACCATGACGCGCAGCACGACGACGTAGGCGGCGACCCCGGCGACGAGGACGCCCAGCCAGGCGAAGCGGGCGGCCCGGCGGGCGGCGGGGGAGGGGGCGGGTGCCACCGACGAGTGATCCATGACGGCAGCTTCGGGGACCGTGCCCGCCGCTGTCATCCCGGGACGGGTCAGTGCGCGGTCCCGGCGAACAACCACCGTCGGATCCGGACCCGGAGCAGGACGCGGGCCCCGCCGCCGTCCCAGGACGCGGTCGGGTCCCAGCCGTCGTACTTGGCGGCGAAGGCGTCGAGCACCCCGACCGGGAACTCCGCGGGCAGGATGTCCGCGGTCCCCTCGACGACCACCGGGGCGTCCGCGTCGGGCAGGGCCAGGCTCACCCGGGGGTCGCGGCCGACGTTGCCGACCTTGACGCTCGTGGCGTCGGTGCCGATCCACCAGTCCACGGCGACCACGACGAACCAGACCGGGACCAGATGCGGTGGACCGTCGGCCAGCAGGGTGGCCAACCAAACGTCGCGCTCGGCGGCCACGCGCTCGCGGAGATCGGGTGAGGGTGCCGGGGTCACGGGGCTCAGTCGACCACGACCCCCGTGGTGCGCCCGTTAAGCTCAGCGCGCCATGTCTCCAGAACCCCCCGCCGCGCGCCCGAGCACGCCCGCCTCCAGCAGCGCCCTGGAACCCGCGCCGGGCCCTGCGGTCTGCGCCACGATCGTGCTGCCCTGCTACAACGAGGAGGCGCACGTCCTCGCCGAGATCGAGCGGATCAGCCGGGCCATGGACGCCGACGGCATGACCTACGAGCTGCTGGCCATCGACGACGCCTCCACCGACGACACGCTGAAGGTGCTGCGCCAGGCCGAGGCCGACTACCCGCACCTGCGTGTCGTCGGGTTCCGCCGCAACGGGGGTTCGGGGACGGTCCGCCGGATCGGCACCCAGATCGCGCGCGGGGAGATCGTCGTCTGGACCGACGCCGACATGTCCTACGAGAACGAGCGCATCCCCGAACTGGTGCGGGTGCTCCTCGAGGACGACTCCTACGACCAGGTCGTCGGCGCGCGGACCACCGAGGAGGGCACGCACAAGGCGCTGCGGGTGCCGGCGAAGTTCGTCATCCGCAAGGTCGCCGAGGTGCTGGCCAAGCAGAAGATCCCCGACCTCAACTCCGGGTTGCGCGCGTTCCGCCGCGAGGTGTCGTTGCCCTACCTGCGACTGCTGCCGCCCGGGTTCAGCTGCGTCACCACCATCACGCTGTCGTTCCTGTGCAACCAGCACGACGTGAAGTACGTGCCGACCGCCTACGCGAAACGCGCCGGGACGTCGAAGTTCCACTTCACCAAGGACGCCTACCGCTACATCCTCCAGGTGCTGCGGATGGTCATGTACTTCGAACCCCTGCGCGTGCTCATGCCGCTCGCGCTGACCCTCTTCGGCCTGGGTTTCCTCAAGGCGGTCGTCGACATGGTCCGCCACGCGTTCTACTTCCCGGCCAACACCGTGCTGCTGCTGGTGTCGGGGTTGCTCGTCGGTTCGGTCGCGCTGCTCGCCGACCTCGTGGTGCGTTCGCGGGACTCGACGTGAGCGCGTTCACCGGCAAGGCCGTCGTCGTCGGACCGGCGCACCCGGCCAAGGGCGGCACCGTCGCCCACACCACCGAGCTGGCCCACCGCCTCGCCGCGGCCGGCGCCGAGACCGCGCTGGTCAGCTGGTCGCGGCAGTACCCGTCGGTGCTCTACCCCGGCCAGGCCGAGGTGCCCGGCGGGGTGCCCGAGGTCGAGGAGTTCGTCCCGACGACCCGACCGCTGAGCTGGAACGACCCGGGCAGCTGGCTGCGGACCGGCCGCCGGATCGCGCCGGCCCGCCTCGTCGTGCTCGTCCACGTCGTGCCCTTCCAGGTGCCCGCGCTGCTCGCGGTCCTGGCCGGGCTGCGCTCGGCCGGCTCGGCCGCCCGGACGGTCGTCGTGGCCCACAACGTCCTGCCGCACGAACCCCGGCCCGGGGACGCGCTCCTGGTCCGACGGCTGCTCGCCGCGGTCGACGGCGTCGTCGTGCACTCCGCCGAGCAGGCCGACCTGGCCCGGGAGCTCGGCGCGCACCACGTCGAGGTGGCGACCCTGCCCCCGCACCTGCCCTCCCGTCCGGCTTCCGCCGCCGCCTCCGACTCCGCCGGGCCGACCCGTGCGGACGGGCCGCTGCGCCTGCTCTCCCTCGGGGTCGTCCGGCACTACAAGGGGCTGGACCTGCTGGTCGACGCCCTCGACGGCGTCGAGGGCGTCCGGCTGACCATCGCCGGGGAGCTGTGGGGCGCGGCGGGCCAACGGGTCCGGGAACGGGCCGCGGCCCGCCCCGACCGGGTCGACCTGCGTCCTGGGTACGTCCCGGCCGAGGCGTTGCCCGCGTTGTTCGCCGAGCACGACGCCCTGGTCCTGCCCTACCGCTCGGCCACCGCCTCGCAGAACGCCCTCCTCGCCTTCGCCCACGGGCTGCCCGTCCTCGCCACCCGCACCGGGTCCTTCCCCGAGCAGGTCCGCGACGGCGTCGACGGCGTGCTGGTCGAACCCCAGGACACCGCCGCGCTCGGGGCCGGGCTGCGTCGGCTCGTCGCCGAGCTGCCCGCGTTGCGCGACGGGGTCCGCCCGCCCGACGTCGACGGTCCGTGGACGGCGTACCTGCGCGCCGTGGCCGCCGCCGCCTCCGGCATCGCGGTCGCCGCCCCGCCCGGGGGGGCGCTGCTCGGGGTGGCCAAGCGGGGCGCCGAACTCGCGCTCTGGACCCGGGTGGGGGTGCAGCGGCGGGTCGCCGAGGCGCTCGCCGCCCGCGAGGTCACCGCGCCGCCCTCGGCCCGCCCGGTCCCCAGCGGGGTGCCGCGCACCGGGGTCCTGCAGGGGCAGGAGGAGGTCGCGGCCGCCCTGGCCCAGGCCCGCCGGCTGCACCTGCCCGCCCACCCGGACACCCCCAAGAACTGGGACGCGCTCGGCGCGGTCGCGGCCGTCCTCACCCTGGCCGACGACGGGTCGCGCCGGGCCCGGGTCCTCGACGCCGGGTCGGCGCGCTACTCGCCGGTCCTGCCCTGGCTGCGCCTCTACGGTCTGGGCGGGGAGCCCGGGGCCCTCGCCGGCATCAACCTCGAGTTCGGCGACCCGGTCCACCGCGACGGGGTCGAGTTCCGCCGCGGCGACGTCACCGCGACGGGTCTGCCCGACGGCTCGCTGGACGCCATCACCTGCATGTCGGTGATCGAGCACGGGGTCCCGCTGGTCCCCTTCCTCACCGAGAGCGCGCGCGTCCTGCGGCCCGGCGGGGTCCTCGTCGTCTCCACCGACTACGACGCCGACCCGCCGGACACCACGGGGGTCACCGCCTACGGCGCGCCGGTGCACATCTTCTCGCCCGCGGAGATCCGCGGGTTCGTGGCCGACGCGGCCGCGGTCGGGCTCGAGCTCGTGGGCGACCTGACCGACGACGTGCTCGCCCACCCGGAACGGCCCGTGCACTGGAAGCGGACCGGACTGGACTACACCTTCGTGCTGCTCACGTTCCGGCGGGCGTAGGTGCTGCGGCGGGTCCTCGGCCTGCTGCGCAGCCCCGTGGTCCGGGTCGGCTTCCTCGTCCTGGCCCTCGGGCTGGCCGTCTGGTACGTCGTCTCCGAGCGCGCGCAGATCGCCGCCGCCTGGGAGCGGGTGTCGGCCGGGGCGGTGGCCCTCGCGCTCGTTCTGTCCCTGCTGAACGTGGCCCTCGCCGGGGCCTCCTGGCGGGCGGTGATGGCCGACCTCGGCTCCCGGTTGCGGGTGCGCGACGCGGCCAAGGTCTTCTTCGTCGGCCAGCTCGGGCGCTACATCCCGGGCACGGTGTTCCAGTTCGTCGCGCAGGCCGAGCTGGCCCGCGACCTCGGCGTCCCCCGGCGACGGACCGGTTCGGCGCTCGCGGTGGCGCTGCTGGTGTCGATGACGACGTGCGCGCTGCTGCTGAGCGCGCTGCTGCCGTTCGGGCTGCGCGGGGTCGACCTGCAGGGGGCGGCCTGGACCCGCCACCTGGTCTGGGCGACCCCGGTCTTCCTGCTGCTGCTCGTACCCGCGGTGCTCAACCCGTTGCTGGCCCGGCTGCTGCGCCTGGCCCGGCAGGAACCGCTGGAGCATCCGGTCACCGCGCGCGGGCTGCTGGCCGCGGCCGGGTGGGCGCTGGGCTCGTGGGTCGCGGTCGGGCTGCAGGTGTTCGTCCTGAGCGCGTCGCTGGGGTCGGGGCTGAGCCGGGCGCACCTGCTCGCGCTCTGCCTCGGCGGGTACGCCCTGGCCTGGCTGGTCGGGTTCCTGGTCGTGGTCGCCCCGGCCGGGGCGGGTGCGCGCGAGGTCGTCCTGGGCGCGGTCGTCGCGGTCGCGGTCGGTGGCGGGGGAGCCGCGCTCGTGGTCCTCGGCTCGCGCGTGCTGCTGACGGTGGCCGACCTGGTGCTGGCCCTGGTGTCGTTGCGGGCGGCCCGGGTCAGGCGCTGAGCGGGTCGGCCTTCTCCGCGTCCGGGCAGTGGCACGGCTCCGGTTCCGGCTCCGCGCGCATCCACAGACGGACGAGCAGGAAGGCGCCGAGCAGCATGGCCGCGAGCGGCAGACGCCCCGCGGCGGCCAGTCGGCCCACGTGCGGAACATCGATCCAGGCGCGGTCCAGGCCGGAGCTCGTCGCGGGGACCAGCCAGGGGTCGACGAGCCCGTTGGCGTCCCCCTTGGTCCGGAAGGCGGTTCCGGAGGCGGTGTCCTCGATCGCCACGACCCGGTGCATCACCGGGCGGGCGTCGGGCAGCCGGTAGGGGTCCGGGGGCTGGAAGGCCACCACGTCGCCGACCTGCACGTCCGTCCCGTCCAGCGGGGTGGTCAGGACCAGCGACCCGGCGGGGACGGCCGGGGTCATCGACCCGGTCAGGATCGGCACCAGACGCACCCCGGACAGGGTCGCGGCCAGGGCGCCCAGGCCGAGGAGGGCGAGGACGACGGGCAGGATGATCGCGGTGCGTCGGGGCGCTGGCCTCACGGTGGCTCCAGGAGGGGTGATCAGGCGAGGGTGCGGTCGCGAGGGGCGCGCGCCGGGGTCTCGACGCAGGTCAGGGAGGCTCCGGCCAGCAGCACCCCGGTGAACGCGAGCCGGAGGTACAGCGACTGCCCGGGGGCGAGCGGGGTCCCGGCGGTGAAGTCGACCGTCCGCGTGGTCCCGACGAGCGGGAGGTTCCCGCTGGACACGCCCCGCAGGCTCGCGCCGGTCGGGCAGCGGTCGGCGACCCAGGCGACCGAGCAGGCCTCCAGCACGTACCCGACGTTGACGACGGCCCCCGAGGCCAACTGGCCCGACAGCAGGACCGGCACGTTGCCCCGGTTCTTGAGGTCGAGGATGGCCGTCGCCCCGAGGGCGATGCTCCCGGTGGCGTAGGCGTCACCGCCCTGCGCGCCGGAGAGCAAAGAGCTGGACACGGGGATGAAGACGCCGTCCCAGACCGCGACCGTCACCGCACCGGAGGACCGGGCCCGGTTGCCGAGCCAGGCCGCGCCGGCCGGGACCGCGCCCAGCAGCCCGATGAGCAGGGCCAGGACGGCGGCGAGCCCGGTCCGGGCGCGCATCAGCCGGCGGTGCGGTCGCGACCACCGGTCAGGGTGCCGCTGGCGCCGATGGTGAGGGTGCTGCTCGTGCCCATGAGGGACTGGGGGGCGGAGTCGGACAGCTTGAAGCGGTAGCGGAGGTGGGCCGAGTTGGCCGCGCCGGGGGTGATGGTCCCGAGGCTGACGGTCGTCCCCCCGGTGGGGATCGTCTGCTCCGCGGCGAGCGAGGTCGTCGTTCCCGAGCAGGTGCTCGTCCCGCCCGTGGTGGTCCAGGCCACGCTGCACCGGTCGGCCTGCACGAGCAGGTTGCCGAGCAGGGCCCCGGTCGTCCCCACCGACCCGGCGAAGGCGTTGGCGTTCGGGGAGGTGTTGACCACGTCGGCGTAGCGGTAGAAGTAGTCGCCGGGCAGCAGGTCGGAGACCGCGGCGGTGAAGGACGACCCCGAGGCGTCGAGCACGTCGACCCCGGAGGTGGCCGCCGTCACCGCGCCCGAGGTGAGGGCCGAGGAGGTCTGCCAGGCCGCGAACGCGCCGCCGCCGAGGAGGCTGCCGCCGCCCACGAGGAAGAGGGCGAGCCCGAACCGGCGACGCCGCGCCGCCCGGCGGTGCGGGCAGTCGGTGCCGGGGGTGGACCGGCGCAGCGGCCGATCCCCGTCGATGGTCGTGGCCATGGTCGCCTCCTTCGTCACGGGGGCCCGGTGGCCCCGATGGTAGAAGGATCGGCAAGATCGTCTAGAAGATAAGCGATGCGGCTACTAGAAGAACGTTCAACCGTTCCGGGGCCCGGCGGAGGCGGTCCCGAGCAGGCGCCGTCGGACCCGCTCGCGCAGGTCCAGGGGCAGCAGATCCACCAGGTCCAGCGCGCCGTCCCGGACCGGGCCCCGGCCGGGGGAGCGGGCGTCGCGGTCGTCCGGGGGCGATGAGCCGGCCCGGTGCAGCAACGTCACGAGAACGGTCAGGCTGAGCTGATCGCCCTGCACCACAAGGTCTCCCTCGCGCCCGGCCTGGTCGTCGACGGCGATCGCGTCGGCCAGGACGTCGCGGACCGGATCGGCGGTCGGGGGCAGTTCGTCCCCCCACAACGCCTCGAGCGCGGCCTTCGTCACCCGCGCCCGTTCACGCGGCCCCGTCTGTTTCGAGGTCTCCGCCATCCTCCTACCCACCCCCACGCAACGACGCGGACGGGGAGGGCGGTGGTCTCCACCCGGACCGGACGCGTGCTGTGCTCCGATGGCCGATGATTCTAGAGCGAATATCCGGAACCGCGCCGACCCGCCGCGCCCCGTCCGAACCCTCCGGGAGCGGGAGGGTCTAATGGACGGGCGCCCCGGGGAGCCGGGTCGGCGCCGCCGGGTTACGGTGATCATGATCAGCTCCGCTGCGGGACGTAGGGAGGAAGCTCAGGTGTCCGAGGGTCCGAGACCGACGACGACGCACGACGCGGCGCAGGTGTGGACCGCGCTGCTGGCGGACGTGGCCGACGGGGAACGGCGCGTCGTCCTCGAGACCGGGGACGGACGCCGGGTCGTGCTCGTCTCCGAGGCCGAGCTGGACCGCCTCGAGCTCGCGGCACGGACCCGTTCCACGGTCGACGTCGAGCTGACCCCCCGCGAACGCGAGATCCTCTCCCGGGTCGCCTCGGGCTGCTCGGGGGTGGCCGTGGCCGCCCAGCTCGGGGTGGCGACCAACACCGTGGCGCAGCACCTGGTCGCCATCCGCCGCAAGCTCGGCGTCCGCAGCAGCGCCGAGGCGGTCGTGGCCGCACGAGCGGCGGGTCTGATCTCCCCGACCGCGGCACCGGGACCGCCGGCGACCTGACCGGTCGGGCGGGCGCACGGGTGTCGTTCCCCGCCCCGGGTTCAGGTCCGACGCCGGGCGGCCGATGGGCGAGGTGATTGAGCCCTACAGGTCCGCACCGAGCATCAGAGGTCAGCCGATGACGACGTACTCCAGCCCCCGTTCGCTCGACCTCGACCCCGACGACGAGCTGCTGGCCGCCGAACGGGCCGTGATGGCGCGTCGCGGGCTGCTGACGGTCACCCCGACCGGGACCGTGCTGGCCGCCAACCCGGTCGCCGAGCAGATCTTCGGTCGGCCGTTGCTCGACCTGTGCGGTCGCGAGCTGGTCGACCTCCTGCTGACGGGTGAGGAGGGGCTGGCCGAGCTCCTGCTGGACCGGGCGGTCGACGACACCGAGATCCAGGTCGACGCCGGCGTCGAGGGTCGCCGCTGGCTGCGCTGCACCGTGCAGCCCCTCGACGGGGCCCACCTGCTCGTCCTGAGCGACATCACCCGGGAGCGCGAGGAGCTCGTCGAGCTGCGGGGTCACTCTCGCGCGATCGAGCGCGCGCAGGCCGTCATCGAGTTCCAGCCGGACGGCACGATCGTGCGGGCCAACGACAACATGCTCGACCTGCTCGGTTACGAGTCGGCCGACCTCGTCGGTCAGCACCACCGGTTGCTGTGCGACCCGACCTACGCCGCCTCGGCGGAGTACGTACGGTTCTGGCGGCGCCTGCGCTCCGGCAGCACCGAGGCCGGCGAGTTCTCGCGTTTCGGGGCCGACGGTCGCGAGGTGCGCATCCGGGCCACCTACAACCCGGTGTTCAGCGCCGACGGCAAGGTGCGCCGCATCGTCAAGTTCGCCTACGACGTGACCGACAGCGCCCGCCGGCACGTCGAGCTGGAGGGCCGGGTCGCCGCCATCGACCGGTCCCAGGCGGTCATCGAGTTCGACCTGCAGGGTCACGTGCTGGATGCCAACCGCAACTTCCTCGACCTGCTCGGTTACTCCATCGAGGAGGTGCGCGGCCGCCACCACCGGATGTTCGTCGACGCGGAGGAGGCCGAGACCACCGAGTACCACCGGTTCTGGGAGAAGCTCGGCCAGGGGCGTTTCGACGAGGGCACCTACCGCCGGGTGACCAAGGACGGTGCGGACGTCTTCATCCACGCCACCTACAACCCCATCCTCGACGCCGACGGGCGACCGCTCAAGGTCGTCAAGTACGCCTCGGACGTCACCGCCGCCACCGTCGCCAACGCGGAGTTCAAGAGCCGGGTCTCGGCCATCGACCGTGGCCAGGCCGTCATCGAGTTCGACCTCGAGGGGCACGTCCTCACCGCCAACGAGAACTTCCTGCGCACGATGGGCTACTCCCTCAAGGAGATCACCGGGCAGCACCACAGCCTGTTCTGCACGCAGGAGTACCGGATCTCCGCGGAGTACCGCGACTTCTGGCTGCGGCTGAACAAGGGCGACGTCATCGCTGGACGGTTCCACCGGGTCGGGAAGTTCGATCGACCGGTGTGGATCCAGGCCACCTACAACCCGGTGTTCGACCTGCGCGGGCGCCCCGTGAAGATCGTCAAGTACGCCTACGACGTGACCGCGCAGGCGGAGCTGGAGCAGCTCATCCTGGCCAAGAGCGGGGAGATGAACGAGACCATCACCGAGCTGTCGCAGTCGGTGGACCAGGTCGCCGGCAACGCCCACCAGGCCTCCAACCTGGCGAGCCGGACCCACACCAGCGCCGAGACGGGGTTCACCTCGTTGAAGAGCTCGCTGGAGGCGATCGAACTCATCCGGAAGTCCTCGGCGGCGATCGCCGACATCGTCCGGGTCATCGGCGACATCGCGGGGCAGACCAACCTGCTCGCCTTCAACGCCTCGATCGAGGCGGCGCGGGCCGGGGAGCACGGGGTCGGGTTCTCGGTCGTCGCGGGCGAGGTCCGCAAGCTGGCCGAGCGATCCTCGGCGGCCGCCGATCAGATCGCGGAACTCATCGGGGAGTCCGAGACCCGCGTCGTGCAGGGGGCGGAGGTCTCGCGTCAGGCGCAGACCGCGTTCGAGCACATCGTGGAGGCGGTGGCGGCCACGTCGGAGGCCATCGCGGCGATCGCGGAGTCCACCCGGCAGCAGCAGGACACCTCCGCCGTCGTCCGGACCCTCATCCGCGACCTGGCCGTCCGCACCAGCGCCATCTCGGCGACGCCGAGCCGCTCGTGAATCCCGACCGCTCGATCCGGGTCGGGTTGCTGCGGATCGACGGTGCGCTGGTGGGGCTCGCGATCGACTGCCTGCGCGAGGTCGTGCCCCGCCCACCCCGGTGGGACGCGCTGGCCGCGTCCGGCCCGGGGGTCGTGGGCGCGATGTCGCTGCGGGGGGACGTCCTGCCGGTGCTCGACCCGGCCGGTCTGGACGGCCGACCGACGCGCGGGGAGGCCGACGTCGTGGTGGTCCTCGCCCACGAGGGTCTCGCCGTGGGACTGCTCGTCGAGGGTGTGCACGACGTGACCCTCGTGGAACCCGTGCCCACCCGCGTCGTGGTGGGCGCGGGGGGGCTCGCCGCGCTGACCACCGCGACCTTCGTCTGCCCGGAGTCCGGTCGGGTCGGCAGCCTGCTCGACCCGGCCGCCGTGCTCGCCCGACCGGGCGTGGTGGCGGTCGCCCTGGCCGACCCGGGACCCGGCACGCCCGAGGGGGACCCGCGGTCGACGGGTCGGCCCCCGGGCTCCGGCCCGGCGCTGCTCCTGGTGCGCTGCCGCCCCGTCCACGGAGAGCCGGTGCTGCTGGCGGTGGACGTGGCCGACGTGCACACGACGCTGCCGGGGCTCAGCCCGCAGCCCTCCCAGCTCAGCGGCGGGGCCTGCGTCGGCGTGACCGACTACGGCGACGTCCGGGTGGCCGTCGTCGACCCCTTGCCCCTGCTGGGACTGCCCGGCACCGACCCGGGCGAGGACACGCAGGCGCTGCTGGTGCGGGCCGAGACCGGGTTGCTGGCGCTCAAGTTCGCCCAGGTGCTGGAGATCGTCCGGCTCGGGACGGAGGACCTGGTCCCCTTCCCCCGCTCGGGGTCGGGCGGCCTCGTCGCCGCCGTGGCCCGCACGGACCTCGGAGACGCCCTGGTCCTGGACGTGGCCGCCGTGCTCGCCGACCCCGACCTGACCGCGCTGGCGGCCCTCAACACCGACAGCGGGGCCCCGCCGTTGACCGCGACGGACCCGACCGCCCGCATCACCGGCGGCGGGGTGGGTGGGGAACCGTTGGTCGTCCTGCGGGCCGGTACCCGGATGGTGGTGCCGCTCACCGACATCGACCAGGTCATGCCCTGCCCCGCGACCACCCTGGCCTGGCCGCACCACCCCGCGGGTCGCGGGGTGCTGCTGGTCGGGCACGAGGTGGTCCCGCTCGTCGACCTCGCGGTCCTGCTCGGGCGGGGCGAGGTGCCGGCCGGGACGGGCGTCGTCGTCCTGGTCCGCGAGGCCGGTGGCGGCAGCCGGACCGGTTTCGTGGTGGACAGCCTGGACGACATCGCCCGGGCCTCCTGGGTCGAGTCCGACGCGGACGCGGCCGCCGAGGGGCGTGACCGGTTGGTGCAGCTCGGCCCGTCGGGCGCACCCCTGCTCCGGCTGCTGGACCTGCCCGGGCTGGCCGCCTCGATCGCTCCGGTGGCGGCCGGCTGACGTCTCGCGAGGACGTCCGGACGACCCGGCGGCGGGTGTCGATCCGATCACGAAACCGGGTCGGACGGCGTTCCCGATTGGTGCCGGGCGCCGATTCTCGGCAGGGTCGGGCGCGACCCCCTCCCGGGCAACCGGCCCGGGACCGCCGTTGCCACGGCTGGCCGACACGACGGGGCCGGGCTCGTCCCGGCCCCGGGACGGAGTGGCTCATGCGCCGCCGCACGATCCTCACGGGCCTCGGAGCCTCGCCCCTCGCCCTCGCCGCCTGCAGCACGGGGGAGGGGGTGGACACCGGGAACGGATCGGGCGGGGCGGCCGCGTTCGTCGCGGCGATCTCGGCCCAGCCCGACCAGTACGACCCGCACAAGTCGACGGCGTACCCGACCTTCCAGGTGCTGGAGAACGTCTACGACACCCTCGTGGTCCCCTCCGCCGACGATCTGACGATGGAACCCTCGCTGGCCACGGAGTGGACCACCAGCGACGACCAGCTCACCTGGACCTTCACCCTGCGCGACGGGGTGACGTTCCACAGCGGGGCCGAGTTCGGCGCCGAGGACGTGGTGTTCTCCTACAAGCGGATCATCGACCAGCAGCTGGCCAACGCCTTCCGCTTCGAGACCGTCGCCGACGTCACCGCCCCCGACCCGCGGACCGTCGTCCTCACGCTGAGCAGCCCGACGCCGTCGCTGCTGTCGCAGCTCGGCGGGTTCAAGGGCATGGCGATCCTGCCGCGCGGGGTCGACGAGGCGACGCTCACGACGCAGGCCGACGGGACCGGTCCGTTCCGGTTGACCGCCACCTCGGCGAGCGAGGTGAACCTGGAACGGTTCGACGACTACTGGGGCGACGCGCCGACCCTGACCGGGGTCACGTTCCGGTTCATCACCGAACCCTCGGCCGCGCTCACCGCGGTGCAGACCGACCAGGTGCAGTGGACCGACAACGTCCCGCCGCAGCAGGTCGAGGCGCTGGGTTCCGACGACCGCGTCGAACTGGGCCGGGTCGCGAGCGTCGACTACTGGTACTTCGCCATGAATTGCCGCAAGGCTCCCTTCGACCGCGTCGAGGTCCGTCGGGCGGTCGCCGAGGCGGTCGACCGCGCCGCCGTCACCGAGGCGGCCCGGTTCGACGCCGCCCGCGCCAACCAGACGGCGATCCCCGAGGACTCGTTCTGGTACGAGGACTACGCGCCCTGGACCGGCGACGTGGACAAGGCCAAGGGACTCCTGGAGGGGGCGGGCGTGAGCCTGCCGCTGACGATGGGACTGATGGTCACCTCGGAGTACCCCGAGACCGTGACGGCCGCCCAGGTGCTGGCCGCGCAGCTGGAGCCGCTGGGGGTCCGCGTCGAGATCCAGACCGAGGACTTCGCCGCGTGGCTGGACCGGCAGGGCCGCGGCGACTTCGACGCGTTCATGCTGGGGTGGCTGGGCAACATCGACCCCTACGACTTCTACCACTCCCAGCACCGCACGGACGGGTCGAACAACTACCAGGGGTACTCCAACCCGGTGACCGACGACCTGCTCGACCGGGCCGCCACCGAGACCGACCAGGGCACGCGCAAGGACCTGTACGGTCAGGCGGCCCGGCAGATCGTGGACGACGCCTCCTACGTGTACCTCTACAACCCCGACGTGGTGCAGGCCTGGAAACCCGGGATCGAGGGGTACGAGGTCCGGGCCGACAAGGCGGTGAACCTCGAGACCGTGACCCTGCCGTCGTGACCGGGTACGCGTTGCGGCGCACCGCGCAGGCGGTCGTCGTGCTGCTCGGGGTCTCCGTGGCCGTGTTCTCCCTCGTCCACCTGGTGGACGGCGACCCCATCCGGCTCGCGCTGGGGACGCGGTTCGACCAGGCGACCTACGACGCGCTGCGGGAGCGGTCGGGGTTGGACGACCCGTTGGTCGTGCAGTACCTCAGCTGGATCACCTCGGCGGTGACCGGGGACCTCGGGGTGAGTTTCCGCTCCGGGGAGCCGGTCACCCTGCTGATCCTGGAACGCCTGCCCGCGACGCTGTCGCTGGCCGGGGCGGCCCTCGTCGTGGCCCTGCTCATCGCGGTCCCGCTCGGCACGCTCTCGGCCCTGCGGCCGCGCTCGGTGGTGGACGGGGCGAGCACGGTCCTCTCCCAGATCGGGATCTCCGTCCCGGAGTTCTGGATGGGGATCATGTTCATCCTGCTCTTCGCCGGGACCCTCGGCTGGTTCCCGGCCGGTGGGTACGTCCCCTTCACCGACTCCCCGGCCGGGTGGGCGCACGCGCTGGTGCTGCCCGCGGTCACGACGGGTCTGGTGACCGGCAGCGTGCTCACCCGGTTCACCCGGTCCAGCGTGCTGGAGGCGCTCGGGGCCGAGCACGTGCGGACCGCGCGGGCCAAGGGCCTGCCGCCGCGCGCGGTGCTGAACTGGCACGTCCTGCGCAACGCGCTGCTGCCGCTGGTGACCGTCACCGGGGTGCAGCTCGCCTACCTGCTCTCCGGGGTCGTCGTGGTGGAGATCGTGTTCGCCTGGCCGGGGCTCGGCCAGCTCGCCCTGCAGGCCGTGCAGTCCCGCGACTACCCGTTGCTGCAGGGGGCGGTCCTGCTGTTCGCGGTGGTGTTCCTCGTGCTGAACCTCGTCGTGGACCTGCTCTACACCCGGCTCGACCCGAGGATCACCGTATGACCGCGACCACGAACCCCGACGCGGCCCCGGTCCGTCCGCCGCAGAACCGGTTCGGCTCCGGACTGCGGTTGCTGCTGTCGTCCCCGCCGACGCTGTTCGCGTCCGTCGTGCTCGTCGGGGTGGTGGTGCTCGCCCTGTTCGACGAGCAGCTCGCCCCGACCGGGTACAACGAGGTGGACATCGCGAACCGGTTGCTGCCGCCCGGTCCCGGGCACTGGTTCGGCACCGACGACCTCGGGCGCGACGTGCTCTCCCGGGTGATCCTCGGGGCCAAGGTCTCGCTGCAGGTCGGGGCCGTGGCGGTCGGGGTCTCCCTCGTCGCCGGAACGCTGGTCGGTCTGCTCGCCGGTTTCTACGGTCGCTGGGTCGACACCGTCCTGATGCGCTGCATGGACGTGCTGTTCGCGTTCCCGGCCCTGCTGCTGGCGATCGCCGTCATCGCGATCCTGGGTCCGGGGACCACGAACGCGATGATCGCCATCGGGATCACCTACACCCCCGTCTTCGCCCGGGTCACCCGGGCCGCCGTCCTCGGGGTCCGCGAGCAGGTGTTCGTCCGGGCCTCCCGCTCGGTCGGGGCCGGTGACGCCCGGCTGCTGTTCCGCCACGTGCTGCCCAACGCCGCACCGCCGATCATCGTGCAGACGTCGGTCAGCCTGGGTTTCGCGGTGCTGGCCGAGGCGGCGCTGTCGTTCGTGGGGCTCGGCACCCAGCCCCCGCAACCCTCGTGGGGGGTCCTGCTGTCCGAGGGGCGCGACTACATCGACCTGGCCTGGTGGATCGCGGTGTTCCCGGGCCTGGCCATCGTGGCGCTGGTGCTGGCCTTCAACCTGCTCGGCGACGGGTTGCGCGACGTCCTCGACCCGCAGCAGCGCAGCGCCCTGGAGGCCGCCCGGTTCCGGGGCCGGGGTTCGCGCCGGCGCCGCGCCCGGGGTGCCGGAACCGTCGCGGGGGAGGAACGCGCGTGAACGTCCTCGAGGTGGAGGACCTGCGGGTCCGCATCGACACCCCCCGGGGGGTCGCGTCGGTCGTGAACGGGCTGAGCTACTCCGTGGCCCCCGGTGAGACGGTCGCGGTGGTCGGGGAGTCGGGCAGCGGCAAGAGCGTCTCCGTGGCGGCCCTCCTCGGGCTGCTGCCGGGGACGGCGACGGTGACCGGGTCCGCCCGGTTCCACGACGGCGACCGGGTCCGGGACCTGTTGACCCTGACCGAACCCGAGCTGCGTTCGGTGCGCGGCAACGGGATCGGCATGGTGTTCCAGGACCCGATGACGTCGTTGAACCCGGTCCTCACCGTGGGGCGGCAGGTCGCCGAGGGGTTGCTGGCCCATCGCCGGGTCCCCTCGCGACGGCAGGCCCGGGAACGGGCGGCGGAACTGCTCGCCGAGGTCGGGTTGCCGGATCCCCGCGGGGTCCTGGACCGGTTCCCGCACGAACTGTCCGGCGGCATGCGGCAGCGCGTGGTCATCGCGATCGCGCTGGCCGGAGAACCCCGGTTGCTGGTGGCCGACGAGGCGACCACCGCGCTCGACGTGACCGTGCAGGCGCAGATCCTCGACCTCGTGGCCGGCCTGCAGTCCGAGCACGGGACGGGAGTCGTCTGGATCACGCACGACCTCGGGGTCGTGGCCGGGATCGCCGACCGCGTGCTGGTCATGTACGGCGGTCGGTGCATCGAGGACGGGGGCGTGGACGACGTGTTCGAGGCCTCGGCCCATCCCTACACGCGGGGGTTGCTCGGATCGTTGCCGGCCCGGACCGCGGCGGTGGGCCGGTCGGACCTGGTGGCGATCCCGGGAACCCCGCCGCCGCCGACCGACCTGCCCCCGGGCTGCGTGTTCTGGCCGCGCTGCCCGGTGCGGTCGGACCCGCGCTGCGAGCACGAGCAGCCTCCGCTGCAGGAGGTCGCCGGTCGGGGCGGGTCCCGGCCGGGACGACCGCACCGGGCCGCGACGTTCTGCTCGTCCGAAGGGAAGGTGTCCTGAATGGACGACGTCCTGGTCCGGGCCACGGACCTGCAGGTGCACTACCCGGTCCGCTCCTCGGGGTTGCGACGTCGGACCGTGGGCACGGTCCGGGCCGTCGACGGGGTCGACCTGGAGATCCGTCGCGGGGAGACCCTGGGCCTGGTCGGGGAGTCGGGGTGCGGCAAGTCGACCCTGGGCAACGCGTTGCTGCGGCTGGTGGAACCCACCGGTGGCCGGGTCGAGTTCGACGGCGAGGACCTGACCGCGGCCTCGACCCGCGCGCTGCGGGCCTTCCGGCGCCGGGCCGTCATGGTGTTCCAGGACCCCTACGCCAGCCTGGACCCGCGGATGACCGTGGGGCAGACGGTCGCCGAACCGCTCGTCGTGCACGGGTTGCACGGCCGCGACCGGGGGGGTCGGGTCGCTGAGCTGCTCGACCTCGTCGGGCTGCACCCCTCGGTGGCCTCCCGCTACCCGCACGAGTTCTCCGGCGGGCAGCGGCAGCGGGTCGGGATCGCCCGGGCGCTGGCGGGTAACCCGGAGTTCGTCGTCTGCGACGAGGCCATCGCCTCCCTCGACGTCTCGGTGCAGGCCCAGGTGCTGAACCTGCTCGCGCGGTTGCAGCAGGAGCTGGGGCTGACCTACCTGTTCGTCTCCCACGACCTGGCCGCGGTGCGGCACGTCTCCGACCGCATCGCCGTGATGTACCTGGGGCGGGTCGTCGAGGTCGGCCCGGCGGAGGAGGTGAGCACCGACCCGCAGCACCCGTACACCAAGGCCCTGCTCTCGGCCGTCCCCGTCCCGGTCCCCGCGCTGGAACGGACCCGCGAGCGGGTCGTGCTCAGCGGGGACGTCCCCTCGGCGGCCCGGGTCCCGAGCGGGTGCCGGTTCCGGACGCGCTGCCCGGAGGTGTTCGACGCCTGCGCCGAGGTGGACCCGGCCCGGCAGCCCGTCGGCCCCGGCCGCTCGGCGGCCTGCCTGCTGCACGGTCGGCAGGGAACCCCCGTCCCGCGGTGACGCCCCTCGTCATCCTTCCCGTGATCAAGGAATCCGGCCCCGGTCGCCCGGCGTGGCGCACGGGGCGGGAGGGAGAAATTCCTTGATCACGGGGGGACGGGGTGGGGGGGCGGGCGCCGGTGCGGGGTCGGGGTGCCGGGGAGGGCTGCCGTCAGCCGGAGACGTGCGGGGAGAAGGCGTCGGGGCGGTCGGCCGCGACCGCGCGCAGGGCGGTGAGCACGGCCGCGGTGGGGGAGTCGGTGGTCCGCCCGGCCCGGGTCGCGGCGTAGACCGAGCGCGCGGGTGGGGTCCCGGTGATCTCGAGGATCGCGAGATCGGTCTGGCGCAGCGGGAGGGCGAGGCGGGGGATCAGGCCCACGCCGGCCCCGGCCGCGACCAGGGCGGCCAGGGCGTCGTACTCGTGGGTGAAGTGCTGGATGTCGGGGGTGAAGCCCGCGGCCGCGCAGGCGCCGGTGAACACCTGCTCGCAGGCGTCGTCGTCGCGCCCGGCGATCCACACGTCGTCGCGGAGCTCGGCCAGGTCGACGGTGCGGCGGCCCGCGAGCGGGTGACCGGTGTCGACGATGACGTCCAGGACGTCGTGCAGCAGGTCGACCCGGTCGTAGCGCGCGTCGCCGCGGGTCGGCGAGCGGGGGTGGTCGACCGTGACGATGACGTCGACGGCTCCCGAGTCCAGCTCGGCCAGGGCGTCGATGGGCTGCTGCTCGCGCACCAGCAGCCGCAGCCCGGGGCGGTCGGCGCGCAACCGGCGCAGCGCCGGGGCCACGACCGCGTCGATGGACGTCGCCAGCGCACCGATCCGGACCTCGCCCACGAGGCCGTCGTCGAAGGCCGCGAGGTCGGCCCGCGCGCGCTCGAGCTGCTCGGCCACGGCGTCGGCGTGCCGCAGGAGGACCCGGGCCTGCCCGGTGAGGCGGACCCCGCGACCCTGCTTGGCCAGCAGGGGGACCCCGAGGTCGCGCGCGAGCCCGGCGAGCTGCTGGGACACGGCCGACGGCGTCAGGTGCATCGCCGCCGCGGTGGCGGCGACCGTCCCCCGCCGGTCGACCTCGCGCAGCAACCGGATGCGGCGGAGGTCGATAGTGAAGCCCTCGCTGTCGAATGACATGCACGGATTGTTGCTGGACTTAATGCTTGCTGGCAAGCACGATCGACGGGTGACCCGACGTGCCGCTCTGCTCTTCGCCCTCCTCAGCCTCGCCTGGGGGATCCCCTACCTGCTCATCAAGGTCGCGGGGGAAGAGCTGAGCCCGGCGCTGCTGGTGCTGGCCCGGACCGGGGTCGCGGCCCTCGTGCTGCTGCCGCTCGTGCTGCTCCGCCGCGCCGACCGGGCCGCGCTGCCCGCCGTGCTGCGGCGCTGGCCCGTCATCGCGCTCTACGCGGTCGTCGAGATCGTCGTGCCGTGGATCTTCCTGACCCGGGCCGAGCAGGACCTGCCCAGCTCCACCACGGCCATGCTGATCTCCGCCGTCCCGGTCGTGGGGGTCGCGATCGCCGCCCTCACCGGCCGCGCCGAGCAGCTCGGGGCTCCGGGCTGGATCGGTCTGGCCCTCGGCACCGCCGGGGTCGCCGCCCTGGTCGGTCTCGACGTCGCCGGGTCCAGCCTGGGGGCGGTGGCCGAGGTGGCCGTCGTCGTGGTGGGGTACGCGATCGGTCCGGCCATCCTGGCGCGCAAGCTCTCCGACCTGCCCGGCCTGCCGGTCATGACGGTCGCGCTGGGGACGGCCGCCCTGGGCTCCGTCCCGCTCGTCGCGCTGGGTGGCGGGCTGCCCGCGACCCTGCCCTCGACCGAGGTCCTGGTCTCCGTCGGCGTGCTCGCGGTCGTCTGCACGGCGTTCGCCTTCGTCGCGATGTTCGCGCTGGTCAACGAGATCGGCCCGGTCCGCGGCCTCGCCTTCGTCTACGTCAACCCCCTCGTCGCGGTGCTGGCCGGGGCGTTCCTGCTCGGCGAGCGGGTCACCGTCTGGACCGTGGCCGGGTTCGCGCTGGTCATCGCCGGGTCGTTCCTGGTGACCCGGCGGCCGGCGCCGGCCGCGGCGGCGACCGTGGTCCGGCAGCGGCGGCGGCGGCTTACCGTAGGCGTGTGAGTCCCGGGGGTCCGAGCGCGCCGACCCCGCCGACCCCGCCGACCCCGCCGGGCCCGTCGGCTACGGAGCCCCGGAGCCTGCGCTGGCGACCGGGGCGGCCGGTCCCCGTCCGCACGATCCTCTCCCCGCTGCGTCGCGGCGGGGGCGACCCGACGTGGCGGGCGGACGCCGACGGCTCCGTCTGGCGGGCCACCCGGACGCCTGCTGGTCCGGTGACCCTGCGGGTGCGGCCCGACCCGGCCGCGGGAGAGGTCCGGGCCGAGGCGTGGGGTCCCGGGGCGGAGTGGGCCCTCGACGGCGTGCCCGAGCTGCTGGGTGACGCCGACCGGGACGTCGCCGACTTCGTCCCCGCGCACCCCGCCCTCGTCGCCGCCTGGAAGGCCCACCCGCACTGGCGGGTGCCCCGGACCCGCGCGGTGTTCGAGGCCCTGTCCGCCTCGGCCCTGGAGCAGGTCGTCACCGGGCTGGAGGCCTTCGCGGCCTGGCGGTTCCTGCTGCGCAAGCACGGTGAGCCCGCTCCGGGCCCGGTGCCCCTGCTGCTGCCCCCCACCCCCGAGGGCTGGGGTCGCATCCCCAGCTGGGACTGGTTGGCGGCGGGCGTGGAGCTGCGCCGGCGCCGGGTGACGATCGTCGCCGCCCCGCGGGCGGCCGGGCTGGAACGCACCCTCGACCTGGCGCCCGACGACGCCGACCGCGCCCTGCGCTCGCTGCCCGGCGTCGGGGTCTGGACCTCGGCCGAGGTGCGCCAACGCGCGCACGGGCACGCCGACGCCTTCAGCTTCGGCGACTACCACGTGGCCAAGAACGTGTCCCACGCCCTCGTCGGGGAGGTCCTCGACGACGCCGGGTGCGCGGAGGTCATCGAGGTCTACCGGGGTCACCGTTACCGGGTGCAGCGGCTGCTCGAACTGGCCGGTCACCGTCGGCCGCGGCTGGCCCCGCGGATGACGCTGCCCACCCACACGCCCAACCGCGCCGTCCGGCGCTGAGCGGCCCCCGGCTCAGCCGACGGGTTCGGCCCGGACCACGACGTGCGCCGGGGAGCGGCGCTTGCCGCGCAGCCCACCGCGCGGGGTGTCGTGGTCGAGGCGACCGACGAGGTCCTCCGTCCACAGCGCCGCGAGCACCCGCTGGGCGAGCGCGCCCAGGGCGAACTGGTTCTCCGCGAGGAGGTGCAGCCGGTCCTCGCGGAGGACGCACTCCCCGCCCGCCGCGCCCGCGACCTGCGCCACGCGGCGCAACCGGTCGGGCAGCGGGTCGGCCCCCACACCCGGCGGCTCGGCGTCGGTGGAGCCCAGCGCGGCCCGGACCGCCTCGACGTGGCCCAGGCGGAACCAGTCGGCGCGCGCCTCGCGCAGCAGCAGGGCGGCCCCGGGACCGTCCTCGTCGGTGACGATCGCGGCCAGCCCGCGCAGGAGGGCGGCGGGGATGCCCGCGCTCTTGCCCTTGACCAGGTCGGCCGCGGCGGCCACCTCGTCGGCGAGCGCCCGTGCCGTCACGGCCAGGACGCGTCCGTCGGCGTCGGTGGTGCCGCGCAGGTCCTCGCAGACCACGAGCCCGGCGCAGCCCAGGGCGAAGTCGGTCTGGCCCTCGCGCCAGGGCCGGCCCGCGGTGTCGCTGACGACGATCGCCACCCGGACCCCGGTGAGCGCCCGCACCCGCGCCCGCAGCTCGCGGGCGGCGGCGTCGGGATCGGCCGGCAGCAGGAGCAGGGCCTCCTCGCCATCGGCCCCGGGAGGACCGACGTTGGAGGCGTCGACCCCGGCCGCCGCCATGACCGGGCCGGCGACGGCCTCGACGACGCGGGTGACCCCGGTCGGCCCGCGGCGGGCGGCGACGGTGCGCCGGCTCTGGGAGAGCACCACGCCGTCGCGGTCCCCGGGCGGGGCGAGCAGCCCCGCGGCCTTGGACACGGCCTTGCTCGAGACCACCAGCACGTCGCCGTCGGCCAGTCCGGCCCGCTGCGCGTGCAGGGACTCCACCAGCAGCGCGGCGAGGTCGGCCCCGCGCGGAACCTCGCCGATCCCGGTCAGACCGAGGACCTGCAGGGGGTGCGCGCGCCTCACGCCGCCGCCTCGGGGGCGCGCAGCTCCAGGGCCAGGTCGAGGGTTGCCGCCCCCAGCGCCCGGGTGGCCGCGGGGGAGGACATGAGCAGCGGGCGCCCCCGCACCGTCAGTCCGGGCCGCGCCTCGACGCCCCCGACGTCCTCGGGCGCGACCAGCCAGCCGTCGAGGAAGTCGGCGTAGAGCCCGGCCACGGCCCCGGCCGTCGTGGGCACCCCGATCGAGGCCAGGCAGGCGTCGGCCATGCCCCGCACCGGTGAGCCCCCGATGACCGGGGAGACGCCGACCACGGGGGCGGCCGTGGTGCGCAGGGCCTCCCGGATCCCGGGGACGGCCAGGATGGTGCCGATCGAGACCACCGGGTTGCTCGGGGGCAGGACGACGACGTCGGCGTCCCGGACGGCGGCCAGTACGCCGGGGGCGGGCCGGGCGTCCGCCGCCCCGACGGGCACGATCGCCCGGGCCGGGACGGCGGCGTGCAGCCGGACCCACCACTCCTGGAAGTGCACGCGGCGGTCGCCGGCCTCGCCGGCGTCCGCGGGACGGTCGGACGCGGCGACGGGAGCCAGGTCGACGTGGGTCTGGACCGGGTCGTCGGTCATCGGCAGCAGGTCGACCCCGGGCCGCCAGCGTTCGCAGAGGACCCGGGTGGCCTCGGACAGGGTGGCCCCCTCGGCGAGGAGCTGGGTGCGCACGACGTGGGTGGCGATGTCCTTGTCGCCGAGGGTGAACCAGTCCGGGGTCCGGCCGTAGGCGGCGAGCTCGTCGGCGACCCCGGAGGTCTCCGCCGACCGGCCCCAGCCGCGCACCTCGTCGATGCCACCGCCCAGCGTGTACATGACCGAGTCCAGGTCGGGGCTGATCCGCAGGCCGTGCAGGGTGATGTCGTCGGCCGTGTTGCCGATCACGGTGACCCGCGCCCGCTGCCGGGCCGGGTCCTCGGAGGTCCGCAGCGCCGCGAGCAGGCCCCGGAGGAAGCGGGCCCCCCCGACTCCGCCCGCGAGCGCCGTGACGGCGAGACCCGGGGGTTCGGCAGGGACGGTCGACGGGGTTCCGGCACTCACCCCCGCAGTCTCGCCCACCGGCGCTCCGGTGGGGGAACGGGCGGGGTGACGCGGCGGCGGCCCCGCCCAGAGCGGTCACGGAGGGTGAGAATGGCGTGACGCAGGGGGTCGATGGGGTGTTGGTGGCGCTCCTCGGAACGACACGCCGGTGAACGCCCCGCAACTAGCACGACCAGCTTGACTCCGAGGGACGACACGCGTGTAATTCCACCGGTAGGGTCATTCCGTGACCGAGACATCACAGCGGGTAGTCAAGTGTTGGCCGTGAGCGAGCAGCCAGTGGAGGATCACGTGCACGAGCACAACCAGCAGGACACCTGGGACGACGGGACCGTCGTCCGGCTGCACCCGGTCACCGACGCCGCCCTGGAGCGACCCGAGCTGGCATTGCTCGACGCGCCCCGCCCCGACCGGCTCGAACTCCTCCGCACCCCCGTCCTGCCCGCCCCGTCCGCGGACTCCCTCGACGACGAGGACGCCGACGACGGGGTCGAGGAGGACGAGTTCACGCTCTCCGGGTTCACCGGTCTGACCGGGCTGACCCCGGAGGACCCGGGCTGGCAGGAGCTCGCCCTCTGCGCCCAGACCGACCCCGAGGCGTTCTTCCCCGAGAAGGGCGGCTCCACCCGCGAGGCCAAGCGGGTCTGCATGTCCTGCGACGTCCGGCAGGAGTGCCTGGAGTACGCCCTCGCCAACGACGAGCGCTTCGGCATCTGGGGCGGGCTCTCCGAGCGCGAGCGTCGCCGCCTCAAGCGCCAGATCTCCTGACGGGGCGGGCCGGCGGCGCCGGCCGGGACCCCGTTCAGTCCCCGTAGCGGGGATCGACGTCCTCCACGTCCAGCTGCAGCAGGTGGGCCACCTGCTGCACGACGACGTCGGCCACCAGGTCGTCCAGGTCGTCGTCCTCGGCCCGGGTCTCCACCGGTCGCCGGTAGACGACCACGCGGGCCGGGTGCCGGCCGTCGGAGGGGAACAGCCGACCGAGAGGGACGGCGTCGTCCTCCCAGGGTGCCGGGTCGGACGGCGGGACGTCCTCCACCGCGAACTCGACCCCGGCCAGCTCGGCGGCCCAGCGGCGTTCGAGCAGCTCGACCGCGTCCAGGACCAGGTCGTCGAAGCGTTCGGCGCGGGTGCGTGCGGCGGGCAGCGCCGGCGGGATCAACGATCCCCGCAGCCCCCGCCCGTGCCGGTCGCGCCGCAGCCGCCGACGACCACCCGCGCTGGTCGCGGGCGAGGCGGGCGCGTGGCGTCGACGCGGTCCTCCGCGCCCACCGACCCCTCGTCCAGCTCCCATCCGGGCAGGATACGGGCGCGGGCGGGTCGTCCGGGGGCGCCGCGGGGTGGCCCCGGGTCGGGTGTGTCCTCGCTGAGCGGTCGCGGGCGGCAGGGGTAACGTGCGCTGCGTGAGCACTCCCGGTTCCAGCCCGTCGAGGTCAGGATCGACGACGGGCCAGGGTGGGCGCACCGGGACCGGTCGGCAGGCACCGGAGCGACGCTGCTCCCGGACCGCCTGCGGCAGCGCCGCGGTGGCGACCCTCACCTACGTCTACTCCGACTCCACGGCCGTCCTCGGACCGTTGGCCACCTACGCCGAACCGCACTGCTACGACCTGTGCGCGACGCACGCCCAGCGGCTCACGGCCCCGCGCGGCTGGGAGGTGGTCCGGTTGAACCCCGAGATGATCGACGCCGCGACCGCGGCCGACGACATCCTGGCCGTCGCCGAGGCGGTCCGGGACCGGCCCGCGGTCGCACCGACCAGCCGACCCCTGGACGCGGCCGGCGGTCCCGGTGGGTCGGGCGAGGCGCGCCGGGCGCACCTGCGGGTGCTGCCCCGCCAGTAGGCGTCGGGTTCCCGGTGCGACTGTGACGCCCGGGGTGGGAGCCGACTCAGGTGGCGGGTCGGGCGGCCGATGGGAAGAGGTCCGCCCCTGCTCCCCCGGAGGTTCACCCGTGGCCGTCGCGTCCAACCCGTCCGCCGCCGTCCCCGCGCCCCGGCGGACCCGGCGCAGCCGCACCGCCCCGGTCGAGATGCCCCTGGGGTCGCTGACCCAGGCCGAGCACCGCGGCGAGCGGTCCACCTGCACCGGCTGCGGCAGCGAGCGGATCACCCAGCTGCTCATGTCGCTCACCGACGGCACCCCCGTCACCTTCGTCTCCTGCCACGTCTGCGAGCTGCGCACCTGGGAGTCCGCCGCCGGCCCCATCACCGTCGACGCCGTGCTGGAGCGCAGCCGGAAGAAGTGAGGCCGTCCTCCCGGGGGTGGTGAACCGGATCACGCCGCCCCGGGCGGCCGACGGTTGTCCCACCCCGTGTCGGAGTCCTCATCTAGGGTTTCGAGCGTGACCCTGGACCTGAGCACCGTCATCAAGGCCTACGACGTGCGCGGCCTCGTGCCCGAGCAGATCGACGAGGGCGTGGTGCGGGCCCTGGGGGCCGCCTTCGCCGAGGTCGTCGTGGTCCCCGAGGCGGCCGGGGGGCCCGCGCGTGCGGTCGTCGGCCACGACATGCGCCCGTCCTCGCCCGCGCTGTCCGCCGCCTTCGCCGACGGACTGGCCTCCCGCGGTGTCGACGTCGAGGTCATCGGGCTGTGCTCGACCGACGGCCTCTACTACGCGAGCGGCGCCCGCGGGGTGCCCGGCGCGATGTTCACCGCCAGCCACAACCCGGCCGAGTACAACGGCATCAAGCTCTGCCGGGCCGGTGCCCGTCCCGTCGGTCAGGACACGGGGCTCGTCGCCGTGCGCGAGCGGGCCCAGACCTGGCTCGACGCCGGTGCCGTGCCCGCGGGCGAGGGGCGGCGCGGCACGGTCGGGGAGTCGGACCTGCTGCGCGACTACGCCGCCCACCTGCGCTCGCTCGTCGACCTGTCCGGCGCCCGCCCGTTGCGCGTGGTCGTCGACGCCGGCAACGGCATGGCCGGTCACACCGTCCCGGCGGTGCTGGGCGACGCGGCCGGTCTGCCCGCCCTGCCGCTGGACGTCACCGCGCTCTACTTCGAGCTCGACGGGACCTTCCCCAACCACGAGGCCAACCCCCTCGACCCGGCCAACCTGGTCGACCTGCAGGCGGCCGTGCCGCGGGCCGGGGCCGACCTCGGCCTGGCCTTCGACGGCGACGCCGACCGTTGCTTCGTCGTCGACGAGAAGGGCGAGCCGGTCAGCCCCAGCGCGGTGACGGCCCTGGTGGCGCGGCGGGAGATCGCCAAGGAGCTGGCCGCGGGCCGCGAGCCGGTGATCATCCACAACCTGATCACGTCCCTGGCCGTGCCCGAGATCGTCACCGAGGACGGCGGGCGTCCGGTCCGGACCCGGGTGGGGCACTCCTTCATCAAGCAGCGCATGGCCGACGAGGACGCCGTCTTCGGCGGCGAGCACTCCGCCCACTACTACTTCCGGGACTTCTGGTCGGCCGACACCGGGATGCTGGCCGCCATGCACGTCCTGGCCGCCCTGGCCGAGTCCGACCGGCCCCTCTCGGAGCTGGCCGCCGAGTACGAGCGCTACACCGCCAGCGGAGAGATCAACTCCCGCGTCGCCGACGCCTCGGCGGTCACCGAGTCCGTGGTCGCCACCATCTCCGCCGAGGAGGAGGCGGCCGGACGCCCCGTCGAGATCGACCGCCTGGACGGCGTCACCGTCACCGGCTCCGACGAGCCGGGCGGGCGGTGGTGGTTCAACCTGCGGGCCTCCAACACCGAGCCGTTGCTGCGGTTGAACGCCGAGGGGGCCGACCCGGCCGCCATGGAACGCATCCGGGACCGCGTGCTCGCCCTGATCGGGGCCGCGGCGTGAGCGGCGGCCCTGACGGTCCCGGGCTGCGCCTGGAGGACTGGGTGCTCCCGCTGCTGCGCTGCCCGGTGACGGGTGCCCCCCTCAGCGGCCCGGTCGAGGTCGACGGGGAGGTCGTCCTCACCACCGGGGCCGGCGTGCGCTACCCGGTGGTGGACGGTGTGCCCGTCCTGCTCGCCGACGAGGCCCGCGGGCTGGCCGCGGACGGGGGCGGGGCGTGACCGCCCTCGACGAGGCGCTGCTCGCCGACGCGGACGCGCTGGCCCGGGCCGACACCTCGCAGATGCTGCGCGGACTCGCCTCGGCCGGGGCGCAGGTGCGCGAGTCGGTCGGGCTCACGGAGGAGGCGGGGCTGGCCCGCTTCGCCGCCGACGGACGGCCGCGGGCGCTGCTCATCGCCAGCCTCGGGGGCAGCTCCGTGGTGACCGACGTGCTGACCTCGCTGGCCGGGGGCACCTGCCCGGTCCCCGTGGTCGCCCGGCGCGGGGGGCGCCTGCCGAGCTGGATCGGGGCCCTCGACGTCGTGGTGGCGGTCTCGATGTCGGGTCGCGCGCCCGGTCCGCTCGAGCTGGCCGCCGAGGCCTCCCGGCGGGGGGCCCGCGTGCTCACCGTCGGGGCCGCGCGGTCCCCGCTGGCCGAGATCGGCGGCCGGGTCGGCAACCTGCACGTCTCCCCGGCCGAGGGGGTGCGCGCCGCCGGTGGTTCGCGTTCGTCCCGGGTCGCGCTCTGGTCCCTGCTGACCCCGGTGCTGATGGCCGCGGACGCCCTGGACCTGGTCAAGGTGCCGACCGGGGTGCTGGCCGAGGTCGCCGACCGCCTCGACGCGGTCGCCGAGACCTGCAAGCCGGCCACCGAACCGTTCGTGAACCCGGCCAAGACCCTGGCCCTGGAGCTGGGCGGGACCGCTCCGGTCGTGCTGGCCGACTCCGACCTGACCGCGGCCGCGGCCCGTCGGTGCGCCTCCATGCTGGCCCGCACGGCACGGGTCCCGGCCGTCGGGGGCGCCCTGCCCGACGACGCGAGCGAGATCGTGGCCACGTTCGGGGGACCCTTCGCCGCCCGGCCCGACGACGTCTTCGCCGACCCCTTCCTCGACGACCCGGTGGGGACCC
The DNA here is from genome assembly GCF_042433995.1 of Kineococcus gynurae. NCBI lineage: Bacteria > Bacillati > Actinomycetota > Actinomycetes > Kineosporiales > Kineosporiaceae > Kineococcus > Kineococcus gynurae. Next base: position 666,386 of record NZ_JBHLUI010000003.1, read on the forward strand.
GGCTGCAGCTGCTGGTGCTGCGCGACGCCCCGGTGGCCCTGACCGATGCGGAGCGCCACCTCGTGCACGCCGTCACCACGACCGCGGCCGACGCCGGCGTGCGGGTCAGCGAGGTCGTGGCCGAACCGGGACCGGCACTGGTCCGCCTCGCCGAGCTGATCGCCCGGACCGACTTCGCCGCGACCTACCTGGCCCTGGCGGCCGGGATCGACCCGGCGACCTCCCCCCACGTCGCCGACCTGCGCGACCGTCTCGACTGACGGTTACCCTGGTGGGAGCTTCCGACGTCCGGTGATGCCGCCTGCGACGACAGCTCGATGGAGGCCCGGAGGGGCCGCGCCGGGAGACCCACGTCAACCTGTCCAGGACGACCCGAGGATCTTCATGCCCACGAACACCCCCACCGACCAGCCGTTCGAGTTCCAGGTCCGTGACCTGGCCCTGGCCGAGGCCGGCCGTCACGAGCTCCGGCTCGCCGAGCACGAGATGCCGGGCCTGATGGCCCTGCGCGCCGAGTTCGCCGAGTCCCAGCCGCTGGCCGGGGCCCGCATCGCCGGCTCGCTGCACATGACCGTGCAGACCGCGGTGCTGATCGAGACCCTCGTGGCGCTCGGCGCCGAGGTCCGCTGGGCCAGCTGCAACATCTTCTCCACGCAGGACGCGGCCGCGTCCGCCGTCGTCGTCGGGACGGGCACGCCCGAGGCGCCGGCCGGGGTCCCGGTCTTCGCCTGGAAGGGGGAGACCCTCCCCGAGTACTGGGCGCTGGCCGACCGCATCTTCGACTGGGGCACCGACGCCGAGGGGCACCGCATCGGTCCGAACATGATCCTGGACGACGGTGGCGACGCGACCATGCTGGTCCTGGAGGGCAAGCGTTTCGAGGCCGCCGGGGCCGTGCCCGCCGCGACCGAGGACGACTCCGAGGAGTACCAGGTCGTGCTGGAGCTGCTGCGCACGAGCCTCACCGAGGACCCGCAGCGCTGGACCCGGATCGCCGAGGGCATCCAGGGCGTGACCGAGGAGACGACCACGGGGGTGCACCGGCTGGTCGAGTACCACCGCAACGGCGTCCTGCCCTTCCCGGCCATCAACGTCAACGACTCGGTGACCAAGTCGAAGTTCGACAACACCTACGGCACCCGGCACTCCCTCATCGACGGCATCAACCGCGGCACCGACGTCCTCATCGGCGGCAAGGTGGCCCTGGTCTGCGGTTACGGCGACGTCGGCAAGGGCAGCGCGGAGTCGCTGCGCGGCCAGGGTGCGCGCGTCATCGTCACCGAGATCGACCCGATCAACGCGCTGCAGGCGGCCATGGACGGGTTCCAGGTCGCGCGGCTCGAGGACGTCGTCGGCAGCGTGGACATCTTCATCACCGCCACGGGCAACCGCGACGTCATCATGGCCGCCGACATCCTGCGGATGAAGCACCAGGCGATCGTCGGCAACATCGGGCACTTCGACAACGAGATCGACATGGCCGGTCTGGCCCGCATCCCGGGGGTGGAGCGCGTCGAGATCAAGCCGCAGGTGCACGAGTGGCGGATCCCGGCCTCCGACGGGGTCGCGGCCCACTCCGTGATCGTGCTGTCCGAGGGGCGTCTGCTGAACCTGGGCAACGCGACCGGGCACCCGAGCTTCGTGATGTCGAACTCCTTCGCCAACCAGGTGCTCGCCCAGATCGAGCTCTGGACCCGCGAGGGCGGTTCCTACCCGATCGGCGTCTACACGCTGCCCAAGGTGCTGGACGAGAAGGTGGCGCGGTTGCACCTGGACTCCCTCGGGGTCCGGCTCACCGAGCTCACCAAGACCCAGGCCGAGTACCTCGGCATCGACCCGGCCGGCCCCTACAAGACCGAGGGCTACCGCTACTGACCCGGCCCCGCTGAATCGGCTCAGCCGGTCGCGCACCGCCGTCCCCGGGTTGCCCGGGGGCGGCGGTGCCGTCGTCTCAGTCCCGCCGCAGCGAGCGGGCCAGCTCGTCGGTCCGCCGCTGCTGGCGCTGCAGCCGGTGCAGCTCGCGGTCGCGCCGCTCGACGAGGACGGCGAGCAGGAACGACTCCGGGTCGCAGCCGGCCGGGGGCGCCGGGGCGACCCGGGTGAGCAGGAGGTCGGCCAGGGCGCGTCCGAGCTGCACCCGCGAGGCCGGGTGCAGCGTCGCGGCCCGGGTCAGGAACTGCCGGACCGCGACCGCGGTGCCGTCCGGGAGCCGCCCGATGTCGGCGTTGCGGGCCCACCCGGCCAGCTCCGGCGGCATCGGCGGCAACGGCAGCGTGGGGCGCCCGGTGCGGACGCGGATGACGTAGGTCCCTGCCAGCAGGTCCCCGAACCGCTTGCCCCGGGCGTTGATGAGCGAGCAGATGATGGCCGGCGAGCCGAGCAGGGCCCACAGCTCGAAGAACCCCAGCAGTCCCCGGACCACGCAGTGCCGGAACCGGACCGGCCCCCCGTCGTCGCGCACCACCCGGGTCCCCAGGGCGAGCTTGCCCAGGCTGCGACCCCGGGTGAGCGTCTCGACCAGGACGGGGATCCCGACCAGGCAGCCGATGGTCGTGGTCAGCCACACGGCCTGCAGGCCCGCGGTGTCCAGTCCGCCGTCCAGCGCGTCGACCCCGAGGACCACCCCCAGCAGCACCAGCAGGACGGCGACCGCGTCGATCAGTGCGGCCAGCAACCGCGAGGCGAAGGACGCCGAGCGCAGTCCCAGCACGACCGCCTCGCCGGTCACCACGTCGCCGTGCAGCGGGGGCAGACCGCCCTCGGCCAGGAGCCGGACCGCGTCGGGACCGAACAGCGGGTCGCGGCCGTCGGCGGTCGGGGGGGCGCTCACCTCCGTCACGCTAACCGGCCGCGGTCCTCCTCAGGGCTGCGCGGGTGCGACGATCGAGCCGTGCCGACCGACGAGACCGCCGCCGGAGCACCGACCGACCCCTCGCCCCCGGGTCCCGCGCCCACCGGACCCGTGCCCGGCGGACCCGTGCCCGGCGGACCCGCGTCCACCGGCAGCGACGCGTCCGGCCCGGGCACCCGGGAGCCGTGGCCCGCCTGGCGGTCGTGGCTGCTGCGCTGGTGGTGGCGGTTGCTGATCGGCGTCGCGACCCTGGTGGCCCTGGTCGTGGTCGTCCGCAGCCTCGGCGCCGCCGACGTCGGGCACCGCCTGCGCGAAGCGGACCCCCGCTGGGTGCTCGCCGCGCTGGCCGTCTCGTTCCTGCCCATCGTCGGCAACGTCGTCTCCCTCGTGGCGCTCTCCCCGGTGCACCTGCGCTTCTGGCGGACCTGCGCTGCCCAGCTGGCCACGACGTTCACCAACCTGCTCACCCCGGCCAGCACCGGCGGGTTGGCCCTGATGGCCCGCTACGTCGTCTGCCAGGGGGTGACGCTGCCGCAGGCGGTCACCACCATCGCCGCCGTCCAGTCGACCTCGGCGGTGGCGAGCGCCGTGCTGGTCACCGGCCTGCTGCTGGCCTCGGGCCGCGACGACGCGCTCGGCGAGATCCTGCCGGTGCGGACCGCGGGCCTGGTCCTGCTGGCGCTGCTGCTGGTCGGCGGGGCCCTGCTGGCCGTCCCCGGTCTGCGGCGGCGGCTGGTCGAGCGGGTCCTGCAGCCCCTGCGGGCGGCCTGGCCCCCGCTGCGCGCCACCCTCACCCACCCGGGTCGGCTCTCCGTCGCCGCGCTCGGGCACGTGCTCGTCCCGGGCAGCTTCGCGGCCACGCTGGGGTGCTGCCTGCTCGCCTTCGGGGAGTCCCCGCCCTGGCTGCTGCTGCCGCTGGTGATCGTCGCCAGCTCGGCGCTGGCCGGTGCGGTCCCCGTTCCCGGGGGGATCGGCGCGGCCGAGGCGGCGATCTTCGCGGCCCTGGTCACCGTCGGTACCCCGACCGGGGCGGCCCTGTCGGCCGCCGTCCTGCACCGGCTGCTGACCTTCTGGGGCCGGGTGCCGCTGGCCTGGGTCACCCTGATCTGGCTGCGGCGGCGCCGTCACGTCTGAGTGGAGCCGCGGCGCGCTCCCGCCGACCCCGCGGGGGCTGCGTAGATTGACCGCGTGGACGTCGATGCGTACCGGGTGGTGCACGCGCACGAGTGGGAGCGCCTGCGGTCCCTGGTCCGGCGACGGCGGCTGACCGGCGGCGAGACCGACGAACTCGTCGTGCTGTACCAGCGCACCGCGACGCACCTGTCGCAGCTGCGCTCCGGGTCCTCCGACGCGGTCCTGGTCGAGGAACTGTCCACGCTGCTGGCCCGGGCCCGTTCCCGGCTGACCGGGACCTCCGCGCCCGGCTGGCGCCTCGTCGGGCAGTTCTTCACCCGTGGCTTCCCGGCCGCGCTCTGGCGGGTGCGGTGGTGGTCGACGGGCGCCGCGGCGTTCACCGTCCTGGTCGCGGTCGCCGCCGGGATCTGGATCACCGGCAACGGCCCGGCCCAGGCCTCGGTGTTCGGCAGCAACGAGGACATCCGCCAGCTCGTCCAGAACGACTTCGCCGACTACTACTCCGAGAACGCCGCCGCGGCCTTCGCCGGTCGGGTCTGGACCAACAACGCCTGGGTCGCCGCGACCTGCATCGCCCTCGGGATCACCGGGGTCTTCGTCCCGTTCGCGTTGCTGCAGAACGCCCTCAACGTGGGCCTGCAGGGCGGGCTGATGATCGACAACGAGCGCGGGGCGTTGTTCTTCGGGCTGATCCTCCCGCACGGCCTGCTGGAGCTGACGGCGGTCTTCGTGGCCGCCGGGGCCGGGATGAAACTGTTCTGGGCCTGGGTCGCACCCGGTCCCCGGCCCCGGGCGGAATCCCTCGCGGTCGAGGGACGCGCCATGGTGGGGATCGCGCTCGGCCTGGTCGTGGTCCTCTTCGTGTCCGGCCTCGTCGAGGGTTTCGTCACCCCCTCCGGACTGCCGACCTGGGCCCGCATCGGGATCGGCGCGATCGTCTGGGTCGCCTTCGGGGCCTACACCCTCGTCCTCGGTCGGCCCGCGGCCCTGGCCGGGGAGACCGGTGACGTCGAGCGCAGCATCGCGGGGGACCGGGCGCCCGCGGCCGGATGATCCGGCCCCTGCGACCGGCCCGGTTGGCGGTCCTGGACTCCGGGATCTGGCTGCTCGACCACGCCCGACCGGTGGCCGCGATTCTCGACCCGACGACGTCGCAGCTGCGACACCTCGTCTCCTGGGCCGAGCAGCCCCCTCCGCCCCCGCCCCGCACCGAACCCACCGTGGCGGCCGGTCCCGACGTCCTCTGGATCCAGCACGGTGACGGGTCGGCGCTGCTGCGGGTCGGGCCGACGGGTGTCGAGGACGCGGTGTGGACCGACGGGCTGGGGCTCCGAGGTGCGGCCGGGGCCGCCGCCTGGTGCGCGTCGGCGCCGCCGGCGCAGGAATTCGTCGAGTCCGACCGGGTGCCGGTCGGTCCCGTCGTCCGGTGGGGCGCGGTCGCCCGGGTCGACCGGGACGGGTCGGTCCACCGCTGCGTCGTGGACGCCCCGGTGGCCGAGGTCGTCGCGACGGACGAGGGCGCCTGGGTCGGGCTGGACACCGCCCCGGGGACGCTGCGCCCGCTCGGCGCGGGGTCCTCGGAGGTGCTCTGGTCGCGCCGGTGGCTGTTCCTGCCCGCGGCGGGGGCCTGGCCCGCAGCGCTCCAGGTTGCCGAGGGGCGGGCGGTGGCACCCGTCCGGGCTTCGCAGGCGCTGCAGGCCCTGCGCTGGAGCTCCCGGTTCCTCGACGAGCAGCCGGAGGCGGGGGACCTGCTCCCCACGGTCCCGCTGGGCGGTCGGGACTGGACCCTGGGCCGGGACCCGGTCGACGACCGGGTGCGGGCGCGACGTCTCGGACCGGACCGGGTGGACGTGCTCTTCCCCTCCGGGTGCAGCGACGTGCTGGCGGTGGCGCTGCTGGCGGACGACGTGCTGGTCGCCACCCTCGGGGACCCGGTGGGGGACGGGGAGACGGGCCTCGCCCCGCACCGGCTGCGCGCGGACGCAACGCTGCGCGCCCTGCCCGCCCCGCCGGCGGTGGACGTCGCCGATCACGGCTGGCCGCTCGGCCCGCGCCCGCTCGCCGCGGCGTCCTACGTGCGGCAGACCCTCGCCGCGCTCCGCCTCGACCTCGGGGCCGATCCCGGGGTCGACAACGCGGTCGGCTCCGTCGTCCGGGTCGAGCTCCGGGGGGACTGGCCCACCACCGTGGTCGAGTGCACCTTCGCGCTGCGCAGCCACCCGGGCGTCCGGCTGCGCCGCTCGTGGTCGTTGTTCGACGAGCAGGGGCAGATCAGCCCGCCCCTGTGGCCGGGGGTCTTCCTGCGGGAGGACGTCGAGACGCGCCGGCTGCCCCCGCCGTCCGCGGCCCGGGACGGTGTCCTCGACGTCTGACCCCCCGCACACCCTCCCGTGATCAAGGAATCCGCGATCGGGTGCTGCGGCGAACGGCGCGGGGGACGCCGCGGATTCCTTGATCACGGGGGGTGGGGGGTCAGGCGCGCTGACCCGCTCCGGCGGACCAGGCCGACCACAGCCGCGCGTAACGTCCCTCTGCGGCCAGCAGCTCCGCGTGGGTCCCGAGCTCCACGACGGTGCCGGCCTCCAGCACCGCGATCCGGTCGCAGGCGGCGGCCTGGGTCAGCCGGTGGGCCACGACGACGGCGGTCCGGCCCCGCACCACGGCGGCCGCGGCGCGCTCCAGGTCCCGGGCCCCGGCCGATCCGGCCTCGGCGGTCGCCTCGTCCAGCACCACCACCGCGGGGTCGCGCAGCTCGACGCGCGCCAGGGCCAGCTGCTGCTCCTGGGCCCCGGTCAGCCGGTGCTCACCGGGACCCAGGCGGGTGTCCAGCCCTGCGGGGAGGGCCCGCACCCAGTCCGCGGCGTGCACGGCGGCGAGCGCCGCGAGCAGATCGTCGTCGTCCGCCGTCGGCGCGGCCAGGGTCAGGTGCTCGCGGACCGAACCGCGGCCCACGTGGTTCTCCTGGGCGACGACGGCGACCCGCTCGCGCAACTGCTCCGGGTCCAGGTCGGTCGACGGCACCGCCGGCCCGTCGGACGGCAGCAGCTCCACCGACCCGGCGGTGGGCTCGAACACACCCCCGAGGATCGCGGCCAGCGTCGTCTTGCCCGCGCCGCTGCCCCCGACGACGGCCAGCGACGTCCCCGGCGGGACGTCGACGTCGACCCCGCTCAGCACGTCGTGCCGCGTCCCCGGGTAGACGTGGTGGACCCCGCGGGCCCGCAGCCCCAGGGGCCGGTCGGGCGCGCGGTCGGCCCCCGTCGCGGGACGGGGCAGGTCGGCCACCCCGACCAGTCGGGTCAGGGCCGCCCCGGCCCGCTGCACGTCGTCGAAGGACATCAGCAACGAGCCCAGCGGGCCGAACAACCGGTGGAAGAGCAGCGCGGCCGCGGTCACCGACCCCACGCCGACCACGTCGGCGCGCACCAGGAAGAACCCGGTGCTCAGCAGGGTCGCCAACCCCACCGCCTCGGCCGAGTTCATCGACACCGACAGGCGCACGACCGGCCGCAACGTGGCCCGGGCGGCCGCGGCGGCGCGACGGGAGGCCTGCCGGACGCGCTCCGTCTGCGCCTCGCCCATCCCGTAGGCGTGCACCGTCGCCTGCGCGTGCAACGACTCCAGGACCACGCGCGAGCGTTCCCCGGCCCGGAGGCGCTCGGCCGCGTACAAGGGCCCGGCGACCGGCAGGTAGGCCCGCAGCGTGACGACGTAGAGCGGGAAGACGACCGCGAAGGCCAGGGCCAGCCGCCAGTCCAGGGCCGCGAAACCGATGGTCGAGAACACGACCACCACCAGCGACGTCGTCACCGTGGACAGCAGCGGCACCTGCGAGGTCACCAGGTCGACGTCCTCGGTGACCCGGGTCGCGACGTCACCGCTGCCCGCCGCCTCCAGGGTCGCGGGTCGCATCCGCAGCGCGGAGTCGACCACGTCCTCGCGCAGGTCGGCCATGACGGTGGCCCCCAGCCGCTCGCTGAGGCGCTGGGCGCTCGCCGTGGCCACCGCGGCCAGCACCGCGAGCACCGCGAGCCCGACGACCAGCGGGGGCAGACCGGCACGGTCACCGGCGGCCACCACGTCGACCACCCGCCCCACCAGCAGGGGGGCGGCCACGGTGCCGGCGCTCGCGGCGAGCACGGCCACGACGGTCGCCGCGGTCAGGCGTCGGTGCCCGGCGGCGGTCCGCGCCAGCACCCGCAGCGCGCGACGACCGGGGGCGACGGGCAGCACCGCGCTCACCGCAGCACCGCCGCGGCGTAGGCCGCCCCCAGCCCGGGGTCGGCGAGCAGGCTCTGATGGGTCCCGCTGCGGCTCGTGCCGTCGGCGGTCACGAACACCACGCGGTCGCAGCGGGCGAGCAGCGGTGGCGAGGTGCTCACGACGACCGTGGCCCGGCCCGCGCGGGCGGTCCGCAAGCCGGCGGCGACCGCGTCCTCGGTGACCGCGTCGACCGCCGTGGTCGGGTCGCGCAGCAGCAGGACGGGGCGGTCGGCGGCCAGCGCCCGGGCCAGGGCCAGGCGCTGCCGTTGCCCGCCGGACAGGTTGCGCCCGTCCTCGAGCAGGTCCGCCGCGAGCGGGTCGGCCCCGTCGGACGCGTGCGCGTCGAGGACGTCGAGGGCCGCGGCGGACCGGACGGCGCCGAGGACGTCCTCCCGGTCGAGGGGTCGGCCGGTGTCGAGGGCCTCACCCACGGTCGCTCCCAGCAGGTGGACCTGGTGCGGTTCGGCCAGCAGGGACGCGGTCCGGGTGGCCGGGGCCAGGCCGGCCAGGTCGTGGCCGCCGAGGTGCACACGACCGTGCTCGGGAGCCGCAGCGCCGGAGAGGACGGCCGTGACCGCGTCGGCGACCGCGACGTCGGCCGTGGCGACCCCCAGCAGCTCCCCGGGCCCCACCGCGAGGTCGAGCCGCCGCAGCGGACCGCAGCCGGCGCTGTCGCTGACCAACCGGGCGGCGGGGTCGGCGGGGGCTCCGACCGGGGGCGCGTCCGCCCCGAGCAGACCGGCCACCCGCCCGGCGCTGCCCCGGGCGACGGCGAGCTGCTGGACGCAGGTGGTGACCGTGCGGACGGGGTCGGCCAGGAACGAGGCCATCCCGACGACCGTGACGAGTTCGCCGACGCTCAGCCGTCCCGACAACGTCCACCACCCCGCGACCGCGGTGGTGAGCACCAGGATGGCCCCGACCCCGAGCGCACCCGCCCCGGCGAGCGCGGCGTTGGCGCCGGCGGCGTGCACCGAGGCGTCGAGCGAGGTGCGGCTGGCCCGGCGGTAGCGACGGGAGGCCTCCCCGACCGCGCCGATCCCGCGCAGCGGTCGCAACCCGGCCAGCAGGTCGGCGGCGACGGCCGCGGCCAACCCGGTGGCCTGCTGCCGGTCGGCGACGCGCCGCTCCAACCGGGGGGCCAGCCGTTGCAGCCCCAGCACCAGGGCGGGGACGGCCAGCAGGATCCCCGCACCCAGGCCGGGGTCGACCCGCAGCAGCACGATCGCGGAGACGACCAGTCCGGCCGAGGCGGCGACGGCCCAGCTCAGCAGCGGCACGACCGCGGCGGTGGCCCGGGTGTCGGCCGTGGTGATGGAGAGCAGCTCCCCGCTCTGCCGTCCCCGTTCGGCCCCGGGGTCGGTGAGCACGCGGTGCAGCACCGCGACCCGGAGGTGGTGCTCCTCGCGGATCTCGGCGACGTCGGCGATCCAGAACGCCAGCGTCCCCGCCGTGGTGAGGACCGCGAAGAGCAGCAGGATGCCGAGCGCCGCCAGCAGTGCGGTCGACCCGTCCCCGGTGCTCACGGCCCGGTCGATGGTCAACCCGATGGCGACCGGGACGAGCGCCTCGCAGGTCTGGTGGGTGACGGCCGCCGCGGCCGAACCGAGGCTCGCGCGCCGCCGCCGACGCAGGACCTGACCGAGCAGGTGGCGGGCCGGGTCGCGGGGGGTGCGGGCGGGCACGCGGGAACTCCTCGGGACGGCGGTCGGTCAGGGGAGCCTAACCCACCCCCGACGAGGCCTCCTCGGTCGCGGGTCCGGCGAACTGGGCGGCGTACAGGCGGGCGTAGGCGCCCTCCGCCGCGAGCAACCCGTCGTGGTCGCCCTGCTCCACGACCCGACCGTCCTCCATCACCAGGATCAGGTCGGCGTCGCGGATGGTGGAGAGGCGGTGGGCGATGACGATGCTGGTGCGGTCCCGGCGCAACCGGGACATCGCCTGCTGCACGAGACGCTCGGTCCGGGTGTCGACCGAACTGGTCGCCTCGTCCAGGACGAGGATCTGCACTCCCGCGAGGTAGGCCCGGGCGATGGTGACCAGCTGCTTCTCGCCCGCCGACAGCCGACCGGAGTCCTCGTCGACGACGGTGTCGTACCCCTCGGGCAGCGAGCGGATCAGGGGGTCGACCGAGGCGGCCCGGGCCGCCGCCACGACCTCCTCGCGGCTCGCCCCGGGACGGCCGTAGGCGATGTTGTCGGCGATCGTCCCGGAGAACAGCCAGGTGTCCTGCAGCACGATCGCCGCCCGGGACCGCAGGTCGGCGCGCGTGGACCGGCGCACGTCCACGCCGTCGAGCAGGATCCGTCCCGAGTCGACCTCGTAGAAGCGCAGCAGCAGGTTGACCAGGGTGGTCTTCCCGGCCCCGGTCGGCCCGACCACCGCGACGGTGTGCCCGGGCTCGGCCCGGAACGACAGGTCGCGGATGAGCGGTTCCCCGGGGGAGTAGGAGAACGAGACGTCCTCGAACTCGATCCGCCCCGGCCCGACCAGGGCGAGTGGTTCCTCGGGGTCGGGTTCCTGGGCCGGTGCGTCCAGCAGGCCGAACACCCGCTCGGCCGAGGCGACCCCGGACTGCAGCAGGTTGGCCATGGAACCGAGCTGGGCCAGGGGCTGGGAGAACTGCCGCGAGTACTGGATGAACGCCTGCACGCCGCCGATGGTGAGCGAACCCGCCGTCACCATGGTCGCGCCGACCACGGCGATGGCCACGTAGACGAGGTTCCCGATGAGCATGGTCGCGGGCATGATCGTCCCGGACAGGAACTGCGCTCCGGTCCCCGCCTCGCGCAGCGCGGCGTTGCGCTCGTGGAACCGTTGCCGCACCTCGCGTCGGCGCCCGTAGGTGGTGACGACGTCGTGACCGGTGAAACTCTCCTCGATCTGGGCGTTGAGCTGACCGATCTCGCGCCACATGTCCACGAAGAGGGGTTGCGACCGTCGGGCGATGACCGTCACCACCGCCAGGGTCAGCGGGACCGAGACCAGGGCGACCAGCGCGAGCGGGACCGACAGCGAGAACATCATGACCAGCACACCGACGACCGTGAGGACGTTCACCAGGGCCTGGCCGACGGTCTGCTGCAGGCTCTGCGAGATGTTGTCGATGTCGTTGGTCACCCGCGAGAGGAGTTCACCGCGCGGGGTGGAGTCGACGTGCGAGAGCGGCAGCCGGTGCAGCGTCGCCTCGACGTCGGCGCGCAGGGTGAGCACGGTGTTCTGCACCACCCGGTTCAGCAGGACGCCCTGCGCGTAGGCGAACGCCGCGCTGGCCACGTAGACCGCGACGGTCTGCCCGGCGACGTCGGCGAGGGCCGCCCGGTCCAGCGGAGCCCCCGCGAACGCGGTCGCCACGACGAAGTCGGTGGCCCGGGCCAGCAGCAACGGCCCGGTGACGGAGGCGGCGACCGAGGCGATCGCGAGCACCAGCACGACGCCGAGCCGGGTCCGGTCCGGGGCCATCCGCCGGAGCAACCGGACGGCCGAGGGGCCGAAGTTCACCGAGCGTTGCGGCGGCCCCGCCGGACGCATGTGCCCGGCCATCAGCGGGCCCCCGCGAGCTGCGACTCGACGATCTCGGCGTACACCGGGCAGGTGGTCAGGAGCTCCTCGTGCCGGCCCCGCCCGACGACGCGGCCCGCGTCGAGGACGACGATCTCGTCGGCCGCGACGATCGTCGAGACCCGTTGCGCCACCACGAGGACGCCCGTGCTGCCGGTGCTCCGGCGCTCGTCCAGCGCCGCCCGGAGGCGTGCGTCGGTGGCGGTGTCCAGGGCGGAGAAGGCGTCGTCGAAGATCTGCACGCCCGGGTCGGCGACGAGCAACCGGGCGATGGAGAGGCGTTGGCGCTGCCCGCCGGAGACGTTCACGCCGCCCTGGGAGATCGGGGAGTCGAGCCCCGCTCCCATGCGTGCCACGAAGTCGTCGGCCTGCGCCGTCCGCAGGGCCGCCCGGAGTTCCTCGTCGTCGGCCTCGGGGCGGCCGTAGCGCAGGTTCGAGGCAACGGTTCCGGAGAACAGGAACGCGCGCTGGGCGACCACCCCGACCCGGCGGCGGAGGTCGTCGTCGGGAAGGTCGCGGACGTCGACCCCGTCCACGAGGACCGTTCCCGAGGTGGGGTCGGACAACCGGGCCGCCAGGTTCACCAGCGTGGTCTTGCCCGACCCGGTGCTCCCGACGATCGCGGTGGTGCGTCCCGGGCGGACCTCGAAGGAGACGCGGTCCAGGACCGGTCGGTCGGCGCCGGGGTAGGCGAAGGACACGTCGCGGAACTCCAGGTGCCCCCGCCCGACCGGTCCGGGGCCCCCGGCCGGGGCCGGGGCCAGCGAGGACCGGGTGTCCAGGACCTCCCCGATGCGGGTGGCCGACACCGCGGCCCGCGGGCCCATGACGGCCAGGAACGTCGTCATCATCAGGCCCATCAGGATCTGCATCAGGTAGCTCAGGAACGCGATGAGGGAACCGATGGCGAGTTCCCCGGACTGCACGCGGGCGGCTCCGAACCAGATCACCGCGACCGACGTCAGGTTGAGCACCAGGAACACGAACGGGAACACCAGCGCGAACAACCGCCCGGCGCGCAGCGCGACCTCGGTGAGTTCGGTGTTCGCGGTCGTGAACCGTCGGGTCTCGGCCTCCTCGCGGACGAACCCGCGCACGACCCGGATGCCGGTGAGCTGCTCGCGCAGGACGCGGTTCACGGCGTCGAGGCGGCGCTGCTGGGTCTGGAACAACGGACCGAGCCGCACGATGACGGCGGCCATCCCCAGCACCAGCACGGGGACCGCCACCACCAGCAGCCAGGACAACCCCACGTCCTCGCGCAGCGCCATGACGATCCCGCCGACGCAGAGGATGGGAGCGCCGACGATCGCGGTCGAGGTCACGAAGACGAGCATCTGCACCTGCTGCACGTCGTTGGTGCCGCGGGTGATGAGCGTGGGGGCTCCGAAGCGGGCGGTCTCGCGGGCGGAGAAGTCGAGGACCCGCTCGAAGACCGCGGCCCGCAGGTCGGCCCCCAACCCCATCGCCACCTGGGCGCCGAAGCGCACCGCGGCGATGGTGGCGACGATCTGGACGACGGTGACGGCCAGCATGACCATCCCGGTGGACAGGATCACCGAGCGGTCCCCGGTGGCGATGCCGCGGTCGATGATGTCGGCGTTGAGCCGGGGGAGGTAGAGCATCGCGACGGTCTGCACGAGCTGCAGCAGCAGGACCAGTCCGAGACGGCCCCGACGGGGCCGCAGGAAGCGGCGGAGCAGGACGAGGAGCACCGCAACGGTCTAGCACCCGGTCCTGGCCCGGGGCCACCATCTTTCGTCGGGGGGCCGGATCAGCCCGGGGCGTCGGCCACCGCGGTGCTCGGCGCGGTGCCCGTCGACGGGCCCGACGCCGGCCCCGGGGCGGGCGGGACGGGGGTCCCCGACGGGGTCAGCAGGCTCGGCACCAGCAGGGCCAGGGTGAGCAGGAGGAGTGCGCAGAGCGCGGTGACCGCCGCCCGGCGCGACCGCAGCGAGGGCGCCCCGCGCGACCGGCGCCGCGATCCCGGCGGCGTCCTGGGTGGGGTCCTGGACGGGGTCCTCGGTGGGGTCCCGGGAGGGGTCCGTGACGGCAGCCCGGCCCGCGATCGGTCGCCGCGGAGCAGGGCCGAGCGCCGCTCCCGCCACCTCGCCACGTCCTCGACGGAACCCCCCGTCGCCAGCACCCAGCTCTCCAGGACCGACTGCGAGGGCAGGAGGGTCCCGTCCTCGACCGCGGTGACCGCCCAGTGCGACACGCGCAGGCGGGCCGCGAGACCGGAGCGGTCCAGCCGCGCCGCCTCCCGGCGGGCCCGCAGGTCGCGGGCCAGCGCCGCGGTCGAGTCCCCCGGGAGGGGATCGTGGCGTGCAGGTGTCATCGGTGCGCCCCCGTCCGGCGGGAACCTTCCCGGGCCGACCCCTTGTCGGCGGGGGACTCACACGCTGTGAGCGGTCGCCAGTCTCGCGCCCCGGTTCGTCGGCCGTCCACCTGTTCCGGCGACCGTCCGGTACCGGGCAGGGTCAGAGCCGCCCGGCCGCCTTGAGCGCCAGGTACCGGTCGGCCACCGCGGGGGCCAGCTCCTCGGGAACGGCGTGCACGACCTCGACACCCAGGCGCCGGACCAGGGCCGCGGTGGCCGACCGTTCCCCCCGCGCGGCCTCGGCGGCCGCGGCCCCGTAGACCTCCTCCACGTCGTCGCGGCGGGCGGCGAGCTCGTCGAGGGCCGGGTCGTCCACGGCGGCGAGGATCACCGTGTGCCGCGCGGCGAGCTGCTCCAGCACCATGAGCAGGCCGCCCTCGAGCGCGGCCGCGTCCAACGAGGTCAGCAGCACGACCAGGGCGCGCTGCCGGGTCGAGGTCCGGATCTCGGTCGCCACCGCGTCCCAGTCGGCCTCGACCAGGGCCGGTTGCAGCGGGGCGAGTGCGGCGACGAGGTCGGGCAGCAGGTTCCCGCGGCCGGACCCGCGCACCCGGGCCCGCACCCGACGGTCGTGGGCGACCAGGGCCACCCGGTCACCGGCCCGTGAGGCCAGGGCCGCCGTGAGCAGGGCGGCCTCGATGGCGGCGTCGAGGCGAACCTCCATGGGGGGCTCTCCGGACGACGCGGTGGACCCCTCCCCGACGGAGTCCGCCCCGGAGGGCCCGCCGATGCGGGCCGCGGAGGTGCGCGACGCGTCGACCACCAGCAGCACCCGCCGGTCGCGCTCGGGACGCCAGGTCCGGACGACGACGGCCTGCCGGCGGGCCGTGGCCCGCCAGTCGATCGAGCGCACGTCGTCGCCGTCGACGTAGTCGCGCAACGAGTCGAACTCCGAGCCCTGTCCCCGGTGCAGGACGCTGCTGCGCCCGTCCAGCTCGCGCAGGCGGGAGAGCCGGGAGGCGAGGTGCTTGCGGGACGTGAAGGGCGGCAGCACCCGCAGCCGCGCCGGCACGTCGAACGAGCGTTGTCGACGGGCGAGCCCCAACGGGCCGTCGCAGCGCACCGTCACCCGGTCCGCCAGCCGGTCCCCGCGCCGGCTGGGCCGCAGCGGAGTCGTGAATCGGCGCCGTTCCCCGGCCGGCAGGTCCAGCCCGAACCGCCCGCCCGTCGGCGCGATCCCCGCCGACGGTGGCCAGGCGTCGCGCACGGCCCCCCGGACCCGCCGACCACCGGGGTTGGCGACCTGCAGCTCGACGGTGAGGGGTTCACCGAGGCGCACCGACGTGGGCACCGACCGGGCCAGTCGCAGCGAGCGCGGTGAGGGCGCGAGCGTCAGGTCGAGGCCGACGAGCGCCACGCAGACGCCGACCCACGTCCAGACCGCGGCCGCCGTGGGCCACACGAGGACGAGAGCGACCCCGAGCACCACCAGCAGGGGCGCCCGCCAGGTCAGCGCCACGGGCGGCCCGCCCCGGCCCGGGCGGGGTGACGGTCGCGGCCGGTCCGGGACCGGGTCACCGCGGCACCGCCACCGACCCCAGCACGGTGTCCAGCACCGCGTCGACGCTCACCCCGTCCAGCTCGGCCTCGGGACGCAGCTGGACCCGGTGGCGCAGGGTCGGCCGGGCGAGGGCCTTCACGTCGTCGGGCGAGACGTAGTCGCGTCCCGAGAGCCAGGCCCAGGCCCGGGCGGTGCTGAGCAGGGCGGTGGCCCCACGAGGGGACACCCCGAGCGACAGCGACGGCGACTGACGGGTCGCCCGGCAGACGTCGGCCACGTAGCCGAGCACCTCGCGCGACACCTGCACCCTCCGTACCGCGTCGGCCGCGACCGCGAGCTGCTCGGGCGAGGCCACCGCCCGCACCCCGGCCCCGGCCAGGTCGCGGGGGTCGAAGCCGGCCGCGTGCCGGGCCAGGACCTCCACCTCGTCGTCGCGGCCCGGCAGGGGCAGCGTGAGCTTGAGCAGGAACCGGTCCAGCTGGGCCTCGGGCAGGGGGTAGGTGCCCTCGTACTCGACGGGGTTCTGGGTCGCGGCGACCAGGAACGGCACGGGCAACGGCCGCGGGTCCCCGTCGATGGAGACCTGTCGCTCCTCCATCGCCTCCAGCAGGGAGGCCTGGGTCTTGGGCGGGGTCCGGTTGATCTCGTCGGCCAGCAGGATGTTGGTGAAGACGGGGCCGGGGCGGAAGGAGAACTCGGCGGTCCGGGCGTCGTAGACCAGCGACCCGGTCACGTCCCCGGGCATCAGGTCGGGGGTGAACTGCACGCGCTTCGTCCCCAGGGACAACGAGGCCGACAACGCCCGCACCAGCAGGGTCTTGGCGACCCCGGGCACCCCCTCCAGCAGGACGTGGCCGCGGCACAGGACGGCGATGACCAGACCGGTGACGGCGGCGTCCTGCCCGACGACGGCCTTGGCCACCTCCTGGCGGACGGCTCGCAGGGCCGACCGGGCCGCCTCGACGTCCTCGGCGGTCGCGGCGGGGTGCGGGGTCTCGGTCACGGGAGGCCTTCCGTCGAGGTCGGGTTCCAAGGGGCGGTGGGCAGGTGCCCGTCCGCCCGGGGGCGGCGCCGGCTCACGAGGTCCGCCGGACGCGGCGCTCGAGCTCGTCGAGGTCGCGCGCGAGGGCGACGAGCGCCGCGTCGTCGGTCGGTGGGCCGGACAGCAGCAGCTCGCGGACACCCACCGGCGGCAGACCGGCGGCCCAGGCGACGGCGTCGGCGACCTCCGTGCGGGCCGTCCCGGCGTCGAGGCGGAGGACCGCCCGGAGCCGGGCCACCGCCGCCGAGCGCAGAGCCTCGGCCGCCCGGTCGCGGGCCTGCGCCCGGTGGTAGAGCCGGGCCCGGCCCTCCACGGTCTCCACCGATCGGACGACCACCGGCAGCGGTTCGACGACGACCCGGCCGAAGCGACGACCGCGCCACAGCGCGAGGGTCAGGCCCGCCAGGACCACGACGACGGTCGCCGGCAGCAGCGCCGCGGGGACCAGCTCGGACAACGGCCGGGCCTCCCCGGTCTCGACGTCCCAGGGTGCGGGCCGGTACCAGACCAGCGCGGGCGCGGCCCCGAGGGTGCGCAGCGTCAGTGCGGCGTTGCCGTCCTGGGCCCCGTACCGGTTCATCACCAGCTCGGGCTGGCCCACGACCACGACACGGGAGCCGGTCGGGGAGGCGGCCCCGGTCAGCGTCACCCAGGACGCGGCGCGGGCGCCGTCCTCGGCCTGGACCGGGTAGCAGCCGGTCGTCCCGTCCACCCCGTCACCCGGCGCGACGCGGTACGTCCGTCCTCCGGCCCGGGCCGCCCCCGCAGCCTCGGCGTCGGTGTCGGCGCAGGCCGGGACCACGACGTCGGCCTCCGCCGGTCCGCGGTCCTCCACCCCGGGGGCCAGGACGTCGAGCGCCCGTTGGTCGGGGGCGAGCAGCACCAGCGTGGACCCGGTGCGGCGGGCGAGGTCCCGCAGCGCCTCCGACCGCCCGGTCGAGAACGTGTCGGTCCCGGTCACCACGATGGTCGGCCCGGCCGCGCTGCCGGCCCCACCGCCCTCGGTGACCAGGGAACGCGTGCGGGTGAAGGTCTGCGACTCGACCACGTCCACCCCGGCGGCGTCGAGCACCCGGGCCAGCGCCCGCGACCCGTCGGGAGCGACCGAGACCGGCGAGAGGGCGTCGCGGGTGGTCCGCTGGGTCGTCGCCGCCACCCCGAGCGCGAGCAGCAGCACCATCCCCACGACGACGGCCGGCAGCAGCCACGGCCGACGCCGTGCCCCCCGTGCGGGCGGGCGCGTCGGGCCGCTGGTGGGGGCCGGGGCCGCCGTGCGGCTCACGGACCCTCCCCGCCGTCGAGGACGGGTTCGGCCAGCCGGTCCAGGCGCGGTCGGCTGCGCCCGACCCGGGTGCGGAGCTCGCGCAGCTCCAGATCGGTCGCCGGCCCGGCCGGGTGCCCGCCGTAGCGGACGTCGTCGAAGATCCGGGCGGCGCGGTGCAACGCCTCGCCCGCCTCCGGCAGCTGGCCGGCGGCGTCGGCGGCCACCTCCCGGGCGGTGCGTCCGGGCACGGGCGGGATGACGTCGCGCTCCACCAGCGAACGCGTCAGCGCGCGGAACCGCTCGACGACGGCGTCGGCAAAGCGTCCCGCCGCGGCGGCCTCGTCCGCGAGGCGGTCGTGGTCGGCCGCGCTGAGCGCGGGGGAGTCGAAGACCGCCGCCGCCCGGGTCCGCTCCCCGCGCCGGGGCCGCCCGACGGCCAGCAGGATCCAGACCACGGCACCCAGCAGCAGCAGGACGAGGAGGATCGGACCGAGACCCAGCCCCGACAGGTCGGGCACCCGGATACGGTCCAGCACGTCCGTGAGCCAGTCCCAGAGCCGTTGCACCCACGGCGAGTCGGTGTTGCGGTACTCCGGCCGGGCCAGTTCCCGGGCCAGTAGTTCCCGGGCCTCCGAGCGGTCCGGGGTGAACCCGACCGGGAGGGCGACGATCACCGGCCCGCACCACCGGCGGCGCGGTGCAGCTCGACGTCCAGTCCCTCGCGGCGGATCCGGAGGTCGATGTAGACCAGCGCTGTGGTGGCGGCGGCGAACGGCATGGCCAACGTGGTGCCGATGATGCTGCCGACGGTCGCGGTGAGCGTCTGCAGGAAGAACGCCCCGCTGGAGGGCACCGCCCCGCTCATGTCCAGTCCGGTGAAGAGCGAGCCCAGCAGGGAGAACGGCAACGACACCGCCATGATCACGAAGTAGACGACCACGGCCGTCAGCAGCAGGATGCCGAGCACCCGCCAGAAGGAGCCGCGGACGAGGGCCGCCGAGCGTCGGAGGGCCCCACCCACCCCGAGCTTCTCCAGCAGCAGCGCCGGGGCGGCCAGACCCCAGCGGACCCAGAGCCAGACGCCGACGACCAACCACCCCAGCAGCCCCAGGACGACCAGACCGATGCCGGTGGCCAGGCCCGCTCCGCTGTCACCGCCCAGGACGAGGACCGCGATCCCGGGGGCCAGCGTCACGATCCCGACGAGGGTCGGCACGGTGCCCACCACCAGCGAGAGCCCGACGAGGGCCAGCAGGCGACGGCGGGTGAGGCGCCACACCTCGCCGACCCCGATGCTCTGCCCGAGGACCGCGCGGCTCACCGCGAGGATCAGCAGACCGTTGAGGACGAGCAGGGCGACGACCTGGACCAGCCAGGAGCCGAGGACCGCCGGTAGCCCCTGGGTCAGCAGTCCGCTCACGTCGTCGAAGCCGTCGACCGCGGTCGGATCGGTCTCCAGGCGGGACATCAGTCCGACGAAGTCGAGCGTGAAGGCGTAGGTGGCGGCCGCGCTCACCACCGAGGACACGACGGCCACGACGGCGGAGACGCCGGCCATGACCTTCGGGTTGAAGCGGAAGGCCCGGAAGGCCCCGTCCCAGATGTCGCCCAGGGTGAGCGGTCGCAACGGCACGATGCCCGGGCGGGGTGCCGGTGGCGGTCCCCAGCCCGGTGCCGGCCCCCACGACCCGTCCGGACCACCCGAGGATCCGGCCCCCGACCCGCCGGTCGGGCCCGACCCGGACCACGAGCCGCTCGGGGCCTCGCCCCAGGTCGTGCCCCCCCAGCCCCCGCCGTCCGGCGGCTGACCGCCGGGGGTGGCGTCGCGTCCCGGGACGGCGTCCGGGCCGCCCCGGGCTCCCGGGGTCTTGGACAGGTCCACCGGAGCCGGGGTCGGTCGACCCGGGCGGTCGTCGGGGGCCTGCCAGTCGCTCATCGGTCCTCCGCGCGGGGGTGATCTGCGCACCCACTCTGCCACGGCCCGCGGGTCCCGCCCCCGAGACGGGGTGGTGGGCAGGCAGACTGAGCCCATGAGGGGACGGGTTCTCGTGGTCGACGACGACACCGCTTTGGCGGAGATGCTCGGGATCGTCCTGCAGGGGGAGGGGCTGGAGGCCCGCTTCTGCGCCGACGGCGACTCGGCCCTGGAGGCCTTCCGCAGCACCCGCCCGGACCTCGTCCTGCTCGACCTCATGCTCCCGGGCACCGACGGCATGGAGGTCTGCCGCGCCATCCGCGCGGAGTCCGGGGTGCCGATCGTCATGCTCACCGCCAAGAGCGACACCGTGGACGTGGTCCTCGGGCTCGAGGCGGGGGCCGACGACTACGTGGTCAAACCGTTCAAGCCCAAGGAGCTGGTCGCCCGCGTGCGGGCCCGGTTGCGGGCCGCGGGGGACCGTCCGCCGGAGACGTTGCGCATCGGTGACCTGGTCATCGACGTCGCCGGTCACTCCGTCCGACGGGACGGCCGGTCGCTGCCCCTGACCCCGCTGGAGTTCGAGCTCCTGGTCACCCTGGCGCGCAAGCCGTGGCAGGCCTTCACCCGCGAGCTGCTGCTGGAGCAGGTGTGGGGCTACCGGCACGCAGCCGACACCCGCCTGGTCAACGTCCACGTGCAACGCCTGCGCTCCAAGATCGAGAACGACCCCGAGCACCCCGAGATCGTCGTGACGGTCCGTGGGGTGGGTTACCGGGCGGGGCCGTTGTGAGAGTCGTCGTCGGGTCCCGGTGAGCGGGATGACCGGTCCGGGGGCGACGGCGACCGCGTCGGGGTCGCGGCGCCAGCTCTGGGTACGCCGCCTGCGGCGGTTCGAGGCGATGGGCCGGCTGCCCGGCTGGCTCGTCCGCACGGTGCTGCGCGGTCTGTCGCAGTGGCGATCCTCGCTGCAGACCCGGGTCGTCTTCCTCACCACCGGTCTCTCGCTCGTCGTCGTCGTGGTCGTGGGCACCTTCCTGCTGGAGGGGATCGGCGACGGTCTGGTCGAGGAGCGGCAGCGCTTGTCGTTCGCCGACGCCGCCCGCGGGGCGGCCACCGCCCAGGCGTCGTTCGACGGCTCACCCACCCCCGAGACGGCGGCGGCCGAGGAACAGCTGGCCGGGGACGTCGTCTCCCGGTTGGAGGGCACCGGCGCCGACCGCGTGCGGGGCGTGCTCCTCCTCCGTGCCCCGGCCTCGGCCCAGGGAGGCGACGCGACCGGGGTGGGCGAGGTCCGCGACATCCTCTCCGACGGGTTGTCGGCCTCCGACGTCCCCGAGGAGCTGCGGGAACAGGTCGAGAGCAGCGGGAGCCAGCAGGGACAGCTCGTCCGGTTGTCCGACGCCGCCGCGCCCTCGTTCATCGTCGGTTCGATGGTCACCCTGCCGCGGGCCGGGGAGTACGAGCTGTACTTCGTGTACACGCTGGCCCCGGAGCAGCAGACGATCGACCTGGTCCGGACCACGTTCGTGGGTGGCGCGGTCGCCCTGGTCCTGCTGATCGGCGCGGTCGCCTGGGTGGTGGCCCGCACCGTGGTCGGGCCCGTCCGGGCGGCGGCCGGCACCGCCGAACGTCTCGCGAGCGGTCGGCTGGACGAGCGGATGCGGGTCCGGGGCTCCGACGACCTCGCCCGGCTCGGGACGGCGTTCAACGCGATGGCCGCCGCCATGCAGGACCACATCGGGCGGCTGGAGGAGTTGTCCCGGCTGCAGCAACGGTTCGTCTCCGACGTGAGCCACGAGCTCCGCACCCCGCTCACCACGATCCGGATGGCCGGGGAGGTCCTGCACGACGCGCGGGGCGAGTTCGACCCGATGACGGCCCGTTCGGCCGAACTGCTGCTCACCCAGCTCGAGCGCTTCGACGTGCTCCTGCAGGACCTGCTCGAGATCAGCCGGTTCGACGCCGGCGCGGCCGCCCTGGAGGCCGACCCGATCGACATGCGGGTCCTCGTCCACCGGGTGGTCGAGCACACCGCCGACCTCGCCGAGCGGCGTGGCTCGAGCGTGCGCGTGGTGGAGCCGGCGTCCCCCTGCACCGCCGAGATGGACTCCCGTCGTATCGAACGCGTGCTGCGCAACCTGCTGGGGAACGCGATCGAGCACGGCGAGGCCCGTCCCATCGAGATCACGGTGGTCTGCGACGAGCACGCCGTCGCGGTCGGCGTCCGCGACCACGGCGTCGGCCTCTCGGCCACCCATCTGCCGCGGGTCTTCGACCGCTTCTGGCGCGCGGACCCCGCCCGCGCGCGGACCACCGGGGGTTCTGGCCTGGGGTTGGCGATCTCCCTGGAGGACACCCGGCTGCACCGGGGGTGGCTGGAGGTCTGGGGCCACCCGGGCGAGGGGTGCCACTTCGTGCTCACCGTCCCCCGCACGGCCGGCAGCACCCTGCCCGGCAGCCCGCTGCCGGTGGTGCCGCTGAGCTGGCGCGAGCCCGTGGCCGCCCTCCTGTCCGGTCCCGCCGATCCGGGGCAGCCGCGATGAGCGGCGGGCGGGCCTCCCGGCGCTCGGTGCTGCTGGCCCTCGCCGCCGGCGGCGTCGGGCTCGGCGGGTGCGGTGGACTGCCCGGGTCGGGCGACGTCGTCTCCGGGGCCCGTCTGGCCGACGACCCGCGCATCGGTCTGCTGCAGGTCATCCCGACCGGACCGGTGCGGGGCGCGAGTCCCGAGGAGATCGTGCGCGGGTTCCTGCTGGCGGCGGGCGCGGGGCAGGACGAGCACCCCGTCGCGCGCCGCTTCCTCACCCCGCGCGCGGTCGACACCTGGCGTCCCGACGCCGGCGCCGTCCTCGTCCTGGGGCAGCCCGCGATCGCCGCGCTGGACGCGTCGGCCTCGCCCGCGGACGCCGACAGCTGGGTGGTCCAGGTGTCCGCCGAGCAGCAGGCCGCGCTCGACGCCGACGGTCACTACGCGGCCCGGGCGCCGGGAACCGGCTGGTCGGCCCAGGTGCTGCTGCGCCGGGAGCGCGACGAGTGGCGCATCGACGAGGTGTTCGACGGCGTGCTCCTGACCGAGATCGACGCCTCGCGCACATTGCGGTCCTTCCCGGTGTGGTTCGGGGCGCAGGACCTCAGCCAGCTGGTGGCCGACCTGCGCTGGTTCTCCTACGGCTCCGACACCGCGACCCGTCTGGTGACGGAACTGCTGGACGGGGCCACCAGCTGGTTCGCTCCGGCGGTGGCCACGGGGGCCCCGCCCGGGACACGGCTCCGGCTCGGGACGGTCCCGGTCACCGGAGGCACCGCCACCGTCGAGCTGACCGACGAGGCCCTGCAGGCCTCGCCCGAGCAGCGCGGACTGCTGCTCTCGCAGCTGCGCGCCACCCTGAGCACCCTCCCGGGGGTCAGCCAGGTCGCCGTGACCGTCGGCGGCACCGACCTGACCCGCGCCTCCTCCGACGAGCTCGACATCCCCCGCTCCCGGGCGGCGACGGACGCACGGTTGGTCCTGCTCGGGCCCTCGGGACTGTCCCGGTGGGACCGGACCGCGGTGCGTGCGGTCACCGGGGTGACCCTCGGCACCGCCGCCGAGGGGTCGACGCACCCGGCGGTGTCGCCCCAGGGGGGACCCTTCGCGGTCCTCGCCGGTGGCGACACCCTGCTGCGCCTGCAACGACCGGGGGGTCCGGTGAGCACGGTGCTGCGCTCCTCCGCACCCCTGACCCCGCCGAGCATGGACCGCCTCGGTTGGGTCTGGACCGTTCAGCGCACCTCCCGGGTGACCCCGCTGGTCGTCCCCGCCGACGCCGCCACGGCGGCCGAGAACGTCGCCCTGGACGAGGACTTCGACGGCAGCGTCCTGCGCTTCGCGGTCGCCCGCGACGGGGCGCGGGCCGCCGTGGTCACCCGCACACCCTCCGGCCGCCCCGGGGTGCGGGCCTACGGCGTGGACCGTGACGCGGCCGGTCGCCCCCGGCGCCTCACGGGCCCCTCCGACGAGCTGCTGCCCGGGGCGGCGGAGGTGGTGGACCTGGCCTGGTTGCTGGACGACTCCGTCGTCCTGCTGGCCCGCGACGAGCCGGGGAAGGACCTCGCGCCGGTGGTGGTGCCGCTCGGCGGGGCGCCGCGCTGGCTGCCCGCCGCTCCGGGCGCGGTGAGTGTCGCCGCCGGGTGGAGCGAGCGCGACATCGTGATCGGGACCGCCGAGGGCACGCTGCTGACGCGCAGCGGTGCGAGCTGGGTGGTCGCCGCCGAGGGCACCGACCCGGCCTACCCCGGCTGAGGGGGGCGCGGCGGAACCCGGCCGACGACCGGACGGTCGGGGTCGACGGCGGCGGACGACCAGCGGGCGCGGTCGGGGTCGGGTCATGCGCCGCATCCTGGACGCCGGCCGTCCCGCCACGAGCGACGGTCGTGATCCCTGTGGACGATCGCTGTCCACGGGTGCGCCTGTGGACACCGTCCGTCCGCGCCCACTGTGGACAGGGCCAGGTGCGGCGCCACGGGCGGCAGGCTCGCTCCGTGACCTGGTCGCCCCGTCTCCCCGCCCCCCTCCGTGGCCCGCTCGGGGCCGCGGTCGACCTCGCGCTCCCGTCGGCCTGCGCAGGGTGCGGTGCCGCGGGTGGCTCGTGGTGCCCGCGCTGCGCGCGCGAGGTCGTCCGGGCGGGCCTCGTGCTGCTGGACGACCTGTTCCCCGGGGTGGGCGCGCGGGCGGTGGCCCCCCACCACGGCGCCGCGCGGCGCGCCCTGCTCGCCGTGAAGGTCCACGACCGGGCCGAGCTGAGACCCGTCCTCGCGCGGTGGCTGGTGGGCGGTCTCGACGACCTGCTCGGCGACGGTCCGGCGACCCTGGTCCCGGTGCCGTCCCGTCGGGCCGCGTCGCGCTCCCGCGGCGGTGACCTGGTGGCCGACCTCGCGGCCCGGGCCGCGAGGGCCCGTCGGTCGGAGGGCCGCGCGACGGTCGTCCGGCGCTGCCTGCAGCTCCGGCGCCACGTCCGTGACCAGACGGATCTCGGAGGGGCGGCCCGCCGACGGAACCTCGCGTCCGCCATGCGGGCCCGGGCGGCCCCGTCCGGTCCCGTGGTCCTCGTCGACGACGTCGTGACCACGGGGGCGACGGCCCAGGAGGGGGTCCGGGCGCTGCGGGCGGAAGGGGCGGACGTGGTCGGCGTCGTGAGCCTGACGGCCGTCGGACCCGACCCCGCGGGGCGTGCTGGGCCGGGATCGACGGATGGACGGAGGTCATGACGCACCCTCCTGGGCAGGCTCCCTCACCCTGGTCTAGCGTTGCTCCATGGCGGTCGGTATCGACTGGCCCAGGGCCGGAACCAAGGATGGATCCGTGCCTGCAGGGGCCCAGGAACGGTGGATCCGCACTGCCACGCGCAACCACCCCGTGGGGGTGACGCGCAGCTCGGTATGACGGTCAGGGGTGGGCCGCGCCGAGCGCGAGCCCACCTTGTGTCGATCAAGGGAGGCATCCCGTGGAAATTGTGGTCACCGGACGACACATCGAGGTCAAGGAGAGGTTCCGGCGGCACGTCGAGGACAAGTTGGACAAGGTGACGCAGCTGGCGCCCCGGGTCCAGCGCATCGACGTCGAGGTTTCCCACGAGAAGAACCGGAGGCAGGCGAGCAACTGCGAACGCGTGGAGATCACCGTTCGCGACAAGGGGCCGGTCGTGCGCGCCGAGGCGTGCGCCGACGACCCCTACGCCGCGCTCGACCTGGCCGCGACCAAGCTGATGGAACGGCTCCGACGGTCCCGGGACCGCCGCAAGATCCACCATGGACGCCACCGGCCCGTCTCGGTGCACCAGGCGACCGCCGGATTGAGCGACGAGGCCCTCGTCCCGGTCGACGGCGTCCCGGCCGCGGTCGAGCCCGATCCGGCCCCCGTGACCTCGACGCCCAGCGGGTCGGCGACGCCGGACGGGGCCACCTCCCTGGGCGACTCCCCGGTGATCATCCGTGAGAAGGTCCACGCCGCGGCGCCCATGACGCTCGACCAGGCGCTGTACGAGATGGAGCTCGTGGGCCACGACTTCTTCCTGTTCGTGGACGCCACCTCGCACCGTCCGAGCGTCGTCTACCGACGGCGGGGCTGGGACTACGGGGTGCTGCACCTCGACGTGCAGGACGGCGGGACGGGGTCGGCGGACGGGGCGTCCGCGAACGGCGCCGCCGTCTCCGAGGCAGCCCTGGCCGCCGTGGTGGGCGCGCGGGGCTGAGGCGTTCCAGGTCGGCGGCGGCAGGCGAGCCGCCGCCGACCTTGCGCCACCTCCCGGTCGACGATGCGCCCGGGTCGTCCGGACCGGGATCAGCGACCCGCGGGTTCCGTCGACGTCGGGGTCGGGCGTGGAAAGATCTTGAAGGGTACGGTCCGTACCCGTCCAGCCCCGGAGGAGGATCCGCATGACCTCGACCTCGGAGCCGACAGCCTCCATCCGCGTCGTCGTGGTCGACGACCACTCCCTCTACCGCCGCGGGCTGCAGATGGTGCTCTCCACCGAGGACGACATCGAGGTCGTGGGGGAGGCCGAGGACGGGGCGGCCGCGGTGGCCGTCGTCGAGGAACTCCTCCCCGACGTCGTGCTGATGGACGTCCGGATGCCCCGGCGCTCCGGGGTCGACGCGTGCGGGGACGTGCGGGCGGTGGCGCCCTCCACCAAGATCCTCATGCTGACCTCGTCCGAGGACGAGGACGACCTGTTCGGCGCGATCCGCGCCGGGGCCAACGGTTACCTCCTGAAGGACGTGCCTGCCGAGGACGTCGCCGAGAGCATCCGTGCGGTGGTCGGGGGCCAGTCCCTCATCAGTCCCCGCATGGCCGGCCTGCTGCTCGGCGAGTTCGCCGCCATCTCGCGCCGCGGGCCCGAACGCGCAGCCGTCGCCGAAGGACCGCGCCTCTCCCCGCGCGAGATGGAGGTGCTCCGCCAGCTCGCCCGGGGCCTGGGCAACCGGGATATCGCCGGTGTGCTCGGCATCAGCGAGAACACCGTCAAGAACCACGTGCGCAACATCCTGGAGAAGCTGCAGCTGCACTCCCGCATGGAGGCGGTCATGTACGCGGTCCGGGAGAAGCTCGTCGAACTCAGCTGAGGCCGTGCGCGAGATCAGTGCCCTCGAGGCCCGACGGTGCGCCCTCCACGCCTCGGGGTTCCGGCCGCGGGGACGGGCTGCCGTGGGCCCGGCCGCCCTCCGACGGGTCCTCGACCAGCTCGGTGTCGTGCAGATCGATTCCGTGAACGTGCTGTGCCGCAGCCACTACCTCCCGTTCTTCGCCCGCCTCGGCCCCTACGACCCGGCCCGCCTCGACGGTTTCGCGAACCGTGCCCCGCGACGGATGGTCGAGTACTGGGCGCACGAAGCCTCCTACGTCCCGCCCGACGTGCACCGGCTGCTCCGGTGGCGCATGGCGCGAGTGGCCGAGGACGCCTGGGGCGGCGTCCGCAGCATCGCCCACGAGCGGCCGGAACTGCTCCCCGTCGTCCTCGGCTTCCTCGCCGAGCAGGGACCCGCGACGGCCCGTGAGGTGGAGCGGGCGCTGGCCGGACCGTCCGACCGTCCCCGCGACCACTGGGGGTGGAACTGGTCGGGGGTGAAGAGGGCTCTGGAGCACCTGTTCTTCGCGGGTGAGATCTCCTCCGCGGGCCGCAACGCCCACTTCGAGCGTCGCTACGACGTGGTGGAGCGGGTCCTGCCGCGCGAGGTCCTGGACGCTCCGGACCCCGAACCCGCCGATGCCGTGCGCGAACTGGTGCTGCGGGCGGCGCGGGCCTGCGGCGTGGCCACCGAGCCCAGCCTGCGGGACTGGTTCCGGTTGAGACCGGAGCCGGTCCGCACCGCCCTCGACGAACTCGTGGAGGCCGGCGAGCTCGAACCGGTCCGGGTGCGGGGCTGGGACTCCACCCTGCGGCGGCCCGCCTTCCGGGTGACCGGGACCCGGGCCCCGCGGGGTCGCGCCCGGGCCCTGCTCACCCCGTTCGACCCCCTCATCTGGCACCGCCCGCGCACCGAGGAGCTCTTCGGGGCCCAGGTGCGGCTGGAGTTCTACACCCCCCGGGAGAAACGGGTGCACGGGTACTACGTGATGCCCTTCCTGCTGGGGGAGAACGTCGTCGCCCGTGTCGACGTCAAGTCCGACCGCTCGTCCGGTCCCGGTGGGGGCGGGGTGCTGCGGGTCCTCTCGGCCTGGGCCGAGCCGGGTGCCCCGGCCGAGACCGCCGAGGAACTCGCCGCGGAGCTGGGTGAGCTGGCCCGGTTCCTGGGGCTGGACACGATCGTCGCCGAGCCGCGTGGGACCCTTCCGGCACTGATCCCCGTTCTGCGCGAAGGACCCTTCCGATGACCCTCAGCCCCACGCCGGAGAACCAGGCGAGCTCGACCCCGGCCCGTCCGGTGACGAGCTGGCGACGAGTCGGCGATTGGCTTGCCCGTCTGGTGGGTATCCGCCAAGATCCTCGGAACCCCGCAGCCACGGCGTTGCGCGAACCGGTCGCGGCCGCCCCGGCCCCCGCGGTCCGGGACTCCTCCGCCGCGGCCGCCGTGACCCCTCCGGGAAGGACCCCGTCCATGTCCGAACGGCCCACCCCCAGCCCGGCCCGTCGTCGTGACAAGACGTTGCGCGGGGTCGCCGAGATCCGGCACTTCTTCCGGACCAACACCACCCCGGTCTTCTTCGTCGGGGCCGTGCCCTTCAACCTGCTGGGTCTGGACCGCTGGGTCCGCAACTTCGGCTACATCACCTACTACGACCCCTGGGACGGTGCCCACCCCCGGGTGTTCACCCCGCGCGACAAGCCTTACGTCGAGTTCGAGAGCGGCGAGGAGATCAACAACTACCTCCTGCGCCACCCCGAGGTCCGGGCCCACATGTCGCGGCTGGGGCGCCGGCCCAAGGTGGCGATGGTGTTCTTCAACGCCGAGACCGAGGAGATCTGCCGCGAACTGGGCTACGACCTGATCCTGCCGAGCGCCGCGCTGCGCGAGCACCTCGACTCCAAGATCGTCACGACGCGCCTCGGCAACGAGGCGGGGTCCCCGAGCGTGCCGAACATCCTGACCCAGGTCTCCTCCTGGGACGAGCTCGTGGAGCAGACCACGGCGGCCCGCCTCGGCACCGACGTCGTCCTGCAGACCCCCTACGGCGACAGCGGCAAGACCACGTTCTTCCTCACCTCCGAGAAGGACTTCGAGGCCAACCGCGACGACATCGTCGGTCAGCAGCAGAAGATCATGAAGCGGATCGAGAACCGGGCGATCGCGGTCGAGGCCGTCATCACCCGGCACGGCACGATCGTCGGCCCCCTGATGACCGAGCTGACCGGTCGCCCCGAGCTCACGCCCTACCAGGGCGGTTGGTGCGGGAACGAGACCTTCCCGACGACCGTGACCGGGGAGCGCCGCAGCCGGACCCAGCAGCTCGTCCGCCGCCTCGGCGACCGGCTGCTGAAGGAGGGCTACAAGGGGTTCTTCGAGGTCGACGTGCTCATCGACGTCGACACCGACGAGGTCTACCTGGGCGAGCTGAACCCCCGGATCAGCGGGGCGACGTCCATCACCAACGTCACCGCCGGCGCCTACTCCGACGTCCCGTTGTTCCTGTTCCACCTGCTCGAGTACATGGGTGTCGACTACGAGATCGACGTCGACGAGATCAACGCCCGCTGGGACAGCCTCGCCTCGGTCGACGCGTGGAGCCAGATGGTCATCAAGGAGACCTCCAAGATCACCGAGCGCATCACGGCGGCGCCGGCCACGGGTCAGTGGTCGCTGGACGAGCACGGCGAGGTCCACTACCGGCGCCCGGCGCTGGACTGGCACCAGCTCCAGGACGAGAGCGAGTTCTTCTTCCTGCGCATCTACGGTCCCGGGGACTACCGCTGGAAGGGTGCCGACCTCGGCGTCGTGGTGACCAAGGGGCGTGTCCAGTACGCGGCGGGAGACGTGCCGGAGGTCGAGATCACCCCCGACGACGAACTCGACGACTCGGCGCTCGCCGCCGGGTCGCACCCCGATCACGACGACGCCGCGGAGGGTCAGGTCGGCGCCCCGGTCGACCTGGACGACGACCCCGACGCGGGTCCGATCCGGCTCACCGGGCGCGGGGCGACCCTGGTGGCGGCCATGCGGTCGCGCTTCGCGGGCATCCCGGTGCCCACCGACGATGGTCCCGCCGGGGGCGCGGGCCTGAAGTCGTGACGCGCCGCCCCGGAGCGTCGGTTGCCTCGGAGCACGAGGCGTGATGGTGTCCGACGTCGTGTCCCTCCCCGAAGAACCGCTCGACTCCCCGCCCCAACCGGCCAGCTCGCCGGCGGTGACCCCGCCCGTGGGGGAGGCGCCGGGCGCGGCCGAGCCGGTCATGGTCGGGTTCCCCCCCTCGCCGGCCCACCGCTGGCGGCGCGGCAGCTGGCAGACCGCCCCCGAGAACCGGTGGTCCTTCCGGCACCTTCGCGAGGTCGTGCCCACGGCCAAGGTGCGCCGGGGCAGCGGGGCCGGCGTCCCGCTGCCCGCGGGGCCCGCGCTCGACCTGCGGCTGCCCGTCCCCACGGCCGAGGGGGAGCGGCCCCTGCGCGACGTGCTCCACGACACGGTGACCGACGGTTTCCTCGTCCTGCACGAGGGTCGTCTCGTCGCCGAGTGGTACGCGGAGGGGTACGGCCGGCACGACACCCACGTCCTGATGTCCGTCAGCAAATCGGTCGTCGGCTCGCTGGTGGGCATCCTGGTCGAGCGGGGAGCCGTGGACGTGGAGGCTCCCGTCGACCGCTACGTGCCCGAGCTGGCCGACGCGGGGTACGGCGGCGCTCGGGTGCGCGACGTCCTGGACATGCGGTCCGGGATCGCGTTCTCCGAGGCCTACACCGACCCCGACGCCGAGGTGCGCCGGATCGAGGAGGTCATCGGCTGGGCGCCCCGCACCGACGAGGCGCTGCCGACCTCGATGTACGACTACCTGGCCACGCTGCGGGCCAAGCGCGGTCACGGCGACGCCTTCGAGTACCGGTCCTGCGAGACGGACCTGCTCGGCTGGGTCTGCGAGCGCGCGACCGGGACGCGGCTGCCGACGCTGCTCTCGGACCTGCTCTGGTCGCGCCTGGGGACCGAGGACGACATGGACGCGGCCGTGGACCCGGCGGGAGCCGTCTTCGCCGACGGCGGTCTGGCCTGCTCGCTACGCGACCTGGCCCGGTTCGGCCGCATGATCCTCGACTACGGCCAGGCGGGCGGGGAACAGGTGGTCCCGGGGTCCTGGATCGAGGACACGCTGGCGGGGGCCGAGGACTCCCGGACGGTCTTCGCCGACTCCGGGCACGGGGAGTGGCTGCCGGGTGGGGCCTACCGCAACCAGTTCTGGGTGCCGGAGGCGTCCAGCCGGACGCTCATGTGCATGGGCATCCACGGCCAGCTGGTCTGGATCGACCGGGTCCACCGCCTGGTCGTCGTGAAGCAGTCGTCGTGGCCGCGGGCCCAGGACCTGACCCGGCTGACGGCGACCTTCGCGGCCGTGCGCGCCGTGACGGAGCACCTCACGACCGCGACCGAGCGCGTTACATCTGGGTGAAACCACAGCGCCCCGGGGGGCCCCGAGCCCGTGGGCGGGCTAGCCTCACCTTCTTGAACATCGGGTGAAGATCCCGCGGGGTGGGGTCGGGAGGAGGCGGTCGTGGGCGGGTTCGGCTCGGCACCGTCCATGCTGCCCCCGGTGGCGGCCGACCCGTTCGCGGCGGCGCGCGAGCGCGGGGACGGGCGGTTGCGCTGGACCTTCCAGCACATCGGCGACCTGGTCCCGACGGCCCGCATCGGCCACGGGACCGTCGCCGGACCGGAGCTCCCGTTCACGGACTACCGGCCCGACCGGTTGCGCGTGGTGCTGCCCAGCGGGGGCACCGCGTCCGTCGCCCAGGTCATGGACCTCACCGACACCAACGGGTGGACGGTGCTGCACGACGATCCGCGGACGGGGCCGAGCGTCCTGGTGGAGCGCTACGTCCCGGAGATGACCCCGGCGACCCCGCACCTGCTGATGTCGGTGACCAAGTCCGTCGCCGGGATCGTCGCGGGAGCGCTCGCCGGTCGGGGTCTGCTGCACCTCGAGGCCCCGGTCACGTACTACGTGCCCGCGCTCATGGCCTCGGGGTACAACGGCGCCACCGTCCGCCACCTGCTCGACATGCGCTCCGGGGTCCGCTTCCGCGAGGACTACCTGGACCCCTCGGCCGACGTCAACGTCATCGAGCAGGCCTTCGGGTGGGTGCCGCGGCGCTCGCCGGACGTGCCCGCCACGCTGCGCGAGTTCCTGCTGCGACTGCGCCAGGAGGGGCCGCACGGCGGGCCGTTCCTCTACCGCAGCTGCGAGTCCGACGTCCTCGGCTGGGTGCTGGAGGCGGCCACCGGGGCACGCTTCGCCGACCTGGCGGCCGACCTGGTCTGGTCACGCATCGGCGCCCGGCACGACGCCAACATCGGGGTCGACGCCGAGGGCAGTGCGATGTGCGACGGTGGCATGTCGGCCACGCTGTCCGACCTCGCCCGCTTCGGCCTCATGCTGCTGCGCGGCGGCACGTCGCTGACGGGGGCCGAGGTGGTCCCCGGCTGGTGGATGCAGGACACCCTGCTCGGCGGTCCCGACTCGGCCGAGGCGTTCGCCGCCAGTCCGGGAGACAACCGCATGCCCGGCGGCTTTTACCGCAACCAGTTCTGGATCCCCGACGTGCGACGTCCCGTCCTGCTGGGCCTGGGCATCCACGGGCAGATGCTCTACGTGAACCTGCGTGCCCGGGTGGTGGCGGTCAAGCTGTCCAGCTGGCCGGTGCCGCAGGACGCCTACCGGCTCTTCTCGACCGTCGCGGCCTTCGACGCGATCGCGGCCCACGTCAGTCCCTGACGTCACGCGCGTCGCACCGGCCGCATCACGCAGCGCTCACCCACGATTGACGCAGCGCGAGGCTGGTGTCGGCCCACCGCGGTGAGCTGCGCCATTAGAGTGGCGCCGTGGCTGCCATCCTCGAGAAGGTCCTGCGCGCCGGCGAAGGCCGGGTGCTCAAGCGTCTGCATCGCATCGCCGAGCAGGTGAACGCCCTCGAGGAGGACTTCGTCGCGATGAGCGACGAGGACCTGCGCGCCGAGACGGACCGCTTCCGCGAGCGACTGGCCAAGGGCGAGACCACCGACGACCTGATGCCGGAGGCCTTCGCGGTCGTCCGCGAGGCCGGTCGTCGCGTCCTCGGCCAGCGTCACTTCGACGTCCAGGTGATGGGCGGCGCGGCGCTGCACCAGGGCAACATCGCCGAGATGCGGACCGGCGAGGGCAAGACCCTCGTCGCGACCCTCCCGGCCTACCTCAACGCCCTGACCGGCAAGGGTGTCCACGTCATCACCGTCAACGACTTCCTGGCCGAGTACCAGAGCGACCTCATGGGCCGCGTCTACCGGTTCCTCGGGCTGAGCAGCTCCTGCATCCTGTCCCGGATGCGCCCCGACGAGCGGCGCCTGGCCTACGCGGCCGACATCACCTACGGCACGAACAACGAGTTCGGCTTCGACTACCTGCGCGACAACATGGCGTGGAGCACGGCCGAGATGGTCCAGCGCGGCCACCACTTCGCCGTCGTCGACGAGGTCGACTCGATCCTCATCGACGAGGCCCGCACCCCGCTCATCATCTCCGGACCGGCCGACCAGCCGACCAAGTGGTACGTCGAGTTCGCCAAGATCGCGCGCCGGCTCACCAAGGACGTCGACTACGAGGTCGACGAGAAGAAGCGGACCATCGGCGTCCTCGAGGCGGGCATCGAGAAGGTCGAGGACCTCCTCGGCATCGACAACCTCTACGAGAGCGTGAACACCCCGCTCATCGGGTTCCTCAACAACTCGGTGAAGGCCAAGGAGCTGTTCGCCCGCGACAAGCAGTACGTGGTCTCCCCCAAGGACGAGATCCTCATCGTCGACGAGCACACGGGTCGCATCCTGGCCGGCCGCCGGTACAACGAGGGCATGCACCAGGCCATCGAGGCCAAGGAGGGGGTGCCCATCCAGAACGAGAACCAGACGCTGGCCACGATCACCCTGCAGAACTACTTCCGCATGTACGACAAGTTGTCGGGGATGACGGGGACGGCCATGACCGAGGCCGCCGAGTTCCACCAGATCTACAAGCTCGGCGTGGTGCCCATCCCCACCAACCGCGAGATGATCCGGCGCGACCAGCCCGACCTCGTCTACAAGACCGAGACCGCGAAGTTCGAGGCGGTCGTCGAGGACATCGCCGAGCACCACGCGACCGGCCAGCCGATCCTCGTGGGCACCACCAGCGTCGAGAAGAGCGAGTACCTCTCGGGGCTGCTCAAGAAGGCCGGGATCGACCACACGGTCCTCAACGCCAAGCAGCACGAGCTCGAGGCCTCGATCGTCGCCCAGGCCGGTCGCCGGGGAGCCGTCACCGTCGCGACGAACATGGCCGGCCGCGGGACCGACATCATGCTCGGGGGCAACGCCGAGTTCATCGCGGTGCAGTCCATGAAGGACCGCGGTCTCGACCCGGAGGCCGACCCGGCGACCTACGAGAGCGCCTGGCCCGGGGTCCTGGAGGAGGCCGAGGAGTCGGTCAAGGCCGCGCACGACGAGGTCAAGGGCCTGGGTGGCCTCTACGTCCTCGGCACCGAGCGCCACGAGTCCCGCCGCATCGACAACCAGCTCCGCGGCCGCTCCGGCCGCCAGGGGGACCCGGGGGAGTCGCGCTTCTACCTGTCGCTGACCGACGACCTCATGCGGTTGTTCAACGCGGCCCTGGTGGAGTCGTTCCTCACCCGCAGCGGCATCCCGGACGACGTGCCCATCGAGTCCAAGATGGTCTCCCGCGCGATCCAGAGCGCCCAGGGGCAGGTCGAGGGCCGCAACTTCGAGATCCG
This sequence comes from Kineococcus gynurae, assembly GCF_042433995.1. Lineage (NCBI taxonomy): Bacteria > Bacillati > Actinomycetota > Actinomycetes > Kineosporiales > Kineosporiaceae > Kineococcus > Kineococcus gynurae. The sequence goes on from NZ_JBHLUI010000003.1 coordinate 701,209, forward strand.
CAAGAACGTCCTGAAGTACGACGACGTCCTCAACCGGCAGCGCGAGGTCATCTACCGCGAGCGGCGCCAGGTCCTGGAGGGGGCGGACCTGCACGAGCAGGTCCGGCACTTCATCGACGACACGGTCACCGCCTACGTGGTCGGGCAGACCGGCGACGGCCTCCCCGAGGACTGGGACCTCGACGCGCTGTGGTCGTCCCTGCAGACGATCTACCCCGTCTCGGTCACCGTCGACGAGGTCGTCGAGGCCGCCGGCGGCCGCGGGAACCTGTCCGTGGACCGTCTCGTGGAGGAGTTGCGGGCGGACGCGCAGACCGCCTACGACCAGCGCGAGGAGCAGATCGGCGCAGAGGGCACGCGTGCCCTCGAGCGCCGCGTGGTCCTCTCGGTGCTGGACCGCAAGTGGCGTGAGCACCTCTACGAGATGGACTACCTCCAGGAGGGGATCGGGCTGCGGGCCATGGCCCAGCGCGACCCGCTGGTCGAGTACCAGCGCGAGGGGTACCAGCTCTTCCTGGCGATGACCGACGCCATCAAGGAGGAGTCGGTCGGCTTCCTGTTCAGCCTCGAGGTGCAGCAGGCGCAGGCCGCGACCGGGATCGCCCCGCCCGCCAACGTCCACCTGCAGTACTCCGCCCCCTCCGCCGACGGTGACGTCGAGGTGCACTCGGGTGACGCGGGGAGCACCGAGGCCGAGACGGGCAACCGCGCCCAGCGGCGGGCCCAGCGCTCCTGAGGGTTCGCGTCAGGCCCGTGGTCAGCCGAGCTCGCACGCGGTGACCCGCCAGGAGTCCCCGCGGGCCTCGAGCCGCAGCGCACCGGCCCGCACCCGGTCGTCGACCTCGACGACCAGGGCGATCTCGATCGTCCGGTCGTCGAGGCGGCAGCTGCGGGTGGTCCGGATCCGCGGCGGTCGACGCAACGTCTGCTGACCGGCGTGCCGGAGCCGCGCGGTGCGTTCCTTGGTCTGCAGCTGCACCTCGACGGAGGACCAGCGGAGCAGCTGGGCGGCGGGCCGTCGCCCGTGCAGCACCTCCAGCAGCGTGATCAGGAAGCGCCGGGCGAACGCCGTCGCGTCCGGACGCGGCGCGGGCTCGCCCACCGGGAGGCGGCGTCCCGCGGGGAGCAGTGCCGGGCGCGAGGAGCGGCCGGGCACCTGGAACGGCAGCACCTCCTGACCCGGGCCCGCGACGGGGGCGTGCAGCAGTGCGCTGACGTCCTGCACGGCCGGCGGTCCCGGTGGGGGGACCGGGTAGCGGCGCAGGCGGCGTTCTGCCTCGACGGGGGCGGCGGGCGGTCGGGGCACGGTGGGCTCCTGGGGTCGGTGCGGAGGGCGGGCGGCAGCGGGCGATCGACGCGGGATCGGATGGTCGGGGGCCGGGCGCTCAGGGGAGGCGCAGGACCTGTCCCGGGAGGATCAGGTCCGGGTCGGCGCCGATGACCGCGCGGTTCACGTGGTGCAGGCGTTCGACCTCGCGCTGCACCGTGCCGGGATCGGCGTCCGGGCCCAGCCGGGCCTCCGCGATGCCCCACAGGGTGTCGCCGCGCAGGACGACGTGCTCGATCCCACCGGCGGTGACCCGCTCGGTGAGTCCCGGTCGGGCGGTCCGGTCCTCCTGGACGACGGGTGCGGGGGTCGTCGCTGCGCCGACCGCCTCACCGACGGTGTGGACGACGTCGCGCGGTGCGCTCACCGGCCACGCCGATTCCGGCATCCGGGGCGCGGCCTGGGCCGCGGCGACACCGGAGCCGAGGGCCAGCCCCACCGCCACCGACACCAGCTTGCGGACGGCGGCCGGCACCGGCGCCGTCCGCGTGCTGGGCGCGGGGGGCCGGGCGTGCCCCCGTCGCCCCGGCGGGTCGCGGCGCTCGCCGAGGGCGTCGGCCCCGGCCAGCAGCACGGCCAGGGCCAGCCAGGCGCACACTCCGGCGACCCCGAGCACCGCCACGACCACCACGAGGTCGGCGGTGGAGGCAGCCCCGGCCAGGGCGGCCGGGAGGCAGCCGAGCCCGGCCCGGAGGGCGACCGCGGCGCCGAGGCCGGGGAGCGCCGCCAGGGCCAGGACGAGGGTGCAGGCCAGTGCCTGGCGTGGGCCGGGACGGTGCGGCAGCACGGGATCTCCCTGGACGTTGTTGACCACCGAACGATGCCGGAGGCGGGTCGATGCCCTCGAATCGTGTCGTTTGGTGCAGTTGGACGGCTCTTGTGTAGCAAGAACCCTCCGTTCGCGACGACAAGATCACCGGGTGATCCCCCCGACGGGCCACACCGCGCCACGAACCGTGATCACGTCCTAACGTCGAGCGGTGAGATGGGAACAGCTCTTCGACGACCTGGCCGCCCGGGGGGCCGCCGAGGTACGGCTCGACCGGGCTGCGGAGGTCGCCGACCGGCTCACGGCCGAGCTGGCGCAGATCGATCTGTCCCGCCGGTTCCGGGCCTCGGCGACCGTGGCGATGGACCTGGTGGACGGGTCGCACGTGGTTGGGGCGCCGGTGGCCGCGGGCCCCGGCTGGTTGCTCCTGGACGCGGCCACGCCCTCGCCCTCACCGGCGCAGGTGCTGGTGGTGGCGGCCGCCGTCGAGTCGGTGACCGGGTTGGGGGAGCGCGTGGCCGCGGAACCGGGGCCCCTGGAGTCGCGCGAGTCCCTGGTCCTGGCCCTGCGCGCGGTGGCCCGGGCCGACGCGACCGTCCTGCTGCGGACGCGCAGCGGCAGGCACCTGCGAGGCCGGCTGAGCCGGGTGGGGGCCGACCACGTCGACGTCGACCTCGACGGCGGCGTGGGGACCCGTCACCGACGGACCGTCCCGTTCTCGGCCCTGGTCTGCGTCGAGCAGGTCGCGTGAGATGGTGTCGCGCCCGTCGGGGCGCGCCGGGCTACTCGCCCTCGAGGACCAGGGTCGACTGCGCGACGCCCGCCCGGGTCTGCTCGTACATGCGGGCGATGTAGTCCTCGAGCTCGGTGGTCTCCACCCGCCACTGCCCGCGGCCCCCGACCTTGATGGCCCGCAGCTCGCCGGTCCGCACCAGTGCGTAGGCCTGCGCGGCGGAGATGGAGAGCATCTCGGCCACGTCCGCCAACGGCAGGAAACGGGGATTCACGGTCACTCCAAGGGGTCTAGCACGCGCGTGGCTGCAGTGTGGCACGTCGGCACCCCCCGGCAGGGCCGATCGGGCTAGCCCTGTGGACAACCTCCGGGAGGTCCTCCGGGCACCCCGCACCATGGCCGACGGGCGCGACCGGCGCGCCACGGAGGGGGACGGCGATGACGAGGTTGCCCGCGCAGGCGGTCCGGGCGGCGACGGCCAGACGTCTCGCGACCCCCTCCTGGCGCGATCCCCGCCTGCTGGTCGGTCTGCTCCTGGTGGCCGCGTCGGTGGCGCTCGGGACGGGCGTGGTCGGCGCGGCCGAGCGCACGGTCGGCGTCTACGCGGTCGCCGACGCGGTGGGCGCCGGGAGCACCGTGGAGCAGGGCGACCTCCGGGTGGTGCAGGTGCGCCTGGACGCGGGGACCGAGAGCCGCTACCTCCGGGCCGGTTCTGCGCCGCCCGTCCCCGCGGTCGCGATGAGGTCGCTGTCGGCCGGGGAGCTGCTCCCGCGCGACGCGATCGGGGACCCGGGACGGCTGCGGGCCCGGGCGGTCAGTCTCCCGCTCCCGGGACGGCTGCCCACCGGGGTCCGCGTGGGCGGGCAGGTCGACGTCTGGGCGGCCGCGACCGATCCGACCGCGGGCCTCGCGGGGGCGACGGAGGTCGAACCGGTGCAGCTGGTGGCCGGTGCCGACGTGGTGTCCGTGGACGACGGTGCCGGGAGCCTGGCCGCGGACGGGTCGACGGTGCAGGTGCTCGTGCCCGTCACCGCGCTGCCCGAGGTGCTGGCGGCCCTGACCCGGGACGCCCGCCTCGAGGTGGTCCCGGTCCCCGGAGGCCCCGCGTGAGCATCGGCGTCGTGCTCCTGGTGCACGGACCGGCGGAGTCCCGGCTCGCCCGCCGGCTGGGATCGCGTCGGGACCTGGTGCTGGCCCGGCGCTGCGCGGACCAGGCCGAGGCGCTGGCCACCATCGCGGCGGGCATCGGGGACGTGCTGGTGGTGTCCGAACCGTTGGCGGCGCCCGACACCGATCTGGTCGCCGCCGCGGCCGCCTCGGGCCACGAGCTGCTCGTCCTCCTGCCGGGAGGGCACGACCACGACGAGTCCCGACGCCGGTGGGTCCAGGTGGGGGCCCGACACCTCGCCCGGCTCGACGACCCGTCCGAGGAGGTCGTGCGTCGGATCGTGCTCGCGGCGGCGGGCCCCGGACCGGAGGCCGGGGTGCCGGGCGGCCCGTCGGAGGGGGACGTCACGCCGGCGGGGACCACCGTCCCCGCCCGGGAGGGGGCCACCGGTCGACTGCTCGCCGTCTGGGGTCCCGTGGGTTCGGTCGGACGGAGCACGATCGCCGTCAACGTGGCCGCCGAGCTCGCCGACCGGGGAGCGGGCGTGCTGCTGGTGGACGTCGACACGCGGGGGGCGGCCCTGGCCCAGCTGCTGGGGGTGCTCGACGAAGCACCGACGCTGCTGGCGGCGTTGCGGGCCGTGGCCGAAGGCAGACTCGGTGCCGAGGAGCTCTTCGCTCTCGCCCCGGAGGTGGCGCCGGGGTTGGCGCTGCTGTCGCACTCCCCGGACCCGGGCCGGTGGCGCGAGGTCCGGCCCTCGGCGCTCGGCCCGCTGCTGGTCCTGGCCCGCACGGCCTACGACTGGGTCGTCGTCGACGTCGGCGGAGGACGTGCCGATGACGGACCCGCCGGTCGTGACGGGGTCCTCGACGCCGTCCTGGACCGCGCCGACGCGACCCTCGTCGTGGGGGCGGCCGACCCGGTGGGGCTGCAACGGTGGATCCGCTGCTGGTCCACCCGTGACGACGAGCCCCCGGTACCGGCCCCCGTCGCCGTCCTCAACCGGGTCGCGGGCTCGCCGGCGGCGCGCCGGGAGGTGCGTGACGTCGTGCGTCGGCACGCCGCGGTCGCGGAACCCGTTCTGCTGCCGGACGATCCGTCCGTCGCCGTGGCGACGACGCGAGCCCGCACGTTGGTGGAGGCCACCCCACGGGGGAACCTCCGTCGGGCGGTGGCCGAGTTGGCCGACCAGCTCGACGCCGGCCTCCTGGCGCCTGCGCCGAGCGGGATTTGACCCTGTCGCAGCCTGCCGTTAACGTAGTTGTCACACCGCAGCGCGGAGGAACGGACGGACAGCCGGCCGGTCCGCCTGGGTGAGGCTCGAATCCCAAGAGATCTCGACGCGCGGCTCAAGTAGCCGCCCACCGGATCCGATGGACACGGAGCCCGCTTCGGAGGGTGTAAGCTTTCCGAGCCGGAAACGGAAATCGCAGGGTCCGAGATCGCGCACAGCGCGATCGGAGCCCTGGTGTCCGGTTCTTGAGAACTCAACAGTGTGCCATGAATGTTGATGCCATTTGTTTTACCCCTTCCTCG
>NZ_JBHLUI010000004.1:0-517 GCF_042433995.1 Kineococcus gynurae
ACCTCGCCTCCATCACCGCCGTCGTCATCGGCGGCACCAGCCTCTTCGGCGGCCGCGGCGGCGTCCTGGGCACCCTGCTCGGCGCCCTCATCGTCCAATCCTTCGCCTCCGGGCTCTCCCTGGCCGGCGTCGACGACCAGTTCCGCGTCCTGGCCATCGGCATCCTCGTCATCGTCGCCGTCTCCGTCGACCAATGGATCCGGAAGGTCAAGGCATGAGCGCGCCGACCAGTGTGAGGCAGCCCGTCCTGCAGGCCCGCGGCCTGGTCAAGACCTACGGCAAGGTCATCGGCCTCGACGGCGTCGACGTCGACCTCTACCCCGGAGAGGTCCTCGCCGTCATCGGCGACAACGGCGCCGGGAAGTCCACCCTCATCAAAGCCCTCACCGGCGCCGTCGTCCCCGACGCCGGCGAACTCCGCCTCGACGGCCACCCCGTCTCCTTCAAACGACCCCAGGACGCCCGCGACGCCGGCATCGAGACCGTCTACCAGACCCTGGCCGTGGCCCCCGCCCTC
>NZ_JBHLUI010000005.1:0-3103 GCF_042433995.1 Kineococcus gynurae
ATAAAGCTTGCCTTGAGTGCTTCAAGTAGTGTGTGCCCGTCTGTTGTGTGACTCTGGTAACTAGAGATCAGGAAAACCCTGGCGTTACCCAACTTAATCGCCTTGCAGCACATCCCCCTTTCGCCAGCTGGCGTAATAGCGAAGAGGCCCGCACCGATCGCCCTTCCCAACAGTTGCGCAGCCTGAATGGCGAATGGCGCCTGATGCGGTATTTTCTCCTTACGCATCTGTGCGGTATTTCACACCGCATACGTCAAAGCAACCATAGTACGCGCCCTGTAGCGGCGCATTAAGCGCGGCGGGTGTGGTGGTTACGCGCAGCGTGACCGCTACACTTGCCAGCGCCCTAGCGCCCGCTCCTTTCGCTTTCTTCCCTTCCTTTCTCGCCACGTTCGCCGGCTTTCCCCGTCAAGCTCTAAATCGGGGGCTCCCTTTAGGGTTCCGATTTAGTGCTTTACGGCACCTCGACCCCAAAAAACTTGATTTGGGTGATGGTTCACGTAGTGGGCCATCGCCCTGATAGACGGTTTTTCGCCCTTTGACGTTGGAGTCCACGTTCTTTAATAGTGGACTCTTGTTCCAAACTGGAACAACACTCAACCCTATCTCGGGCTATTCTTTTGATTTATAAGGGATTTTGCCGATTTCGGCCTATTGGTTAAAAAATGAGCTGATTTAACAAAAATTTAACGCGAATTTTAACAAAATATTAACGTTTACAATTTTATGGTGCACTCTCAGTACAATCTGCTCTGATGCCGCATAGTTAAGCCAGCCCCGACACCCGCCAACACCCGCTGACGCGCCCTGACGGGCTTGTCTGCTCCCGGCATCCGCTTACAGACAAGCTGTGACCGTCTCCGGGAGCTGCATGTGTCAGAGGTTTTCACCGTCATCACCGAAACGCGCGAGACGAAAGGGCCTCGTGATACGCCTATTTTTATAGGTTAATGTCATGATAATAATGGTTTCTTAGACGTCAGGTGGCACTTTTCGGGGAAATGTGCGCGGAACCCCTATTTGTTTATTTTTCTAAATACATTCAAATATGTATCCGCTCATGAGACAATAACCCTGATAAATGCTTCAATAATATTGAAAAAGGAAGAGTATGAGTATTCAACATTTCCGTGTCGCCCTTATTCCCTTTTTTGCGGCATTTTGCCTTCCTGTTTTTGCTCACCCAGAAACGCTGGTGAAAGTAAAAGATGCTGAAGATCAGTTGGGTGCACGAGTGGGTTACATCGAACTGGATCTCAACAGCGGTAAGATCCTTGAGAGTTTTCGCCCCGAAGAACGTTTTCCAATGATGAGCACTTTTAAAGTTCTGCTATGTGGCGCGGTATTATCCCGTATTGACGCCGGGCAAGAGCAACTCGGTCGCCGCATACACTATTCTCAGAATGACTTGGTTGAGTACTCACCAGTCACAGAAAAGCATCTTACGGATGGCATGACAGTAAGAGAATTATGCAGTGCTGCCATAACCATGAGTGATAACACTGCGGCCAACTTACTTCTGACAACGATCGGAGGACCGAAGGAGCTAACCGCTTTTTTGCACAACATGGGGGATCATGTAACTCGCCTTGATCGTTGGGAACCGGAGCTGAATGAAGCCATACCAAACGACGAGCGTGACACCACGATGCCTGTAGCAATGGCAACAACGTTGCGCAAACTATTAACTGGCGAACTACTTACTCTAGCTTCCCGGCAACAATTAATAGACTGGATGGAGGCGGATAAAGTTGCAGGACCACTTCTGCGCTCGGCCCTTCCGGCTGGCTGGTTTATTGCTGATAAATCTGGAGCCGGTGAGCGTGGGTCTCGCGGTATCATTGCAGCACTGGGGCCAGATGGTAAGCCCTCCCGTATCGTAGTTATCTACACGACGGGGAGTCAGGCAACTATGGATGAACGAAATAGACAGATCGCTGAGATAGGTGCCTCACTGATTAAGCATTGGTAACTGTCAGACCAAGTTTACTCATATATACTTTAGATTGATTTAAAACTTCATTTTTAATTTAAAAGGATCTAGGTGAAGATCCTTTTTGATAATCTCATGACCAAAATCCCTTAACGTGAGTTTTCGTTCCACTGAGCGTCAGACCCCGTAGAAAAGATCAAAGGATCTTCTTGAGATCCTTTTTTTCTGCGCGTAATCTGCTGCTTGCAAACAAAAAAACCACCGCTACCAGCGGTGGTTTGTTTGCCGGATCAAGAGCTACCAACTCTTTTTCCGAAGGTAACTGGCTTCAGCAGAGCGCAGATACCAAATACTGTTCTTCTAGTGTAGCCGTAGTTAGGCCACCACTTCAAGAACTCTGTAGCACCGCCTACATACCTCGCTCTGCTAATCCTGTTACCAGTGGCTGCTGCCAGTGGCGATAAGTCGTGTCTTACCGGGTTGGACTCAAGACGATAGTTACCGGATAAGGCGCAGCGGTCGGGCTGAACGGGGGGTTCGTGCACACAGCCCAGCTTGGAGCGAACGACCTACACCGAACTGAGATACCTACAGCGTGAGCTATGAGAAAGCGCCACGCTTCCCGAAGGGAGAAAGGCGGACAGGTATCCGGTAAGCGGCAGGGTCGGAACAGGAGAGCGCACGAGGGAGCTTCCAGGGGGAAACGCCTGGTATCTTTATAGTCCTGTCGGGTTTCGCCACCTCTGACTTGAGCGTCGATTTTTGTGATGCTCGTCAGGGGGGCGGAGCCTATGGAAAAACGCCAGCAACGCGGCCTTTTTACGGTTCCTGGCCTTTTGCTGGCCTTTTGCTCACATGTTCTTTCCTGCGTTATCCCCTGATTCTGTGGATAACCGTATTACCGCCTTTGAGTGAGCTGATACCGCTCGCCGCAGCCGAACGACCGAGCGCAGCGAGTCAGTGAGCGAGGAAGCGGAAGAGCGCCCAATACGCAAACCGCCTCTCCCCGCGCGTTGGCCGATTCATTAATGCAGCTGGCACGACAGGTTTCCCGACTGGAAAGCGGGCAGTGAGCGCAACGCAATTAATGTGAGTTAGCTCACTCATTAGGCACCCCAGGCTTTACACTTTATGCTTCCGGCTCGTATGTTGTGTGGAATTGTGAGCGGA
>NZ_JBHLUI010000006.1:0-271817 GCF_042433995.1 Kineococcus gynurae
CGCAGACCCTCCGAACCCTCGACCGGGACGAGGGTGGCCTCGCGAGCGGCGAGACGGTCGTGGGCGTGGCGGATGACCGCGCGGTGGGTGGACGTGATGGCCCCGGCCCGGTACGCGTCCTGCAGCACCGGATCGGCCACGGCGTCGAGGGCATCACCGACCTGACTGATCGCCTGCAGGTGGGAGAGGTGCCGCGCCTCGGCCAGGATCATCGCCGCCACCTCGGCAACCAGGTGGTCGAGGAGTTCGGGGGTGAGTTCCTTCCCGTCGCGGGTGCAGCCGAGGTCGCGGGCGCGGGTCACGTCGGGGTGCTCGCGGCGGACCCAGTCGAGCAGGGCGATCACGGCGTCGATCGCCAGGGCGTGACCGGCGGCACGGACGCGTTCGGAGGAGATCAGCAGGGTCGACACGGCGTCGCGCGACGACGTCGAGACCTGTTCGCCAACCCCCGCAACCATGTTCGAATCTTATCCGAACGAGTGGCCCCAGGCAAGGCGGTGCGGCGCTGTATCCGTTGTGCCACAACGTTTTACATGACGCCGACGCCACTCTTCGCCGTCCGGCACACTGGGGTGGTGCCATGGAAGCCGCCCCTGGACCAACGACCCCCACGCGACGAACGGATCGAAGCCCTTCGTGAGCGGGGGGCGTGGCTCGCCGGTGGGACGCGCCCCGCCATGGACTCTCCGGCATGTGGTTCGAGGCCGACGAGTTGGTCAGCGATTTCCTGAGCGACGGGAGGGATCTGGCCGACACCCTGGACCACCTCTCTGCCGGTGTCTTCGTGTTCTGCGGGGAGGAGTGGCGAGTTCGGTGGATGGACGAAGACGCGTCACGGGAGTTCCGGTTGCGTCAGGAGATCGAGGAGTTCCTGCCCTGACCCGGTCCGTCTGGTCCGTCCGTTGCTCCCGTCAGTCGTCGGTGGGCGCCGCCCGGTAGTGGTAGCGGGAGTGCTCCTCGAAGCCGGCCCGGCTCCACATGGCCCGGGCGCCGGTGTTCTCGGTCGTGACCTGCAAGAACACCGAGGTCGCGGATCGGGTGGCTCCCCACCGGAGCAGTTCAGCGAGCACGAGCGTGGCGAGCCCCCGTCGACGGTACGAATCGCAGACCTCGACCGCGCTGAGGCCGAGCCAGCCGGGGGAGAGGGAACCGCGACCCACGGCCACCACGTCGGGGGATGCGGTTTCGCGGACGCTGACGAAGACCTGGTCGGCCGCGGAGCACAGCACCTCCACCCCGACCTCGGGGACGCCGCCGCGGTAGAGCGACAACCAGTCGGCCGACGGGCGGGGCTCGCGCTCGACCACGAACCCCGGTGGCGGGCTCGCAAGGGGTTCGACGTCGAGGCGGGCCGCGGTCATCACGAGGGTCTCGGCGCGCGGGGTCCAGCCCGCCCCGGCGAGGTGCTCGGTCAGGGCGGTGGGCTCGTCGACGGCGCCCGGGACGCTCATCAGGGGTGGTAGACCGCGCTGGGCGTAGAACGCCTCGACCGCGGCGACCGCCTCGGCCAGGGGACGTCCCGGGTCGCCCACGGCCAGCGCCGAGTTGGCCCGGGACGAGAACCCGTCGTGGGCGCGCAGCAGCCAGTCGCCCAGCGGCACCTGCTCGCGGCTGCGCCAGTGCTCGTGGGTGACCCGTTGCAGCTGCTCCGCGTCCAGCGCCCGGTGCGGGGCGGCGCGGCGGGCCGGGGCGGGAGGGACGCCCTTGGCCGCCAGCACGGCGGAGCGGGCGACCACCACGGGTCCGCGCCGTGTCTCGACGGTCAGCGTCTCGCCGTCGTCGGCGACCAGCTCGCCGAGGGCGTCGCCGGCGGAGCCGTCGGGATGCCGGTGACGCACCACGACGCGGGCTCCGACGACCAGGTCCTGCCAGCGGACGACGTGACGCACGGAGGACACCTTCCTCGACGGCTCGGGGGACGGGGCGGGCGCGCGCCGGAGCGCCGCCGTCGGCGATACTAGGGACGCCCGATGCTCACCCCGCAGTTCGCGGCGCTCCCGCAGCGCCGAACCGACCCACCGCCCGGAGCCGCCGGCGTCCGGAGGAGGAGGACACTCTCGTGACCTACGTCATCGCCCAGCCTTGCGTCGACCTCAAGGACAAGGCGTGCATCGAGGAATGTCCCGTCGACTGCATCTACGAGGGCAAGCGATCGCTCTACATCCACCCCGACGAGTGCGTCGACTGCGGGGCGTGCGAGCCGGTCTGCCCCGTCGAGGCCATCTACTACGAGGACGACGTCCCCGAGGAGTGGTCGGCGTTCACCGAGGCCAACGTGGCGTTCTTCGACACCATCGGCTCCCCGGGCGGCGCCGCCAAGCTCGGTGAGATCGACGCCGACCACCCGGTCGTCTCCGCGCTGCCGCCGCAGAGCCAGGACCACTGAGGGTGGCGCGGCCCGCGCTGCCGGACTTCCCCTGGGACTCCCTGGCCCCGGCCAAGGCGCGGGCCGCCGCCCACCCCGGCGGCATCGTCGACCTCTCGGTCGGCACCCCCGTCGACCCGACCCCGGACGTCGTGACCGAGGCCCTGCGTTCGGCGGCCGACGCCCCCGGCTACCCGCAGACGTACGGGACCCCCGGGCTGCGGGAGGCGGTCGCGGGCTGGTTCGCCCGGCGCCGCGGCGTGCCCGGCCTCGACCCCGACGGGGTGCTGCCGACCATCGGCTCCAAGGAACTCGTGGCCTGGCTGCCGCTCCTGCTCGGCCTGGGGGCCGGTGACGTCGTCGCCCACCCGCACGTCGCCTACCCGACCTACGACGTCGGGGCCCGGCTGGCCGGTGCCCGTCCGGTCAAGGCCGGCACGGTGGAGGAGCTGGAGACCGCCGCGGCGCAGGCCGCGCGCGACGGCGGTCGCCTCGGGCTGCTCTGGCTCAACAGTCCCGGCAACCCCACGGGAGCGGTGCTCGGGGTCGATGCCCTGCGCGAGCTCGTCGACTGGGCCCGCGCCCACGACGTGGTCGTCGCCTCCGACGAGTGCTACGCCGAGCTCGGCTGGACCCCGGAGCTGGACACGACCCGCGGCGGGCTCGTCCCCTCCGTCCTCGACCCGCGCGTCAGCGGGGGAGCGGTGGACGGGCTGCTGGCCGTCTACTCCACGTCCAAGCAGTCCAACCTGGCCGGCTACCGCGCCGCGTTCGTGGCGGGGGACCCGGCGCTCGTCCGGGCCCTGCTGGACCTGCGCAAGCACGCCGGGATGATCGTCCCCTGGCCGGTGCAGGTGGCCCTGCGCGCGGCCGTGTCCGACGACGAGCACGTCGCGGTCCAGCGTGAGCGCTACCGGGCCCGGCGCGAGGTCCTGCTGACCGCGCTGACCGGGGCCGGGTTCCGGGTCGACGAATCCGTCGCGGGCCTCTACCTGTGGTCCACCCGCGACGAGCCGGGTCGCGAGACCGTCGCCGACCTCGCGGCCCGCGGCATCCTCGTGGCGCCCGGTGACTTCTACGGACCCGGTGCGGCGCAGCACGTCCGGGTGGCCCTCACCGCCACCGACGAACGCATCGCGCAGGTCGCCGGACGCCTCGCCTGAGCGGCCGCTCGGAGTGACGATGGTCACTCCGGGAGGCTGCGTTGGGCTGGCGGGGTCGCGCCCGGTACGGTCGCCGCATGGTGGATTCCGTGACCCTCAAGCACGCCGGCGGCGACCTCGACCTGCCGGTGACGCCGGCCACCGACGGCGGCAGCGGCTTCGGCATCGGCAGCCTGCTCAAGGAGACCGGGCTGGTCACGCTGGACTCCGGATTCACCAACACCGCGTCGTGCACGTCGTCGGTCACCTACATCGACGGCGACCAGGGGATCCTGCGCTACCGCGGCTACCCGATCGAGCAGCTGGCCGAGAAGTCGACCTTCATCGAGGTCGCCTACCTGCTCATCTACGGCGAGCTGCCCACCGCCACCCAGCTCGAGGCGTTCAGCGGCCGGATCCAGCGCCACACGCTGCTGCACGAGGACCTCAAGCGCTTCTTCGACGGGTTCCCCCGCGACGCGCACCCGATGCCCGTCCTGTCCAGCGCCGTCAGCGCGCTGAGCACCTTCTACCAGGACAGCCTCAACCCCTTCGACGACGAGCAGGTCGAGCTCTCCACCTTCCGGCTGCTGGCCAAGCTGCCGACGATCGCGGCCTACGCGCACCGCAAGAGCCTCGGCCAGCCGCTGCTCTACCCGGACAACCGACTCGGCCTCGTCGAGAACTTCCTGCGGATGTCGTTCGGCAACCCGGCCGAGGACTACGAGGTCGACCCGGCCACGGCCAAGGCGCTGGACCTGCTCTTCATCCTGCACGCCGACCACGAGCAGAACTGTTCGACCTCCACGGTCCGCCTCGTCGGCTCCGGGCAGGCCAACCTGTTCGCCTCCGTCTCGGCTGGCATCCACGCGCTCTCGGGCCCGCTGCACGGCGGCGCGAACTCCGCGGTGCTGGACATGCTCGAAGGCATCCGCACCTCCGACGACGACGTCGACACGTTCATGACCAAGGTCAAGAACAAGGAGAAGGGCGTGCGCCTGATGGGCTTCGGCCACCGGGTGTACAAGAACTACGACCCGCGCGCGGCCCTGGTGAAGAAGACCGCCGACCAGATCCTCGAGAAGCTGGGCAAGCGCGACGAGATGCTCGACATCGCGATGCGCCTGGAGGAGATCGCGCTCAACGACGACTACTTCATCGAGCGCAAGCTGTACCCGAACGTCGACTTCTACACCGGCATCATCTACAAGGCCATGGGCTTCCCGACCAAGATGTTCACGGTCCTGTTCGCCCTCGGCCGCCTGCCCGGCTGGATCGCGCAGTGGCGCGAGATGATCGCCGACCCGGCCACCAAGATCGGCCGCCCCCGCCAGGTGTACGTCGGCTCGCCCGAGCGCGACTACCTGGCCCTCGACCAGCGCTGAGCCGGGAGTCCTAGCCCGCGGTGCGAATCTGCACCGCGCCGGCGGGGACGCCGGTCGCGGTGGGGCGCCACTCGCCGCTCGCCCGCGTCCAGCGGTTGCCTTCGACGTCGACCTCGACCACGTCGAAGGTCTTCGCCGACGCCACCGACCAGCCGGCCAGCGCCCAGGCCAGCCGGGGTGCTTCCTCGCCGCCGGGGCGGAACTCGACGCCGCGGCCGTCGACGCCCGGGACGACGCGGGGTCCGGCGGTCGTCACCTCGACCTGCGCGGCCTCGGCCAGGGCCGCCGCCCGCGGCGCCAGGGTCTCGTCGTCGCCGCTGCCCCCGTCCTCGGCGGGGTGCAACCGGCAGGTGAACCCGGCCGCGGTGTACCCGGTGAGCGTCGAGGCGACGAGGCGTCCCTCGGCCTCGTGGTCACCGTAGGCGAGGGGGAACCCGCTGCGCTGCACCCGCTGCGCGGCGTCGGTGACCTCCAGGTCGCGGTAGCCGGGCACCTTCTCCAGGCCGTCGTAGAACTTCGTCGTCGCGTACACCGGGTCCTGCACCTGGGCCTCGCTGCCCCAGCCCTGCGACGGGCGCTGCTGGAACAGGCCCAGGGAGTCGCGGTCGCCGTAGTCGAGGTTGCGCAGGTCGGACTCCTGCACGGCGGTCGCGATCGCGATGGTGGCGGCGCGCGCGGGCAGGCCGCGCCGGACCGACAACCCGACGATGGTCGCGGCGTTGCGGGCCTGCTCCGGCGACATCGAGGTCGACTCGCCCTCGACCGTCGCCGAGCAGCGTTCCCGGGTCAGCGGGCCGGGTTCGTCGCGGGTCAGCCAGGTGAGCAGGCCGGCGCCGACCAGGGCCAGCGCGCCGACCGCGACGATCCGGCGGGTGCGCTGCACCCGCCGGGCCGCGGCGCTCGGGCGTCGGGGGTTCAGGGGAGGGCCCGCCCGCTCAGTTGGCGTGCAGGGCGGCGTTCAGCTCGACCGCGACGCCCTTGCGCGGCAACGCCTCGACGGCACCGCTGACGGAGTTGCGGCGGAACAGCAGCCCCGAGGCGCCGGACAGGGTGCGCGCCGACGTGGTCCGGACGGGCTGCCCGGCCTCGTCCAGGACGGTGACCTTGGTGCCGGCCGTGACGTAGGTGCCGGCCTCGACGATGCAGTCGTCGCCCAGCGCGATGCCGGTCCCGGAGTTCGCGCCCAGCAGGGTGCGTTCCCCGATGGAGATGACCTCCTTGCCGCCGCCGGAGAGCGTCCCCATGATCGAGGCGCCGCCGCCGACGTCGGACCCCTCGCCGACGACGACCCCGGCCGAGATGCGGCCCTCGACCATCGAGTTGCCGAGGGTGCCGGCGTTGAAGTTCACGAAACCCTCGTGCATGACCGTCGTGCCCGGGGCCAGGTGCGCGCCGAGGCGCACCCGGTCGGCGTCGGCGATGCGCACGCCCGAGGGCGTCACGTAGTCGGTCATCCGCGGGAACTTGTCGATCCCGTAGACGGTGACCGGCCCCACGTTGGCCCGCAGGGCGAGGCGCACGCGCTCGAAGTCGGTGACCGCGCAGGGTCCGTGGTTGGTCCAGACCACGTTGGCGAGCACGCCGAAGACCCCGTCCATGACGAGTTCGCGCGGGCGGACCAGGCGGTGGGAGAGCAGGTGCAGGCGCAGGTAGGCGTCGGCGGTGTCGACCGGGGCCGCGTCGAGGTCGACCTCGGTGGTGACGACCCGCTGCTTGACCCGGCGGTGGGGATCGGCGTCCTCCAGCGACATGAGTTCCGCGGGGATCCCGTAGGAACCGGTGCCGGGGTTCGGACCGAGGGCCGGGAAGGGGTACCAGACGTCCAGGACGGTGCCGTCGTCGGTGACGGTGGCCAGGCCGTGACCCCAGGCCTTGCGCGACTCGGTCGCGGCGGGACTGCTCTGCTCGGGATGCGTGCTCACGCTGCCCGACCCTACCGGCGGGCCGTTCCCCGACCCCGGATCAGGCCAACCCCTAGGGTGAGTCGGGTGACAGCCGCAGCCCTCTCCGCCGGTCCGTTGGCCGAGGCCGACCTCGACGTGGTCGAGCTGACGCGCCGGGTGTGCGACCTGGAATCGGTCTCCGGCGACGAGGCGGCCCTCGCCGACGCGATCGAGGCCGCGGTCCGTTCCTGGGGCCTGGACGTCATGCGCGACGGGGACGCCGTGGTGGCCCGCACCGTGCTGGACCGCCCCGAGCGGGTCGTCCTGGCCGGGCACCTCGACACCGTGCCGCTGGCCGACCCGCCGAACCTGCCGGTCCGTCGCGAGGAGCACCCGCAGGACGGCGACGTGCTCGTCGGGCGCGGCACCTGCGACATGAAGGGCGGCGTCGCGGTCCAGCTCGTCCTGGCCCGCGAGCTCGGACAGGCGGTGGCGGCGGGGCGGGGCCCCTCGCGCGACGTCACGTTCGTGTTCTACGACAACGAGGAGGTCGAGGCCGCGCGCAACGGGCTCGGCCGGCTCGCCCGCAACCACCCCGACCTGCTCCGCGGGGACTTCGCGATCCTGCTGGAACCGTCCTCGGCCGTGGTCGAGGGCGGCTGCAACGGAACCCTGCGGGTCGAGGTCGTCACCTCCGGCAGGGCCGCGCACTCGGCCCGCGCCTGGCGGGGGCACAACGCGATCCACGACGCCGCCGAGGTGCTGGACCGGTTGCGCGACCACGTCCCGCGCGAGGTCGAGGTCGAGGGCCTCGTCTTCCGTGAGGGCTTGAACGCGGTGAAGGTCGAGGGCGGGATCGCGGGCAACGTCATCCCCGACCGCTGCGTGGTGACGGTCAACTACCGGTTCGCGCCCTCCGCCGACGTCGCGGCCGCCGAGGCCTACGTCCGCGAGGTGTTCGCCGGTCTCGAGGTCCACCTGACCGACGCCGCCGCCGGGGCGCTGCCCGGGCTGGACCGTCCCGCGGCCGCCGACTTCGTGGCCCGGACCGGGACGGAGCCGTTGCCCAAGTACGGCTGGACCGACGTGGCCCGGTTCTCCGAGCTCGGCGTCCCCGCGGTGAACTACGGCCCGGGGGACAACGCCACCGCGCACGCCGACGACGAGCGGTGCCGGGTCGAGGAGCTGCACCGGTGCCTGGCCGTGCTGAGCGAATGGTTGCTGGCCGACGGGCCGGCGCGAGGGGGGGACCGATGAGCACCATCTGCCTGTACGGCTCGGCGAGCGGGGGGATCGACCCCGTGCACGTGGAGCTGGCCGCCCAGGTCGGCCGGTTGATCGGCGAACGCGGCCACGACCTGGTCTACGGCGGCGGCGGAACGTCGGTGATGGGCGCGGCCGAGTCCGCCGCCCGGGCCGCGGGCGCCCGCACGACGGGCGTCATCCCGCAGGCCCTCATGGACCTGGAACTGCCGCCGGCCGAGATCGGCGAGCTCGTCGTGACCCCGGACATGCGGACCCGCAAGGCCGAGATGGACGAACGGGCCGACGCCTTCGTGGTCCTGCCCGGCGGCCTCGGCACGCTGGAGGAACTCTTCGAGATCTGGGTGGCCCGCACGATCGGGCTGCACACCAAGCCGTTGGCCGTGCTGGACTCCGGCGGGCACTACGCCGGTCTCAAGTCGTGGCTGGAGTCGTTGGTGGCGAACGGGTTCGCCCGGCCCATGGTGTTCGACTGCGTCCTCTGGACCGACGACCCGGTGGCCGCCCTGGACCACCTCGAGTCCGCCCCGCGGGACCGGGTGACCCTGCCGAGCTCGGAGATCGTCGGTTCCTTCGCCGCCTTCCCCACGGACGGGCCGGGTTCGGAGCCGGGGCCGTGACCCTCTTCCTGCTGCTCTGCCTGCTGACCACGATCGGGTTGGTCGTGGCGGTCGCCGCCGGTCGCATCGGCGGCGGGATGGCCCCCGCCGCGTCGGGACGCCCCTTCGTCGGGCTGCCCCCGGACGCCGTCGTGCCCGCCGACGTCGATGCGGTCCGGTTCAGCCTCGGGCTGCGGGGCTACCGCACCGACGAGGTCGACGCGGTGCTGGACCGGCTGCGCGAGGAACTGCGCGAACGCGACGAGGAGCTCGCCGCCTGGCGGGCGGGGGACGACCTGTGAGCCGGGTCCGCTTCCGGGTCGCCGTGCGGATGGCCGCGAGCCCGGAGGCCGTGTTCGCCGCCCTTACCGACTGGCCGGCCCAGGCCCGGTGGATCCCGTTCACCCGCATCCGTCGGCGCCCCGGCCCCCGGGGGGCGGTCGGGGAGGAGTTCTCCACCGTCAGCGCGCTCGGTCCGTTCGCGCTGCGCGACCCCATGCGCGTCACCCGCCTCGACCCGCCGCTCGACGGCCGCCCCGGCCGGGTCGACCTGGCCAAGACCGGGACCGTGCTCGGCGGGACGGCCACGATCGAGGTCGCCGCCGAGGGCGGGGGCAGCCGGGTCGTCTGGACCGAGGACCTGCTCGTCCGCCCCGCGCCCCTCGCTCGGGCCGCCCGGCTCGGCGGACCGCTGCCCGGCCTGCTCGGCCGGGTCGCGTTCGGTGGGGTGCTGCTGCGCGCCCGTCGCGACCTCGAACGGGGTGCGGTGCGCCGGTGACCCGTCGACGGCTCGTGCTGGCCTGGCTGCGGGCCCCCGTCATCGTCCAGGTGCTCCTCGTCTACGCCGCGGCCCGGGTCTTCTCGGCGGTGGTGATCGCCGAGGTCGCCCGCTTCCAGGCGGAGTCGGTCTGGACGTCGGCCGACCCCGGCTACACCGGGATGCTCGGCATCTGGGACGCGGTCTGGTACCGGGAGATCGCCGAGGACGGCTACCCCTCCTCGGTGCCGCTCGGTGCCGACGGGCGTCCGCAGCAGTCGGCGCTCGCCTTCTACCCGGTCTTCCCGCTGCTGGCCCGGGCCCTCTCCGCGGTGACCGGGCTCGACTTCGCGGTCAGCGGATCGGTCGTCGCCCTCGTGACGGGGGCGGGGGCCGCGGTGCTCGTCCACCGCGTGCTGCACGAGGCGGTGCTGCGGGCCGGGGGCCGCCCGGCCACCGCGCGGCGGGCGGCGTGGAGCGCGGCGGTGCTCTTCTGCGTCTCCCCGGTCTCGCCCGTGCTGCAGGTGGCCTACACCGAGGGCCCCGCGATGCTGCTGCTGGCGGGGTTCCTGCTGCTCCTGCTGCGGCGCGCCTACCTCCCGGCCGCGGTCCTGGCCCTGGTGCTGGGGCTCACCCGCCCCGTGGCGCTCCCGCTGACCGCGGTCGTCGTCGTGCACCTCGGGCTGCGGGCGCTGCGCGCCCACCGCGGCGGTGCACGCCGGCCCCCGACCGGGGTCGCCGTCCGGGCCGCGGTGCTGCTCGCCGCCTCGGGGACCGCGGGGCTGCTCTGGCCGGGGATCACCTGGTGGCTGACGGGGCGCCGCGACGCCTACACGGCCACGATGGGCGCCTGGCGCAGCAGCGGGGAGGTCGTCCCGTTCGTGCCCTGGGTGTCGGTGTCGCAGTACCTCCTGGGTGACCTCGTCGGGCCCGTGCTGCTCCTGCTGCTGCTGGGGCTCGCCGCGTTCTTCCTGCTCTCGGCCCGCACCGCCGTGCTCGGTTTGGAGCTGCGGGTCTGGTGCCTGGCCTACTCCGGCTACCTGCTCGCGGTCCTCGACCCCTTCACGAGCCTCTTCCGCTACCTGATGCTGCTCTTCCCGCTCGGCGGCCTGGTCGCACTGCACCCCCGACGGAGGGGAGCGCTGCGGGCGACGGTCGTCGCCTGCCTGCTCCTGCAGATCGTCTGGACCGCCTGGCTCTGGCGGTTCTCCCCGCCCGCGGACTGGCCGCCGTGACCGACCGCCCGACCGACCGACCGAGATGACTGGCGTGCCCGTGTCCTCGGCGGCGCCCGCGGTAGGGGACAATGGGAGCAGAACGCCTGCCGCAGCAGCCGGCCGCGGCACGCGCCGAGTACCCGCGCGGTACTGCCGGCGCAGAAGACGACGAGAGAGGACGCACGCCGATGGCGGCCATGAAGCCGAGGACCGGGGACGGTCCGCTGGAGGTCACCAAGGAAGGGCGCGGCATCGTCCTGCGCATGCCGCTGGAAGGTGGTGGTCGCCTCGTCGTCGAGATGACCCCGGACGAGGCCAAGGCGCTGGGAGAGGAGATCGGCTCGGTCGTCGGCTGAGCCCGGTCCCACGGGGCGGATCCCTTCGGGGGTCCGCCCCGTCCCCGTTCCCACCCCGAAGGAGTCCTGTGAGCCCGCACCCGACCGTCCCGACCCGCTCGGCCGCACCGCAGCTGCGCCGCTGGACCCCGCCCGAGGTGCTCGTGCTCCGCGGGGCCGCGGGCGACCCGACGACGGTGGGGTCGGGCACCGCCGAGGTGCTCGCGGTGGCGCTGACCCCCGCGACCGGCCCCGCGACCTCGGCGGGGAGTCCCGGCGTCCAGGTGCCGCCGGCCTCGCGCGCGGTGGCCGAGCGCTACGGGATCGACCTGGCCGCGGTGGCCGTGGCCGAGAAGCTCGGCGGCCGTCCCGGCAGCAGCCGCGTCCCGGTGCCCGCACCGGACGGGGCCCCGCGCCGCCTGCTGGCCCTGGGACTCGGTGACTCGGGGCCCACGGACCTGCGTCGCGCCGGGGCGGCGCTCGCCCGCGCGGTGGGGGACGCCGACGCGGCGACCCCGGCTCTCGACGGCGTCGGGGCCACCGGGGTCACCGCGTTCGTGGAGGGCTACGTCCTGGCCGGCTACCAGCCCCCGGTCAGCGGGGCGCGCGCGGCCGACGAGCCGGCGCGGCGTCGGTTGCACCTGCTCGGGGAGGTCGACGCGGACGCCGTGGAGCGGGCCCTGACGCGGGCCGGCGCCACGGTGCTGGCCCGCGACCTGGCCGCCACCCCCGCCAACCTCAAGGACCCGGCCTGGATGGTCGGGCAGGCCCGGGAGCTCGCCGCCGCCGCGGGTCTCGACGTCGTCGTGCGCGGCGAGGCCGACCTGCGCGCCGAGGGTTTCGGCGGGCTGCTGGCCGTCGGCGGGGGTTCGCCCTCGCCGCCCGCCCTGGTCCAGGTCGGCTGGACCCCGCCCGCCCAGGACCCGGCCGCGACCGTCCCCCACGTCGTGCTGGTCGGCAAGGGCATCACCTACGACACCGGTGGCCTGGCCCTCAAACCGCGCGAGTCGATGGTCGGCATGAAGACCGACATGACCGGGGCCGCCGTGGTGCTCGCGGTCGTGCTGGCCGCGGCCCGGTCCCGGCTGCCGGTGCGGGTCACGGCGCTGCTGGCGCTCGCCGAGAACGCCTTCGGCGGGGCCTCCTACCGTCCCGGTGACGTCGTCCGGCACCACGGCGGGCGCACCACCGAGATCAACAACACCGACGCCGAGGGCCGCCTCGTCCTGGGTGACGCGCTGGCCTTCGCCGACGCGACGCTGCAGCCCGACGTGCTCGTCGACGTGGCCACCCTCACCGGTGCGGTCGGGGTCGCCCTGGGCAAGCGCCACGCGGCGCTGTTCGCGACCGACGAGGCCCTGGGCGAGGGCCTGCGCGCGGCGGGGGAGGCCTCGGGGGAACGGCTCTGGCCGCTGCCCCTGGTCGCGGAGTACGCCGAGCTGCTCGACTCCGAGCTGGCCGACGCGACGCAGGTCGCGCGCACCCCGGGCGCCGGGGCGGGGACCGTCCTGGCCGCGCTGTTCCTGCAGCCCTTCGTCGGCGGGCGTCGGTGGGCGCACCTGGACATCGCCGGGACGGGCCGTTCCGACGTGGCCGAGCACGAGGTGAACCGCGGGGCGACCGGTTTCGGCGCCCGCGTGCTGCTGAGCTGGCTGGAGGGCCTCAGCGCTTGACGGCCAGCAGCAGCCCGTCGCCACCGGGCAGCAGGGCCGGCAGCCAGCGTTCGTCCTCGGCGATGGTCCGGCCCAGGTCGCGCACCGCGACCGTCGAGGCGTCGCGCGCGGCCGGGTCGGCGACCTTGCCCCGCCACAGGGCGTGGTCGAGCACGAGCAGGCCGCCCGGGCGCAGCAACCGCAGCGCCTGCTCGACGCAGGCCGGGTGCTCGCGCTCGTCGCCGTCGAGGAAGACCAGGTCGTAGGCACCGTCGGTGAGCCGGGGCAGGACCTCCAGCGCGCGTCCGCCGATCATCCGGGCCCGGTTGCTGCGCTGGCCGTCGTCGGCCACGGCCTCGCGGGCCGCGCGCTGCACCTCGCCGTCGACGTCGATGGTGGTGACCACACCGTCGGGGGCGGACCCGCGCAGCAGGCACAGCGTGGAGACCCCGGCGCCCGTGCCCACCTCGACGATCGTGCGGGCCCGCACGGCGGCCGCCAGCACGGCGAGGGTCGCGCCGACGCCCTCGGAGACCGCGGCGACCCCCAGCTCCTCGGCGCGGGCCCGCGCCTCGCGCAGGACGTCGTCCTCGGCCACGAAGTGCTCGGCGTAGAGGTGGGCGGCCGAGCCGAGGGACCCGGAGGGGGACGAGGACGGCGTGGACGAGGGAGGCATGCCAGGAATCTAGTCGGGCGACCCCGCCGATCGGGGGAGGCGGGAACCCCGTCCGCCCCCCTCCCGTTGGGACGTGCGTAGCCCTCCCGGCCATCAGGGCCGGGTGCGGCGTGCCGAGCGAGAGGACGTGCGAGACGATGGGCGCAGTGGCGGTGCCGTTCGCGGCCCCCTTCCCCACCCGTCCCAGGAGGAACCCCGTGCAGCAGGACGCCGGCACCGCCGGTGAGCAGACCCCCACGAGCCCCGTCGTCGCCTCGACCTGGGTGCCTCCGACGTGGGACGAGGTCGTCCGCGAGCACAGCGCACGCGTCTACCGCCTGGCCTACCGGCTGACCGGGAACCGGCACGACGCGGAGGACCTCACCCAGGAGGTCTTCGTCCGGGTCTTCCGTTCGCTGTCCAGCTACCAGCCGGGCACGTTCGAGGGCTGGTTGCACCGGATCACCACGAACCTCTTCCTCGACCAGGTGCGCCGCAAGCAGCGGATCCGGTTCGACGCCCTCGGCGACGACGCCAACGACCGTCTGCCGAGCACCGACGTCGGCCCGGAGCGGGCCTTCGAGCACCGCAACCTCGACGACGACGTGCAGTCCGCGCTCGACGCGCTGGCCCCGGACTTCCGGGCCGTCGTGGTCCTGTGCGACATCGAGGGTCTGTCCTACGAGGAGATCGCGGCGACGCTCGGGGTGAAGCTCGGCACCGTGCGTTCGCGCATCCACCGCGGGCGAGCCCAGCTGCGCACCGCCCTGGCCCACCGCGCCCCCCGACCGCCGCAGGCGCCGCCCGGGTCGGAGGCCACGCGCAGCACCGGCCTGCGCTCCCGGATCGTGCCGGGTGGTCGGGCATGAGGGGTCCGCACCTGGGGTCGCGGGTGACCCCGTTCATCGACGGGCGGCTGAGCACCGACGCGGCCGCCCGGGTCGACGCGCACCTGTCCGAGTGTCGTCCGTGCGCCGACGACGTCGCCGCGGAGCGGCAGGTCGTCGACCAGGTGCGCGCGCTGCGCGGCCCCGAGGTCTCCCCGGACCTCCTGGTCCGGCTGCTCGACATCGGTGGGCCCGTGGGTCCGCTGCCGCCGCGCGACCGGCCCATGGCCCGCCCGGCCCGCCCCGCCGTCGGGACGGCGCCGCCGCGGGGTCCGCTGGCCGCGACGCGACCGCCGGCCTCCCGGCCGGCTCGTCGGCGCGGCCGTCACGGCCGCCGCCCCCTCGCCCTGGCCCTGGCCGGGTCGTTCGGGCTGCTCGGGGTGGGAGTGGCGGGTCTGCTCTGGCTCGGCCCGCACCAGGCCCCGCCCGTGGCCGAGCTGCGTCCGTCCCCGGCCGGGGCGTCCACGGCCAGTCCGACGCCGTGACCGACCACCGGCCGACGGAGCCCTACGGGTCCGACGACCGTCCCGCCCCCGCCTCGCCCTGGTGGACGCCCGAGGGGGAGCGGACCCCCGCGCCCCCGGACGACCCCTGGGGCCGTCCCGGTGGGGAGCCGCGTCCGGCGGTGGACGCCTACGGCTACCCGCCGCCGCAGTCGGGTCACCCGCCGCCGCATCCGAACGGATCGAGCGACGACGGTCCGTGGCAGCCCGGCCGCCGACGCCGCGGCGGGGCCGCGCGGCTGGTCGCCGCGGGGTCGGCCGTCCTGCTCATCGGCATCGTCGGCGGCTTCGCCGGCTCCGCCCTCCACGAGGAGATGAACTCCGGCGGGTACGCGGGCGTCTCGCTGCCCGCACCGTCCGCGGGCACCGTGGACCGCCCGGCGGGCAGCATCGCCGGGATCGCCGCCGCGGCGCTGCCCTCCGTCGTCGCCCTCCAGGTGGAGACCGAGGACGGGGCCGGGACCGGCTCGGGGTTCGTCCTGGAGGCCGACGGGGCCGACGCGGCCTTCGTCCTGACCAACAACCACGTCATCAGCGGGGCGCGGACGGGTGGCATCACCGTCCTGTTCGACGACGGCGTGCAGCTGCCGGCCGAGGTGGTCGGCGCCGACGCCTCCTACGACCTCGCCGTGGTCCGCGTCGGACGCTCCGGCCTGTCGGCGTTGCCGTTCGGGGACTCCGGGTCCCTCGTCGTGGGTGATCAGGTGGTCGCGGTCGGTGCCCCGCTCGGCCTGCAGGGAACGGTCACGACCGGGATCGTCTCGGCCCTGAACCGTCCGGTGACGGCCGGGCGCAACACCAACGAGGCCTCCTACATCCAGGCGATCCAGACCGACGCGGCCATCAACCCGGGCAACTCCGGCGGTCCGCTGCTGAACACCTCCGGCGAGGTGGTCGGGGTCAACTCGGCGATCGCCGCCCTCCCGGGGGCCTTCGAGGCGGGCGGCAGCATCGGCCTGGGCTTCTCCATCCCCTCCGAGCAGGCGCGGCGCACGGCCGAGCAGCTCATCCGGACGGGGCGGGCCGTGCACCCCGTCATCGGGGTGAGCCTCGACCCGGGCTACGCCGGCGAGGGCGTGCGGATCCTGCAGTCCGCGGCCGCCGACGGCTCCCCGCCGGTGCAGCCGGGCGGCCCGGCCGACGAGGCCGGGTTGCGGGCCGGCGACGTCATCCTGGCCATCGACGGCCGGGCCGTCACCGAGGCCGCCGAGCTCATCGTCGACATCCGGGCCCGCCAGCCCGGCGACACCGTGACGCTGACCGTCCGTCGCGGCTCCGGCACCGACGAGGTACCGGTCACCCTCGCGGCCGACGGCTGAGCCCGGCGCGGGGTCGCCGCCCAGGCTCCGTGGGGTGAACCCACAGGTGCGGGGGCGGTCCACGCCGGTGGACGTCGGTTAGTCTGAGGTCGTGTTCGGCATCAACGGGGGCGAGTTCCTCGTCCTCCTCGTCGTGGCCCTGCTGGTCCTCGGACCGGAACGGCTGCCGCACTACGCCGAGCAGCTCGCCGGGCTCGTCCGTTCCGCCCGCCGCTTCGCCAAGGGCGCCCAGGCGCAGATGCGCGAGGAGCTCGGCCCCGAGTTCGACGAGATCGACTGGAAGAAGCTCGACCCCCGTCAGTACGATCCGCGCCGCATCGTGCGCGACGCGCTGTCCGACGTGTGGGACGAGGACGACGACGCCGCGCTGAAGAAGGCGGTCTCGTTGAAGAACTCCGGCAAGAACGGCAGCGCCGGTTCCGAGACGAAGCCGCGCCTGGACCTGTCGAAGGACTCCGGCAGCAGCTCCCGCGTCCCCTTCGACGAGGACGCCACCTGATCCTCAGGCGACGCTGACGCCCAGCGGCCGCCCGGCCAGTCCGCGGGGTCGGTGCGCCAGCCCGCGGGCCAGCTCCCGCAACGCGGCGGCCGCGGGGGAGCCCGGGTCGCTCAGCACGACCGGGACCCCGGCGTCCCCGCCCTCGCGGAGGGCGACGTCCATCGGCAGCTGGGCCAGCAGCGGGACCTCGCGCCCGAGCAGCGACGTCAGGGCCGTGGCGACCTGCGCGCCCCCGCCCGAGCCGAACACCTCCAGGCGCTGCCCGTCGGGCAGCGGCAGCCACGACATGTTCTCGACCACGCCGATGACCGCCTGCTCGGTCTGCACGGCGACCGCCCCGGCCCGTTCGGCCACCTCGGCCGCGGCGGCCTGCGGGGTCGTGACCACCAGGACCTCGGCCTTGGGCAGAAGCTGGGCGACGCTGATCGCCATGTCACCGGTGCCCGGCGGGAGGTCCAGCAGCAGCACGTCGAGGTCGCCCCAGAACACCTCGGAGGCGAACTGCTGAAGGGCCCGGTGCAGCATCGGCCCGCGCCAGGCGATCGGCTGGTTGCCGTCGACGAACATGCCGATGGAGATGACCCGGACCCCGTGCCCGACCGGCGGGATGATCATCTGGTCGACCCGGGTCGGACGCCCGTGCACGTCGAGCAGACGCGGGACCGAGAAACCGTGCACGTCGGCGTCGATGACCCCGACGCGCAGCCCGTCGGCGGCCATCGCGGCGGCCAGGTTCACGGTCACGCTCGACTTGCCGACACCGCCCTTGCCCGAGGCCACGGCGATGACCCGGGTGAGGCTGCCGGGGGCGTTGAACGGGATGGTCGGGGCCGCGGTCGTCGTACCCCGCAGCCTGGTGGTGAGCTCCCGGCGCTGCTCCTCGCTCATCGCCGAGGTCGAGACGCGCACGCCGGTCGCGCCGGCGACCGTGCCGACGGCCCGGGTGACGTCGGCGGTGATGGTGTCGCGCATCGGGCAGCCGGCGATCGTGAGCAGCACCCGGACGGCGACCGTGCCGTCGGGGGCGACGTCGACGCCGTCGACCATCCCCAGCTCGGTGATCGGCTTGTGCAGCTCGGGGTCGATGACCGACCCGAGCGCGGTCAGGACGTCGGCACGGATGTCGTCGGTCGTTCGGGGAGCCACGTCGGCCACCCTACGTGCGGCTGCGGGGGCCCGGCGCGAACAGCTACCCCGCGGTCACCCGCAGGACCTCCTCGAAGGTCGTCTCCCCGCGCATGGCCTTGCGCAGCGCCGAGTCGCGCAGGGAGCTCATGCCGATGCGGGCGGCCTCGGCCTCCAGCGCGGCCTCGGTCGCCTCGGTCAGCAGGACCTTGCGCACCGAGGGCACGATGTCGAGGACCTCGTAGATCGCGGTCCGGCCGCGGTAGCCGGTCCCCCCGCACTCGGGGCAGCCGGCCCCCTTGAGCGGGGTCGCGTCGAGGATGTCCTCGATGGACAGGTCCAGCGCGGTCAGCAGCGTCTCGTCGGGGATGTAGCCCTCGGCGCAGGTGTCGCACGGACGGCGCACGAGGCGCTGGGCGATCGCGCAGGTCAGCGAGCTGGCGACCAGGAACGGGGCCGCACCCATGTCGACCAGCCGGGTCAGGGCGGCGACCGCGGAGTTGGTGTGCAGGGTGGTCAGCACCAGGTGCCCGGTCATCGAGGCCTTCAGCGCGAGCTCGGCGGTCTCGGTGTCGCGCACCTCGCCGATGAGGACGATGTCGGGGTCCTGCCGCAGGACCGAGCGCAACCCCGCGGAGAAGGTCATGCCGACCTTGGGGTGCACCTGGACCTGGGTGATGCCGGGCAGCTGGACCTCGACCGGGTCCTCCAGCGTGATGATGTTCTTCTCGGGCGACATGGTCGCGTGGATCGCGGCGTACAGGGTGTTCGTCTTGCCCGACCCGGTCGGCCCGGTGATGAGGACCAGCCCCTGCGGGACGCTCAGCGCGCGGCGGAAGACCTCCAGCTGGTCGTCCTCGAACCCGAGGGACTCCAGCGAGGGGACGTCGTCGCCGCGGGTCAGCAGCCGGATGACGACCTTCTCGCCGTGCAGGGCGGGCAGCGTGGAGACGCGGCAGTCGATCGCATGGCCGTCGACGGTGACGCGGGTGCGGCCGTCCTGGGGGATGCGGCGCTCGGAGATGTCCAGGCCCGAGATGATCTTGATGCGGCTGATGACCGCGGGGGCGAGGCGCTTCGGCGCCGACATCACGTCGCGCAGCAGGCCGTCGACGCGGAACCGCACGCGCAGCCCCGTGCGCTGGGACTCGAGGTGGATGTCGCTGCAGCGCAGGCGGACGGCGTCGGAAAGGATCTGGTTGACGAGCTTGACGATCGGGGTGTCGTCGGCCGCGCCCGCCGCGAGCATGTCGACCGCGGGTTCCTCGTCCTCGTCGGTGGCCTCCTCGACCATCCGGGTCACCTGCGAGGTGTCCTCCGACAGCGACCAGGCCCGGGCGAGGTGGTCGCGGATCTGGGAGTCCAGCGCCACGACGACGTGCACCTCGGGCGCCCGTGTGTACAGCTTCACGTCGTCGAGGGCCATGACGTTGGTCGGGTCCGACGCCGCGATGAGCAGGTACTCCGGGGTCCGGTCGAGGACCAGCACGCGGCAGCGTTCGGCGACGGCGCGGGGGAGCTGGCGGACGACGTCGGGGGCCACGTTGAGCCGGGACAGGTCGACGTGCTGCAGGCCGAGCAGCTCGGCCAGGCTGCGGGCGAGCTCGGCCTCGGAGACGAGGCCCTCCTCGACGAGGATGGTCCCGAGCCGTCGTCGCGGTCCGTCGCCGTCGCCCTGGCGGGTCAGGGCCAGCGCCAGGTCGGCGTCGGTGAGCAGGCCCTTCTCCACCAGCACGTCGCCCAGGCGCTTGCGCGGGGCGGCGGCGGGGGCGACGGCAGCGCTGCGCCGGGCCTCGTCGAGAGTCGTCACCCAGAAGGACTCGTCACATCGGGCGACGGACTTGAGCCCGGACGGGTGGGCCTCAGTCGGGCGGGTCCTGGGCGGCGGCGGTCTCGTCGGTGGGCCGGCGCCGCTCGGGCCCGTCGACCCTCTCGGCCTTCTCCACCTTCTGGACCTTCTCCGGCTCCTTGCGCACCTTCTTGGTGCCCTTGCCCTTGCGCTTGACCGTACCCGGCCCGCCCTCGGACTCCTCCTGCAGCTCCTCGAGGATGCTGCGCAGCTCCGAGCGGACGAAGTCGCGCGTGGCGACCTCGCGCAGGGCCATCCGCAGGGCCGCGACCTCCCGGGTCAGGTACTCGGTGTCGGCCAGGGCCCGTTCGTTCTGGGCGCGGTCCTGCTCGTTGAGGACCCGGTCGCGGTCGTCCTGCCGGTTCTGGGCCAGCAGGATGAGCGGCGCCGCGTAGGACGCCTGCAGCGACAGGATCAGGGTGAGCAGGGTGTAGTTCAGCGCGCGCGGGTCGAACTGGGCCCCCTCCGGGGCGAACGTGTTCCAGGCCAACCAGATCGCCACGAAGGCGGTCATGTAGACGAGGAAGCGCCCCGTCCCCATGAAGCGGGCGAAGCTCTCCGAGGCGCGGCCGAAGGCGTCCGGGTCGACCTGCGGGCGGGCCAGCAGCCGACGCCGGTTCTCCCGGGGCGTGTCCAGCCCGTCGGCGCGGCGACGGCGTGCGTCGCGCGGCTCAGCCACGGTCGCCCCCCGGCACCACGCGGGCGGAGCGACGACGCCGACGGGGTTCGTCCTCGTCCTGCTCGCGCCAGTCCTCCGGCAGCAGGTGGTCCAGCACGTCGTCGGCGGTCACCGCGCCGAGCAGGTGCCCGTCCTCGTCGACGACCGGCAGCGAGACGAGGTTGTAGGCGGCCAGCTCCCGGGTGACCCGCTGCAACCCCGCCCGCGGGGCCAAGGGCTGGAGGTCCTTGTCCATGACCTGCCCGAGGGGGGTCTGCGGGGGTTCGCGAAGCAGACGTTGGATGTGCGCCGCCCCCAGGTAGCGCCCGGTCGGGGTCTCCAACGGGGGCCGGCACACGTAGACCAGGGTGGCCAGCGTCGTCGGCAGCTCGACGCGGCGGACGTGGGCCAACGCCTCGGCCACGGTGTCGTCGGGGGCGAGGATCACCGGCTCCGACGTCATCAGCCCCCCGGCGGTGTCCTCGTCGTAGGCGAGCAGCCGACGGACCGGGTCGGCCTCGTCGGGTTCCATCAGGGTCAGCAGGGCCTCGGCCTGCTCGGCGGGCAGCTCGGCCAGCAGGTCGGCGGCGTCGTCCGGCTGCATCTCCTCCAGGACGTGCGCGGCCCGTTCCCCCTCGAGGGCGGAGAGGATCTCGACCCGGTCGTCCTCGCCGAGCTCCTCCAGCACGTCGGCCAGCCGCTCGTCGTCCAGCGCGGAGGCGACCTCCAGGCGGCGCTTGGCCGTGAGCTCGCGCAGCGTGTCGGCCAGGTCGGTGGCCTTGAGCCCCTCGAACGCCGCGAGCAGGTTGGTGGCCGCCTGGTCGGCGTCGGGGGAGATGAGGTCGGCGATCTCGGCGATGCCCACGACGAGGGTCTCCCCGCGCCGGGCCAGCCGCCCCGACAGGCCCCGGCGCAGCTGACCGCGGCGCACGAAGAGGCGGGTGACGGCCCAGTCGCGGGCCCGGACCTGCTCCAGCCCCACGTCCTCCACGACGACGGGGCCGCTGCCGTCGGCCATCGCCACCGTCTTGTCCAGCAGCTCGGCCAGCACCAGCGTCTCGGTGCTGCGCTGCTCGAAGCGGCGCATGTTGACCAGACCGGTCGTGAGGACCTGACCGTTCTCGATGTGGGTGACGCGGGTCATCGGCACGAAGACGCGACGGCGGCCCGGGACCTCCACGACGAGCCCCAGCACCGACAGGGGACCCCGGGTGCGCGGGAGGGCGACGACGTCGCGGACCCGGCCGACCTGGTCACCCTGGGGGTCGAAGACGGCCGTCCCGGCCAGTCTGGCCGCGAAGACGCGCTGGGTGGGACCACTCATGCAGGTCAGGCTAGTCACGCGCGACGGACCGCCGGTGACGCCCGGGACCCCGGTGCCGCCGGTCGGTCTCGACGTGCCGGTCCCGATCTCCCCTTCTACGGTGAAGGACATGGCCAAGACGAGCAAGAAGCTGCAGGCGGCGGGCACTCCCGCCTACACCGTCCCGGGGCTCACCCCCAGCCAGGGCGCCGAGATCGCGGCCCTGCTGCAGGACCGGCTCAACGCCCTGACCGACCTGCACCTGACCCTCAAGCACGTGCACTGGAACGTCGTCGGGCCGCACTTCATCGCGGTCCACGAGATGCTCGACCCGCAGGTCGACGCGGTCCGCGAGATGGCCGACACGACGGCCGAGCGCATCGCCACCCTCGGTGCCTCGCCGAGCGGCACCCCCGGGGCCCTCGTGGCCGACCGGTCGTGGGACGACTACTCGATCGGGCGCGCCGGGGCCATCGAGCACCTCGGCGCCCTCGACCTCGTCTACCAGGGCGTGATCAGCGACCACCGCTCGGCGATCGAGGCGACCGACGACCTCGACCTGGTCACCCAGGACATGCTCATCGCCCAGTCCAGCGAGCTGGAGCAGTTCCACTGGTTCGTGCGCGCCCACCTGGAGACCCAGGGCGGCACGCTGACCACCGCGAACGCGACCTCCGAGGTCGACGCGACCCGCAAGGCCGGTCGCAAGAGCGCCTGACCCCTCCCGCGCCACGTGCCCGGCGCGGCGGAACCGGCACCCCCGGCCCGCCGCGACCGGGCACGTCGCACGTCCGCCGGTCGTTGACCGGTGAGAGTCACCCACCCTCGTCCGAGAGAGGACGTCGCCATGTCGAACCTCCGGCCCTTCGCCGGTCCGCAGCAGCAGGTGCCCACGCCGCCCCAGGGGGAGGCGATCGGCCGCTACGGCACCTACGCCGAGGCGCAGCGGGCCGTCGACTTCCTCTCCGACGAGCAGTTCCCGGTGCAGAACGTGACCATCGTCGGCACCGGTCTGCAGATGGTCGAGCGGGTCACCGGCCGTCTCACCTACGGTCGTGCGGCCGGCGCGGGTGCGGCCTCGGGGGCCTGGTTCGGTCTGCTCATCGGGCTGATGCTGTCGGTCTTCGGCAACGCCGGTCTGCCCGGCCTGCTCACCGGGCTCCTGGTCGGGGCCGGGTTCGGGATGATGTTCGCGGTCATCTCCTACGCCCTGACCGGGGGGCGGCGGGACTTCACCTCGGCCTCGCAGATCGTCGCCGGGGAGTACACCGTCCTCTGCGCGCCGCAGCTCGCGGCCCAGGCTCGCGAGGTGCTCGGTCGGCTGCCCAACGGGTTGGGCCGGGCCGCGGCGCCCGGGGGTCCGAGCCGGTGGGGGGAGCCGTCCTACGGCCCGCCGCCCGGCGGTTCGAGCACGCCCGGCGCCTACGGCCCGCCGCCGCAGCCCGGCAGCGCCCCGTTGCAGCAGCCCCCGCCGCCCTCGGCCCCGTCCCTGCAGAAGGAGCCCGAGACCGGGCCCGTCCACGACCTCAGCGGGCCGACGTACGCGGAGAAGATGGAGGAGGCGCGCCGCGAACGGCGCGCTGCCGAGCAGCGCGAGCGCGAGGAGCGCGAGCGCGGGCAGACGCCCCCCGCCTGACCGGCGGGTCAGCCGCGCACGCCCGCCATCCAGCGCTCGAGGGCCTCGGGGGTGCGGGGGAGCGCGGCCGAGAGGTTCTCCACCCCGTCCTCGGTGACGAGGACGTCGTCCTCGATGCGCACCCCGATCCCGCGCAGCTCCGGCGGGGCGAGCTCGTCCTCGGCCTTGATGTAGATGCCCGGCTCGATCGTGAACACCATGCCGGGGCGCAGCTCGGCGTCCAGGTACATCTCGCGACGGGCCTGCT
The DNA here is from genome assembly GCF_042433995.1 of Kineococcus gynurae. Taxonomy (NCBI): domain Bacteria; kingdom Bacillati; phylum Actinomycetota; class Actinomycetes; order Kineosporiales; family Kineosporiaceae; genus Kineococcus; species Kineococcus gynurae. The sequence goes on from NZ_JBHLUI010000006.1 coordinate 23,280, forward strand.
GGCAGTCGTGCACGTCCAGCCCGAGGTGGTGGCTGGTCCCGTGCGGCATCCACCGGCGGTGGTACTGGCCCTCGGGCTGCAGCGAGGTGGCCGCGTCGACCGGCAGCATCCCCCAGGCCGAGAGCCGGTCGGCGACGACGACCATGGCGGCCTCGTGGACCTCGCGGAAGCGGACTCCGGGCCGTGCCACGGCGAAGGCCGCGTCGGCGGCGTCGAGCACCGCCTGGTAGACCCGGCGCTGGGCGTCGGTGTAGCGACCGTCGACCGGCAGGGTCCGGGTGATGTCGGCGGTGTAGAGGGAGTCGACCTCCACGCCGGCGTCGAGCAGCAGCAGGTCGCCGGGACGCACCGCCCCGTCGTTGCGGATCCAGTGCAGGGTGCAGGCGTGGTTGCCGGCCGCGGAGATGGTCTCGTAGCCGACGCCGTTGCCCTCGATCCGGGCGTTGCCGTCGAAGGCCGCCTCCACGACGCGTTCGCCCCGGTCGTGACCGACGGCGCGCGGCAGCTCGCGCACCACGGTCTCGAACCCGCGGATGCTGGCGGCCACCGCCGAGCGGAGCTGCTCGACCTCCCACGCGTCCTTGACCAGCCGCAGCTCCGAGAGCGCCGTGACGAGCTCGGCGTCGGTGCTCGCGACGGCTCCGTCGGACCCCTCCGGCCGCAGGCGCGCGGTCACGACGGGGTCGGCGTCCGGCACGAGCCGCACGGTCCCCGTCCCCGACCCGGCGGCCGTGACCTCCTCGACGAGTCCCGCGACGTCGCGGGTCGTCAGACCCGTCCGGGTCGTGAGGGCGCCCAGGGTCGGTCGCGGGCCGACCCAGAGCTCGCCGTAGCGGGCGTCGGCGAAGAACTCCTCGGTCTCCCGCCCCGCCTGCGGCCGCAGGTAGAGGACGGCCTCGTGCCCCTGCTCGCGGGGGTGCAGGACGAGCACGGCGTCGGCCTCCTCGTCGGTGCCGAGGCCGGTGAGGTGCGCGAACGCCGAGTGCGGGCGGTAGCGGTAGTCGCAGTCGTTGGACCGGCGGACCAGCGGGCCGGCCGGGACCACGAGGACGTCGCCGGGGAAGAGGACCGAGAGCTGCTCGCGGCGCCGGGCCGCGAAGGCGGCCACCGCGTCCGGGGCGTCCGGCTCGGCCGGTCGCGGCCCCCAGCCGTCGGCGATGAAGCGACGGAAGGCCTCCGAGCGGGGCAGCGTGCGGTGCGAGGACTCCTCCGCGGGCGCGGGAACCTCCTCGGCCGTGGCCTCCGCGGGAGTCTCGGCGGGGGTCTCGGCGACCGCCCTCGCGGTGTCGTCGACGGTCTCGGTGCCCGGGTTCGCGCTCACCCGACCATCATGGCCGATGCCTGCGGGGGCCGACCTGCGCACGGTTGACGTGGCCGCGCGAGCGGGCGGATGGTGGACCATGAACTCCCCGGCGACCTGCCCCCGCTGCGACGAGGCGGTGCGGGCTCCCAGCATCTGGCACAGTTCGGCGACCTGTGCGCGGCACGGCGAGGTCGTCCCCCTGCAGCCGCCGCAACCGGCCGATCCCGAGCACCTCGCCTGGGTCGCAGCGCATTCCGAGGTCCCCGTGTGGGCGCCGTGGCCGTTGCCCGACGGGTGGCTGCTGACCGGTGTGCGCTGCGTGCGCGACGAGCACCACGACGCGCGGGCGGTGGTGGTCGCGACCAGCGGACCCCACGCGGGCGGGCACGTGGACGAGCAGGGCCGGGTCGGCGGGGGCCTGGCCGAGATGCTGCTGGTCGCCGAGCAGCCGGGGACGGGGCTGGGTGCGCGACTGGCCGGTCTCGACGACGTGGACCCCGGCGACGGCGTGGTGGGCGGGGCGCCCGCGGCCCGGTTGCGCGCCGACCGGGCGGGCACGCCCCTGTGGGGGGTGCCGGTCGAGGGGGACCGGGCCGTGCTGGTCGGGGAGGCGGCCGGGGTCTGGTTGTGGGCCCTGCTCTGGCCGGCCAGCGCCGGGGCCTCGATGCTGGAGGGGTTGGAGCTGATCGACCTGCGCGAACCCGGTCACGCGCTCGACGTGCCCTGCGGTGCGCTGACCCCCCGGGTGGCCTGGAACTGAGCCGAGCCGCTGCGGAGGGGGCCGCGGTGTCCCCGGCGTAAGCTCGGTCGGTGCGCATCGACCTCCACACGCATTCCGCCGTCTCCGACGGCACGGAGACGCCGACGGAGCTGGTCGCCTCGGCCGCCGCGGCGGGGCTGGACGTCGTCGCGCTCACCGACCACGACACGACCGCCGGGTGGGACGAGGCCTTCGCGGCCGGGCAGCGGCACGGGGTGCGCGTCGTGCCCGGTGTCGAGATCAGCTGCCAGCGAAGGGGCATCTCGGTGCACCTGCTGGCCTACCACCACGACCCGGCCGAACCCGTCCTGCGCGAGCTGCTGACCCGCTCCCGGGAGTCCCGGGAGTCCCGGGCCCGGCGCATGGTCGACAACCTGACCCCGGTGACCGGCCTGACCTGGGCTGCGGTCCAGGCCCAGGTGGCCGACGGTGCGACCATCGGTCGCCCGCACCTGGCCGACGCCCTGGTCGCGGCCGGCATCGTGCCCGACCGCGACGAGGCGTTCCGGACGTGGTTGTCGGCGCGCAGCCCCTACTTCGTCCCGCACGTCGCGCCGGACCCGGCCGAGGCGGTCCGGCTCGTCCGCGCCGCCGGCGGGGTGCCGGTGGTGGCCCACCCCGCGGCGTCCAAGCGAGGGCGGTGCCTGACCGAGGAGGACATCGAGGAGATGGTGGCCGCCGGGATGCTGGGCATCGAGGTCGACCACCGCGACCACACCGAGGACGAACGGGCGCGGCTGCGACGCTGGGCCGACGCGTTCGGTCTGCTGATCACCGGATCCAGCGACTACCACGGCACCGGCAAGCAGAACCGCCTGGGGGAGAACACGACCCGGCCCGAGGTCTACGAGGGGATCGATGCGGCCGTGGCCCGCTGAGGGCCGTCGGCGACCGGGGTTCAGCGCCGGCGGGGTCTGAGCGCCGCGGCCTCGAGGCGGGTCAACCGCCGACGCAGCTCGTCGTCGTCGAACCGGTCGGGCAGACCGGGGCGGTCGGCCCAGGCGGGCAGCAGCGAGGGGGCGAGCGTCGAGGCGGCGACCCACCCGGGCATCCGTGGCTCGTCCACGGCGATGCAGCGGCTCCCGCGCGGGGTCGGGCTCGTCGGGCCGGCGGGGCGTCGGGAGAGCAGGAGCAGCGACTCGACGTCGAGACGGATCTCCTCGACGAGAGCGTTCATACGCTCGACGCTGTCGGGCACCACCTCGTCCTGCGCCCCCAGCAGCACCGCGGTGCCCACCTGGTCACGGACGTAGCGCTCCTGCTGGGCCGGGTCGAGGCGGCGCCCGGCCGAGGCGGAGGCGGCGAAGACGGCGGACAACCGCAGGGCGTGCCGCACGGCCACCGTGCGCTCCGGTTCGAGGTCGCCCGAGGACGTCATCAGGACGCGCTCCCGGGCGGCCAGGGCCAGGGCCCGGCAGGGGTCGCGACGCGCCGCGCGGACCACCGAGGCGAGGTCGCGGATGCGCTGCCAGGGGTGGCGCGGATCGGTGGCCGCGGCCACGGCCAGGACGGGGTGGGCCTCTTCGACCAGGGCGGCGGCCAACAGGGCCACCGGGAGGAGGGGCCCGTGGAGGGCCGCCTCGACGGTGGCCGGCTCCTCCTGGGGCGTCGGCGAGGCTCTCACCGGGGTCGAGGATTCCGCGCTCACGGGATCAGGATCGACCAGGCACGAGCAGATCGCAGCTCGACCGGCGGCGCCCGGGTGGGCGCCGCCGGTCACGACCGGGCCGGTCACGACCGGGCCGGTCACGACCGGGCCGGTCACGACCGGGCCGGTCACGACCGGGCCGGTCACGATTGGAGTGGTGCGGAGGTCAGTCCCGGGACTGCGCCTCGGACTGCGCGGGGGACGGGGCCTCGGTGGAGGCCGTCCGGGTCCGGCGGCGACGACGCGGGGCGGAGCCGGTGGTCGGGCTGCCGGTGGTCGGGCTGCCGGTGGTCCCGGATCCTTCGGTCTCCCCGACCGGGGAGTCCGCACCCTCGGAACCGGGGGTCGCGGAGCCGGACTGCTCACCCGTGCCGAGACGGCGGCGGCGGCGCGGGCGTCGGGTCCGGCCCGCGGTGCCCTCGGCCGCACCCTCCTCGGGGTCGCCGGCGACCGGCGCGTCGGTGGCGGCCTCGGCGGTCCCGGTCGCCCGGTCGGCCCGATCGGTCGACGAGGCGTCACCGCGGCGGCCGCGACCACCGGAGCGGTCACCGCGCCCGTCCCGCTGCCCGCCGCCGCGTCCACCGCGGCGGCCCTTGGCCGCGCCGACCTCACCGAGGTCCTCGAGGGCCTCGGCGTCCAGACCGGCCCGCGTGCGCTGGGCGCGGGGCAGGCGACCGGTCGTGCCGGCCGGGATGTGCAGGTCCTCGAACAGGTGCGGCGACGTCGAGTAGGTCTCGGCGGGCTCGTCGTAGCCGAGGCTGAGCGCCTTGTCGATCAGTCCCCAGCGCGGCAGGTCGTCCCAGTCGACGAAGGTGACCGCGGTGCCCGTGTTGCCGGCCCGCCCGGTGCGCCCGATCCGGTGCAGGTAAGTCTTCTCGTCCTCGGGGCACTGGTAGTTCACGACGTGGGTGACGTCCTCGACGTCGATCCCGCGCGCGGCGACGTCGGTGGCGACCAGGACGTCGACCTTGCCGGTGCGGAACGCGCGCAGCGCCTGCTCGCGGGCGCCCTGTCCCAGGTCGCCGTGGATGGCGGCGGAGGCGAAGCCGCGCTCCTCGAGCTGCTCGGCGACGTTGGCGGCGGTGCGCTTGGTCCGGCTGAACACGATCGTCAGCCCGCGCCCCTCGGCCTGCAGCATGCGGGCCAGGACCTCCACCTTGTCCATCGCGTGGGTGCGGTAGACGAACTGCGTGATGGCCGCGACCGTTGCTCCGTCGTCGGTGGGGTCCACCGCGCGGATGTGCGTGGGCTGCGTCATGTACTGCCGCGCCAGGGCGACCACGGCGCCGGGCATGGTCGCCGAGAAGAGCATGGTCTGGCGGGCCGGGGAGGTCTGCGCCAGCAGGCGTTCGACGTCGGGCAGGAACCCGAGGTCGAGCATCTCGTCGGCCTCGTCGAGCACGACGCAGGTCACGTGCGACAGGTCGAGGTGGCGGCGCTGGGCCAGGTCGATCAGTCGACCGGGGGTGCCGACGACGACGTCGACCCCGGCCGCGAGGGCCTCGATCTGCGGCTCGTAGGCGCGACCGCCGTAGACGGTGAGGATGCGGGTCTTGCGGACCCGGCTGGCGGTGGTCAGGTCACCGGCGACCTGGACGGCGAGCTCGCGGGTGGGGACGATCACCAGCGCCTGCGGGGCGCCGGGCTTGGCGAGCGCCTCGTAGGCGTCGTCACCGGGCACCGCGGTCCGGTGCAGCAGCGGGACACCGAAACCGAGCGTCTTGCCGGTCCCGGTCTTGGCCTGGCCGATGATGTCGTGCCCGGACAGGGCCACGGGCAGCGTCATCGACTGGATGGGGAAGGGGGCGACGATGCCCGCCCCGGCGAGCGCCTCGACGATGCGGGGGTCGACCCCGAACTCGCCGAAGGACTCGACCACGTGCGGGCGGGGGTGCTGGTCCACCTCGACGTCCGTGGACTCGGGCTCGATGGTGCTGGTCTGGTCGGTCATGCGTCTCCCGGGCGGGGGCGGACGCGGCGGCACCGGCGCTCCGGGCCCCGGCGGGTGTTCCCGGGGGCAGTCACGAAGAGCGAGATCGTCGGTGCTCTCAGCCGCGTCGCGGCGATCGGCAGCCGATCGTGACTGGCGACCGGGCAACCCTGAACGCGACCCATGCTAACCGGCCCGGGCGGACCGGACGGTTCCCGGACCCTCCGCGGCGCGGCGGATGGTCCGGGACCGGGGTCAGGAGAGGCCGAAACCGACCTTGCGGACCTCGTTGGCGCCGACGTCGACGTAGCCGAGCGAGGCGACCGGGACGACCAGGGTGCGCCCCTTCTCGTCGGTGAGCTGCAGCGTGCCGCCCTGGGCCAGCGCCTCGGCGACGGCCGCCGTGATCTCGGCCGGCTGCTGCGCGGACTCGAAGACCAGCTCGCGTGCCACGTTCTGCACGCCGATGCGAACCTCCACCAGTGACCTCCAGGGGCTGCGTGTCCGGTCGCGCGACGTCGTGTCGCCGACGGCTCGGGTCGGGTGCACCGGTCGGTGCGACCCGCCTCGAACACTAACCGTTCGTCCGGTCCCCGCCCGCAGGCACCACCCCCGGGTGGCAGGGTGGGGCCATGCGCCCCCCGAGCCCCTCCGTGCGGCGCCGGTCCCTCCTGCTGGGGCTGGGGGCCCTGGCCGGGCTGCCCGGGTGCACCGAGGGGGCCCCGCCCCCGGTCTCCGGCGACCCCTCCCCGCTCGTGACGTCCTCGGCCCCGGCGTCCACCGCGACGACGACCACGGCGCCGGTCGCGTCCCCGACCCCCGCGCCGACCCCCGCGCCGACCTCCGCCCTGCCTCCCGGGCTCACCGAGGCCGACGTCGCCGCGGGCCTGCGCTCGGCGGAGGTGCCGAGCCTCGCCGGGGGCGAGCTCGTCACTGTCCCGGGTTCGGCCCCGGCCCCCGCCTCGGCCCGGGTGCGCACGCTGCGCGTGCAGGTCGAGCGGGGACTGCTCGACGCCGAACTCGTCGACGGCGTCGCCTTCGCCGACTTCGCGCTCGCGGTCCTCAACGACCGACGCGGCTGGGGGGCCGGCGGGACCATGAGCTTCGCCCGGACCGATGCGGCGGACGCCGAGTTCCGCCTCGTGCTGGCCAGCCCGGACACCTCGGCGGCGCTCTGCCGCCCCCTGCGGACCCTGGGCACGCTCTCCTGCCGACAGGGGGACGCGGCGGTCCTGACCCTGCACCGGTGGGTGCTGGCGCACCCGGACTACGGCGACGACCGCACCGGGTACCGGCAGTACGTCGTGAACCACGAGGTGGGGCACCTGCTCGGGCACGGGCACGAACCGTCCCCCGGGGTCGGCCGCCGCGCGCCCGTGATGATGCAGCAGACGAAGGGGTTGAAGGGTGCGCTGCCCAATCCGTGGCCCTTCCCGGACGCCTGAGATGCCCGGTGCCACCTCCGCCGCCCCCGACCCGCCGCGCCTGCCGGAGCGGGTCGAGGACGTGCTCGACGTCGTCGAGGCGATCCCGCCGGGCCGGGTGCTCACCTACGGCGACGTCGGGGAGCTGCTCGGGGACCGGGGTCCGCGCTTCGTCGGCAACGTGCTGCGCCGCTTCGGGTCCGGTTCGCCCTGGTGGCGCGTGCTGCGGGCCGACGGGAGCGCGGCCCCGGGCCTGGCCGCCGTGGCCGTCGAGCACTGGCGGGTCGAGGGGGTCGCGCTGCGTCGCGACGACGCCGACCCCGTCGCGGTCCGGGTCGACCTGGCCCGGGCCCGCTGGGAGGGGCCGTGACCCCCGGGGACGACGCCGGGCTCGGCGCCCGGTTGCGCGAGGCCCGACAGCGGTTCTCGGTGGAGTTCTCACCCGCCCACGACGAGGCCACGGCCCGGCGGCAATGGGCTGCGGTGCAACGGTTGCAGGAACTCCGGCCGGTCTTCGCCTCGGTCACCTACGGGGCCGGCGGGGGCAGCCGGGACGGAACCGTGGAGCTGGCCGGGCGGTTGCACCGGGAGACCGACGTGCTGCCCCTGGCGCACCTCACCGCGGTCGGGCAGTCGACGGCGGAGCTGCGCGAGGTCCTGCGGGCGCTGGCCCGGGCCGGGGTCCGGGAGGTGCTGGCCCTGCGCGGCGACCCCGACGGGGATCCCGGGGCGCCCTGGGAGGCGCACCCCGAGGGCCTCGAGCACGCCGACGAGCTGGTGGCGCTGGCCCGGGCCGAGGGCATGCGCAGCGTCGGGGTGGCGGCCTTCCCGGCCGGGCACCCCGAGTCCCCGGACCTGGACACCGACACCCGCCACCTCCTCGCCAAGCTGCGGGCCGGGGCCGACTTCGCCATCGCCCAGCTCACCTTCGACGTCGAGGAGTTCCTCCGGCTGCGCGACCGGGTGGTGGCGGCGGGCCGGGGCGACGTCCCGGTCCTGCCGGGCCTGCTGCCGCTGACCAGCCCCACCGTGCTGGAGGTGAGCGACCGGCTGACCGGCGGGCAGCACCCGGCCTGGTTGCGGGAGCGTCTGGCGGGGTTGATCGACGACCGCGACGCCTTCCGCGAGGAGGGCGTGCAGATCGCCCTGGAGAGCGGTCGGCGCCTGCTGGACGAGGGCGTGGAGGTGCTGCACCTCTACACGCTGAACGCGTCGCGGACGGCGGTGCGCCTGGTCGAGGAGCTCGGGCTGGCGGGCTGAGACGACCCGGACCGGCGGCCACCTCTCGTGTCGGAGGCGTGTGGTGGCATGTCCGACGTGCCGATCGACACCCTCCCCGCCCCGCGCCTGCTGCGGGCCCCGCGCCGGGGCCGGCCCGCGTGGACCCTCGACGCCGACCAGCGGAGGGTGGTCGGGCGGCCCGCGGGCAGCGGACCCGTCGTCGTCCTCGGGGCCCCCGGCACGGGGCGGAGCCTGGTGCTGCGCGAGCTGGTCGCGGCCCGCGTCGACGCCGGCCTGGACCCCGACGCCGTCCTGGCCCTGGCCCCGACCCGGCTGGCCGCGGACGCGCTGCGGGACGCGTTGTCCGCGCGCCTGGCCCGGACCACGGGTCGCCCGGCCGCCCGGACCGTGCAGTCCTACGCCTTCGAGGTGCTGCGCCGCGTGCACGTGCGCGACGAGCTGCCCCCGCCGCGGCTGATCTCCGGCGCCGAGCAGGACTCGATCCTGGCCGAGCTGCTGGCCGCCCACGCCGAGGCCGCCGACGCGGAGCCCGACGACGGCCCGGACGACCTGCTGGAGCTGCTGGGACGGGTCCTGCACGCACCGCCGTGGCCCCCCTCGGTGCCGCGGGCGTCCTGGGTGCTGCGCAGTTTCCGCAACGAGGCCCGCGACCTCCTGATGCGGGCCGTCGAGCGGGGTCTGGAGCCCCCGGCGCTCGCCGAGCTCGGTCGTCGGCACGGCCGTCCCGAGTGGGTCGCGGCCGCGGAGCTGCTGCGCGAGTACCAGCAGGTGAACCTCCTCGGTCGGGCCGCCGACGCCTACGACCCGGCGGGGGTCGTCCGGACGGCGGTCGAGGCCCTGCGTGAGGACCCGGAGCTGCTGTCCGCGGAACGGGCGCGCTTCGCCCTGGTCGTCGTCGACGACGCCCACGAGCTGCCCGCGGCGGGGGTCGAGCTGCTGCAGGTCGTGGCCGGTGGTCGTGACCTGCTCCTGACCAGCGACCCGGACTCGGTGACCCAGGGCTTCCGGGGGGCCGACGCCGCGACCGCGGCCGGGTTGGCGGCCGCCTTCCCCCGGCCCGGGGGCGGACCGGCCGAGGAGGTCGTGCTCGGGACCTCCTGGCGGCAGCCGGAGCCGCTGCGGGCCGTCTCGACCCGGGTGGCGGGGCGCATCGGGGCCCTGGGCGGGGTCGCCCGCCGGCGGGCGGTGCCGGCGGTCCCCACCGCCCCCGGCTCCTCCACCGCCGCCGGGGTCGACGTGGTCGTCCTCGCCTCGGTGACCCAGGAGGCGGCCTGGATCGCGCAGCGGTTGCGCCGGCGCCACCTGCTGGACGGGGTGCCCTGGTCGGAGATGGCGATCGTCGTGCGGTCGGCGGGCGCGACCGCGGCGTTGCGGCGGGCCCTGCCCGCGGCGGGCGTCCCGCTGAACGTGCCCCTGGCCGAGGTTCCGCTGCGCGACGAGCCGGCCGTCGCGCCGCTGCTCGGGGCGCTCGGGGTCGTGCTGGCCGTGACCGGTGCGGGCGGGTCGGGCCCGGGGGAGACGGAGGGGATGAGCCCGGACCGGGCCCGCGACCTCGTCACCTCGCCCCTGGGCGGGGCCGACGTCGTCGCCCTCCGCCGGCTGCGCCAGGAGCTGCGCCGCGCAGAGCTCGCCGCGGGCGGTGGGCGCAGCAGCGACGAGGTCCTGGCCCGCTGCCTGGTCGCCGACCCGGCGGGGGGCGACCCGGACGTGGCCCGGCTGGCCGCCCCCGACGAGGTGCCCGGTCCGGCCGCCGACCCGCTCGCCCCCGCCCGACGCGTCCGGGCCGTGCTGGACGCCGGACGGGCCGCCCTGGCCGAGACCTCGGAGGACTCGGCCGAGGCGGTCCTCTGGGCGCTGTGGGCCGCCTCCGGTCTGGGACCGCGCTGGCAGCGCGCGGCGCTCGCGGGTGGGTCCGAGGGCGCCCGCGCCGACCGGGACCTCGACGCCGTGCTCGCCCTCTTCGAGGCGGCCGGGCGGTTCACCGACCGGTTCCCGGGACCCGCCGGCGCGCTCCGCTTCCACCGGGAGATGACCTCGGCCGAGGTCCCCTCGGACACGCTGGCCGACCGGGCCCCCGACACCGGCGCGGTCACCCTGACCACCCCGCAGGGCGCGGCCGGTCGGGAGTGGGACGTCGTGGTGGTCGCCGGGGTGCAGGAGGGGGTGTGGCCCGACCTGCGCCTGCGGGGCTCCCTGCTCGGCGCCGTCGACCTCGTGGACGTCCTGGAGGGGCGCCACGAGGAGACCGCCGAGGTGCGGCTGCGGGCGGCCCGGCGGGCGGTGCTCGACGACGAGCTGCGCTACTTCCACGTGGCCGTCTCCCGGGCCCGCCGCGAGCTCGTGGTAACCGCGGTCCGCGACGAGGACGAGCGGCCCTCGGCCCTGCTGGACCTGGTCGACCCGCGCGGCGCCGCCGAGGACGAGGAGCGGCCCACCGTCCCCGTCCCCCGCAGCGTCGGTCTGGGGGCTCTGGTCGCCCGTCTGCGCCAGGTCGTCTGCGCCCCGGCCGGGGCGGAGACCGCAGCGCGGCAGGAGGCGGCGGCCCGCGAGCTGGCCCGGTTGGCCGCGGCCGGGGTGCCCGGTGCGGACCCCCTCGACTGGTTCGGTGTGCCCGCGCCGAGCAGCGCGGACCCGCTGCGCGCACCGGGGGAGCTGGTCAGCGTCTCCCCGTCCCGGGTGGAGAGCTTCGAACGCTGCGGGCTGCGCTGGCTGCTGGACACGGCGGGGGCCCGACCGGGGGACAGCGCCAAGCAGTCGCTCGGCAACCTCGTCCACCAGATCGCGGCCGAGCTGCCCGGGGCCGGGGCGCACGAGCTGCGCGCCCGTCTCGACCGGCTCTGGCCGAGCCTCGGCCTGCCCGCGGGCTGGGTGGCCGACCGCGAGCGGCAACGGGCCGAGCGCATGCTGGACAAGCTGGCCGAGTACGAGCGCGAGAGCCGGGCCGAGGGCCGGACCCTGTCCGCGGTCGAGCAGGCCGTCGACGTCGTCGTCGGCCGGGCCCGGGTCCGGGGGCGGGTGGACCGGCTCGAGGTGGACGCCCTGGGGCGGGCGGTCGTCGTCGACCTCAAGACCGGCAAGACCCCGCCCAAGGACGCCGACCTCGCCCGCACCGCGCAGCTGGGGGTGTACCAGGTCGCCGCCGAGCACGGGGGGTTCGCGGGCCCGGACGGGACGGGCCCGCGGGTCACGGGCGGCGCGGCCCTCGTGCAGCTGGGCGGGTCGCAGAAGTCGGTGAAGGTGCAGCGGCAGCCGCCACCGGCCGACGACGAGGAGCCGGGCTGGGCGGCCGAGCTGCTGGCCCGCGCGGCCGACGGCATGGCCGCGGCGGAGTTCGAGGCGGTCGTCGGCAAGCACTGCGGCTACTGCCCGGTCGTCACCAGCTGCCCCGCCCACGACGCCGGGCGCAGCGTGTGCGCGGACGGGACCGCCGACGAGGGAGGGCCGGCGTGAGCGGCTCCGGCCCCTGGATCGGGGCCACCGAGATCGCCGCCCGGCTGGGGCGCCCCGCCCCGACGCCGGAGCAGGTCCGCATCATCGAGGCGCCCGTCGAGCCGATGCTCGTGGTCGCGGGGGCCGGGTCGGGCAAGACCGAGACCATGTCCTCGCGGGTGGTGTGGCTGGTCGCGAACCAGCTCGTCGCCCCCGAGGACGTGCTCGGCCTGACCTTCACCCGCAAGGCCGCCGGAGAGCTCGCCGAGCGGGTCCGGCGCCGGTTGCGCGGCCTGCGCGCGCTGGGCCTGGCCGGCCCCGGTGACGAGGCCGGTCCCGGCCAGGAGGCCGGGATCGGCGAGGGCGACCCGGTCGTCTCGACCTACCACGCCTACGCGGCCTCCCTGGTGACCGACCACGGGCTGCGGATCGGGGTCGAACCGGCCTCGACCGTGCTCTCCGACGCCGGGTCCTGGCAGCTCGCCACCGAGATCGTCGAACGCTGGCGGGGGGACCTCCCCGACGTCGAGATCACCGCGGGGACGCTGGCCACCGCGATCCTGCAGGCGGCCGGGGAGTGCGCGGAGCACCTCACCGACCCGGCCCGGATCGACGACCTCGTCACCGACCTGACCGGCCGCATCACCCGGTTGCCCCGCGACGACAAGGCGGTCCGCAAGCTCGGGGCGCACGTCCCCGGCGACCCGTACGCCGAGGTCAAGAAGGTGCTCACGGGTCTGCGGGCCCGCCGGTCCCTGCTGCCGCTGCTCGCCGAGTACGGCGCGCGCAAGCGGGAGGCCGACCAGCTCGACTTCGGCGACCAGGTCCAGCTGGCCGCCCGGCTGGCCCGCGAGGTCCCGGCGGTCGGGGCCCTCGAGCGGTCCCGGCACCGCGTCGTGCTCCTCGACGAGTACCAGGACACGAGCTACGCCCAGCTGGCGCTGCTGCGGGCCCTGTTTGGCGGCGGGCACCCGGTCACCGCGGTGGGGGACCCGCACCAGTCCATCTACGGCTGGCGGGGGGCCAGCGCGGGCAACCTGGCCGGGTTCCCGGCGCGGTTCCGCCGCGTCGACGACACGCCCGCGGCCGTGGCGCCGCTGGCCACGAGCTGGCGCAACGACGAGGCGGTGCTGGCCGCGGCCAACGTCGTGGCCGAGCCGTTGAGCGCCCGGGCCGAGGGGGCCACCGTCGGGCGGTTGGTCGCCCGTCCCGGGGCCGGTCCCGGCCGGGTGCGCACCTCCTTCGCCGCGACGGTCGAGGAGGAGGCCGCCGAGGTCGCGGCCCGCATCGCCGAGGTGTGGCGGGCCGACACCGCCCGGCTGGCGCTCGACCCGGCCGCGACGCGACGGACCGCGGCGGTGCTCTGCCGGCGCCGCAGCTCCTTCGTGGTGCTGCACCGCGCGCTGCGCGAGGCCGGGTTGCCGGTCCAGGTCGTGGGGCTCGGCGGCCTGCTCTCCACCCCCGAGGTGGTCGACGTCGTCGCGACGCTGCACGTCCTGCACGACCCGGGCCGCGGTGACCAGCTCGCCCGGCTGCTGACCGGGGCCCGGTGCCGGCTGGGCGCCCGCGACCTCGTGGCCCTGGGGTCGTGGGCGCGCGCCGTGCACCGGCGGCGGCTGGCCCCGACGCTGGTCGACCCCGCCCCCGACGACCTGGTCGTCGCCCCCGACGAGGTCGAGTCGGTCAGCCTGGTCGAGGCGCTGGACGAGCTGCCCCCGCCCGGGTGGCGCGACGCCGAGGGGCTCGGGCTGGGCCCCGAGGCCCGGGAGCGGGCGGGCCGGCTGGCTCAGCTGCTGCGCCGGTTGCGGTCGCGCACGAGCTCCCTCGGGGTCGCCGACCTGGTCGGGGAGGTCGAACGGGCGCTGCTGCTCGACATCGAGGTGGCCGCCCGGCCCGGCGCCCGCCCCGCCCTCGACCGGGCCAACCTCGACGCCCTCGCCGACGCGGCCGCCGGGTTCGCCGCCTCCTCCCGCCGGCCCACCCTGGGCGGGTTCCTGTCCTGGCTGGAGGCGGCCGAGGTCCGTGAGCGCGGGCTGGAGCCGGGCGCGGCCGACGTCTCCAGCGAGGCCGTGCAGCTGCTCACCGTCCACGCGAGCAAGGGTCTGGAGTGGGACGTCGTCGCCGTCCCCGGGCTGGTGGAGGGGACTTTCCCGGCCGGCGGGGACACCGCGTCGGGCTGGCTGGGCGGACCGGGCGGCATCGGCGTGCTGCCCTACCCGCTGCGGGGGGACGGCGCCCACCTGCCGCAGTGGGACGTGGTCGGGGCCGGGACGCAGAAGGAGCTCGACGAGGCGCGCGTCCGCTTCCGGGAGGCCTGCGGTGACCACGAGATGGCCGAGGAGCGCCGCCTCGCCTACGTCGCCTTCACCCGGGCCAAGACCGAACTGCTGCTCTCCGGGGCCTGGTGGGACGACGCCACCAAGCCGCGGGTGCGCTCCCGGTTCCTGACCGAGCTGCTGGCCGCGGCCGACGAGGGGCGCGTCCCCGGCCTCGTCCAGCTGCCCGGTGCCCCGCCGCCGGAGGCGGGGGAGGTCAACCCGCGCACCGCCGAGGCGGTCCGGGTGCCCTGGCCGGTCGACCCGCTGGCCGCCCGCCGCGAGGACGTCGACGCGGGCGCGGCCCGGGTCCGGGCGGCGGTCCTCGCCGGGCCGGAGGGCGCGGGTCGGGAACTGCCCGAGGGGGCGGAGGCCGAGGTCGCCGAGTGGCGGGAGCAGGTGCGGTTGCTGCTGGCCGAGCGGTCCGCCGGGGCGTCCGCGCCCCGCGTCGAGCTGCCCGCGCACCTGTCCGCGTCGCGGCTGGTGGCGCTGGCCGAGGACCCGGCCGCGCTGGCCCTGCAGCTGCGCCGCCCGGTGCCGCAGCAGCCCCGGGCCTCGACCCGCCGGGGGACCGCGTTCCACGCGTGGCTGGAGCAGCGGTTCACGGCGGGACGGCTCATGGACCTCGACGACCTGCCGGGCGCGGCCGACGAGACGGCCGAGAACGACGACGAACTCGCTGCGCTGCAGCGGAACTTCCTGGCCTCGCCGTGGGCGTCGCGGGACCCGCTGATGGTCGAGGTGTCGGTCGAGACGCCGGTGGCCGGCCTCGTCGTGCGGGGCCGGATCGACGCCGTCTTCACCGCGCCGGACGGGCCGCACGGGCGCGTCCGCCATGACGTCGTCGACTGGAAGACCGGGCGGCCCCCCACCGGCCGGGCGCGGCGGGCTCGCGACGTGCAGCTGGCCGTCTACCGCCTGGCGTGGTCGCGCTGGCGCGGCGTGCCCCTGGAGGACGTGTCGGCCGCGTTCTTCTACGCCTCGACGGGGGAGACGGTCCGGCCGGTCGACCTGCACACCGCGGCCGACCTCGAGCGGCTGGTCACCGACCTGCCCGAGGCGGCGGGGACGGGGACGGGCTGAGCGGCACCTCGACCAGCAACCCCCGGTGGTCGCTGCCACCCACCCGCAGGATCTGCGCCGGGGGGAGGGTGACGTCGAGGTCGGGCGCGTCCAGCAGGACGTGGTCCAGCTGGATCCGGGGCGCGGGCGAGGGGAACGTCGCCCCCCGCGCCAGCGGCGTCCAGGGCAGGACCCGTCGGACCAGGAAGGGGGGCTGGTTCAGGTCCCCGGCCAGGACGAGGGGTCGTGGGAGGTCGGCCAGCTCGGCCCGCAGCCGGCGGGCCTGGCGGATGGAGCGGGGCACCACGAAGGAGAGGTGCGTGACGACGACGGTGACCGGTCCCGCGGCGCTGTCCAGGACGGCCACGACGGCCGCCCGCTGCTCGTCGGGGATGGTGACCAGGCGGTGCGGGCTGCCCTCGTTGGCCAGCAGGGCCGGCATCGAGCGGCTGCTCGCCGCCATCAGGAGCTCGCGGACGTCGAGCACCGGCAGCGCGCTGAGCAGCGCGATCCCGTACCCCCCGGGCTCGGGATCGGCGGGGCCGGCCGCGGGCCTCGGCGGGGCCGGTCGCGCCGACGACGTGCCGGGGGTGCCGAGGACGGCCGCCGTGAAGTGGGCGTGGAAGTCCCGGCCGGTGGCCTCGCGCAGGGCCGCGGCGATGTCGTGCGCCTGGTGCCGGTCGCCCGAGCGGGGCAGGTGACGGTCGATCTCCTGCAGCGCCACCACGTCGACGTCCTCGCGGGCGACCACCTCGGCCACCGCGGCGGCCAGGGCGGCGCTGCCGGCGGCCCCGATCCGCCCGGAGCGGATGTCGCGCCCGGAGGCGGCGTTCAGGCTGAGGAGTTTCACGACTCCAACGGCATCGCGTCGGCGTGGGAGTCGAGGTCGTCCAGCATGCGCCGGGCGTCCTCGACGATGTCGGCGTCGTCGGTGCGCAGACCCAGCAGCAGCCAGCGGGCCAGGGCGAGCTCGCCGGCCAACCGTGCCCGCAGGAGCAGGTCGGGGTCGGGTGCCTCGGAGCGGGCGTTGGCGTAGGCCTCGAGCACCGACTCCAGCGCCTCCGGGTCCGCCCCGACGGCCAGCCAGGCGAAGTCGTCCGCAGGGTCGGCGACCTTGGCGTTGACCCAGCCGTCGATCCCGGTGACCTTGCCGTCCAGCCGGCCCGGGGCGTCGCGCGAGCAGCGGACGTAGTCGCCCACGAGGTCCCCGTGCACGGGCGTCGCCGCGAACCGCCAGACCGCGACGTCCTCCATCGCGGCCTCCCAGCGGGTCAGCAACCGGGGCGGGACGTACCCGGTCGCGGCCGCGCGGTCGAGCTCCGAGAGCCGCCGCCGGCGGTACTCCTCCGCGTCGTACACCGGGACCCCGGCCTCGGCGAAGACGGAACCGTCGAGCTGGTGCAGGGCGGCCAGCCCCCGCCCGAGCGAGGCGGCCAGCCCCGGCCCGGGGCGCAGGTCGGCGGGGTCCAGACGGGTCCCGGGCAGGTCCGGGTGCACCGAGCAGTGCCCGCCCTCGGGCAGCAGGTGGGTGCCCGCGGGTTCCGGGACGGCGAACGGCAGTCGGCCGTGCAGCGCCCGCACCAGCTCGACCTCGGCGTCGAGCAGGGCGGCCGCCGCCGGGCGGCGCGGGGCCCGCACGATCCACCGGGCGTCCTGTGCGTCGAGCACGACGGCGACGTCGAAGTCGGCCCCGTCGGCGTCACTGGTGCCCGTCGCGACGGGCTGCAGGCCGCCGACGGCGGCGGTGGCGAGCGCGGCGAGGGCGGCGGGGCTTCGGGACGACACGCCCATACGGTATTCCGCCGAGCCCCTCCCGCGGCCCCGGCCCACCGCGGCGGTTCCTAGGCTGGACGGGTGCCCGCACCGCTGCCCGCCTCCACCCCCCGCGCCACCACCGATCCCGGCGCCGCCGCCGACGCCCCGGCCCGGGTGGCGCTGCCGTCCCCGCCCCTCGGTGAGCTGGCCCTGTCCCGGCAGGACCTCGACCGGGCGGGGACCCGGCGGGCGCTGCCCGTGGCCGACCTGCTCGCCGACCCGGCCACCCGGGTGCTGCGCGTGCACGCCGGTCGGGCGCCGGTGCTGAGCTCGCCGCGGGGGCTGGAGCTGGTCCTGCCCGGGGCCGCGGAGATCGCCGCGCCCGGGGAGGACGACCTGGTCCTGTACCTCGGCACGCACGACGGGACCGATTTCGTCGCCTTCGTCTCCGACGCGGCCGAGCCCGAGGTGGCCGACGGCTCGGCCGGGGGCGAGGAGTGGCGCGGACTGCGCGAGGTCGGGGCCGCCCTGGGCCCGCGCGACGCCGGGTTGTTCACCGAGGCCCTGGCCATGGGCAACTGGCACGCGGTGACGCGGTTCTCCCCGCGCACGGGGGAGCCGCTCCGTCCCGCCTCCGGCGGGTGGGTGAAGGTCGAGCCCGACGGCAGGGAGCACTTCCCCCGCACCGACGCGGCCGTGATCATGGCGATCGTCGACCCGGCCGACCGTCTGCTGCTCGGGCACCAGCCGGTGTGGCCCGCCAACCGCTACTCGGTGCTGGCGGGGTTCGTCGAGCCCGGCGAGTGCTTCGAGGACACCGTGCGGCGCGAGGCGTGGGAGGAGGCCGGGGTCGTCGTGGGCTCGGCGCCCGACGACGTCGTCTACCTCGGTTCGCAGCCCTGGCCGTTCCCGGCCTCGTTGATGGTCGGGTTCGTGGCCCGGGCGGTGACGACCGAGATCAAGGTCGACGGGGAGGAGATCGCGCTTGCCCGGTGGTTCAGCCGGGAGGAGCTGGCCGCCGAGGTCGCCGACGCTCGGGTGCTGCCCCCGCCGGAGGTCTCCATCGCCCGGCGGCTGATCGAGGCCTGGTTCGGGGGTCCGCTGCCCGTCCCGTCGGGCGCCACCTGGTGAGGAGCGCCCGGCGCCCGCACCCGCAGCCCTTAGCCCCCAGCCCTCAGTCGAGGAGTTCGGCCGGGTGCCGCGGGTCCTCGCACCGCAGGACGGCCGTCGCCGCGACGAGCGGCTCGTCCTCGTCGAGGTAGCGCCCCCAGCCGCCCAGCACGCGCTCCACGTCCTCGGGGGCCACCCGACGGCGGATCGCGGCGGGCGAGGTGGACAGGTGCACGACGGCGTCGAAGCCCCATCGCAGCTCCGGCCGCAGCAGGAAGGGCCCGGTGAGCAGCAGCACCGCGCTCGGGGGCACCGCCTCCCGGGGGGCGCGGGAGGCGCGGTCGGTCACCGGGTCGTGCAGCGAGGGGACCCAGGTCCGGTCCGCGTCGCGACCCAGCGGGTCCAGCACCTCCCGCCACAGGCCGGACACGTCCCACCAGGCCTCGTAGAAGGCGTCGGGGTCGTCGCGCCCGTGCTCCAGCCGGACCGAGCGCGGCCGCCAGAACCCGCTGAACCCCGCCCGCAGGACGGGTCGGTGCTCGGCCCGCAGGGCCGCCTCCAGGTGGTCGGCGAGGAAGGCGGTGTCGGCGTCGACGGCTCCGTCCACCCCCACCCGGGCCCCCGCCGGCAACGACGCGGCCCACCTCGCCGCGAACTCGGGCGGCGAGGTGGGCCGGTAGCGCGCGGTGATCGGCCTCAGCCGCCGATCCGGGCCTTGACCTCGGCCAGGGACGGGTTGGTGGCCGCGCTGCCGTCGGAGAACAGCAGGGTCGGCACGGTCTGGTTGCCGCCGTTGACCTCCATCACGTACTCCGCGGCGTCGGGGACCTCCTCGATGTTGACCTCGGAGTAGCTGATGCCCTCCCGGTCCATCTGCGACTTCAGGCGGCGGCAGTACCCGCACCAGGTCGTGGTGAACATGGTCACGCTGCCGGCCGCGGGGGCCTCGATCGTGGACACGCGGGTCGCTCCTTCGTGCTCGCTGGGTGCTCACCGGTCGTGAGCTGCACGAGCTGACAACCGGAGGGGTCGCGGGCATCTTCCCGCCCCGGGGTCGACCGCGCACAGCCGCGCGTCGGGGCGCCCGCTCACCGCGCCGGGGCTGCGAGGATGACCCGGTCATGACTGCGCAGACCTCCCCGCCCGCCGCCCCCGCCACCGGCTCCGCCGACGCCGTCCTCGAGGGGCTCGACCCCGAGCAGCGCCAGGTCGCCACCACCCTCGACGGCCCGGTGTGCGTGCTCGCCGGGGCCGGGACGGGCAAGACCCGGGCCATCACCCACCGCATCGCCTACGGCGTGCACTCCGGGGCCTACGTCCCCAACCGGGTGCTGGCCGTGACGTTCACCGCCCGGGCGGCGGGGGAGATGCGGACCCGGTTGCGCGACCTCGGGGTCGCCGGGGTGCAGGCCCGGACCTTCCACGCGGCGGCGCTGCGCCAGCTGCAGTTCTTCTGGCCGCAGACGATCGGCGGGACGCTGCCCAACCTGGCCGAGCACAAGGCCCCGCTCGTGGCCGACGCCTGCAACCGGCTGCGCCTGTCCGCCGACCGGACGCGGGTCCGTGACCTCGCCGCCGAGGTCGAGTGGGGCAAGGTCATGCTCGTCGACCCCGACGACTACGTGACCCGCGCGGCGGCGGCCGGCCGTGGCGAACCGGGTGGGCTGGACCTGCCCACGGTGGCCCGGGTGCTGCGCACCTACGAGGACGTGAAGATCGACCGCGCGGTCATCGACTTCGAGGACGTCCTGCTGCTCACGGCCGGGGTCCTCGAGGAGCGTCCCGACGTCGCGACGACGGTGCGCGAGCAGTACCGGCACTTCGTCGTCGACGAGTACCAGGACGTCTCGCCCCTGCAGCAGCGGCTGCTCGACCTCTGGTTGGGCTCGCGCCGGGACCTCTGCGTCGTGGGCGACGCCAGCCAGACCATCTACTCCTTCGCCGGGGCCACCCCCGAGCACCTGCTGGACTTCCCGCGCCGGCACCCCGACGCCACCGTGGTCCGCCTCGTCCGCGACTACCGCTCGACGCCCGAGGTCGTGGCCATGGCCAACGCCGTGCTCTCCCAGGCCACCGGGAAGCACGCCCGGGCCCGGCTCGAACTCGTCGCGCAGCGCCCCTCCGGCCCGAAACCCACGTTCACCGCCTACCCCGACGACGTGGCCGAGGCGGCCGGGGTCGCGGCCCGCATCGCCGCCGAGATCGCCGCCGGCCGGTCGGCCAAGGACGTCGCGGTGCTGTTCCGGACCAACGGGCAGTCGCAGGCCTTCGAGTCCGCCCTGGCCGACGCCGGCGTCGGCTACGTCGTGCGGGGCGGGGAACGGTTCTTCTCCCGCCGCGAGGTGCGCGAGGCCATGGTCCTGCTCCGCGGGGCCGTGCGGGGTCTGGACCCCGACCACGACCTGCGCGAGGAGGCCCGCGCGGTCCTCGTCACCGCGGGGTGGGCCCAGCAGCCGCCGACGGCGGGCGGGGCGACCCGGGAACGCTGGGAGTCGTTGCAGGCGCTGGTGATCCTGGCCGACGAACTGGCGGGAACCCGGCCCGGATCCGGGCTCGGCGACCTCGTGGCCGAGCTCGACGAGCGCGCCAACGCCCAGCACGCGCCGACCGTCGACGGGGTCACGCTGGCCTCGCTGCACGCCGCCAAGGGCCTGGAGTGGGACGTCGTGCACCTGGTCGGCGTGAGCGAGGGGCTGCTGCCGATCTCGTTCGCCGAGACCGCCGACGACATCGAGGAGGAACGCCGGCTGCTCTACGTCGGCGTGACCCGGGCCCGCGAGGGCGTGCACGTCTCCTGGGGGGAGTCGCGCACCCCGGGCGGGCGCGGTTCCCGCCGTCCGTCCCGCTTCCTCGACGCCGTACGGGGCCAGGCCGAGGGTCTCGGTCGCGGGGCCCGCGCCACCGCCCGTCCGGCCCGGGCGGCCGCGTCCCTGGCCCGCTGCCGGGTGTGCGCCCGGCCGCTCAGCACGGGTGCGGAACGCAAGCTGCTGCGCTGCCACGACTGCCCGGCCGGCTACGACGAGGCGGTCTTCGAACGCCTGCGCACCTGGCGCACCGACGTGGCCCGGGAGATCGCGAAACCCGCCTACACGGTGTTCACCGACGCGACGCTGATGGCCCTGGCCGAGGCGATGCCCGACGACCTCGCGGCGCTGGCCCGGGTGCCCGGTGTCGGCCCGGCCAAGCTCGAACGCTGGGGCGAGGACCTGCTCGCCACGCTCGCCACCGACTGACCGCCGCCGGGGCCGCGAACGTCGTGGACGGGCACCTCAGGAGGTCAGTCCCGGGTCGATCCCGTCCGCGGTGCGGGCCTCCTCCTCGGCGTCGCAGCGCGTCGGGGAATTGTCCAGCGCGCGGACCCGGTCGACGAGCCAGTCGCCGCTGTCCCGGACGAGCGTGTACTCCAGACGCCAGCTCTGGCAGGCGGGGACGTCGTCGTCGGCCTCCTGCGTGGAGAGCATGGAGAGCACGGCGCGGTCGGTGACCGCGTCGACCGTCGACACCTCCTCCAGGCGCAGGGCGTACTGCAGCGTGGTGGCGTGCCCGGCCGCCCAGCGTTCCAGGCCGCCCGCCCGCTGCCGGGCCGGGCTGGCCAGGCGGGCGAAGGCCGTCTCGTAGTCCCCGTCGTTGACGGCGGTCGCGTACCCGTCGAACGTCGTGGCGATCATCGCCGCGTCCGGGTGCCCGGTGTCCACCTCGACCCCGTCCCAGGCGGCGGAGACGTCGCAGGTCGGGTCGGGCAGCGTCGCGGCGGTGCCCGCGTCGTGCTCGTCCCGCAGGTCCTGCGCCGTGGCGGCGGGCACGTAGTAGTTGACGTTCTGCCCGTCCCGGAACGAGGCCTCGGCCAGCCCGACGACGTCGCCGTGCACGTCGACCACCGGCCCGCCGCTGTTGCCGGGGGTGATCGCGACGTCCATCTGCCCGACCCCGCGCAGCTCCCGGTCGCCCAGGTCCAGCCGGCGGTCCAGGCCGCTGACGGTGCCCCGGGTCAGGGACAGGGGCAGGCCCGCCGGGTAGCCCAGGGCGGCGACGTCGGCCCCCACCCCGGCCGGTGCGGCGGCCAGGTCGAAGACGTGCCCCGGGAGGTCCTCGGACAGGGCGAGCAGGGCCGTCTCGTTCGCGGGGTCGACGGCGACCACCTCGGCGGCGACCGCGTCGGACCCGCTGCGGACCGCCAGCCGCCCCGACCCCTCCACGACGTGGGCCACGGTGAGCACCAGCCCCGGCTCCAGCAGCAGACCGCTGCCGTTGCCGCCGACGACGTAGCCGAACTCCGGGTCGCAGCCGAGGGCGTCGATCCGGACCACCCCGGAACCCACGTCGTCGAACAACCCGTCCCAGCCGGCGGTGGGCGCCGCCAGTGCCGGGCTGCTGCTCGGACTGCTCGTGGCCGGCGCGGTGGCCGCCTCGGTCGGCGTCTCGGCGGACGGGGTCGCCGGGGTCGGCGAGGCCGATGTCCCGTTCTCGCGCAACGGGAAGGAGCAACCGCCCAGGACCAGAGCCAGGACCAGTGCGAGGGTCGTGGTCAACCCGGCCGCAGCCGCCACCGGGCCCCGGGTGATCCGTCGAGCGCGCATCGTCGGCCTCCTTGCCGTCCGTCCTCCGCGGCAGACCCTAGGGGTCGGCGCAGGGCGCGTCCGGAGGTTCTCGGAACTCCCGCGATAAATCGTTTGTGCCCGTCCCCGACGACGACGTACTGTGACGATCACGACAGCGCGCGGGCTACCTGCGCCCGCGCCGCACCAGGGAGGAGGAGACCGATGAACGACATGACCGCCGACGTCATGAGCGCCGTGCCGACCCTCTCCCTGCTCCCCGTCGTGATGACGGCCCCGGTCGCCGTGGGCCGCGACGCCATCAAGGCGTCCACCCTCGTCCCGTCCGGGGGAGAGCTCCGTCTGCAGGGCGTCACCGAACCCGTCGCCGGGTCGGTCGTCGAGTACGGCACCGAGGTGCCCGTGCTGCGTCGGCGCTCCGCCATCTCCTTCCCGCCCGCAGGGATCCCGTTCCGGGAGCCACCGGTCTGACCGACCCCAGGTGAGCTCTTCGAGGCCGCGATCCCGTTCCGGGACCGCGGCCTTCGTGCGTTCAGCGGTCCTCCCTCCGGCAGCACCACGCCCCGTGGAGAACGCGAGACATGACCACCCGCACCGCTCGTCCCCGCACCGCTGACGCCCGCACCGCCCACCCGTCGGTCCCGAGGACCGGTTCCACCCACCCCGAGGAGGTGACCGGCGTGCCGCGCCGTCGCCCGACGCCCGAGTCCCTGCCCTGCCGCCGGTTCGACGCCGAGCTGTGGTTCGCCGAGGCCCCCGCCGACGTCGAACTGGCCAAGTCGCTCTGCGCCGAGTGCCCCCTGCAGGCCGCCTGCCTGAACGGGGCGCTGCAGCGCGCCGAACCGTGGGGCGTCTGGGGCGGCCAGCTCGTCCTGGCCGGTGTCGTCGTCCCCCGCAAACGTCCCCGCGGACGTCCCCGCAAGCACCCCGTCGCGGCCTGACCGGCCCGACCTCCGAGCACCAGAGAACCCGAGGGAACGCCATGTCCTGGATCGAAGAACAACTCCTGCGAGAACGCCTGGTCGAGGCGCAGCGCCGCGAGCGCAGCGTCCGCACCGCTCGTCTCCTGCGGGCGCGGCGTCGGGCGGAGGTCGCGGCCCGCCGGGCCGACCGGCTCTCCGCCCGGGCCGACGAGCTCGCCGCCCCCGCCCCGCTCATCGGCGCGGGCGTCTGAGGGGCTCGGGCGGCAGCCCACCGCACCCGCACCCCGGGTGGACGGTCCACGACCGGGGGACCACCCACCCCTCGGGTAGGGCCACCTCCAGGGAGGCGTGCACCGTGGTCGCCTCCGCCCCGTCCAGGTGCGCCAGCACCTGGACGGCGGCCAGGCCCGCCACCAGGGCGGCGCTCGCGGTCTCCTCGAGCGCGGGCGGGCCGTGCGAGAGCTGCGCGGCCACGAGCGGCCAGTCCGCGTCGGCGTCGCTGCGGTGCAGGTCGAGGCAACGCAGGCACGGACCGGCACCGGGCCGCACCAGGGGCCCCACCACGGCGTCGGTGTCGCGCAGCACCACCGACAGGTGGGCGGTGCCGTGGGCGACCAGGCCGCCGGTCGACTCCGAGCGGGCCCGGTGGTGCTCGACCAGCACGACGAGGTCGGGCACCGCCTCGGGTCCCGTCGACCCGGGGCCCGTCGTCCTCCCGCCCCGGTCGGCGTCGAGGGTCGGGGTGTCGTCGTGCACGAGCACCGTCCCGACCCCGGCCGCCCGCAGCAGCTCCGCCACCCCCGACCCGACGCGCCCGGTCCCCACGACGGCCACGCACCGTCGGCCCCGCGCGGCCAGGCGGTCGGGACCGTCCGGACCGAGCGGGTCCCAGGTCGCCCAGGCGCGGGCGTCGGGGGCGAGCCGGGCCAGCCGCGGCTGCGCCCGCACCCGTTCCGGGCGGGCCCGCAGTCGTCCCGGACGGATCGCACCCGCCCCGACGAGCGCGTGCAGCACCGCGAGGCGGCGCCGCTCGGTGTCCGGGTCGAGGCCTTGGGCGGCCCGCAGCGCCCGACGGTCCTCGACCGTGAGCGGTCCGGCGCGGGTCAGGCTGCGGGGCGACGACCCCACCTGGACCGTCCCGTCGGGACGATGGACGACGGGCAGGGCGGCGAACTCGCGCAGCGTCTCGGCGGTGCGGCCGTCGTCGGCGGGGAGGGCGGGCACCGGCCCACTGTGACGGACCGGACGGGGGAGTCCCGACGCCGTCCACAGCCTCCGCTCGGGGCGAGCTGGGACGAGCTCAGCCCGCCTTGCCGAGGATGCGGTTCAGGTTGGTGCCGCACACGGGGCACGTCCCCTTGGCCATGCGGCGGCCGTTCGTCTCGACGACGGCCCCCTCCGCCTCGCGCTTCTCCTTGCACTTGACGCAGTAGAACTCGCCCTGCCAGGTCTCGGCCATGACGCCCAGCATGCTGGGTCGGGATCGGAGATCGCATCCCGTTCTTGCGCGTTCCCCCCGGGAGAGCGGCCCCGCCGGGTACCGTCTGTCGCATGGAGGGGCCCGTGGAGGTCCGCCGCTCTCGCCGCCGCACCCGGACCGTGTCGGCCTACCGCGACAGCGGCTCCACCGTCGTGCTCATCCCGGCCCGGTTCTCCCGCGCCGAGGAGTCGGTCTGGGTGGAGCGCATGCTGGCCCGCCTCGACGCCGCCGACCGGCGTCGCGACCCCGACGACGAGTCCCTGCTGCTGCGGGCCCGGGCGCTGTCCGAGCGCTACCTCGACGGCCTGGCCCGTCCCGACTCGGTCGGGTGGGTCGACAACCAGCAGGCCCGCTGGGGTTCCTGTACCCCGGCCGACGGGTCCATCCGCATCTCCACCCGTCTGCGCGGGGTCCCGCCGTGGGTCCTCGACTACGTCCTGGTCCACGAGCTGGCGCACCTCATCGTGCCCACCCACGGGCGCGCGTTCTGGGCGCTGCTCGACGCCTACCCGAAGACCGAACGCGCCCGGGGGTTCCTGTCCGGCCTCGACTTCGCCGCGGGCCAGGAGGTGGCCGACCCCGACGTCGCCGAGACGCACCTGGACCTGCTCACCCCCGGGGTCGCCGGCACCGGCTGAGCGTTCAGCTCTTCGCGGGACCCTCGTCCCCGCCGTCGAGCAGTTCGCGCAGCGCCGCATCCATCGCGTCACCCTCGGTGGCGGACTCCCCGGAGCCCCCGACCGCGCGTCGGCCGACGAACGCCTCGGGCGCGCCGAGGTCGTCCTCGTCGGGCAGCAGGTCGGGGTGGGCCCAGACGGCGTCGCGGGCGGAGCGCCCGCCGCGCTCCTCCAGCAGCGCCCACAGGGCCGCGGCCTCCCGGGCCCGGCGCGGGCGCAGCTCCAGCCCGACCAGGACCGAGAACGCGTGCTCGGCCGGGCCACCGGTCGCCCGGCGTCGACGGACGGTCTCGCGCAGGGCCGCCGCGTGCGGCAGCACCCCGACGGCGGCCGAGTCCACGACGTGGTCCACCCAGCCCTCCACGAGGGCCAGCGCCGTCTCCAGGCGGGTCAGCGCGGCCCGCTGCTCGGGGGTGTTCTGCGGTTCGAAGATGCCCGAGGCCAAGGCCTCCTGCAGGGACTCCGGGTTGCTCGGGTCGACCTGACGGGCCGCCTCCGCGATCCGGTCGCCGTCCACGTGGATGCCCCGGGCGAAGGACTCCACGCCGCCCAGCAGGTGGGCCCGCAGCCAGGGCACCTGGGCGAAGAGCCGCTGGTGGGCCGCCTCGCGCAGGGCCAGGTAGCGCCGGACCTCGTCGAGGGGCACCTCCAGCCCCTCCGCGAACGCCGTGACGTTGCCGGGCAGCAGGGCGGCCCGTCCGGGCGGGGCCAGCGGCAGGCCGATGTCGGTGCTCACCAGCACCTCGCCGGCGAGCGAGCCGATGGCCTGCCCGACCTGCATCCCGAACACACCACCGCCCACCTGGCGCAGCATCGCCGAGGCCGACCCCAGCATCGCGGCCATCTCCGGCGGGGCCTGGGAGGCCATGGCGTCGCCCATCGCCGTGGCGACGTTCGCCGCCACCGGCTCCACCAGCTGCCGCCACACGGGCATGGTGTGCTCGACCCACTCCGCCCGGCTCCACGCCTCGGCGCCGGCGGAGGCGGCCGCGAACTCGGTCACGCCGTCGAGCCACAGCTCCGCGACGCGCACGGCGTCGTCGACGGCCCGACGGTCGGCGTCACCGGGGGTCGGGTCGCCCGAGCCGGCCGCGGCCTGCCGGGCCAGGTCGTGGGCGACCTGCCAGTTGACCGGGGAGTCCCCGGGGTTGGACAGGAACTTCTGCAGCTGCCCGAGGACGGCACCCATCATCTGCGGGTCGAACTGCGGGCCCCCCGGACCACCCGGACCACCCAGACCGCCCAGCTTGCCGAGGTCGCCCAGGTCGCCGAAGCCGGCTCCCCCCGCCCCGCCGAGCAGCGGGCCCAGCAGGTCCTCCAGCGGGTTCCCGGACCCTGAAGACCCCGACGACCCCCGCCCCGGCGTGGGGCCGGGCGTCGAGGACGGCCGGAAATCGGGCTGGCCCGGCTTCTCGCGCGAGACCTCCTGCTCACCGGCGCCGTCGTCCGCGGGGCGGTCGTTCTCGTCGTCGCCGTGCTGGTCCACGTCTTCTCCTCAAGCTCCGGTCGGGTGAGCTACCACCCCGGTCATCGCTGCCGGGTCCCATCATGACGGGCGGTCCGCCGCGTCGCCCGGACGCCCCGGGTCAGGACGGGATGACGAGCGACCGCGTCCGGGGGTTCCCGGGCCGGGCACCGGACCGGGCCGGGCGCCGGTCGGACGTAGGCTGCCGGGGTGCTGCCGCAGGACCGGACCGGGCCCGACGAGTCCTCCGAGGACGGGTCGTCCGAGCGGGACGACCGGGCCGGGGTCTCGCCGCGCGGGTTGCTGCTCGGCTGCTCGGCGGTGCTCTCGCTCCTGCTGGTGTCGGTGGTGTCGCTGCTCCCCGCCCCGTACGTGACGCTGAGCCCGGGGCCCGTGGTCGACGTGATCGGGACCGAGGTGCCCGCCGCCGCGACCGCTGCGACCGGGACGAGCAGCCCGAGCCCGAGCCCGAGCCAGGGGAGCAGCGAGGGCCTCATCACGGTCCGCGGGGCCCCGGTGTACCCCACCGAGGGCAGCCTCGACCTGACCACGGTGGCCGTGCTCGGCGGGCCGGGGGACGACCTCGACCTGTGGCAGGCCCTGCAGGCCTGGCTCGACCCCCGCGTCGCGGTGGCCCCCCGCTCCGTCTACTACCCGGAGGGGCAGAGCGCGAAGGACGCCGCCGCCGCCAGCGTCGCGCAGATGACCGGTTCGCAGACCGCGGCCAAGGTCGCCGCCCTGCGCGAGCTCGGCGAGGACGTGCCGGCCACCGTCACCCTGCGGGTGGGGCAGCTCGCGACGGGCGCGCCGGCGGCGGAGGTGCTGCGCGTCGGGGACGAGATTCGGGCGGTCGACGGGCGCCCGGTCGCCGACTTCGAGGCGCTCCGGGTGGCCGTGGAGGCGTTGCGGCCCGGGGCCGAGGTGCGGCTGACGGTCCGGCGCGACGGCGCCACGCAGGAGCTCACCACGCGGACCGTGGCGGTGGACGGGGCCACCCGGCTGGGCGTGGCTCCCGAGATCACCTACGACTTCCCCTTCGACGTCGAGCTGTCGCTGGAGAACATCGGGGGGCCGAGCGCCGGGACGATGTTCGCCCTCGGCATCGTCGACGTCCTCACCCCGGGGGCGATGACCGGCGGCCAGCACGTGGCGGGCACGGGCAGCATCACCCCCGACGGGGTGGTCGGGGTCATCGGCGGGTTGCGGCAGAAGGTGATCGGCGCCCGCGCCGACGGGGCCCGCTGGTTCCTGGCCCCCGCGGCGGAGTGCCCCCAGGTGGCGGGCGCCACCCCGGAGGGCATCACCGTGGTCCCGATCACGACCTTGCACCAGGCCCGCGAGGCCGTCGAGACGATCGGCGCGGGCCGGGGCGAGAGCCTCCCGACCTGCGGCTAGACCGGCCCGGGGACCGTCACCCCGGCACCGTCACTCCAGCGTGGCGGTCAGGGCGCTGATCAGGCCGGGGACGAGGTCGGTCCCGGTCCGGACCTCCCCGTCGGAGTCGTTGGAGCGGCTGCGCACGGCGCACTCCGAGCCGCCGCGGCGCAGGACCCCGACCGCGATCCGGACGTCCTCGGCCGCCGGGTGCTCGGCCAGCGCCCGGGCCCGGGTCGCCTCGTCGGCGCTCGCGGTCGCCGCGCGCACCTCGGCCTCGGCGTCCGGCGGCACCAGCAGACGTTCGACGACCAGCCCGGCGCCGTCGACCCCGGGGGGCCAGGCCAGCCGCCCGAGCAGCTCGTCGAGGCCGTCGGCGGAGGGCAGCCCCTCCTGCTCGACGGCGGTCAGGTGGTCGTCGTCGGCGCGGGCCTCCTGCAGGACCGCGGGCGGCAGCCGGTCGGCCAGTCCCGGGTCGCGGCGCAGGGCGTCGGCGGTGCGGATGAAGGCGAACAGCCGGGGCTGCTGCACGCCCCACCCGTCGGCGGCGACGTGCCGTTCGATCTCGGCGACCGCCCGCCACAACCCGGGCGCGGGCGGCGCGGAGACCACGGGGGCTCCGTGATCGGCGGGGGCGGCGGGGTGATCGGTGACGGCGGGGTTCGCAGGGATGGGGTCGGGCACGGCCCCGATGGTGGCACGGGGGCTGCGGGGGAGGGAAAACCGCCGCACCGGCGCCCCGAGCGCGCTCGGACACGAAACGGTGACGAAAGGTCCACGGGCGGCACGCGTCCGCGGACTTGTACGTTGCTGAGCTGTGAGCTTCCCTCCCCGCCCTCCCGCCCGACCGGTGCTGCGCCGGCGCCGGCGTGGTCCGCTGGTGCCGACGCTGGTCGTGCTGGCCGGTCTGCTGGTCCTCGCCCTCGTCGGGACGCGCACCCTGACCGACGTCTGGTGGTTCTCCCAGCTCGACTACCTGCAGACCTTCACGACGCGGTTGCGGCTGCAGGTGATCCTCTTCGTCGTCGGGGCGCTGCTGATGGCCGCGGCCATCGCCGTCTCGCTGACCGTCGGCTACCGCAGCCGCCCGATCTACGCGCCCATCTCGACCGAGCAGGCCGGCCTCGACCGCTACCGCGAGTCGCTGGAACCGTTGCGGCGCCTGGTCGTCATCGCGCTGTCGGTGGCCGCGGGCCTCTTCGGCGGGTCGGTGGCGATGGGGCAGTGGGAGACGG
This sequence comes from Kineococcus gynurae, assembly GCF_042433995.1. Taxonomy (NCBI): domain Bacteria; kingdom Bacillati; phylum Actinomycetota; class Actinomycetes; order Kineosporiales; family Kineosporiaceae; genus Kineococcus; species Kineococcus gynurae. The sequence continues at coordinate 52,968 of NZ_JBHLUI010000006.1, forward strand.
TCCTGCTCTGGTGGAACCGGGAACCGTTCGGCCGCAACGACGCCCAGTTCGGGATCGACCTCGGGTTCTACGTCTTCACGCTGCCGTTCCTGACGTTCCTGGTCGGGCTGCTCTCGGCGGCCGTGGTGCTCTCCGGCATCGCGGGCCTGGCGACGCACTACCTCTACGGCGGGCTCCGGCTGGCCGGAGCCGGCCCGCGCACCACCCGCGCCGCGCGCATCCACCTGGCGACCCTGGCGGCGATGTTCCTGCTGCTGCGGGGGGCGGGCTACTGGCTCGACCGCTACCAGCTCATGACGGCGCAGACCTCGCGGATCGACATCGAGGGGGTCGTCGGCCCGAGCTACACCGACGTCCACGCCGTGCTGCCGGCCAAGGCGATCCTCGCGGTGGTCGCGGTCTTCGTGGCCGCCCTGTTCATCGCCGCGGCCGTCGGGTCGTCCTGGCGCCTGCCCGCGATCGGCACCGGGTTGCTCGTGTTCTCCGCCATCGCGGTCGGCGGGATCTACCCCTGGGCCGTGCAGTACTTCGTGGTCCGCCCGGACGCGCAGGCCCGGGAGTCGGAGTTCATCCAGAAGAACATCGCGGCGACGCGGGAGGCCTACGACCTCGCCGACACCGACGTCCGGCAGTACGACGCGCAGACCACGGTGGAACCCGGGCAGCTGCGGCAGGACGCGGGCACCATCCCCGGCATCCGGTTGCTCGACCCGACCGTGGTCAGCAACGCCTACCGCCAGACCCAGCAGGTCCGGCCGTACTACTCCTTCCCGGACACCCTCGACGTCGACCGGTACCAGCTGCCGGGGTCGGACGGGCAGACCGTCGAGCAGGACACCGTGATCGCCGCGCGCGAGATCGACCTCTCCGGGCTGAACAACTCCCAGCGCAACTGGATCAACGAGCACCTCGTGTACACCCACGGGTTCGGGCTGATCGCCGCGCGGGGCAACGAGCGGGCGGCCGACGGGCTCCCGTCGTTCTTCCAGCAGGGCCTGCCCACGTCGGGGGCCCTCGGCGAGTACGAACAGCGCATCTACTTCGGGGAGAAGTCGCCGACGTACTCCATCGTCGGCGGCGACGACCCGATCGAGCTCGACTACCCGGACAACTCCCCCCTGGGGTACGCGCAGACCCGCTACGCGGGCGAGGGTGGCGTCCCGGTCGGCGGCCTCGGGCAGAAGCTGGCCTACGCGTTGAAGTTCGCCGACCAGAACATCCTGCTCTCCGACCAGATCGGCGAGAACTCCAAGATCATGTACGACCGGGCCCCGCGGGACCGGGTCGAGAAGGTCGCCCCGTGGCTGACCCTCGACGGCGACTCCTACCCGGCCGTCGTCGACGGGCGGATCAAGTGGATCGTCGACGCGTACACCACGTCCGACGGCTACCCGTACTCGGCGATCACCGAGCTCGGCGAGGCCACCACCGACACCCTCACCGAGGGCAGCCAGAGCGTGCAGGCGCTGCAGGACCGCAGCGTGAACTACGTCCGCAACTCGGTGAAGGCCACCGTCGACGCCTACGACGGTTCGGTGACGCTCTACGCCTGGGACGACAGCGACCCGGTGCTGCGCTCGTGGATGAAGTCCTTCCCCGGGGCGGTCCGTCCGCTCTCGGAGATCTCCGGCGACCTCATGGAGCACCTGCGCTACCCGCAGGACATGTTCAAGGTGCAGCGCGACGTGCTCGGCAGCTACCACGTGACCGACCCGAACGCGTTCTTCACCCAGCAGGGTTTCTGGCGCACCCCGGAGGACCCGACCGCCACCGTGGGGCAGAACCAGTCCCGCCCCGCGCAGCCGCCGTACTACCTGACCCTGCAGATGCCGGGGCAGACCTCGACGGCGTTCAGCCTGACCACCTCCTACGTTCCGCGCAGCCAGGCGCAGGGTGCCGGGTCCGGGAGCCGGGTGCTCACCGGGTTCGCGGCGGTCGACGCCGACGCGGGCGGGGAGTCCGGGGTGAAGAAGGAGGGCTACGGCACCATCCGGTTGCTGCAGCTGCCGGGGGAGACCACGGTGCAGGGCCCGGAGCAGGTGCAGGCCAACATCGTCTCCGACACCGACGTGGGCAACGAGCTGCGGCTGCTGAACCAGGGCGAGTCCCAGGTCGTCTACGGCAACCTGCTGACCCTGCCGGTCGGTGACGGTCTGCTCTACGTCGAACCCGTCTACGTGCAGAGCCGGACCGGCGCGTCCTACCCGGTGCTGCGCAAGGTGGTCGCGGTGTTCGGCAACCAGATCGGTTTCGCCGACACCCTCGACGAGGCGCTCGACCAGGTCTTCGAGGGCGACTCGGGGGCTCAGGCCGGCGACCAGGGAGCCCCGCCGACGGGGACCGACCCGGACACCGGCCAGCCCCCCACCGACGGGGGCACCGACGGGAACACGGGCGGAAACACGGGCGGGGGCACGGACACGACCGCGCAGCAGGACCTCCGCACGGCCCTGGACAGCGCCCGGACGGCCATCACCGACTCGGCGACCGCGCTCGAGAACGGCGACTTCGCCGCCTACGGCGAGGCCCAGCAGCGGCTGCAGGCCGCGGTCAACGCCGCGGTCGACGCTGAGAACCGGATCGAGCAGGCGGCCGCGGCCACCCCGACGGCGACCCCGGAGGCGACCCCGTCCGCGTCCCCGACGACCCCGGGTGCCACCGGCTGACCGCTCGGAGCGGTTGCCCGGCAACCGATTTGGCGATCCACCCCGCGTCGCGTAAGGTCGTTCCCACGACGCGGGGTGGAGCAGCTCGGTAGCTCGCTGGGCTCATAACCCAGAGGTCGCAGGTTCAAATCCTGTCCCCGCTACCAGTCCGAGGGAACTCGGCACGAAGGGCCCGGACCAGTCGGTCCGGGCCCTTCGTGCGTCACGACCCCTCGTCGGCCCCGGTCCGCACGCCTTGCTCGGCCTCGATTTGGCCGCGCCGTGGCGGACGCGTAAGGTGGTGTTCACGACGCGGGGTGGAGCAGCTCGGTAGCTCGCTGGGCTCATAACCCAGAGGTCGCAGGTTCAAATCCTGTCCCCGCTACCACGCAGGACCAGCACGAGACGAAGGCCCCGGATCGCCGATCCGGGGCCTTCGTCGTGCTTGCGGCAGGGCCGGGGGCGCTCAGGCGCCCTCGAGCGCCTGCCACCCGAGTCGACCGGCGCCGATCAGTCCGGACCCGCGGGGGAGGCGGGCCGGGGTGATGGCCACGTCGGCCAGGTGGGGGTAGACCGCCAGCTCGGCGTAGGCCGCCCGCAGCGGGGTGAACAGGACGTCCCCGGCCGAGGCGACGCCCCCGCCGACGACGATCTGCTCCAGGTCGAACAGCGCGGCGACCGAGAGGAACGCCGAGGCGAGGGCGCGGGTGCCGCGGGCGATGACGTCGAGGGCCAGCGGGTCCCCGTCGCGGGCGTCACCGGTCAGGACCCGGGCGTCGACCGTCTCGCCGGCGCGCCACCCGCGGGCCAGGGCGGCGCGCACCATGGCGGGCCCCGACGCGTAGGACTCGACCACCCCGAGGGCTCCGGAGCCGGGCAGCACGAGACCGTCCAGCTCGACCCCGACGTGGGAGATGAACCCGGCGTTGCCGGTCTTGCCGGCCAGCAGGTGCCCGTCGAGGACGATGCCGCCCCCGATCCCGGTGGAGACGACCACGCCGAGCATCGAGGCCGCACCGACGCCGGCGCCGACCCACTGCTCGGCGGCGGCGAAGCACTGACCGTCCTGGGCCACGACGGCCCGGACCGGTCGGCCGAGCCGCTCGGTGGCCCGGTCGGCCACCGTCGCGGTCAACGGGAACCCGCGCAGCGAGACGATGTTGACCGGGTTGACCGTCCCGGACCGGGTGTCGACCGGGCCGGCCGAGCCGATGCCGATCGCGTCCCCGACCGTGAGGCCCCGCTCGGCCGCGTCGGCCAGCACGCCGTCGACCAGGCCGTGCAGCGCCGCGGTCACGGCCAACGCGTCGGTGGCGTCGGTCGGGACCTCCCGGTCGAGCACGACCTCGCCGTCGGCCGAGATGCAGCCCGCGGCGATCTTGGTGCCGCCGATGTCGATCCCGAGGACGTAGTCGCTCATGCCCCCGCCCCCTTCGTGGTCGCGTCCAGGTGCTCCAGGACCGTCCCCCAGTCGCCCGAGGTCAGGTCATCGTGCTCCAGCCCCTCGCGGATCCGGGCGGCGAGGTGCGCCGCCGTCGGGGCGCTGGAGGCCCCGCCCAGCCGCTGCACCGACTCCGAGGCCGCCAGGACGGCGAAGGCGACGCTGGTCTGCAGCGTCCAGCCGACGGTGCGGGCCCCGCACAGGGCGGCCACGAAGCAGTCCCCGGCGCCGGTCGGGTCGATCGCGGTGACCGGGGGCGCGAGGACCTCGCAGTGCTCACCCGTGGCGGAGTCGGTCGCGACCGCGCCCCGGGCCCCGCGGGTCACCACGACGAGGGCGGTCCGGCGGGAGAGCTCGGCCAGCGCCGAGGCCGCGTCGGGGGTCCGGGTGTAGCGGGTGGCCTCGTCCTCGTTGGGCACGAACGCGTCCACCTGGGCGAGGGCGTCCAGGGCGGCCGGGTCCCAGACCTCGGTCTCGTCCCAGCCCACGCCGCCGACGACCGTGGTCCCGGCCCGCCGCAGCTCGCCGACCCAGGCGGGGATGCCCTCGGCGATCCCGACGTGGCAGGCCGCCACCCGGGGCAGGGGGCGGTCGAGCTCGTCGCTCAGCCAGGTGGCGCGCTGCTCGTAGGTGACGAAGCTGCGGTCGGCCGCGTCGGTCAGGGCCACGGTCACCGCGGTGTGGGCCCCGGGGACCTCGCGCAGCCACCGCAGGTCGAGCTGCGCCTCGGCCGCCAGGGCGTCGCGCACGGCCGCGCCGAACATGTCCGGTCCCACCGCGCCGACGAGGGCGGAGCGGAAGCCCAGGCGGGCACCGGCCACGGCGCGGGTCGCGGTGCCGCCGGGGGCGACGGCGAAGGAGTCGGCGAAGACCTCGGCGCCGACGGCCGGGGCCGCCACCCCCGACATCACCAGGTCGCAGAAGACCCGGCCCCCGAAGACGAGGTCCAGCTCGGTCATGTCGGCTCCGATTCGTCGGTGGATCTGATCGAACACTCAAAATCTTGACCACCAGACTAGCCAAGGATGCGCGTTCGGTCATAGTCTCCCTGCGTGATCGAGCATCGAGGGGGCATCTGGTGAAGCTGGCAATCCTGGGCGGCGGCGGTTTCCGTACGCCGTTCGTGTGGCAGGCCCTCCTCCGGGACCAGGGGTCCCCGCGCATCACCACGGTGACGCTGCAGGACAACAGCGACGAGCGGCTGGCCGGCATGCGCGCCGTCCTGGAGCAGCTCGCCGAGGGTTTCGTCGACCCGCCCCGCCTGGAGACCACCACCGACCTGGACGTGGCCCTCGAGGGCAGCGACTTCGTCTTCTCCGCGGTCCGCATCGGCGGCCTCGAGGGTCGCTGCGCCGACGAGCGCGTCGCGCTCGACCTGGGCGTGCTGGGCCAGGAGACGACCGGCCCGGGTGGCCTCGCCTACGCCCTGCGCACCGTGCCGTTCATGGTCGACGTGGCCGAACGGGTGAAACGTCTCGCCCCCACCGCCTACGTGCTGAACTTCACCAACCCCGCCGGGATCATCACCGAGGCCATGCAGGGCGTCCTCGGCGACAAGGCCCTCGGCATCTGCGACACCCCCTCCGGCCTCGGTCGTCGCGTCGCCCTGCTGCTCGGTCACGACCCGGCCCGCACCCGGCTCGACTACGTCGGGCTGAACCACCTCGGCTGGCTGCGGCGCGTCGTCGTCGACGGCCGCGACGTGCTGCCGGACCTGCTGGGCGACGACGGGTTGCTGGCCCACCTGGAGGAGCAGCACGTCTTCGGCGCCCCGTGGCTCAAGGCGCTGGGCGTCATCCCCAACGAGTACCTCTACTACTGGTACCGCAACGTCGAGGCCGTACGCCGCATCCGTGAGTCCTCGATGACCCGCGGGGAGTTCCTGCTCAAGACCCAGGGCGAGTTCTTCGAGAACCTGCCGCGGGCCGGGGGCAAGGCCGCCCAGCTCTGGCGCGACACCGTCCTGGACCGCAGCGCCAGCTACATGGCCGAGGCGAAGGGTGGCGAGCAGGGTGCGCCGGAGAACCCCGAGCCGCCGGAGACCGACCCCTCCCAGCAGGGGTACGCCGGGGTGGCGCTCGCCGTCATGGCCGCGATCAGCCGCAACGAGCCCTCGACCGCGATCCTCAACGTGCGCAACGCGTCCACGATCGACGGACTGCCCGACGACGCGGTGGTCGAGGTCCCCGTGGCCATCGACGGCAGCGGGGTCCGTCCGTTCTCGACGACCGCCCCGAACCTGCACCAGCTCGGCCTCATGCAGCAGATGAAGGCCGTCGAGCGGCACACCATCGCCGCGGCGCTGCACGGTGACCGGTCCGAGGCGTTGCTCGCCTTCGCGACCCACCCGCTCGTGCGTTCCGTCGACGTCGCCGAGAAGCTGCTGGACGGCTACATCGAGCGGATCCCCGCCGTGGCCGCCGTCTTCGGGCGTTCCTGACGCCCTCACCCCCAGCCAGAGATTTCGAGGAGAACTCCCGTGCACGACGATCGTTCCCTGGTCGAAGGCCGCGTCAAGCGCGTCCTGAGCCACCGCATCCGCCCCGCGGTGCACTCCCACCGCACCCCGCTGACCCTGCAGGCCTGGGTCGTGCCGCGGTCGGAGGGGACGGCCGGGGAACCCGTGCCGGTGGCCGACGCGCTGCAGGCGCTGGCCGCCGAGGAGTTCGGCGAGTTCTCCGTGGGCACCAGCTGGGGGCAGCCGTGGTCGACCACGTGGGTGCGCGCCCAGGGGGAGATCCCGGCCGAGTGGGCCGGCAAGCGGGTCGAGGCGCACTTCGACCTCGGGTTCATCGGTGACTGGCCCGGCAACCAGGCCGAGGCGCTCGTGCACTCCATCGACGGGATCCCGATCAAGGGCGTCGCCCCGGACAACCAGGTCGTCCCGGTCAGCCGGGTCGCCTACGGCGGGGAGACCGTCGACCTGCTGCTGGAGATGGCCGCGAACCCGGACATCCTGGCCGACGACATGCGCCCGACCCCGCTGGGGGACAAGGCGACCGCGGGTGAGAAGCACCTGTACACCATGAAGATCGCCGACCTCGTCGTGCTCGACGAGGAGGTCTGGGGCCTGGCCGTCGACATGGAGTGCCTCGACGACCTCATGCGGCACCTGCCCGAGAAGGAACCCCGTCGCTTCGAGATCGCCCGCGCCCTGGACCGGGCGGTCGACGCGCTCGACCTCGACGACATCTCGGGCACGGCCGCCGACGCGCGCGCCGAACTGCGCGACGTCCTCTCCTCCCCGGCCAACCGCAGCGCCCACACCCTCTCCTCGGTCGGGCACGCGCACATCGACTCCGCCTGGCTCTGGCCGCTGCGCGAGACCAAGCGCAAGACGAGCCGCACCTTCGCCAACGTGACCGCGCTGGCGCAGGAGTACCCCGAGTTCGTCTTCGCCTGCTCCCAGGCCCAGCAGTACGCGTGGGTCAAGGAGCGCTCGCCGGAGATCTACGCCCGGATGCAGGAGTCGGCGCGCAACGGGCAGTGGGTCCCGGTCGGCGGCATGTGGGTCGAGGCCGACGGCAACCTGCCGGGTGGCGAGGCCCTGGTGCGCCAGTTCGTCACCGGGAAGTCGTTCTTCCGCGAGGAGTTCGACGTCGACTGCCAGGGGGTCTGGCTGCCCGACTCCTTCGGCTACTCCGGTGCCTACCCGCAGATCGCCAAGCTGGCCGGGATGCAATGGTTCCTGACCCAGAAGATCTCCTGGAACCAGACCAATGCCTTCCCGCACCACACCTTCCGCTGGGAGGGCATCGACGGGTCGCAGATCTTCACCCACTTCCCCCCGGTCGACACCTACAACGCGATCTTCTCCGCCGAGGAGCTCGTGCACGCGGTCGACAACTACTCCGAGAAGGGTCGCGGCACCCGTTCGCTGGCCCCGTTCGGCCACGGTGACGGCGGTGGCGGCCCCACGCGCGAGATGATGGAGCGGGCCCGGCGTTTCGCCGACCTCGAGGGCGCGCCCAAGGTCACGGTCCAGGACCCGAACCAGTTCTTCGCCGACGCCGAGGCCGAGTACCCCGAGCCGCCGGTGTGGAGCGGGGAGCTCTACCTGGAACTGCACCGCGCGACCTACACCAGCCAGGCCCGGACCAAGGCCGGCAACCGGCGCAGCGAGCACCTGCTGCGCGAGGCGGAGCTGCTCTGCACCACCGCGGCGCTGAACGCCGAGGGGTACGCCTACCCGCACGCCGAGCTGGACCGGATCTGGAAGATCGTCCTGCTGCACCAGTTCCACGACATCCTCCCCGGCTCCTCGATCGCGTGGGTGCACAAGGAGGCCGAGGCGACCTACGCCCAGGTGGCCGCCGACCTGCTCGCCGTGGTCACCGAGGCGATGGCGGCGCTGGGCACCGGTACCCCCGTCGTGCTGAACCCCGCCGGGCACGAGCGCACCGAGGTCGTCGAGAACTCCGCCGGGGAGCTCGTCCGGGTCACCGTGCCGGGTTCCGGCGCGGCCCCGCTCACCGCCCCGGGCCAGGCCGCCCCGGCCACCCCGGTCACCGCGACGCCCGCAGAGGGCGGGTTCGTCCTGGCCAACGGGCGCATCACCGTCACGGTGGACGCCGACGGGCTGCTCCGCTCCGTCGTCGACGAGACGGCCGGCCGCGAGGTCATCGCGCCGGGCACCCGCGGCAACCTGCTGCAGCTGCACACCGACTTCCCGAACAACTGGGACGCCTGGGACGTCGACCAGCACTACCGCAACCGGGTCGTCGACCTCACCGACGCCGACGAGGTCACCCTCGTCGCGTCCTCGGACCTGCTGGTCCGGGTCCGGGTGGCCCGCAGCTTCCGGAGGTCCACCGTCGTGCAGGAGTACACCCTGCGCGCCGGGTCCGACCGTCTCGACGTGCGGACCGAGATCGACTGGCACGAGCAGGACAAGTTCCTCAAGGCCGCGTTCCCGCTCGACCTGCACGCCGCCGTGAGCTCCTCGGAGATCCAGTTCGGGCACGTGCAGCGCGCGACACACACCAACACCAGCTGGGACTACGCCCGGTTCGAGACCGCCATGCACCGCTGGGTGCACGTCGGCGAACCCGGGTACGGCGTCGCGGTCGTGAACGACGCGACCTACGGGCACGACACCACCCGTTCGGCCCGTCCCGAGGGCGGCAGCACGACCACCGTCCGGCTCTCGCTGGTCCGCGGCCCGCAGTGCCCGGACCCGCAGGCCGACCAGGGGAGGCACGTCATGAGCTACGCGCTGGTCCCGGGGGCCTCCATCGCCGACGCGGTGCGCACCGGCTACGAGGTGAACCTGCCGCTGCGGGTCGTGGACGGTCCGGCCACGCCGCCGCCCGCCCCGGTCACGGTCACCGGCGACGGGGCGACCCTGGAGGCGGTCAAGCTCGCCGAGGACGGCTCCGGCGACGTCGTCGTGCGCCTCTACGAGTCCTGGGGCGCCCGCGCCCAGGGGCGCCTGGAGACGTCCTTCGCCATCGGGTCCGCCGTCGTCACCGACCTCCTGGAGGACCCGGCGACCCCGGGCAGCGCGGCCGCGCTGGGCCGGGCGGATCTGCAGGCCGACGGTTCCGTCACCTTCGCGCTGCGCCCGTTCCAGATCCTCACGCTGCGCCTCACCCGCGCATGAGCGTCTGGCTCGAACCCGAGCACGTCGGCTCGCGCCGGGAACCCGTCGGGACCCTGCGTCGCGCCACGGCCGACGGCTCCCTCGACCTGGACGGCGACTGGGACTTCCAGCTGCTGCCCAGGCCCACCGACACCCCCGGGACGCGGTGGGCGAGTGCCCGCGTCCCGGGGTGCTGGACCACCGAACCCGGGCTGTGGGGGGAGGTCGCCGACCCGCCCTGGTACACCAACGACCAGATGCCGTGGCCGGACCTGCCGCCGACCCCGCCGACGGCGCAGAACCCGACCGGCGTCTACGAGCGCGACGTCGCCGTGCCGGCCCACTGGGCCGGTCAACGGGTGCTGCTGCACGTCGGCGCGGCCGAGAGCGTCCTGCTCGTGCACGTCGTCGACGCCGGGGGGAACCTCGTCGAGGTCGGCACGAGCACGGACTCCCACCTCGCCGCCGAGTTCGACGTCACGGCCTGGGCCACCCCGGGTTCCCGCGTGCGGGTGCGGCTGACCGTCGTGAAGTGGTCGGCCGCCACCTTCGTGGAGGACCAGGACCAGTGGTGGCACGGCGGGATCACCCGGTCGGTGCGCCTGTTCACGCGCCCGCTGCTGCACCTGTCCGACGTCCGGGTCGTGGCCCGGGCCGACGGGGAGCTCTCGGTCGACGTGCGCGTCGGCCAGGACGGTCCGACCGGCACCGACCGGTTGCCCGAGGGGTGGCGCGTGCGCACCCGGCTGGCCGGCACGGACCTCGCCTTCGACGCCGCCGCGCACCGTCGCGACCACGACGACGAGCGGCTCTCCCTGTACCGCGGCCGGGCCCGGTTCCACGGCTCGTTCCCCGGGATCGCGACCTGGACCGCCGAGGCGCCGAACCTGCACGAGCTGACGGTCGAGCTGTGCGACGCCGCCGGCGTCCTGGTCGACTCCTGCGTGCAGCGCATCGGTTTCCGCACGGTGGAGATCGTCGGTCCCGACCTGCTCGTCAACGGCCGGCGGATCTTCGTGCGGGGCATGAACCGGCACGACCGCAACCCGTTGACCGGGCGCGTGGTCACCGAGTCGCAGATGCGCGAGGAACTCCACACGTTGAAGCGGTTCGGGTTCAACGCCGTCCGTACCTCGCACTACCCGAACGACCCGCGGTTCTACGACCTCACCGACGAACTGGGTTTCTACGTCGTGGACGAGGCGAACATCGAGTCGCACGCCTGGGCGCACGAGATCTGCGACGACCCGGCCTACCTGCCCGCCTTCACCCAGCGGGTGGCGCGCATGGTCCGCCGCGACCGCAACCACCCGAGCGTCGTCATCTGGTCCCTCGGCAACGAGAGCGACTACGGGGCCAACCACGACGCGGTCGCCGCCTGGATCCGGCGCGAGGACCCCACCCGCCCCCTGCAGTACGAGGGTGCGATCAAGGACGACTGGTACGCGGGCGCGGCGAGCAGCGACATCGTCTGCCCCATGTACGCCCACATCGGCCAGATGGTCGACTACGCGAACAACGGGCCGCTGCGGCCCGTCATCCAGTGCGAGTACTCCCACGCGATGGGGAACTCCAACGGGTCGCTGTCGGACTACTGGGCGGCCATCGAGTCCCTGCCGGGCCTGCAGGGCGGTTTCGTGTGGGAGTTCGCCGACCACGGCATCCTGCAGCGCGAGGACGACCGGCTCCCCGTCGGGATCGCGGGGGAGGGGCTGTTCCGCGACGGCGTCCCTGCCCCCGGTCTGCGCTGGGCCCACGGCGGCGACTTCGGCGACACGCCCCACGACGGCGCGTTCTGCCTCGACGGCATGACGTTCCCCGACGGCACCCCGAAACCGACCATGTGGGAGCACCGGGAACTGGCCTCGCCGGTCCGGTTGTCCTGGCCGGGGGGGACGCCCGGGGTGAGCGTGGTCGTGCGCAACGCGACCGACTTCAGCGACCTCGGGCACCTGCGCGCGCAGTGGCGGATGGACGCCGAGGACGGGACGTCGCTCACCGAGGCCGCGACCCTGCCCGCGCTGGGGTCGGGGGAGAGCGCCGAACTGGCGCTGCCCGCCGCACTCCTCGGCGCCGGGTCCGGGGAACGCCGGATCCAGCTGGTGCTCGTGCAGGCCGCCGCCACCGCGTGGGACCCGGCGGGGGCCGAGGTCGCCCGACCGAGCCTGCGCCTGGCCGACGGCGAGGCCCCGTCCCCAGTGGCCACCCCGCCGCGGCGGGGTGCCCCCCTGGTCGTGGACGAACGGGGCCGGGTGCTGCACCCGAACGTGCTCGAGGGCCCGGAGCTCACGCTGTGGCGCGACCCCACCGACAACGACGACATCATCGGGCTCGGGAAGGTCTGGGCCGACCTGGGCCTGCGCGCCCGACCCACGGTGACGTCGACCTCGTCGACCCCGGACGGCGTGACGGTCGTCTCCACCCTCGCGACCGGCGCGGGCGACGTCGTCCACACCCAACGCCTGAGCTCGCGCACCGACGACGCGGGTCGCCCGGTGCTGCGCAGCGAGGACACGGTCGTCGTCCCCGACGGCCTGGCCGACCTGCCCCGCCTCGGGGTCCGGCTCCGCCTCCCCACGGCCCGGACCGCCCGCTGGTTCGGGACCGGTCCGTGGGAGACCTACCCGGACCGCTGCACGGCCCCGACGGGCTGGCACGAGCTGCCCGTCGCCGAGCTCGGGGTGCCCTACGTCCGTCCCCAGGAGAACGGGGGCCGCAGCGGCGTCCGTCGGCTCGAGCTCGACGGGGTGTCCCTGCGGTTCGACCGGCCGTTGCACGTCACGGTGCGACCGGCGGCGAACGTCACCGAGGTGGTCCTCGACGTCGCCCACCGCGGCGTCGGCTCGGCCTCGTGCGGTCCGGACGCGTTGCCGCAGTATCGGATCACCCCCGGGACCTGGACGTGGTCCTGGACCCTGCACCCGGCCTGACCCGTTCCCGAACCACCCGGAGGCCCGTCGTGAAACTGCTCCTCGTCGGACTCGACGGCCTCCGGGTGGATCTGGCGCTGCCCGGACCGGTCGCCGCGGATCCGGCCTTCGCCGCACCCGACCACCCCGCCGACCCGCGCTTCGCCGCCGGGTCGCCGGGGTCGGCCCCGCCGGCCGACCCCCCGGTCTCGGTGGAGGTGGTGGACGGTCTGGCTCCGACCCTGCAACGGCTGACCGACGGCGGGCGGCTCGTCCCGGTGTGGATGACCCCGCCCACCGACTCCGGTCCGGGCTGGTCGTCGCTGCTGACCGGGACCACGCACGAGCAGAACAACGTCTGGTGGAACGAGTTCGTCGGGCACCGCCTCGGGGGCTGCCCCGACGTGCTCTCGCAGGTGTTCTTCGCGAACCCGCGGGCCCGGACGTTCGCGGCCGCCACCTGGTCGGCCCTGGTCGACCCGAACGGTCCCGGCCCGGTGATCCACACCCGCCCCGACCAGCAGGTCGGCGGGCAGCACCGGGTCATGAGGGCGACGGACTTCTCCGAGGGGTGCCGCTCGGCCGACCGTCAGGTCGTCGCCCACGCCACCCAGGTGCTGAACCACGAGGGTCCGGACGCCGCGTTCGTCTACCTCGAGGGGGTCGACGAGGCCGGCCACCGCTCGGGGGCCGCCTCGGAGGACTACCGCGAGGCCGTCCGGACCGCCGACGAGCACGTGCGGTTCCTGGTCAAGGCCGTCGCCGAGCGCGTCGAGCGCCTCGGGGAGGACTGGCTCGTCGCCGTCGTGACCGACCACGGGCACAAGCCCGAGGGCGGCCACGGCGAGGACGAGGTCGACGTGCGCCGCTCGTTCCTGCTGGTGCACCGCATCAGCCCCGACCCGGACGCCGGGCTGCCCGCCCCGCTCACCACCCCGCCGACCCTGCGCAGCCACGAGGTGACCCCGGCCCTGCTGGCCGCCCTCGGCGTCCGGGCCGGTTCGTGGACGCCCGACCACGAGGTCGGGGCCGTGCGCGACGTCGAACCCCTCGGCCCCACCCGGGACCTGCGCTTCGAGTGGTGAGGGTCCGCCTGCGGCTCAGACGAGCTGCAGGCTGACCCCGGCCCGGTCCAGGGCCGCGCGGGTCTCCGGCTCGGGGGCCTCGTCGCTGATGAGGTGGTGGTAGCTGGTGGCGTCGCAGATGGTCGCCGTGCCGCTCCCGGGGAACTTCGAGGCGTCGGCGAGCAGGACGACCCGGTCGGCCGCGGCGATCATCGCGCGCTTGACCCCGACCTCGTCGGAGACCGTGTCCACGCAGTGCCCGCTGCGGCGCACCCCCGAGGTGCCGAGCAGCAGCACGTCGGCGTGCAGCTGGCGCAGCGCCTCCTCGGTCAGGTAGCCGACGAGGGAGCGGTGGGCGGGGCGGACGGCGCCGCCGAGCAGGATCAGCTCGACGGTCGGGTCCTCGGCGAGCTCGGCGAAGACGGCGAGGTTGCGGGTGATGACGGTGACCTGACGGCCCCGCAGGTACTTGGCGACCCGTCCGACGGTGGTCCCGATGTCGAGCAGGACGGCCTGGCCGTCGGCGACCTGGGCGGCCGCAGCGGCCGCGATGGCCTCCTTCGGCCCCGCCTGCCGCTCGGCGAGGTCGGCGTAGACGTCGTCGCGGACGTCCAGCGGACGCGCGCCTCCGTGCACGCGGCGCAGGAGTCCGGCATCGTCGAGCTTGACCAGGTCCCGGCGGATGGTGGCCTCGGAGAGGCCGAGACGCGACACGAGCTCGGCCACCGTGGCCGGCCCCTGCGCGCGTACGACCTCGACGATCGCGTCCCTTCGCTCATCTGCGTGCACGATCGGCAGAATACCTTGCGCGTTCGCGCATGCGTCAAGTAGCGTTCGCGCAATCTCACCACGCAGTCGTGGTCAGACCTGATTGAACGATCAGATCACCTGGCGGGCCCGTCCGCCGGAGAGAAAGGGTTACCCCATGCAGCTCTCCCGCCGTCATCTCCTGCGCAGCAGCGCTTTCGCGGCGATGGGCATCGGCGCCCTCAGCGCGTGCTCCACCTCCGCCGGGGGTGGCAACGCCGCCAGTGGCGAGACCACCCTCTGGTACTGGAACGGTGGGCTCGGCGACTCGGTCGTCGACGCGGCCAAGACGCAGTTCCCCGACGCCAAGCTCACCCCCAACAAGGTCGGGGGCGACTTCAAGCAGAAGCTGCAGACGACCCTCACCGGTGGTCAGTTCATCCCCTCCATCACCGGGGTCAAGGGCGAGGACATGCCCTTCTTCCGCTCGGTGGCCGACAAGTTCACCGACCTGAACACGCTCGGTGCCGCGGACATCGCGAGCAAGCAGCTCTCCTGGAAGTGGAAGGAGGCGCAGACCGCGGACGGCAAGCAGCTCGGCTTCCCGATCGACATCGGTCCGACCGCCCTGTTCTACCGCCACGACATCCTCGCCCAGGCGGGTCTGCCGACCGACCCGGCCGAGATCGCCGCCGCCACCTCCACCTGGGACGACTACTTCGCCTTCGGTCAGGAGCTGCACGGCAAGGTCCCGACCTCCTTCCCGGTGCCGCAGCTGTCCAACGTCTTCCAGATCATCGTCGGCCAGCTCACCGGCCGCTTCGTCTCCGAGGACAACACCTTCATCGCCGACAGCGACGAGATGAAGGGCGCCTGGGACACCACGGTCAAGGCGCAGGCGCTCGGCATCAACGCCAACGCCGCGCAGAACCTCAACGCCTCCCTCGGCGACGGCACCATCGCGATGGACCTGGGTGCGGCCTGGCACGCGCTGGACATCAAGGACGCCGCCCCCGACACCTCGGGCAAGTGGATGGTCGCCAACAACCCGGTCTCCCCGACCAACTTCGGCGGCTCGTTCCTCACCATCCCGGCCTCCACCGAGGACAAGGAGGGCGCCTGGAAGATCATCAGCTGGATCCTGGACACCGACAACCAGGCCAAGGCCTTCACCGACGCCACCATCTTCCCGGCCGACCCGGCCGCCTGGGAGCTGCCCGCCCTCACCGGTGGCGACGAGTTCTTCAACAACCAGAAGACCATCGAGATCTTCGGCCCCGCCGGCGAGAAGGTCCCGACCCAGTTCGTGGCCTCGGCCGACGCCGCGGTGTCCGCGCCCTTCTACGACGAGCTCACCAACGTCGAGGCCTCGGGCAAGGACCCGGAGCAGGCCTGGAACGACGCCGTCGCCGCCGCCAAGCAGATCGCCGACCGGCAGGGTGTGAAGTGAGTTCCGCCGCGCCGGTGATCGGACCGGCCACAGGGGACAAGGGATTCCGCCGGAGTCGGCCGAAGCCCCCTCGCAAGGGCGTTCCGCACCGGCGCGGCGTCAGGGCGTTCTGGCCGCAGTACGTCGCGGTCAGTCCGTTCTTCCTGCTCTTCCTGGCGTTCGGGCTCTTCCCGGTCGGGTTCTCGGCGTGGTTGGCGTTCCACAACTGGGACGGCATCAACCCGGTCACCTTCGCGGGGCTGGACCAGTTCCGGTTCCTCGCGCAGGACGCCACGTTCCGCAAGGCCGTGGGTAACACGTTCGTCATCTGGATCCTGTCCACCGTGCCCATGCTCGTCATGAGCCTGGCGCTGGCGTCCCTGCTGAACTCGGTCAAGCGGTTCAAGACCTTCTACCAGGTCGTGCTGTTCGTCCCCAGCGTCACGTCGATCGTCGCCATCACCATCTTCTTCAAGGCGATCTTCAACACCTCCTACGGCCTGGTGAACATCGTCCTGACCGGGATCGGGCTGCCCGCGGTCGACTGGCTGAGCGGGCCCTGGACGATCAAGATCGTCCTGGCCGTCCTCACGACGTGGCAGTGGGTCGGCTACAACGCGATCATCTACTTCGCCGGGATGCAGGCCATCCCCGGCGAGATCTACGAGGCCGCCAAGCTCGACGGCGCCGGCCCGCTGCGGTCCTTCTGGTCCATCACCGTGCCGATGCTGCGCCCGATCATCCTGTTCACGGTGATCGTCTCGACCATCACCGGGATGCAGACCTTCACCGAGCCCCAGGTCCTCTTCGGGTCCAACGCCTCGATCAACCCCAACAGCGGGGGACCGGGCCAGGCCGGGCTCACGATGGTCCTGTACTTCTACCAACAGGCCTTCACCAACAACAACTTCGGCTACGGCGCGGCCATCGCCTACGCGGTCTTCGCGATCGTCGCCGTGTTCGCCATCATCAACTGGCGCATCGTCGCCCGCTCGGAGGACTGACACCGATGGCGACGAAGGACCTCACCGCTCCCGCGCTGGTCGGCCTGACCCCCGCCAAGGGGCGCCGGGTGCGCGGGGCCGGCCCCTGGGCCCACCTCCCGCTCGGCATCACCGCCGTGCTGCTGCTGTTCCCGTTCTACTGGACAGTGGTCATGGCGACGAACACCAACGCCGACTTCTACAAGCTCCCGCCGAAGCTGGTGCCGGGGACGCACTTCCTGGAGAACGTCAACCAGGTGCTGACCTCCATCAACTTCTTCGGGTCGATGGTCAACACCCTGGTCGTGGCCGTCTCGGTCACCGTGCTGGTGCTGTTCTTCGACTCCCTGGCCGCCTTCGCCTTCGCGAAGTTCGACTTCCCGGCCAAGAAGTTCCTGTTCACGCTGCTGCTGCTGTTCTTCATGCTCCCCGCGCAGCTCTCGGCGGTGCCGCAGTTCATCACGATGATCAACATCGGCTGGGTCGGCACCCTGCAGGCGTTGATCGTGCCGGCGGCGGCGAACGCGTTCGGCATCTTCTGGATGCGGCAGTACATGACCAACGCGATCCCGGACGAGATCCTGGACGCGGCGGTGCTCGACGGCTGCGGGTTCTTCCGGCAGTACCTGTTCGTCGTCCTGCCGATCATCCGGCCGGGTCTGGCGTTCCTGGGGATCTACACGTTCGTCGCGGCCTGGAACGACTACGTGTGGCCCCTCATCGTCCTCATCAACCCGGACATGCTGACCCTGCAGGTCGCCCTGTCGCAGCTCAACGCGACCCGGTCGACCGACTACGCGGTGGTCATGACCGGTGCGCTGCTGGCGATCATCCCGCTGGTGGTCATGTTCCTCTTCTTCGCGAAGCAGTTCGTGGCCGACTCCGTCGCCGGTGCGGTGCGTGGCTGAGGACGCCGACCGGTTCGTGGTGCGCGCGACCAGGCCCGCCGACGCGGGTCTGGTCGCCGCCCTCGGTGCCGGGGCCTTCTCCCCGGAACCGGACCGCATCGGCTGGGGCGACTGGGACGAGGACCCGGCGCTGATCCGGCTGTGCGTGCAGGACGAGCTCTCGGGCCGGCTGGTCGCCACCGCCCAGGCCCGGCTGACCGAGCAGTGGTGGGGCGGTCGGCCGGTGCCGGCGGCCGCCCTGGCCGGCGTCGCGGTCGACCTGCCCCTGCGGGGGCTGGGGATCGGCCGACGGCTCGTGGCCCGGCTCATCGCCGACGCCCGCACCGCCGGGGCGCAGGCCCTGGCCCTCATCCCCTCCACGCACGCCTTCTACGCGCGTCTGGGGTGCGGGGTCGCGGGCCGTCGCCCCGTCTTCCGCATCGACACCGCCGACCTCCTGCAGCTGCCGGCCCCCACCCGGCGCTACTCGCTGCGCGACGCGACCCCGGCCGACACCGCCGACGTCGCCGCGCTCGTGCGGGCCCGGGCGGTCCGCGGCAACGGCCAGCTCGAGCACCACACCCACAACGGCGGTCGCCACCTGCTGGTCGTGGACCCCGAGGGCCGGACCGTCGGCTGGGTGCTGCTCGGGCGGCGCGCCCCGCAGCGCACGGGGGGTCTGTTCACCGTCGTCGTGCACGACCTGGTGGCCGATGACCCCGACGCCGAGCTGGCCGCCTGGCGCCAGGCGGTCGCCGATCCCGCGACCGCGCGCGACGTCGAGGCCCTCGTCGCCCCCGGAACCCTGCTGGAACACCTGCTGCCCCGGCAGGTCGAACCGGTCGAGAACAACACCTGGATGCTGGGTCTGCTCGACCCGGCCGCCGCCCTGGCCTCCCGCGGCTACCCCTCGGGTCTGCGGGTGGAGCTGGCGCTCGACGTCGACGGCGAGCGCCTGACGCTCTCGGTCGACGGGGGCCGGGGCGCCGTCCGCACCGCGGACGCGGCGGCCGAGGTCGACCTGAGGATGTCGGGGGCCCTGCTCGCCTCCGTCTTCGCCGGGCACACCGACCCCCTCGTCGCCCTCGCCGAGGGCCGGATGAGCGGGTCCGAAGCACCCGCCTCGGCGCTGCGGGGACTGTTCGCCGGTCCCGCCGCCGTGCTCACCCGACCGTTCTGATCCACCCGTCCTCCCCCGAAGGGCCGTCATGAGCCAGCAGTCACCCCTCCGTCTGGGCATCCTCGGCCTCGGCACGATCAGCCGGGCGGTCCACCTGCCGCTGGTGGCCCGCAGCGCCGACGTCAGGCTCGTCGCGGTCGCCGACCTGGACCCGGTCCGGGCCGGCGAACTGGCGGCGGCCTACGGTGCGCGCGCGCTCAACACCGAGGAGCTGCTGCAGGCCCCCGACGTGGACGCCGTCCTCGTCGCCACCCCGGGGCGCCACGCGGAACTGGCCGTCGCCGCCCTGCGCGCGGGCAAGCACGTGCTGGCCGAGAAGCCGTTGGCCCTGTCGTTGCCCGAGGTGGTCGCCGCCGAGGCGGCCGCGGTGGCCGCGGGACGCGTGCTGCAGGTCGGGTACATGAAGGTCCACGACGGCGCGGTCGTCGCCGCGCGGGCCGCCCTGGCCGAGATCGGCGAGCTGCGCCTCGTGCAGGTCTCGGTGCGCCACCCCCTCGACGCCCCGCAGCTCGCCCACCTCCGGCTGGCCCCGCCCGGACCGCTGCCGGAGTCGGCGCGGCCGGTGGTCGAGGCGGCCGAGGCGGGGGAGGCCGCGGCCCTCGACACGGTGCTCGCGGCGGTCGGCGCGGGGGAGTCCGCGGAGGCGGACGCGCCGTGGCGCCGGTTGTTCCGCTCGGTGCTGTGCGGTTCGGTCGTCCACGAGCTGTCGGTGCTGCGCGCCCTCGGCCTCGGCCTGCCCGACCGCCCCGACCACGCCGAGCTGCTGGCCTGGGACGGGACCGCCCCGCCGACCCTGCTCGTCACCGCCTCCCCGGCACCCGACGTGCGCTGCATCCTCGACTGGGCCTGGTTGCCGGAGTTCCCCGGTTACACCGAGACCGTCCGGCTGACCGGGACGGCCGGTGAGGTCGAGCTGCGGATGGCCCCGCCCTACGTCCTCGACACCCCCAGCCGGCTGACCGTGCTCAGCGCCTCGGGCGGCGGGGCCCGGGAGGTCCGGTTCGACGCCGACGGTGCGTTCCAGCGTCAGCTCGAGAGTTTCGTCGCGGCCGTGCGCACCGGGGACGTCCACCCCGACGCCACCGCGGCCGGTGCCGCCACGGACCTCGTTGCGCTGCAGGGGATCCTGGCCCACCTGCGGGGTCGGTCGTGATGCGTCGGCAGGGCCGCGAACGAACCCCCCGACCGGTCGCCGGTGCGCCGGTGAGTTTCGGGGTGTGGGGGCCGCACCTCGGCCCGGTCGACGGGGACGGCCGCGCGGTCCTCGGGGAACTCGCGGGCGCCGGTTACGACGGCAGCGAGCTCGGCCCCACGGGGTACCTGGGCGACCCCGAGCGCACGGCGGAACTCTTCGTCGCCGCGGGGCTGGCCCCGGCGGGCGTCTACGTCGGTCTGCCCACGGTCGAGGGGATGCTCTCCCGTGACGCCCGGACCGACCTGGAACGCGCCTGCCGCACCCTGCGGGCGGTCGTGGACGCGCAGTTGTCGGTGGGTCCCGGTGGCGCCCTGCCCGACGCGCCGATCGTGCTGGCCGACGACGGCGCGCCCGGTCTGGACGGCCCGCGCGACCCCGCCGACGAGTCCTCGGGGCTCGACGCCGAGCAGTGGCGGGGGGCCGTGCGCGCGCTGGGCGAGGCGATGGGGATCGTCGCCGACCACGGGCTGACCACGTCGTTCCACCCCCACCTCGGCACGTTCGTGGAATCGGAGCGCGAGGTGGACCGACTTCTGGCGACCACCTCCCTCTCGGTCACCCTCGACACCGGTCACGCGTTGCTCGCCGGGACCGACCCGGTGGCCGCCGTCACCCGGTGGGGCGCGCGGATCAACCACGTCCACGTCAAGGACGTGCGCCTCGACGTCCTCGCGCAGGCCCGGGCCGCTGGCCCCGTCGCGCTGCGGTCCTGGTGGGGCGAGGCCAACGTCCCCCTCGGCGCGGGCGACGTCGACCTGTCCGGGGTGCTGCGCGCCCTGGACCGCCGCGGGTACGCCGGGTGGTACGTCGTCGAGCAGGACGTCGTCCCCACCGGTGCCCCTCAGCTCGCCGAATTCGGTGCAGCGCAACGAGACAACCTCGACACCCTGCTAGGAGTCCTGCCGTGAGCACCGCCAGCCCCACCCCCGACGAGGCGACGACCCGTCCCCCGGGCCACCTGGTCCGGTCCGAGATCGCCGAGCAGCCCGAGGTCGCCGCGCGCATCCTCGCCGCCGCCGGCGGCGAGCTCGCCCGGATCGCCGCCCTGGTGCGCGCCGACCGCCCGCGGATGGTCCTGCTGACCGCGCGCGGGACGAGCGACCACGCGGCCCTGTACGCCAAGTACCTCATCGAGATCGGGCTCGGCCTGCCGGTCGGTCTGACCTCGACGTCGACCATGACGGTCTACGGCGCGCGCCCGGACCTCTCCGGCGTCCTCTGGATCAGCATCAGCCAGTCGGGCGGGTCCCCGGACCTGGTCGAGTCCACCGCGGCGGCCCGGGCCGCCGGGGCGCGCACGCTCGCGGTCACCAACAACCCCGCCTCGCCCCTGGCGGCGGCGGCCGAGCACCACCTGGACGTGCTGGCCGGGCCGGAGCTCGCCGTGGCCGCGACGAAGAGCTACACCGCCCAGCTCCTGACGCTGTGGCTGTTCGTCTCCGAGCTCGCCGGGCGACCGCTCGACGCGGCCGCCGGGCTGCCGGAGTTCCTCGCCCGGGCCGTCGGGTCCGACGACGTCGCGCCGATCGCCTCGCGCTACCGCTTCGTCGACCGGCTCGTCCTCACCGGCCGCGGGTACTCCTACCCGACGGCGCGCGAGGCCGCCCTGAAACTCATGGAGACCTCCTACCTGTCGGCGATGGCGTTCTCCGCGGCCGATCTCATGCACGGTCCGCTGGCGATGGTCGACGCCGACCGCCCGGTCGTCGCGGTGGTCCCCGAGGGTCCGGGCGGGGAGGCGATGAAACCCGTGCTGAGCGCGCTGCGCGAGCGCGGTGCCGACGTCTGCGCCGTCGCTCCGGCCGGGTTGGCCCCGGAGGCCGACGTGCGTCTCGACGTCCCCACGGGGCTGCCCGAGGACCTGGCCCCGATCGTGCAGATCGTTCCGCTGCAACGGCTCGCCATCGAGATGGCGCTGGCCCGCGGACTCGACCCGGACGCCCCGCGCGGTCTGCGCAAGGTCACCGAGACCCGCTGACTCAGCGCGGGACGGGGGTGGGGTAGCGCTCCCGGACGTAGTCCCGCAGCCGTTCGGCCAGTCGTACCAGGGCGGCGCCGGCGGGATGGTGGGGGTTGCACACCGCGTAGAGGTGCACCTCCAGGATCTCGTCGGTGCCCGCCCCGGTCCGGATCGCCAGCGGTCGCAACCCGAACCGCGGGTCGTCGGACACGACCGCGGCGCCCCGCCCGGCGGCGGCCAGGGCCTGGGCCACGACACCCGTCCCGGCCTCGACGAGCGCGGCGGGGGACAGACCCCGTCGGTCCGCGGCGGCGTCCAGCGCCTGCCGCGCGGTGATGTAGGTCGGCAGGGTGACCACGGGGTCCTCGAACAGGTCGGCCAGGTCGACCGAGCGACGTCCGACCCATCGGTGCCCGGGGGGCACGTAGGCCCACACCGGGGCCACGCTGAGCGGGATCGCGGCCAGCGCCGGGCCGGTCGTCGATCCGGGCGGGCGGCGGTGGGTGACCGCGATGTCGGCGCCGCGACGCAACGCCTCGACCGCGCTGAGCTCGTCGGAGGTGAAGACCGACGGGATCGGGTCCTCCGGTCGCAGCGTGGCGATGAACGGGGCGACCACGTCGGACAGGGTCGTGGTGGGGGCGGCGATCGTCACGGCGGCGAGGCGCCCCTCGGCGATGATCTGCCCGGCCACCCGGAACGCCGAGGCGGTGGCCACGAGGTCGCGGGCCACCGGCAGCAGGCGGTGCCCGGCCGCGGTCAGGGTGAGCCGCCCCCCGGTCCGGTCGAACAGCGTGACGCCGAGGTCGCGCTCCAGCTGGCGCACCTGCCGGGACAGCGCGGGCTGCGCGACGCGGAGCAGGTCGGCCGCCGCGGTCACCCCGCCCGCCTCGACCACGGTCACGAACGCGGTGACGGTGCGCAGCTCCACCCGCCCGAGCGTAGCGGCGCAGGCTCCCCGCATATGCGTCCTGGGCATGGTTCGGATGCCGGATGAGTATTGGACGGCATGGCCTCCCGGTGCGGAGACTGCTCGCGGGGGATGGCCGACGCCGAGGTCGGCCGCGACGACCGTGACAGGAGACAGCCCGACATGACCGCTCTCGTCGAGACGGCACCGACCACGCCGACCACGACGGCACCGACGGCACCGACGGGGGGCCCGCTGGTCGAGGCCCGCACCCAGCTCGCCGAGGCCTGCCGGCACCTGGGTCTCGCGGCCGGGATGTACGACCTGCTGGCCCAGCCGCGCCGGGAGCTGACCGTCAGCATCCCGCTGCGCCGCGACGACGGCAGCACCGAGGTCATCACCGGGCACCGCGTGCAGCACAACTACTCCCGGGGACCGGCCAAGGGCGGCGTACGGTTCTCCCCGCACGTCGACCTCGACGAGGTGCGGGCGCTGGCCATGTGGATGACCTGGAAGTGCGCGCTGCTGGACGTCCCCTACGGCGGGGCCAAGGGCGGGGTCGTGATCGACCCGCGGAACTACTCGACCGCCGAGCTGGAACGGGTCACCCGCCGCTACACCTCCGAGATCGCCCCGCTCATAGGTCAGGCGCAGGACATCCCGGCCCCCGACATCGGGACCGACGAGCAGACCATGGCCTGGATGATGGACACCTACTCCGTCAGCCGCGGGCACACCGTCCTCGGGGTGGTGACCGGCAAACCCCTCGCGCTCGGCGGGTCGCTGGGTCGTGCGTCGGCCACGTCGCGCGGGGTCGTCCACGTCGCCCTCGCGGCGCTGGAGCACCTCGGCATCGAGGCCGGCCGGGCCACCGCCGCGGTCCAGGGTTTCGGCAAGGTCGGTCGGGGGACCGCCCGGTTCCTGGCCGAGGGCGGGGTCCGGGTCCTCGCCGTGAGCGACCAGTACGGCGGGGTGGCCGACCCGCGCGGTCTCGACGTCCCCGCGCTGGAACGCCACGTCGACCGGCACGGTTCGGTGGTGGGTTTCGCCACCGCGATCGACAACGCCGACGTCCTCACCGCCGACGTCGACCTGCTGGTCCCGGCGGCGGTGGAAGGGGTCCTGCACGCCGGCAACGCCGGTGAGGTGCGGGCCCGGCTCGTGGTGGAGGGCGCCAACGGCCCCACCACCACCGAGGCCGACCGTGTCCTCGCCGCTCGCGGCACCCTCGTCGTCCCCGACATCCTGGCCAACGCCGGCGGGGTGACCGTGTCCTACTTCGAGTGGGTCCAGGCCACCCAGGCCTACTGGTGGAGCGAGGACGAGGTCGAGGCCCGGCTGGCGCTGCGGATGCGGCAGGCGTGGGAGGGCGTCCTGACCGAATCCCTCGAGCACGACCTGACGCTGCGCGCCGCGGCGACCAGCCTGGCCGTGCGCCGCGTCGCCGACGCCCACACCCAGCGGGGCCTCTACCCCTGACCGTCCGGCCGGGCCGCGCTCACGACGGGAGCAGGGGGGTCACCACCGCCCGGACGATCTCCGGCCCGGCCAGGGTCAGCACCGACTCGGGGTGGAACTGGACCCCGGCGAACCCGCTGCCGCGCAGGGCGACGACCTCCTCGCCGTCCCGGCTGACCTCGACCCCCTGCGCGGCCAGCTCGGCGGCCCGGGCGTCGTCCACGCGGGCGCTGAAGGAGTTGTAGAACCCGACGGTGGCCGAGGTGCCGAACACGTCCACGTCGAGCTGGGCCCCCTGGAACGGGGCGTCCTTCTTCCGCAGCGGCAACCCCAGGGTGCCGCACAGCAGCTGGTGGCCCAGGCACACGCCGAGCGCGGGGTTCCCGCCGCCGCGGGCCGCCGCCGACACGCGGCGGGCGATGCCCTGCAGCCGGGCGATCCGGGCGTCCCCGGCGTCCTCGGGGTCGCCCGGGCCGGGGCCCAGCACGACCAGCCCGCGGTGGGCGTCGAGCTCGGCGTCCAGGCTCGGGTCGTCGTAGCGCAGGACCCGGGCCCGCAACCCCGCCGAGGCCAGCAGGTGGGCCAGCATCTGCGTGAACGTGTCCTCGGAGTCGACGACCAGGGCCTCGCCCAGCGCCGCCCCGGAGGGGTTCTGCGGCTCCAGCCAGAACCGGGCCAGCCGGTCGCGGCGACCGGCCAGCAACGTCGCCACCCGGGGGTCGGCGATCATCGGGACGCGCCGCGAGGGACCGGCCGCCCCCGCCCCGCCCCCGCCGGCCCGGGCGGGCAGGGCCCCGAGCGCGCGCAGCACCCCGGCCGCCTTGGCGTGGGTCTCGGCGACCTCGCCCTCGGGCGTGGAACCCCGCACGAGGGTCGCCCCGACCGAGACCCGGACCCGGGCGCCCGCGGGCTCGGGACGGATGTCGGCGGTGCGGATGAGGATGGGGGAGTCCAGCGTCTGCGTCCCGTCCTCGTCGCGCCCCAGCAGAGCCAGGGCGCCCGCGTAGTAGGCGCGGCCCGAGGGTTCGAAGCGGCGGATCACCCGGCACGCGCTCTGCAACGGCGACCCG
Source organism: Kineococcus gynurae (assembly GCF_042433995.1). Lineage (NCBI taxonomy): Bacteria > Bacillati > Actinomycetota > Actinomycetes > Kineosporiales > Kineosporiaceae > Kineococcus > Kineococcus gynurae. Next base: position 78,427 of record NZ_JBHLUI010000006.1, read on the forward strand.
GTGACGGTGGCCGCGAACATGGTCTGCCGCAGCACCTCCCGGGAGTCCAGGGTCGACTGCCCGCGCAGTTCGAACTCGGTGTGGGCGAGGTTGGCCATCTCCCGCAGGTAGGGCCCGTGCACCGTCCCGCCGAGGTCGCCGACGGCGCACATCATCTTCAGTTCCTCGTCCACGACCATGAAGAGTTCCTCGACCTCCTTGGGGTCGGTGAGGAACTCCACGAGGCCGTCGACGTCGGGGCCACCGGCGGGGTAGCGGTAGGTACCGGAGATCGGGTTCATGACCACCTCGCCGCGGGCCATCCGCACGTGCACCTCCGGGGAGGCGCCGACCAGGGTGCGCCCCGGGGTCCCGTCGGCTGCGGTGCCGGTGTGGACGACGAACGTCCAGTAGGCACCCTGCTCGGCGACCAGCAACCGGCGGAACAGGCTGAGCGCGGTCGCGGGGGTGAAACCGTCCAGCACCGCGTCGACGTCGCGGCGGATCACGAAGTTCGCCCCGGAACCCTCGGCGATCTCGGTGTCGATGATGCGGCGCACGACCGCGGCGTAGTCGTCGTCGGACAGGTCGGGGGCCACGTCGCGCAGCGCGACCTCGGCGTCGGGCAGGACCCGCACGGCGTCCTCGACCGCCAGCTCGGTCACCGACTCGATGCTCAGGACCATCAGGGGGGTGCCGTCGTCGTGGACCTCGAACCCCCGTTCCCGCAACTGCCGGAACGGGACCAGGGCGAGCACGTCGCGACCCCCGGTCCCCGACCCGGTCCCCGGGCCGGTGACCGGACCGGAGGGGAGGGGGATGTCGGCCAGGTCCTCCACGACGCTCACCGGGCCGGTCAGCACCTCGACCGGGCCGGGTGCGCCGGTGCGGGGATCGATGCGCCGCAGCAGCGCGAACGGCGGTGCCCCGGGGGCGAGGAGGTCGGCGACCACCTGCTCGGGGTCCCGCGGCCGGGCGGCGGGCTGGTCTGGCTGGCTCATCGGATCTCCTCGACGGACGGGTGGGGGCGGAGCCGTCGAGGGTGCACCGGGGGTCGGTCCTCCTCGACGAGGCGACCACCCGGGACGTGGGTGTCAGGCGGTCGCCGGCACCCACCACCACGCACCACGGAACCCGCACGGGGCGGGTCGGCGGGACGCGGTGGGCTGCACAGTTGAGCACCATACCCGGCGGCCCCTCGGCCCGGGACATAGCCTGACCGGCGTGACCGGAACCACAGCGAACACCCGTCCCACGATCTTCGTCATGTACGGCGTCTCCGGCGACCTGGCCCGCCGTCTCGTCCTGCCCGCCTTCTTCGAACTCGCCCGGCGCGACCTGCTGCCGGAGCACTGGCGGCTCGTGGGGGAGGTGCGCGGGGACGCCCTCGACCTGGTCGAGCACGTGCGCGACGCCCTGGAGGAGTTCGGTCCCCGGCCCGGGGACGGTCCGTTCGAGGAGTTCGCGGCCCGTCTGCTCTCGGCCGGGGGCGGGATGAGCGAGGAGAGCGCGGGCGACCTGCCCGAGGTGCTGAAGCAGGCCCGCGACGCCCTGGCCGCCGAGGGGGCCGAGGACGCCCAGCTCGTGCACTACCTGGCGATCCCGCCGACCGCGTTCCTGGACTACACCAAGGCCCTCGACGCCCACGGTCTGGCCGAGGGGTCCCGGGTCGTCTACGAGAAGCCCTACGGGACCTCGCTGGCGACGTTCGAGGAGCTGGAGACCGAGGTCAAGCGCGTCTTCTCCGAGGACCAGGTCTACCGGATCGACCACTTCCTCGCGTTCGAGGCGATGCAGAACGTCCTGCACGCGCGTCTGGCGAACCCCTGGCTGGCCGGCATCTGGAACCGCGAGCACGTCGCCCAGGTGCAGGTCGACGTGGCCGAGACGTTGGACGTGGCCCAGCGGGCGGAGTTCTACGACGCGACGGGCGCGTTCCTCGACATGATCGTCACCCACCTCTTCCAGATGGCGGCGACGGTGGCCCTGCAGCCGCCCGCCGACCTCGCCCCGGAGACCGTCCAGGCCGCCCGTGACGCTGCGCTGCAACGTTTCCGTCCGCTCGACCCGGCCGAGGTGGTCCTCGGGCAGTTCGAGGGTTACCTCGACATCGAGTCCGTCCCCGGCGACTCGACCACGGACACGCTGGCCGCCGTCCGGCTCTGGATCGACGACGACCGCTGGCGCGACGTGCCGTTCCTGCTGCGCAGCGGCAAGAAGATGGCGGCCGACGAGCAGCGCGTCACACTCGTGCTCAGGGGTGCCTCCGAGGGGCCGTACGCGGAGGGGGCGGAACTCCCGTCCGAACCGGCCGCGGTGAGTTTCTCGTTGCTCGAGGGCGGGGCGATCGACGTCCGGCTGGTCGTCCGGACCCCGGGGGTCGAGGGCGGGACGTCGCTGACGACCGCGACCGCCCCCCTGGACGGGCTCGACTCCGGGCGCGCCGCGCTGCCCTACGTCCACCTGATCGAGCACGTCCTGACCGGGAACCGGTCGTTGTTCACCGGGGTCGAGGGCCTGCGGGCCGCCTGGACCGCGGTGCAGGAGTTCTCCGAGAACCGCCCGCCCGTCCAGGGCTACGCCCCCGGCACCTGGGGGCCCGCGGCGGTCGACGAGCTGGCCGCGCCCGGGGCGTGGTTCCTGCGCTGAGCCGACCTCCGCTCAGGCGGCGAGGACCAGGGGGGCGACCGGGGCGACGAGCAGTCGGCCCGGCGTCCCCCACCGGCCCTCGTGCAGCGCCCGCACCACGACCAGGGGCGGGCAGCGGCGGGACAGCACCACCGTGGCCAGCAGCAGGCTGATGACGGAGCAGACGGTCACCGACGTCTGCGCCGTGGCCGCCCCGTAGACCGACCAGAGCGTGGCGGAGAGCTGGGTCAGGGCGAAGGTGCCGGGCGCCAGACCGTGCAGCGGGGTCCGGCTGAGCACGACGAGGACCTGCGGGAGCATCTTCACCAGCGACACCACGGTCGCCGCGATCCCGACCAGGACGGGCCCGCCCAGCAGGGTGGCGGCCGTCAGCACCCCGGCCCAGGCGGCCGCCGCCAGGGCGGCCGGGGCGAGGCGCAGGCCCAGGCGGCGGGCGATGAGCACGAGGGTGGCCAGGGCGCAGAGCAGTCCGGGGACGTTGGCGACGAGCTGGGCCGGGTCGAGCAGTTGCAGCCCGTAGAGCAGCCAGCCCGAGGACGACAGCACCCCGAGGACGGCCGAGGGGTAGGACAACCCGCTGGCGTCGGGGGTGCGCAGCAGCCGCACGACCTGGGGGACCCCGGTCACGATGCCGAGCCCGGCGGCGACCAGGCCGAGGGTGGGGACGAAGGGGGCGAGCAGGGCCAGCGGAGCAGGTACGAGCACGTGGTCCTGTGTCGGCCGTGGGCCCCGCCCTGCTTGAGCCGGCCATGACGAGCCCGGGGTGAGACCTGCGTCACCTCACCCGGTCGGCGGCACCGTTCGCCTGCTGCGGCAACGAGAATCCGGCGCCCTGCTGCACGCGGACGCGGGGTTGCGCCTGGGGGGCCTCGACCTGCAACCAACGCACGAGCTCCTCGCGGACCGCGCAGCGCAGGTCGAACAGTTTCGGCCCGCCGTCGGCGCTGACCAGGACCCGCACGCGGACGAGTCCGGTCACGGCGTCGGTGACCTGGACGGCGAAACCCTGCTGGTTCCACAACGGGTGCGCCCGCACGAACCCGTCGAGGTGGGTCCGCAGGTCCTCCAGCGGCACGTTCCAGTCCACGTCCACCTCGACCGTGCCGAGCAGGTCGTCGGAGGTCCGGGTCCAGTTCTCGAACGGGGTGGTCGTGAAGTAGGTCGAGGGCAGGATCAACCGCCGGCTGTCCCACACCTTCACCACGACGTAGGTGAGCGTGACGTCCTCGATCGTCCCCCACTCGCCCTCGACGACGACGACGTCGTCGACCCGCAGGCCGTCGGTGAAGGCGATCTGCAGGCCGGCGAAGACGTTGGCCAGCGAGGTCTGGGCCGCGAGCCCGGCGACGACCGACAGCAGGCCCGCCGAGGCCAGGACGCTCGTCCCGACCCCCTCGGCCCCGGGCACGGTCAGCAGCATGAGGGCGGCGGCGACCACGACGATCGCGACGACGACGATGCGCTTGACCAGCCCGACCTGGGTGCGCCGCTGCCGGTTGCGCCGGTTGTCCAGCATGTCGGTGCGGTAGCGCAGCAGCACCACGTCCTGCACGACGTTGGCGGCGACCACGGCCAGCCAGGCGATCGCGGCCACCAGGAACAGCTTGAGCACCGCGAGGGTGGGGGCGCGCCAGGGCGCCACCTGGGTGTAGACGTCCAGCGCGGCGACCACGGCCCCGGTCGCCAGCAGCAGCGCGAGCGGTCGGCGCGCCCGTCGGCCCAGCGTGGCGAGGATGGCGTGCCGGGTGCCGAGCCGGCGCAGCACGAGGGCGACGACCTCACCGGCGGTGACCGCGACGAGGGCGGCGACCGCGGCGACGGCCAGGGTGAGCCAGACCGACTGGCTGATCGTGGGCAGGGTGAACACGTCGGTGAGGGACAGGAGAGGCACGGAGCTCCTCAGGGAGGTCGAGACGGTGGACATCGACGTCCTGCGGACCCGGCCACCGTAGAGGAGATCACCGACGGACTCATCCCGGGATCAGCCGGGGAGCCAGGACACCTTCCCGGCCAGGGCCGCGTATCCGACGAAGGCGACGACGTCGATCGCCGTGTGCGCCACGATCAGGGGCATCGTGCGGCCGGTCCGCTGGAAGATGCGCCCGAAGATCACCCCCATGATCACGTTGCCCAGGAACCCGCCGAGGCCCTGGTAGAGGTGGTAGGAGCCGCGCAGCAGCGAACTGACGGCGAGCGCCGCCGCGTCGTGGACGCCCAGCTGCCGCAACCGGTGCAGCAGGAACCCGGCGACGAGCACCTCCTCGAGGATGCCGTTCTCGGCCGCGACCAGGACCTGCACCGGCACCGCCCACCAGACGTCGCCGAGGGTCGAGGCGGCGACGTTGGTGTTGAGGCCGAGGGCGCGGGAGGCGAGGTAGAACAGCAGCCCGGCCCCGCCGATGGCGGCGGCGATCCCGAGACCTGCGGCCACGTTGCGCCCGAACCGGCGGAAGTCGACCCCGATGGTGGCGAAGGACTCCCCGCCGCGCACGAGCAGGTAGCCGACGAGCACGACCGGCATGAGCCCGGAGACGATCCCGGCCAGCTGCAGGGAGAGGTCGAGCCACGGCCGGTCGGGGGCGTAGCTGCCCAGCACGACGGACGTCTGGGCGTTCAGGGCCTGCGGGGCGGTGAGGAGGCCGAGGAACCGGATGAGGGCGCGCACCCCGCTCATCCCCAGGGACACGCCGAAGACGGCGACGAGCTCCCAGACGATGAGCCGGCGTTCGCGGCGGTCGGTGACGACGGGCACCCTGCGAGCCTGCCCTACGCGGCTGGGGATTCCCCGAGGTGGCTGAGCGCGAAGTCGTGCAGCAGACCGTTGCTGGCCACGGCGTTGCCGCCGTGCGGCCCGGGAGTGCCGGTGCGGTCGGTGAACCGGCCCCCGGCCTCGGTGACGATCGGCACCAGGGCGGCCATGTCGTAGAGGGCGAGCTCGGGTTCGGCGGCGAGGTCGACGGCCCCCTCGGCCAGCAGCATGTAGGACCAGAAGTCGCCGTAGGCGCGGGTGCGCCACACCTGCCGGGTGAGGGCCAGGAAGTCCTCCAGCTTGCCCGCGGCCTCCCAGCCGTCCATCGAGGCGTAGGAGAACGACGCGTCGGCGGGGTCGGCCACGCTGGACACCGAGATGCGGGTGGCCGAGGAGAGGCTGCGCCCGGTCCAGGCGCCGGAACCCTGGGCCGCCCACCAGCGTCGTCCGAGGGCGGGGGCGGAGACGAGCCCCACGACGGGTTCCCCCTCGTCGAGCAGCGCGATGAGGGTGGCCCACACGGGGACGCCCCGGACGAAGTTCTTGGTGCCGTCGATGGGGTCGACGACCCACTGCCGCGCGCTGTGCCCGACCAGCCCGAACTCCTCGCCGAGGACGGCGTCGCGGGGGCGGGTGCGCTTGAGCTGGCCGCGGATGAGCTCCTCGGCCCGGCGGTCGGCGTCGGTGACCGGGGTGAGGTCGGGCTTGGCCTCGACGGTGAGGTCCAGGGCCTTGAACCGGTCGGTCGTGACCCCGTCGACCTGGTCGGCGATGACGTGCGCCAGGCGCAGGTCGTCGTCGTACCGTGGACGGGCGGAGGACGGGGTCTGCAGGCCCGCGGCGCTGGGAGTCACGCGCGCGAACCTACCGGTGCGCCCGCCCGGGACGGCCGTGACCCGCCCCGGGGCCTGCAGGGAACGTCCAGGTGTGCCGAGGATGCTGGTGCGGGCGGCGGGGTGCCGCCCGGGGAGGAGGGTGAGGATGGCCGCCACGGAGATCCGTGGGCCGGGGACCGAGGGGCTGTCGGCCCTTCCGGTGTCGCAGCGGGCCCGGGCCTGGTTGCTGAGCGTCGGCGGGCTCGTCGGGTTCGTGGCCGCGTTCGTGCTCACCGTCGAGCGCTTCAAGCTGGCCGAGAACCCCTCCTACGTCCCGAGCTGCAGCATCAACCCGGTGCTCTCCTGCGGTTCGGTGATGGCGACCCCGCAGGCGGCGCTGTTCGGTTTCCCCAACCCCCTCATCGGCATCGCCGCGTTCGCGGTGTCGACGACGCTCGGGGTGCTGCTGCTCGCCGGGGTGCGGCTGCCGCGGTCGGTGGAGCTCGGTCACCTGGTCGGGATCACCCTGGGCACGGTCTTCATCGGGTGGCTGATCACGCAGTCCTTGTACGAGATCGGGGCGCTGTGCCCCTACTGCATGGTCGTCTGGGCGGTGATGATCGCGACGTTCTGGACCGCGCTCGCCGACGCCCTGGACCGCCGGGTCCTGCCGGTGCCCGAGACCCTGGCGCCGGTCGCCCGCGCGGTCGTGGAGTTCCGCGTCCTGCTGACGGTCCTCAGCTACGTCGCCGTGGTCGCGATGATCGGCGTCCGGTTCTGGTCCTACTGGAGCGGGCTGCTCTGATCCTCGCGGTCGCGGCCGCGCTGCATGTCGGGCTCGCGCTCGCCGCGCAGCGTGGCCAGCAGCCGGCGCAGCGAGGCGAGCCGTTCCGGCCCGGCGCTGCCGGCCCGCCCGGCCGCGACCCACGCGTCCAGGGCGCACTCCTCCTCGTCGTGGGTGCACCCGCGGGGGCACTCCTGCTCGCCGTCGCGCAGGTCGGCGAAGGCACCGAGGACCCGCTCCGGGTCCACGTGGGCCAGGCCGAAGGACCGGATCCCCGGGGTGTCGATGATCCAGCCGCCGTCGGGCAGCAGCATGGCGGCCATCGAGGTGGAGGTGTGCCGCCCCCGACCGGTCACGGCGTTCACCGAGCCGGTGGCCCGGTCGGCGTCGGGGACGAGGGCGTTCACCAGCGTGGACTTGCCCACCCCGGAGTGCCCGACCAGGACGCTGGTCCGCCCGTGCAGGCGCTCGCGGACGGCGTCCAGCCCGACGATCCCGCCCTCGCCGCGCGACGTGACCACCGCGTCCAGACCCAGGGGGGCCCAGGTGGAGAGGACCTCGCGCGCGTCGCGCAGGTCACCCTTGGTCAAACAGAGCAGCGGGTCCATCCCCGCGTCGTAGGCCGCCACCAGGAACCGGTCCACCAGGCGGGCCCGCGGTTCGGGGTCGGCGACGGCGGCGACGACCACGAGCTGGTCGGCGTTGGCCACGACGACGCGTTCGACCGGGTCGGTGTCGTCGGCGGTGCGCCGCAGCACGGTCCGGCGCTCGTCGATGCGCACGATCCGGGCCAGGGTGTCCGCCCGCCCGGAGGTGTCCCCGACCAGGGCGACCTCGTCACCCACCACGACCCCGGTGCGGCCCAGCTCGCGGGCCCGCATCGCGGTGACCAGGTGGCCCCCGTCGGTCCCCTCGACCAGGCAGGTGCTGCGGCCGCGGTCGACGACGACCACGCGGGCGGGGACGGCGTCGGCGTGCCGCGGACGTTCCTTGGTCCGGGGACGCGAGCCGCGCCGGTTGGGGCGGATGCGGACGTCGTCCTCGTCGTAGCGCCGGCCCGGGGTCATCCGGTCACCACCGCGTCACCGCCGCGTCACCGCTGGGCGCCTCGGAGCATCCCCGTCCACAGCCCCGGGAAGTCGGCGAGCGTCTTGCGGGTGGTGGCGACGTCGCGGATGCGGATGCCCGGCACCCGGAGACCGAGGACGGCGGCGGCCGTCGCCATCCGGTGGTCGTGGTAGGTCTCGACCGTCCCCGCGTGCAGCGGCGCGGGGGTGATGAGGAGACCGTCCTTCTTCTCCTTCACCTTGCCGCCCAACCGGTTCAGCTCGGTCGAGAGCGCGGCGAGCCGGTCGGTCTCGTGCCCGCGCAGGTGCGCGATCCCGCGCAACCGGGTCGGCGACTCGGCGAGCGCGGCCAGCGCGGTGATCACGGGGGCCAGCTCCCCGGCCTCGTGCAGGTCGAGGTCGAGGCCGTAGAGCTCCCCGGTCCCGGTGACGGTCAGCCCCTCGCGGTCCAGGCTGACCTCGGCCCCCATCCGGTCCAGCACGTCGCGCAGCAGGTCCCCGGCCTGGGTCGTCGACTGCGGCCAGTGCGGGACGGTGACGCTGCCGCCGCAGACGGCGGCCGCGGCCAGGAACGGGCCGGCGTTGGACAGGTCCGGTTCGACCGTCACGTCCAGGGAACGGATCTCCCCGGGCTCGACGCTCCAGGTGCCGGGGACGGTGTCGTCGACGACGACCCCGCAGTCGCGCAGCACCTCGACCGTCATCTGCACGTGCGGCTCGCTGGGCAGCGGAGGACCGTCGTGGACCACGGTCAGGCCCTCCGGGCACCGCGCGCCGACGAGCAGCAGCGCGGAGACGAACTGGCTGGAACCGGAGGCGTCGATCCGGACCGTGCCCCCGCGCAGGCCCCCCGGGGGGGCGGCGACGGTGAAGGGGAGCAGGCCCCGACCCTCGTCGGCGACCTCGGCGCCGAGGTCGCGCAGCGCCCCGATCAGCGCGGCCATCGGGCGTTCGCGGGCCCGGGCGTCACCGTCGAACAGGACGGGAGAGTCGGCCAGGGCGGCGACCGGGGGCAGGAAGCGCATGACGGTGCCGGCCAGACCGCAGTCGACCCGCCCTCCGCCGCGCAGCGGCTGCGGGCGCACGACCCAGGCCGGCTCGTCGTCGAGCACGATCTCGTCCACCACGGTCCCGAGCTCGCGCAGCGCCCCGACCATCAGCCGCGTGTCGCGGGAGTCCAACGGTGCGCGGAGCAGGGAGTCCGTCTCGGCCAGCGCGCCGACCACCAGGTAACGGTTGGTCAGCGACTTGGAGCCGGGCACCGTGACCGTGGCCGCGAGAGGGCCGTCGGCCACCGGGGCGGGCCACGGGTCCAGCAGGGCGCCCGGGGCGGGATGGGAGGGGTCGGAAGAGGCCGTCGAACTGCTCACGGCCCAATCCTGACAGTCGCCCCCGACATCACCGACATCCGGCTCAGGTGAGCCGGGCCGCCGCGAGCTGGAGGTCCTTGCGACCGGAGTCGGCGACGTGGCCGGCCTCGCGGGCGGCGAGCGAGGCGGCCCGCTCGACCTCGCGCACGGCGTGCTTGGCGACGCGGGACGCGTCGCGCGCGGCGCGCCCGCTGCGCCAGGCGAGACCGGGCTTGCCGGCCGTGTCGACCGCGGCCAGCAGGGCCGCACCCAGCAGCGCGACGTCCTTGAGGAAGTCGCCCATGACCTCCTTGCGCACCTCCCGGTCCTTCTCGGCCCAGAAGGGGTGGCTCAGGTAGGCGACCGGCGCGCTGGTGGCGGCCAGGACGGCGGCGCTGACCCGGGGCGCACGGCCGAGGGCGAACAGCACCCCGGCCCCGGCCATGGCCAGGCCGTTCAGGCGGACGATGAGCACCGGGTCGTTGGGCAGGTGCAGGGGGCCGGAGACGGCCCCGGCCAGCGGTTCGGCCGACGGGGCCAGGTCGCCGGCGTGACGGATCTGGTCGATCCCGGTCTTCACGAAGATCCCGGCGAGCATCGGACGGGCCAGTCGGCGCACAACGGTCATGGGGATTGCCTACCGCATCCGGGGCCCGCGCGCACCGGCGGGGGCTGGCAGGGTGGGGCGCGTGTGCGGACGGTATGCGCTGCGGCGCGACATCGACGACCTGGTCACCGAGTTCGAGGTGGACCCGATGGACGCGGCGGCGCGCGACGCGCTCGCGGCCGGGGCCACGCGCTCGACCAACGTGGCGCCCACCACCACCCCGCCGGTGGTGCTGGAACGGGTGCCCCGGGGCCGCGACGGGACCGTCGAGGACGCCCCGCCGACCCGTCAGCTGCGGGCCCTGCGCTGGGGTCTCGTGCCGAGCTGGACGAAGGACGCGGGGGAGGCGACGAAGGGCGCCGCCCGGATGATCAACGCCCGGGCCGAGTCGCTGCTGACCAAGCCCGCCTTCGCCAAGGCCGCGCTCACGCGGCGCTGCCTGGTCCCGGTGGACGCCTGGTACGAGTGGCAGGTCAGCCCCACGGTGGTCGAGGGCGGCAAGCCCCGCAAGCAGCCCTTCGCGGTGCGGGCCACGGACGGTTCGGTGCTGTCCCTGGGCGGCGTCTACGAGTTCTGGCGCGACCCGGCCCGACCCGACGACGACCCGGCCCGTTGGTGGGTCACCTTCGCCGTCGTCACCACGGCCGCCGAACCGGGACTCGACCGCCTGCACGAGCGGATGCCGCTCGTGGTGCCCCGGGACCTGCGCGACGCCTGGCTGGACCCGTCCCTGGGAGAGCGCGAGGACGTCGAGGCGCTGCTCGCCGCCCTGCCGCGGGACCTGTTCTCGGCCGAAGCGACGGGCGGGCCGCTGCTGGACGCCCATCCCGTCCCGCGCCGGGTCGGCAACGTCCGGGTCGCCGACGACGGTCTCCTCGACCCGGCGCCGCCCGCGGAGCTGGACGGGGCCGTCGACCTGCGCACGGGGGAGCTGCTCGGCACCTCCGCCTGAGGGCGCGGTCGGAATGAAGGCCCCCGGTCCGCGGTTCGGACAGGCATGCTCGAACTCCTCGACGCACCGGTCCGTGCGCCCCGTCCGCAGGTGCTGATCCTCAGATCGCGCTCGGGCGAGGTCCAGGTGAGACGACTAGGCTCGCCCGCGATGACCGACGAGACCTCGCGGGCTCCCGAGGAGACCGCCACCGAGCGCACCGAGCGTTTCGAGCGCGACGCGCTGCCCTTCCTCGACCAGCTGTACTCCGCGGCCCTGCGGATGACCCGCAACCCGGCCGACGCCGAGGACCTCGTCCAGGACGCGTTCGCGAAGGCGTACGCCGCGTTCCACCAGTACGCCCCCGGGACCAACCTCAAGGCGTGGCTCTACCGGATCCTGACGAACACCTACATCAACACCTACCGCAAGAAGCAGCGGCAGCCGCAGCAGTCTCACGCGGAGGAGATCGAGGACTGGCAGCTGCACCGGGCGGAGTCGCACACCTCCACCGGGCTGCGCTCGGCCGAGACCGAGGCGCTCGACCACCTGCCCGACACCGACGTGAAGCGGGCGCTGCAGCAGGTGCCGGAGGACTTCCGGATGGCGGTGTACCTCGCCGACGTCGAGGGGTTCGCCTACAAGGAGATCGCGGAGATCATGGGCACGCCGATCGGCACCGTGATGTCCCGCCTGCACCGGGGGCGACGACAGCTGCGCGACCTGCTGCGCGACTACGCCGTGGAGCGCGGGGTGAGCGGGGCCCGTCCCGCCGACGCCGAGACCGTCCGCGGAGGTGCCTCGTGAGCGCCGCCGAACCGGCCCTCGGTGACGACGCGGGCCAACCCCTGACCGAGGCCCGCCGCGCCCACTGCCGCGAGGTGCTCGACCGCGCCTTCGAGTTCCTCGACGGCGAGATGGCCGACCTCGACTGCGACGCGGTCCGGGCCCACCTCCTCGAGTGCGCCTCGTGCGTGGTGCAGCTGGCCGAGGACGAGGAGCTCAAACGGGTGATCCGCTCGGGGTGCCCGTGCGAGGAGGCCCCGACCACGTTGCGGGCCCGCATCCTGCTGCAGATCACCGAGGTCCGGACCACCCTCGGCTGAGACGAGAGGAAGCCCCGGACCGTGACCGGTCCGGGGCTTCCTCGCGTCTGCTGCGCAGGCTCAGGCGTTGGGACGCTTGCCGTGGTTGGCGGCGTTGCCCTTGCGCGAGCGGCGCTTGCGGCCTCGCTTGCTCATGGGGTTCTCCTCTCGAGGGGTTGGACTCGGCGTCCATGGTCCCACGGCCCGGGCCCGTCTCCTCACCCCGTCTCCCTACACGGGCGGAGGCAGCAGACCGCGGCTCATCGCCACCGTCACGGCCGCCGTCCGGTCGTCCACGCCGAGCTTGGCGAACACCCGCAGCAGGTGGCTCTTGACCGTGGCCTCGCCGATGAAGAGCTCGGCCGCGACGCCGGCGTTGCTCAGACCCCGCGCCACCGCCGCCAGCACCTCGGTCTCGCGCGCGGTCAGCCGTTCCGCCGCGGGCGCGCGGAGCCGGGTCAGCAACCGGGCCGCGACCGGCGGGGCCAGCACCGTCTCCCCGCGCGCGGCCCGACGGACCGCGTCGCTCAGGTCCGCCCGGGGCGCGTCCTTGAGCAGGTATCCCGTCGCCCCGGCCTCGACGGCCCGCAGGATGTCGGCGTCGGTGTCGTAGGTGGTCAGCACCAGCACCCGGGCCCCGGGGTGGCGGGCCCGCAACCGCGTGGTCGCCTCGACCCCGTCGACCCCGGGCATCCGCAGGTCCATCAGGACGAGGTCGGGGGCGAGGCGGTCGAAGGCGTCGGGCACCGCGGCTCCGTCGTCCAGCTCGGCCACCACCTCCAGGTCGGTCTCGGCCGACAGCAGCGCCACGATCCCCGCCCGCACCACCGGGTGGTCGTCGACGACGAGGAGACGCAACCCCGACGACCCCGCTCGCACCGCGCTCACGAGGGCACCCTGACCCGCAGGACGCATCCCGCGCCAGTCCCGTCGGTGCGGGGGCCCAGCTCGGCCGACCCACCGACCTGACCGGCCCGGGCCGCCATCGCCGCCAGGCCGTACCCGGCCCGGGGCCCGGCCGCCCCCTCCGGGCCCAGGCCGCACCCGTCGTCGGTCACCGTGAGCTCCACGCCCTCGACGTCCACCGCGAGGGCCAGCACGACCCGCCCGGCGCGGCCGTGGCGCCGGGCGTTGGTCACCCCCTCCTGGGCGGCGCGGAGCAGGACGACCTCGGCCTCCGACCGCAACGGCGGCAGCACCGGGGGCGCCTCGAACGCGACGGTCAGACCGTCCTCGGCGCTGCTGCGCGCGGCCAACCGGTCCAGCGCCCCCGCCAGGCGGGCCGGACCGGGACCGGTCCCGTGCAGTTCCGGGGGGACCATCGCGGCCACGATCGCCCGCGCCTCGGCGAGGTTGGCCCGGGCCGTGGACTCGATCAGGGCCAACCGCTGCCGCGCCAGGCCGGGGTCGGTGCCGAGCGCCGCGTCGGCGGCCTGGGTGAGGGCCACGATGCTGGTGAACCCCTGGGCCAGGGTGTCGTGGATCTCACCGGCGAGGCGTTCACGCTCGGCCAGCACGCCTCGGGCGTGCTCGGCCTCGGCGAGGTGCTCCCGCGCCGCGGTCAGCTCCGCGACCAGCGCGGCCCGTTCCTCGCTCTCCCGGGTGAGCCCGGTGATCCACCATCCCAGCACGATCGCGGCGGCCGACTGCAGGAACGCGGTCACCAGGGCGTCCACCACGCTCGTGCGGGCCCACCCCTGGTGGGCGATCTGACCCAGCGCGAGCACCGCGGGGGACAGGACCACCACGACCGTCGCGGGCCCCCGATGGTCCACCATCGCCCAGGCCTGCGGGAAGAACACGAACAGCATCGGCAGCGCCACACCCGGACCGACCAGCAGGGACACCCCGAGCAGGCACCCCGTGATGCCCCCGGTGTAGGCGGCGTAGCGGGCCACGGACGTGGGGCCCGGTCGGTCCTCCGCCAGCAGTCGCACCCCGAGCAGCGCGTACCAGCCGGCCGCCGCAGCCAGGACCGCCACGGCCAGCACCCCGGACCCGGAGAATCCCTGCAGGACGACGACGGCGACCGCGGTGATCAGCAGCACCCCGTACCAGGCGGCGTGCCAGCCGATCCGGCTGCGCTCCCAGAACGTCATCGGTCCCCGCGCCGGCGCCACCGGAAGGTGGTGCGGCACAGCACGAGCCCGAGAACCGTCCAGCCCAGCAGGACCAGCGCGACCAGGCCCAGCTGCCAGCTCCCCGACGGTTCGGCGGCGGCCATCGACTCCGGCAGCAGGGCCGCCCGGAACCCCTCGGCCATCCACTTCAGGGGGAACACCGAGGCCACGTCCTGCATCCAGCCGGGCAGCTGGCTGAACACGAAGAACACCCCCGAGATGAACTGCAGCACCAGCACCACCGGGGCGACGACGGCGCTCGCCGAGCGTCCGGTGCGCGGGATGCTGGAGTAGGCGATCCCCAGCAGCGTGCCGGCGGTGGCACCGAGCACCGCGACCCACGCCAGCGTGAACCACTGCCGGGGGCCGGCGGGCAGCGTCACGTCGAAGAGCAGGTGCGCCGCGGTGAGCAGGACGGCCAGTTGGACCAGGCCGCTCACGACGACCAGCCCGACCTTGCCCAGGAAGTACGCCACGGGCGGCATCGGGGTGCCCTGCAGGCGTTTGAGCAGGCCGTCGTCCCGTTCCACGGCGATCGAGATGGCCAGGCTCTGGAAACTGACCAGCAGCACCCCGGAGGCCGCCATGCCCGCGGTGAAGTACTGGGTGAAACTCACCCCCGGGGCGATGTCGTCGCCGAACACCGAGCCGAAGATGAACAGGAAGATCACCGGGAAGAAGACGTTGAAGACGAGGGCGTCCCAGGACCGGGAGAGTTCCTTCAGCTCCACGACGGTCCGGGCCCGGGTGGCGGAGAGCACGGCACGGGGGGTGCTCATCGCGTCACCTCCGCGGCCGGGGTGCGCAGCAGCTCCAGGTAGGTGTCCTCCAGGGTGGGGCGGTGCACGGTGAGACCGTCCGGCTCGCCGCCCCCGGCGTGCAGCCGGGCCACGAACGCGGCCGGTTCCGCGGTGCGCTCGCTGCGCCAACCGCGGTCGGGGTCGCGCCAGCGGACGGTGGCGGGGGCGGTGTCGCGGCCCGCGAGGGTGGCCGGCGTGCCGGTGGCGACGATGCGGCCGTGGTCGATCACCGCCAGTGCGTCGGCCAGCACCTCCACCTCGTCCAGGTAGTGGGTGGTGAGCAGGATCGTCGTCCCCTCCGCGGCCAGCCGTTGCACCAGGGTCCAGAACTCGCGACGGGCCTCGGGGTCGAACCCGGTGGTCGGCTCGTCGAGGAAGAGCAGGTCCGGGTCGCCGATGATCCCGAGCGCCACGTCGAGCCGGCGCCGTCGACCGCCCGAGAGGGCTCCCGCGCGGGTCCGGGCGTCGTCGGCCAGCCCGACGAGGTCGACGACCGCCTCGGGGGGGCGGGGGTCGGGGTAGAAGGCCGCGAACTGCTGCAGCACCTCCAGCACGGTCAGGTCGGTGAGGTCCTTGGTCGACTGCGCGACGATCCCGATCCGGCTGCGCCACGCGGGGGTCGGTCGTCCGGGGTCGGTCCCGAGCACGACCACCTCCCCGGACGTGCGGGCCCGGTAGCCCTCCAGCACCTCGACGGTGGTCGACTTCCCGGCCCCGTTCGGGCCGAGCAGGGCGAACACCTGGCCGGTCGGCACCTCGAAGGAGATGCCGTCCACGGCCCGGCGGGGTCCGTAGTGCTTGTGCAGGTCGCGCACGACGACGGCGGGGGCGTTCCCGGGGTCACTGCTCATGGGACGAGCCTGCCGTCTGGAGCCCTGTCCCGGCAGAGGACGCCGGTGGATTCCGGTGTCCACCGACCGGTGGAGGCTCAAGTCGGGGCGGAACGGGGTCGATGCCAGCAGGGTGACCCTGGCCAGCGTGGCGACCGAGACGCTCCTCGCCCCCTACCTGCGCGCCCTCGTGGAGCTGCGCGGGTCCGACCTGCACTGCAAGGCCGGGTCGTCGCCGCGGGTCCGGATCGACGGTCGGCTGCTGCAGCTCGACGCCCCGCCCCTGAAGCCGGACGTCATGCGGCAGATGCTCGCCGAGATCATCCGGCCCGACCTCGCCGAGGAGTTCGAGCGCACCCACGAGGCCGACTTCGCCTACAGCCTGCCGATGAACGGTGGGCGTTTCCGCGTCAACGCCTACCGCCAGCGCGGGTCGATCGGGATCGTGGCGCGTCGCGTCGCCGCGCAGGCGATCCCGCTGAGCGCGCTCGGGGTCCCGCCGGTGCTGAACCGCCTCGCGCTGGAGAACCGTGGGCTGCTGCTGGTGACCGGCCCGACCGGATCGGGCAAGACGACCACGCTGGCCGGTCTGATCGACCACATCAACCAGGTCCGCGAGTCGAACATCGTCACCATCGAGGACCCCATCGAGGTCCTGCACAGCGACAAGATGTCGATGATCTCCCAGCGCGAGGTCCGGCTGGACACCGCCGACTTCTCGACCGCGCTGCGGGCCGCGATGCGGCAGGACCCCGACGTCATCCTGGTCGGGGAGATGCGCGACCAGGAGACGGTCAAGGCGGCGCTGTCGGCCGCCGAGACGGGTCACTTCGTGATGTCGACCCTGCACACCATCGATGCCGCCGAGACCATCAGCCGCATCATCGACTTCTTCCCCCCGCACGAGCAGAACCAGATCCGCCTCATGCTGGCCGGTGCGTTGCGCGGCATCGTCTGCCAGCGGCTGGTTCCGCGCGCCGACGGCGAGGGGCGGTGCGTGGTCATGGAGATCTGCGTGAACACGGGTCGGATCGCCGACGCGATCAGCGACCCGCAGAAGACCTCGACCATCACCGACCTCATCAAGGAGGGCGGGTACTACGAGATGCAGACCTTCGACCAGCACCTCGTGAGCCTGATCCGCGACGGGGTGGTGACCCTGGAGGACGCCGTCGAGGTGGCCAGCAACCCGCAGGACCTCGGGGTGGAACTGCGTCGTCAGGGCATCATCAGCTGATCCCGCCCCCGGTCAGGGGGCGATCGGGAACACCGTCGAGATCGGCACGGAGACCCGGGCCAGGGCCGCACCCCCGGTGCCGTCTGCGCCGGGCCAGCGGGTGGCCGTGGTCGAGGTGGAGGCGAACGTCGTCCACTGGGCCGTGGAGCCGGCGGGGCAGGTGAACGGGAAGTGCCCCTGGTTGCTGTACATCAGCAGCGAGAAACTCACGTCGGTCTGGACCCGGGTCTGCCCGGCGGCGATCCGGTCCTGCCCGTCCTGCCACTTGCCCTGGGTGGGGGTGTCGTTCCCGACGGTGTACGTCGTCTGGAACTGCTCGCTGCCGGCCAGCACCGCCCCGGCGTCGGTGACGCAGCCCGCGTAGGCGTCCCCGGTCAACGACGTCGTCAGGAAGGTCGCCCGGCTCGAGGCGGGCAGGTCCACGAGCAGACCCAGCTCCGAGGGCCGCACGGCGATCCCGGCGGCCACGTCGACCGTCGCCGACAGGGTGTTGTTCGTCTCGGTGGACTCGGTGATGCGCTTGGCGTCGTCCACGAAGGCGGTCACGCTCGACCGACCGGACGTGGCGGTCCAGGCCGCGTCGCCGGTCGGTCCACCGTTCGCGGTGAGCGTCCGCGATTCGCCCGGGGCGATGGCGGAACGCTCGGTGTCGGACCAGGTGACGAGTTTCCCGTTGACCGAGAACCCGACGCCGGTGATGGTGCCCGCCGGTGTGGCCGCGGTACCGCGATTGGTCACCGTGGCGGTGAACCGCACCTTCTGCCCGGCGACCGTCGCCACCGGCGCCCACTTGACCGCCGTGACCACGAGGTCCGGACGGGCGGTGGCCGCGCTGGCCGCACCCGCCCCGATGCCCGCCCCGAGCACGAGTCCCCCCGCCACCAGGGCAGCACTGATCTGCTTCTTCACGGTGTTTCCCCCCACCACGATTCCCGGCCGCGGCTCCGTGCGGCGGCCGCGGCCAGCCTAGACCGCAGGGCCGGGAGCCGGAGGGGTTTCCGGGCGGGTCGGTCGGGGGCGCCCGGTCGGGTGACGTCGGTGCCGTCGGTCCAGGCCCGCGAGGTCCGGGTGTCGGCCCCCCAGCGCGCGGCCAGCGGGCCGAGGGCCAGGACGAGGAGGAGGAGCAGGGCGGCGAGGAGGTCGTCGTGGGTCATGACTCCAGCGTGCTGATCACGCCGCGACCGATCGAGTGGCAGATCTGCCGCTGTTCGTCCAGATCCTGCCAAGTCCGGCGATGGGTGCCACACTCGCCGCATGGCCAGGAACGAGCATCGGTTGCGCGACGTCGCGGTGGTGGCCCCACCCGGGTTCAGCGCCTTCGAGCTGTCCATCGCCTGCGAGGTGTTCGGCATCGACCGGACCGACGACGGGGTCCCGGCCTTCGATTTCGCCGTGACCACGGTCACGCCCGGGCCGGTGGACTGCGCCCAGGGTTTCCAGCTCTCCACGGTTCACGGGCTCGACCGGCTCGACACCGCCGACCTGGTGATCGTCGTGCCCTCGTTGCTGAACCGGGGTCCGGGGGGATCGGGTCTGGGGGAACGGTTGTGGGCGACGCTCGAGCGCGGGGGGCGGGTCATGAGCCTGTGCAGCGGGGCGTTCACGCTGGCCCACGCCGGCGTGCTGGACGGTCGCCGGGCGACGACGCACTTCCGCTACGCCGACGACCTGGCCCGGCAGTTCCCGGCCGTCGAGGTCGTTCCCGACGTGCTCTACGTCGAGGACGGTCCGGTGCTCACGAGCGCCGGGACGGCCGCCGGGATCGACCTCTGCCTGCACCTCGTGCGCCAGGCCTACGGTGCCGCGGTCACCAACCGGATCGCCCGCCGGATGGTCGTCCCGCCGCACCGGGACGGGGGGCAGGCGCAGTTCGTCGAGGCCCCCGTCCGCGCCTGCGCGGAGGAGTCGTTGCAGGCGGCGCTCGACTGGGCCCGCGGGCAGCTCGACACCACGATCGACGTCACGTCCTGGGCCCGCAGCGCCACGATGTCGCCCCGCACCTTCGCCCGGCGCTTCCGGGCCGAGACCGGGATGACCCCGCACCGCTGGTTGCTGGAGCAACGCGTGCAGCTGGCCCGTGAACTGCTGGAGGAGGGCGACGAGAGCATCGACGAGGTCGCCCGTCGGTGCGGTTTCGGGTCGGCCGCGACCCTGCGGCAGCACTTCCTGCGTCTCGTCCGGACCACGCCCACCGCCTACCGGCGGACGTTCCGGGGCGCGGCGTGACCCGTGCCGCCGCGGTGCGCGCGGTCCTGCGCGACACCCACGAACGCCTCCGGGGGCACGACCTCTGGTTGATCTCGGCCGGGGTGACCTTCTACGCGGCCGTCGCGATGGTCCCCTCGTTGGTCGTGGTGGTCCGCCTCATGGGCGAGATCCTCTCGCCCGCAAGGATCATGGAACTGGCCGAGGCGGTCGCGGCGGCGCTGCCCGACGCGATGAACGCCGGTGCCGTCGTGCTCGCGCTCGTCCGGACCGGGTTGGACGCCAACTGGGTCACGGCCCTCATCGCCCTCGTCCCCGCCACCGTGTACGCCGAGGGGCTGCGCCGGGGTTTCTCCCGGGTGAGCGTCCGTCCCGGGCAGCAGGCCCCGCCCGCGGTGTCGGGGAGGATCGGGGCCTGGCGGATCCGGATCGCCGCCGTCCCGCTCCTGGTGCTCGCCCCGCTGGGCTTCCTGGTCGTGCTGGAGGTGGCCCCGTTCCTGGCCCGTTGGTTCAACAGCGGGGAGGTGAACGAGTCGTTCCTGGCCGTCTACGTCGCGCTCAACGTCGACTGGCTGGTGGTCTCCCCGGTGCTGGTCTACGTGTACCGCATCCTGGGTCCGGTCCGGCCGTCGTGGCGGGCGGCCCTGTGGGGCGGGTACGCGACCGGGGCGTTCGTGTCGGGGTTCCTCCAGGGTTTCGTGCTGTTCCTGGCCATCCCGGTCGACCTCGGCGCCCCATTCGGCGGGCTGACCCAGGTGGGCGGTGCGGTCGCGGTCTGCCTGTGGCTGTGGGTGTTCACCGCCCTCACCGTCTACGGCTACGCGCTCACCCTCGAACTCCACCGCCGCGGCGGGTCCCCCTGGCGGGCCGCGTTGGACCCGGTCCCGGAGCGGGCGTCCTGAGCTCCTCGCTGGTGGCCCTGGTCCTCGGCCCGGGTGGCGGTGCCCTGGCCGACGACGCCGGCGTCCGGGAGTTCCGTGGCCCGGCGGCGCCGCACGTCGCCGAACGCGAGGCGGGTGGCGCCGGGGTGCGCTGGGTGGTCTGGTCGGCGGCCTCCGTCGCCGACCTCGGGAACCCCTCGCCGCTGGCCCGGGTGCACGACCTCGGCGCCGTGCACCGGCTGCTGCACGGGGGACGGCGCGAGGACGAGGCCGCGGTCCTGGCCGCGGCCGCCGGGGAGCCCGAACCCCCCGAACCGCGCCGTCCCCGCCCGCTGCGGGACCACGGTCCCGACGTCCTGGTCCTCGACCTGGACCTCGGAGGCGCGGCCCCGGGGGTGGTGGGAGCGGGGGAGCGGGCCGCGACGGCCTTGCGGGTGGCCCGGTGGCAGGAGCAGGAATTGCGGGCGCTGCCCGAGCGCCGGGCCCGCCCGGGTGGGATTCCGCTCGCCCTGCAGACGGCGTGGTCGGAGTCGGCCGCCGCGCTGCTCGCCGGCGACCTCGCCGTCACCGGTCTGCCGCTGGACGTCAGGGCGGCCGCGGCGGTGCTCGGGGAGGCGGACGCGGTGCGGGAGACGGCCGGGGCGCGGCTGCGGACCTGGTGGCCGGGAGTCGACCTGCGCAGCCCGGTGGCCGTGCTGGGGGCGCTGCGCGGGCTCGGGTTCGACCTCGTGAACACCCGGGCCTGGCAACTGGAACGGTTGCGCGGCGCCCATCCCGCGGTCGAGGAGCTGCTCCGCTGGCGCAAGGCGGAACGGCTGCTCAGCACCTACGGGACGGCGTGGTTGGCGGCCCACGTCGGGAGCGACGGCCGGCTGCGCGGCGCGTGGAGCGGGGCCGATGCGGCGGCCGGGCGGATGACCGCCGAGGCCGGTCTGCACAACCTCCCCGCCGAGCTCCGGGTCGCGGTCGTCGCCGAACCCGGTCACGTGCTGGTCCGCGCCGACCTGGGGCAGGTGGAACCCCGGGTGCTGGCCGTGGTCAGCCACGACCCCGGGTTGATCGCCGCCACCCGGGACGCCGACCTCTACGCCCCGGTCGCGGCCGCGTTGCGCACCGACCGGCCGACCGCCAAGGTCGCGGTCCTCGCCGCGATGTACGGGCAGACCTCGGGGGCGGCCGGGGTGGCGCTGCGCGACATGCACCGCGCCTACCCGCGGGCCATGGCCGTCCTCACCGAGGCCGAGACCGCCGGTCGCGAGGGCCGCGACGTGCGCACCTGGGGCGGCCGGTCGATCCGGGTGTCCGAGGTCGCGGCGCCGAACGCCGACGCCGTCGCCGCCCGCGGTCGGTTCGCGCGCAACGCGGTGATCCAGGGCGCCGCCGCCGAACTGTTCAAGGCGTGGGCGGCGACCGTCCGCCTCGCGCTGCGCGGCCGCGGGGAGATCGTCCTGTGCCTGCACGACGAACTCCTGCTGCACGTCCCGGTCGAGCATGCCGAGGCGGTCGAGGAACTCCTGCACGCCTCCCTCGACGCCACCGCCGGGCGGTGGGCGGCCGGGAGCGGGGTGCGGTTCGTGGCCGACGTCGGGCGGGTGCAGCGGTGGTCGGAGGCGAAGTGACGTGGGTCGCGGCCGGTCACGCTGGTCATAACCCGTTGTGCAGCAACGGCTTCAGAGCGATCGGAGCTTGATCACCGCGGAGTGTTCGAGTAGAATTCGGACATGGTTGCGGAGGTCGTGGAACAGGTGTGGGCGCCGTCGCGCGATGCCGTGTCGGCCCTGCTGGTCTCCTCCGAACGCGTCCGTTCCGCCGGTCACGCCCTGGCCATCGACGCCGTGATCGCGCTGCTGGACTGGGTCCGCCGCGAGCACCCCGATGTGGTCCGCGCCCGCGACCTCGGTTGCACCCGCGACGGGGAGGAACTCACCCCCGAACTGCTCGACCATCTGGTCGCCGAGGTGGCGGCGATGATCCTCGCGGAGGCGCGGCACCTGTCCCACCTGCAAGCCGTGGGGCAGGTCGGCGACGCGGAGGACGCTCTCCAGGACCCGGTCCTGCACGACGCGTACCGGTCCGGGAACATCACGTTCACCCACCGCGCGGTGATCCGCCGCGCCCACGACCGCCTCGCCGTCCGAGAAGCCACGCTCGTCCCCGTCGAGGGTTCCGACGGGGTGCGGGTGGGCGCGTTCGGGGAACCCGTCCTCGACGGTGACGCGCTGGCTGCCGCCCGGGCTGAACTCACCCGCAGCGCGCTGGCCTACATCGAGCAGGCCCGCCCCACCCCGCAGCAGTTGACCCGGCACTGCACCAAGGTCATCCGCCGGCTCACCCCCGACCACGTCCCGGTCGCGGTCCGGGTCGCGGACGTGAACCGTCACGTCAGCGTCGACCTCTGCGACACGGGTGAGGACTCCGGTCTCTCCGCGCACCTCACGGCCCTGGTCGGCAAGGACGTCGCCCTCAGGTTCGACCGCTGGCTCACCAGTGCTGCGGACGCGGCCGCCGACCACGCCCGCATCGCCGGGACCCGCGATGAGCGGACCCATCAGCAGCGCCGCGCCGACGTGTTCACCGACGTTCTCACCACCGCGATGCGCGACGGCGTCCCCGCCTTCTCCGACCCCACCACGCCGGCGGAGCCCGGTGAGGTGAACCCGGTGACGCACGTCCGGACCCACCGCCCCGCCTCCAGCACCACCGTCCACGTCACGATCGCCGCGCGGACGTTGCTGGGTCTGGACGACGAACCGGGTGAGGTCGCCGGGATCGGTCCGGTCCCCGCCGCGCTGGCCCGCGCCCTGGCCGCCGACGGGGACTGGCGAAGAGTCCTCACCGACCCGGTGTCGGGCGACGTTCTGGACGTGTCACCTCGGGTCTACCGTCCCGGCGCCGCGTTGCGTCGTTTCGTGCAGGCGAGGGACAAGACGTGCACCACGCCGGGCTGCCTGGTGCCCGCGATCGATTGCGACCTCGACCACCGGGTCCCGTTCGAGGAGGGCGGGCGGACGGTCCGGTCGAACCTGCACGCTTCCTGCCGCCGGCATCACCGGCAGAAGACGTTGTACGTCTTCGAGTCGCGTGCCGCGCACCGACGCCGGAACGGACGGGCCGCAGCTGTCGCGGCGAGGTGGGGTGGCGGGGAGATGGCTCCCTTCTGAGCCCGCGGCGGGGTCGTCCCTCAAGCCGGTACGCACCTCGGCAACGATGATCGCGGCCACCCTGTCCGGTTGCTCGTGCTCCCAGAACCGGAGGACACGCCATCCTGCCCGGGCGAGAACCTCGTCCGTGTCCAGGTCGCGGGCCTTGTTCTGTCGCAACTTCTCGACCCACCAGGCGGAGTTGTTCTTGGGGCGGGTCCCGTGCTCCGGGCAGTCGTGCCAGAAGCAGCCGTCGATGAATACCGCCACGCGAGCGCGGGTGAAGGCGACGTCGATGCTCCGTCTCGGCCGCCCTGGCACGGGATGAGTGACGCGGTAACGCAACCCGGCCGCGTGAAGCAGGCGACGCACCGCGACTTCCGGCGCAGTGTCTCGGCGGGCCTGCCGAGACATCCGCGCCGCCACCTCGCGGCCCGCACCCCCGGGATGTGCTGCGACCGGGAAGTGACGCGCCGCCTCGTCGTCGCCCGATCTTTCACCCATGCGGGGCAGACTGCCAGGTGAGCGTGAACACGACCCGGCCGGGCAGCGCCCGACCGTCGCATCAGTACCCCGCCTCGACGTCCACCCGGTGCTCCAGCCCCTCGCCCCGGATGAACCGGCCGAGGTTCCCCAGGAAGATCTCGAACCCCCGTCGCGCGGTACCCGGGGTGGTGGCGCCGTTGTGCGGCGTGACGATCACGTTGGGCAGGTCCCAGAACGGGGAGTCCTCCGGGAGGGGTTCGACGGCGTGGGCGTCGAGTCCCGCTCCGGCGATCCGGTTCTCCTGCAGGGCGCGGAGCAGCGCCGCGTCGTCGGCGATCCCGCCGCGGGACACGCACACGTAGTGCCCGGTGGGGCCGAGCTGGTCGAACTGCCGGTCCCCGAGCATCCCGCGCGTCTCGTCGGTCAGCGGGGCGCAGACGACGAGGACGTCGCTGGCCGTGCAGAACGCGTCGAGGTCGGCGGGGGAGTGGTCGCGGCGCAAGGCGACCACGGGCATCCCGAACGCCTCGGCCCGGGTCCGCAGCTCGCGTCCGGCCCGGCCGAGACCGAGGATGCCCATCGTGCGGCCCAGCAGTTCCGAGTGGGTCCGCCGCTCCCAGCGGCGTCCGGCCTGGGCGGCCGCCCAACGCGCTGCGTCCCGGTCGAGCATCAGGGTGAGCAGCATCGCGTGCTCGGCCAACGGCACCGCCCCGTTGCCCTTGGCCGAGGTCACCACGGTCGCTTCCCGCCACCCGGTGAGGCCGTCGACCCCCGCCGCCCAGCTGTGCACCCACCGCAGCTCCGCCCCCGCCCAGGCCCGGGCCGGGCCGGGAACCCCGGTGAACTCGACGGCGAGGCCGCCGGCGACGGCCCGGACCTCGGCCTCCTGCTCCGCGGTCCAGGTGCCGCCGACCTCCAGCCGGATCAGGCGAACCGCTTCAGCCACGCCGCCCCCTCGGGCGCCGCCGGGACGTACTCGGCCCCGATCCACCCCGTGTAGCCCGCCTCGACCAGGGCGGGGAGCAGGAACTCGAACCGGATCTCCCCGGTCCCCGGTTCGTGCCGCCCGGGGTGGTCGGCGATCTGCACGTGCCGGACGTGCTCGGCGTGCCGTCGGTAGGTGTTCAGCAGGTCCCCGCGCAGCACCTGCGCGTGGTAGACGTCGAACTGCAGGCCCAGCCCGCCGCCCACCTCGGCCCGGACCAGTTCCGCGGCGGCCATGGTGGGGACGACGAAACCGGGGACGTCCCGATCGTTCACCGCCTCCAGGACGACCGTGGTCCCCGTGCCCGCGAACGCCTCCACGGTCGCCCGGAGGTTGCCCACCAGCGTCGTGAACAGTTCGTCGGGACCGGCGTCGCCGGGGTCCTTGCCGGCCAGGACGTTCACGGTCGGCACCCCCCACCGCCGGGCCCGGGCCACGGCGGCGGGCAGCGTGGCCCGGTACTCCTCGATGCGGTCGGGGTGCGCGGCGACCCCCCGTTCGCCCGCCGCCCAGTCCCCGGACCAGGTGTTGACGAGGGCGAGGGCGAGGCCGTGGTCGTCCAGGGCCCGGGCCACCGCCTCGTCGTCGACCCCGGGCGCCTCGACGAACTCCACCCCGGTGAACCCGTCGGCCGCGGCCGCCGCGAACCGGTCGAGGAAGGGCAGCTCGGGGTAGAGCATCGTCAGGTTGGCGCTGAACCTCATCGAGAGGCTCCCGTCCGGGTGCGCGGCGCCCACGTCACGTGCACCACCTCCAGGAGCGAGATCGAGGGCAGCAGGATGTCCAGCCGGCCCTCGTCGACGGTGGCCGCGACCGCGGTCCCCGACACGAGCAGGCTCACGGCCTGCACCTCGCGTCCCTCCGGCACCGCGATCGAGACCGAGTGCGGACCGACGGCCAGGGTCTCCCGCATGACCCCACGCATCGTGAACGGGTTGGTGAGGTTGACCAGGGCGACCGAGGTCTCCACGACGACGTCGCCGTTCCGGTTCTCGTGCACCGCGATGTCGACCAGTCCCGGCCCGCTGATCCGGGCCACCCCGTCGCCGCCGAGGGCCCAGGTCACCGCCCGGGCGAGCAGGTCGCGGTGGTCGGGTTGCAACGTCTCCCAGAACAGGGCGCCCAGGTTGAACGCCACGTAGACGGTCCGGCCCCCGCCGGGGACCTCCCGGGTCACCACGGCCGGGTCGCGCGGCGTCTCGCGAGCGTAGACCTCCTCCATGGGCAGATCCGGGTAGTCCGGGACGAACCGGAACGGGACCGCGACCCCGTCCACGCCGTCCTCGGCGCGGACCCCGACGATCCCGGTGCCCCCGACGATGCGCTGCGCCCCACGGAAGGGCGCGTGCAACGGGTGCTCGGGGCCGGTCAGCGCGACGTAGTTGTTCTTGACCGGACCCCGGGCGGGCGAGGTCAGGTGCACGCCCATGACGTCGGCGAGACCGAAGTCGGTGCGGCGCCGTCCGCGTCCGTCGGCGAGGGACGTCTCGAACGTCGTCACCAGCGACCCGCCCCGGCGGACCCAGGCGTCGATGCGGGCGCAGTCCTCGTCGTCCAGGAGCTCGGCGTTGCCCACCACGAGGACCTTGAAGCGGTCCAGGTCCTCGTCCAGGATGCGGCCGTCGTTGACGAACTCGAAGGGGATCCCGGCCTCGACCAGCACCTGGTAGACGCCGTGACCGTGCGCGTCGTTGTCCGCGTAGAGCGACTCCACCGGCTGCCCGGCCCGGGCGGCGACGTGCCGCGTCGGGTCGAGGACCGCGACGTCGGCGGTGATCTTCGCCCGGGACAGCACCGGCTCGACCCGGTCGTGCAGGGTGAACGCGTCGACCACCGGCTGGACCCAGCGGGTGTCGTGGATCTCGCCCTTGAACTTGGTGAACCAGGGCAGCGCCCCCTGGGCGAACCCGTCGACGATCCAGGTCTGCATCTCCGCCCCGGAGATCACCGAGTCCTTCCAGCGGTGGGTGGGGTTCTCCGGGCCCACCGAGGTGATCAGCCCGACCGGCCGGTCGCGGAACACGCTGCGGCTGCGTTTGCCGTTGCGACCGGCCGACCAGGGGGCCTCGTCGCCGTGCCGACCCTGCCGGTCGATGAAGAGCATCGGGTAGTGCTCCTCGACCAGCCCGCGCTCGAGGTCCTGCACCGCGACCGAGCCGAGATTGGGGATGAAGGCGACGTGCGGCTTGAGGTCCTTGACCGCCCGGTCCCAGATCCCCACGAGCTCCGAGAGCTGCTGGCGCCGCCAGCCGGGGTAGGCGCGCCAGGCCGGGTCGTCGGGGTCGCGCGCCCCGCGGGGCAGGGCCAGGCCGGTGTCGTCGAAGAACGCCCGCTCGGCCGCCTCGGAGTAGGAGATGCCGTGCCCCTGCCAGCGGTTGGCGAAGATCGCGTCCACGTCGTAGTCACGGACGATCTCGCGGGCCACCTCGGTGGTGAACTCGCGGTTGTAGGGCCCGAAGGGGCAGGTGACGTAGATGCCCGGGAAGGCCCAGTGCTCGACCGGTTCGCCGTGCTCGTCCAGGGCCGCCCACTCCGGGTGGGCGGCGAGGGCGTCGGCGTGGATGGCGTGCGGGTCGACCCGGGCCATCACCGCCATGTCGAGCGAGCGGGAGATGTCGACGAAGGCGCCGAAGGGGTCGGTGTCACCGAGCTGGGCGCTGCGGTAGTGGTACGGGATCGACGTGGGGTAGAAGGCCATGTACCCGCCCGCGCTGATGCACAGCGCGTTGGACCGGCTGCGCCGCATCACGTCGGTCCAGAAGTCGAGGTCGAGGTTCTGCGGGTCGTCCTCGGTGAAGGTCAGCTGCGTCCAGCGGGTCGCCCGGCTCCACCAGGTCGACGTGGTGTCCCGGAGCGCCGGGTCCACCGCGGTCACTTGAGCCCCGTGGTGGCGATGCCGCGGATCAGGTACTTCTGGGCGACGGCGAAGAAGATGAGGACGGGCACGAGCGACAGCAGGCTCATGGCGAACAAGGGTCCAACTCCACTCTGGGTCTCGGCGTTGACCATGGTGTTCAGGGCCACCGGCACGGTGTAGACGTCGGTCGAGGTCAGGTAGATCAGCGGGGTGAAGAAGTCGTTCCAGGTCCAGATGAAGGTGAAGACGGTGGTGGTGACCAGCGCCGGCTTCATCAGCGGCAGGATCACCGACCAGAAGATCCGGAAGGGCCCGGCACCGTCGACCGACGCCGCCTGGTCCAGCTCGCGGGGGATGGTCCGGATGAACTGGACCATGAGGAAGGTGAAGAACGCGTCGGTCGCCAGGAACTTCGGGATCAGCAGCGGGTAGTAGGTGTTGAGGAGGTCCAGCTGCGAGAAGAAGATGTACTGCGGCACGACGAGCACGTGCAGCGGCAGCATGACCGAGGCGAGCGTGATCCCGAAGTAGAGCTTGCGGGCGCGGAACTCCAGCCGGGCCAGCGCGTAGGCGGCCAGCGAGCAGGAGATGAGGTTGCCCACGATCGACCCGACGGTGACCATGAGCGAGTTGACGAAGAACCAGGAGAACGGACGCCCGAGGGCGTTCCACCCGTCCCGGTAGTTGTCGAACGTCACCTCGCTCGGGATGAGGCCGGGCTGGGTCAGGACGATGTTGCCCGGCTTGAAGGAGCTGACGATCATCCAGATCAGCGGGTAGATCATCAGCAGCAGGAAGGCGACGAGGCCGACGTGCTTGAGCAGGCCGCTGGAGCGGCGCGGGGGTCGCTGGACCGGGGTGCTCGTGCTGCGGGTCTCGGTGCCGGTCACGGGTTCGGTGGTGGTGGCCATCATTTGTCTCCGTAGAAGACCCAGTACTTCGACAGGGTGAAGTGCAGTGCGGTGACGACGCCGATGACGACCAGCAGCACCCAGGCCATCGCCGAGGCGTAACCCATGTTGAAGTTCTGGAACCCCTGCTGGTAGAGGTACAGGGTGTAGAAGAGCGTCGAGTCCAGCGGTCCGCCCCGCCCGCCCGAGATGACGTGGGCCTGGGTGAACGTCTGGAAGGCGCCGATGGTCTGCAGGACCAGGTTGAAGAAGATGATCGGGGTCAGCAGGGGAAGGGTGATCGACGCGAACTGCCGGACCCTCCCCGCGCCGTCCACCCGGGCCGCCTCGTACAGCTCCTCGGGGATCTGCCGCAGCCCGGCCAGGAAGATGATCATCGGGGAGCCGAACGTCCACACGTTGAGGACGATCAGGGTCCCCAGCGCGGTCGTCGGGTTCTGCAGCCAGCTCTGCCCCTCGATGCCCAGCACCGCGAGGCCGGAGTTCAGCAGGCCGTCGTGCCCGAACAGCTGCCGCCAGAGGATCGCGACGGCCACGCTGGTGCCGAGCAGCGAGGGCAGGTAGTACCCGCTGCGGTACAGGGTGAGCCCCTTCAGCCCCTTGTCGAGCAGGACCGCGAGCAGCAGGGCGAACGCCAGCTGGAGCGGCACCGACACCAGGACGTAGCGCAGGGTCACCGACGCGGAGGCCCAGAACCGGGTGTCGTCCCACATCCGCTGGTAGTTCTCCAGCCCGGTCCAGCTGGGGGCGTTCAGCAGGTCGTAGTCGGTGAAGGACAGGTACAGCGAGGCCAGCAGGGGGACCGCGGTGATGAGCAGCAGGCCCGCCAGCCATGGCAGCAGGAACACGTGCGCAGCCCGGCCCTGCCGTCGCCACGGGGCGGTGCCCCGGGTCTGCGGGGTGGCCGGCGCCTCGGTGGGCAGGGCGGGTGCGGTCACCGCGAGCCCTCGACTCCCGCGTTGATCTCGGCCATGACGTTGGCCGCGGTCTCCGTGATCCCGGTGACGCCGCCGGCCAGGGACTCGATGCCGCGGGCCATGATCGTGCGCCACGTACCGGACCCGGGCGGGGCCTCGAAGCGCGGGCGGCTCGGCAGTCCGAGCTCCTGGTCCACCAGGCGGAGCAACTCCTGCCCGGTGGGCGTCGCCGTCCCCCGGACCTCCTCGAGCACCCGCGGGTTGGCCGGGGCCCCGATGCTCAGGCCGGCCAGTTCCACCAGACGCGCGTCCCCGAGCGTGAAGTCCAGGAGGGTCGCGGCGTCGGCGAGCTTGTCCTCGGCGGTGCCGGAGTAGAGGCCGATCCGGCTCAGGTAGACGAACGCCCAGTCGGCGTCGGCGTCGGGGTCGGCCGGGGGGCGACGCTGCTGGAACGTCACGTCGGGGTACATCTCCGCCTCGTCGACGATGTGGTTGGAGTTGCAGAACGTGGCCAGCACCCGGCTGCCGACGACGTCCCACTCCGGGTCGGGTCCCTCCTGCTCGGAGAGGCTGAGAGCGGCCCCGGCCGCCCGCAGGCCCTCCCACCACTCGAACCACCCCTCCAGGACGGCGGGCTCGAAACCGAGCCGGCCCTCGGCCGACCACAGGTCACCGCCGTGCTGGCGCACCCAGGCCTCGAAGCACATGTCGTTGTTGGCCGAGTACGCGGCCCCCACCCGCCCGTCGGGGGTGTTGTTCGTGTAGTCGGTGAGGAACTCCGCGACCGAGGCCCAGTTCCACGACCCCGGGTCCTCCGGCGGCAGGGTCGCCCCGGCCTCCTCGAGGAACGTCTGGTTGTAGCGGAACGCGGAGCTGAACAGCGAGCGCGGCATCGCGTCGAGCTGACCGTCCAGCTTGTAGAGCTCCAGCTGCTCGGGCGTGTAGTCGGACAGGTCGAACTGCTCGAGGTCGTCGACGCGGCGGTAGAGCCCCGCGTCGCGGTAGGAGAGGACCTGGGGGGAGGGGACCCAGAACAGTTCGGGGACGTTGCGCCCCGCGGTCTGCACGGTCATGCGTTCCTGGAACGCGTCGTAGCTGGCGAACTCCGGCTGCACGACGATCTCGGGGTTCTCGTCCTGGAAGAGGTCCAACGCCTTCTGGTAGTTCTGCTGGCGCAGGGCGTCACCCCACCAGGCGTAGCGGATCCCGTCCCCGGACGACCCGCCCGAACCCCGCCCGCAGGCGGCGAGGGTGGGGGGCAGGAGCAGTCCCGCGCCGAGGAGTCGGGCGAACGAGCGACGATCCATGATTCTTCTCCATCATCTTCATCGATGTCGGCCGGTGGTCCGGCGTAGGGGGAGTCGGTGGGAATTCGTGCGGTGGTCCGACCGTAGGTGCGGACCAGGGTGCAGTCAATCACCTCCGGTAAACTTGTCTGACAAGATCGCGTGCTAGCGTCGCCGCACCCCACCTGCTGACGACGGAGGAATCTCGTGACACGGATCGGTTTCATCGGACCCGGGACCATGGGGCGGCCCATGGTCGCCAACCTCGTGGCCGCGGGGCACCAGGTGCGCTGCCACGCCCGCAGCGCCGGGGCCCGCGAACGCGTCGCGTCGACGGGGGCCTCGGTGGTCGCGACCACGGCCGAGGCCGTCGAGGGGGCCGAGGTGGTGATCACGATGGTCCCGGCCGGTCCGGACGTGCTGGAGATCGTCACCGGCTCCGACGGGTTCCTGCCGGTGCTGCCCGCGGGAACGCTGCTGATCGACTGCAGCACCATCGCTCCCGAGGAGGCGCGGCAGGTCCACGCCGCCGCCGCCGGGCGCGGGGTGCGGTGCCTGGACGCCCCGGTCAGCGGCGGGGAGGCCGGCGCGGTCGAGGGAACCCTCTCGATCATGGTCGGCGGGGCCGCGGAGGACGTCGCGGCCGCTCGCGAGGTCCTCGGCGCGATGGGGTCGACCGTCGTGCACGTCGGAGGCCCGGGGGCCGGTCAGGTGGTGAAGTCCGCCAACCAGATCGTGGTCGCCGGGAACCTGCAGGTGCTGGCCGAGGCGATGGTCTTCCTGCGCGCGCACGGGGCCGACCTCGAGGCGGCCCTCGACGTCCTGGGCGGGGGTCTGGCCGGGTCCACCGCGCTGACCCGGAAGCGGACCGCGCTGCTCACCGAGCAGTACAGCCCGGGTTTCCGGGTCGCGCTGCACGACAAGGACCTGGGGATCATCACCGCGGCCGCCCGCGCGGCCGGGGTGGCGCTGCCGGTGACCGCGCTGCTCGCCCAGCTGCTGGCCGCCCTCGTGGCCCGCGGCGATGGTGACCTGGACCATTCCGCGCTGGCCAAGCTGGCCGCCGAGCTGAACCGTCCCGCATGAGCGCCGCGACCCCGACCGGGTACTGGTGGGAACGTCCGTTCCGGATGTTCCAGACGAACATCCGCGAGATCGACACCGCGGAGCTCGACGTCGAGGACGTGCTGGACCGGATCGAGGAGTACGGGGCGGACGCCTGGCTGCTCAGCGTCGGCGGGATCGTCGCGAACCACCCGAGCTCCCTGCCGTTCCAGTCCCGCAACCCCGGGCTCGCCCGGCGCCCCGACGGGGACCTCGTGGGGACCGCCGTCCGCGCCGCGCACGGCCGGGGGATGCGGCTGCTGGCCCGCATGGACTTCTCCAAGATCGCCGGACGGATCGCCGAGGAGCACCCCGAGTGGTGCTACGTGGACCCCCAGGGTCGCCAGCAGGTGGTCGAGGGGTTGGTCTCGGTCTGCCCGAGCGCGGGGTACTACCAGGAGCGGATGTTCGCCGTCCTGACCGAGATCCTCGACCGCTACGAGATCGACGGGTTCTTCTTCAACTGGTTGTCCTACGGCGAGATCGACTACGGCAAGGTCTACCGGGGGGTGTGCCAGTGCCTGTCCTGCCGCCGCACCTTCGCCGCCGCCCACCCCGGGACCCCGCACCCCACCGACCCGGGCTCGCCCGGGTACCCGGAGTGGAAACGGTGGACGGTCGCGATGATGGACGACCTCGTGGCCCGCGCCCGCGACCTGATCTCCGGCCGACGGCCCGAGGCCCCGTTGATCATGGGGAACTCCTCCGACATCGTGTTCCACGAGGCCAACAACGCCATCGGTCGACCGATGTGGCACCACCACACCGCCGAGAACGTCAGCCGGGCCAAGAGCTGGCGTCCGGAGGTGCCGGTGCTGGTGAACGCCGTCGCGTTCTTCGACATGCCCTACCGGTCGGCGTCGGAGGATCCCGAGGTGTTCGCGCAGTACCTCGTCCAGGCCGCCGCCCGGGGGGCGAACCCTTCGACCTACATCATGGGCCTGCCCCACGAGTTCGACTACGAGTGCCTGACGGCGGGTTCGGAGATCGTCCGTTTCCACCGCGACCACCCCGACCTCTACACCGGGCTCGTCCCCGCGGCGGTGACCGCGCTGGTGGCCCCCGACCCGCTGGCCCCCGGTCGGTCCCGCGTCGAGGCGGAGGAGGCCGAGGAGGAGTTCAAGGGCCTGTACCTCGCCCTCGTCGAGGGGCACGTCCCGTTCGAGGTGCTGCCGGAGCGACGCATCGCCGCGGCGGCGGCCGCGGGGACCCTCGACCGCTACCGGTTGCTGGTGCTGCCCGACCTCGGCGAGCTGGACACCGCCGCGGTCGAGGCCCTCGACGGGTTCGGCGCCCGGGGCGGACGACTGCTCGCCACCGCGTCCTCGGGCTTCGCGGGGGAGGTCCCCCAGCTCGCCGCCTGCCCGGCCGCGCAGCGGCGGGCGGTCCGCGCCACCACCGAGGCGACGTGGTCCTCCTTCCTGCGCACCGACCCGCTGCCCCATCGCCCGGCACCCGGGCCGCTGCCGGTGCTGGGAGCGATGCACGTGCTGACCCCGGCGCCCGGGGCCGAGGCCGGGATGGGCCTGGTCTCCCGCGCCCCCTACGGACCGCCCGAGAAGTGCTACGGCCACGTCGAGCTCGACACCCCGGGCCGGGTGCGCTCGGGCCCGACCGCGCCGGGGCCACGGGCCACGTGGTTCGCCACCACCCTCGGACGGGCCTACCGCGGAGCGGGTCTGAGCGTGCTGCGCGACGTCGTGGTGGCCGAGGCCGTGCGGCTGCTGGGCGACGACCTCGACGTCCGCACCGACCTGCCCCCGGCGGTGGAGGTGGTCCTCGGCCGGTCCGCGGCCGGCTCGGTCGTCCACCTGCGCAACCTCTCGGGAGCGACCCGGCAGTCGTTCGGCGTCCCGCTGCCGATCCGGGCCGGGCACCGGCTGGGGTGGCGGGGGCTGCAGGCCGGTGACGAGGTGGAGGCCGCCGTGGCGGGGACCCGGTTGGTGGCGACCCGCGACGAACGGGGTGAGGTCGGGGTGGACCTCCCGGACGTCGGGCGGTTCGAGGCGCTCCTGGTGCGGAGCCCCCGATGAGCGCGCCCGCCCTGCGGGTCCTCGTCGCGCCCGACAAGTTCAAGGGCACCCTCACCGCCGCCGAGGCCGCGGCGGCCGTCGCCGAGGGGGTGCGCCGGGCCGTCCCCGGGGCCGAGGTCCGCTGCGTCCCGCTCGCCGACGGCGGCGAGGGCACGGTGGCGGCCGCCGTCGCGGCCGGGGCCGGGGCGCGGACCGCGCGGGTGAGCGGCCCGCTCGGCGAGCTCGTGACCGCCACCTGGGCCCTGACCCGCGACCCCGCCCCGGTGGCGGTCGTCGAGTCCGCGGCCGCCTCCGGGCTCGCCCACGTCGACCCCACCCCGGCCACCGCGGCCGGGGCCGGGACCGAGGGGACGGGGGAGCTGCTGCGGGCGGCCCTGGACGCGGGCGCGCGCCGGATCGTCCTCGGGGTCGGGGGCACGGCGAGCACCGACGGCGGGGCGGGCCTGCTGCGGGCGCTCGGGGTCGGTCTGCGCGACGCGGCCGGTCGCCCGGTCGCCCGGGGGGCCGCCGGGCTCGCCGCGGTGGCCGAGGTGGACCTCGCCGGGCTCGACCCCCGGTGGCACGACCTCGACGTGCTGCTGGCCGCCGACGTGGCCGTCCCCCTGCTCGGCCCGCGGGGGGCCGCGGCGCAGTTCGCCCCGCAGAAGGGGGCCGGCCCGGACGAGGTCACCCGGTTCGAGGCGGGACTCGCGCACTGGGCCCGCGTCCTGCACGCGCGGACCGGGACCGACGTCAGCACCTGGCCGTGGGCCGGGGCCGGGGGCGGCGTGTGCGCCGGGGTCCACGCCGTGCTGGGGGCGCGGGTCGTCTCCGGGGCCGACCACGTCGCCGACCTGGTCGGACTCACCGGGCACCTGGCCTGGGCCGACCTGCTCGTCGTGGGGGAGGGCCGCCTCGACGGGCAGTCCGCGGCCGGGAAGGCCCCGGTGGCGGCGGCCCGTCGCGCGGCGGGTCTCGGGGTGCCGACGCTCGCGGTCGTCGGCCGTCTCGACGTCGGCGCCGAGGAGCTGGCGGAGCTCGGCATCGCGGCGGTGGGGTCGGCCCTCGACGCGGCCCGGGCGGCGGGCCGGCCGGAGGACGCCCTGCTCCACCCCGGTCGGTGGGTCGCGGCGGCCGCCGCCACCGTGCTCGAGGCCTCCCTCGCAGGAGTTGCCCGGTGAGCCCGGCATCATCGTCAGACCAGTCGGCCTGTGCGACCATGGCCCGCGTGCCGAGCTTCGAACTGACCACCTCGTCGCTCACGGACGCGTTGTCCAAGGCCGTCGGCGACCGGATCGTCAGCGGGGACATCGCCCCCGGGGAGAAGGTCACCGAGGCCCGGCTCGTCGGGGAGTACCGGGTGGCCCGCCCCACCGCGAAGGCCTGCGTCGAGCGGTTGACCGTCATGGGGTTGTTGCGCCGCACCGTGCACCGGACCGCCGTCGTCCCCGTCCTCGAGGCCGCCGACATCGAGGACCTGTTCCTCAGTCGCAGCACCGTCGAGCTCGCCGCCGTCCGCGTCCTCGCGGCCCGCTCGTCCACCCCGTCCCCGGCGCTGGCCGCCCAGCTCGAGATCGAGGCCGCGGTGGCCGCCGAGGACTTCGACCGCCAGGTCCAGGCCGACGTGCAGTTCCACACCGCGCTCGTCGTCGGGACGGGCAGCGAACGCCTGCGCCGCATGCACGAGATCATCATCGGTGAGGTCCACCTGACGATGGGGCTGCACGCGGCCCACCGCACCGCGCCCGGCAAGAAGATCGCCGCCGAGCACGCCCGGGTCCTCAAGGCCCTCAAGGCGGGTGACGTGGAGCGGGCCGCGAGCGTCATGCGCGATCACCTCGACTCCGCGCGCGACCGGGTCCTGGCCCGTCAGCCGACGGGCTGACACCGTTCGGCCAGGCCCACCAGCAGGCTGCGCAACCCCAGCTCGAAGGAGAGCCGGGACCGGTCCCCGGCGGTCTCCCGCCCGGCCCGGATCGCCGCCGACAGGGTCGGCGCGTGCTCGTCGTCGTCGGCCCAGACCGTCAGCGGGGCCCCGGCGTCGAGCGCGGACCCCAGCACCAGCGAGTCCAGCACGGTGATGGCGTGCAGCACGTCGACGGGGGCGAACCCGTCGCGGGCGAGCACCTGGGCGCACTCCTCGTACCAGGCCAGGGTGAGCGGGTTGCTGACGGTCTGCGCGGTGAGCAACGGGACGACGTGCGGGTGCGCGGCCATCGCCGACCGGTACTGCCGGGCCCACGCCTCGACGTACTCCCCCCACGGCAGGGTCGGGTCGGGGCCCGGGTCGGAGCCGGTGAGCACGCCCCGGACCCCCTCGACGATCTCCTCCTTGCCGCCCGGGACGTGGTGGTAGATCGAGCTGGGGGACACCCCGAGCCGCCGGGCGAGACCGGGCAGGGTCAGCTGCCCGGTCTCGTCCAGCAGGGCCAGGGCCTGCTCCAGCACCAGCTCCCGCGACAGCAACGGGTTCTTCGGGCGGGCCATCAGCGCGCCGGGGTCGGTTGCTGCTGGGTGATGCAGTGGATCCCGCCCCCGAAGCGGAAGATGTCGCGCGCGTCGACCAGGACCACCTCGCGGCCCGGGTAGGCCTTCTCCAGCACCGCCTTCGCCACCGCGTCCTGCGGGTCGTCGAAGGCGCAGAGCACGACGAACCCGTTGCCCACGTAGTGGTTCACGTAGGAGTAGTCGACGAGCTCGCCCTCGACCTCGAGGGTGTCCGGCGCGGGCAGGGCGAGGACGTCCAACCGGTTCCCGGCGGCGTCGGTGGCCTGCGACAGGATCTCGGTGACCTCCCGGCTGACCTCGACGTCGGGGTGCCCGGCCGCGGTCTGGGTGTGCACCAGCACCGTCCCGGGCCGGGTGAAGGCGGCCACGATGTCGACGTGCCCCCGGGTCCCGAACTCGCCGTAGTCCGCGGTCAGACCGCGGGGCACCCAGATCGCGGTGGTCGTTCCCAACCGGGCGTGCACCTCGGCCTCGACCTGTTCCCGGCTCCACCCGGGGTTTCGGCCCGGGTCGCGCTGAACGGTGTCCGTGAGCAGCACGGTGCCCGCGCCGTCGACGTGGAAACCCCCGCCCTCCTGGACGAACGTCGTGCTCTCGCAGGCGGTCCCGGCCTGCGCGGCGACGAACCGGGCCACCTGGGAGTCGTCCTCCCAGCGCGACCAGGACTGCCCGCCCCACCCGTTGAAGGTCCAGTCCACGGCGGTCACCCCGGTCGCCCCGTCGGCACCGCCGTGGACGAACGTCGGGCCGATGTCGCGCATCCAGGCGTCGTCGAGGGCGGCCTCCACCCGGGTGATCGAGGGGTCGAGGAGTTCCGCGGCGGCGGCCGCCGAACCCGGGTCGACCACCACGGTGACCGGTTCGAACCGGGCGACGGTGTTCGCGACCCGGCTCCACGCGGTGCGGGCGCGGGCGAGTTCCGGGCCACCCTCCTCCTCGAACGTGGCGTTCGGGGACGGGAAGGCCATCCAGCACCGGTCGTGGGCCTCCCACTCGGCCGGCATCCGGCGCCCGGCGGCAACGTTGTCGCTCATGCGTGACTCCCTACGAGCTGGGTCGGGTCGGTGATTCCGTCGCGGTGCACGATCTCAGAGTCGACGACGGTGAGCAGGCACGGGGCCTCGGCGAACTCGTCCGGGTCCACCAGCAGCGGGTCCAGGGCGTAGGCGGTCAGGTCGGCGCGCAACCCGGGGCGCAGCTGCCCGGCCACCCCGCCCAGGCCGGCGGCCAGGGCGGCCCGGTGCGTGTAGCCGGCCAGCGCGTCGGCGGCCGAGACCGCCTGACCGGGCAGGACCGGCTCGTCGGAGGTGCCCGACCGACGTCGGGTCTGGGCGTCGGCAACGATGCGCCGGGGGTCGTAGGGGGCGATCGGCCAGTCCGACCCCAGCACGAGCCGGGCCCCGGCCCGGACCAGGTCGCCGCAGCGGAAGGCGCGCTCGGCCCGCTCCCGACCCAACCGCTGCGACCAGTTGTCGGTCTGGTCGGCGCGCGTGTAGTGGGTGCAGTGGGTGGGCTGCATGCTGGCGGTCACGTCGAGCGCCCGGAACCGCGCCACGAGGTCCGAGGGCATCGTCTCCAGGTGCTCGATGCGGTGCGGGACCCGCCCCCGCGGGGTCGAGGCCAGCGTGTCCAGCACGTAGCGGATGCCCGCGTCGCCGATGGCGTGGGTGACGACCGGGACGCCGTGGGCGCTCAGCTCGGCCACCGCGGCGCGGTACTCGGCCGGGTCGGGCCAGAACGGGGTGGTCGACTCCCCGTGGGTGTCGGCCTCGTCCAACCAGGCCGTCCCGCCGTCGATCGTTCCGTCGATCATGAACTTGGCCCCGTCCACCGACCAACGCCGGCCGCCCAGCCGCTGCTGCTCGACCACCCCGGCCAGGTGGGCCAGCGAGACCCCCGGGGACACGAACGGGGCGAACCGCCAGCGCATCGGCAGCTCCCCGGCCGCGTCGAGGTCGCGGACCAGGTCGTGGGAGTCCTTCTCGAAGTCCATCGCGTTGCCCGCGGTCAGCCCCGTGGACGCCATGGCCCGCAACAGGTCCCGGAGCCGGGCGCGCCGCTCGGGGCGGGACTCGGCGGGCAGCGCCGCGGCCACGACGTTCACGGCCTCCATCTCCAGCAGGTGCCCGGTCGGCACGCCGTCGGCGTCGCAGACGATGCTGGCCCCGGAGGCGAAGGGCCGCGCGCCGTGGACCCCGGCCCGGGCCAGCGCCGCGGGACTGGCCAGGGCCGAGTGCGCGTCGAACAGGTTGAGGAACACCGGAACGTCCGGACCGACCGCCTCCACGACGGGGGCCGCCGTGATCGGCGCCCCCTCGAAGCAGTTCGGGTCCAGACCCCAGCCGCGCACCCAGTCACCCCGGCCGAGACCGCTCACCGCGCGGGCCAGCACGGACCGCAGCTCGGCCGGCGTGGCGACCCCAGACAGGTCCAGGCCCACGGTCAGATCGAGACCCATCACCGGGTGGCTGTGCCCGTCGACCAGCCCCGGGGTGATGGTGGCGGCCCCGAGGTCGAGCACCTCGCTGCCCGGTCCGGTCCAGTCGGGGATGTCGGCGCGCTCACCCACGGCCAGCACCAGCCCGTCGCGCAGGGCGACGGCGCTCGCCCGCGGGCACTCGGGGTCGAGGGTGTGGATCGTGTCGGCGGCGAGGACGAGGGTCGGGCGGCTGGTCACGAACGGACTCCTTCGCCGGTGGCGGGGCTGGTGAGGGGGGTGGTCGTGCTCTCGTGACGCCGGACGTCGGGTCCGCCGACGGCCTCGAACACGGCGGGGCGGGCGCGGTGCAGGTAGCGGGCCCAGGCGATCCCGACGAGCAGCACCGCGGGGACCATCGCCGCCAGCGCCCAGGTCGAGGCCTTCGGCATCCCCGTCAGCAGGTCGAGGTGGAGGGTCAGCAGCACGAGGACGACGCCGAGCAGGACGGTGGCGAGCCCCGCGGCGGCCGTGGCCACCCGGAACCCCCCGCGGCGCAGCAGGAACACCGTGACCGCGAGGGAGGTCATCAGCTGCAGCAGCACGACCCCGACGACCCCGGGGGTGTTCACCAGCAGCAGCAGCTGCAGGTAGGGGTCGAGCGCGGCCACGGCGAACGCGGTGACGACGACCACGGCCAGGACCGACTGCGCGCTGCCCGCGGTCGCGGGGGAGCCGAAGCGGGGGTGGACCCGGCCGAGCCCGGCGGGGAGCAACCCGTCCCCGGCCAGGACGAAGGTGTAGCGGTTGATCGCGTTGTGGAAGGCGAGCTGCGAGGCCAGGACGCTGGTCAGCACGAGCACGTACATGACGTCACCGGCCCAGGGCCCGACGAAGCGGTCCATCGCCGCGAAGAACAAGCCGGCCGGGTCGGTCCCGGCGGCCGCGACCACGGCCGAGTCGCCGAAGGCCTGCACGACCGCCCAGCCGACCAGGCAGTAGAAGAGGGCCAGGAAGGCGACGGCGGCGAACGTGGCGCGGGGGATGCTGCGGTCGGGGTCACGGGCCTCGTCGCGGTAGAGGGCGGTCGACTCGAACCCCATGAAGGCCGCGAAGCAGAAGCTGAGGATGGCGACCATGCCCGGGGCGAAGACCGCCTGGGGCGAGAACGTCGCGACGCTCAGACCGTCGGCTCCGCCGCGGGCGAGCACGCCGACGACGAGCAGGGCGAGGATCGCGGTCTCGGCCAGCAGCAGCACCCCGAGGACCTTGGCGCCGATGTCGATGCCGCGCCGTCCGAGCCAGGCCACGACGCCGATCGCGCCCAGCGCGAAGACCCACCAGGGGGCCTCGGTCCCGGTGAAGCGGGTCCAGGCGCCGGCGAACTGGACGCCGAGGAGTCCGTACACCCCGATCTGCAGCGAGTTGTAGGACAGGATCGCCAGCAGCCCCGACGCCGCGCCCACCGTCCGCCCGAGCCCCAGGGTGATGTAGCTGTAGAACGCCCCCGCCCCGCGGGTGATGCGCGTCATGGTGACGAACCCGACCGCGAAGATCGCGAGCACCGCACCCGCGGCGAGGTAGCCGACGGGGGCGCCGATGCCCCCGATGCTGATGGCCAGCGGGGCCAGGCCCGCCATGATCGTCAGCGGGGCGGCCGCGGCGACGACCATGAAGGTGATGCCGGCGGCGCCGATGGCGCCGGGTTTCAGCTGGTGCTCGGGGGAGTGCTCGGTGGGCTGCATGGTCGTCTCCTGCGACGAGGGCCGGGTGGAGCAGGTGCCGAGGACTCTAAACGAATGGCATTCGGTTTGTGAAGGGGTTCCTGCGATCTTCCCCCCGGACGACGACGGGGCGCCGCCGCACCCGGGTGGGTGCCGCGACGCCCCGGGGGCGACGGGTGGAGCTCAGCCGTGCTCGGCGCCGGCCCGCATCCGGGCCAGGAACGAGCGGGTCCGCTCGTGGCGGGGGTTGCCGATGACCTCGGCCGGCGGTCCGGCCTCGACGACGACGCCGCCGTCCATGAAGACGACCTGGTCGGCGACCTCACGGGCGAAGGCGACCTCGTGGGTCACGACGATCATCGTCGTCCCGTCGGCGGCGAGCTCGCGCATGACCGCCAGCACCTCCCCGACCAGTTCCGGGTCGAGGGCCGAGGTGGGTTCGTCGAACAGCATGAGTTTCGGCCGCATGGCCAGCGCCCGGGCGATGGCCACGCGCTGCTGCTGCCCGCCGGACAGCTGCGCCGGGTAGTTCTGCCGCCGGTCGGCCAGGCCCACCCGGTCGAGGAGTTCCGTGGCCCGGCGGGTCGCGTCCGCGCGGGACTCGCCGCGGACCCGGATCGGGGCCTCGATCACGTTCTCCAGCGCGGTCATGTGCGGGAACAGGTTGAACCGCTGGAACACCATGCCGATGTCGCGGCGCTGCGCGGCGATCTGCCTGTCGGTCAACCGGTGCAACCGACCGTCGACCTCGCGCAGGCCGACCAGGTCGCCGTCGACCCAGATCCGACCCCCGTCGATGCGCTCCAGGGAGTTGATGCAGCGCAGGAACGTCGTCTTGCCCGATCCCGAGGGGCCGAGCAGGCAGACGACCTCACCGGCGTGGACGTCCAGGTCGATGCCCTTGAGGACCTCGACGTGGCCGAACGACTTCGTCACGTTCACGGCGTGCACCAGAGGGTGCGGCGTGGGGGTGCTCACTTCGCACCCCCCGCGCCCAGGCTCACGCCGGCGGCCGGACGGGGGCCGTTCGAGACGTCCCCGAAACCGCGGCCGAACCGCTTCTCCAGGAAGTACTGCCCGACCATGAGGATGCTGGTGGCCAGGCAGTAGTAGATGATCGCGGCCATGCTGGTCGCGACGACCTGGAACGTGCGGCTGCCGATCTGCTGCAACTGGTAGAACAGCTCGGCGGTGACCGGGATGGCCAGCAGCAGCGAGGTGTCCTTGAGCATCGCGATGACCTCGTTGCCGGTCGGCGGCACGATGACCCGCATGGCCTGCGGCAGGATGATCCGCCGCATCGCCAGGCGTTTCGGCATCCCCAGCGCCTCGGCCGCCTCGTGCTGGCCCCTGTCGACGCTGAGCAGACCGGCCCGGGCGATCTCGGCCATGTAGGCCGCCTCGGAGATCCCCAGCCCGAGGATCCCGCCGATGATGGTCCCGCCGAGGACGTTGAAGATCGTCTGCTGCGAGATCGTGAAGAGCCGCAGTTCGGGGAGACCGAACCACTCGGTCAGCAGGAAGTCGAACGGCACCCCGATCGAGAACCCGGTGACGAACAGCGCGCCCAGGCCCCCGGTGAAGGTCAGCAGCACGAACCGCGGGACCGAGCGGAAGAACCAGGTGAACGTCCAGGACACCCCGGCCAGCACCGGGTTGTCCGACAGGCGCAGCACGGCCAGCAGGACGCCACCGAGGACACCGATGACCATGGCGATGACGGTCGTCAGCAG
The DNA here is from genome assembly GCF_042433995.1 of Kineococcus gynurae. Classification (NCBI taxonomy): domain Bacteria; kingdom Bacillati; phylum Actinomycetota; class Actinomycetes; order Kineosporiales; family Kineosporiaceae; genus Kineococcus; species Kineococcus gynurae. The sequence continues at coordinate 120,594 of NZ_JBHLUI010000006.1, forward strand.
GGTTCCCAGGAGGAAACCCCGGATGACCGCGGTCTGGTTCATCGCCTCCAGCGTGAACGCCCAGTCGAAGGCCGGGTTCGTCACCAGGAGGTGGGCGAGCATCAGGACCAGGACGGCGATGACGGCGAGCGCCACCCAGCGCCAGGGGTGGCGGACCTCGACCGCGTCGATGCGCCCCGGCCGTTCCCCGGCCGGGGTGGCGCTCGGCTCGCTCACGGGTTGACCGGGAACTCGGTCACCGCGCCGGCCTCGGCGCCCCAGTTGGTCATCGCGGTCTCGTAGGAACCGTCCTTGGCGATCTCCTCGAGCGCCTTGGAGACGGCCTCGGCGGTCTGCCCGCCGCCCTTGGGCAGGACGATGCCGTAGGGCGCGGAGTCGTAGATGTCGCCGACCAGCTCGAGCTGGTCCCCGGTCTGCTTGACCGCGTACGCGGTGACGGGGGAGTCGGCCAGCATGGCCTGGACCCGCCCGCTGACCAGCGCGTTGGCCGCGTCGGCCTGGGAGTCGAAGGGCAGCACGGTGATGCCGGGCTTGCCGGCCGCGGTGCAGGCCTCGTTCTTCGGCGGCAGGTCGTCGAGCTGCTGGGTGCTGCCGGTCTGCACCGACACCGACAGCCCGCACGGGCTGTTCGGGTCCACGTTGTCGGGGTTGCCCTTCTTGGTGGCCCACTGGGTGCCGGCGCTGAAGTACTGCACCATGTCGATCTGCTGCAGTCGCTCGTCGGTGATGCTGAACGACGAGATCGCCGCGTCGTAGCGGTTCGCGCTGACCCCGCCGATGAGGCTGTCGAACTCGGCGTTGGTGAACTCGGCCTTGACCCCGAGCTTGGCGGCCACCGCGTTGATGATGTCGATGTCCATCCCGACGATCTTGTCACCCTGGAGGAACTCGTTCGGGGCGTAGGTCGCGTTGGTGCCGACCCGCAGGACCCCGGAGTCCTGCACCGACTGCGGCAGCATCGCCTTGAGCGAGGAGTCGGCCGCCACCGACGTCGCCGGGGCCTGCGAGCTCGCCCCCGGGGTGGACCCGGACAGGGAGTCCGAGCCGCAGCCGGCCAGGGTCAGGGCGCCCGCGGCGAGCAGGCCGCAGGAGGCGAGGAACGAACGTCGAGCAGTCGGCAGAGCCACGGTGCATCCTCCAGAGATCGAACGTGAGCCTGCACAGTGTGACCCACCCGACGTCGTGCTCCTGAACAGGCTGCGCGGTCCGGGTCAGTTCGTCACGCAGTTGTAACCGGGACCCGACGGTGAGCAGGGGTGAGGGCCCGGGCCGCGGTCCGACGCAGCACCGGCCGCCCGTCCCGGGTGCCCGCGTGCTCGACGGTGACCCCCGCCCCACCGGCCGGGTCCAGCGCCACGGTCATCACGCCGTTGTCGAACCACGGCCCGGCCTGCACCTGCCAGCGCACCGGCGGGTCCTGGACGCCGGCCGCCTGGGCCAGCCCCCGGCTGAGCGCGCGCAGGGGCCGGGAGTCCAGGATCCGGAAGGCGAAGCGCATCCCCCAGGACAGCGGGTTGCGGAAGGGAGACATGACCAGTTGGTGGACCTCGGTGCGGGTCCGGTCGACCCCGGGCAGCTGCACCTCGGCGGTGTAGCTGCAGTGCACGTCACCGGAGAGCACCAGGATCGAGGCGGGGGCCTGCTCGCCCGTGCAGACGTCGCGGAGCAGGGCGATCAGGTCGTCGAAGGACCGACGGAACGCCGACCAGTGCTCCAGGTCGGCGACCTGGCGGAAGTTCTCCGACCAGGCCTGCACCCGCCGCCCCCACCGGCCGTCGGCCAGCGCCTCGTTCCAGCCCTCGGCGTGGTGGATGCCGTGCACGAGGAACGGCGGCAGCGTCGTGGCCAGCAGCAGGTGCCGGACGGGCGTGAGCCGGCCCTCGCCGTGGGCCTGCCGGGTCACCCACTCCCACTCCTCGGCGTCGGTGATGCGGCGGTCACCGGGGGTGAGCTGCCGGGCGCAGCGGGAGTCGACCGCCACCAGTCGGGTCTCGCCCAGGTCGCGCACGAAGCTCCAGCGGGCCGACGACGGGTCGGCGTCGGCGAGCCGGGCGAACTCGTCGAGGATCTCGTCGCGGCGCTCCGGGTCGGGCTCGGCGCGCAGCCGGGCCAGCAGCGGGTCGGCCGCGATCTCGTCGGGGGAGAGGTTGCCGAGGTGCTGGTACACCCAGTAGCTCGCGAAGGCGCCCGTGACCCGGTCGCGCCACCACGGCTGGGCGGAGATCTCCTCCTTCCACGACGCGGAGGTGTTCCAGTCGTCGCGCAGGTCGTGGTCGTCCAGCAGCATCACGCTCGGCACGGTCGAGAGCAGCCAGCGGACGGCGCCGCCCCCCGCGCTGCCCTCGTGGTCGGTACGCGGGTCCCCGCCCCACGTCTCGTGGTACAGCCAGGTGTACTCCTCGAAGTCCCCGATCTCCTCCGAGACGTCGGCGTCGGCCTGCTCGGTGGGCAGCTGCTCCGACTGCGGGCGCCCGGCGTGACGCTCGCGCAACCGGCCGACGACCTCGGGGTTGGGCAGGTCGGCGTAGACCTGGTCGCCCACGAACAGCAGCACGTCGGGCCAGGAGCCGCCCGCGGCCTCGGGGTCCTCGGCGCACAGCCGCTCCGCCAGGGCGGTCAGCGCGTCCACCCCGAGCCGGTCGACGTCCTCCGCGGTGTGGCCGCCCGCCCGCCGGCAGGAGCCGAAGGACAGCCGGACGTCGCGCTCGACGTCGAGCGTGCGGATCCGGCTGGGCGGTCGGGTGCTGCCCTCCGGGGGCCAGACCCGGGACCCGTCGACCTCGACCCGGTAGGTGAGGTTCGCGGCGGCGGGGAGGTCCTCGACGATCACCAGGGCGTAGTGGTGGCCGTGCAGGGTGAGGGTCTCGGCCCCGGCCCGGACGGTCCCGGAGTCGGGCACGTCGACCAGCACCTCGACGCGGCCCGGGGCCTCGGTCTCGACCCAGAGGGTGGCCCGGTGCTCGCCGACGTGGCGCAGCATCGGCCCCAGCAGCAGGCCGGGCACGGCCGAGGGCGAGGGGGAGCGGGGGGCCGGCACCGACGAGGTCATGGTCGACATCATCCGCCAGCCGGCCCGCGGCGCGATCTCAGGGCTGCTGCAGCCCCAGCCACTCGTACCAGCCGGAGTGCAGGACCAGCCAGGCCAGCAGCCCGTACCCGGCCTGACCGGGGTGCACCCCGTCGGAGGCGGCGAGGTCGGCGTACCAGTCCTCGTGCTCGGCCAGCGGCCCGAAGGTGTCGACGTAGGCCACCCGACGCCGCGCGCAGACGTCGGCGAAGGCGTCGGCCAGGTCGGCGATGCGGTCGTTGCGGTCCTCGTCGGCGACCGGGGTCGGCCCCACGACCAGGGTCGGGAGCCCCCGGGCCTCGCACTCGTCGAGGATGTTGGCCAGGTTGAGGCGGCTGCGCGCCAAGGTGGTCCCGGCGTCCAGGTCGGCGTGGCCGAGCCCGACGATCAGGCGGTGCTCGTCGCCACCGGTGAAGCGACGCGCGGTCTCCTCGCGCCAGCGGGCGTTGAGGTCGGTCGTCGTCTCACCGGGCACGCCGAGCGGGAACAGGGTGATGTCGCGGTCCTCTCGGGGCGTGCGGGCCGAGACCCGGCCCGCCCACCCCAGGGCCCGGGGGTCGCCCACCCCGGTCACGAACTCGTCGCCGACCAGGCAGACACGCACGTCGTAGCGGCCGTTCACGTAGGAGGTACTCCTCAAGGGTTCCGGTGGTGCGCGCGGGGGGCGGCGGGGCGAGCCGAGGATATCGGTCGCGGCGGGGGCCTCCTCGCACGTCGAGCCCGCCACCGCACGGGGGCGGGGCGGGCTCGACGTCGAGGCGGGGCGGGGTCGGTCAGCGGTCGAAGGCCTCCTGGACCAGCTGCTGCTGCTCGGCCTGGTGCCGCTTGGCCGAACCGGCCGCGGGAGAGGCCGAGGCCGAGCGGGAGACCCGCCGGAACAGGGAGGAGTCGTGGGCGAACATCCCCATCGCGACGTGCGTCCAGCCGCCCTGGTTGGCCGGTTCCTCCTGGACCCACAGCGCCTCGGCGTCGGGGTAGGTGGCCCGGGCCGCGGCGATCTGCTCGGCCGGGAGCGGGGCGAGCTGCTCGACGCGCACGATCGCGGTCTTCTCGTCCCCGCGCTTGGTGCGCTCGGCGAGCAGGTCCCAGTAGACCTTCCCGGAGCAGAACAGGACCCGGTCGACGCTGCCCGCGTCCACCGTCGTGTCCGGGATGACCTCGCGGAACGTGCCCGAGGTGAAGTCCTCCACCGCCGACTGCGCTGCCTTGAGCCGCAGCATCGACTTCGGGGTGAAGACGACCAGCGGACGGCGCGGGCGGGCGTAGGCCTGCCGCCGGAGCAGGTGGAAGTAGCTCGCCGGGGTCGAGGGGACCGCGACGGTCATGTTGTCCTCGGCGCACATCTGCAGGAAGCGCTCGATGCGCCCCGAGGAGTGGTCCGGGCCCTGGCCCTCGTACCCGTGCGGCAGCAGCAGCACGACCGAGGAACGCTGACCCCACTTCTGCTCGCCCGCGGCGATGAACTCGTCGATGACGGTCTGCGCGCCGTTGAAGAAGTCGCCGAACTGGGCCTCCCAGAGGACCAGCGCGTCGGGCCGCTCGACGGAGTAGCCGTACTCGAAACCCATCGCCGCGTACTCCGACAGCAACGAGTCGTAGATCCAGAACCGGCCCTGGTTCTGCCCCTCGGCGTTCTTGCCCAGGTACAGCAGGGGGGTCCACTCCTCGCCCGTGCGGCGGTCGGTGAGGACCGCGTGCCGGGACACGAACGTGCCGCGGCGGGTGTCCTGGCCCGACATGCGGATCGGGGTGCCCTCCATGAGCAGCGAACCGAAGGCCAGCAGCTCGCCCCAGCCCCAGTCGATCCCGCCCTCGCGCGACATCTGCGCGCGCTTCTCCAGCAGCTGCATGAGCTTGGGGTGCACCGTGAACCCGGCCGGCGGGTTGGCCTGGACCTCGCCGATGTACTCGATGACGGCCTTGTCGACCGCGGTCGGGCGGGCCTCGGTGTCCGGGGTCCGGTCGTCGGCCTCCTGGGCCGCGGGCTTGTCCAGCCCGCCGCGGCTCTCGCCGTCGGCCGAGGCCTTGGAACCCTTGGTCTCGGCGAACGCGCGCTCCAGCTGGGCGGAGTAGTCGCGCAGCGCCTCCTCGGCGTCCTCGACCGTGATGTCCCCGCGGCCGATGAGCTGCTCGGTGTAGGACTTGCGGACCGAGCGCTTCTTCTCGATCAGCGAGTACATCAGCGGCTGGGTCATCGAGGGGTCGTCACCCTCGTTGTGCCCGCGACGGCGGTAGCACACCATGTCGATGACGACGTCCTTGTCGAACGCCTGCCGGAACTCGAAGGCCAGCTGGGCCACGCGGACGCAGGCCTCGGGGTCGTCGCCGTTCACGTGGAAGATCGGCGCCTGGATCATGCGGCCGACGTCGGTGCAGTACACCGACGAGCGGGCCGAGGCCGGTGCGGTGGTGAACCCGACCTGGTTGTTGATGACGACGTGCACGGTCCCGCCGGTGCGGTACCCGCGCAGCTGCGAGAGGTTCAGGGTCTCGGCGACGACGCCCTGCCCGGCGAACGCGGCGTCACCGTGGATGAGGACCGGCAGCACCGGGAAGGCGCGCCCGGCCAGGTCGATCTTGTCCTGCTTGGCGCGCGCGACGCCCTCCAGGACGGGGTTGACCGCCTCCAGGTGGGAGGGGTTGGCCGCGAGGTAGACCTTGGTCTGCTCGCCGTCCTCACCGGTGAACGTGCCCTCGGTGCCGAGGTGGTACTTCACGTCGCCGGACCCCTGGACCGTGCGCGGGTCCTGCTTGCCGTCGAACTCGCGGAAGACCTGCTCGTAGCTCTTGCCCGCGATGTTGGTCAGCACGTTCAGCCGACCGCGGTGGGCCATGCCGATGCAGACCTCGTCGAGGCCCGTGGTGGCCGCCCGCGAGAGCAGCGCGTCGAGCAGGGCGATGACGCTCTCGCCGCCCTCGAGGCTGAACCGCTTCTGCCCCACGTACTTCGTCTGCAGGAAGGTCTCGAACGCCTCGGCGGCGTTGAGGCGACGCAGGACGCGCAGCTGCTCGGCGGCCGAGGGCTTGTTGTACGGACGCTCCACCCGGTCCTGGATCCAGCGACGCTGCTCCGGGTCCTGGATGTGCATGTACTCGATGCCGACCGTGCGGCAGTAGGAGTCGCGCAGCACGCCGAGGACGTCGCGCAGGCGCATGTGCGCCTTGCCGCCGAACCCGCCGGTCGGGAACTCCCGGTCGAGGTCCCACATGGTCAGCCCGTGGGTCTCGACCTCGAGGTCGGGGTGGAACCGCTGGCGGTACTCCAACGGGTCGGTGTCGGCCATGAGGTGCCCGCGCACCCGGTAGGCGTGGATCAGCTCGACGACGCGCGCGGTCTTGTTGATCTGGTCGTCGTGGGAGATCGAGATGTCGCGGACCCAGCGGATCGGCTGGTAGGGGATGTGCAGCGCCTGGAAGACGCGGTCGTAGAACCCGTCCTCGCCGAGGAGCTTGGCGTGCACGATCTTGAGGAACTCGCCCGACCCGGCGCCCTGGATGATGCGGTGGTCGTAGGTCGAGGTGATCGTGATGATCTTGCTGACGGCGAGGCGGGTCAGGGTGTCGTCGCTGGCCCCCGCGTACTCGGCCGGGTACTCCATCGCGCCCACGCCGATGATCGCGCCCTGGCCCTTGACCAGGCGCGGCACCGAGTGGACGGTGCCGATCGTGCCCGGGTTGGTCAGGCTGATCGTCGTCCCGGCGAAGTCGTCGGCGGTCAGCTTGCCACCGCGGGCCCGACGCACGACGTCCTCGTAGGCGGCCCAGAACTCGGCGAAGTTCTTCGACTCGCACTGCTTGACCGCGGGAACCATGAGCTGACGGGTCCCGTCGGGCTTGGGCAGGTCGATGGCGATGCCCAGGTTGACGTGGGCCGGCTGCAGGACGGCGGGCTTGCCGCCCTCGAGGGTGTACGCCGCGTTCATCGAGGGCATCTGGCCCAGCGCCTCGACGACCGCGAAACCGATGAGGTGGGTGAAGGAGACCTTGCCGCCGCGGGCCCGCTTGAGGTGGTTGTTGATGACGATCCGGTTGTCCACCAGCAGCTTCGCCGGGACCGCGCGGACCGAGGTCGCCGTCGGGACCTCGAGGGACTCCTCCATGTTCGTCACCACGCGCGCGGCCGGGCCGCGCAGCTTGGCGACCACGTCGGTGCGCTCGCCCTCGGCCACCGGCGCGGCGAGGGCCGTGCTCGGCTGCGCGTCGCGCTGCACGGGGGCGTCGGCCCCGCCCGGCATGACCCGGGAGACGGCCGGTTCGACCGAGGGTCGGGCCGGGGCGGCGGGGGCGGCGGCCTTCGTGGGGCCCTTCGCGGGGGACGTGCCCGACGCGACCCCGGCCGGACGGGCCGGTTCCGCGGGCCGGGCCTGCTCGGGCTGCTCGGGCTGCTCGGCCGACCGGTTCTCGGCGGGGGCGCCGGCGCCGTTGGTGGTGGTGTGCTCGGCCGGGTTCTCGGCGGGCGCGTAGTCCTCGAAGAAGTCCCACCACGCCTTGTCGACGGAGTTCTTGTCGGCGAGGTACTGCTCGTACAGCTCGTCGACCAACCACTCGTTGGGCCCGAAGGTCGCGAGCGGGTCCTCGTGCTGCGAGGGGTGCTGAGGCACGGCGGTGTCGCCTTCTTCCTCGTGGGTTCGGCGGGACCCGTAGAGACTATCCCGCGCCCGCGCGACCCCGGCGAGGGGCTCGCGGCCCCTCAGCCCAGGGCGGGCGGCGTCGCGGGCAGGTGCACGTCGATCTGGCAGCCCCCGCCCCGGGGCGTGCTCGCGACCCGGATCGTCCCCCCGTGCATCTGCACCGCCCACCGGGCGATCGCGAGGCCCAGGCCGGTCCCCCCGTCGGAACGCGTCGCCGAGGAGCCGCGGGTGAACCGCTGGAACACCCGTTCCCGGTCCTCGGTCGCGATGCCCGGGCCCTCGTCGATGACCGAGATCCGGACGACCTCACCCGTCGTGTCGGCGCGCACCGTCACGGTCCCGCCGGCCGGGGAGTGCCGGGAGGCGTTGTCCAGCAGGTTGGCCACCACCTGGTGCAGGCGGGCCGAGTCCACGCTGACCTGCAGGTCCGGCGGGATCACGTCGACCACGAAGCGCACCTCACGGCCGGACATGGACATCGCCCGCACCGCCGAGGCGAGGAAGGGTTCGAGCCGGATCGTGTCCCGCTGCAGCGAGACCGCGCCCGCGTCCAACCGCGACAGGTCCAGCAGCTGCTCGACCAGCCGGCCCAGCCGTTCGGTCTGGGCCAGGGCGGTGCCCAGGGTCTCCTCGTCGGGTTCGCTGACCCCGTCGACGAGGTTCTCCAGCACCGCGTGCAGCGCCGAGACCGGCGTGCGCAGCTCGTGGGAGACGTTCGCGACCAGTTCCCGGCGCTCGCGGTCGACCGCCTCGAGGTCCTCGGCCATCCGGTTGAACGCGGTGGCGAGGGCCCCGACCTCGTCGTGACTGGTCGCCCGGACGCGCCGGGAGTAGTCGCCGGTGGCCATCGCCTGGGCCGCGACGCGCATGTCCCGCAACGGCGACGTCATCCCGCGGGCCAGCAGCTGGGTCACCAGCAGCGAGACGAGCACGGCGGCGGGCAGCGTGTACCGGGTGGGGATCTGGGCCTGCAGGCCGTAGCGGACCAGGAGCACCGCGACGACGGTGGTCGCCGCCACCAGCACGCCGAGCTTCCACTTCAGCGAGCCGATCGGGTCCAGGGGCCGGACGTCGGGGAAGGTGCGGCGGGTCGCCGCGCGGCGGGCCTCGGCGGCCGCACCGGTGATGGGGATGGGGCCGGTCAGGCCGCTCGGCTCGCGCTGCGGGAGGCTCACGCGCGGACCCCGCCCTCCGGGGTGCTCGGTTCGAAGGCGTAGCCCACCCCGTGCACGGTCCGGACCAGGTCGGCCCCGAGCTTGCGCCGCAACGCCTTCACGTGGCTGTCGACGGTCCGGGTGCCGGAGGCGTCGGCCCAGTCCCAGACCTCCTCCAGCAGCTTCTCCCGCGTCAGCACCGTGCGCGGGGAGCGGGCCAGGCAGACCAGCAGGTCGAACTCCGTGGGGGTCAGGTGGACCTCGGCGCCGGCCCGGCGGACCCGGCGCTGGGCGGAGTCCACGACGAGCTCGCCGTCGGAGACGTCGAAGCGCAGGGTCTCGGCGGGGGCGGGCGCCCCGGCCAGCAGCCGCGCCCGCTCGACCCGGCGGACCAGTCCGTTCACGCGGGCCACCAGCTCCCGCATGGAGAACGGCTTGGTCATGTAGTCGTCGGCCCCGACCCCGAGCCCGACCAGCTTGTCGGTCTCGTCGTCGCGGGCGGTGAGCATGAGGACCGGCACCGGACGGGCCGCCTGGACGCGACGGCAGACCTCGAGGCCGTCGAAGCCCGGCAGCATGACGTCGAGCACCACCACGTCGGGGTCGACCCGGGCGCACAGCTCCACCCCGCCCGGACCGTCCCCGGCCACCTCGACCGTGTAGCCCTCGGCGCGCAACCGCCGCGCGACCGCGTCGGCGATCGTGGGTTCGTCCTCGACGACGACGGCGGTGCGGGGGCCGCCCGCGGTCGCGGGGCTCTCGGCGCTCGGGAAGCTCATGGCCGAAGCGTAGAGCGGGCCGCGGGCCCCGACCGGGGGCGTCGACCCCCGGTCACCGGTCCTCCACGGGCCGCCCGCAACCTTCACGCGGTGCCCGCTCCGGGATAGCCCGGGCCGGTGACGCGACCTATGTTGCCCGGGTGCAGTTCCTCGGAGGCCGCGGCCCGCAGACCGACCTGACCTACAACGACGTCTTCCTGGCGCCCTCGCGCTCCCGGGTGACCTCGCGCCTGGACGTCGACCTCTCCACCGGGGACGGCACCGGGACGACCATCCCGGTCGTGGTGGCGAACATGACGGCGGTCGCCGGGCGACGGATGGCCGAGACGGTCGCCCGCCGGGGCGCCATGGCCGTCCTGCCGCAGGACCTGCCCCTCGACGTGGTCGCCGAGGTCGTGGGCTGGGTGAAGGACCGTCACCCCGTCTACGAGACCCCGGTGACCCTGCGCCCCGTCGACACCGTCCACGACGCCCTGCACCTGCTGCCCAAGCGGGCCCACGGGGCCGCGGTCGTGCTCGGCGACGACGACGAGGTGCTCGGGGTCGTCACGGCCGCCGACTGCGCCGACGTCGATCGGTTCACCCGGGTCGGGGACGTGATGAGCACGGCCCCCGTGGCCGTCGAGGCCGCCGAGGTCGAACGGGGCGGGCTCGAGGCCGCCTTCGACCGGCTGCACTCCGGCCGGCACCGCTTCGCCCCGGTCGTGCGCGACGGGCGGCTCGTCGGGGCGATCACCCGGACCGGGGCGCTGCGTTCCACCGTCTACACGCCGGCGCTCGACGCCGACGGACGACTGCGGGTGGCCGCGGCCGTCGGGATCAACGGCGACGTGGCGGGCACGGCGAAGGGGCTCCTGGCGGCCGGGGTCGACACCCTCGTCGTCGACACCGCCCACGGCCACCAGGAGAAGATGCTCGAGGCGCTCGCCGCGGTGCGTGGGGTGGACCCGCAGGTCCCCGTGGTGGCCGGCAACGTCGTCACCGCCGAGGGGGTGCGCGACCTCGTCGCGGCCGGGGCCGACATCGTCAAGGTCGGTGTCGGGCCGGGGGCCATGTGCACGACCCGGATGATGACCGGCGTCGGGCGTCCGCAGTTCTCCGCCGTCCTGGAGTGCGCCGCGGCCGCCCGGGAGCTCGGGGCCCACGTCTGGGCCGACGGCGGGGTCCGGCACCCGCGCGACATCGCCCTGGCGCTCGCGGCCGGGGCGAGCCAGGTCATGGTCGGCTCGTGGTTCGCCGGGACCCACGAGAGCCCGGGGGACCTGGCCCTGGACTCCGCCGGCCGGCCCTACAAGGAGAGCTTCGGGATGGCCTCGGCCCGCGCGGTGCGCGCGCGGACGCGGGGCGACTCGCCGTTCCAGCGGGCGCGCAAGGGGTTGTTCGAGGAGGGGATCTCCTCGTCGCGGATGATGCTCGACCCGCAGCGACCGGGCGTGGAGGACCTGCTGGACCAGATCACGTCCGGGGTGCGATCGGCCTTCACCTACGTCGGGGCGGGCACCGTCGCGGAGTTCGCCGAGCGCGCGGTCGTCGGTCTGCAGTCCAGCGCCGGCTACGACGAGGGCCGGCCGTTGCCCGCCGGGTGGTGAGGAGGTCCCGGTGGGGGTCGCGGTGACGGGCCGGGGGGCTTCCCACCCTCTACCCTGGTCGACGTCATGAGCTCATCTCCCGGGCCGCTCGGCGGCCGACCGACATCCTTGCCCGTTCGTCCCCGCCGCGGTGGTGGGCCGTCGTGACCGAGTGGTTGCTGCTGGGCGTGGGGGTGCTGCTGACCCTCGGGACCGCGGTGTTCGTCGCCGCCGAGTTCGCCTTCGTGACGCTGGACCGGTTCACGGTCGAGAAGGCCGCGAACGACGGGGACCGCCGGGCGGCCGGGGTGCTGCCCGCCCTGACCACCCTCTCCACCCAGCTCTCGGGCGCCCAGGTCGGCATCACCCTGACGACGCTGCTGGTCGGCTACCTGGTGGAGCCCTCGCTCGCCGCGCTGCTGGCCCCCGTCCTCGAGGCGGTCGGGCTGCCGGGCGCGCTGGTCGCGACCGTCGGCGTGGTGCTGGCCGTCGTCGTCGCGACCGCGTTCTCGATGCTGGTCGGCGAGCTGATCCCGAAGAACCTGGCCCTGTCGGTGCCGCTGCCCACGGCCGGGGTGGTCGCCCCGCTGCAGCGGGGTTTCACCTGGTTCATGAAGCCGCTCATCACCGTGCTCAACGGCAGCGCGAACCGGTTCCTGCGGGCCGTGGGCATCGAGCCGCAGGAGGAGCTCTCGGGGGCCCGCTCCGCGCGCGAGCTCGCCTCCCTGGTCCGCCGCTCGGCCGACCTGGGCACCCTGGACGAGGGCACCGCGAACCTGCTCTCGCGCACCCTGGTGTTCGGGGAGCAGACGGCGGCCGACGTCATGACCCCGCGGGTGCGGATGCGGGAGGTGCGGGCCGACGAGACGGCCGCCGACGTGGTCGTGCGGGCCCGGACCACGGGGCACTCGCGCTTCCCCGTCACCGGCACCGATGACGACGACGTGCTGGGCGCGGTCCACGTGAAGACCGCGGTCGCCGTCCCGCCCGCCCGGCGGGGCGAGGTGCCGGTCACCGCGCTGATGACCGAGCTGCGCCGGGTCCCGGAGACGCTGCGCCTGGAACCCCTGCTGCTGCAGCTGCGGCAGAAGGGGTTGCAGATGGCCCTGGTCGTCGACGAGTACGGCGGGACCGCGGGCATCGTCTCCCTGGAGGACCTGGTCGAGGAGATCGTCGGCGACGTCTCCGACGAGCACGACCGCGACCGGGGCGGCCTGCGCCGGCACCGCGACGGGTCGTGGACGGTGCCGGGGTTGAGCCGCCCCGACGAGGTCCGCGACACCGTCGGGATCGAGATCCCCGACGACAGCGCCTACGAGACCGTGGGGGGTTTCGTGATGACCCAGCTCGGCCGCATCCCGGCCGTCGGGGACGAGATCCGCCTGCCCGGCGCCGTGCTCCGCGTGGTCCGCATGGAGGGCCGCCGGGTGGAGCGGGTGCGGTTGCGCCCGCCCGTCCCCGCCGCCCCCGGGACCGGCCGCGACGAGGAGGTCCCCGCGTGAGCGACCTCGGCGCCCTGCTGCTGGCCGTGGTCCTGCTGGCCGCCAACGCCTTCTTCGTCGGTTCCGAGTTCGCCGTGCTGTCGGCGCGGCGCAGCCAGGTCGAACCCCTGGCCGAGACCAGCAAGCGCGCCCGCCGGGCGCTGCTGGCCATGGAGAACGTCTCGCTCATGCTGGCCGTCTGCCAGCTCGGCATCACGCTGTGCTCCCTCGGTCTCGGGGCGGTCGCCGAACCGGCCGTGGCGCACCTGCTCGAACCGGTCTTCACCGACCTCGGTGTGCCCGAGGGCCTGGTGCACCCGGTCGCGCTGGTCATCGCCCTGACGATCGTGGTGTACCTGCACGTGGTGGCCGGGGAGATGATCCCCAAGAACATCTCCATCGCGGGTCCCGACCGGGCGATCCTCGTGCTCGCCCCGCCGCTGCTGGCCATCGCCAAAACGATCAACCCCGTCATCCGGGCGCTGAACTGGCTGACCAACCTGGCCCTGCGGGCGATGGGGGTGGAACCGAAGGACGAGGTCTCCTCGGCCTACACGGTGGAGGAGGTGTCCTCGATCGTGGCCGAGAGCCGGCGGGAGGGGACCCTGCCGGACCGCAACGGTCTCGTCTCCGGAGCCCTGGAGTTCTCCGACCGCAGCGTGGGCGACATCGCCGTCGGCGTCTCCGACCTCGTCACGGTCACCGAGGGCGCCACCCCGGCCGACGTCGAGGCGCTCGTCGCCCGGACCGGGTTCAGCCGCTTCCCGGTCTGCGACCACGACGGCGACCTCGTGGGCTACCTGCACCTCAAGGACGTCCTGTACGCCGACGACGAGCGCTACACCCTGCCCGTCCCGCACAAGCGCGTCCGTCAGCTCGGCACCCTCGGCGCGGTCGAGGAGGTCGAGGACGCGCTGGCCGCCATGCGGCGCACCGGGTCGCACGTGGCCCGGGTCGTCGACGCGGGGGGCGAGGTCGTCGGGGTCGTCTTCCTCGAGGACGTCATCGAGGAACTGGTCGGCGAGGTCAGCGACGTCATGCAGCGGGCCGCCCGCGGCTGATCCGCGAGCGGCCCGGGGTGGGACGGGTCAGCGGCGGGCCAGGCGACGCCCGCTGGGGGTGTCGGCCGGGACGTACTCCAGCGAGTAGTGGGCGTAGATGCGCGGTTCGTCGTCCGGACCGAGCTCCTCGTCGGTCGCGAAGGCGGGGGCCGCCTTGACGATCTCCTTGGTGAACGCGACGCGGATGTCGGCGCGCCCGACCGCGGCCTGGTTCAGCGGGACCAGGACGACCTTCTTGAACCCGACCAGGCCGACCTCGACGGCCGCGAACAGCCACTCGTCGGTGGCCGCGTCGACGTAGACCGAGGCGAGGGTGCCGATCTTGGCGTCGGTGACGTCGACGACGGCCGCGCCCTTCCACTGGTTCAGGTCCTGGACGAGGATGCTCATGGGCGAACTGTGGCGGAGCCCACGCCCGCCCGCCACACCGGCCCCGCCCTGCACAGGCTCTGCACCCGGACGCCACGCGGGGGTCACCGCCACGGTTGGGAATCGCCGGGAGCGGCTGCCAGACTTGGGGGCGGGATGAGCGATCAGACACAGCAACGGACGACACTCACGATCAACTGGGTCCAGATCGCCGGCGGCGCCCTGGCCGCGGTCACCTCGGCGGTCCTCCTGGCCGGGCTGAAGAGCCTCGGCACGTACGGGACCCTCGTCGGGGCGGCGGTCGGGAGCGTGGCCGCCTCGACGGCCGCGGCGGTCTACAGCCACTACCTGGCCGCGAGCCGCGACCGCGTCGTCGAGACGACGCGACGGTTGCGGCGACCCCAGCCGGTCCCGGACGACCCGGACCAGTCCTCCGACGACGACCTGCCCGTGCTCGAGGACCAGGCCGAGGGCGGGCCGGCGCCGCAGGACCCGCCACCCGGTGCGCCCGATCCCGCGCGGCGGAGGTGGCGGGCCCGGCACTCGGTGCTGCTCGGGGTCGTGGCCTTCGTGCTGGCCGTCGGGGGCATCGCCACCTACGAGGTCGTCACCGGCAGCAGTGTCTCGGCCCAGGTGCAGGGGACGACCAGCAGCGACGACGGCGTCTCGACGGGCGTCTTCGGCAACTCCATCACGCAGGCCCCGGCGACCCCCGTGGTCACCGACACCCCGACGGAGTCCGGGACTCCCACCACCGCCACGACGGACTCGCCGACGACGAGTCCCACGGCCACCGGCACCGCCACCGACGGCACGACCGCCTCGTCCACGGCGACCGGGACCTCCGGCTCCGACGCGGGGGACGGCTCCGGCTCGCAGGCGACGGACGGCTCCGGCACCCAGGCGACCGACGGGTCGGGGGCGACGGCCACCGGTGGGGCGAGCGCCCCGGCGGGTCAGGACGCCGACGGTTCGGGCGGGGCGGCCGGAGACCTGACCGCCACCACGCCGACCCCCTGACGTCGGCGGGACTGCGGTCAGTGGCCCGGGCGGCCGGTCAGGGCGACGGAGACGCCCAGCGCGATCATGGAGCCGCCCCCCACCCGGGCCACGGTCCGTGACCGGGCCGGGGTGCCGGCCAGCAGGCCCCGGGCGCGGCCCGCGAGCAGGCCCCACAGGGAGTCGGTGGTCAGCCCCAGCAGCACGGGGACGAGGGCGAGCAGCAGCAGCTGGGTGGTGACGTCCCCCGCGGTCGGATCCGCGAAGGGCGGCAGGATCGCGGCGAACAGGATGAACACCTTCGGGTTGGAGATCCCGACGACCGCACCGGTGCGGACCGCCCCCAGGGTCGACTCCCTCGGCCCGCCCGTGACCCCGGGCGGGGGGCTCGGGTGCCGGATCGCGTGCACGCCCAGCCAGACCAGGTAGGCCGCCCCGGCCACCTTGAGCAGCAGGAAGACCAGCTCGGACCGGTGCAGCACCGGTCCGAGGCCGACGGCGATGGCGACCGCGGCCGCGTAGGAACCGATCCCGTTGCCCACGACCCCGGCCAGCGCCACGCGCCGCCCCCGGCTCAGCGCCCGCCCGACGACGAACAGGACGCTGAGCCCGGGGACGACGATGAGCAGGGCCGAGGCCAGGGCGAGGGCGACGACCTGCTCGAGCGTGACCACGCCGGAGTATCGCAGGGGTGGTCGTCCCGGGCTGGTCGTCGTGGCGCGGGCGTCGTGGGGGACGCTCAGCCGCGGGGGGTTCCGCCCACCGGGGTCGCGGCGGTCAGGACGTCGCGCTCCGCGACCTCCCACCAGAGCTCGTGCAGCTCGTGGTAGCGGCTGCCGGGTTCCGTACGGCCCTGCCACGGCTTGTCGATGATGTAGTGCAGGTTCTTGACCTCGGCGGCGTCCCACATCTGCGGGTGCTGGTGGTGGAGGGTCTTCAACGCGTTGTAGACGTAGGGGACGGGCAGCCAGCGCCCCGCGAAGAACTCGTTGAGGAAGTCCTGCTCGGCGAACTGGTACCCGGCCAGGTCGTCGAGGTCGTCCAACCGCTCGACGAGGGCGTCGTACACCGCGCGGTCGGGCTCGATGACCAGGAACCCGCCGTTGAAGTAGTTGTCGACCGCGTCCGGCTCCTGCGTGTGGTCGACGCCGCGGCAGTAGGTGTAGAAGCAGTTCTCGGGTCGCCAGCTCGCGGGGTAGCTGGGGATCCGGTTGGGGTTGCACCGGCAGGCGTGGCAGGCCGCCGGGGCGCCCTCGGGCAGGTCCATCGAGAACAGTTCGTCCATGCCCGCGACGGCGAGCATGTCGGCGTCGAGCACCACGAGCCGCTCGAACTCGGTGAGGTTCCAGGCGCCGAGCTTGGTCCACACCTCCGCGAACCGGGCGTTGGCGTAGTGGGTCTCCAGGCTGTCGTCGGGCCGGAGCGAGGGCAGTTCGCGGACCAGGAAACCCTCGTCCCGCAGGCTCTCGCGGGTCGGCTCGTCGATGTCCGACGTCACCATCACCACGAACGGGTGCTCCGTGCCGTGCCGGCGCAACGACGCGTCGAGGACCCGGACCCCCACGAGGTAGTCGGGTTGGGTCAGGAGGGTGGCCCACGCCTTCATCGGTTCTCCCTGGGTCGTCGGGGGTCGTCATTCGGGTCGGACGCCGGGCTCGGCGGGGGCCGGCCCGCTGGTTCAGTCGAGGAGCCGGTCGGTGAACGCGTTCGCGAACCGGTGGCCGGGGTCGAGGGTGTCGCGCACGCGCCGGAAGTCGTCCCAGCGCGGGTACAGCGCCGCCCAGTCGTAGAGCGGGGCCTCGAAGTACTTGCCCCAGTGCGGACGCCCACCCTCCTCGGCCAGCACCTCCTCCACCGCGCGCAGGAAGTCCATGCCGCCGGGGGAGAGCGTGCCGTCCTCGGCGTAGTACACGACGAACCCGAAGTAGACGGTCTCCTGCCCGGCCGACGGGCTGAGCCAGGCGGTCGAGGGACCGGTGCAGCGCAGGATGATCGGGTAGTGCATGTGCGGGCGGGTCCGCGCGTGCCAGGCCTTGAGCAGGCCGATCACCTCACCGGCCCGGTGCAGCGGGACGCCGATCTCGACGTTGATCTGCGGGGTGGCGATACCGCGGCAGAACACCTGGTAGACGTCCCCGGTCACGTCGGAGAAGTCCTTGAACCGGTTCACGGTGCGGTACGGCTTGCCGTTCGCGTCCTCGATGCGGGTGTCGCTGCGCATCGCGGCGAGCGCGTTGTCCACGGTGCGGTTCATCGCGTCGCTGGTCTGCGCCCGCTCGACGAGCGTGCCGCCCCCCTCGCGGTACTCGCGGACCTCGCCGTCGGTCGCCTCCTGGGCGGTCCAGACGTGGACGAGGTCCTCGTCGGGGAACCACCAGGCCTTGGCGAGCTCGTTCTCGCGGTTCCACCGCACGAGTTCCGTCTCCAACCCCCCGGCCGCCACCGCGCCCTTGACGCACGTGTAGATCCGGTTCGGCACCGTGCGCAGCGTCACCGCGCTCACCGCGCCGAGCAGGCCGAGCCCGAGCTGGACGGCGGGGAACGCCGGGTCGGCCCGGTCGAACTCCGCGACGGACCCGTCGGCCAGCACCATCCGGACGCTCAGCACCGCGTCGCCGATCGAGGACTGGCGCAACCCCTGCCCGTGCGTCCCGGTGGCGAGCGCGCCGGCGAGGGTCTGCGAGGCGATGACGCCGGGGGAGGAGGGCAGCATGCGGCCCATCGCGGTGAGGACGGAGTAGACCTCCTGCAGGGTCGTGCCCCCGGCGAAGGTGGCGTGCTCGGCGCCGGACCCCAGCAACCCGCGCAGGCCGCTGGTGTCGATCAGGCGTTCCCCGTCGGCCGCGAGCTTGAGCATGCGACCGGCCGACATCCGCGACCCGAGGAGGCGGACCCGGCCCGCGCCCGAGGTCACGAGGCGGCGCAGCTCGTCCTCGTCGGCGGGGGCGCTGACGGCCCCGAGCGGCCCCAGCGTGTCGTTGCGAGCCCAGTTCCAGAACGTGCGGCCGTCGTCGGCCCCCACGTCGCGGCGGGGGTAGGCGGCCAGCTCTGCGGTCATCGGGTTCTCCTGCCGGTCGCTGACGTGGGTGTTCGCTGACTGTTCGCTGCGGGTCTGGTGGGCGCGCACCTCGCGCGGTACGGGTCCCCCGACGGCTCCTGGTCCGTGGGGCGGTTCTCTGCTCGATCGCCCGGAGGCGGGTCCGGATCTGCCGCCTCGATCCCTCGCCTCCCGAGGAGATCATCCGGACGGTAACCCCCCGGGTCCCCCGGAGCCCGTCGAGCGCGGCCGACGTGTCCTACGTCTCATCCGACGAGACTGGATCAACGCGCACCCGGCGACGGGCTCGGCTAGAAACGCAGCATGCACACCACCGACGGCGCGGTCCTGCGCGCCGTGCTGTTCGACCGGGACGGCACCCTGGTCCACGACGTCCCGTACAACGGCGACCCCGTCCTGGTCCGGCTCGTCGACGGGGCGGAGCAGGCGCTGGCCCGGTTGCGCGCGGCCGGGCTGCGCACCGGGATCGTCACCAACCAGTCCGGCATCGGGCGCGGTCTCATCACCCGCGAGCAGGCCGAGGCGGTGACCGCCGAGGTGGTCCGCCGGGTCGGCGGGGTGGACGTGGTGCGCCTGTGCGAGCACGCCCCCGACGACGGGTGCCGGTGCCGCAAGCCCGCGCCCGGGATGATCGAGTCGGCCCTCGCCGAGCTGGGCCTGCATCCCTCCGAGGTCGCGGTCGTGGGCGACTCGCCCGGGGACGCCGCGGCCGCCGCGGCGGCGGGCTGCCGCGCCGTGCTGGTCCCGCAGGACGCCCCCGACCTGCTGGCCGCCCTGGACCGCCTGCTGCCCGTGGTCGCGGCCCGGTGACCGGCCCGCGCATCCTGGCGGTGCGGCTCGACAGCGACGGCGACGTCCTCATGACCGGCCCGGCGATCGCCGCGCTCCGGTACGGCCCGGACGGCGTCCGGGCCGAGCGGGTCGACCTCCTTGCCGCCCCGCCCGGGGCCGCGGCGGCGCGACTGCTGCCCGGGGTCGACGACGTCCTCGTGGCCGACGTCCCCTGGTCCGGGTACCACCCGCCCGCGCCCGACGCGGCGGCCCTGCTCGAGCTGGTCGAACTGGTCCGGCGCGGGTCCTACGACGAGGTCGTCGTCTTCACCTCCTACCACCAGAGCTCGATGCCCATGGCCCTGATCGCCCGCCTGGCCGGGGTGCCGCGGGTGGTCGCGGCCAGCGACGACTACCCGGGCAGCATGCTCGACGTGCGGCACCGGCGGCCGGGCAACCCTGACGGCACGGGCGGTGAGCACGAGGTCGTCGCGAGCCTCGGACTGGTCCTGGCGTCCGGCCGTGCCGTCCCCGAGGACCCCCGCACGGCCCTGCGCGCGGACCTCCCGGCGCTGCCCCCGGACCTGCTCGCCGAGCTCGGGGACGACCTGACCGCGGGCCGGGTGGTCGTCGTGCACCCGGGCGCCTCCGTCCCGGCCCGCGCGCCCGACCCCCGGGTCGCCGCGGCCGCCGTCGCCGCGCTCGCCGCGGCCGGCTGGCGGGTCGTGGTGACGGGCGGTCCCGGCGAGGTGGAGCTGGCCGCCCGGGTGCGCGGCGGCGACGAGCGGGTGGTCGACGCGTCCGGACGGACCTCGTTCGGTCAGCTCGCGACCCTGCTGACGGCGGCCGCCGTCGTCGTGGTCGGCAACACCGGACCCGCGCACCTGGCCGCGGCCGTCGGAACGCCGGTGGCGAGCTGGTTCTCCGCGGTCATGCCCGTCGAGCGCTGGGTGCCCTTCGGCGTCCCCGTCGTCGTCCTGGGCGACCTGTTCGCCCCCTGCCGCCTGACCCGCGCGCAGGTCTGCCCCACCCCCGGTCACCCCTGCCTGGAGGTCTCCCCGGACCGCACGGTCGAGGCCGTCGCGGCCCTGGCCGCGGGTGAGGTCCCTGTCCCCCCGCCCGCCACCCCGCTCGTCGGAGCCGACCTGCGCCCCGGGGCCGAGCAGGCCCTGTGAGCACCCTCGACCCGACCTCCCCCGACGGCGGCACGCCCCCCACGAACCGAGCAGGAGCAGCCATGAACGAGCACCCCCGAGGACCGGCGATGTCCTGGTTGCAGGGCCACGAGGCGCAGGTCGCCGACGCGATGGGCAGCCTCGTCGCGCAGGCCGAGCTGGTCGACCGGTGGGCGGCGACCATGGTCGACACCTTCCGCGCCGGGGGGCGGGTGCTGGCCGCCGGCAACGGGGGCAGCGCCGCCGAGGCCCAGCACCTGACCGCCGAGCTCGTCGGACGGTTCGAGGGGGAGCGGCGGCCCCTGTCGGCGATCGCGCTGCACGCGGACACCTCCTCGACCACGGCGATCGGCAACGACTACGGCGCCGAGGAGGTCTTCGCCCGCCAGGTCGAGGCCCACGGGCGGCCGGGCGACGTGCTGGTCCTGCTCTCCACCTCCGGCCGCAGCCCCAACGTCGTCGCCGCCGCCGTCCGCGGGCGGCGCCTCGGGCTGCGGGTGCTGGCCCTCACCGGGCCCGTCCCCGGCCCCCTGTCGGAGGTGGCCGAGGAGACCCTGCTCGTGGGGGTCGCCGGGTCCTCGACCTCCGCGGTGCAGGAGGGGCACCTCGTGGCCGTGCACGCGCTCTGCGCGGCGATCGACGCGGGGCTGCGCGGGGAGCCCCTCGCCGCGGGGACCCCGCTGGCCGCCCCCGCCCCCGCCGTGGGTGCGGCGACCACCGTCGCCGCCCGTCGGCCGGCCCGTCGCGCCGCGGGCCCCGGTGCCCGGCACGTGGTCGTCGTGGGCGACAGCATGCTCGACCGGGACCTGCTGGGGCGCAGCGACCGCATCGCCCCCGACGCGCCCGTCCCGGTCGTGGACCTGCAGGAGCGGCTGCAGAGCCCGGGAGGGGCTGGCCTGACGGCGCTGCTCGTGGCCGCCGGGGGAGCCGGGGGCGCGACGGCCCGGGTGACCCTGGTGACCCCGCTGGCCGACGACGAGGCCGGGCGGGCGCTGCGCTCCGGGCTGCAGGACGCGGCCGCCCCGGTCGCCGTGGTCGGGCTCGGGCACGAGGGCCCGACGCGGACCAAGACCCGGGTGCGGGTGGGCGGTCAGTCCCTGGTGCGCCTGGACGAGGGTGGTCCCGCCACCCCGGCCGACGTGGACGCCGGGGCGCTCGCCGCGGTCCTGGCCGACGCCGACGTCGTGCTGGTCAGCGACTACGGCGCCGGCACCACCCGTGACCCCGCGGTGCGGGCGGCCCTGTCCGCGGCGGCCCGACGCGTCCCCGTGGTGTGGGACCCCCACCCGCGCGGGGGTGCCCCGGTGCCCGGGTGCGTCCTCGTGTCCCCGAACCTGGCCGAGGCGCGCGGGGCGGCCGACCCCGCGGTGGGCTCCGCGCCCGACGCCCTGGCCGAGCACCTGGCCGGCCGGTGGGGTGTCCAGGGCGTCGTGGTCACGACCGGGGCGCAGGGGGCCTGGCTCGCGTCGGCGGGCACCGAGGGTCTGTTCGTCCCCGCACCCGTGGTCGCCGTCGGGGACCCGTGCGGGGCCGGGGACCGCTTCGCCGCGTCCGCGGCGCTGGCCCTGGCCGCCGGGCGGCTGCCCTCGGAGGCCGTGGTCGCGGCGGTCGCCGACGCCTCGGCCTGGGTGGCCGCGGGCGGGGCGGCGGGCTGGCGGTCGGCGCAGCGCGAGCGCGGCGCGACCGACGCCCTCGACCCGGTGACCGGCGCCGACGTCGACCCGGTGGACCCGGTCGCCCGGGTGCGCGCGTCGGGCGGGACCGTCGTGGCCACCGGGGGGTGCTTCGACGTGCTGCACGCGGGCCACGTCGCCAGCCTGGAGGCCTCCCGCCGCCTCGGTGACGCGCTCGTGGTGCTGCTGAACTCCGACGCCTCGGTGCGCCGGTTGAAGGGGGCGAGCCGACCGGTCAACGACCAGGCCGACCGCGCCCGGGTCCTCGCCGCCCTGGACTGCGTGGACGCCGTCGTCGTCTTCGACGAGGACGACCCACGGGCCGCGCTCGCCGGGCTGCGACCCGACGTGTGGACCAAGGGCGGCGACTACGGCGGCGCCGAGCTGCCCGAGGCCCCGCTCGTCCGCAGCTGGGGCGGGCGGGTCGTCCTGCTGCCCTACCTCGCCGGCCGCTCCACGACGCTGACCCTGGCCAAGGGGGCGGCGACCGCGGAGGTCGCCGGCTGACCCGGGAGCGCGCCCGCCTCAGTGCCGGCGCGGGGGTTCCGGGCGGCGCAGCTCGTCGGGCACGAGCTCCTGCATCTCCTCCGGCAGGAGGGGCAGGTCGAGCAGGCTGAGCTTCATCCGCGACCGTCGGCCGTGCCCGGTCGGGTCGAAACGGATCACCTGGCCCGCGTCGCGCTGGGCCTGGATGGTGAGCCGGTGCCCGGGCGGGACCTCACCGGAGGCGATGCCGTCCACCTCCAGCACGGGTGTCCCCGACCCCTCCATGAGTTCCAGGGTCACCGGCTCGTCCACCCCGAGGACGATGGGCCGTGCGATCCCCGACATGGGCGCGACCGGGGTCAGGACCAGGCTGTCGGTCCCCGGGGAGACGACCGGTCCGCCGGCCGCGTAGCTGTAGGCCGTCGATCCGGTGGGGGTGGCCAGGACCACGGCGTCGCAACGGTAGTAACCGATGCGCTGGCCCGCGATGCTCAACCGGGCGGTCACCGTGCCGCGGCCGGGCTGGCGGGCCAGGGCCAGGTCGTTGAACGCCACGACCTCGCGGGTGCCGCCCGGGTCACCGGCCCGCCCGCGCAGGCACAGGTGGGGTTCGACGGTGAAGTCCAGGGCCGCCAACCGGTCGAGCGCCGCGGGCAGTTCCTGGGGTTCCAGCTCCACGAGGAAACCCAGGTGTCCGAGGTTCACCCCGATCACCGGGATACCCCGCCCGGCGCAGAGTCTGAGGGCTCCGAGCATGGTCCCGTCGCCGCCCAGGGAGATCACCACGCGCACGGTGGCCAGGAACTCCTCCTCGGACACGGCGGGGACGCCCGCGGGCAACCGGGCCGAGTCCAGGCCGACGACCTCGCCACCGGCCTCGGCCACCCATCTCGCCACCACCGCAGCCGGTCCCGAGACGTCCTTGACCGGGTGGACGACGAGACCGAGGCGGTGACTGCGCACGGCGGCGACGCTACCGAACGGGGCTCAGGCCCGGCGGCGGGCCAGCGGGACCACGAGCGGGGTGCCCGTCTGCGGGTCGGGCACGACCTGGCAGGGCAGTCCGAACACGGTCTCGACCAGCCCCGCCGTCACGATCTCGGCCGGTTCGCCCTCGGCGACGATCCGTCCGTCCCGCAGGGCGATCAGGTGCGTGGCGTACCGGCAGGCCTGGTTGAGGTCGTGCAGGACCGCGACCATCGTCCGGCCCTCCTCGTGCAGCTGCGCGCACAGGTCCAGCACCTCGACCTGGTGGGCGATGTCGAGGAACGTGGTGGGTTCGTCGAGCAGCAGGATCGGGGTCTCCTGGGCGAGGGCCATCGCGATCCACACGCGCTGGCGCTGACCACCGGAGAGTTCGTCCACCGACCGCTCGGCGAGGGTCTCGACGTGGGTCGCCGCCATGGCGTGGTCCACCGCGCGTTCGTCCTCACGCGTCCACTGCCGCAGCAGTTTCTGGTGCGGGAAGCGACCGCGGGCGACGAGGTCGGCGACGGTGATGCCGTCCGGGGCGCTCGCCGTCTGCGGCAGCAGCCCCAACCGGCGGGCCACCTCCTTGGCGGGCAGCGACTGGATCACCGAGCCGTCGAGCAGGACGCGGCCGTCCTGCGGTTTGAGCATCCGGGCGAGCGCCCGCAGCAGCGTCGACTTCCCGCACGCGTTGGGGCCGACGATGACGGTGAAGGACCCGTCGGGGATCTGCACCGACAGCTGCTCGGCGATCGTGCGGTCGTCGTAGGCGAGCGTGAGGTTCTCGCCGCTGAGCCGGGAGGACGGGGGGGACGGGCGGGTGGGCACGGAACTCCGATCGAGGAGGGAACGGATCGAGGGGCTCAGCCGCGGCCGCGGCGCCACTGCCCGACGAGCAGCCAGGCGAGGTACAGACCGCCGACCGCGCCGGTGACGACGCCGACGGGAAGCTGGGTCGGGGCGAACAGGCGCTGCGCCGCGAAGTCGCTGAGCAGCAGCAGGACCGCGCCGGTCAACCCGGCGGCGACGAGGCCGCTGCCGACGCTGCGGGTGAGGCGGCGGGCGATCTGCGGCGCGGTCAGCGCCACGAAGGAGATCGGTCCGGCGGCCAGCGCCGCGAGCGCGGTCAGCGCCACCCCGACCAGCAGGACCAGGCCGCGGGTCAGGTCGACGCGCACCCCGAGGGCCCGGGCGGCGTCGTCACCGAGGTCGAGCATGGTCAGCGGCCGGCCCATGGCCAGGGCCACCGGGAGCAGCAGGGCGAGACCCACGGCCAGCGGCAGCGCCTGCTCCCACCCGCGTCCGTTCAGGCTCCCGGTGATCCACACCTGGGCGGCCTGGGCCTGCTCCAGCTGCGCCCGGGTCAGCAGGTAGTTGTTGAGCGCGGACAGCACCGCGGTGAGACCGATCCCGACGAGGATCAGCCGGTACCCCTGCAGCCCACCGCCGCGCACCGCGAGGACGTAGACGAGCAGGGCGTTCACGAAACCCCCGGCGACCGCGCCGAGGGCGACCGCGAGCCCGGTCCGTTCCAGCACCAGCAGCACCACGAGGGCCCCGGTGACGGCGCCCGTGGTGAACCCGATGATGTCGGGACTGCCCAGCGGGTTGCGCGTGACCTGCTGGAAGATCGCCCCGGCCACCCCGAGCGCGACACCGCACAGCGCCCCGACCACGACCCGGGGCAGCCGCAGCCCGAGGACGATGAACTCCGAGGCCCGCTCGCCCTGCCCGATCAGCGTGCGCAGCACCTCGGGGATGCTCAGCGGGTAGTCGCCGGTCGACAGCAGCAGGCTCACCACACCGAGCAGCGCCACCAGCAGCGCCGCGCAGACCCCGACCGTCCGTCCCTCGACCCGGACGCTGACGCGGCCCCGACCGCCGAGGGTGCGGCCCCGTCGGGCCCGGTCGGCGATCCGCAGGGTCTGCGGGGGAGCGGTGTCCAGGCCCGCGCTCACAGCTGCGCCAACCGCTTGCGGCGGACCAGGGCGATGAGCACGGGGGCACCCAGCACGGCGGTCACGATGCTGACCTCCAGTTCCCCGGGTCGCACCACGACCCGGCCGAGGACGTCACCCAGCAGCAGCAGGGCCGGGGCGAGGACGAGGGAGAACGGCAGCACCCAGCGCTGGTCGGGCCCGGTGACCGCGCGCACCATGTGCGGCACCGCCAGACCCAGGAACCAGATCGGGCCGGCCGCGGCCGTGGCGGCACCGCAGAGCAGGGTCACGGCGACCGCGGTGAGCACGCGGGTGCGGGCGACGTTCGCGCCGAGGGCCCGACCGGAGTCCTCGCCGAGGGCGAGGGCGTTGAGGGCGCGGCCCTGGCTCAGCGCCAGCAGGGTCCCGACGACGAAGAAGGGCGCGACCTGCGCGACCAGCGAGAGGTCCTGACCGACGAGCGAGCCCACCTGCCAGTACCGGAACCGGTCGAAGGTCCGGCTGTCGAGCAGGATCATCCCGGTCGTGTAGGCGCCGAGGGCGGCGGCGATCGCGGTCCCGGCCAGCGCCAGGCGCACGGGTGTCGCCCCGCCGCGGCCGCTGGTGCCGATGACGTAGACGACGACGGAGACCACCGCGGCCCCGACCATGGAGAACCAGACCAGGCCCATGGGGCTCGTGACGCCGGCCACCGCGACGGCGGTGACCATGGCGGCGGCGGCCCCGGAGTTCACCCCGAGCAGGCCCGGGTCGGCCAGCGGGTTGCGGGTCAGGGCCTGCATGAGCGCCCCGGACAGTCCCAGCGCGATCCCGACGGCGATCCCCAGGATGGTCCGCGGCACCCGCAGCTCACGCACGACCAGCGCGTCCTGGCCCTGCGCGGCTCCCGTCAACGAGTCCCAGACCACGCCCGGGGCGATGGGCCGGGACCCGATCGCCAGGCTCAGCCCGACGGCGAGCAGCAGGACGGCGACGGAGAGCGCGAGAGCCGGTCCGCGCCAACGGCGACGGCGGGTGCTGCGCACCGGCGGCGAGCCCGGGCGGACGCCCGGGGATCGGGTGGGGATGGCCACGAGGTGAGGTTAGCCTCTCCGATGTTCCGCGTCTTCCCCCGGGCGCTGACCGGGTGAGAGTGTGACCGGTCTGGCACGGGTCGCCCCGGTGCCCGCCGTCGCCGGTGCGGCACAATGGGGGTGCGGTGCCGTCCCGACCCGGGACGACGCCGCGGTCGAGTTGTCAGCGTCCGCCAGGCCCCGGTTCCCCCGGTGGTCGGTCGTGCAGACGCATCAGGTCCCTCCATGGCGAGCGGGGTCGGGCACCACGGCCAACCCTGTCGATCGACCCTGGAAGGTTCCACCCTGTGACGTCCACCCCTGAGTTCCGCGCGCCCTCGACCCCCCGCGACGGGTCCGCCGCGCCCCGCCGTCGTCGGGCCACCGCCGCGGCCGGCCCCGCCAACCCCGCCCCCCGGGGCGGTTCGGTCCCCGGGCAGCGCACCGCGCCGCGCCCGGCCCGGTCCGAGGCTCCCGCGCCGGTCCTGGACGGTCCCGCCGCGGGCGTCGAGCCCGTCGCGGACGGGCGGACCTTCGCCCAGCTCGGCGTCCCCGCGCCGCTGGTCTCCGTGCTCGCCGCCCAGGGCGCGGTGCACCCCTTCCCGATCCAGGCCGCCACGCTGCCGGACTCGCTGGCCGGACGCGACGTCCTCGGCCGTGGGCGCACCGGCAGCGGCAAGACCATCGCCTTCGCGCTGCCCCTGGTGAGCCGTCTCGCGGCCTCGGGGACGGCCCGGCGCAGCACCCGCCCGCGCGCCCTGGTCCTCGTGCCCACCCGCGAGCTGGCGACCCAGGTCGCGGCCACGGTCACCCCGCTGGCCGCCGAGCTCGGGCTGCGGACGACCGTCGTCTTCGGCGGTGTCGGGCAGAACCCGCAGGTCAACGCCCTGCGCGACGGCGTCGACATCCTGGTGGCCTGCCCGGGCCGCCTCGAGGACCTCATCCGGCAGGGCTTCTGCCGCCTCGACGCGGTCGAGGTCACCGTCCTCGACGAGGCCGACCACATGGCCGACCTCGGGTTCCTGCCCGGGGTGAAGCGCCTGCTCGACCAGACCCCGGCCGGGACCCAGCGCCTGCTGTTCAGCGCCACGCTGGACAACGGCATCGACGTCCTGGTCAAGCGCTACCTGCGCTCCCCGGTCACCCACTCCGTCGACCCGGCGGTCGCGGCGGTCCCGAGCATCGAGCACCACGTCCTCGAGGTCGACGCCGACGGCAAGGGCTCCCTGGTCCGCGAGCTCGCCTCCGGCACCGGTCGCCGCGTGCTCTTCACCCGCACCAAGCACGGCGCCAAGAAGCTCGCCAAGCAGCTCACCGCGGCCGGCGTCCCGGCCGTCGACCTGCACGGCAACCTCAGCCAGAACGCCCGCGAGCGCAACCTCGGGGCGTTCAGCGACGGCTCGGTCCGCGTCCTCGTGGCCACCGACATCGCCGCGCGCGGCATCCACGTCGACGACGTGACCATCGTCGTGCACGTGGACCCGCCCACCGAGCACAAGGCCTACCTGCACCGTTCCGGGCGCACGGCGCGGGCCGGGGCCGAGGGCATCGTGGTCACGGTCGCGACGCCCGACCAGCGTGGTGACGTGCGGACCCTGGCCCGCCAGGCCGGCATCTCGCCGCGCTGGACCGCGGTCACGGCACGCCACGAGCTGGTCGACTCGTTGACCGGACCGCGCGCGGCCTGGGTGGACCCGGCGACCTCGCCGGTCCCGACGGCTCCGCCGCAGCCGCAGCCCAAGCGGGCCGCCCGGCCCGCCGCCGGCCCTGCGCCCGCACGTGGTGGCGCCCGTCCGAGCGGCGGTGCCGGGCAGACCGGCGGAGCGCGTCGCCGCGGTGGCCGCGGCCGGGGAGGCTCCGCCGGGGGTGCCGGTCGCCCCGGTGCCGCCCGCGGCTGACGTCCTCCCGCGCCCTTCCTGATCGTCGGGACGACCGCGTGACCGGGCTGCTGGACCGGGCCGGCACCACGTTGCCGGTCCGTCCGGTCCTGCCCGGTCTCCTCGCCGCCCTCGGGGAGGCCGGGCGGGCCGTCCTCGTGGCCCCGCCCGGCACGGGCAAGACGACGCTGGCCCCGCTGGCCCTGGCGGACGCGTTGTCGCACAGGGGTTCTGGTCGACCTTCGCGGGTGGTCGTGGCCGAACCCCGTCGGGTCGCCACGCGGGCGGCGGCGGCCCGCATGGCCGCCCTCCTCGGCGAGGAGGTCGGGGCGAGCGTCGGGTACGCCGTCCGGGGTGAGCGCCGTGTCGGGCCCGCCACCCGCGTCGAGGTCGTGACCACCGGGTTGCTGCTGCGGCGCCTGCTGTCCGACCCCGAGCTGCCCGGTGTCGGGGCGGTGCTGCTCGACGAGATCCACGAACGCCAGCTCGACGCCGACCTGACCGCCGCGTTCGTCACCGAGAGCCGCGCCGTCCTGCGCCCGGACCTCTGGCTGGTCGCGGCGACCGCGACCCCGGACGTCCCCGCGCTCGACGCCCTGCTGGCCGAGTCCGGTCACCCGGCCCCCGTGGTCACCGCCACGGCCGCCGTCCACCCGCTGGACGTCCGCTACCGCCCGACCCCGCGCCCCGTGCGTCCCCCGCTCGGACTGGCCGTGGACCCGGCCCTGCTCGACCACGTCGCCACCCTCGTCCGGGAGGCCGTCGCCGAGCTCCCCGGGGACGTCCTGACCTTCCTGCCCGGGGCCGGGGAGATCGCCGCGCTGACCCGCAGGTTGGGCGGGCTGCGCGCGCCCGACGGCCGCCCCGTCGACGTCCGGGCGCTGCACGGGCGATTGCCCTCCGCGGAGCAGGACGACGTCCTGCGCCCCCCGGCGCCGGGCACGACCCGCGACCGGCGGGTGGTCCTCGCCACGTCGGTCGCCGAGTCCAGCCTCACCGTGCCGGGCGTCCGGGTCGTCGTCGACGCCGGACTGAGCCGGATCCCCCGGCCGGACCCGGCCCGCGGGGTCGGCGGTCTGGACACCGTGCGCGTCTCGCGGGCGGGGGCGGAGCAGCGCGCCGGTCGTGCGGCCCGCGAGGCCCCGGGCACGGTGCTGCGCGCCTGGTCCGTCGGCGAGCAGGGCCTGCTCGCGCCCCGACCCGAACCCGAGGTGCGGACCGCCGATCTCACCGCTGCCGCCCTGCTCCTGGCCTGCTGGGGCGGCGAGCTGCGCCTGCCCGAGGATCCGAGCCCGGGGCGGTTGCAGGCCGCGCGCGACGGGTTGCGCCGGCTGGGTGCCCTCCACCCCGACGGGAGCCCCACCGGGCACGGGCGCGAGCTCGCGGGTCTCGGCCTGCACCCCCGCCTCGCCCACGCGCTGCTGCGCGGGGCGGACCGGTGCGGGCCCGAGCGGGCCGCCGAGGTCGTGGCGCTGCTGTCCGAGGACCTCCTGGGGCAGGGGACCGACGACGTGGTGGTCACCTGGCGCGGGCTGCGATCGGGCGACGACCTCCGGTCCCGGCGCTGGCGCGCCGAGGTCCGTCGCCTCCTGGCGCTGCTCCCGGCCGGGGGGCGCGGGGGGTCGCGCGGCTCCGGACCCTCCGACGACGAGGCCGCCGCGGTGCTCGTGATGCTCGCCCACCCCGAACGGGTGGCCCGCCGCCGCGGCGAGGGGTACGCCGGGGTGGGTGGCACCGGGTTCGCGCTCGCTCCGGGCACGGCGCTCGCCGGGGCGCCCTGGCTGGCGGTCGCCGTGGCCGAGCGCGCCCCGGGCCGGGCCGACGCCCGCATCCGGGCCGCCGTCGCCGTGGAGGAGGCCGTCGTCCTCGACGTCCTGGCCGGTGAACGGCACGAGGAGGGCGAGGTCGTCTGGCGCGACGGCGACGTCCGGGCGCGTCGCCTCTCCCGCCTCGGCGCCCTCGTCCTGACCGAACGACCCTGGCCCGACCCGCCCGCCGACCGGGTGGCGGCGGCCCTCGCCGCGGCGGTCGCGGCGGACGGGGTCGACCTGCTGCGCTGGACCCCCGCGGCCCGGCGGCTGCGGCAGCGGGTGGCCTGCCTGCACGCCGCCGACCCGACCTCCTGGCCCGACCTCGCCGACCCGGCCGTCGTCGCCTCGGCCCTGGCCCCCGCGCTCGCCGGGGTCCGCTCCGCCGCCGCCCTGCGGGGCCTCGACGTGCTGTCCGCCCTCCGCGCCGCCCTGCCCTGGCCGGCGGCCGGGCGGTTGGACGAGCTGGCGCCGGAGACCCTCGCGCTGCCCAGCGGCCGGGAGGCGGCGGTGGCCTACGACGACCCCACCGCCCCCGTCCTCGCGGTGAAGCTCCAGGAGCTGTTCGGGCTGACCGCCTCGCCCCGGGTGGCCGGGGGCCGGGTCGCGGTCGTGGTGCACCTGCTCTCGCCCGCCGGTCGTCCGCTCGCGGTGACCGCCGACCTGGAGTCGTTCTGGCGCAACGTCTACCCCTCGGTACGGGGGGAGATGCGGGGCCGCTACCCCAAGCATCCGTGGCCCGAGGACCCCCTCACCGCGACGCCGACCGCCCGGACCACCCGACGCGGCTCCCCGGACCGGTCCTGACCCGGGCGCCCCGGGGTGCCGGGACGAGACCGTGACCGAGTGCTTACGATCAGTCATTGATGTCCGCGCGGGGACAGGTCGTGAGAGCAGAGGGGGCGGGCCGTGACGTCGTCGCGTTCCCTGCTCACGGCCGACGTCCTGGTGGTGGGGGCCGGTGGGGCCGGGCTGGCCTGCGCCCACGAACTCCTCCGCGGGGGCCTCGAACCGGGCCGCGGCTTCCTCGTCCTCGACGCCGAGGAGGGACCCGGTGGGGCCTGGCGGCACCGCTGGCCGACGCTGACCATGGGCTGGATCGACGGTGGGCACGACCTGCCCGGCTACCCGCTCGGCGACCTCGACCCGGAGCTGCGCGCCCGGGACGTGATGCCGCACTACCTCGCCGAGTACGAGGCGCGGCTGGGCCTGACCCCCGAGCACCTGCGGCGGCCGCTGCGGGTGGTCGACGTCGGTCGCGGGGGCGGGCGCCTGACCGTCCGGACGGCGGAGGGCGACGGCGGCCCGGGCCCCGTCGTCGCGGCCCGGACCGTCCTGAGCGCGACCGGCACCTGGACCCGGCCCTGGTGGCCGACGTACCCCGGGGCGGCGGACTTCCGCGGGCCCCAGGTGCACACGGCCACCTGGGCGGGGGCCGCCGCGCTGCTCGGGGGGCCGCTGGAGACCGTCGCCGACCCGCACGTGGTCGTCGTGGGCGGCGGGACCTCGGCCGTGCAGCACCTGGCCGAACTGGCCCCGGTGGCGGGCACCACCTGGGTCACCCGCAGCGAACCGGTCTTCCGCGACCCCGCCGAGGCCGACCCCGTCGACGAGGCGGCCCGCCGGGCCGCGGTCGAGCTGATGGCCGAGCGCGTGGCCGCGGGGGAGCCGGTCGGCAGCATGGTCTCCGCGACCGGCATCCCGCTCACCCCCGAGGTCGCCGAGCTGCGCGGCAGCGGGGTCCTCAAGCGGCACCCGGTGTTCCGTCGGATCACCCCGACGGGGGTGCGCTGGGCCGACGGCTCCGAGCAGGCGGCCGACGCGATCGTCTGGGCCACCGGGTTCCGGCCGGCGCTGGACCACCTCCGTGGTCTGGGGCTGCGCGAACGGGGCGGGGGGATCCGGCTGCAGGGGACGCGGGTGGTGCGTGAACCCCGACTCCACCTGATCGGGTACGGGCCGGCGGCCGGCACGATCGGCGCCACGAGGGCCGCCCGGGCGGCGGTCCGCGAGGTGCGGCTGGCGCGCTGAACGTCCACATGATGAGACCGTCGTCTCATCCGATGGGACGGGGAGCGAAGGGCGCGGCAGAGTCCGGGCATGCCCGACGACACCCGCGAGACGACCCCTTCCGCCCCCGACTACCTGCACGGGTACTCGGCCCCCGTCCGGCGTTCGCACTCCTGGCGCACGGTGGCCAACTCGGCCGCCTACCTCGAACCCCGGCTGCGCCCCGGGCTCGACCTGCTCGACGTCGGCTGCGGCGTCGGCACCCTCACCGCCGACCTCGCGACGCGGGTGGCGCCGGGTCGGGTCGTCGGGGTGGACGCCTCCGCGGAGGTGCTCACCGCGGCCGCGGCCGCCGCGGCCGCGCACGGCGTCGACGTCGAGCTGCTGGTCGCCGACGCCACCGCGCTGCCCTTCGCCGCGGCCTCCTTCGACGTCGTCCACCTGCACCAGGTCCTGCAGCACGTCCCCGACCCGGTCGCGGTCCTGCGGGAGGCCCGCCGCGTGCTGCGCCCGGGCGGGACCGTGGCCGCCCGGGACGCGGTGTACGCCTCCACCGTGGCCGTCCCGGAGGACCCGGACCTCGTGGCCTGGCGCGAGACCTACCGTCGCACCGCGCGCGCCCTGGGCACCGAACCGGACGCCGGGGCCCACCTGGCCCGCTGGGCGCGGGCGGCGGGGTTCACCGACGTCGTGGTGAGCGCCTCGGCGTGGGCGTTCTCCGACCCCGCCGACCGGCAGTGGTGGGCGAGCACCTGGGCCGAGCGCACCGACACCGTCCTGCGGCCGCGGTTCGCGGCGGGCGGACCGGGCGAGGAGGACCGGACCGACGCGATGGTCGCGGCCTGGCGGCGCTGGGCGGACGTCGAGGACGCCTGGATGAGCATGACCCACGGCGAGGTGCTGCTGAGGGCCTGACCCGTGGACCGGTGCCCGTCCCGGGGCGCTCACGTGAGCGGCTCGACCAGGGTGAAGGGGACGCTCAGCTCCCCCCGCGACGTCTGCACCCGGTAGCGGGTGCGCCCGCGTGCGACCACCCGCCCGCCGAGTCCGGCGTAGCGTCCCGACCCCAGCAGCCGGACCGGTGTCCCGACCCCCAGGCGCAGGGCCGGTGGCGTCGGGGTACCGGAGAGGGCCGCCTGCAGCTGGGCCGCGTAGACCGGGCCGAGGTCGACCGGGCGCCCCCGGTGCGTCCAGCTCAGCACGTGCCGCGCCTCGAAGGCCGCGGCGCAGCTGCGGCAGGAGCTGACGCGGGTCGGGCGGCGGTGCCGGTGGACGACGTGCCCGGCCGGGCACGTCCCGACCCACTCCCCGACGGGGGTCGGGGCGTCCGCCGGCATCGTGCGCGCGCCGTCGGCCCCGATCCGCACCGCCGTGGCCCGCCACACCGCGTCGTGACCGTGGCCCGCGCCGACCAGGGCGTGCGCGATCTCGTGCAGGAGGGTCGCGCGGACCTCCTCGGGCCCGTGCAGCAGCGTGATGGGCCCGCTCACCGTGATGCGCCGCCGGTCGTAGCGACAGGCCCCCGCCCGGGTGCGGGCCCGGTCCAGCCCCACCGTCCACCCGCTCAGCCCGTGCTCGCGCACCAGTTCCCGACCCATCCGCAGCGCGTCCTCGACGTCCACCCCGACCTGCCCCTCCGTGCCGTCCACCCGCGTCGCCACCCGACCCCCACGGCGACGGGCCCACCTCAGCACCCGCCTCCGACACGAAGCGTCCCGGGTGGCAGGCTGACGGCGTGGCGGACGCGATCGTGGTCGGGGCCGGGCCCAACGGGCTGGCCGCGGCCGTCGTCCTGGCCCGCGCGGGGCTCGAGGTCGAGGTGCTCGAACGGGCCCCCACCCCCGGCGGCGGGGCCCGCACCCGCGAGGTCACGCTCCCCGGGTTCCGGCACGACACCGGTTCCGCGGTCCACCCCATGGCCCTCGCCTCGCCCTTCTTCCGGGCCTTCGACCTCGCCGCCCACGGGGTCGACCTGCGCCACCCCGACATCGCCTACGGGCATCCGCTCGAGGGCGGTCGCGCCGCGCTCGCCCACCGCGACCTGGACCGCACGGCGGCGGGTCTCGGGGTGGACGGTCCGGCCTGGCGGGCCCTGCTGGGCCCCCTGGCCCGGGCCTGGCCGCGCCTCGTCGAGGTCGCCCTGGGCGACCTGCGCTCGCTGCCCCCGGCGCGGGCCTGGACGACGGCCGCCCACCTCGGCGCCGCAGTGGTCGAGCAGGGCGGCCCGGCCTGGAACCTGCGGTTCCGGACCGAGGAGGCCGCCGCGCTGCTCACCGGGGTCGCCGCCCACGCCGTCGCCCCACCCCGCGCCCCCGGTCCCGCCGCCGCGGGCCTCGTCCTGGCCGCCCTCGCCCACGGCGTGGGCTGGCCCGTGCCGCGCGGCGGGTCGCAGTCGATCGTCGACGCGCTCGTCGCCGACCTCCTCGCGCACGGGGGGCGGGTACGGACCGGCGTGGACGTCACCGACCTGCGCGAGCTCCCGCCGACGACGGCCGTGCTGCTCGACGTCGCCCCCACCGGCCTCCTGCGCCTGGCCGGGGACCGCCTCCCCGACGGCTACGCGACCGCCCTGCGCCGCTACCGCCACCGCGGGGCCGCGAGCCCCGTGCACTTCGCGCTCGCCGGACCGGTGCCCTGGGCGGCCCCCGGCCTGGACCGCGCCGGCACCGTGCACGTCGGCGGGGACCGGGCGCAGATGATGGCGGCGGAACGATCCGTGGCCCGCGGCCGCTTCGCCTCGCGCCCCTACGTGCTGGTGTCGCAGCCCTCGGTCGTGGACGACACCCGCGCGCCCGCCGGTCGACACGTCCTGTGGACCTACGCCCACGTCCCCGTCGGGTCCGTGCCCGACGCGGGGGAGGCGGTCCAGCGTCGCCTGGAGGAGTTCGCGCCCGGCTTCTCCGACCTCGTGCTGGCCCGCACGGCGCTCGGGGCCGCGGCGCTCGCGGCCGACGACCCCACCCTCGTCGGGGGTGACATCGCCTGCGGCGCACCGACCCCGTGGCAGCTCGCGTTCCGTCCGGTGCCGCGCTGGGACCCCTACCGCACCCCCCTGGACGGGGTGTACCTGTGCTCGGCCGCGACCGCCCCCGGGCCTGGGGTGCACGGCCTGTGCGGGGTCAACGCCGCCCGCCGCGTGCTGCGCCACCACTTCGGTATCCGCGTCGCCCGGGACGGGCTCACCCCGGCCTGAGCCGTGGCGCCCTCAGCAGGGGGTGAGGAACAGCCCGCAGAGGTGGGTCGGTGCCCCCTGGGCGACCGGTTGCTCGGCCGCGAGCTCCAGCAGCGTCGCCTGCAGCCGACGGGCCTGCTCCGGTCCCAGGGCCAGCGGCAGCCAGGTGAGCACCACCGCCGGGGCCGAGCCGGGCCGGGGGACGGGGTCCCCGGGCAGCCAGCGGGTCCCGGCCGGGGCGACCGACAGGCGCAGACCGCCCCCTGTCACCGGGCCGCCCTCCTCGCCGTGGTGCACCAGAAGGTCCCAGGTCAGCAGACCGTGCTGCAGCGCCGCCCGCGACAGGGCCTGCAGGAAGGGGCGGCGTCCCGCGGCGTCCACCTGGTCGAAGACCGCCGTCACGTCCGCCTCCGGCAGCAGGTCCAGCGAGCCGCGCAGCACCGACGGGGCGGTCCAACTGATCACCGCCCGTCCGGAGTGCTCGCGGCGAGCGACCTCGCGCAGCACCCCGAGCCGGTGCAGCCGGGTCACGTGGTGGGCCGTGCGCTCGGTGGTCCACCCCAGCTCGGCGGCTGCGCGGGCGGTCTCGACCGACCGTCCGCAGAAGACCGCCAAGACCTGACGGGTGCGCGCGTCGAGCAGGGCCCGGACGGCGGCCACGTCGTGCAGCCGCACCTCGTCCGCGGGCCCGGAAGACGATGGCGAGGCGGTCGGCGTGCTCATGGTGGTGCTCCCTCGCTCGGCGGTTGCGTCGGGCCGTGACGTTAGGGCCGCCCGACTCAGGGCGCTCCCTCCCGGGCTGAGTCGGGGGCGACGCAGCCTGCCCCTCATGACGATCACCACACCGCGTCCCACCACCGGCCTCTCCGTCGTGCTCGGCCACCACCTCGTCGCCGGCCTCGCCGTCCTGCTCCCGTGGCTCCTCCTGCTGACCGCCCTCCCCCGGGCGGGCGGGCCACCGGTCGCGTTCCTGCTCCTCGTCGTGGGGCTGGTGCTCCCGGTGGTCGCCACACTGCTGCTGCGACACCGGCTGCGGGTCGAAGGACTGCTCACCAGGAGGGGTCCGACCCCGACCGACCGGGCGCGGATCCGTGCCCGCCTCGGCCTGGTCCGCCCTGCTCGCGGGCAAGGTCTCCGGCTCGGCCTGACCGCCCTCCTGGCCGGGATGGTGCTGCCCGTCGTCGGACTCCCCGTGGAGGACGTCCTGCGCCGGCTCGGATGGTTCTCGGCGTGGCCCTCGGCGGGCGTTCCCGCGACCGGTGGCACGGAGCACCGCGCGTCGCTGCTCGTGCTCTGGGTGCTGGTGGCGGTGCTGCTCGGACCGGTCGTGGAGGAGGTGCTGTTCCGGGGGCTGCTCCAACCGCTGCTGCCCGGCGGGTTGTGGGGGCGCGTCGTGGGCGGCAGCGCCCTATTCGCCGCCTACCACCTGTGGCAGCCCGCCGCCTGGGTGACCGTGTGGGCGGCCACCCTGCCGCTGGCCTGGCTGCGGGAGCGGACGGGTTCCACCTGGCCGTCGGTGGGCGTCCACGTCACCGTCAACGCTCTGGCCCTGGGGCTGCTCCTGGTCGGTGGGCTGGACCGGTGAGCACACCGTCGGGTGGGCCCTCGACGACGGTGCCCGGTGGCAGCACCCTGGGTCCATGAGCCTCGTGGTGACCGCCGCCGGACCGGGTTCCTTCGCCGACGTGGCGACCATGGTCGGCCCGAAGCGGCCCGACGCGAACGTCTGCTGGTGCCTCAGCTACCGCATCCCCTCGAAGGAGAACCAGGCGCTGGCCGGCCCCGCGCGCGGGGAGCGGGTCCGGGCGCTGCTGGCGCAGGACGTCCCGCCCGGGGTGCTCGCCCACGACGGCGAGGACGTGGTCGGCTGGGCGGGCATCCACCCGCGCTCGGCCACGACGTTCGCCCGCAACCGACGGATCCCGCACGTCGACGACCTCGACGTGTGGTCGCTCTGGTGCGTCCGGGTCCGGCCGGGCCACCGCGGCCGGGGGATCGCGCACGCGCTCGTGCGCGGGGCCGTCGAGGTCGCCCGCGAGCACGGCGCCCCCGCGGTCGAGGCCTACCCCGTCGACAACGAGGGCAGGCGGGTCAACCTGACGATGGCCTACGTGGGCACCCGGAAGCTGTTCGAGGCCAACGGTTTCGAGTTCGTCACCACCACCACGTCCGTGCTGGACGGGTTCCCCCGCGTGCTGCTGCGCCACGACCTGCGCTGAGCCGGCAGAGCGGTGCGTCGGCGCCCGGGGGTGCGGTCTTCCCCGACCCGTCGTTCAGTGGACCTCGTCGGGTCGCACGATCCGGCGAACGCGGGCGGGGGGACGACGTGCAGCCGCACGGGACGACGGGAGGCCCCGTCGAGGGGCGCGGAGGGCGGCCCCGGTTCGATCTCGAACCGGGCGAGGGCCTGGACGCCGCGCGACGGGCGCGGGCGGCCCTGCGCCACTACTGCGCCGAGCTCCGGCTGCCCGCCCCGACCGTCGACGTCGTCCTGCTGCTGGCCAGCGAGCTGGTGACCAACGCGGTCGTGCATGGCGCCGGTCCCGTGCGGGTCACCGTCGAGCCGGCCGCGGGGGAGGTGCATGTGCGGGTGAGCGACCACGGCTCGGGCGCCCTCGTCCTGCGTCAGGCCGGGCCCGCCGCCACCGGGGGCCGCGGGTTGCGGCTCGTCGAGGCGCTGTCCTCGGACTGGGGTCGCGACGTCGCCGCCGGCACGACGACGGTGTGGTGCCGGATCCCGACCGGCGTCTGAGCCGCGCGGCCCCGGACGAGAAGAAGCCCGTCGAGCGGGCCGTCGGGCCTGCTCGCGGGCTTCGTCCGTGATCGTGGGTGCCCCCGGCAGGACTCGAACCTGCGCACACGGCTCCGGAGGCCGATGCTCTATCCGCTGAGCTACGGGGGCTTGGTCGAACGTCGAGAACACTACCAGCGCACGGCCGCGCCCCCGACCACCCGCCCCGGGCGCGGGTCCCGCAGGGCGCGCGGAGAGCGGCTGCGCCCCCGGTAGTCTGGTCTCTCGTGACCCCCGACCAGCTCTCCGAGGCGCTCAAGGCCGCCCTGACCGCCGCCGTCGAGGCGGGCGAGGTGTCGCTGGCGGCGGCCGACCTGCCCGCCGAGGTGCGGGTGGAGCGCCCGAAGAACCGGGAGCACGGGGACTGGGCCACCAACGTCGCCCTCCAGGTCGCCAAGAAGGCGCAGATGCCGCCGCGGGCCGTGGCCGACGTGGTCGCCGCCCGGTTGCGCGCCGTCGCCGGCGTGAAGGCGGTCGACGTCGCCGGGCCGGGCTTCCTCAACGTGACCCTGGACGCGGCGGCGGCCGGCGAGCTGGCCCGCACCATCGTCGAGGCGGGGGCGGCCTACGGACGCGGTGCGGCGGCGGCCGGGCAGAAGATCAACCTCGAGTTCGTCTCGGCCAACCCGACCGGCCCCATCCACCTCGGGGGCACCCGCTGGGCCGCGGTCGGCGACTCGCTCGCCCGCCTGCTGCAGGCGTCGGGGGCCGAGGTCACCCGCGAGTACTACTTCAACGACCACGGCGCCCAGATCGACCGTTTCGCGCGGTCGCTGATGGCTCGTGCGCACGACGAGCCCGCGCCCGAGGACGGCTACGGCGGGCAGTACATCGCCGACATCGCCGCCCAGGTCATCGCCCAGGAGCCGGACGTGCTGTCGCGGCCCCCGGCCGAGCAGCAGGAGACGTTCCGGCGTGTCGGCGTGGAGCTGATGTTCGCCGAGATCCGGACCAGCCTGGCCGACTTCGGCGTCGAGTTCGACGTGTACTTCCACGAGGACTCCCTGCACACCTCCGGCGCGGTCGGGCGCGCGGTCGAGAAGCTGCGCGACCTCGGCCGCATCTACACCGCCGACGGAGCGACCTGGTTGCGCACCAGCGACTTCGGTGACGACAAGGACCGCGTCGTCGTCAAGTCCGACGGGAACCCCGCCTACATCTCCGGCGACCTCGCCTACTACCTGGACAAGCGCGAGCGCGGGTTCGACCGGTGCGTGCTCATGCTCGGCGCCGACCACCACGGCTACATCGGCCGGATGATGGCGATGTGCGCCGCGTTCGGTGACGAGCCGGGCGTGAACCTCGAGATCCTCATCGGGCAGCTGGTGAACCTCGTCCGCGAGGGCACCCCGGTCCGCATGTCGAAGCGGGCCGGGACCGTCGTGACGATGGAGGACCTCGTCTCCGCCGTCGGGGTCGACGCGGCCCGCTACGCCCTGGTGCGCTCCAGCGTCGACCAGCAGATCGACATCGACCTGGACCTGCTCACCAGGCGCAGCAACGACAATCCCGTCTACTACGTGCAGTACGCGCACGCCCGCACGGCCAACGTGGCGGTCAACGCCGAGGGCGCCGGCGTGCGCCGCGCGGACGCGTTCGATCCCTCGCTGCTCACCGACGAGACGGAGTCGCTGCTGCTGGCGGCGCTGGCCGAGTACCCGGCCGTCGTCGCCCGGGCCGCGGAACTGCGTGAGCCGCACCGGGTCGCGCGCTACCTCGAGGAACTCTCGGGCCGGTTCCACAAGTTCTACGACGCCTGCCGCATCACCCCGCGGGCCGACGACGAGGTGTCCGACGTGCACCGCACCCGCCTGTGGGTGAGCGACGCCACGCGGCAGGTCCTGGCCTCGGGCCTGGGGCTGCTCGGGGTCTCGGCCCCGGACCGCATGTGACCGCCGGACGAGCACGACGGAGCTGAGACGACGAGATGGCCCATTCCCACGAGGCGGGCGCCCTGCACGCCCCCCACAACGGGGCGACCGCCGTCGTCCCCGCCTGGCTGACCCCGCCGGCGGACGTCAACGAACTCCTCCCGCAGCTGTGGGCCCGCACCGTCACCCGCGGTGCCGACGGCTCGCTGCAGGTCGGCGGCATCGCGGTCGCCGAGCTCGTGGAGCAGTTCGGCACGCCGTTGTACGTGCTGGACGAGGAGGACTTCCGGGCCCGGGCCGCGCAGTTCCGCGACGCGTTCGCGACCGCGTTCGCCGACCTCTGCGGCGGGGCCGACGTCTACTACGCGGCGAAGAGTTTCATCGCCACCGGGGTGGCCCGCTGGATCTCCGAGGACGGTCTGAACCTCGACA
Source organism: Kineococcus gynurae (assembly GCF_042433995.1). Classification (NCBI taxonomy): domain Bacteria; kingdom Bacillati; phylum Actinomycetota; class Actinomycetes; order Kineosporiales; family Kineosporiaceae; genus Kineococcus; species Kineococcus gynurae. Next base: position 160,788 of record NZ_JBHLUI010000006.1, read on the forward strand.
CCGCCAGCGGTGGGGAACTCGCGCTGGGACTGCGCGGCGGGGTGCCGGGGGAGCGGATCGCGCTGCACGGCAACAACAAGTCCCGTTCGGAGATCCACGCGGCGTTGACCGCCGGGGTCGGGCGGATCGTGCTGGACTCCCTCGGCGAGATCGACCTGGTCGCCGACGTGGCCCGCGAGCTGGACGTCGTGGCCCCCGTCTTCATCCGGGTCACCGTCGGGGTCGAGGCGCACACGCACTCCTACATCGCGACCGCCCACGAGGACCAGAAGTTCGGGCTGTCCCTGGCCGGGGGCCAGGCGCTGACCGCCGTCGAGGCCGTCCTGGCCCGGCCCGAGCTGTCGCTGCGCGGGCTGCACAGCCACATCGGGTCGCAGATCTTCGACCTGGGCGGGTTCGAGGTGTCGGCCCGACGGCTGCTCGAGCTTCACGCCCGCATCGAGCACTCCTACGGCGTCACCCTCCCCGAGATCGACCTGGGCGGGGGTTTCGGCATGGCCTACACCTCCGAGCACACCCCGTTGGCGCCGGAGCGGATCGCGACGAGGCTCGCCGAGATCGTCGCGCGCGAGTGCCTGGTCCAGGGCGTGGCCGTGCCCAAGGTGTCCGTCGAGCCCGGCCGGGCGATCTCGGGTCCCTCGACCTTCACGCTCTACGAGGTCGGTGCGGTCAAGGACGTCGCGCTGGAGGGCGGCACCTCGCGGCGCTACGTCTCCGTCGACGGGGGGATGAGCGACAACATCCGCACGGCCCTCTACGACGCCGACTACTCCGCGACGCTGGCCTCGCGCGCCTCGCAGGCCCCCGGGGTGCTCTCCCGCGTCGTGGGCAAGCACTGCGAGAGCGGCGACGTCGTCGTGAAGGACGAGTTCCTGCCGTCCGACGCCGGGGCCGGTGACCTCCTGGCCGTGCCCGGGACGGGCGCCTACTGCCGGAGCATGGCCAGCAACTACAACCAGGTGCCGCGTCCGGCCGTCGTCGCCGTGCGCGACGGGGTGGCCCGGTTGCTGGTGCGGCGCGAGACGCCCGAGGACCTGCTGGCGCTGGACGCGGGCTGAGCGTGATCCGACGGAGGTCGTCGGGGTGAGAGGGTTGGCGGACATGACGACGAACGGTGAGGGGACGACTGCGGTGAAGCCGCTGAAGGTCGCGCTGCTGGGCTGCGGTGTGGTGGGGACCGAGGTCGCCCGCGCGCTGACGACGAACGCGGCGGACTTCGCCGCCCGGGTCGGAGCCCCCCTGGAGCTCATCGGCATCGCCGTGCGACGGCTGGGGCGCGAGCGCGACCTCGACGTCGACCCCGCGCTGTTCACCACCGACGCCGAGGACCTGGTCACCCGGGCCGACATCGTCGTGGAGGTCATCGGCGGGATCGAGCCCGCCCGGTCGCTGATGCTGCGGGCCATGGAGCACGGGGCCGGCGTGGTCACCGCCAACAAGGCGCTGCTGGCCGCCGACGGCCCGACCCTCTACGAGGCCGCCGCCCGGCACGGCGTCGACCTGTACTACGAGGCCTCCGTGGCCGGGGCGATCCCGCTGCTGCGCCCGATCCGCGAGTCGCTGGCGGGGGACCAGATCGAGCGCGTGCTCGGGATCGTCAACGGCACGACGAACTACATGCTCGACAAGATGGACTCGACCGGGCAGAGCTTCGCCGACGCCCTCGAGCAGGCGCAGGCCCTGGGTTACGCCGAGGCCGACCCGACCGCCGACGTCGACGGCTTCGACGCCGCCGCCAAGGCCGCGATCCTCGCCTCGCTGGCGTTCCACACGCGGGTCAGCCTCGACGACGTCCACCGCGAGGGGATCTCCGAGGTCTCCTCCGCCGACGTGCTCGCCGCCCAGCAGCAGGGCTGCGTCATCAAGCTGCTCTCGATCTGCGAGCGCTCCCGCACCGCCGACGGCGCCGAGGCCGTCAGCGTGCGCGTGCACCCGGCCATGCTGCCGCTGGACCACCAGCTGGCCTCGGTCCGCGAGGCGTTCAACGCCGTCTTCGTCGAGGCGACCGGCGCCGGGCAGCTCATGTTCTACGGCCCCGGGGCCGGCGGGCAGCCGACCGCCAGTGCCGTGCTGGGCGACGTCGTCGCCGTGGCCCGCCACCGCCGGGCCGGCGGACGGGGCCCGGGGGAGTACGCCTACGCCGAGCTCCCCGTGCTGCCCATGGCCGACACGGTGACGCGCTACCACGTGCGGCTCGACGTGGCCGACCGTCCGGGCGTCCTGGCCCAGGTCGCCGGGGTCTTCGCCGCGCACGACGTCTCGATCGAGACGGTGCAGCAGCGCCAGGTCACCGGCGACGACGGCGTCGACCGGGCCGTCCTGGTCGTCACGACGCACGCCGCGACCGACGCGGCGCTCTCGACCACGGTCGAGGAACTGCAGAAGCTGGACAGCGTGGACTCCGTCGCCGGTGTCATGCGGGTCGAGGGCACGGATTCGAGGGGAGCCTGACATGGCGCACGTGTGGCGTGGACTGATCGAGGAGTACCGGGACCGTCTGCCGGTCAGCGCGACCACGCCGGTGGTCACCCTGCACGAGGGCGGCACGCCGCTGGTGCCCGCGCGAGCGCTCTCCGAGCTCACCGGGTGCGAGGTGCTGCTCAAGGTCGAGGGCTGCAACCCCACCGGGTCCTTCAAGGACCGCGGCATGACGATGGCGATGTCGAGGGCTGCCGAGAACGGGGCCAAGGCGGTCATCTGCGCCTCCACCGGCAACACCTCGGCGTCCGCGGCGGCCTACGCGACGGCGGCGGGGATCCGCTGCGCCGTGCTCGTGCCGGACGGCAAGATCGCCATGGGCAAGCTGTCCCAGGCGGTCGCGCACGGGGCGACCCTGCTGCAGGTCGACGGCAACTTCGACGACTGCCTGACCCAGGCCCGCAAGCTGGCCGAGGCCTACCCGGTCGAGCTGGTGAACTCGGTGAACCCCTACCGCATCGAGGGTCAGAAGACCGGGGCCTTCGAGGTCGTCGACGTCCTCGGCGACGCCCCCGACATCCACTGCCTGCCGGTGGGCAACGCGGGCAACATCACGGCCTACTGGAAGGGCTACACGGAGTACGCGGCCGACGGCGTGGCCTCGCGCACGCCGCGCATGTGGGGTTTCCAGGCCGCCGGTGCCGCGCCCATCGTCAAGGGCCACCCCGTCGACGAGCCGGAGACGATCGCCACGGCGATCCGGATCGGGCACCCGGCCTCCTGGACGGGTGCGACGACCGCCCGTGACGACTCCGGGGGGCGCATCGACGCCGTCACCGACGAACAGATCCTCGAGGCGCACCGCTGGTTGTCGGCCAAGGAGGGCGTGTTCGTCGAGCCCGCCTCCGCCGCCGGGGCGGCCGGGCTGCTGGCCGCCGCCCGCGCCGGTGAGCTCGACCGCGGTCAGAAGATCGTCATCACGGTGACCGGCCACGGTCTGAAGGACCCGCAGTGGGCCTTGGAGCTGGCCGCCCCCGACGGGTCCCGTCGGCCGGTCGCACCGGTCCGGGTCCAGCCCGACGCCGTGACGATCGCCCGGGCGCTCGGCATGGAGGTCTGACCATCACCGCTCCCGGACCCTCGGCCGGCGGGGTCACGCCGGTCGACCTGCACCGCACCGCCGCGGTCCCGCTGCCGTCGGGCCTGGCCGTCGAGGTGTCGGTGCCCGCCACGAGCGCCAACCTCGGCCCCGGGTTCGACTCCTTCGGCCTGGCCCTGGAGCTGCGCGACGTCGTGCAGGCCCGGACCGGGGCCGAGGGCACCCGCATCGAGGTGCACGGCGAGGGGGCCGGCAAGGTCCCGGCCGACGCGCGGCACCTGGTGGCCCGGGTCGTCCGCGAGGAGCTCGCCGCGGCCGGGTTCAGTGCGCCCGGTCTGGAACTGGTGTGCCGCAACGTGATCCCGCACGGTCGCGGGCTCGGTTCGTCGGCCTCGGCGATCGTCGCCGGGCTGGCCGCGGCGCGCGCGCTGCTCACCGCCGCGGGGGTCGTCGACGAGGACGACGCGCAGACCCGCGACCGGGTGCTGCGCGAGGCCACCCGGTGGGAGGGGCACCCCGACAACGCCGCCCCGGCGGTCGTCGGTGGGTTCACGATCGCCTGGAGCGCGCACGACGACGCGCACCCCGGCCGGCCCGGGCACCCCGGTGCCGTCCACGCCGTGCGGCTCGGCGTGCACCCCGACGTGCGCGCGGTCGTCTGCGTCCCCGACACCGAGCTCGCGACGTCGCGGGCGCGCGCGTTGCTGCCGGCGACGGTGCCGCACGCCGACGCGGCCCTCACCGCCGGGCGGGCCGGTCTGCTCGTCCACGCGCTCACCGCCGACCCGGACCTGCTCCTGGAGGCGACCGTGGAACGGTTGCACCAGGCCCAGCGGGCGCCGGCGATGCCGGACACCGCACAGTTGCTGGACCGGTTGCGCCGCAGCGGTCTCGCGGCCGTCGTCTCCGGGGCCGGACCGAGCGCGCTGGTGCTGGCCCCGGCCGCGCGGGCCGCTGAGGTCGCCGGTCTGGCCGGGCCGGGATGGCGCGTGCTCGACCTGCCCATCGCGACCGACGGGGTACGCGCACGGGTCCTGGACTGAGGTGGTCCGGGACACGCGCGACTGCTCCACCCGGGGTACGGGCGGGCGTTCGAGGTCGAGCCGTGTACCATTCCAGGAAGCACCCCACCGATGGGCCGCTCGGGATTGACCTCGGCCACCTACATCGACATTCGTAGGCGGTTCGCGTTCCGGTTCGCACGGCTTCCCGTCACGGGTGCACACCCACGCTCAGCCTGAGCCCTGCCGTCACGGCGTTCGTCAGGCCTTTCCGTGGTTTTCCGCAGACCGCCCGATCCTCGGGCGGACATCGCGACTGTGCCCATCTGACGGCCGGTCGCTGACGAGGGGGAAGGACCTTCGTGACCGACACCACCGACATCTCCGCCGACGCCGGTACCGCGGCGCCGCGCCGCACCGGCAGCCTCTCCGCGCTGCGGTTGCCCCAGTTGCAGGCCCTGGCGGCGGAGCTCGGCATCTCCGGCACCGGCCGGATGCGCAAGGTCGACCTGCTCGCGGCGATCCGCGACCACCAGGCCGGCGTCCCGTCCCGTCCGGCCGCGCCCGCCGCCGCCGCGCCCGTCGACACCGCGCCCGCCGACGCCGCGCCCGTCACCGGTACGGACGCGCCCACGGAGGCCCCGGCCCGCCGCCCGCGCCGGGCCTCGGCCCCCGTCGGCGCCCCCGCCGCCGAGGTGCCCGCGCAGCGCTCCGAGGACGGCCAGGCCTCCGCCGCCGAAGCGACCGCGCAGCCTGCCGCCCAGCCGGCCACGCCGCCGGCCGAGGAGTCCCCGGCGCCCGCCCCCGTGGCGGAGGAGACCGCCGCGTCGGACGCCTCGACGCCGACGATCCCCACCCTCGACGACTTCACCAAGGCCCGGGTGGACCGGCCGGAGCGCGGCGAGCGCCCCGACCGTTCCGAGCGCCCGTCGCGGCGCGAACGGGCCCGCCGTGAGCGGGTCCGCGAACCCGACCAGCAGGTCGAGCTGCCGTCCATGCCGGTGCGCGAGCCCCAGCAGCGCGACGGGGCCGAGGGCGCCGCCGAGGGGCGGGCCCCCCGGCAGGACCGCTCCGAGCGGGGCGAGGGTCAGCGCGAGCGCGGCGACAACCAGCGCACCGACCGCAACGAGCAGCGGAACGACCGCAGCGACCAGCGCGGTGACCAGCGCAACGAGCAGCGCGGCAACGACCAGCGCAACGACCGTGGCCCTCGCCACGACGACGACGAGGACGGTGGCCGTCGCGGTCGCCGCAACCGCTACCGCGACCGCAAGGGCCGTCGCGGCCCCGGCGGTGGTGCGCCCGAGATCGACGAACAGATCAACGACGACGACGTGCTCCTGCCCGTCGCCGGGATCCTCGACGTGCTCGACAACTACGCGTTCATCCGGACCTCGGGCTACCTGGCCGGTCAGAACGACGTCTACGTCTCCCTCGGGCAGGTCAAGAAGAACCACCTCCGTCCCGGGGACGCGGTCACGGGTGCGGTGCGCCAGCCCCGGGAGGGCGAGCAGTCCAACCAGCGGCAGAAGTTCAACGCGCTGGTGCGCGTGGACACCGTCAACGGCGCCCCGGCCGACCAGGCCCGCAACCGTCCGGACTTCACCAAGCTGACGCCCCTGTACCCGCAGGAGCGGCTGCGGCTGGAGACCGAGCCCAACGTCCTGACCACGCGGATCATCGACCTGATGTCGCCGCTCGGGAAGGGGCAGCGCGGTCTGATCGTGGCTCCGCCCAAGGCGGGCAAGACGATGGTCATGCAGGCCATCGCCAACGCGATCACGACGAACAACCCCGAGTGCCACCTCATGGTCGTGCTGGTCGACGAGCGGCCCGAAGAGGTCACCGACATGCAGCGCACGATCAAGGGCGAGGTCATCGCCTCGACGTTCGACCGTCCGGCGGCCGACCACACCGCGGTCGCCGAGCTGGCGATCGAGCGGGCCAAGCGCCTCGTGGAGCTCGGCAACGACGTCGTCGTGCTCCTCGACTCCCTCACCCGGCTCTCGCGGGCGTACAACATCTCGGCCCCGGCCAGCGGCCGCATCCTCTCGGGCGGGGTCGACGCCTCGGCGCTGTACCCGCCGAAGCGGTTCTTCGGCGCGGCCCGCAACGTCGAGAACGGTGGGTCGCTGACCATCCTGGCCTCGGCCCTGGTCGAGACCGGCTCCAAGGCCGACGAGGTCATCTTCGAGGAGTTCAAGGGCACGGGGAACATGGAGGTGCGGCTGTCGCGCCAGCTGGCCGACAAGCGCATCTTCCCCGCGGTCGACGTCCCGGCCTCGGGCACGCGCCGCGAGGAGATCCTCATGTCGCGCGAGGAGCTGCAGACCGTCTGGAAGCTGCGTCGCGTCGTCACCGCGCTCGACGCGCAGGCCGCCATCGAGCTGCTGCTGGACCGCCTCAAGAAGACCCGCAGCAACCTGGAGTTCCTGGTCCAGGTGCAGAAGTCCACGCCGCTGGTCAACAAGGACGGCGACGACTGAGTCGTCCCGCCGTCGACCTCCGCGGACGCCGCGGGCCCGGAATGTCCACCGGGCCCGCGGCGTTCCGGAGTGGGTCAGCTCCTGTGGGAGACTGGCCGAAGCCATCAGGAACCGGCTCACGCCGTGAGTCCCTCGTCCGCGAGGGGGCGACCCGGATCCGCCCGGAGCATCGAGGAGAGTCATGAAGGCCGATATCCACCCGAACTACGTCGAGACCCAGGTCACCTGCACCTGCGGAGCGACGTTCACCACGCGCAGCACCTCGCCCAGCGGTGAGCTGAAGGCCGACGTCTGCAGCGCCTGCCACCCGTTCTACACGGGCAAGCAGAAGATCCTGGACACCGGTGGCCGCGTGGCTCGCTTCCAGCAGCGGTACGGCAAGAAGGCCGCCAAGTAGGACCCCCTGTCGGCGCCGGCTCCCTCCTGGGAGCCGGCGCCGTCGCTTTTCCCACCCCCACCCTTCCTTGATCACGGGGAGGTGGGAGGTCGAGTCCCCGAGGAGGACGGACGTGTTCGAGGCCGTCTCGCCGTTGCTGGGCGAGCACGCCGAGCTGGAGCAGCGCCTGGCCGACCCCGCGGTCCACGCCGACGCGGGTCTGGCCCGTCGGCTGGGACGCCGGTACGCCGAGCTCGGCGCGGTGGTCGAGGCGCACGCGACCTGGCGCGCGGCCACGGACGACCTGGAGGCGGCCCACGAGCTGGCGTCGGAGGACCCGGAACTGGCCGCCGAGGTGCCCGCGTTGCAGGCGGCGGCCGACGAGGCGGCCGAGCGGTTGCGGCGCCTCCTCCTGCCCCGCGACCCCGACGACTCCCGCGACGTGATCCTCGAGGTCAAGGCCGGGGAGGGGGGTGAGGAGTCGGCCCTGTTCGCCGGGGACCTCCTGCGCATGTACCTGCGCTACGCCGAGCAGCGCGGATGGGGCACCGAGGTCCTCGACTCCACCGAGTCCGACCTGGGCGGCTACAAGAACATCTCGGTGGCGGTGAAGTCGCGGACGCTCAGTCCGGAGGGGGTCTGGCACTTCCTCAAGTACGAGGGCGGCGTGCACCGCGTCCAGCGCGTGCCGGTGACCGAGTCGCAGGGGCGGGTCCACACCTCCGCGGTGGGGGTCCTCGTCCTGCCCGAGGTCGAGGAGGTCGACGTCGAGGTCGACCCGAACGACCTGCGCATCGACGTGTTCCGCTCGTCCGGCCCGGGGGGGCAGTCGGTCAACACGACCGACTCCGCCGTGCGGATCACGCACCTGCCGACCGGCATCGTCGTGTCCTGCCAGAACGAGAAGTCGCAGCTGCAGAACCGTGAGCAGGCCCTGCGCATCCTGCGGGCCCGCCTGCACGCCGCCGCCCAGGAGGCGGCCGAGGCCCAGGCGTCGGCGGCCCGCCGGTCGCAGGTCCGCACGGTCGACCGCTCGGAACGGATCCGGACCTACAACTACGGCGAGAACCGGATCGCCGACCACCGCACGGGGTTCAAGGCCTACAACCTCGACCAGGTCCTCGACGGGGCGCTCGACCCGGTGGTCCGGTCCTGCATCGACCTCGACGAGCAGTCCCAGCTGGAGTCCGTCTCGACGTCGTAACTACGTAACCTTTGCACGATCTACGTTCATCCGTAGTATGAGGTGATGGACGAGGAACGCTGGTCCCTGCTCGAGAAGCGCATCGCGGCGCTCGAGGCCGCCCGCGCCGACACGGCCGCCGTCACCGACCACGAGGCCTTCTGGGCCCTGCGGGGCGTGAAGGAGCGCTCCGACGGGCGGTCCGTCCTGCTCTGGACGGGCGCCGTCGACCTGCCCGGCGGGGAGCGCTACGAGTGGCAGGAGGCGGCGGACGCCGCAAGCGTGCTCGACGCCGACCCGACCGTGGCCGTGGCGGCGCTCTCCGCCCTGGCCCATCCGGTACGGCTCGGACTGCTGCTGAAGGTGCTGCAGGGCAGGCGGACCGTCACCGAGCTGGGGGAGGGGCTGGGCACGTCGGGCCAGCTCTACCACCACCTGCGGCAGCTGACCGAGGCCGGTTGGCTCGACGCCGTCGGGCGCGGCACCTACGCCGTCCCGGGCGCGCGGGTCGTCCCCCTGCTGACCCTGCTGGCGACCGCCGGGCTCCGGTGACGGCGATGCCCGCCACCCCCGCCCCTGCCGGCACGACGGCCCGGACCGAGACCGGTCCCACCCCGACGACCCCGCCCCGCGCACGACGCCTGGCGCTGGTCGCGGCGCTCGTCGCCGCCGTGCTGACCGCCCTGCTGTGGCTGCCCCGACCGCCGAGCCTCGGCCCCGAGGTCTCCGGCGACGCCGACCTCGCGGCGCGGGCGCGGACGGCATCGGCGGGGCTCGACCTGCAGGGTCTCGCCGTCGCCACCGGCTCGCGCGGGGGGCCGGTCCGCACCGCGGCCCTCGGCGCCGCCGACGCCCGCCCGGACTCCCGACGTGCCATGACGGCCGGCACACCGCAGGAGATCGGTTCCGTCACCAAGTCCCTCACGGGGCTGCTGCTGGCCGACGCGGTCGCCCGCGGTGAGGTCGAGGCCACGACGACGTTGGGGGAGATCTACCCGGACGCCGGTCTCGACGCCGGACTCGCCACGGTGACCCTCGACGAGCTCGCCACCCACCGCAGCGGTCTCGGGGTGGTCGGCGGTCGGCGCGCCCTCGGGGTCGTGGCGGCGAACCTGTCCCAGGGCAACCCCTACCGCGGCCAGACCCCCGCCTCGGTGCTGCAGGAGGCGCAGCAGTTCCAGCTGGGCGGCGGGACCCGGGGCGAGTTCACCTACTCCAACCTCGGCTACGCCCTGCTCGGGCACGCCCTCGCCGAGGTCGCCGGCATCCCCTACCCGGACCTGCTGCGGCAGCGGGTCCTCGACCCGCTGGGCATGGGCGCCACCCTCGTCGACCCCGACCCCCGGCCCGCCGGGCACGCCCACGAGGTCGACGCCGCCGGGCGCGACGTCGCCGACTGGCGCTCGGCGGGGTCGGCCCCGGCGGGGACCGGGGTGTGGTCGACCGCCGAGGACCTGGGTCGACTGATGGCCGCGGTGGCCGCGGGGACCGCTCCCGGGCAGGACGCGGTCCGCCCCCGGGGCCCGTGGCAGGGAGGGGAGAGCGGCAGCGGCTGGGGGTTCTTCAGGGCCGAGGTCCAGGGCCGGACGCTGCTCCTCAACAACGGTGCCACGGCCGGTGGCGTCTCCTCCGTGGCGCTGGACCCGGCCACGGGAGACTGGGTGGCCCTCACCGCCCCCTCGGCCGTCGAGTCCCAGACGATCGCGTTCCGCCTGCTCGGGTTGGACGTCGCCCCGCCGACGACGGCGCAGCGGCTGCTGACCCTGCCCGTGGGGGTGACCCTGGGCCTGGTCCTGGTGGCCGTGCTCGCCGCGCTCCGGCACGGTCTGCGGCCGCGGATCGCCCCGTCGGCCACCCGGCTGGGCGTCCTCGACGGGGTCCTGGGCCAGGTCCTGCTGGTCGCGCTGCTCGCCGGGATCGGGGCCTGGGCCGTCGTCCCCCCGGGTCTGTTCGCGGTCGCGGTCGGCGCCGCGACCTTCTCCGCCGTCGTCCACCTCGCCCGGTGGCGGGTCCTGCCGGGGCCGTCCGGGGTCGTCCCGGTCGTCGGCACGGGCTTCAGCCTGCTGGTGAGCGTCGTTCTCCTCGCGCTCCTGCTGGGCGGGTGGCCCGGGTAGGCCGGACCGCGCTCGCGACCCCGTAGTGTCCCGGGCGTGCCGAGCGAGTCCGCCTCCGACGTCCGATCCCTGCTGGAGGCGGCCACCGCGACGCTGGCCGCGGCCGGGGTGCCCACCCCGCGGGTCGACGCCGAGGTGCTGCTCGCCCACGACCTCGGCCTCGACCGGTCCCGGCTGAGCGCCCTGCAGGTGATGCGGACGCCGGTCACCCCGGTCCGGTTCTCCGAGCTGCTCGCGCTGCGGGCCGACCGGATCCCGTTGCAGCACCTCACCGGGGTCGCGGGCTTCCGCGGACTCACGCTGCGGGTCGGGCCCGGGGTCTTCGTCCCCCGCCCGGAGACCGAGACGGTGGCCCAGCTCGCGCTGGACGCCGCCCGCGCGGTCCGGCGGGAGGCCGGCCCGGTCGTGGTCGACCTCTGCACCGGTTCGGGGGCCATCGCGCTGGCCGTCGCCACCGAGCTGCCCGGGGCCCGCGTGCACGCCGTCGAGCTGGACCCGCTGGCCCACGCGTGGGCCCGGCGCAACGTGGACGAGCACGCCGAGCGTCTGGACGTGCCCCTCGACCTGCGCCTGGGGGACGCGGCGACGGCGTTCGAGGACCTCCGGGGTCAGGTGGACGTGGTGGTCAGCAACCCTCCGTACGTGCCACCGGGAGCGGTCCCGCAGGAGCGCGAGGTCGCCGAGCACGATCCAGAGCTGGCCCTCTACGGCGGCGGGGAGGACGGGCTCGCCGTGCCGCGGCGGGTCCTGCGTCGCGCCGCGACGCTGCTGCGTCCCGGCGGGTACGTCGTCCTGGAGCACGCCGAGGTCCAGGCCGGCAGCGCCCGGGCCATGTTCGTCGCGGCCGGGGGATGGACGGAGATCACGGGGCACCGCGACCTCACCGACCGTCCCCGCGCGACCTCGGCGCGTCGGGCCGGGTCGGCGGGGGAGGGCTGACCGGGGAGTCGCGGTCCGGGCCGGTCGTGGCGGTGGGAGACTCCTCGGTGTGAGGCCCCCCTTCAACTGTGCCGACGCCCAGGAACGCGACCGCGGGCTCGCGGCCGCGCACAGCGCCGTCCAGCGTGGCGAGGTCGTCGTGCTGCCCACCGACACCGTCTACGGCATCGGTGCCGACGCCTTCTCCCCGGCCGCGGTGACCAAGCTGCTCGAGGCCAAGGGCCGCGGCCGGGCGATGCCCCCGCCGGTCCTGGTGCCGGAGGTGCGCACCGTCGACGGTCTGGCCTCGGCCATCCCGTTCGCCGTGCGCGAGCTCATGGACGCGTTCTGGCCGGGAGCCCTCACCATCGTGTGCCGGGCCCAGCCGTCGTTGACCTGGGACCTCGGGGACACCCGCGGCACGGTCGCGCTGCGGATGCCGCTGCACCCGGTCGCCCTCGAACTGCTGCGCAAGACCGGGCCGATGGCCGTCTCCAGCGCGAACCTGTCGGGGCGTCCGGCCGCGACGACCGTCGCGGAGGCCGTCGAGCAGCTCGGGGACTCCGTGCGGATCTACCTCGACGGCGGGCCCAGCCCGCGCGGGGAGGCCTCGACCATCGTCGACGCCTCCGACGGCGGGCTGCGCATCCTGCGGGTGGGGGCGCTGAGCGAGGCGACCCTGCGCGCGGCCGTCCCGAAGGGTTGGGCCGACCCGGACCCGGCCGAGGAACCCGCCGCCGACGGCGGGACCGATGCCGGACCCGACTCCGAACCCGGACCCGACTCCGAACCCGCCGCCGGACCCGTGTCCGCGGGCGAGACGACCCCGCGACCCCCCGCCTGAGCCGTGCGGGCCTACCTGCTCGTCATCGTCGTCGCGGCCGCCGTGACGTACCTGACGACGCCCGTGGTGCGCCGGCTGGCCCAACGGGTGGGCGCGGTGACCCCGGTCCGCGACCGTGACGTGCACACCGTGCCCATCCCGCGGATGGGGGGCGTGGCGATGCTCCTGGGGCTCGGTGCGGCCCTGCTGGTGGCCAGCCGGACCCCCTTCCTGCAGCGGGTCTTCGACACCGACCCGGGGCCGCTGTGGGTGCTGGTCGGCGCGTTCCTGGTCTGCGCCCTCGGGGTCGCCGACGACATCGTCACCCTCGACGCCATCACCAAGCTCGCGGGCCAGGTGATCGCCGCCGGGATCATGGGCTGGCAGGGCGTCAGCCTGCTCTCGCTCCCCATCGGCGGGGTCACCCTGCTGAGCTCGCAGACGATGATGCTGATCACCGTGCTGGTCGTGCTGGTGACCATCAACGCCGTGAACTTCGTCGACGGTCTCGACGGCCTCGCCGCGGGCATCGTCGGGATCGGCGCCATCGCGTTCTTCCTCTACTCCTACGCGCTGCAGCGCGGGCAGGCGCCCGACGACTACTCCTCGCTGGCGACCCTCATCGCGGCGGCCACCGTGGGCTGCTGCCTGGGTTTCCTGCCGCACAACTCCCACCCGGCCCGCATCTTCATGGGCGACTCCGGGTCGATGATGCTGGGTCTGCTGCTGGCGTCCTCGACGATCGCCGCGACGAGCACGGTGGACCCCGAGGTGGTGTCCTCGGAACGGATCGCCCCGGCGTTCTTCCCGCTGCTGCTGCCCATCGCGGTGCTGCTGATCCCGTTGGGAGACATGCTGCTCGCGATCGTGCGCCGGACGCGGGAGGGCAAGGCGTTCTGGCACCCGGACAAGAAGCACCTGCACCACCGGCTCCTGCAGATGGGCCACTCGCACCGGGTCGCCGTGCTGGTCATGTACTCGTGGGCGGCGTTCCTGAGTTTCGGGGCCGCGAGTTCGGCGTTCCTGCCGCTCCCGCAGGCGCTGGCCGTGGCGTCCGGGGCCGGCTGCCTGATCGCGCTGTTCACCTTCGGGCCCCTGCTGCTGCGCCGGCGCCGTGGGGCCACCGCGGCCGGACCGGTCCCGACCTCGTCCGGGACGGACGGGGTGGGCACCGCGTCCGGGGAGGTCGCCCCCGACGAGGCCCCGACGCCGAGCGGCAGCGGGGCGACGTGACCCCTCTCTCACCTTCTACGTCCTGTAGGAGATGCCGCTCGTGATAGTTTTCACGAGGCCTTCCCGGGGTGCTCGCCGCAGCCCCCCGAGGCCCCGCCGACGAGCCGAATCCCTTCGGACGACCCGCCGACGACAGGAAGCAGCAGACGTGACCAGCAACGGTGCAGGAAGCCAGGCCGACGCGGCCTTCGGCATCCTGCTCCGCCGCGCCAGCGCGGTGGCCGCCGTGATCGCCGTGGTCTGCGCCCTGGTGGCCGGGATCTGGCAGGGACCCGCCGTGGGGCTGTCCGCGCTCCTCGGTGGCGCCATCGTCATCGCGTTCTTCGGGGCCCGCCTCGTCGTCATGGGCCGGGTCGCCCGGTCCAACCCGCACCTGGTGATGATCACCGCGCTGCTGGTCTACACGGTCAAGGTGGTCCTGCTCGGGATCGCGATGGTCGCCCTGACGCGGATCGACGCGATCGACGGTCCGGCCCTCGGGCTGACCGTCATCGTCACCGCCGTGGCCTGGTTGGCCGCCGAGCTGCGCGGGTTCGTCAAGCTGCGGATCCCGGTGTTCATGACCGACGGCCCCGGGACGAAGGGGTCGCGGTGAGCCTGCACGACGCCGCCCGCGCCCCGCGCGTGGCCCGACCCGACCGCGCCTCCGAACTCACCGAGTCGGTCGCCTGGAGCATCACCTCCTACCTGATCGTCGGCGCCGGCCTCGGTGCCCTTGCCGGGTGGGGGGTCGACCGGCTCATCGGCACCGGCTTCGTCGTCGGCATCGGACTCGTCGTCGGCAAGGCGCTGACCCTGTACTACCTGTGGCTCCGGTACGGTACGCACGACCGCGCGCCGCACCAGCGAGACCCGAAGACCAGTTCGACGGGCGGCGCGCCGCCCCGCACCCACGATGACGTTCGTCCGGAGGAGTTGACGTGAGCCTGGCCAGTCTGGCCGCCGCCGGCGGGGAGACCTTCAACAGCCCCGACCAAGGCATCTTCTGGCAGCCGCTCATCGGGGACGGAGCGCTCGCGATCACGCGGCCCGCCATCGTCTTCATGTTGGCGACGCCGCTCATCATCTGGCTGCTGCTGGCCGGTTCGCGCCGCCTGGCCGTCGTCCCCGGCAAGCGCCAGATGGCGATGGAGGCGGTGTACGGCTTCGTCCGCAACACCATCGCCCGCGACATCATCGGCAGCCGCGACTTCCTGCGGTTCGTGCCCCTGCTGCTGACGCTGTTCTCGATCATCCTCGTGAACAACCTGTTCGGGGTCATCCCGCCGATCCAGTACCCGACGATGAGCCGGTACGCGTTCCCGGTGGCGCTGACGATCTTCGTCTACCTGACCTACCACTACGTCGGGATCAAGCGGAAGGGTCTCGGGGGCTACCTGGGCAACCTGGTCCCGCACGGTCTGCCGAAACCCATCGTGCCGTTCGTGTGGCTGCTGGAGTTCCTCTCCATCATCGTCATCCAGCCGGTGACCTTGTCGCTGCGGCTGTTCGGCAACATGTTCGCGGGCCACCTCATCCTGGTGCTCTTCATCTCCGGTGCGGAGTACTTCCTGATCCACGGCGGCATCGGCCTCAAGCTGCTGTCGGTCCCGACGTTCGGCATGGCGTTCGCGCTGACCCTGTTCGAGCTGTTCGTCGAGTTCCTGCAGGCCTACGTGTTCACCATGCTGGCCGCGACGTTCATCGCCGCGGCGCTCTCCGACGAGCACTGACCACCACCCCGCAAGTCCCCCCACAAACCCCGGTCCGCGGACGAGCGCACCGGCAACGAAAGGAATGCAGCGCATGACTGGCTCCCTCGCCATCGTCGGCTACGGCCTCTCCGCGATCGGCCCCGGCATCGGTATCGGCCTCATCTTCGCCGCCTACATCAACGGTGTGGCCCGTCAGCCCGAGGCCCGCGGCATGCTGCAGTCGATCGCCATCCTCGGCTTCGTCCTCGCGGAAGCGCTCGCCATCTTCGGTATCGCCCTCGCGTTCGTCTTCCAGGGCTGACGCAGGCCGCGACCGCCGACTTGATCGATAGCCCGAAGGAGGAACCGTGCTGAATGCCCTCGCCACCGTCGTGGTGGAAGAAGAGGCGTCGGGCGACACGCTGTACCCGATCATCCCCCACACCGGGGAGCTGATCGTCGGCATCATCTTCGCGATCATCATCTGGATCGTCGTCGCGAAGAAGGTCGTGCCGCGCCTCGAGGCCATGTACGAGGAGCGTCGCGCCGCCATCGAGGGCAACGTCGAGAAGGCGGAGAAGGCCCAGGCCGAGGCCCAGGCCGCGCTCGAGGAGTACAAGAAGCAGCTCGCGGACGCGCGCGGTGAGGCCAACCGCATCCGCGAGGAGGCCCGCCAGCAGGGTGCGGCGATCGTGGCGGAGATGCGGGAGCAGGCGCAGGCCGAGGCCGACCGCATCACCACCTCGGCGCGGCACACCATCGAGGCGGAGCGCCAGCAGGCCACCCAGCAGCTGCGCGCCGAGGTGGGTCGTCTCGCGACCGACCTGGCCTCGCGCATCGTCGGTGAGTCCCTGCACGACTCCACCCGTCAGAGCGGCGTCGTGGACCGGTTCCTCGCCGACCTGGAGCGTTCCGAGGCCGGGGCCGGGCAGCGATGAGCAGCCTGGACTCGGGCGCGGCGCGGGCGAGCTACGCCCGCGCCGCCGAGGTCCTCGACACCCAGCTCGTCGGGGCCGACGCGGGCCGCACCGGGGAGGACCTGTTCGCGGTCACCTCGCTGCTGGACGACTCGGTCAGCCTGCGTCGCACGCTGACCGACCCCTCCCGCGAGGGGTCGGGCAAGGCGGACCTCGTCCGTCGGGCGCTGGCGGGCAAGATCTCGCCGGCGGCGCTGGAGACGGTCGCGGCCCTGGCCGCGGGTCGCTGGACCGCCACCCGCGACATCGCCGACGCCTGCGAGCGGCTGGCGGTCACCGCCGTCGTCGTCCAGGCCGAGCGCAACGGTCGCGGCGAGGCGCTGGAGGACGAGCTCTTCCGCTTCGCCCGCCTCGTGGCCGGCAACGCCGGGCTGCGCGACGCGCTGGCCGACCGCACCTCGCCGACCACCTCGCGGACCGATCTGGTCTCGCGGCTGCTCGTCGAGCGGGCCGGCCCGGAGACGGTGCAGCTCGCTCGTCGGGTCGCCCTGGCCCCGCGCGGTCTGCGGGCCGAGCGGGCCCTGGAGGACTACGTCGAGATCGCGGCGGAACGTCGTCGGCAGCTGGTCGCGCACGTCGTGACCGCGCAGCCGTTGACCCACGAGCAGCACGAGCGGCTCGCCGCGGGCCTCGCCCGGCAGTACGGGCGCGCCGTCCGGCTCAACGTGGACGTGCAGCCCGAGCTGATCGGCGGTCTGCGCGTGAGCATCGGTGACGACGTCATCGACGGCTCCATCAGCAACCGGTTGGACGAGGCCCGCCGCCGGCTCGCCGGCTGAGCAGGCCCCCGACCCGGCCCGCCCCCGCAGACCGTGGGGGAGACTGGGCCGACACGCAGTGAGTACAGCAGTGAGCAGCACCCTCGAGAGCAAGACCGATGAAGGAGAGCAGGGGCACCCCATGGCCGAGCTGACCATCCGCCCGGAGGAGATCCGGGACGCGCTCGACGCCTTCGTGGCGTCGTACGACCCGGGCAACGCGGCGCGCGAAGAGGTCGGGCGCGTGACCGAGGCCGGCGACGGCATCGCGCGCGTCGAGGGCCTGCCCTCGGTCATGGCGAACGAGCTGCTGCGCTTCGCCGACGGCACCCTGGGCCTGGCCCAGAACCTCGACGTCCGCGAGATCGGCGTCGTCGTCCTCGGTGAGTACGGCGGCATCGAGGAGGGCCAGGAGGTCCACCGCACGGGCGAGGTCCTCTCCGTCCCCGTCGGCGACGGCTTCCTCGGTCGCGTGGTCGACCCGCTGGGCCAGCCGATCGACGGCCTCGGCGACATCGAGGCGGAGACCCGCCGCGCCCTGGAGCTGCAGGCCCCCACGGTCGTGCAGCGCCAGGAGGTCCGCGAGCCGCTGCAGACCGGCATCAAGGCCATCGACGCGATGATCCCGATCGGGCGCGGTCAGCGTCAGCTCATCATCGGCGACCGTCAGACCGGCAAGACCGCCATCGCGATCGACACCATCCTCAACCAGCGCGAGAACTGGAAGAGCGGCGACCCGAAGCAGCAGGTCCGCTGCATCTACGTCGCGATCGGTCAGAAGGGCTCCACCATCGCCGCCGTGAAGCGGTCGCTGGAGGAGGCCGGTGCCATGGAGTACACGACCATCGTCGCGGCTCCCGCCTCCGACCCGGCCGGCTTCAAGTACCTCGCCCCCTACACCGGCTCGGCCATCGGCCAGCACTGGATGTACGCCGGCAAGCACGTCCTGATCATCTTCGACGACCTGTCCAAGCAGGCCGAGGCCTACCGCGCCGTGTCGCTGCTGCTGCGTCGTCCGCCAGGCCGCGAGGCCTACCCCGGTGACGTCTTCTACCTGCACTCCCGTCTGCTGGAGCGTTGCGCGAAGCTGTCCGACGAGCTCGGCGCCGGGTCGATGACGGGTCTGCCGTTCATCGAGACCAAGGGCAACGACGTCTCGGCGTACATCCCGACCAACGTCATCTCGATCACCGACGGCCAGATCTTCCTGCAGTCGGACCTGTTCAACGCCAACCAGCGCCCCGCGATCGACGTCGGTATCTCGGTGTCCCGCGTCGGCGGTGCCGCGCAGACCAAGGCGATCAAGGGCATCTCCGGGACGCTGAAGCTGACGCTGGCGCAGTACCGGTCGATGGAGGCGTTCGCGATGTTCGCCTCCGACCTCGACCAGGCCTCGCGCAACCAGCTCGCTCGTGGTGCGCGTCTGGTCGAGCTGCTCAAGCAGCCGCAGTACACGCCGTTCTCGCTGGACGAGCAGGTCGTCTCGATCTGGGCCGGCACCACCGGTCAGCTCGACTCCGTGGCCGTCGGTGACATCTCCCGCTTCGAGCGCGAGTTCCTCGACTACCTCAAGCGCGAGCACGCCGACCTGATGAACGGGATCCGGGAGAGCAAGCAGTTCTCCGACGGGGCCAAGGACGAGCTGCAGAAGGCCATCGACGCCTTCAAGCCGCAGTTCGGCTCCTCCGAGGACGAGGTCCCGGCCGACGCCGACCACGGCAAGACCGACGAGGACGACGTCTCCCAGGAGCAGATCACCACCCGCAAGCGCTGAGCGCGGGCGGGGATCGTCCAGGACACGTGAGCGACCGAGCGGCAGGGAAGAGGAACAGGACATGGCAGGCCAGCTGAGGGCCTACCGGCGGCAGATCCGCTCGGTCCAGGCGACCAAGAAGATCACCCGGGCGATGGAGCTCATCGCGGCCTCGCGCATCGTCAAGGCGCAGGCCGCGGTGCGGGCGTCGACCCCGTACGCCCGGGCCCTGACCCGGGCGGTGAGCGCGGCGGCGGCGAACAGTTCGCTGGACCACCCGCTCATCACCGAGAAGCCCGAGGTCCGGCGCGCGGCGGTGCTGGTGTGCAGCTCCGACCGCGGGCTGGCCGGCTCCTACTCCTCCTCCATCCTGCGGGAGGGGGAGCGCGTGACGGCGGCCCTGCGCGAGCAGGGCAAGGAGATCGCGCCGTACCTGGTGGGCCGCAAGGCCAGCGCGTTCTACCGCTTCCGTCGTCGTCCCGTGGTCGAGGAGTGGGTGGGCTTCACCGACAAGCCCGCCTTCTCCGACGCCAAGGCGATCGGCGAGCGGCTCGTGGCCGACTTCGGCAAGGAGTACGAGCAGGGCGGGATCGACGAGATCCACGTCGTCTACACGCACTTCGTCTCGATGGTCACCCAGGAGGCCCGGGTCATCCGGCTGCTGCCGCTGGAGGTCGTCGAGGGCCAGGGGCCGAACGACGGCGAGCTCACCCCGCTCTACGAGTTCGAACCGAGCGCCGACGCGGTGCTCGACGCGCTGCTGCCCAAGTACGTCAACAGCCGGATCTTCAACTGCCTCCAGCAGGCCGCGGCCTCCGAGCTCGCGGCCCGGCAGCGGGCGATGAAGTCGGCCACCGACAACGCCGACGAGCTGGTCAAGAAGCTGACCCGGCTCGCCAACAACGCCCGCCAGGCGGAGATCACCCAGGAGATCAGCGAGATCGTGGGCGGCGCGGACGCGCTCGCCTCCTCCGGTTCTCGGTCCTGATCCACCCGAACACCAGCAGCACAGACGCCGCACGACCACTCAGGAAGCTAGGGAGCCGTTCATGACCGCCACCGTCAGCGAGGCACAGGGCACCACCGACCGTGGCGCCACCGGCCGGATCGCCCGCGTCATCGGGCCCGTCGTCGACGTGGAGTTCTCCACCGACACGATGCCCGAGATCAACAACGCCCTGACCACCCAGGTCACCATGGGCGGGGAGACCTCCACGGTCACCCTCGAGGTCGCCTCGCACCTGGGCGACAACATGATCCGCGCGATCTCCCTCAAGCCGACCGACGGCATGGTCCGCGGTGCCCCGGTCGTCGACTCCGGCGCGCCGATCTCGGTGCCGGTCGGTGACGTGACCAAGGGCCACGTGTTCAACGCGATCGGCGAGTGCCTGAACCTGGAGGAGGGCGAGACCCTCCAGGTGACCGAGCGCTGGCCGATCCACCGCAAGGCCCCCGCCTTCGACCAGCTCGAGTCCAAGACCCAGATGTTCGAGACCGGCATCAAGGTCATCGACCTGCTGACCCCCTACGTGCTGGGCGGGAAGATCGGTCTGTTCGGTGGTGCGGGCGTCGGCAAGACCGTCCTCATCCAGGAGATGATCCAGCGCGTCGCGCAGGACCACGGCGGTGTGTCGGTGTTCGCGGGCGTCGGCGAGCGCACCCGTGAGGGCAACGACCTCATCGGCGAGATGGCCGAGGCCGGCGTCTTCGACAAGACCGCCCTCGTGTTCGGCCAGATGGACGAGCCGCCGGGGACGCGTCTGCGCGTGGCCCTGTCCGCCCTGACGATGGCGGAGTACTTCCGCGACGTGCAGAAGCAGGACGTGCTGCTGTTCATCGACAACATCTTCCGGTTCACCCAGGCCGGTTCCGAGGTGTCGACCCTGCTGGGCCGCATGCCCTCCGCCGTCGGGTACCAGCCCACGCTGGCCGACGAGATGGGCGTGCTGCAGGAGCGCATCACCTCGACGCGTGGTCACTCGATCACCTCGCTGCAGGCGATCTACGTGCCCGCCGACGACTACACCGACCCGGCGCCGGCCACCACGTTCGCGCACCTCGACGCGACCACCGAGCTGTCGCGCGAGATCGCCTCGCGCGGTCTGTACCCCGCGGTGGACCCGCTGACCTCGACCTCGCGCATCCTGGACCCGCTCTACATCGCGAAGGACCACTACGAGACCGCGGTCCGGGTCAAGCAGATCCTCCAGCGCAACAAGGAGCTGCAGGACATCATCGCGATCCTCGGGGTCGACGAGCTGTCCGAGGAGGACAAGCTGACGGTGAGCCGCGCGCGGCGCATCCAGCAGTTCCTCTCGCAGAACACCTACATGGCGGAGAAGTTCACCGGGGTCGCCGGCTCCACCGTGCCGCTCAAGGAGACCATCGAGGGCTTCTCGAAGATCGCCGACGGCGAGCTGGACCACATCGCCGAGCAGGCCTTCTTCAACGTCGGCGGGCTCGAGGACGTCGAGCGCAACTGGGACCGGATCCAGAAGGAGACCGGCGGCCGCTGAGGCCGTCCGTCCCCTCCGATCCCGTAACGACAGGAGATTCACGTGGCTTTGCAGGTCGAACTCGTCGCCGCCGACCGTCAGGTCTGGTCCGGCGAGGCCTCGATGGTCCGGGCCCGGACGGCGGACGGCGAGATCGGCATCCTGCCCGGTCACGAACCCCTGCTGGCCGTGCTCCAGAGCGGTGAGGTCAAGATCGTCGGAGCCGGTTCCGACGGGGTGACCGCCCAGGTCGACGGCGGGTTCTTCTCGGTGGACTCCGACAAGGTCACGATCGTGGCCGAGTCGGTCGAGGTGGGTGCGGCCGCCGAGGCGCGTCCGCACTCCTGAGCCCGGCTAGCGTCGGAGAACGTCGGACCGGGGTCGAGGAGGCGCCGAGGTGCGAGAACTGCTGGTCTCCCTGGAGGTCGCCGGCGGTGTCGCCCTGCTGCTCCTGCTCAGCCTGGTCGTCGTGGTCCTGCGCCGACGCCGGTTGACCGACCGGTACGGAACGTTCGACTGCTCGCTGCGCCGCCCCGGGCAGGCCCGTCGTTGGGCCCTCGGGGTGGCGCGGTACGAGTCCGACCGGTTGGACTGGTACCGCGTCTTCTCCTTCTCGCCCCGCCCCTCGCAGACCTTGTCGCGGGGGGCGATCCTCGTCCTGGACCGTCGGGTCCCCGACGCGACCGAGGCGATGGCCGTCCAGCCGGGGGCCCTCGTCGTCGAGTGCGCCTACGAGGGACAGATCCTGGCGCTGGGGATGACCCAGGACGAGTACACCGGTTTCGCCTCGTGGCTGGAGTCCTCCCCGCCCGGACAGGGTCCGGGCCTCAGCTGACCCGCCGGGGGTCCTCCCGGCCGGCCTTGCGGTCGCGCCTCAACCGCGGCGGCGGTGGTCCGCGAGCACGGTCCGGGCGATCGAGGCCTCCTCGGGGAAGACCATGAGTCGGGGCCCCTCCGTGGTCGGGGCGAGCGTCGCCCGGATCCCCGCGTCGACCAGCACGCGGCGCAGCACCTCGGCCTCGATGAAGGTCGCGGGCTCGGCCACGACCTCCAGCAGGCCGTACTCCTCGCTGCTGCCGCTCTTCGGCCGTCGCTCGACGAGGGAGCGGCCGTGGCTGAAGGTCCAGCGCAGGAGCAGCACCAGGACCCCGACGAAGACGAACGCCATCACGGGTCCGACCGCGTAGTAGTACCCGCCGCCGAAGGTCACCCCTCCAGTGTGGACCCCCGCCCGGGAACCGCCGACCCCGGGCGAATGGTGACGGTTTCATCACAACCCGTGTTCGGCAACCCTGCGCTGAGCATCGGTGGCACAGTGTGGCTGCTGGGACTCACGAGCCGGAGCGGTGGGCACGACGTCGATGTCGTTCTCCGATGCAACCGGAGCGAGGTGTCCTGCGTCAGAGCGGTGTACCGACCGGCGTCCTCGGGGGAGGAACAGATGGCCGTGAGCAATGCCGCGCCCGTGATCACGGGTGCCCCGGTGAGACCGTCCGAGGACGGGTCCCGGATCCGTCCGGCGCGCCCGTCGGCCGCGGAGGACGTGGCCGCCCGGCGGGCGGCCCGCGTGCTCGACCCGCGGCTGGCCGGCGCCGAGGAGACGGTTCGCGGGCAGCGGGTCCGGATCAGCGGGCACCTCGACGTGCACTCGGTGCCCGACGTCCGTGCCGCGCTGCACCACGCCGTCGACGACGGCCAGGGCGACCTGGTGGTGGAGCTCGGCGACGTCGTGATCGGCGACGCCACCGGGCTCGGGGTCCTGGTGGGGGCCCACCGCCGCGCGCAGCGCCGGGGCCGTCGGCTCGTCCTGGCCGGCGTCACGCTGCCCACCCTGCGCCTGCTGCGGGTCACCAAGCTGCACCGCGTCCTCACCCTGGCCGAGACGCGTCCGGAGGAGGCCGGGACGGTCGACGGCGCCGTCCGCCCGCCGAGCCCGGCCGAGGCCGCGGTGCGGGCCGAGCGGTTGCGCCGGGCGCGCAGCGTGGTCGACCGGACGCTGGGCGGCAGCGGGGCTCAGAACAGCCGGGCGGTCGGGTCGTCGATGCCGCGCAAGGCGTCGTAGTCCAGGGTCAGGCACCGGATGCCGCGGTCGGTCGCGAGCACGCGCGCCTGCGGCTTGATCTCCTGGGCGGCGAACACGCCGCGGACGGGCGCGATCAGCGGGTCGCGGTTGAGCAGCTCCAGGTAGCGGGTCAGCTGCTCGACCCCGTCGATCTCTCCACGTCGTTTGATCTCGATCGCGACGGTGGCGCCCTCGGCGTCCTTGGCCAGGATGTCGACCGGACCGATCGCCGTCATGTACTCGCGTCGGACCAGCTGGTAGCCCTCGCCCAGGGTCGTGATGTGCTCGGCCAGCAACGCCTGCAGGTGCGCCTCGACGCCGTCCTTGACCAGCCCCGGGTCGACCCCGAGCTCGTGGGCGGAGTCGTGCAGGATCTCGGTGATCGTCACGACCAACCGGTCCTCGGTCTTGAGGTTCTGCACCGTCCAGGTCTCGACGGGGGCGGCGCCGTCGGTGGGTGCGTCCACCCCGCCCGGCGT
Organism: Kineococcus gynurae; assembly: GCF_042433995.1. Classification (NCBI taxonomy): domain Bacteria; kingdom Bacillati; phylum Actinomycetota; class Actinomycetes; order Kineosporiales; family Kineosporiaceae; genus Kineococcus; species Kineococcus gynurae. The sequence goes on from NZ_JBHLUI010000006.1 coordinate 184,636, forward strand.
GATCGTGAGCTTGGCCGGTGGCGACATCCAGTTCAGCGGCTTGTAGGAACCGCCGTCGGAGTGCACCAGCACGCTGCCGTCGGCCTTCACCAGCAGCAGCCGGGTGGCCGGGGCCAGGTGGGCGGAGAGCCGTCCCGCGTAGTCGACGGAGCAGCGGGCGATGACGAGACGCACGGGAGGGGAGCCTACGGGGTGGCCCGGCGACCCGACGCCCGCGCCGGCCCGTCGCCCGCCCGTCGCCCGCTCCGGCCCGTGTCCCCCGAAAGGGGGTCAGGTGCGGGTGTAACACCGAACCATGATCACCCGGTATCCCTGTGTACCGGGTGCGTGGTCTCGGTGGTGTGGAGGGGACACCACCGGGGCACCGCCCGGTAAATTTCTGCCCGTGCCCCGTGCCAACCGCCGCCGCGTCGACGAACCCCGTGGCGTGCCGGGGCGCGGGGTCGACCGCAGCGTCTCCGGGTCCGACGGGGACTGGATCGTACGGACCCTGCGCGGGGACTCCTCGGCCAAGACCTACCGCTGCCCCGGCTGTCGGCAGGAGATCGCCCCCGGCGTCCCGCACCTCGTCGTCTGGCCCTCCCGCGGCACCTTCTCGGCCGGGGACGGCGTCTCGGAGCGCCGGCACTGGCACCGGGCCTGCTTCGAGCACCGCGGGCGCCGGGGCTGACGCGCGGGGGGTAGCGTCAGCGGGCGTGGAACGCCTGCACGACCCCGCCGTCCGGGGCTTCGCCAGTGACAACGCCTCCGGAGCCCACCCCGACGTCCTGGCCGCCCTGGGCGAGGCCTCGACCGGGCACGTCATGGGCTACGGGGCCGACCCGTACACCCGGCGGCTCGAGGAGGTGGTGCGCGGGCACTTCGGGGAGCACGCCGAGACCGCCGTCCTGCTGACCGGGACGGGGGCCAACGTCGTCGCCCTGCAGGCCCTCACCCGGCGCTGGGAGTCGGTCGTCTGCTCCGACGTGGCCCACGTCCTGCACGACGAGGGCGGGGCCCCCGAGCACGTCGGGGGGATCAAGCTGCTCCCGGCCCCCAGCGAGCACGGACGGATCCACCCCGGTGACCTCGCACGGCTGGTCGCCGACGCCTCCTCCCCGATGGCCGCCCCGGCCGGCGCCCTCACCCTCACCCAGTCCACCGAGCTGGGCACCAGCTACGGGCTGCAGGAGACGGTCGAACTCGTCCGCACCGCCCACGAGCTGGGACTGCGGGTTCACGTGGACGGGGCGAGGCTGGCCAACGCCGCCGTGTTCCACCAGGTTGGCCTCGGTGAGCTGACCAGTGCGCTCGGCGTGGACGTGGTCTCCCTGGGCGCGACCAAGAACGGTGCCCTGATGGCCGAGGCCGTGGTCGTGCTGAACCCCGGTCGCGCCCCCGGGGTGGCCCGCCTGCGCAAGCAGTCGTTGCAGCTGGCCTCCAAGGCCCGCTACGTCTCGGCGCAGCTGCTGGCCCTGCTGGAGGGGAACCTCTGGTGGGAGAACGCCGCTCACGCCAACGCGTGCGCGGTCGAGCTCGCCGACCGGGCCCGCGCCGCGGGCATCGCGCTGTCCCGGCCCGTCGAGGCGAACGCGGTGTTCGCCCTCCTGCCGCCCGAGGTGGCGGACCGCGCCGCGGCGGAGGTGCCCTTCCACGTCTGGGACACCCGGCCGGAGGCGGGCGACGGGCTGGTCGAGGTGCGCTGGGTCTGCAGCTGGGACACGCGCCCCGAGGACGTCACCGCGCTGCTGTCGCTCGTGGCGCCGGCGGCGGCCCGGGCGGGGGTCGGCGCATGAGCACCGGACCCGCGCCGGTCGCGGGGGAGCGGATCGGCCCCGCGACGGTGCTGCCGGCCCGTCGCGAGGACGTCGAGCTGCACACCGCCGACGGTCTGACCCTCGTGGGCGAACTGGCCCTGCCCTTGGACCGTGACCCCGTCGCCACCCTGGTCACCCTGCACCCGTTGCCGACCGCCGGGGGGTTCATGGACTCCCACGTCCTGCGCAAGGCGGCGAACCGGCTGCCGGCGCTGGCCGACCTCGCGGTGCTCCGGTTCAACACCCGGGGCACGACCAGTCCCCGTGGCACCAGCCAGGGGGAGTTCGACGCGGGCGGCGCCGAGCGCTTCGACGTCGCCGCCGCCCTGGAGTTCGCGGAGTTCCGCGAGCTGCCGCACGTGTGCCTGCTGGGCTGGAGCTTCGGCACCGACCTGGCGCTCGTGCACGGCCGGGACCCGTTGGTGGAGAGACTGATCCTGCTCTCGCCGCCGTTGCGCTGGTCGCAGCCGAGCGATCTCGCCGCCTGGGCGCAGCTCGACGTCCCGGTCACCGCGCTGGTGCCGGAGTTCGACGACTTCCTGCGCCCGGACGAGGCCCGCGAGCGGTTCGCGCCCCTCACCCAGCTGGAACTGGTCGCGGTGGAGAAGGCCAAGCACCTGTGGGTGGGGGAACCGTTCGTCCGTCGGGTCCTGGACGAGATCGTGGCCCGGGTGAACCCCACGAGGTCCCCGCTGCCCACCACCTGGGGCTGAGCCGCGGGGGCCGTCGGCGCCGGGATCAGGCAGGCGTGCCCTGGCGGTCGCCGGTGGCGGTGAGGTCCACGACCCCGTCGCCCGCACCCGCCCCGGACTGGTCGGCGTCTCCGCGCGGGCCCAGCTTCTCGCGCAGGTCGTCGAACTGGGTCGTGATCTCGTCGCGGCGGCGCATCAGCCCGTCGACCTCGGCGTTGGCCTCCTCGCGCACCTGGTCGGCGAAGGCCTTGGCCTCCGAGCGCTGCCGGGCGGCCTCCTCGCGGGCCTCGGCGAGGACGGCGTCGGCCTCGCGCCGGGCCTCCTCCATCCGTTTGGCCGCCTGGGCCAGGGCGTCGGCGCGCACCGACTCAGCCTCGTCGAGCGCCTGACGCACCCGCTCCTCGGCCTCGGCGGCGCGACGTCCGGCCTCGGTGATCTGCGCGTCGGTGCGGGCGGCGGCCGAGGCCAGCCGCAGCCGGTCCTCCTCGGCGGCGCGCTCGCGCGCGGCGGCGACGGCCAGCTCCTGCTCCCGGGCGGCGGCCTCGGCCGCGGCCCGGACCTGGGTCGCGTAGTGGTCGGCCTTGGCGCGCACCTCGGCGGCCTCGCGCTCGGCGGCCGCGAGCATCTCGGCCTTCTCGTGCTCGGCGGCGGCCCGCATCTGCTCCGCCCCACGGTGGGCGGCGGCCGCGGTCTCGGCCGCGGTGCGCTGCGCGGACTCCACGAGGCCCTGGGCCTGGGCCCGGGCCTGGGCGCGCAGCTCGTCGGCGTCGCGGGTGGACTCGTGGCGACGGCGCTCGGCGTCGCCCTCGGCCGCCTCGCGGGTCTCCGTGGCGGAGCGGCGGGCGTCGGTCCGCTGCCGGTCGGCGTCGCGCCGGGCCGAGTGCAGCATCTCGTTGGCCTGGTCCTCGGCGAGGCTCAGCAGCTGGTGGGCCCGGGCGCCGAGGGAGGAGTAGGTGGGGTTCTCCCGCTCGCGCAGCTCGCGCTGGGCGGTGTCGAGCTCGCCGGCGATGCGCAGGGCGCGCGCGTCGATCTCCTTGACCCGGGCGCGGGCCTCCTCGAGGGCGGTCTCGAGGTGTCGCATCCGGGCGTCGACCTGGCCCCGGTCGTAACCGCGGACGACGACGCCGAACTGCTCGGTGGACTCGGACACCGGCGGACCTCCGCATGACGTGATGGCGTGATGACCGCACCCGGCAGGGTGATCGGTCGGCTGCGGGTCAGCGTAGCCGCGCGCCGTCGTCGGGAGTCGGGGCGACACACTCGCCGGTAGCGTGCGGGCCATGCTCGTCGCCTTCTCCGTCGCCCCCTCCGGTGGACCGGCCCCTGTCGGGGCCGCCCCGGACTCCGTCACCGCGGCCGTCGCCGACGCCGTCCTCGTCGTGCGGGAGTCCGGGCTGCCGCACCGGACCGATGCGATGTTCACCACGGTCGAGGGCTCGTGGAAGGAGTGCATGGACGTCGTGCGCCGCGCCTGCGAGGCGGTCGGGCGGCACGGTCCGCGGGTGTCGCTGGTCCTCAAGGCCGACATCCGCCCGGGTCACGAGGGTGAGCTCACCGGCAAGCTGGAACGGCTCGAGGCGGCCGTCGAGCGGACCCAGGGGGAGGCGGGGCGCGGTCAGTGACCGCCCCCCGCCGGGACCCGGGACCACGTCGTGATGGCCCGTGCGGGCCCGCTGGTCAGGCCCGGCGGCGACGCAGCGCAGCGTCCACCGCGACCCGTCCGGGCCCGGTGAGGAGCAGGGTGGCGCCGATCGCCGCGAGCAGCACGGCGTTCTCGCCGTTGAGTTGACCCTCGATGAACAGACCGTCGCCGGAGTGCATGAACACCCAGGTCAGGACCATCTGGACGAGCAGCAGCCCGCCCGCGACCCGGGTCGCGAGCCCCAGTAGGAGCAGCACGCCGAGGCCGATCTCCCCGGCGACCACGAGGATCCCGGCGATCTCCGGGGCCGGGACGCCGCTGCCGGCCGCGGCGGCGGTGACGCCGTCGAGCCCGGTCAGCTTGGGGATGCCGTGGGTGAGCAGGACGGCCCCGGCGACGAGGCGCAGCGCGAGCAGGCCGAGGGAGTGGCCGGTGCTCGGGCGGGTCACGGTGAGCGTGCCGGAGGGGGGTGCGGTGGTGCTGGTCATCGCGGGTCTCCTTCGCGGACGGGTGGGCCCCAGGACGGGGGTTCGGGCGCGGTGATCGGTCGCTCGGGCCAGGACGATGCTTGCAGGTACAAGCAAGGGTGACCTTAACTCAGGTGGGTGATCCGCGCCCCTCGGGCCGTTAGGGTGGCTGCGCTCCCGACCCCGGACCCCCTCGGAGGCCCAGCCGTGAGGCGTGTACTCGCCGTGCTCCTCGCGTTCGGCGGTGCGGCGGCCCTCGCGGTCGGCGTCCTGCTGCTGACCGCGTTCGCCCCGCCCTCGACCCTCACCACCAGCACGACGCTGGACGGTGACGGTCCGGTGGCCGTCGTGACGGCCCCCGGGGTCCTGGCGCTGAGCGGCCCCGAGGCCACGGTGCGGGTCACCGCCGCCGGGGCCGACGACCCGGTCTTCGTCGCCCTCGTCCGTCCCGACGACGCGACCGCCTGGCTCGACGGCGCGGCGGTCGAGACCGTCACCGGCGTCACGGGCCCCCTCGACGCCCCCCGCACCACGGTGACGACCGGGGGCGAGGGACCGGCCGGCGACCCGCGCACCTCCGACGTGTGGATCACCGCGGAGTCCGGCACCGGCAGCGCCGGTCTGCGCTGGCCCACCGAGGGCGACGCCGTGCGCGCGGCCGCCGGGCCGGCCACCGACACCGCGGTCCTCCTCGTCACGGGGGACGGGACGACCCCCTTCTCCGGCACCGTGACGCTGCAGTGGCCGCTGCAGGACGCCCAGGGTGACGCCCTGCGGCACCCGGCCGCGGTCCCGCTGGTCGTCGCGGGTGCCGCGCTGCTCGTCCTCGCCGTCCTCCTGCTCGTCCTCGCCCGTCGGAGCGGGCGACGAGGGCGGCGGTCCACCCGCCGGGAGGCCCGGCCCGCCGACCAGGAGGGCGCCCGATGAGCACCCGCACCCGCCCCACCCGCCGCGCGCTCGGGCTGGCCCTCGCCCTCGGGCTGCCGCTGGCCGGGTGCGCCCAGCTGCCCACCGTCTCCACCCCGCCCGCCCCGGAGCGGGTGCTGCCGGTCGTCGCGCCCGCCCAGGCCGCGCGCATCACGACCGATGCCGTCGCGGGTCTGCAGTCCGCCGACCCGGTGGCCGACCCGACCGCGGCGGCCGAGCGCCTCACCGGCCCCGAGCTGGACCTGCGCACCGCCGCGGCCCGGATCGCCGCCGCCGGGGGCACCCCGGCGGCCACCGGCGGGGCCGACGACTTCGACCCCGTCTCCTCGCTGCTGCCCCGGCAGGAGGACTGGCCGCGGTGGTTCGTGGTGGTCACGGGGGCGGGGGCCGACGAGAAGCCGTCGTTCGCCCTGCTGACCTCGGAGTCGGCCCGAACCCCCTACAAGGTGTGGGCCACGCCCTCGCTGCTGCCCGGCGTGAGCCTGCCCACCACCGACGCGCCCTCGGCCGGGGCCGACGTCGTGGCCCCCGACGAGGACACGAACCTGGTCGCGAGCCCGCAGCAGGTGGCCGAGCGCTACGTCGACGTCCTGCTGCGCGACACCGAGTCGGAGTTCGTCGAGCAGTTCGCCGAGGACGCCTTCCGCTCCGGTGTGGAGGAGGCGGTCCAGCGCGACACCGCCTCGCTGCAGGCCCAGGGGGGTCGGTTCGAGCAGACCCGGGAACTCCTGCCCGACTCGGTGCGGGCGGTCCGTACCCGTGACGGCGGCGCGATCGCCTTCGCGGCCATGCGGTGGAGCACCACGCAGTCCGGCCCGGCCGGGGGGCGGGCGGGCACGCTCGACGCGGCGACGGCGGCGCTCGCCGGCCGCGAGCAGGCCCGTTCGGTGACCGTGGTGCGCGACGAGGTCGTCGCCTTCGCCATCCCGGCGCAGGGGACGGTGCGGGTGCTGGCCGCGCAGAGCGGACCGGTCTCGGCCGAGGCGTCCTGACACCTCGACGGCCCGGGTCGCCCTGCGTGAGAAGCTGTCGCCCATGAGTCAGCCCTCCGCGCAGCCCGGCCCCCAGCTCAATCTCCGGGGTGCCGTGGACCTCGGCGCGATCGCGGCCCGCAACGCCCGCCGCGAGGAGGTCGCCCGTCGTCAGGCGGGTGACCCGGTGGCCGCGGCGCCGGCGCCGTTCGTCGTCGACGTCACCGAGCAGAACTTCACCGAGGTCGTCCAGCAGTCGGCCGAGGTCCCCGTCCTGGTGGAGCTGTGGGCCGAGGGGTACGACACGGGGGCCGAGGTCCTGGTGACCCTCGTCGGCGAGGCCGGGGGCCGGCTGCTGCTGGCCCGCATCGACGCGCAGGCCGAACCCAACCTCGCCCAGTCCCTGCTGCAGACCCTCCAGGCCCGCTCGGTGCCGCTGGTCGCGGCCATCGTCAAGGGCCAGCCCATCCCGCTGTTCACCGGTAGCTACCCCAGCGCGGAGGAGGGGCGTCCGCTGCTGGAGGAGGTGCTGCGGGTCGCCGAGGCCAACGGCGTGTCGGGCCGGCTCGCCGGGGCCGAGGACGTCGACCAGGCCGCGGAGCCGTCCGCCCCGCCGCTGCCCCCGCTGCACGCCGAGGCCCTCGCCGCGCTCGAGACCGGCGACCTCGACGCCGCCGCGGCCGCCTGGCACAAGGCCCTGGCCCAGGACCCGCGCGACGTCGAGGCGACCGCGGGACTGGCCCGGGTCGGGGTGCTGCGCCGGCTCGAGGGCGTCGACGCCGACGCCGCGCGGTCGGCCGCGGCCGCCGCGCCGACCGACGTCGCGGCCCAGCTCGTCGCCGCCGACCTCGACCTGGCCGGCGGTCACGTCGAGGACGCCTTCGCCCGTCTCGTCCGCCTGGTGACGCTCACCGCGGGGGAGGAGCGCGACGCGGCCCGGACCCACCTGCTCGAGCTGTTCGCCGTCGTGGGCCCCGACGACCCGCGGGTCGCCAAGGCGCGCCTGGCGCTGTCCCGCGCACTGTTCTGAGCGACCCCTCCTGAGCGATCTGGAGGTCCCCGGGCGCAGCGAACGCGTCCGCACGGCCGTGCTCCGCGCGGTCCGGGCGGAGCTGCTGGAGTCCGGGGTCGAAGGGTTGACGGTCGACCGCGTCGCCCAGCGCAGCGGCGTGCACCGGGCCACCGTCTACCGGCGGTGGGGGGACGTGGGCGGGTTGCTGGCCGACGCCGTCCGCGCGGCCCGGGACAGCGCGTGGACCCCGCCGGACACCGGCAGCCTGGCGGGCGACCTGACCGCCCTGGCCGAGGAGGTCGTCGGGGCCCACCAGGGTCGGCCGACGTTGGCCGTGGCCCTGCTGGCGGCCTCGTTCCGCTCCGAGGCCGCCGCCACCGAGCTCAACGGTTTCTGGAGCGACCGGTTGGGCGCCGCGGTGGCCGTGGTGGAGCGGGCCCGGTCGCGGGGTGAGGTGCCCGAGGGCACCGACGGCGAGGCGGTCGTGCTCGCGGTGACCGGGCCGTTGCTGCAGTCGGTGCTCCTGCTGGGCCGCCCGGTCGCCGAGCCCGACGTCGAGGGGTTGGCCGCGCGCGTGGCCGCGGCCGCGGCGGCGGGACTTCTCGGCTGACGCCGAGCCCGACGGACGTCAGGGCAGGTGGGCCTCGGCCATCCAGAGCGCGGCCAGGCTCGGGCCGTCCGCGATCCCCCCGGCGGCGACCAGATCGCGGACGCGACCGCGCGGGACGAAGCCGCTGACCATGTCGGCCTCGGTCTCCTCCCGTCGGGGCCTGCCGGCCACGAGGTCGGTGGCCAGCCACACGGAGCACCCCTGGCTGGACATGCCGTAGGCGGCGTAAAGGAACCCGATGCGGTGCAGGCTCCCCGCCCGCAGGCCGGTCTCCTCCTCGAGCTCGTCGCGGGCCAGGGCCTCGGCCTCGGCCCCGGTCGTCGACGTGCCCTGGGGGAACTCCCACGCCCGGCGCCCCACGGGGTAGCGGAACTGCTCCACCATCCAGAACCCCTCGCCGGCCACCCCGTCCACGGCGACGCCCTCGCCGTCCCCCTGGTAGGGGACGACGAGGGCGAAGTCCGGCTTGTCGACGACGCCGTAGACCCCTTCGCCGCCGTCGGCCCGGCGGACCCGGTCCTCGCGGACGCTCATCCAGGCGTTGCGGTAGACCTCGCGGCCCGAGATCCGCTCCACGTCGTCAGGGCCCCGGGATCAGCTGTTGTCGAGCACCAGCCAGGTGGCCCCGAGCGGCGGGACCCGCAGCCCGACGGAGTGCTCGCGACCGTTCCACTCCCGGGCCTCGGAGACCAGCGTCTGCGGGTTCGTCACGCCGGAACCGGCGAAACGCTCCTCGTCGGTGTTGAGCACCTCGCGCCACGCCCCGGGGGTCGGGACCCCCACCCGGAAGTCCTCGTAGGCCGTCGGGGAGAAGTTGACGACGACGAGCAGCGGCTTGCCCGAGGCGTCGCGGCGGACGAACGACAACAGGTTGCGCCCGTTGTCCCCGCCGTCGATCCACTCGAACCCGGAGGGGCTGAAGTCGTCCTCCCACAGTTCCGGACGCTGCTTGTAGACGGCGTTCAGCTCGGCCACCAGGTCGTGCAACCCCTTGTGCCACGGGGTGTCGAGCAACCACCAGTCCAGGGAGCGCGACTCCGACCACTCGGCCTCCATCCCGAGCTCGGACCCCATGAACAGCAGCTGCTTGCCCGGGTGCGACCACATGAAGGCGAGGTACGCCCGGACGTTGGCGAGCTGCTGCCACCGGTCGCCCGGCATCTTGCGCAGCAACGACCCCTTGCCGTGCACGACCTCGTCGTGGGAGATCGGGAGGCAGAAGTTCTCGCTGAAGGCGTAGACGAGGCTGAAGGTCAGCTCCCCGTGGTGGTACTGCCGGTAGACCGGCTCCTTGCTGACGTAGTCGAGGGTGTCGTGCATCCACCCCATGTTCCACTTCAGGCCGAAACCGAGACCGCCGCCGGACGTGGGGCCGGTGACTCCGGGGAACGCGGTCGACTCCTCGGCGATCATCATGATCCCCGGGTAGCGCTTGTAGGCCGTCGCGTTGGTCTCCTGCAGCAGGCCGATGGCCTCGAGGTTCTCGCGGCCGCCGTACTGGTTCGGCGCCCACTGACCCTCCTCGCGGGAGTAGTCCAGGTAGAGCATCGAGGCGACCGCGTCGACCCGCAGGCCGTCGATGTGGAACTCCTCCAGCCAGTAGAGGGCGCTGGCCACCAGGAAGTTGCGGACCTCGGACCGCCCGAAGTCGAAGACGTAGGTGCCCCAGTCCATCTGCTCACCGCGGCGCGGGTCCGGGTGCTCGTAGAGCGGGGTCCCGTCGAAGCGGGCCAGGGCGAAGGAGTCCTTGGGGAAGTGCGCGGGGACCCAGTCGAGGATGACCCCGATGCCGGCCTCGTGCAGCGCGTCCACCAGGTGACGGAACTCGTCGGGGGAGCCGAACCGGGAGGTGGGGGCGAAGTAGGAGGTGACCTGGTAACCCCAGGAACCGCCGAAGGGGTGCTCCATGACCGGCAGCAGCTCGACGTGGGTGAACCCGGTCTCGCGCACGTAGTCGACCAGCTCGGTCGCCAGTTCGCGGTACCCGAGACCCTGGCGCCAGGACCCCAGGTGCACCTCGTACACGGACACCGGACCGCTGTGCGGGTCCGACTGCGCCCGTTTCGTCATCCAGGAGTCGTCGGCCCACTCGTAGGCGGTCTCGGTGACCACCGACGCCGTCGAGGGCGGCACCTCGGTCGCCTGGGCCATCGGGTCGGCCTTCTGGTTCCAGTGCCCGTCCGGTCCCTGGATCTCGAACTTGTAGCGGCTGCCGGCCGTCACGCCGGGCACGAACAGCTCCCATACCCCGGAGGACCCCAGCGACCGCATGGAGTGCTGACGCCCGTCCCAGTGGTTGTGGTCGCCGACGACGCGCACGGCCCGGGCGTTGGGCGCCCACACGGCGAAGGCGGTGCCCTCGACGTCGCCGAGCACCCCGGGCCACCGCTTCACGTGCGCGCCCAGGACGTCCCAGAGCTGCTCGTGACGACCCTCCCCGATGAGGTGCAGGTCGACCTCGCCGAGCGTGGGCAGGAAACGGTAGGGGTCGTCCAGGACGTGGGCGACGCCGTCGCCGTAGGCGACCTCGACGCGGTAGTCCCCGTTGCGCCCGCCCGCCGCGACCCCGGCCCAGATCCCGTCCTGCTCGTGCCGGAGGGGGACGCGTCCTCCGTCCTCGGTGAGGACGGTGACCTCGGTGGCGAAGGGCTTCAGCACGCGGTACCCGACGCCCCCCTCGACCGGGTGGGCCCCGAGGATCGAGTGCGGCGCCCAGTGCGCGCCCCCCGCGACCTGGGCCAGCTCACCGGCGCTGACGTGCGGGGGCTGCAACGTGGACGAGTGCTCAGACATGCGGGGAGTCTCCCGTCATCGGGGGTGGGTGGCGAATTCTCGGTGGCTCGGGGCAGGGACGGGTCAGGCGAGCAGGCGACGGACCGCGGTGAGCGGGATGGAGACCCAGGTGGGTCGGTTGCGGACCTCGTAGACCACCTCGTACAGGGCCTTGTCCAGCTCCAGCGCGGCCAGCAGCGTGGCGGCTTCGCTGCCCGTCCGCCGCGGGTCCACCCCGCTGACCTCGCTCCACCCCTGCAGGAAGGCGTCCCGGGCGGCGGTGGCCCAGGCCGCGGCCGCCTCGCCCGCCCCCCCGGCCGCCGTGGCCGAGCCGGCCGCGTAGTCGAAGGAGCGCAGCATCCCGGCGACGTCGCGCAGCGCGAGGTCCGGCTCGGACCGTTCGGCGAGGGGACGCAGGGGTTCGCCCTCGAAGTCGAGCAGCACCCAGCCGCGCTCGGCCGAGTGCAGCACCTGCCCGAGGTGGTAGTCGCCGTGGACGCGTTGCAGGTCCGGGGCGGCCTGGACCGACCGGACCGCCTCGACGCGCGCGTGGGCCGGCTCCAGCAGCCCGGCCAGCTCGGTGGCGGCCGCGGCCGCCCAGTCGACCCGCGCGTGCAGGCCGTCGGCGAGGACGGCGAGACGCTCCGCCGTCGCCGGCACCGTGGGCAGCGTGCGGGCGAGGGTGGCGTGGACCTCGGCCGTGGCCCGCCCGAGCTCGGCCGCCTCGACCGAGAAGTCCCGCCCGGCGACCGCCGCGGCGGAGGCGACCTTCCAGGCGTCCTCGGAACCGGCCAGGAACTCGGTGAGGTGGGCCAGGTGACCCTGCACCCGCGCACCCTCGGCACCGGTCCAGTGCCCGTCGACCCACCCGGCCGGGCGGGGGACGCGACGGCAGCCGGCCTCGGCCAGGGCGGTCTGCACGACGACGTCGGGGTTGTCGCCGGGGTTCAGGACGCGGAAGACCTTGGCGATGACCGGGGGGCCGATCGGTTCCTCGGTGCCGGTCAGCACGATCGAGGTGTTCGACTGCTCCCCGGTGAGGACCCTGGCCCGGGCCTCCAGCGGGACGACGAGCCCGCCGTCGGCCGTGGCCCCCCCCGCCCCGAAGGCCGCGTCACCCACCCCCTCCTCGGCCAGCACGAGGGCCCGCAGGGCCCACGTCCAGGTCGGGTCGTGGGGGCCGTCGTAGACCCACGCCGGGTCCCCGGCCCCGTCCGGCCCGGCCGGCAGGTGGCCCACGAGGGCGTGCGCCAGGTCCGGGTCCGGCGCCGGGCGCAGGGTCACCGGGACCGCGTAGACGGTGGTCTCCCCGCCCGGACCCGCGCCCGAGCGCATCGTCAGCGCCAGCAGCTGCGCGACACCGCTCTCGTCGAGGTCGCTGCGTTCCAGCCGGACGACCTCGGCCGCGGATCCCTTGTGCGCGTACCAGCGCTGCCGGGGGACCCAGTCGCCGAGAAGGGTCAGCAGATCGTGGTCGGGGGACGTGGAGGACGGGGTCGGGTTCTCGGTCACGCGCCTCACCGCTGCCGGACGTGCAGCACGTGGACGGGTTCGTGGTGGGGGTCGAGCCGCACGTAGTTGTGCTCACCCCACTCGAAGGTGTCCCCGGTGATGAGGTCGGTCACCTCGAACCGCTGCCACCACTGCCGGTCGAGCGCGCCGAGGTCCAGGTGCACGGTCGTCTCCCGGGCCGCGTGCGGGTCGAGGTTGACCACCACGATGACCAGGTCCTCGCCGTGGCCGTCCACGAGCCGGCGCGAGAAGCACAGGATGTTCTCGTCGTCGCTGCCGTGGAAGACGGTGCCGCGCAGCTGCTGCAACGCACCGTGGGCGTTGCGGATCTCGTTCAGCCGGGTGAGGTACGGCGCGAGGCTGCGGCCCTCGTGCTCGGCCCGGGCGAAGTCGCGCGGACGGTACTGGTACTTCTCGTTGTCGATCTGCTCCTCGGCCCCCGGCCGGGCGACGTGCTCCACGAGCTCGTACCCGGTGTAGATGCCCCAGGAGTTCGACAGCAGCGCGGCCAGGGCGGCGCGGAGCTTGAACACCGGCGGCCCGCCGTACTGCATGGTCGGGGTGAGGATGTCGTGGGTGGTGGGCCAGAAGTTCGGCCGCATGTAGTGGGCGGACTCGTGCTGCAGCTGGTCGACGTACTCGCGGATCTCCCAGGCGGCGTTGCGCCAGGCGAAGTAGGAGTAGGACTGCTGGAACCCCACCTTGGCCAGCGTGTGCATCATCGCGGGTTTGGTGAAGGCCTCCGCGAGCCAGACGACCTCCGGGTGCTCGGCCCGGACCGCGGCGATGAGCCACTCCCAGAACTCGACCGGTTTGGTGTGGGGGTTGTCGACCCGGAACAGGGTCACCCCGTGCGCGATCCACAGGTCGACGACCCGCTTGACCTCGGCGTAGATCCCCTCGGGGTCGTTGTCGAAGTTCGGCGGGTAGATGTCCTGGTACTTCTTCGGCGGGTTCTCGGCGAAGGCGATCGAGCCGTCGGCCCGCGTGGTGAACCATTCGGGGTGCTCACGCACCCACGGGTGGTCCGGCGAGCAGTTCAGGGCCAGGTCGAGGGCGACCTCCAGACCGAGCTCGCGCGCGCGGGCGACGAAGTGGTCGAAGTCCTCGAAGGTGCCCAGGTCGGGGTGGATGGTGTCGTGCCCACCCTCGGCCGCGCCGATGGCGTAGGGCGAACCCGGATCGGCCGGTCCCGCGTCGAGGGTGTTGTTGGGGCCCTTGCGGTTGGTCCGGCCGATCGGGTGGATCGGCAGGATGTAGGCCACGTCGAAACCCATGGCCGCGATCGCTGGCAGGCGGTCCGCGGCGGTGCGCAGGGTGCCGGAGTGCCAGCGCTGCTCGTTCTCGTCGAACCACGCGCCCTCCGAGCGCGGGACGAACGAGTACCAGCTGCTGAACGCGGCCAGCCGACGCTCCACCCGCAGCGGGTAGCTGGGGGAGGGGCTGAGGAGTTCGCGCACCGGCAGCCGGTCCAGGGCGGCGCGCACGTCGGGGGTCAACCCGGACTGCAACCGGTCCTCGTCGCCCGCCGACGTCGAGCGCAACCGGTCGGCGGCCCGGTGCAGGACCTCCGCGCCCTCGCCGTCGCGACCCGGCATCTCGGCGGCGCGCTGCAGCAGGCGCGCGCCCTCCTCGAGCATCAGGGCGACGTCGACGCCGGCGCGCACCTTGATGGTGGCGTCGTGCTCCCAGGTGCCGTACGGGTCCGACCAGCCCTCGACGCGCAGCTGCCAGTCGCCCTCGACGTCGGGCGTGAGCACGGCGTGGTGGTCGTCCACGCCGGGGGTCCCGAGGGTCATGCGGGCACTGATCTCGCTGCCGTCGGGGCGGGTGAGCACCGCGGTCGCGGCCACCGCGTCGTGCCCCTCGCGGAACACCGTCGCCGAGATCGGGATCTGTTCCCAGACCACGGCCTTGGTGGGCCAGCGACCCCCGTCGACGAGCGGGGCGACCCCGGTGACGGGGATGCGTCCGATGTTGCCGCCCCGGCCGCGCCAGGGGTCCGGCGGCGGAGCGGGCGGGGTGGTGGGTGCGACCGGCGCGGCCGGCGTGGCCGCCGCGGCGGTGCCCGCCGGGGAGTCGGGGCTCGGACGGGGAACGGTCGACGGACGCTGGGGCCGCTGCTTCGTCGTCACGCCCGGCAACCTACCGAGGCCGGGTGACCCGCGCGAGCAGACGCCCGTTCTCCTCCCGCCGCGGGCGTCCCCCGGGTCCGGGCCGGTCCGAGCAGACCCGTCGGGGTCCGTTCCGGTCCGGTTCGGCGGCCCCTGCCCGGGCCGTCCGGGCCGCGGGGGATCATGCCGACACGCGGATCGCCCGCCCCTGTCGGCGTCGGGGGTCCGGCACTAGGGTCCATGGTCGTGAGAGCAATCAGGCGCTTCACCGTCCGCACCGTCCTGCCCGCCCCCCTCGCGCCCCTGGCCGAGCTGGCGAGCAACCTCCGTTGGTCGTGGCACAAACCCACGCGCGAACTCTTCGAGTCGATGGATCCGCTCGCCTGGGTCGCCAGCTACCGCGACCCGGGCGCCCTGCTCGGGGCTCTCGGCACCGAGCGGCTCGAGCAGCTCGCGACCGACCCCGAGTTCGTGGGCCGGGTGGACCGCGCCGCCGCGGACCTGCGCGACTACCTGGCCCGACCCGGCTGGTACGCCTCGCTGGGGGCCGACGCCCCCCGCGCCATCGCGTACTTCTCGATGGAGTTCGGCATCACCGGTGCGCTGCCGCAGTACTCCGGCGGGCTCGGGATCCTCGCGGGCGACCACCTGAAGTCGGCCTCCGACCTCGCGGTGCCGATCGTCGGCGTCGGGTTGTTCTACGCCACCGGGTACTTCAAGCAGTCGCTGTCGCGCGACGGGTGGCAGCAGGAGACCTACCCCGTGCTCGACCCCGACGGGTTGCCGCTGTCGCTGCTGCGCGAGGAGGACGGCAGCCCGGCGCGCGTCTCGGTGGACCTGCCGGGTGGCCGCACCCTGTTCGCCCAGGTCTGGAAGGCCCAGGTCGGGCGGGTCCCGTTGCTGCTGCTCGACTCCGACGTCGAGGGCAACGACGAGGCCGCCCGCGGCATCACCGACCGTCTGTACGGCGGCGGGGGCGAGCACCGGTTGCAGCAGGAATTGCTCTGCGGCGTCGGTGGGGTGCGGGCGCTGCGGCTCTGGTCGCGGCTGACCGGGGCCCCGACGCCCGAGGTCTACCACACCAACGAGGGCCACGCGGGTTTCCTCGGGGTGGAGCGGATCCGGGAGCACGTCGCCGCCGGGCTGGAGTTCGGGGAGGCCCTGGAAGCCGTCCGGGCCGCGACCGTGTTCACGACCCACACCCCGGTCCCCGCCGGCATCGACCGGTTCGGACGCGACCAGATCGAGCTGTACTTCGGCTCGGACAACGCCCTGCCCGGGGTCGGTGTCGAGAAGATCCTCGCGCTCGGCGCCGAGGACTACCCGGGCGGCGACCCGAGCGTGTTCAACATGGCCGTCATGGGTCTGCGCCTGGCCCAGCGGGCCAACGGGGTCTCGCAGCTGCACGGAGCCGTCAGCCGGGGCATGTTCCAGGGGCTCTGGTCCGGTTTCGACGCGCCCGAGGTGCCGATCTCCTCGATCACCAACGGGGTCCACGCCCCCACCTGGGTGGCTCCCGAGGTCATCGCGATGGGCAAGCAGTACATCGGTACCGAGCTGGTCAGCGAGGGCAAGGGTTTCGAGAAGGTCGACCAGGTCCCCGACGAGGAGATCTGGCGCACGCGGCGCGTGCTGCGCGGTCGCCTCGTCGAGGACGCCCGTCGCCGGCTCAAGCTGTCCTGGATGCAGCGGGGCGCCTCGGAGGCGGAGCTCGCCTGGACGCGCGACGTCCTCGACCCCGACGTCCTCACCATCGGGTTCGCCCGGCGGGTCCCCACGTACAAGCGGCTCACCCTCATGCTGCGCGACCCGGAACGGTTGCGGGCGCTGCTCCTGCACCCCGAACGTCCTGTGCAGCTCGTCATCGCCGGCAAGTCGCACCCGGCCGACGAGACGGGCAAGCGGTTGATCCAGCAGATGGTCCACTTCGCCGACGACCCGGCCGTGCGGCACCGCATCGTGTTCCTGCCGAACTACGACATCACGATGGCCAAGACGCTCTACCCGGGCTGCGACGTGTGGCTCAACAACCCGTTGCGCCCCTTCGAGGCGTGCGGCACGTCGGGCATGAAGTCGGCGCTGAACGGCGGCCTGAACCTCTCCATCCTCGACGGCTGGTGGGACGAATGGTTCGACGGCGGCAACGGTTGGGCGATCCCCACCGCCGACGGCATCGACGACCCGGATCGTCGTGACGACCTCGAGGCGGCCGCGCTGTACGACCTCGTCGAGAACTCGGTCGCGGCCCGCTACTACGACCGGGACGAGCGGGGCCTGCCCACCCGCTGGCTCGAGATGGTGCGGCACACGCTGGCCTCGCTCGGGCCCAAGGTCCTCGCCTCGCGCATGGTGCAGGACTACGTCCAGCAGCTGTACGTGCCCGCCGCCCGTGCCGGTCGGGCGGCGACCGCCGACGGTGCCGCCGGGGCGCGCGACCTCGCGGTCTGGAAGGCGGGGTTGCGGCAGCACTGGGACCGGGTCCGGGTGGACCACGTCGAGTCCTCCGGCGTGGGCGACTCCGCCCAGATCGGGGACGTCGTCCAGGTCCGCGCGTTCGTGACGCTGGAGTCGATCCGCCCCCAGGACGTGGAGGTGCAGGTGGTCCACGGACGGGTGAACGACGCCGACGAGCTGCGCCCCAGCGGGATCGTGCCGTTGACCCCGGCCGAGGACTTCGGTGACGGGCGGCACCGGTTCGAGGGGCAGCTGACGCTGCGGCAGACCGGTCCGTTCGGGTACACGGTCCGGGTCCTCCCGCACCACGAGGGTCTGGCCACGGCCGCCGAGGTCGGTCTGGTCGCCAACGCCTGAGCGGGTCGCCGCCGTCGGGCCCGTCGTCGGGTCCCTGCCCTCCTCCCCGGGGGGCAGGGACCCGACGCGTTTCCGGTGATGCCGACCAGGCGATGCTGACCAGGCGGTGCGGATCAGGTGGTGCGGATCCCGCCCTTGATGCCGTCGGGGAAGAACCCGCCCCGGTCGACCCCGCCGCCCGGGGTCAGGTAGACGATGTTCAGGACCTCCTGCGGCGAGCGGCTGAAGGCGATCCCGTCGCGGTCGGTCGGCACCAGGTTGGGCCGGTCACCGTCCGCGGTGATGCCCTGGTCCTTGTCGGCACCGGTGCCGTCGAGCTGGTCGCGGGCGTCGGAGATGAGGTTGGTCGGGGCGCTCAGGCCGTTCTCGGAGAGCAGCGTGCGCACGATGCCCGAGTGGTAGGCCTCGACCGCGAGGATGCCCGCGGCCGCCTCCAGGTAGGCGGGGGTCTTGATGAGCGGGGCGGCGCCCTTGTAGGCGGTCACCCCGACGTCCTCGAACAGGAACGCGCCCAGGAGGAAGTTCTGCTCCGAGGCGAACGGGTCGAAGGACTCGCCCTGCTTGATGACACCGGCCGCCACGGCCGCCGCGGTGAACGAGTTCTGCAGGTCGATGGTCGGGCGGGGCACCTTGCTGCGCCCCAGCGCGGACCGCAGGAACCGGACGTGGGCGATCTCGTCGTTGGCGATCTCCTCCGCGTAGGCCCGCATGGCCCGACTCTTGAAGGGCACCCGGTGACCGCCGATGACCCGACCCGGGTTCGTCATCCCGGTGATGAGGTTGTCGCGCAGGCCCCACCCGTAGGCGGCGTGCGAGTAGAACTCCGCCTCCAGGTACTCGAGGTTCAGGGCGAAGTTCAGCACGCTGCCCTCGCTGGGGAGGCCGGTGCTCGCCGCCGCCGGCCCGGCGACGGCGGCCCCGCCCAGCCCGGCCGTGACGGCCCCGGCGGACAGCAACCCCATCCCGCGCAGGAAGTTGCGGCGGTCGGCGGCGGTCTCGGAACTACGGTTGATCAGGTCGACGAGCACGGACTTGTTGAACATCGACGTCTCCGTTCGTGGGTGCACACCGTTGTGCGTGCACCCACTCTTCGGAGCCGGACGTCACCCGGATGGGTCAGACCTGCTCCCGACCGCACCACCAGGTCGTCCGACCACCCACCGTTCCCCGGACCATGGGCGCACCGTCGCGCGGACACACCCCACCGGCCCGGCGGTGGGCGATGATCTCGCCGGTGTGCACGCCGCCCTGCTCGATCGCGCTTGTGACGGCCGCGGCGGTGGCCGATCGCAGCCGCGTCACCTCGGCGGGGGTGAGCTCGTCGACCGGTCGCGCGGGCGAGACCTTGGCCCGCCAGCAGATCTCGTCGACCAGCAGGTTCCCGAGGCCCGCGATGCGTTCCTGGTCGAGCAGGCGCGCCTTGAGCGGGGCGGTGCTGCGGCGGAACAGGTTCCGGAACTCCGTCGGGGCGATGCGGGCCGCGTCCGGACCGAGCTTCTCCACGTCGGGGTCGAGCCGCACGCGGCCCAGTCGGCGGGGGTCGACGAGCCGCAACCACCCACCGTCGGCGAACTCCAGCACGAAACGGGTGAACCGGAGATCTCCGGGGGCGCGGCCGCGCCGCCAGTAGTCCCCACCGTCCTGCTCGACCCCGTCGCCGTCGGTCACGACGATCTTGCCGGACATGCCCAGGTGCAGTCCCAGCACCGGTCCGGCGTCGGAGGTGTCCACCCACATGCTCTTGCCGCGGCGGTGCGCGGCCGTCAGGGTCCGTCCGAGCAGCGCCTCGCGGATCTGCCCGGGCTGGTGCGGGCGGCACTCGTACTCGTCGGAGTCGTCGACCTCGACGATCTTCCGGCCCAGGGCGTGCCGCTCGACGACGGCGCGGGCGGTCTCGACCTCGGGGAGTTCGGGCACCCGGGGAGCCTGCCACGCACGCGATCTCCGTGCCGCCCGAGCGCCCGGGCGGGTCAGCCGAGCCCGAGGGCGCGCAGCGCGGCCGTCGTCCCCGCCGCGGCCAGCACCACGACGGCGAAGGGCGCCCGGCGCCACGCGAGGACCGCCCCGACGAGCACCCCGAGCGGCAGGGCGAGCGGCAGCGGCGCGTCGGCGGCCCGGCTCCCGGGGAGGGTGGCGACGGCCACCACGGCGACGATGAGGACGACGGTGCCCCGGTCGAGGAGCGCCTGGACCCCCGGGGCGAGGCGGACCCGACCGGCCAGGGCGAGCCCGCCCAGCCGCAGCGCCGCCGTCCCGACGGCCAGCGCGAGGACGGCGGTCAGGGCCGTCGTCGGGTTCAGCACGGCGCCACCGCCGTGGCCCCGCCCGTCCGGCGCAGCCGCGCCGCGGCCGGGGCCAGGGCCAGCAGGGACAGGACGACCGGAACCCCGGGCGGCGTGACGGGGACCGCGACCAGGGCCATCGCGGCCCCGGCGAGCGCGAGGACGCGGGTGCTCCGCTCGCGCAGGGCGGGCACGACCAGGGCCAGCAGGGCCGCCGGGAACGCGGCGTCCAGTCCGAGGGCGGCGGTGTCCGGCACGAGGCTGACCAGCGCGAGTCCCAGCACCGTGCCGAGGTTCCAGCCCAGGAACAGCATCGGGGCGAGGGTGCGCATCCCGGCCCGGCCGTGGGTGCGGGCGAAGGCGACGGTCTCGTCGGTGACCAGGTGCAGGGCCAGGAGCCGGGCCGGCCCGCGGGCGGGCAGCAGGTCTCGGGCGGCGAAGGCCAACGGGAGCAGGCGCAGGTTGAGCAGCAGGGCCGCGGCGATCGCGGTGGGCAGCCCGGCCCCCGCGCTCAGCAGCGCCACGAGGAGGAACTGGGCGGACCCGGCGCAGACCAGGACGGAGGCGGCGGCCACGGCCCAGGCGGGCCAGCCCTCACCCGCCCCCAGCGCGCCGAAGGTGATGCCGACCAGGGTGGTGGCGGCGGCGACGAGGGCGGCGTCCCGGGTCGTCGGCGACCGGAGCGCGGCGAGTGTTCGCCAGATCGACTGCATGGTCGATACAGTGAACGAGCTCGAGACGGTTCGTCAAGACGAACGAAGAGGTTTCTATGTCGAACGAGACGGTGGCCCCCCGGCAGGTGATCGCAGACTCCCTGCGCCGGGAGCGGGGACGGGTCGGCTGGTCCCTCACCGAGCTCGCCCGCCGGGCCGGGGTCGCGAAATCCACGCTGTCGCAGCTGGAGTCGGCCAGCGGCAACCCGTCGATCGAGACCTTGTGGGCGCTGGCGATCGCCCTCGGGGTCCCGTTCAGCCACCTGCTGGACCCGCCGCGCCCCGTGGTCCAGGTCGTGCGCCGGGGCGAGGGGCCGCGCATCCCCGCGACGGACGCGGACTACGTGGGCACGCTGCTCACCGCCGCGCCACCGCACGTCCGCCGCGACGTCTACCTGATCGAGGCCGAGCCGGGGCGGGCGCGGCTGTCCGACCCGCACGGGGCCGGCGTGGTCGAGCACGTCCTGCTCGGCGCCGGGCGGGCCCTGGTCGGACCGCCCGGCCAGGCGGTCGAGCTGGCCCCCGGGGACTACGTCCGCTACCCGGGCGACGCGCCGCACGTGTTCCAGGCGCTCGAACCCGGGACCACGGCGACCCTCGTCTCCGACCACCCCTGAGGACGCCGGCGGGTCCCGCCGGACCTTGGGGAGCCTGCGGTCAGACCGAGGTGAACACCCGCAGGCACCACGGGGCGACCCGGACGCCGCGACCGGCGGCCACGGGACGGCTGCGCCGGTCGGCGACGCTGCTCCACCGCGGTCGCCAGGCGCCCCCCGCGGGCAGCACCACCTCGGCGGCCTCGGCGCCGGCGTTCACCACGACGAGCACCGAGGCCAGCGGGACCCCGTCGGCGTCCAGGCGCCCGCCCGCGTCGACGACGACGACGAGCGTGCGCCGGTCCGCCTCGTGCCACCGGTCGACCCCCATCGGGGCGCCGTCGGCGCCGAACCAGGAGAGATCGGTGCGCTGCTCGCGCGGGGGCACCCCCGGGCCGTGACCCGCCTCGCGCAGCACGGCCAGTTCCCGGCGCAGCCCGAGCAGGGCCCGGGTGTCCTCCAGCAGCGAGCGCTGCTCGTCGTCCAGCTCCCAGTCGACCCAGGAGATCTCGTTGTCCTGGCAGTAGGCGTTGTTGTTGCCCCCCTGGGTGCGGGCGAACTCGTCGCCCGCGGTCAGCATCGGCACCCCGGTCGAGAGGATCAGGCTGGCCAGCAGGTTGCGCTGGCTCACCCCCCGGGCGCGGGCCCGGGCGACGTCGCCGTCGACGCCCTCGTACCCGTGGTTCCAACTGGTGTCGGAGTCGGACCCGTCGCGGTTGTTCTCGCCGTTGGCCTCGTTGTGCTTGCGGTCGTAGGCGGTCAGGTCGGCGAGGGTGAAACCGTCGTGGGCGGTCACGAAGTTCACCCCGGCCAACCGCCCGCGGGCGACGTCGAAGGTGTCGGCGGAACCGGCGAACCGCGTGGCGAAGTCGCGCAACCCGCGTCCCGCCGCCACGGGCGCGTGGTGGCCGGCGGCGATCTCGCGCGCGTCGGTCAGCCAGAACCGGCGCACGCTGTCCCGGAACCGGTCGTTCCACTCGTGCAGCGGAGCCGGGAACTGCCCCGTCCGCCAGCCGTAGGGACCGACGTCCCAGGGTTCGGCGACCAGTTTCGTCCCGGCCAGGACGGGGTCGGCGGCCAGCGCCACCAGGAAGGGGTGGTCGGGGGAGAAACCGTCCCGGGTCCGGGCCAGCGTTGTCATGAGGTCGAAGCGGAACCCGTCGACCCCGTAGTCGGAGACCCAGTGCCGCAACGAGTCCAGCGCGAACTGGACGACGCGGGGGTGGGAGAAGTCGAGGGAGTTCCCGCACCCGGTGACGTCGAGCGGGCGCCCTCCCGCGTCGCGCAGGTAGTACGTCGCCTCGTCCAACCCGCGGAAGGACAGGTGGGGTCCGTCGGGACCCTCCTCGCAGGTGTGGTTGTAGACGACGTCCAGCAGGACCTCGATGCCCGCTTCGTGCAGCGCGGCGACGGCGGCGCGGAACTCGTCCCGCACGGCCTCGGGCCCGGCCCGTCGCGCGGCCTCGGTCGCGTAGGTGGGGTGCGGGGCGTCGAACGCCAGGGTGTTGTACCCCCAGTAGTTCACCAGCCCGCGCCGGCGCAGGGCGATCTCGGAGGCGAAGGCCTGCATCGGGAGCAGTTCCAGGCTGGTGACCCCCAGCGCGTGCAGGTGCTCGACGACGGCCGGGCTCGCCAACCCCGCGTACGTCCCGCGCTGCGCCTCGGGCACGCCCGGGTGGCGCACGGTCAGCCCCTTGACGTGGGCCTCGTAGACGACGGTGTCGCTCCACGGGACGCGCGGGCGCTCGTCCTCGCGCGGGCGGAGGTCCGCCGACGGCGGGGCCAGGCGCACCCCCAGGGGGACGAAGGGGGCGGAGTCGCGGTCGTCGGGCACGGTGAGGTCGCCGCGCAGCTCCGCGTCCACCCGGTGCCCGTAGATCTCCGGGGTGAGCGCGATCTGGCCCACGATCCCCCGGGCGTGCGGGTCGAGCAGCAGCTTGGCCGGGTTGTGCCGCAGCCCCAGCTCGGGGTCCCAGCGCCCGTGGGTCCGCAAGCCGTACCGGGCGCCGACGGTCAGGGCCGGGACCCGGCCGAACCAGACCCCGTTGTCCAGGTGCGGCAGGCGGGTGCGGACCTCGGTCCCGTCCGGCCCGAGCACGCACACCTCGACCGCGTCGGCGTGCGCGGCGAGCACCGCCACGTCGGCCCCCGGGGAGCCGTCCCGGGCCGCCACGACACCCAGCGGGTGCGGCAGCGGTGGCGTCGAAGCGGTGGCGGGCACGGCTGGCAGTCTGCCCGATCTTCCTCGCGAACGCCCCTGCCGCCGGACCGGGCCCGGGGCCGGGGCTCGTAGTATCTGTGCCGTGACGGCGTATCTGGACCACGCCTCGACGACGCCCATGCGCCCCGAGGCGCTGGACGCCTACCTGGGGCGGGCCGCCCGGCTCGGTAACCCGTCCTCGCTGCACACCTCCGGCCGCGACGCCCGTCGCGCCGTCGAGGAGTCCCGCGAGAGCGTGGCCGCGGCCGTCGGCGCCCGGGCCGGGGAGATCGTGTGGACCTCGGGCGGGACCGAGGCCGACAACCTGGCGATCAAGGGGCTGTTCTGGGCCCGTCGGGCCGAGGACCCCCGACGTCGTCGCGTCCTCGTGGGCGCGGCCGAGCACCATGCCGTCCTCGACGTCGTGGAGTGGCTGGCCGCGCACGAGGGGGCCGACGTCCGGCTCCTCCCCGTCGACGAGCAGGGCCGTACCGACCTGGCCGCGCTGGAGGCCGAGCTCGCCGACGCCCCCGAGCAGATCGCCCTGCTCTCGTTGATGTGGGCCAACAACGAGGTGGGCACCCTGCAGCCGGTGGCCGAGGCGACCCGGGCGGCCCACGCGGTCGGGGTGCCGGTGCACACCGACGCGGTGCAGGCCGTCGGTCACGTCCCGGTCGACGTCTCCGCGGCCGGGGTGGACGCGCTGTCCCTGTCGGCCCACAAGTTCGGCGGACCGGTCGGGGTGGGCGCCCTCGTGCTGCGGCGCGGCACCCCCCTGGTCCCGCTGCTGCACGGCGGCGGGCAGGAGCTCGGCCATCGCTCGGGCACCCCGGCCGCCGCCGCGGCGGTCGCCACCGCCGCGGCGCTCGCGGTCGCGGTGTCCGACCTGACGGGCGAGGCCGCTCGGCTGGCCGGGCTGCGGGACCGGTTGCTCGCGGGCATCGGCGGGCTCGAGGGCGTCGTCCTGCGCGGTGACCCCCGCGAGCGCCTGCCCGGCAACACCCACGTGACCGTCGCCGGCTGCCAGGGGGACTCGCTGCTGTACCTCCTCGACGCGGCCGGGGTCGAGTGCTCGACCGGTTCGGCCTGCCAGGCCGGCGTGCCGCGCCCCAGCCACGTCCTGCTGGCCATGGGCCTGTCCTCGGACGAGGCCGCGGGCGCGCTGCGCTTCTCGACCGGCTGGAGCAGCACCGAGGCCGACGTCGACGCCGCCGTGGCCGCGCTCGGACCCGCCCTGGAACGCGCTCGCCGGGCTGCGCGCCCGCGGTCCCGTCGCGTCCGGGGGGCCGCCTGATGCGCGTCCTCGCCGCGATGAGCGGCGGGGTCGACTCGGCCGTGGCGGCTGCCCGGGCGGTCGAGGCCGGGCACGACGTGGTCGGCGTCCACATGGCCCTGAACCGCGCCCCCGGGGTCCTGCGCACGGGGTCGCGGGGTTGCTGCACGGTCGAGGACGCCCTCGACGCGCGCCGGGCCGCCGACCTCCTGGGCATCCCGTTCTACGTGTGGGACCTCTCCGAGGACTTCGTCGAGGACGTGGTCGAGGACTTCGTCGCCGAGTACGCGGCCGGGCGCACGCCCAACCCGTGCGTGCGGTGCAACGAGCGCATCAAGTTCGCGTCGCTGCTGGACCGGGGGATCGCGCTGGGTTTCGACGCGGTCTGCACCGGGCACTACGCCCGGGTCCGGCACCGTCCGGACGGGGCCGAGCTGCTCCGCGCCGCCGACGCGGCCAAGGACCAGAGCTACGTGCTCGCCGTCCTCGACGCCGACCAGGTCGCCCACGCGATGTTCCCCCTCGGCGACGCCCCCACCAAGGCCGAGGTCCGGGCCGAGGCGGAGCGGCGCGGCCTCCCCGTGGCGCGCAAGCCCGACAGCCACGACATCTGCTTCATCCCCGACGGCGACACCCGGGGTTTCCTCGCCGACAAGCTGGGCGAGGACCCGGGCTCGATCGTCGACGAGATCGGTGAGGTGCTCGGGACCCACTCCGGGACCTACGGGTTCACGGTGGGGCAGCGCAAGGGACTGGGGCTGAACCGGCCCGCCGCCGACGGTCGGCCCCGCTACGTCCTGTCGATCTCACCGGTGGACAAGCGGGTCACCGTCGGTCCCGTCGAGCGCCTGGCCGTGGTCGGGCTCGACGCGGTGGACCCGGTGTGGAGCTCCCCGGACCTGCCGCAGGGTCCGCCGGTCGGGGAGTTCCTCGCCGTGGACGTGCAGGTGCGCGCGCACGGCGCCCCGGTTCCCGCGCGGGCCTCGACCCGGGACGGGACCGTCCGGATCGAGCTGCTCACCCCCCTGACGGGGGTGGCCCCCGGGCAGACCGTGGCGCTCTACTCGGGCAGCGCGGTGCTCGGCTCGGCGACCATCTCGGCCACGAGCCCCGCGGCGAGCGCGACCCCGGTGACGGACCCGGCGGCCGGTGCGGCGGAGGACCGGACGGTGTCCGGGGCCGTTCGCGGCTCCGGGGCGGGCCGGTCGGCCGGGGCCGGTCGCCCGTAGAGGTAGCCCTGCGCCGAGCGGCAGCCGAGCTCCTCGAGCACCCGGGCCTGGGCACTGGTCTCGACCCCCTCGGCGACGAGGGACAGGCCCAGGCTGCGGGTCAGCTCCACGACGCTGGCGGCCATCATCCGCGCCGGGGCGGAGACCGCCACGTCGTTGACGAACGAGCGGTCCAGCTTCACGGTGTCCACGGGCAGGGAACGCAGGTAGGCGAGGCTGGAGTGGCCGGTGCCGAAGTCGTCGATGGCGACCCGTACCCGCGTGGCCCGCACCCGGGCCAACCGGTCGGCGACGGCCTCGAGGTCGTCCATGATCATGGTCTCGGTGACCTCGAGCGTGAGCTGCTCGGGCGGCAGACCGGCCGCGAGCAGGGCGTCGGCGACGACGTCGAGCACCGCGTCGTCGGCGAGCTGCCGGGCCGACAGGTTGACCGCCACCCCGACCGGTCGACCCTGCTGGGCGGTCCAGCGCGCGGCCTGCGCCGTCGCCTCGCACAGCACCCAGCTGCCCACGGCCACGATCCCGCCGTCGGCCTCCAGCAGCGGGACGAACTCGGCGGGGGACACCAGACCCCGCACGGGGTGCTCCCAGCGCAGGAGCGCCTCGTAGGAGGGTCCCCGCTCCGCGCGGGCCTCGCCGAGCGCGACGACGGGTTGGTAGAAGAGTCGGAACTCCCCGGCGGCGAGCGCGGCGTCGAGGTCGGCGCGCAGGCCGACTCGGTCGTCGGCGAAGCGGCTCATGCCCTCGGTGTGCACCGCGGGAGCGCCGCGGTCGTGCGTGCGGGCCCAGGCGGCGGCCAGCTCGGCGTGGCGCAGCAGGTCGGCGCCGCCGCCCTCGCCGAGGGTGTCGCGGTGCGCGACGCCCACCACCGCGGACAGCGCCACGGTGCTCCCCGCCCGTCCCACGGTGACCGGGTCGGTCAGGGCCGCCCGGACCTGCGCGGCCAGGGTCGCGGCCGGCGCGGGACCGGCCGTCGTGGCCAGGGCGAAACGGGAACCGCCCAGGTGGGCCACGACGTCGTCGGGCCGCACGCAGGCCCGCAACCGGTCGGTGACGGCCCGGCGGAGCTCCTCGGCGGCCCCGCTGCCGTGGTGGGCCAGCAGGTCCTCGTCCTCCTCGAGCGCGACCACCACGACGCTGACCGGGTAGCGCCGGGACAGCGCGGTGGCCACCACGTCGAGGAAGCGGGCCCGGGTGGCCAGCCCCGTGCTCGGGTCGGAGTGCGCCTGCTGCTCGTTCAGGCGCCAGGAGGCGAGGTGCGCGGCGGACGCGGCGAGCACGAACCCGGCGTGCACCAGCATCCACCGCCAGGGGTGCCGGTGGGCCTCCTCGTGGCTGAACACGGCCGCGGGCAGCACGGTGCCCAGCACGCCGTGGTGGAGCACGACGATGGCCAGGCCGATGCCGAACGGGATCCAGTCCTGGTAGAGGGCCACCACGCCGACCATGACGAAGAAGTGGAAGTGCGCCTCGATCCGACCGTCCCAGAGGTGCACGAGGGCGGCGGAGGCGAGGAAGAGGCTGACCGAGGCGGCGCCCGAGGCGACCTTGCGGCTGCGGATCGGGGGGACCGCCAGGATCAGGGGAGCGGTCACGACCACCAGCACGACGAGGACGGTGAGCACCCCCGCATGCACGACCGTGCCGAAGACCGCCAGGGCGACGGCCTGGAGCAGGGCCAGGCGGACGATGATGCCGTGCCGCCGTGACCACACCCCGTCCGGCAGCTGCCGACCCTCGGGCAGCCACGTCGTCCAGCGGCGCCCCTGGAGGGTGGTTCGGATCACGGTTGATTGTCGACCGGTTCTGGCGTCAGGTTGAGCACTGGACCACCGGACGGTCGCGTGTCGGCCGTGTCGTCCGTGTCGTCCGTGTCGCCCCTCACGCCGGGACGGGGTGCCCCGGCACGTGCTCCGCCGGCACGACCTCCTCGGGGCGCGGCGGGCCGGGCGGGGTGCCGTCACCGAACGGGCGACCGCCGAGCTCCTCGCGGCCGTGCGGGGCCCACCAGTCGGAGGTGTCCGGACCCAGCGGGACCACCCCGGTCGGGTTGATGTCGCGGTGCACCTCGTAGTAGTGACGCTTGATGTGGTCGAGGTCGACCGTGTCGCCGAAGCCCGGGGTCTGGAACAGGTCGCGGAAGTAGGCGAACAGCACCGGCATCTCGCTCAGCTTCTGCCGGTTGCACTTGAAGTGGCCGTGGTAGACCGGGTCGAAGCGCGACAACGTCGTGAACAGGCGCACGTCGGCCTCGGTGATCGTGTCGCCCACCAGGAACCGTTGCCGCGAGAGCCGGTCCGAGAGGGCGTCCAGCCGCGCGAACAGCCGGGTGAAGGCCTTCTCGTAGGCCTCCTGGGTCCCGGCGAACCCGGCCCGGTAGACCCCGTTGTTCACGTCGCGGAAGACCCCGTCGTTGACCTCGTCGATCTCGGCGCGCAGGCGCTCGGGGTAGAGCTGCGGGGCGCCCTCGCGGTGGAACTCGCCCCACTCCAGCGACAGGTCGATCGTGATCTGCGGGTAGTTGTTGGTGACGACCGCTCCGCTGGGGACGTCCACGATCGCCGGGACGGTGATCCCCCGCGGGTACTCGGGGTCGCGGGCGAAGAAGGCCTCCTGCAGCCGCTCGTACCCCAGCACCGGGTCCCGGCCGTCGGGGTCGAGGTCGAAGGTCCAGCTCCGCTCGTCGTGCGTGGGCCCGCAGACCCCCATCGAGAGGGCCTCCTCGAGGCCGAGCAGGCGCCGCACGATGATCGCCCGGTTCGCCCACGGGCAGGCGCGCGACACCACGAGCCGGTAGCGACCGGCCTCCACCGGGTACCCCTCGCGCCCGTCCGCGGTGATCCGCGTGGACAGGTAGTTCTGGTCCCGTTCGAAGGACCCCGACGGGTTGACGTACTTGCCCTGTTCCGAGGTCTCGCCGCTCATGCCCCGACGCTAGCGGAACGATCTCAGGTGAGCAGCGCGGTGAGCGCGTGGATGGTCAGCCCGACCAGGCCGCCGACCACGGTCCCGTTGATGCGGATGAACTGCAGGTCGCGCCCGACGTGCAGCTCGATCTTGTCGGCGGCGTCCCGTCCGTCCCAGCGCGCGACCGTCTCCGAGATCACGGTGGCCAGTTCCGGGGCGAACCTGCGGACGAGGTGCCCGGCCGCGTCGGTGACGTGCCCCTCGACCCGGGTGGCGAAGACCCGGTCGGCCTCGGTCTCGCCCAGCAACCGGTGCCCGAGGTCCTGCAACGCCTCGACGCTGCGCACGCGCAGCGACGACGACGGGTCGGCCAGCGCATCGAGCAGGAAACCCCGCACCGTGGTCCACAGCCCCTGCACCGTGTCGGCCAGACCGGGGGAGTTCGCCAGCCGGCGCTGGAACTCGTCGGCCTTGGCCCGGGTCTCCGGATCGTGCTGCAGCGCGTCGGCGTAGCGGGCCAGCAGGTCGTCGATGGCCTTGCGCCCCGGGTGCTGCCGGTCGCGGTGCACGTCGCGCACCCAGGTGAGCGCCTCGGTGTGCACCCGCCGCGACAACCGGTCGTTCAGCCAGTCCGGCGCCCACGCGGGCGCCCGGTCGGTGACCAGGCGGCGCACGGTCGCCTCGTTGGCCACCAGCCAGCGTTCGGCCTCGCCCATCGTCAGGTCGACGACGGGCTGGTGGGTCCCCTCGCGCACGACCTCGCCCAGCAGCGACCCGAGCGTGGGGCTCCACGGCGTCTCGGCCAGCCGGCGGATGACGACCTGGTCCAGGACCGCGGTGACCTCCTCGTCGCGCAGCACGCCCAGGGCGCCGGTCAGCACGGTGGCGCTCTCCTCCACGACCCGTTGCGCCCCACCGCGGTCGCGCAGCCACGAGCCGACCCGGGTGGGCAGCCCGGCCCGGGACACCTTGTCCCGTACCACGTCCTCGGCCAGGAAGTTCTCGGCGACGAACTGCTCGAGACTCTTGCCCAGCGCCTCCTTGCGGCGGGGGATCAGCGCGGTGTGCGGGATCGGCAGCCGGAGCGGGTGCCGGAACAGCGCCGTGACCGCGAACCAGTCCGCGACCCCGCCGACCATGGCCGCCTCCGCCGCGGCGTTGACGTACCCCCAGCCGCCCTCGCGGCCCACGGTGAGGGCGTAGGCGACCGCCGCCGCCACCAGCAGCAGGGTCGCGTTCCAGCGCATCCGACGCAGTGCCCGACGGCGGTCCTCGTCGGTCGTCCCGTCGCCCGGGGTCCGCGGGCTCGCCGGACCCGCCGGGGGACGGGTCGGTCGGGGGAGGGGCGCGGCGTCGCTCACCCGGCCATCCTCCCCGACCCGACCGCGTCAGCCCCGGACCGCCTCGCGCAGGTCCGGGTTCCCGAGCAGGAACGCCCCCGGTGCCGGGATCCCCGTCGTGGCGCACTCGACGTCGTCGTCCGGAACCACCCCGGTGGTCAGGAAGGCGTCGACGACCGCGTCCACGCAGGCGTTGCCGGCCGCGGCGTAGACCCCGTGGTCACCGTCGTCGGTGACCAGCACCATCCGCGACGTCGGCAGGGCGGCGTGGGTGCGGCGGGCCCCCTCCACCGACGTCGGGGCGTCGCGCTCGGTCTGCACGAGGAGGACCGGGGGCAGGTCGCGCCCGTCGGGCAGCGGCAGGGTCAGCGGGGCCCGGTCCCAGTGGGCGCAGGGCTGTCGGTTCGTCCCCCACCCGAGCAACGGGTACCGCGGCCCGGTGCGGAGCGCGTAGGCGTCGAACGCGGCCTGGTCCTTGGTCCAGGCGGTGTCGTTGCACACCGTGGCCTGGAACGTCGCCGCCATGGTGAGGGCGTGCGGCGGGACGTCGCCCGACGGTACGGGCGCCGCGGGCAGCAGGTCGACGATCCTGCCGGTCAGCCCGGCCAGCATCCGGTCGACGACCGCGGGTTCGGCCCAGGTCCGGGCCGCGTCGACCGCCCGGAGCCCGGTCATCAGCCAGGCCAGCGACTCGAAACTCGTCTTGGAGTACATGGCCTGGGTGATCAGGAGGTCGATCACGGTGCCGTCGAGCGTGATCCCCAGCGCCGGGAGTTCCAGCGGCCGGGCCGCGTAGGCCGCCCGCAGGCTCTCGTAGGTGCCGGTCACCTCGGCCGCGTCCGTGCCCAGGTGGAACAGGCGGTGGTGCTCCCCGGCCCAGGCCGCGAAGTCCACCTCGAACCGTCGCTGGAATGCCGCCGGCTGGTTCCCGGCGAAGATCTGCTCGAAGGGGGCGGTCACGTCGACGGTGGAGTCGAGCACGAACCGGCCCACGCGGGCGGGGAAGTAGGTCATGTACTGGGTGCCGACCCAGGTCCCGCCGGAGTACCCGACCCAGTCGATCGTCTCGCGGTCCAGCGCGTCGCGGACCAGGTCGATGTCGGCGACGGTCTGCTCGGTGTTCACGAACCGCGACAGCGGGTCGGACTGGCACCCCCGGGCCGTGGCCGCCATCGCCGCGGCGTTGGCGGCCAGCGCCTCGGGGGAACGGTCGCGGACGTCCGGGCCGGTGCCCGTCCCGGCGCCGGGCAGGTCGCAGAGCACGGGGGTGCTGGCCCCGGTTCCGCGCACGTCCAACCCGATCACCTCGGTGCCGGCCAGGGCGGGTTGCCGGGACAGCGACGCCGCGAGGTCGAGGCCCGCGCCGCCCGGTCCGCCGGGGTTGGTGATGACCGAGCGCGCCGGGCGCTCGCCGTCGCGGACGGGGCGCGCGATCGCGATGGACAGGGGTTCCCCGGCCTGGGGGTCGTTCCAGTCCCGCGGTACCAGGACCGTCGCGCACTCCAGGGCGGCGGCGGAACCCGGCAGCTGCACCCGGTCCGCCGGGCACGGTGCCCAGGCCGGCTCCTGGTCGCGGTACCGCGCGGGCGTCCGCTCGACGAACTGCCGTTCGGCCTCGACGAGGTCGGCCGGGCGGGCCCGGGCCAGCGCCGAGAGTTCTCCCGTGCCCGGCAGACCCGCCGGGGGTGCCGGTGCCGCCTGGGCGGCGGGTGTACCGACGAGCAGGGTCGCGGCGAGCGTGGACGCCATCAGTGCGGGGACGGCGGGGACGGTGGGGACTCGTCGGCGGGCGATCATCGGGGCGTTCCTCCTGAGGACGGGATGGGCGCCGGCTGTGAGCGTCCGCGGTCGTTCCCATCCAGCCCGCCGGCGGTGGCCCGCGCCAACCGCCGACCCGGTGCCCGCCCGTCATCCCTTCGTCGGACCCGGTAACTCCGTGCGTCGGCCCCCCTGCGCGTGGTCAGATGCCCTGGTGCTGCTGACGATCACCGCCGCCGGACCCGGGCACGACGCCGCAGGCGCGGCCGTCCCCGCCACCGACCTCGGTTTCCTGCTGCACAAGCATCCGGACCGGGTGAACTCCTCGGTCTCCTCGGTGGGCACGGCGCACGTGTTCTACCCGGAGAGTTCCGCCGAACGCTGCACGGTCGCGGTGCTGCTGGAGGTCGACCCGGTCTCCCCGACGGCTCGGTCGGCCCTGGGGTACCTCGACGACCGCCCCTACGCGGCCGGGAGCCTGCTGGCGGTCGCCCTCGGCCGGGTGTTCTCCACGGCGCTCGCGGGGCGCTGCCGGACGCACCCCGACCTGGTCGCGGTGCGCTGGCCGCTGACGGTCGACGTGCCGGCCCTGCGCTGCCGCGGCGGGGCCGACACGGTGCGGCGCCTGGTGGAACCGCTGGGTTGGACGGCGGAGGTGCGCACGGTTCCGCTGGAGGAGACCCGTCCCGGGTGGGGGCCGGCCGAGCACCTCGACGTGATCCTGACCGGGACGCACCGCCTCGCCGTCGCGCTGGCGCACCTGAGCGTTCTGCTCCCCGTGCTCGGCGACGACAAGCACTACTGGGTCGATTCCGCGGAGGTCGAGAAACTCCTGCGCCGGGGCGGGGACTGGCTGGCCGGGCACCCGCACGCGGCCGAGATCACCTCCCGCTACCTCAAGCACCGCCGCGACCTGGTCGACGAGGCGGTGGCGCGACTCGTGCCCGACGCCG
Organism: Kineococcus gynurae; assembly: GCF_042433995.1. Lineage (NCBI taxonomy): Bacteria > Bacillati > Actinomycetota > Actinomycetes > Kineosporiales > Kineosporiaceae > Kineococcus > Kineococcus gynurae. Next base: position 217,213 of record NZ_JBHLUI010000006.1, read on the forward strand.
CGGGCCAGGAGGGACCCCTCGGCGCTGAGAGCCGACGGCCGTTGCGCGACGAGCGGTGCACGGTCCTGCTGGAGGAGGTCCGGGCCGCCGGGGGTGGAGCGGTGGCCGACCTCGGCTGCGGGCAGGGGCAGCTGCTGCACCGCCTCCTCGCCGAACCCGGCGTGCAGCGGGTGGTCGGGACCGACGTGTCGGCCCGTGCGCTGCAGCAGACCGCCCGTCGCCTGCGTCCGGAGCGGCTGCCGGAACCCGTCCGGGCACGGTTGGACCTGTTCCAGTCCTCCCTCGTCTACCGGGACGCCCGGCTCGGCGGGGTGGACGTGGCCGTCCTCTCGGAGGTGGTCGAGCACGTCGACCCCGACCGGTTGCCGGTCCTGGAGCGCGTGGTCTTCGGCGACGCCCGGCCGGGCACGGTCCTGGTGACCACCCCGAACGCGGAGGTCACCGCGACCTACCCGGACCTCGGCCCGGGGGAGTTCCGGCACCCCGACCACCGTTTCGAGTGGACCCGCGCCCAGTTCGAGGCGTGGGCCCGCGGGGTCGCCGAGGAGTTCGGCTACACGGTGCGGTTCCGGGGGATCGGCGCGGAGGTCGCGGGGCACGGGGCACCGACCCAGCTGGCGGTGCTGACCCGATGAGCGCGCTCGAGGTTCCCGAGACCGCCCTGGTCGTCCTCGTCGGCACGACCGGTGCGGGGAAGTCGACGTTCGCCCGCCGGCACTTCCGGCCCACCGAGGTGCTCTCCAGCGACGTCTGCCGCGGTCTGGTCAGCGACGACGAGAACGACCAGGCCGCGACCAAGGACGCCTTCGCCGTCCTGGAGTTCATCGCGGCGCGCCGCCTGGCGGCGGGCCGGCTCACGGTCGTCGACGCCACCAACGTGCAGGCCGCGGCCCGACGTTCGCTCGTCGACCTGGCCCGCGCGCACGACGTGCTCCCCGTCGCGATCGTCCTGGACGTCCCCGAGTCGGTCTGCGCCCGCCGCAACGCCGACCGTCCGGACCGGGACCACCCGGCCCACGTCCTGAAGCGGCAGCGGGCCGCGCTGCGCAAGAGCCTGTCCGGGCTGCGACGGGAGGGTTTCCGGACCGTCCACGTGCTGGAGGGTGTGGAGGCCGTGGACGCCGCGGTGGTCGAGCGGGTCCGGTTGCGCAACGACCGCCGCGAGGACACCGGTCCGTTCGACCTGATCGGCGACGTGCACGGGTGCCTCGACGAACTCCTCGCCCTGCTGCAGGAATTGGGCTACGCGGTGGACCGCGACGGGCGGGGACGGGCGGTCGGGGCCCGTCCGCCCGCGGGACGTCGGGCGGTCTTCCTCGGGGACCTGGTCGACCGGGGTCCGGACACCCCGGGGGTCCTGCGCCTCGTGATGGGCATGGTCGCGAACGGGCAGGCCCTGGCGGTCTGCGGGAACCACGAGAACAAACTCCTGCGCGCCCTGCGCGGGCGTGACGTCACCATCAGCCACGGCCTCGCGGAGTCGTTGCAGCAGTTGGCGGGAGAACCCGAGGAGTTCCGCGCCGCCGTGGTCGCGTTCCTCGACGGTCTGCTGGCCCACTACGTCCTCGACGGGGGCGCCCTCGTGGTCGCGCACGCGGGGTTGGTCGAGAAGTTCCACGGACGGGCCTCAGGACGGGTCCGCGACTTCTGCCTCTACGGCCAGACCACCGGGGAGACCGACGAGTTCGGGCTGCCGGTCCGTTGGGCCTGGGCCGAGGAGTACCGCGGCCGGGCCGCGGTCGTGTACGGGCACACGCCCGTACCGGAACCGGTGTGGGTCAACAACACCCTCTGCCTCGACACCGGCTGCGTCTTCGGGGGCCGGCTGACGGCGTTGCGCTACCCCGAGCGCGACGTCGTCTCGGTGCCGGCCACCGCGGTCCACCACGACCCGGTCCGCCCGGACCTGCTGCAGCCCACGACGTCGACCGCCGCCGGGACGATCGCGGTCCGCGACCCCGACGTCCTCGAGATCGGCGACGTCCTCGGCCGCCGCGTCGTGGAGACCGGGCACCACGGCCGGGTGACGATCCGCGAGGAGAACGCCGCCGCCGCCCTGGAGGTCCTGTCCCGCTTCGCCATCGACCCACGGTGGTTGCTCCACCTGCCGCCGACGATGGCCCCGGCCCCGACCGCCCCCGCGGGGACGGGGGTCCTGGAGCACCCGGAGGCGGCGTTCCGGTCCTACGCCGCCGACGGGGTCGAGCAGGTGGTGTGCGAGGAGAAGCACATGGGTTCCCGGGCCGTCGCGGTCCTCTGCCGGGACGAGGACGTGGCCGTGGCCCGATTCGGGGCCCGGCCGGGGTCCGGGGTGCGCGGGGTCGTGCACACCCGGACGGGACGGAGTTTCTTCGACCCGGCCACCACGTCGACCCTGGTCGCCGACCTCGTCGACGCGGTCGAGTCCGGCGGCGTCTTCGCCGAGCTCGGCGCCGACTGGATCGTGCTGGACGGAGAGCTGCTGCCCTGGAACGCGAAGGCCGACGGTCTGCTCCGGGAGCAGTTCGCCCCGCTCGCGGTGGCCGGGGGGCTGGCGCTGCCCGCGGCCGCCGCGGTGGCCGAGCGGGCGGCGGCGCGCTCGTCCGGTCCGGACGCGGACGCCCTGCGCGCCCTGGCCGCCCGGACCCGGCGCCGGCACGACGACGTCCGGGCGTTCGCGGCCGCCTACCGGGGCTTCCTGCGCCCGGTGTCGGGCCTGGACGGCGTGACGTTCGCTCCGTTCGCGGTGCTCGCGGCGGCGGGCGCGACGTTCGAGGAGCGCCCCCACCTCTGGCACCTCGACCTCGCCGACCGGCTGGTGGCGGCCGGGCCGCAGCGCCTCACCCGGACCGCCCGCCGGGTGGTCGACCTGGCCGACGACGCGTCCCGCGCGGCGGCCACCCGGTGGTGGGAGGACCTGACGGCGGCGGGGGGAGAGGGCATGGTCGTCAAACCGGCGCAGAACCTGCACCGGGGACCGCGCGGCCTCGTCCACCCGGGCCTCAAGGTCCGCGGGCGGGAGTACCTGCGGCTGGTCTACGGGCCGGAGTACCTCGAGCCGGCGACCCTGGAACGGTTGCGGCAGCGCTCGCTCGGCACGAAACGATCCCTGGCGTTGCGGGAGTACGCACTGGGGCTGGAGGGACTGCGCCGCGCGGCGCAGGATGAACCGGCCTGGCGCGTGCACGAGTGCGTCGCCGCGGTGCTGGCCCTGGAGTCCGAGCCGGTCGACCCCCGCCTCTGAGGCCCACGGCCGGTGCTGCGTCCGCGGAGTGCGGGCGCAGCACCAGCGTGTCATCCCCGGTCGGGACCGGGTGCCCCGTCCGTCCTCGGAACCACGGTGGGGGTGCTCGCCGGACGGCTCCCCGAACTCTTCTCCTGCCAGCCCCGGAGCAGGTCCTGGACGTCGAGCCCCGTCGTGCGCCGCACGATCTCCAGCGTCTCGGTCAGGTTCCGTCCGACCTGGTGCGAGAGCTGGGAGGCGCCGTCGGTCGAGATCACCGTGAGGTCCGAGATCGCCGACATCGGGGCGGCGAGTTCGCGGGCGACCTGGGGCAGGACGTCCACGACCATCTGCGCGAGCGCGGCCTCGCCGTACTGCTCGAACGCCTCGGCCCGCAGGCGCATCGTCTCCGCCTCGGCCTCACCGCGGGCGCGGATCGCCGCCCCCTCGGCCTCACCCTCGAGCCGGGTCGCCTCGGCCAGGGCCCGGCGGCGGTCCAGTTCGGCCTCACCGGCGACGCGCACGCGCTGCGCGTCGGCCTCGGCCGCCAGCCGCACCCGGTTGGCCTCTGCCTGCGCGGACAGTTCCACCCGGCGGGCCTCGGCCTCGGCATTGGCGATCTGGCCCGCCTTCTTGGCCTCGGCCTCGAAGATCTCGGAGTTCCGCCGGGCCTGGGCCTGCTGCTCGGCGTCGTAGCGCCGTGCGTCGGCGGGTTTGCGGACCTCGGTGTCGAGCTGGCGTTCGGTCAGGGCGGCCTGCCGCTCGGCGACGCGTTCCTGCTCGACCAGCACCTCCTGGTCGCGGGCGGCCTTGGCCAGCACGCCGGCCGCGGCCGCCTTGGCCTGCGCCGTGTCCGTCTCGGCCTTGAACTCGGCCTGCCGCAGGGCGAGGTCGCGCTGGGCGCCGGCGACGCCCTCCTGCGCCCGGGCCTCCGCCTGCTGCGACTCCTGCAACGAGTTGGCCTCGGCGATGGCGGCGTTCTGGGCGGCGATGGCCGCCTCGGGACGGCCGAGGTCGCGCAGGTAGTTGACCTCGTCGGTGACGTCCTGGATCTGGAACGTGTCCAGGACCAACCCTTGGTTGGTGAGGGACGTCTCGGCCTCCTCCGCGACCCGGGAGGCGAACGCGGCGCGGTCGCGGATGATCTCGTCGACCGTCAGCGTGCCGACGATCGAGCGCAGCGACCCGGCCAGCACCTCCTGCGTGAACGACTCGATCTCGTCCTGCTGGTGCAGGAAACGCTGCGCGGCGGCCCGGACCGAGTCCTCGGTCCCGCCGACCTTGATGATCGCCACACCGTCGAGGTTCAACCGGATCCCCTTGCCCGACACCGCACCGCGGATCTGCACCGAGATCCGGCGGGAGGCCAGCGACAACGAGTAGGCCTGCTGCACGAACGGCAGGACGAAGATGCCGCCACCCATGACGACCTTCTGCCCGGACAGGTCGGTGGAGATCTTGCCCGTCTCGGGATTGGTGACGGGTTTCCCCTTCTTCCCGGTGACGATGAACGCCTCGCTCGGTCCGGCGATCCGGTACCGGCGGACGATGGCGACCGAGAGCAGCAGGACCACGACGACGGCCGCGGCGACGAGGATGACGGTGGGGGTGAGGAACTCCACGAGAACTCCTGGGGTCGTGGGGCGGGAGGGTGTTCCGGGGTCGGGCTCAGTCGGTGCTCAGGGGCACCACCCGGACCGCCGTCGCGGACACCTCGGCCTCGACCCGGACCCGGTCGCCCCGGGCCAGCGGAGTGTCGCTGAGGGCCGTGCGTTTCACGGTCGTCCCGCCGAGGCGCAGGTTGACCTCCCCGTACCCACCGGGGCGGGTGATCGGGGTCGTGACCACCCCCTCGGCGTGCCGGATCTGCACGTGCGTCTCCGGTTCCTCGCTGCGCAGGGTCCGCACCAGCGCCCCGACCCCGACCATCGTCACCAGGGCCACCCCGGCGCCGAGCCCGGCCGCCGCGGGGGTCGACCAACCGAGGCTCGTGGTCGCCAGGGTGCCGGCGAGGCCGAACATCGTGACGCCGCCGGTCAGCGAGGTCAGGGAGAGGAACCCGCCCGCGAGGTCCAGGTCCAGCGCCTCGAAGACGCCGTCGAGCAGGAAGGAGAGCAGGCAGCCGACGCCGCCCACGATCGCCAGGACGAGGAACACCGTCACGACCCACCACCCCCGACCACGAACCTAGCGGGGTAGGTTCCCCGGGTGAGCACCGGACTGGGCCCGATGCCGGGCACCGACCCCGGCGAGTCCGCCTCGGTGGTGCTCGGTGAACTGGGCGAGGCCCCGCACCACCCGTTCCTCGCGCAGCTGCCGGCCCGGGGGCCCGGGGCGGACCCGACGGGTCGTGCCGGAGCCCTGCTGGTCGACCTCGCGCTGGACCTGCAACCGTCGGGGTGGCGGTTCACCGACCATCCGGGCCGTGACCAGTTCCGCGCCCGGACGTTCCTGCGCAACGACCTCGACGCGCTCGCCGAGGCCGCCGACGGTTTCACCGGCGACCTCGTCGTCCCCGTCCCCGGCCCCTGGTCCCTGCTCGCCGCGGTCGAGCTGCCCCGGGGGGAGCGTTCGGTGATCGACCCGGGCGCCCGACGCGACGTGACGGAATCCCTGGCGGTCGGGATCGAGACCCACCTGGCCGACGTGGCCCGGCTCGTCCCGGGGGCCTCGCGCACGGTCCTGCTGGAGGAACCCTCGTTGAGCGCCGTGCTGGAGGGCCGGCTGCCGACGGCCTCGGGGTACGGGTCGTTGCGGGCCGTGGATGCCGCCGAGGTGCGTCAGGGCCTGCGCACGGTGGTCGAGGCGGTGTGCCGGTCGGGGGCGACCCCGGTCCTCCGGCTCGCCCCCGACGGGCCGTTCGCGCTGGCCCGGGAGGCCGGGGCCGCGGGGGTCGCGGTGGACGTCACCCACGTCGAGGACGCGGGCTGGGAGTCCCTGGCCACGGGGATCGAGGCCGGGGTCACGCTGTGGGCCGGCGTCGTCCCGGTCGACCGGCGCCCGCCGGTCGGTGACGTCGTCCGGGTCCTGGAGCAGCGGTGGCGGCGGCTCGGGCTCGTGCTCCCCTCGCTCGCGGACGTGGTGGTGACGCCGGTCGGCGGGCTGCAGCGGTTGGACCCGGCGACCGTCCGGTCGTTCCTGGGGCGGTTGCGCGAGGTGCAGGACGCGACGACGGAGGTGGCGCAGGGATGAGCGCGGACGTACGGCTGCGCCGGGCGGTGCCGGACGACGTGGCGGCCGTGGTGGCGCTGGTGGAGTCCGCCTACCGCGGGGAGGGTTCGCGGGCGGGCTGGACGACCGAGGCCGACCTGCTCGACGGCCAGCGCACCGACGGCGAGGGCATCGCCGCCGTGCTGGCCGACCCGGAGGCCTCCCTGCTGGTCGCCGAGCTGGGCGACGGTGCCGACGGAGAGCTGGTGGGGTGCTGCGAGGTCCGCCTGAACGGGTGGTCGGGGCTGGGGGGCCGCGAGGGACCGGGGGCGGGGGCCTACTTCGGGACCTTCGCCGTCCGCCCGGGCCTGCAGGGCGCGGGCATCGGGTCCCGCCTGCTGGCCGAGGCCGAGGCGGAGGCCGTGCGCCGCTGGGGGTCGCCGGCCCTGGTCATGACCACCTTGCGGCAGCGCGCGGACCTGCTCGCCTGGTACCGACGGGTCGGTTTCGTCGAGACGGGTGAGACCCGCCCCTTCCCCTACGGCGACGAGCGCTACGGGCGGCCCCGTCGTCCGGACCTGGAGTTCGTCGTCCTGCGGCGCCCGGTGGCCCGGGCCTGAGGTCCGGCGCCCCCGCCTCGGACGGCCCGTGTCGGAGGCTCGCGGCAAGATGAGTCCCGTGAGCCAGGCACCGCAGTCGTCCCCCGCCGCCCCGCCCGAGTCCGAGGTCCCGCCCGAGGCGCGGCGTCGCTGGGACGACCTGGCCGGACAGATCGAGGCCGCCCGCTTCTCCTACTACGTGCGGAACTCCTCGCCGTTGACCGACGGCGAGTACGACGCCCTGGAACGCGAGCTGCGGGAGCTGGAGGAGGCCCACCCCGAGCTGCGGACGCCGGAGTCGCCGACGCAGACGGTCGGGGGGACGTTCTCGACCGAGTTCACCGCGGTCGACCACCCCGAGCGCATGCTCAGCCTGGACAACGCGTTCTCCTCCGACGAGCTGTCGGCGTGGGCGGCGCGGGTCGAGCGCGAGGTGGGGGAGGGGGTGCGCTACCTCTGCGAGCCCAAGATCGACGGACTGGCGGTGGATCTCGTCTACGAGGACGGCCGCCTCGTCCGGGCCGCCACCCGGGGGGACGGGCGGACGGGGGAGGACGTGACCCTGAACGTGCGCACCATGGAGACCGTCCCGACCCGGTTGTCCGGTGACGACGTCCCGGAGTTCCTCGAGGTGCGCGGCGAGGTGTTCTTCCGGGTCGCGGACTTCGAGGAGTTGAACGCCGGGCTGGTCGCGGCCGGGAAGGCGGCGTTCGCGAACCCGCGCAACTCCGCCGCGGGATCGTTGCGGCAGAAGGACCCGCGGGTCACCGCCACCCGCCCGCTGCGGATGCTCGTGCACGGGATCGGGGCCCGTCGGGGCATGGAGAACGAGACGCAGTCGGAGGCCTACGAGAAACTCCGGGCCTGGGGCCTGCCCACCTCCGAGCGGGTGCGCACGTTCGACACGCTGCCCGAGGTCGCCGCCTACGTCGCCCACTACGGCGAGCACCGGCACGACGTCGAGCACGAGATCGACGGCGTCGTGGTCAAGGTCGACCAGGTGGCGCTGCAACGCCGGCTCGGGGCGACCTCGCGCGCGCCGCGCTGGGCGATCGCGTACAAGTACCCGCCGGAGGAGGTGACGACGAAACTCCTCGACATCCGGGTGAACGTGGGTCGGACGGGGCGGGTGACCCCGTTCGCGTTCCTCGAACCGGTGCTGGTGGCCGGGTCGACGGTCGGGCTGGCGACGCTGCACAACGCCAACGAGGTGGTCCGCAAGGGCGTGCTCATCGGCGACACCGTGGTCGTGCGCAAGGCGGGGGATGTGATCCCCGAGGTCCTGGGCCCGGTCGCCGACCTGCGCACCGGGGACGAACGCGCCTTCGAGTTCCCGACGCACTGCCCCGAGTGCGGGACCGAACTCGCCCACCAGCGGGCCGACGACGTCGACATCCGCTGCCCCAACTCCCGCTCCTGTCCGGCCCAGCTGCGCGAACGCATCTTCCACGTCGCGGGTCGCGGTGCGTTCGACATCGAGGCGCTGGGGTACGAGGCGGCGACCGCCCTGCTGCAGGCGGGGGCCGTCACCGACGAGGGAGACCTCTTCACCCTGACCGAGGAAGACCTGCTCACCGTCGACCTGTTCACGAACAAGAGCGGGTCGCTGTCGGCCAACGGGCGACGGTTGCTGGCCAACCTCGACAAGGCGAAGACGCAGCCGCTGTGGCGCGTGCTGGTCGGCCTGTCGATCCGGCACGTGGGGCCCACCGCCGCCCGGGCGTTGGCCGCCCGGTTCGGCAGCATGGCGGCGATCGAGTCCGCCGACGTCGCCGACCTCAGCAGCACCGAGGGGGTCGGTCCCACCATCGCCGAGGCCGTCGTGGAGTGGCTCGCCGTAGACTGGCATCGCGACGTCGTCGAGAAGTGGCGGCGGGCCGGGGTCCGCATGGAGGACGAGCGCGACGAGACCACCCCCCGCACCCTGGAGGGCCTGACCGTCGTCGTGACCGGGTCGCTGCAGGGTTTCTCCCGCGACGAGGCCAAGGAGGCGATCCTCTCCCGCGGCGGCAAGGCGTCCGGTTCGGTGTCGAAGAAGACCGACTTCGTGGTGGTCGGCGAGGCGGCCGGCAGCAAGGCCGACAAGGCCGAGCAGCTCGGGGTCCGCATCCTCGACGAGGACGGGTTCCGCGCGCTGCTCGACGGCGGGAGCGCGGCCGTGGCGCTTCCGGAGATCGACAGCGACGGCGACGGCGACGGCGACGACGAGGCCGGCTGAGCGTCTCGTCCCCCTGACGCCGGGTGCGATGCCGCGCTCGTCGTCCACAGAGGACGCGTTCCCCGGCTCGCGTCCACAGCTGCAGAACCGGAGCCGCGGTCCGCTGACGCGGGAACCCACGATGCCCGGGTGAGCCGACACCGTCCGCAGCAGCGCACCGTCCGCGACGCCCGGGCTCTGGTGCTGCGCCAGCTCCAGGATCGGGGAGAACCGACCCAGGAACCGCGTCCGGTGGTGCCCCGGGTCGAGGAGCCGGCCCCCGTTCCGCCGTCCGGTTTCCTGGCCGAGCTGCGGCAGCGGGTCGAGGACCGGCTCCCGCCGGGTGTGCGCGAGATCCGGTGGCGGGTCGGGCCGGCAGCGCTGCGGGGGACCGTCCTGCTCGTCGTGGTCGCCGCGCTGCTCATCGGGGTCGTGACGTGGCGGGCCTGGCCGGACCCGTCGGCGGCCGCGTCCGCGTCGGTGGGGGAGCTCGTGCCCGCCCGGTCGACCCCCGCACCGGACCTCGACGGGCCGACGAGCGCGGAGCCCGTCGGGTCCGGCACGGGAGCTCCGAGCGCCGACCCGGTGGCCTCGGGTGCGTCGGGGGTGGTGCTCGTGCACGTGGTGGGCCGTGTTGGCCGGCCCGGGGTGGTCTCGTTGCCGGCCGGGGCGCGGGTCGTCGACGCCGTCACCGCGGCGGGGGGTCCCGCGTCGGACGCGGACCTGACGCGGGTGAACCTGGCCAGACCGGTGGTGGACGGGGAGCAGATCCTCGTCCCCGCCCCGGGGGAGCCGGTCGACCCGGTCGTCCCGCCGTCGACGAGCGGGGCACCGGCGGCGGCCGGAGGCCCGGCGGAGGGGGCCGCTCTCGACCTGAACGCGGCGAGCGCGGCCGACCTCGACGCCCTGCCCGGCATCGGGGAGGTGCTGGCCGAGCGCATCGTGCAGTGGCGTTCGGAGAACGGCCGGTTCTCCTCCGTCGACGACCTGGGTGAGGTGCGGGGGATCGGCCCGACCGTCCTGGACCGGGTCCGCGGGCTGGTCCGCGTGTGAGCGCCACCGCTCTCGAACCGGGGCGTGCGCCGGTTCCCACCGATCTCCGGCTCGTCACCGCGGCGGTGGCCGGATGGGCCTGCGCGGCCTGGGCGCACGGGCGGGCGCCGTCGCTCCTGGCCGCCGTCCTCGGCGTCGTGAGTTTGGGCGTCCTCGCCCTCGGGTGGCACGGGCGGCGGCGTCGGCGGGGAGCGACCCGGCTGCTGCCGGGCGTGCTGGTCATCCTGGTCCTCGTCTCCTGCCTGGCCGCGAGCCTGCTGCAGCGCAGTGGTTCTCTGCTGGACTGGGCCGAGGCCGGGTCGACCGTCCAGGTTCAGGGCGAGGTGCGTTCCGATCCGCGCCCGGTCCGGTCGGGTCCGGGCGGTGCCCCCCGGGTCGCCGTGGAGCTGCTGGTCACGCACGCCGAGTCGCGGGGGCGGAGCGTCAGCGCGGCCACCCGGGTCCTCGTGCTGGCCGACGCCGAGGCCTGGACGACCGATCCTGTCGTGCCGCCGGGAACCGAGGTCGCCGTCCCGGGACGGCTGCTGGCCGGTGACGACGGGGACGAGCCCCTGCTGCTGGCCCGGGGTGCGCCCGTGGTCCTCGAACCGACCGGGTGGGTGGGGCGGCAGGCGCAGACGTGGCGGGCCGCGCTGCGGACGGCGTGCGCGGGACTGCCCGCCGACGCCCGCGGACTGCTCCCGGGGTTGGTGGTGGGGGACACGTCGGGCCTGCCGCCGGACCTGGACGAGGCGATGACCGCCGTGGGGTTGTCGCACCTCACGGCGGTCTCGGGCTCCAACACGTCCCTCGTCGTCGGGGCCCTCGTGCTGGTGGGTGGGTTCCTCGGTCTGGGACGCCGGGCGCGGTTGGTCCTGGCCGGGGTGGGCCTGGCGGGTTTCGTCGTGCTGGTCCGTCCCGAACCGAGCGTGCTGCGGGCCGCCGTGATGGGCAGCATCGGGCTGATCGGCGTGTTCGCGGGGCGACCCACGCGAGGGGTGCCCGTGCTCGCCGCCGCGGTGCTGGTCCTGCTCGTCGTCCAGCCGGGGTTGGCCCGGGAGTTCGGCTTCGTCCTGTCGGTGCTGGCCACCGCCTCCCTGCTGCTCCTGGCCCGGCCGGGCGCCGAGCTGCTGGTCCGCCACGGCTGGCCGCGCTGGGCGGCCTTCGTGGTGGCGGTCCCGGTCGCCGCCCAGGCCGCCTGCGGACCGGTCGTCGTGCTGCTGTCCCCGATGGTGAACCTGCTCGCGGTCCCGGCGAACGTCGCCGTCACCGTGGCGGTGGCCCCGGCCACGGTCCTGGGGCTCGCGGTCACCGTGCTGGCCCTGGTCGCGCCGGGGGCCGCGGCCGTCCTCGTCCGGGTGCCCGGCGTCTGCGCGCAGTGGATCGCGTTCGTGGCGCGGACGGGGGCGGACGCGCCCACGAGCGTGGCGGTCCCGGCGGGGTGGTGGGGCGTGGTCGTGGTGGCGGTGCTGACCGTCCTGACCCTGGCCGCGCTCGTGCTGCTGGTGCGCGCCCGCGGATGCCGTCGATGGGTCGGGGCCGGGCTCGTGACGCTGCTCGTGGCCGCGTCGCTGGTGCGGTGCTCCCCGCCCGGTCCGAGCGGTCCCTGGCCGGTGGCCGACTGGGTCCTGGTCGGGTGCGACGTCGGGCAGGGCGACGCGGTCGTCCTGCGCTCGGGGCCGACCTCGGCGGTGCTGGTCGACGCGGGGCCGGACGACGTGCTCGTCGACGGCTGCCTGGACCGCCTGGGGGTGGACCGGCTGGACGCCGTGGTCCTCACGCACCTGCACGCCGACCACGTCGACGGCCTGGCCGGTGCCGTCCGGGGCCGGACGGTCGGGGCGGTGTGGACCTCGCCCCTGCGGCCGGCGGGGCCCGCGCTGCGGCAGGTGGACGAGGAGGCCCGCGACCTCGGGCTGCCCTTGTCGGTGGCCCGGGAGGGGTTGACGGGTTCGGCCGGGTCGGTCTCCTGGCGCGTGCTGGCCCCGCCCGCGTCGGTGTCCCGGGCGCGGGACCTGGACTCCTCGGAGGTCAACGACTCCAGCGTGACGTTGCTGGCCGAGGTCTCCGGGGTGCGCGTCCTGCTGCTCGGCGACCTCGAGCCGGGGGGCCAGCGGCGCGTGCTGGCGGGACTGCGGGGCTCCTCCGGCGGGCCGGCGGTGGACGGCCCGGTGGACGGCCCGGTGGACGTGGTCAAGGTCGCCCACCACGGGTCGGCCCGTCAGCTCCCGGCGCTCTACGCCGCCGCGGCGGCCCGGGTGGCGGTCGTCGAGGTGGGCGCGGTGAACGACTACGGGCACCCCGCCCCGGAGACCACGGCCCTGCTGGAGCGCCTCGGCGTGCGCGTCCTGCGCACCGACCGCGACGGTGACGTGGCGGTCGCGGGCACGTCCGAACGGTTGCGGCTGCTCCGGCGCGGTCCCGACCCGCGGGACGCGGCCCGACGGGAGCGCTACTCGCAGGGTTGAGCGAGCCGGACGAGCGGGACCCGGGGTGCGCCCGAAGGGGCGGCGGTGATCGCATCGACCCGTCGGCGGGCCTGCTTGTCGGCGTACATCGCCCGGTCCGCCAGCTCGGTGAGTCCCGCGAGGTCCGGCGCGTCGACCGGCCAGACGGCGCTGCCGCCGCTGATGCCGAGGTCGGGCACGGAGTCCCGGACCCGTTGCAGCACCTGCGCGGCCAACGCGTCGGACCCGGGCGGCGGTGGTACGTCCTCCAGCAGTACGGCGAACTCGTCGCCGCCGAGCCGGATCACGTGGTCGCCCGGACGGACGGCGTCCAGCAGCGCCTCGGCCAGCCGACGCAGGGCGAGGTCGCCGTGGGCGTGCCCGAGGGTGTCGTTGAGCGTCTTGAAGTGGTCGATGTCGAGCAGCAGGAGCGCGTGCAGCCGCAGGTCCTCCGGGTGCCGCAGGACGCGGTGGGTGAGTCGTTCCAGCAGGCGACGGTTCCCGACCCCGGTGAGCGGGTCGACCAGGGTCATCTGCTCCGTCTCCTGGTGCCGGCGCCGGCTGACCCACAACCCGCCGGCCGCCAGCACCCCGAGGGCCACGACGAGCAGCTGCAGGACGGTGCTGCGCCAGCGCAGGGCGGAGACCTCGACGGGCTCGGCGACGTGGACCTCGATCCGGTAGACCCCGTCCTGGCTGTCCCCGACGCGGCGGCTCACGACGACGGCGTCGAGCGCCTCGCTGCGGGCGCCCCGGGCGACCGCTCGCTCGGCGTCGACGAGGACGATCCCGTCCCGGGTGATCGTGACCGCGGTGACGACCCGGCTGGCGAGCAGCGTCGCCGTGTCGGCGTCCAGCTGCTGGGCGAGGGTCATCCGGTCGGGGTCGGTCGCGAGCTCGCGGTCGCGCGGGGCGTTGGCGATGTCGGTGGCGAAGACGTCGGCGACGGCCGAGGCCGGTGGCTCCGCGGGGGCGCGCGGACCGGTGAGGACGATGGTCACGATCCCGATGGTCAGGACGGCGACCGCGGCCATCAGCAGCTGCCAGACGTCGGGACGCAGCCGCCGCACGGGTCCTCGCGGACGACCCCGGTCCGGGGACCTTCGACGGCCGGACGGAGCGAGGCCTCCCGCCGATCGCGACGCGATCCTGCTTCCCACCTGGACCTCGTTCCCTCCGGCGTGACCGTGACACCTATTACTTACAGCAATGGATCACTTACTCACTGTCATTTCGGCGGACGATCGGGGGTGTGTCGCGCCGCGATGCCTCTCCAGCGGTGTGCCTCCAAAGGGGGGTGACGCCACGACATGCATCGTGGGTGCACTGCGGAGTCGGGCGACTACTCTGGGCATTGGTCGTGACGCGGCCGAGGAGGCAGCTCCGTGAGGGGAGAGAACATGCGCGCGAAGAAGTCCTGAGGATCCGTACCGAGCGTCAACCCTTGAACCCTTGATGAGCGGACGCGGCCGTCGTCACCCCTCGCGGGGTGCCGGCGGCCGCGTCCTGGTTCCCGGCCGACCCGCTCGACGGGGGACGGCTCGGAAAACCGGTGGGAACCGGCGGGGCGGTTCCGGAGAATCTCCTCCGTGCACCACATCACCGACACCCTGCTGAACTGGGCCTCGGTCCTGGACGACCAGACCCTGGCCCAGGCCCGGGCCACCGCCTCCCTCGACTTCGTCCGTCCCTACGTCGCCCTCATGCCCGACGCGCACCTGGGCAAGGGAGCGACGGTCGGTTCCGTCATCCCCACGGTGGGGGCCATCATCCCCGCCGCCGTGGGCGTCGACATCGGCTGCGGGATGATCGCGGTGCGGACGCAGTTCCACCGGGACGACCTCGACGCGGTCGGGAAGTCGTTGGCGGAGCTGCGGATCCGGATCGAGGACGCCGTCCCGCTGTCGGCCGGAGCCGCCAACCAGGAGATCTCCGCGACCGCGGCGCCCCGCGTCGCCGAACTGCAGGAACTCACCCCGGAGCGCGCGGACTTCCGTGAGGCGCAGGCCCCCCGCTGGCGGGTGCAGCTGGGAACCCTGGGTTCGGGGAACCACTTCATCGAGGTCACCCAGGACGAGACGGGAGCGGTGTGGCTGTTCCTGCACTCCGGTTCGCGCGGGGCGGGGAACCGGTTGGCCCAGCACCACATCACGGTGGCCCGTCGTGAGGTGGAGGCCGCCGGGATCTCGCTGCCCGACAAGGACCTGGCCCACCTGACCGAGGGGACGCAGGAGTTCGACGAGTACATCGCCGATCTGCGCTGGGCCCAGCACTACGCCCTGCTGAACCGGGAGGAGATGATGGACCGGGTCGTCGCCCAGCTGCAGGAGTGGTCCGGGGTCGCGGTGCAGGAGCTCGAGCGCGTCCAGTGCCACCACAACTGGACCAACCGCGAGGAGCACTTCGGGGAGCAGGTCTGGTTGTCGCGCAAGGGGGCCATCCAGGCCGACCGGGGTCGCCCGGGTCTGATCCCCGGATCGATGGGGACGGCGAGCTACGTCGTCACCGGCCGGGGCGACCCGGCGAGCCTGAACTCGGCCCCGCACGGGGCCGGCCGCGCGTTCAGCCGTCGGGCCGCGCGTCGCCGGTTCACCCGGGCGGAGCTGCAGGAGGCGATGCGCGGGATCGAGTACCGCGACACCGACGCCTTCCTCGACGAGATCCCGGCCGCGTACAAGGACATCGACCAGGTCATGGCCGACGCCGCCGGCCTGGTCGAGATCCGGCACACCCTGCGTCAGATCGTCAACGTCAAGGGCGACTGACGCGGGGGCCGGCCCCTCGACGGCCGGGTCGAACCGGTTCACCGGGGCGAGGGACGTCGGTGGCGGGTGGCACCCTGTGCGGGTGCCACCCGCCCGCCGCGCCCCTGCGAGCAAGACCCCCGCGAAGCCCCCGCGCTCCGTCGTCACCGCGGTCAGTCCGCACGACGTGGGGGTCGCCCCGGTCGTGGCCCTGACCGGGTCCGAGGAGCACCTGGCCGTCCTGGGGCTGCAGTCGCTGACCGCCGCCCTGCACGCGCTCGACCCGGCCGCCGAACGGACCGACGTCGCCGCGGCCGACTACCAGGCCGGGCAGCTCGCGACCTGGACGAGCCCGTCGCTGTTCGGGGAGCGCTCCCTGGTGGTCGTGGACGGGGTGGACGCCGCGACGGAGGCGTTCGTCGAGGACGTCCTGGGCTACCTGCAGGAACCCGCCCCCGACGTGGTCCTCGTGCTGCGCCACCGGGGGGGCAACCGGGCCAAGAAGGTGCTGGACGCGGCCCGGGCCTGCCCGGGCAGCCTCGAGGTCGCCTGCCAGCCCCTCAAGCGCGACCAGGACAAGGTGGACTTCGTGCTGGCCGAGGTGCGTCGGCTGCGCCGCCGGATCGACGTGGACGCCGCCCGGGCCCTGGTCGCGGCGCTCGGCAGCGACCTGGGGGAGACCGCGGGGGCGTTGGCGCAGCTGGCCTCGGACACCGAGGGCACGATCACGCTCGACGCCGTCCACCGCTACCACGGGGGTCGTCGGGAGGCGTCGGGGTTCGAGGTCGCCGACGCGGCCGTCGAGGGGCACGCCGGACGGGCCCTGGCCCTGACCCGGCACGCCGCGGCGACCGGGGTCCCGCCGGTCCTGGTGGTGGCCGCCCTCGCCGCCCGGCTCCGGCAGCTGGCCAAGGTGGGGGCCGCCGGACGGGGGCGTTCCGCCGACCTCGCCCGCGACCTGGGCATGGCCCCGTGGCTCATCGACAAGGCCCGCAGGGAGCTGCAGCACCTGGAGGCCGAGGGCATCGCCCAGGCGATCCTTGCGGTGGCGGCCGCCGACCACGCGGTCAAGGGTGGCGGCGAGGACGCCCTGCACGCCCTGGAGCGGGCGGTCCGGGTGACCGCGGCGGCCCGCCGGCGTTGAGCCGCCGGCGTCGGCGAGCCCACGACGCGACGAGGCCGGTACCCCCAGAGGGGTACCGGCCTCGTCGTGCGGGCTGGGCGCTCAGACCTTGGCGGCCGACTTGGCGATCGCCGACTTGCGGTTGGCGGCCTGGTTCTTGTGGATGACGCCCTTGCTGACGGCCTTGTCCAGCTTGCGGCTGGCGACCTTCAGCGCCGCGGCCGACTTCTCGGCGTCACCGGCGGCGACGGCCTCGCGCAGGGCGCGAACCGCGGACTTCAGCTCGCTCTTGACGGCCTTGTTGCGCAGGCGCGCCTTCTCGTTCGTGATGATGCGCTTCTTCTGCGACTTGATGTTCGCCACGTGCTGTACTTCCTGTCCTCGGACTGGTCTTCTGGCAAGAGGGCGACCACCACCACCCGGGACTCCGGCGTGGGGACACCAGAGCGTGACGATGACGGCGGCGATCGTGACCTCCGCACGACCGGCGAAGGCGTCGTTCAGGTTACCAGCGTCCGCGCCCCGCCAGCGAACCGCGACGACGCGGGGTCGACGCGCGGTGACGGTGGGGGACGCTCGGTGCTCCCGGGCCCGCCGACGGGCGCCCCGGTCGATCATGGAGGTCACCCGGGTGGCTCCGGACACAACCCCGTAACCCCGCCGACACGATCCCTGCTCTAGCGTGCGCGTCATGTCCGAGGTCCACGACGGCGCGACCACCACCGCGGCGCCCGCGCCACCCGCCGCCAGCCCCGTCTTCGAGGGGTACCGCGACGCGCCCAGCGGCACCGCGGGTGCCCGGGCCGCGGACGAGCTCTTCGGCGCCGACGGTCGCCCGCGGGCCGAGTGGGCCGACCTGCACCGGATGCTGCAGGAGATGCCGGCGACCGAGCTGCGGTCCCGGGCCGACCAGCTCGCCAGCACGTTCCTCGACCGGGGAGTCACCTTCGACTTCGCCGGCGAGGAGCGCCCCTTCCCCCTCGACGTGGTCCCCCGGATCATCGACGCCGTCCAGTGGGAGCAGGTCAAGCGGGGGGTCGCGCAACGGGTGCGGGTCCTGGAGGCCTTCCTGGCCGACGTGTACGGGCCGATGGCGGTCGTGCGCGACGGGGTGGTCCCGCGCCGGGTCATCACCTCCTCGACCCACTTCCACCGCGCCGCCGTCGGCATCGAACCGGCGGGCGGGGTCCGCATCCACGTGGCGGGGATCGACCTGGTCCGCGACGAGGCGGGGGACTTCCGGGTCCTGGAGGACAACGTCCGGGTCCCCAGCGGGGTCAGCTACGTCCTGGAGAACCGCCAGGCGATGACCCAGTCGCTGCCCGAGGCGTTCGAGGAGTACCGGGTCCAGCCGGTCTCGGACTACCCCCAGGACCTGCTGGCGGCCCTGCGCGCCGCTGCCCCCGACGGGGTCGACGACCCGAACGTGGTCGTGCTGACCCCGGGCGTCTACAACAGTGCCTACTTCGAGCACTCCCTGCTGGCCCGGGCCATGGGCGTCGAACTCGTCGAGGGCCGGGACCTGGTGTGCCGCAACAACCGTGTCTTCATGCGGACCACGTTCGGCGACCGACGCGTCGACGTCGTCTACCGCCGGGTCGACGACGAGTTCCTCGACCCGCTGCACTTCCGCCGCGACTCCGTCCTCGGCTGCGCCGGCATCCTCAACGCGGTGCGCAACGGCGGTGTCAGCCTGGCCAACGCGGTCGGCAACGGGGTCGCCGACGACAAGCTCGTCTACACCTACGTCCCCGAGCTCACCAAGTACTACCTGGGTGAGGAGCTGCTGCTGCGCAACGTCCCCACCTACCGCATGGAGGTGCCCGACGAGCGCGAGGAGGCCCTCGACCGGTTGCACGAGCTGGTCGTGAAACCCGTCGACGGGTCGGGCGGCAAGGGCCTCGTGGTCTGCCCGGACGCCAGCGAGCGCGAGGTGGAGGACCTGCGCCGCCGGGTGCTGGCCGACCCGCGCGGCTGGATCGCCCAGCCCGTCGTCGCGCTCTCGACCGTCCCGACGCTGGCCGGTTCGCGGCTGCGTCCGCGCCACGTCGACCTGCGCCCCTTCGCCGTGAACGACGGTTCCACCGTGCGGGTCCTGTCCGGCGGGCTGACCCGCGTCGCCCTGCGCGAGGGATCGCTGGTGGTCAACTCCAGCCAGGGCGGTGGCTCCAAGGACACCTGGGTGCTGGCCGACGACGAGCTCGACCCCTCCGCGCCCGTCCCGCACAGCGAGACCTCGATGAGCCGGGTCCCGGTCCCGTTGGAGCACCACTTCTCCGACGTCGGGCCCGGCGCCGGCCACGAGGAGCAGGCCCAGCAGCAGCAGCAGGCCCGGCACGCCCGGCAGCAGCCGCGTCCGGAGCAGGAGGTGACCCCGTGCTGAGCCGCATCGCCGAGTCCCTGTTCTGGATCGGTCGCTACGTCGAGCGCGCCGACTCCACCGCCCGCATCCTCGACGTCCACGTCGAGCGGACCCTGGCCGACCCGTGGATCGACGAGGACGAGGTCTCGCGCGCCCTCATGTCGGTCATGGGTTCCCAGCTGGACCCGAGCTGGCGGGTCGGGCGCCGGGAGCTGCTGGAGGCCCTGGCCTACGACCCGGTGAGCGCCTCGGCCATCACCGGGGCGCTGGGCGCGGCCCGGGAGAACGCGCGCCGGGCGCGGGAGACGGTGTCCTCGGACATGTGGGAGAGCCTGAACACGACCTGGAACGCGCTCGCGTCCGGGCGGTGGCGCTCGGCGTCGGCCCACCGGTTCTTCGCCTGGGTCCGCGAGCGGACCGCGGTCGTCAACGGTCTGGTCGACGCGACCATGAGTCGCGACGACGGCTGGCAGTTCTTCGTCCTCGGCCGGTCGTTGGAGCGGGCCGACATGACCGCCCGCCTGGTCGCGACGCGGGCGGTGTCGGGGACCGCGGCCCAGTGGCCGATGCTGCTGCGCTCCACCGGGGCCTACGAGGCGTTCCTGCGGACCTACCACGGGTCCAGCTCGGGCGACGCCGGGGAGCAGCACGCCGCCGAGTTCCTCGTGCTGGACCGGCTGTTCCCCCGCTCGGTCGTCGCCGCCCTCGAGACGGCCGCGGTGCGCCTGGAGGAGATCGACCCCGCGGTCCGGCGGGTCGGCTACAGCCAGGACGCGTCCCGGATCATCGGTCAGGCCCGGGCGCGGCTGGAGTACCAGCGACCCGAGGAGCTCCTCGACGACCTGTTCCGCCAGATGCGGCTGGTCCAGGAGGCGTGCTCGGAGGCGTCGACGGCGGTGGCCCAACGCTTCTTCCCGATGGGTGGAGCGGTGTCCTGGACGGCGGGGAGGTCCTGATGCGGCTGCGCATCGTGCACACGACGACGCACACCTACGCGGGCAAGGTGCTGGCCTCGTTCAACGAGGTCCGGATGACCCCGCTGACGTTGCCGGACCAGACCGCCCTCGACACCCGGCTCGAGGTCGACCCGGGGGCCTCGCTGAGCCGGTACTGGGACTACTGGGGCTCCCACGTCACGGCCTTCGACATCCACACCCCGCACGAGCGCCTGGTCACCACGGCCACGAGCCTGGTCGAGACGGAACGGAGCACCGCCGTCGACCGGCGCAGCGCCTCCTGGGCCGACCTCGCCCGGCCCGACCTCACCGACGCGCTGGGGGAGTACCTGGTCCCCACGACGCGCACCACCGCGCCGGACGGCTTCGGCGACGCCGTGCGCGAGCTCACCGCGGGGGCCGACCCGCGGGAGGCCGCGCACCGGGTCTGCTCCTGGGTGCACGACGAGGTCAAGTACGTGCCCGGCGCGACGGGGGTGCACGCCACCGCCGCCGAGAGCTGGGAGCAGCGCAGCGGCGTCTGCCAGGACCTGGCCCACCTCGTCCTCGCCGGCCTGCGGGAGCTCAAGATGCCCTGCCGCTACGTCTCGGGATACCTGCACCCCCGTCGCGACGCGCCGCTGGGCGCCGAGGTGGCGGGGGAGAGCCACGCGTGGGTCGAGTTCTTCGACGGCCAATGGACGGGGTGGGACCCGACCAACGACATCGCCGTCGGCGACCGCCACGTGATCGTGGCCCGGGCGCGGGACTACTCCGACATCTCCCCGCTGCGCGGGGTGTACTCCGGCCCCAGGTCCAGCGTCTCGGCGCAGGTGCGGATCACCCGCGTCGCATGAGCCGGCCCGCGGGGGCGCTCGCCGGGGCGTTCGGCGGGGCGTTCGCGCTGGCCCTCCCGCTGGTCCTGACCGCCTGCGGCGGCGGTGACCCGGCCCCGGCCGCGCCACCGCCGGTGACCGTCGCCGTGGCCGGGGACGTGAACGCCGCGGGGGCGGCCGCCGCCGCCCTCGATCCCGACGGGCTGGCCGCCATCACCCCGGCCCTGTCGGCGGCCGACGTGACGCTGGTGAACGTCGAGACGGCGATCACCGAGCGGGGGACGCCCGCGGCCAAGCAGTTCACGTTCCGGGCCCCACCGACGCTGCTGGAACGGTTGCGGGCGGCGGGGGTCGACGTGGCCGCCATGGCCAACAACCACAGCCTCGACTACGGCGTCACCGGCCTGCGCGACACCCTCGCGGCCGCCCGGTCGACGTCGATGCCCGTCATCGGGCTGGGCGAGGACGTCGGGGCCGCGTCCGCCCCCTGGCGCACCACGGTGCGGGGCCACCGGCTCAGCGTCTTCGCGGCGACCCAGGTCCTCGACGGGAACCTGGCCGCGAGCTGGACCGCGGGGGAGGACAAGCCCGGGCTGGCCGCGGTGAACTCCGCGGACGGGCAGGAGCGGTTGGTCGCCGCGGTCCGGGCCGAACGCGCCCGGGCCGACTCCGTGGTCGTCGTCCTGCACTGGGGGAAGGAGCTCGATGCCTGCCCCCTGCCGAGGCAGGAGGAGCTGGCCGACGCGCTGGTCGCCGCGGGCGCCGACGCCGTCGTCGGTTCGCACGCGCACCGGTTGCTGGGCAACGGGTACCGCTCCGCCGGTGGGCGCACCGGGTTCGTGGACTACGGCCTGGGCAACTTCGTGTTCGCCGCCCGCAGCGCCGCCACCACCGCCACCGGGGTGCTGACCCTGACCCTGCAACCCGGGCGCGCGCCCGCCGCCCGCTGGACCCCGGCGACGATCGAGGCGGGGGTCCCGGTCCCCCTGGCGGGGGCGGAGGCCGACGCGGCGCTCGCGGCCCGCGACGAGCTGCGGTCCTGCACCGACCTCAGGGCCGCTCCCTAGCGGTCGGCCGCGAGTCGCAGCGCGGCGGCGGCGGCGACGTCGAGCAGGCCCTCCCGCAGGTCGGTGCGGGTTCGCCAGCCCCGCGCGTCCCACGTCGGCCCGGAGAGGTCGTCGCCCGCGTAGACGACCTGGGCCAGGGGCACGCCGCGGAAGGCGGCGACAGCGGCGAGCGCGGCGGCCTCCATCTCGACCGCCAGGCAGCCCTCCTCGCGCCGCAGCGCGATCTTGGCCGGGGTCTCGCGGTAGGGCGCGTCGGTCGTCCACACCCGCCCGGTGCGGAAGGCGAGACCCCGTTCGCGCAGGACCCCCTCGAGGACCGCGCGAGCCCCCTCGTCGGTGTCCAGGACGCGCCCGGGCCGCACGTAGTGGTGCGACGTGCCCTCGTCGCGCACGGCCGACCCGACGACGAGCAGGTGGTCGGCGGGCAGGTCGGCGGTGAGGGCCCCGGCCCCGCCGCAGACGACGAAGGCCCGGCAGCCGAGCGCGATGGTCTCCTCGAGCAGCCCGGCCGCCATCGGGGCGCCGACCCCGCAGCGCAGCAGTGAGACCTCGCCGCCGCCGAGCTCGGTGCGCAGCAACGGGTGCGGGCCGTCCTCCCAGCGGTTCTCCGCGACGACGGCGGCCCGACCGGCGGAACGCATCCGGTCGACGGCGTCGCCGAAGAAGGTCACCACGCAGGCCTCCGGCACCTCGCGCCGGCTGATCTGCTCGCCGGGCTCGATGAGGGCGGGCAGACCGGGGTCGAAGTCCAGCAGGGGCAGCGGCGGTCGTCCGATCACGCCCGGAGTCTTCCCGAGCGCCCTTGTCAGGGCGGGACCGGCATGCTTCACTTCCGTACGTACCAGATAGTTCATTGGCGAACGGAAGGTGGTGACGGCGGTGCGGCCGTTCCTCGTCGGACTCGTGGGCTCCGGGGTGACCCCCTCGCTCACGCCCCCGCTGCACATGGCCGAGGCCGCGGCGCTGGGGATCCCCTACGTCTACCGACCGGTCGACATCGACCGCCTGGGGCTGCGTGCGGAACAGATCGGGGAGATCCTCCGCTGGGCCCGTGCGCTCGGCTTCGACGCGCTGAACGTCACCCACCCCGCCAAGCAGCTCGTGCTGGAGCACCTCGACGCGGTCGACCCGGTGGCCGCCGCGCTCGGCGCGGTCAACACCGTGCTCCTCGGGCCCGACGGCGACGTCGGGTTCAACACCGACACCTCCGGGTTCGCGACCGCGCTGAGCACGGGCCTGCCCGGCGTCACCCTCGACGACGTCGTGCTGCTGGGGGCGGGCGGGGCCGGTTCGGCCGTCGCCGACGCGCTGCTGCGCCTCGGGGTCGCCCACCTGACCGTCGTCGACGTCGACCCGGCGCGGGCCGGCGCCCTGGCGGAGTCGTTGCGGCAGCGGCACACCGCCGCGGTCGCCGTGGCCGGGTCCGCCGAACTGCCCGGGTTGCTGCGCCGCGCCGACGGGGTCGTCCACTGCACCCCCACCGGGATGGCCGCCCACCCCGGCACCCCGTTCGACCCCCAGCTGCTGCACCCCGGCCTCTGGGTCGCCGACATCGTCTACCGGCCGCTGGAGACCGAGCTGCTGCGCGCCGCCCGGGCCGCCGGGTGCCGGACCCTCGACGGGGGCCACATGGCCGTCCACCAGGCCGTCGACGCGTTCGCGCTCATCACCGGCCGCACCCCCGACGCGGCCCGCATGGGCCGGCACTTCCGCGACCTCGTCGGCGCCGAACGCGCCGACCTCGCCCTGCCCGCCTGATCCCGCCCGTCCCGGAACCGCCCGTCCCGAACCGCCCACCCATCCCGATCCGTCACGTCCCAACGGAGGGCCACGTGCACACCACCGCCGGACCGGCGCACCACGCCGGCAAGACCCCGCGCAAGGCGGCGCTCGCCAGTTTCCTCGGCAGCGCCGTCGAGTACTACGACTTCTTCATCTTCGGCTCGGCCGCCGCCCTGATCTTCCCGGTCGTGTTCTTCCCCAGCGGGGACGACGCGGCCACCGTGATGTCCTTGGCCACCTTCGGCTTCGCCTACGTGGCCCGGCCCTTCGGCGCGATCATCCTGGGGCACTTCGGTGACCGGATCGGGCGGCAGAAGGTCCTCATGTTCACGTTGGTGCTCATGGGGGGTTCGACGTTCGTCATCGGCTGCCTGCCCGACTTCCAGACGATCGGGTGGTGGGCGCCGGCGCTGCTGGTCCTCTGCCGACTGGCCCAGGGGTTGTCGGCGGCCGGGGAGCAGGCGGGCGCCTCGTCCATGACCTTGGAGCACGCCCCCGACGACCGGCGGTCGTTCTTCACCTCCTGGACCCTGACCGGGACCCAGGGCGGGCAGATCCTCGCGGCCCTCATCTTCATCCCCGTCGTCGCGCTGCCGGACGAGATCAAGTACAGTTGGGGTTGGCGCGTCCCGTTCTGGTGCAGCGCGATCGTCGTCGTCGTCGCGTTCTTCATCCGGCGTTCGCTGGAGGAGCCGCCCGGGTTCGCCGAGGCCCGGGCCAAGGGTGAGGTCGCCAAGATCCCGCTCGTCCCACTGATGCGCGACCACTGGCGCGCGGTGCTGCGGGTCGTGCTGTGCGCGTTCGTCGCAGCCGTCTCGACGGTGTTCGCGAACCTGGCCATCGCCTACGGCAAGGAGGTCGGGGTCAACGAGGCCATCACGCTCTGGCTCGTCGTGGCCGGCAACGTCGGCGCCCTGGTCACCCAGCCCCTGTTCGGCCGGCTCGCCGACCGCATCGGCCGCAGACCGGTCTTCGTCTACGGGGCGTTGTCCGCGGCGGCGCTCATGCCCTTCTACATGCTGTCCATGAGCCAGCCGAACGAACTGCTCACGTTCGCCCTCGCGCTGGCCACGTTCTCCTGCGGGTACGCCGCGGCCAACGCCGTCTGGCCCTCGTTCTACGGGGAGATGTTCAGCCAGCAGGTCCGGTTCTCGGGCATGGCGATCGGGACGCAGTTCGGGTTCCTCATGGCCGGTTTCGCGCCCTCCATCGTGGCCGCCCTCGGCGGGGTGCGGGAGGGCGGCTGGGTGGTCATCAGCCTCTTCACCGCCGTCATCGCCGTGATCGCCTCGGTCTCGGCCCTGACCGCCCGCGAGACCCGGGACGTCCCCACCGCCGAACTCGGTCTGAAGCACGAGCGGGAGACCGTCAGCGTCGGCTGACCGACCCCGCGGTCGACGGGTGGGTCCCGTCCTGGACGAGCCAGTCCGGGCACGGGTCCCACCCGATGCGGTAGCGGGCGGCCTCGACCGTGGGCCCGGACACGCCCAGGGCGGCGCGCAGCACCCGCAACTGGGTCCGGGTCAGCCCCAGCACGGCCCGGTCGACGGGGGAGCGGCGACCCCGTCCGGGGACCCCCGCCGGACCGGCCACGACGGGGGCGACGATGCGTTCCCCGGCCGCGACCACCCCCCGGTAGAACAGCCCCTCCGCCCGCCCCAGCCCCCCGGGTGCGGCGAGGAACCGTCGGACGTCGGCGGGCGCGGGTTCGAGCCGCGGGGCGACCGAGTGCAGGGCCTCCGCCAGCTCGGCGGCCGAGTCGGGGAGGTCCGTGGCCCCGAGCGCGCGGGCACTGCGGGCCCAGTCGTCCACGTACCGGTCGGGCCAGCGCGAACCGAAGCGGGGCCGGAGGTCGGTGCCCACGGCCAGGTGCGCGTGCAGGAACGCGTCGGTGAAGGCCAGGTGCACCCACCGCAGGAGGTCGGGGTCGCCCGCGGAGTAGGGCCGACCCTGCTCGTCGCGCCCGCGGACCCGGTCGTGCATCCCCCGCACGCGGCCCGCCTCCCGTTCGGCCAGCTCGGCCGAGCCGAACGTCGTCACCACGATCCAGCGGGCGGTCCCGGACAGTCGGCCCCACGGGTCGCTGCGGTAGGTCGAGTGCCGGGCCACCCCGGCCATCGCCAGCGGGTGGGCGGCCTGCCCGAGCAGGGCGGCCACTCCGCCGACCAGCGTCGACAGGTCCCCGTGCACCGACCACACCACACCGTCGGGCTCGAACCAGCCCGGCCCCTCGCCGACCGTCGCGACCTCGCGCACCCAGTCCGGGGCCCCGGTGGGATCGCCGGAGACCCGGGCACGGAAGGCGGAACGGACACGGGCGCGGAGATCGACCACGCTCCCGAGTCTGCGGGCTGCTCCGGGAGGCGCAACGCCGACGGTCTGGCGGTCGACCCCACCCGACCCTCGGTGCGCCGGCGCCGGAGCCACCAGAGCAGCCCGCCGACCGCGGCCACCGGGACGGCGAACGGCAGCACCGCGCCGAGCACGGTCCCGCCGACGTGGACCGTGCGTCCCAGGGCCGACCACCCGGCACGCAGCCCGTCGAGGAACCCGCCGTCGGTCGCCGCCGCCGCCGCGACCGCCGCACGCGGGCTGAACCCCACGTCCACGGTCGACAGCGCCACCTGGTCGGCGAGCACCCGTTGCCGGGCCTGCAGGGCCTCCAGGTCCGCCTGCCGCCGGGCCAGCTCGTTCTCGACCGTGAGCACGTCGGCGATCGTCCGGGCCTCGGGCAGCCGCTCGCGCAGGGTGCCCAGCACGGCCTGGGCCGAGGCGACCCGGCTGTCCACGTCGGCGACCTCGGCGCTCACGTCGCTCGACGTGGTCTGCCGGTCGAGCTGGGTCCCGAGGGCCGCGAGCTCGTCCAGGACGCCCTCGAAGCGTTCGGCCGGGACCCGCAGCGTCAGGGAGGCGGTGGCCCCGGGGGCGACCGCGTCGTCCGGGCGGGCCTCGCCCGCGACGACCTCGGTGCCGTCCGCCCCGCTCACCTGGCTCTGCTGGACCGAGCCGCCCGCGGCGACGGCGATGCGCGCGGCCGCGGAGGCCGCCGCGGTGACGTCGTCCACGCCCACCCCGAGACGGGCCGTGCTGACGACCGCCCGGCCGGTGGCCGCCGCGGGCAGCGCGGCCGGGTCCTCGGCGACGTCAGCGGCGGCGTCCTGGGCGGCCCCCGACGCCGGACCCAGGTCGGCCGCGGAGCCCTGCCCGGCCCCCGTCCCCGAACTGCTGCCCCCGGTGGCCCCCGAGCCGGTGCACCCGGCGAGGACGACCGCGAGCAGGAGGACCGGCAGGACGCGCCACCGGTGACCACGGGGAGGAGCGACGGGGACCGGGGGGTGGGAGCGACGCGCCATGACGGCCTCCGGGGGCGGGACGGGCCGCGGGCTGCAGCCGGACGGGGGTCGGACGCCGCCGGCACCCGCGGGGTTCCGCGCGACCGGGGCCGGTGGTCGGCGTGCGACCATGGAGACCCCCGTCCGACGTGCAGGAAGGCCCACCCCGCCCGTGTCCCCGATGGCCGAGCACTCCCCGGTCCCCGCCTCGACCGCCCCTTCGGTGATCCGCAACTTCTGCATCATCGCCCACATCGACCACGGCAAGTCGACGCTGGCGGACCGGATGCTGCAGCTCACCGGCGTCGTCGACGAGCGGGCCATGCGGGCGCAGTACCTGGACCGGATGGACATCGAGCGCGAGCGCGGGATCACCATCAAGAGCCAGGCCGTGCGGATGCCGTGGCGGGTGGGCGGGACCGACTACGCCCTCAACATGATCGACACCCCGGGGCACGTCGACTTCACCTACGAGGTGTCGCGGTCGCTGGCCGCCTGCGAGGGCGCGGTCCTGCTGGTGGACGCGGCTCAGGGCATCGAGGCGCAGACGCTGGCGAACCTGTACCTGGCGATGGAGAACGAGCTCCACATCATCCCGGTGCTGAACAAGATCGACCTGCCCGCGGCCCAGCCGGAGAAGTTCGCCGAGGAGCTGGCCGGGCTCATCGGCTGCGAACCCGAGGACTGCCTCAAGGTGTCGGGCAAGACCGGGGAAGGGGTCGACGCGCTGCTGGACCAGATCGTCCAGCAGTTCCCGGCGCCGACGGGGGACGCCGACGCCCCGGCCCGCGCGATGATCTTCGACTCCGTCTACGACACCTACCGCGGCGTCGTCACCTACGTCCGGGTCATCGACGGTTCGCTGTCCCCGCGCGAACGCATCGCGATGATGTCGACCAAGGCCACGCACGAACTCCTCGAGATCGGGGTGTCGTCCCCGGAGCCCACCCCCTCGGGCGGGCTCGGCGTCGGCGAGGTCGGCTACCTCATCACCGGGGTCAAGGACGTCCGCCAGTCCAAGGTCGGCGACACCGTCACCAACGCGCACAAGCCCGCCACGACCGCGCTGGGCGGTTACCGCGACCCGAAACCCATGGTGTTCTCGGGGTTGTACCCGATCGACGGGTCGGACTACCCGCTGCTGCGCGACGCCCTCGACAAGCTGAAGCTGAACGACGCGGCCCTGGTCTACGAACCGGAGACCTCCGCCGCCCTCGGTTTCGGTTTCCGCATCGGGTTCCTCGGTCTGCTGCACCTGGAGATCGTGCGGGAGCGGCTGGAGCGCGAGTTCAACCTGGACCTCATCTCGACCGCGCCCAGCGTGGTCTACGAGGTGACGATGGAGGACCGCAAGGTCGTCACCGTCACCAACCCCTCGGAGTACCCGATGGGCAAGGTGGCCGAGGTGCGCGAACCCGTCGTGCGCGCGACGGTCCTCGCCCCCGCGGAGTTCATCGGCGCGATCATGGAACTCTGCCAGCAGCGGCGCGGTGAGCTGCAGGGCATGGACTACCTCTCCGAGGAACGCGTCGAGATGCGGTACCGGTTGCCCCTGGCCGAGATCGTCTTCGACTTCTTCGACCAGTTGAAGTCCCGGACCCGGGGCTACGCCTCCCTCGACTACGACGTGGACGGCGACCAGGTGGCCGACCTGGTCAAGGTCGACGTCCTGCTGCAGGGCGAGCAGGTCGACGCGTTCAGCGCCATCGTGCACAAGGACAAGGCGTACTCCTACGGCGTGATGATGGCCGGCAAGCTCAAGGACCTGATCCCGCGCCAGCAGTTCGAGGTGCCGATCCAGGCCGCGGTCGGCGCCCGCATCATCGCCCGTGAGAACGTCCGCGCCATCCGCAAGGACGTCCTCGCCAAGTGCTACGGCGGCGACATCTCCCGCAAGCGCAAACTCCTCGAGAAGCAGAAGGAGGGGAAGAAGCGCATGAAGATGGTCGGGCGGGTCGAGGTGCCCCAGGAGGCCTTCATCGCGGCGCTGTCCTCCGACGCGGCCGAGGGCAAGGACGCCAAGAAGAAGTAGCCGGGAAGGGGCCAGAGGGGGTGCGCTCAGCGCCAGCGCAGCTCCTCGGCCCGGGCGCGGCGCGGGGGCCCGGTGTAGGCGGGGGCCGCCCCGTCCAGCAGCAACGGGACGGGGACGTGGATGAGTTCGCCGTCCTCGCCGTGGACCCGGCGCAGCTCGGGGACGCCGACCGGTTCGACCTCGTCGGCCGGGACCGCGCGACGCCACAGCTCCTCGCCGGTCGCGGTCAGCGAGGTGCGGGCGTGCCCGCCGCCCGCGAGCAGCAGCCCGAGGCAGGCCGCGGCCAGTCCGTAGCCGGTCGCGTGGTCCAGGGCCTGCACCGGCAGGGCCCCGGGGGAACCGTCCGGGTGCCCGTAGCGGTCGGCGATCCCGGTGGCGGCCTGGACGATGCTGTCGAAACCCCGTCGCCCCGCCCAACTGGGGGTCGGACCCCACGCGTCGAGCGTGCCCACCACCAGGTGCGGGTGCTCCTCGGCCAGCTCCTCGGCGTCCAGGCCGAAGCGCGTGAGACTGCCGGGGCGGTACCCGGTGAGCAGGACGTCGGCCGAGCCCAGCAGCTCGTGCACGCGGGCGCGGACGCCCGGGTCGGTCAGGTCGGCCGTCGCGACCCGCTTGCCGAAGCCGGTGTCGAGGTGGATGTCGAGCAGCTCGGGGCGCCCGGGCGGGTCGAGCCGCAGGACGTCGGCGCCCAGGGCGCCGAGGGTCCGGGCCGCGACGGGTCCGGCGAGCACCCGCGTGACGTCGAGGACCCGCAGTCCCGCCAAGGGCCGGCCGCGCTCGCCGCGGGGGCTCCAGCGGACCGTCCCGGCTCCCGCGACCGTGCTGAACCAGGGGGCCGCGGTCACCGGGCCGACCTCGGCCAGCCAGGACTCCCGGCTGCGCACGGCGGCCGCGACCCCGCCCCGGGCGAGCACGTCCCGCTCGGCGACCCGGGCCGGGCGGGCGGCCAGGGCCCGGCCCACCTCGGCGGCGGAGCCGGCCCCCACCGCGGCCCGCAGCGCCGCGGCGTGGTGCGGGTAGTTCGCGTGCGTGCGCACCCAGCCGTCCCGGGCGGCGAAGAAGCGCGACTCGGGGGCGAAGGCCGTGAGCGGGCGGCCGTCGCGGCGCAGGTGCCCGAAGGAGTCGAAGGCCGCGGCCACGTGGGCCGAGGTCGTGGCGACCTCGGCCGGCCCGAGCCGGGCCACGACCGCGCCCAGGGCGGCGACGGCCCCGAGCGCCAGTCCCTCGACGTCGAGCGGTCCGGCCCACCAGCGGCGGGGGCCGGAGCGCTCGATCGCGTCGGGTTCGACGATCGGGGCCGCGGACGACGGGGTCACACCGTGATTCTGCGCCCCTCCCGGTGGGACGCGATCGCAGCGGCGTAGATCCGGTGGGTGAAGGCCGCCTCCTCGGGGCGGGCGGTCCCGAACCGGTCACCGAGGGCCTCGGCCCGCTCGGCCAGGAACGCGGCCCACATCTGCAGGATCGAGTCGGAGAACCCGGACTCGAAGATCGGCCCGGTGACCGTCGGCCACACCGACTGGCTGCCGGCGTCGAGCTGCTGCCAGACCTGCTCCTTGCCGACCCCCGGGACGTCGACGACCCGGAAGACCTCGACCGACTTGGGGTTCTTGGTGCTGAAACGCACCCCACCCTCCAGGCCGATCGCCTCGAACTCCCAGGAGTTCTTCTGCCCGGGGTCGATCCGCTTCATCTCGGTGGTGAGCGGGAACGCGACCCCGTCGTGGCGGGACCAGGCGTGCAGGGTCGCGTTGTCCCACGTGTCGCAGGGTTCGAGCTCGCCCGAGGGTCCCGGACGTTCGGGCACGATGTCCTGCAGGACGGCGTAGACGGACTCCGGAGCCCACCCCAACCGCAGCGGCACGTGCCAGGCGTGCAGTCCGAGGTCGTTCATGACCCCCGCCTCACCGCAGAACTTCGCCTGCCGCTTCCAGTTCAGCGGCTTGGCCGTGTCGAGGTCGCTGGAGTGCAGGAAAGCGTTGCGCGCCTCCACGATCCGACCCAGAGCACCCGAAAGCACGTAGTCGATGGCCCGCTGCGCACCGGGGAAGAACGGCATCTCCGAGGAGCACCGCACGAAACTCTCCGGGTGCTCCGCGATCGCGGCCATGATGCCCTCGGCCGCGGCGCCGTCGATGCCGAAAGGTTTCTCGGCCAGCAGGGACTTCCCGGCCCGGACGACGTCGGTGTAGATCGCCTCGTGCAGGTCGTGCCGGACCGCGACGTAGACCACGTCGACCGCGGGGTCGGCCAGGAGTTCGTGGTGGTCCGTCACCAGCGTGGTGACGCTGTCGATCTGGCGGAACCACTCCAGCGCGGCGGGGTTGATGTCGCACACCGCGGTCAGGCGCGGGCGCACCGGGTGGTCGACGAGCGCGGGCCAGCGCTGGATCGCCGCGGCGATCTCACGACCCATCAACCCCCCGCCGACGATGGCGACGTTCACGGTCTGCGCGCCGCCCGCGGTGGTGGCGTTCATGCGGACCGCTCCCGCAGGATCGCCAGCGCGTCGGAGACCCCGACACCGCGGTGCAGGACCGCCATCAGGGCCTGGGTGATCCCGGCCGGGTCGGCGTGCTGGATGATGTTGCGGCCGTAGACGATGCCGGAGGCCCCGGCGTCCAGTACGGCGACGGTGCGGGTCAGCAGGGTCTCGTCGTCGACGCGACCGCCGCCGCGGACCAGGACGGGCACCCCGCCGGCGACGCGGATGACCTTGGCGTAGTCGGCGATGTCGTCGGTCGGGTCGGCCTTGACCAGGTCGGCGCCGAGCTCCACCGCCTGCCGCACCAGCGTCATCACCTTGGCGGTGTCGCCGTCGACCATGTACCCGCCGCCGGCCTTGACGTTGTCGGCCATGACCAGGGGTTCGATCATCAGCGGCATCCCGTAGCGGGTGGCCTGCTCGCGCAGGGCCATCAGCGAGCGGATGTTCATCTCCCGGATCTGCGGGCGCCCGGGCAGCTGCATGAGGTTCGCGCACACCGCGACGGCGTCGAGGCGGACGGCCTCCTCGATGGCGAAGGGGACGTGGTGGCTGAAGATGTGCTCGTCCAGCGGGTTGCCGTAGACGTTGGCCACGTCGGTGCGCATCACCAGGGCGGGCTTGTCCTTGCCCGGCACCGCCTGCAGGTGGCGGGCCTGGCCCAGGGTGAGCTGCACGGCGTCGGGGCCGGCCTCGACGAGGGTGGCCACCACCGCGGGCATGTCCTCGATCCCGGCGAGGAAGGACGGTTCACCGAAGAAGCCGTGGTCGACGGCGACGTCGAGGGCGCGTCCGGAGCGGGCGTCGAACAGGCGGTTCAGGCGGTACCTCGTGGGATGAGGCGTCATCGTTCCTCCAGGGAAATCGCGGCCGCCGTCTTCTTCGCGGGGCTCGCGTGTGCCACGCTAGGAGGTATGGGACAACGTTGTCTACCCGTTGCGGTCGTCGGCCACCTCTGTGTGGATCTCGCCCCGCGTCTGCGGGAGGCCGCGGTCCTGGAGCCGGGTCGCCTCTTCGACGTGGGGCCCCTCGGCGTCTCCCTGGGCGGGTGCGTCGCCAACACGGGCTCCCGGCTGCTCGAGCTCGGCGTCGACGCGCACCTGGCCGCGACGGTGGGCGACGACGACCTCGCCGAGGTGGTCCGGGCGGCCGCCCTGCGGTCCTTCGGTGAGCGCGTCACGCTCGACGTCGAGCCCGGGGCCGGCACCTCCTACAGCGTGGTGGTGGAGCCCCCGGGGCAGGACCGGACGTTCTGGCACCACAGCGGGGCCAACGACGCGTTCACCGGTGGGACCCTCCCGCCGGGTGACGTCGTCCACGTCGGCTACCCCTCCCTGCTGCCGGGGTTGCTGGCAAAGGACGGCACCCCCCTGCTGGACCTCCTGCGGCGGGCCTCCGCGCGGGGCAGCACGACCTCCTTGGACCTCGCCGTCGTGGACGAGAAGTCCGCTGCGGGGCAACGGGACTGGGCCGACCTGTTCGCCCGGGTCCTGCCCCTCGTCGACGTCCTCAGCCCCAGCCTGGACGACCTCCTGTCCGCGCTGCGCATCGACCCGGGCACGACCCCCCGCCTCGACCTGGCCGACGAGCTCGCCGGTCGCCTGCTCGGGTGGGGCGCGGCGGTCGCGGTGGTGTCGGCGGGGGCCGAGGGCCTGGTCGTGCGGACCGCCGGTCGCGAGCGCCTGGAACGGGCGGGGTCGGCCCTGGCGCCCCGGGCCGAGGCCTGGGCCGGGCGCCGGTTCCGCCGCCCCGTGATCGCCCCTCGCCGCATCGTCAGCACCAACGGCGCCGGAGACGCCGCCACCGCCGGGTTGCTCGCCGCCGTCGCGGCGGGTGCCGATCCCGAGACCGCGGCCCTCGTGGCCGTCACCGTCGCCGCCACCGTCATCGCGGGTGACCGCGTGACCCCGACCCTCCTGGAGGACCTCGTGACCCCCGCCCCGACCACCCCGAGCGCACCGGGCGACCCGGCCGCCGGTGCGGCACCGTCGGCGCCGCTGCTGCTGCCCGCCAACCAGCCCCGGGGCCGGTTCTACCGCGGGGGTGCGGCCATCGGCGCGTTCCGGGGGACGGGTGCGGCCGAGGAGTTCACGCCCGAGGACTGGGTGGGATCGGTGACCTGCGTCCGGGGTGAACCGGGGATCGGGGAGACCTCGTTGCCCGACGGGGTCCGGTTGCGCGACGCCGTCGCCGCCGACCCGGAGGGATGGCTCGGGGCGGCGCACGTCGCCGCCTTCGGGGCCGACACGAAACTCCTGGTCAAACTCCTCGACGCCGGTCAGCGCCTGCCGGTGCACGCGCACCCGCACGACGACTTCGCGCAGACCCACTGCGGCACGGCGCACGGCAAGGCCGAGGCCTGGTACATCCTGAGCCCGGGTGAGGTCTGGCTCGGTCTGGCCCGGGACCTGGACGCCGAGACCCTCGGGCGACTCGTGACCGAGCAGGACATCGACACCCTGCTGGGAGCCATGCACCGCATCCCGGTCGCGGCCGGCGACCGGGTCTACGTCCCCCCGGGGGTCCTGCACGCGATCGGGCAGGGGATCCTGCTGGCCGAGGTCCAGGAACCTGAGGACCTCTCGATCCTGCTGGAGTGGCGCGACTTCGAGCTCGACGGCGCGACGGACGGCCACCTCGACCTGGGTTTCCCCCTGGCGTTGAGCGCCGTCGAGCACTCCGCCCGCAGCCGGGAGCAGGTCGAGGCCCTGCTCACCCGGGCGGACGATCCCGGGCCGGGGCTGCCCGTGGCCGCCGAGGAGTACTTCCGGCTGGACCGCCACGACGTCCGGGGGAGCGCCGAGCTCGAGGCCGGTTTCGCGATCCTCGTGGTGACCGAGGGCCCGCTGGAGATCGGCGGGGTCCCGGCGCCGGCCGGGAGCACGCTGCTGGTGGCCGCGGCCGCCGGGGGCCTCACGGTCCGGGGTAACGGGGAACTGCTGGCCTGCCGTCCCCCGGTCGCGCGGTGAGCGGCCGGGAGCACGGCCCGACCCTGGGCCCCCTGGGCGCGGCCGCCGACGCCGGACTGTTCGCGCGCGAGGACGCCCTGGTCCGGGTCAGCGACCGGCTGGGGATGCCCGGCGGCCCCGACCCGGCCCGGGTCGTGCACGCCCGGGTGGCCGGGGGGTTCGACGTGGAGATCCTGCCCTCGCGCGGTCTCGACCTGGGCGTCGTCCACGTGGCGGGGATCCCGTTGTCCTGGGTCTCCCCGGTGGCCGACGCGCGCGCCCTCGACGTCCCCACGGGTCTGGCCTGGTTGTCCCGGTTCACGGGCGGCCTGCTCACGACCTGCGGTCCGGAGCACCTCGGCCCGCCCGTCGGGGAGTTCGGGCTGCACGGGTCGGCCTCGCACCTGCCCGCCGCCGACGTCACCGTCACCCGCGGGGTCGTCGCCGGCGTCCCCCGTTTCGAGGTCACCGGGACGATGGAGCGCCAGCAGATCTTCGGGCCCTCGATCCGGCTGCGCCGCAGCATCGTCGGCGACTTCGACCCCGCCGGGACCCCGCGGCTGACGGTCCGCGACGTCCTGGAGAACTGCGGCCCGCTCCCGGTGGCCCCGCGCCTGCTGCACCACTTCAACCTCGGCGCCCCGCTGCTGCTGCCCGGCACGACGGTCGAGATCCCGGCCGGGACCTGTTCCCCGCGCGACCCCGAGCCCGTCGCCGTCCCGGGGGTGATGGGGTCGCCGCGCGACGGTCTGGAGGAGGCGGTCTTCGAGCACACCGACCTCGTCCGGGACGACCGCGGGCGGGCCCGTGCGGTGGTGACCGCTCCCGACGGGCGCCGGGTGACCTTCTCCTGGAACGACGCCTTCCCCGGGTGCTACCAGTGGATCCTGCCCGCGCGCGGTCGGTGGGCCCTGGGGATCGAACCGGCGAGCGCCCCGATGTACCCGCACGCGGCGATCCCCCGGCCGGCCGACCTGGCCCCGGGGGAGTCGCTGTCCCTCGACGTGGAACTGCTCGCCGAGGGTTTCTGACCGGCCCCCCGTCGGGGGGTCAGCCGATGTAGCCGAAGGCCGAGTTCCAGAACTCCTGGTCGGACTTCTGGTGCGCGGCCAGGTCCTCGGGCGCGGGGCGGTGCGGCAGACCGGTGGACACCGCCGGGAGCACCGTCCCGTGCACGGTGGGCGGGTCGGCCTCGGGGTTGGTCGAGTACTCGCCGATGTCGGCGAACACCGAGCCCCCGCGGCGGCTCATGTTCCAGTTCAGGAAGACCTGGGCCGCGTTCGGGTGCGACGCCGACCCGGCGACCCCGACGAAGTAGTCGTAGAGGGCGAACCCCTCCTCGGGGACCACGAACTGCACCGGGGCGTTCTTGGCCATCGAGATGTTGAGGCTGGAGACGACCGCGGTCGAGACGTCGATCTCGCCGCGGGCCAGGCTCTCCTGCATGGCGCCGGAGCTGTCGAAGATGCGCGGTTCGTTGGCGGCCAGGGCCTCCAGCCACTCCGGGCCGAGCACCTCCAGCTGGAACCGGGTCAGCGACAGCGAGCTGCCCCCGGCCCCGGCCTGGGTGATGCCCAGGCGGCCCTTCCACCGCGGATCCACCAGGTCGTGCCAGCTGGTGGGGCGGTCGGCCTCGTCGACCAGGGCGGTGTTGTAGCCGAAGGTGAACGCCGGGTCGAAGCAGCGGTAGTAGCTGCCGCCCTCGTAGCGGACCGTGTCGTCGAGCTCGTCGAAACCGGGGACGACGTGCGGGGTGAAGACGCCGGCCGCGAACATCCGTTCCACGTTGGCGGGGTCGGAGGAGCGGACCACGTCCGCGCCGAGCCGACCGGCCCCCTGCTCGCTCAGCACGCGCTCGAGCAACCGGTTCGGCACGAGCCGGATCATCTCGACGGCGATGCCGGTGTCGGCGGTGAAGGCCTTGACGACCTCCTTCTCGCTGTTCTCGACGTAACCGGTGTAGAGGCTCACCCGACCCTCCTCGCGGGCGGCGGCGAACAGCGCCGCGTCGGCCACCAGTTCGCCGTCGATGAGCAGACCGTCGGTGGTGTCGACGGCTCCCGCGGGGGAGACCAGTTCGTAGGACGGGGGCGGCGCGCAGGCCGAGAGCCCGAGGGCCCCGCCGGCCAGGGAGAGGGAACCGGCGGTCAGGACCGTCCGCCGCGAGGGGCGGGCGGAACGGGTCGGGAGGGTGGACATCAGCGGGCTCCGTTCGCGGGACGCGCCCCGACCGCACGGGCCAGCAGCACGACGACCATGATGGCGAGGCAGTAGAGCAGGGAGGTGGACGCCGCTTCCCGTAGCGCCCCGTTGTCGTACTCGTCGAACACCACGATCGAGAGCAGCCGGGTGTCGGACGTGAACAGGAACAACGCGGCCGAGAGTTCGCGCATCGAGAGCATGAGCAGCAGGAGCAGGGTGGAGAGGAGCCCGGTCTTCATCAGCGGGACGGTGACCGTGCGGACCGCCCGCACCCGACGGGCGCCCAGCAGGACGGCGGAGTCCTCGAGGTCGTCGTCCACCTGCAGGATGCTTGCGGTGGTCCCGCGGTAGCCCTGCGGCAGGTAGATCCCCATGAAGGCGATCACCAGGACGGCGACCGTGCCGTACAGCGGGATCGGTGCGGCGACCCAGGTCCAGAGCAGACCCAGACCCATCACGATCGCGGGGACGGCCAGGGGGGCCATGGCCAGGTACTCCAGGACCTTCCGGCCAGGGGCGTTCGTCCGGTAGACGGTGTAGCCGACGACGAAGCTCAGCGCGGTGCCGAGGGTGGCGGCGACGACCGCGACGAACAGGCTGTTGCGCAGGGCCAGCAGGAAGTCGTGGTCGAGCGCGGTCTGGCCGAGGGACCAGAACGACAACCCGCCCGCCGTCGTGAGCTGGTCCAGGCTGGAGAGGTAGGGCGAGGACTGCAGCGAGGCCAGCAGCAGCGCGAGGACGGGCAGGACCAGCGCCAGGAACAGGTAGCCCAGGGCCAGGACGAGGCCGATGGTGCGCCACCGCCCGATGGCCAGGACCCGGGGTTTCATGCCCTTGCCCGAGACCGTCGTGAACTTCCGCTTCAGCACGACCCGCTGCTGCAGGAACGTGATGACCATGAGGACCAGGGTCAGGATCACCGCGACCGCGGCGGCCTCCGTGCCGCGGGCGGGAGCGGCGTTCATGAGGCGGTAGATGAAGGTCGGGAGGGTCTCCACCTGGCCGGGGGTGCCGATCATCTGCGCCACCGGGAAGTTCTCCATGGTCAGCGCGAAGATCAGGACGCCGGAACCGAGGGCGGCCGGCAGGGCCAGGGGGAAGGTGACCTCCCGCAGGGTGCTGCGCATGCTGCCGCCGTGGACGTTGGAGGCGTCCTCCAGGTCGGGGTTCATGAGCGACAACGACCCGAACACCAGCAGGAAGGCGTAGGGCGCGTAGTAGAGGGTCAGCACGAAGATCATGCCGAGGTGGGAGTAGACGTCGAAGAAGCTCCCCAGTCCCACCGCCCGCAGGACCACGTTCAGGTACCCCGTGGCCGGACCGGCCAGCAACGACCAGGCCAGCGCCCCCACCAGCGAGGGCAGGAACATCGGGGCGATGCCCGCGAAGTAGACCAGCGGTTTCCACCGCACGTCGGTGCGGGCGGCGAGGAACGCCAGTCCGCAGCCGATGACCATCGCGCCGACGGAGGCGCAGCCGGCGATGAGGACGGAGTTGCCGAGCGCGACCAGCGAGGCGTGCGAGACGACGATCGAGAAGTTGCCGAGGGTCAACCCGCCCAGCGTGGCCGCACCGGGGCGCGGCACGTCGGTGGAGAAGGCGGCCAGCACGATGAACGCCATCGGGACGACGACGAGGATGGAGAGGAGCAGGACCTGCACACCGGTGAAGGAGCTGCGGCGCAGCGTCCGAGCGGTGCGGTTGGCCCGGGCGCCCCGCCCGCGGGAGACGACGGGCGGCGGGCTGCCGGCGAGGGTCTCGCCGGCCGTCGCCGGGGGAGCGGCGGTGGGGGTCATGCCGCCACCTCCGCCGGGAGCACCTGGACGTCGCGGGCGGCGATGCTCGTGCGCACCCGGTCGCCCTTGACCAGCGGGGCCTGCAGGCGCCGCGGTGCGGAGATCTGCAGGCTCGGGCCGCGGTCGAGGGCCACCTGGTAGACGGTCGTCGCGCCCTGGTAGCTGACGACGTCGACCACGCCGGGCCAGGAGTTCGCGCGGACCGTGCCGTCGACGTCGGCCTCGATGTGCAGGTCCTCGGGTCGGATGCAGGCCCGCAGGTCGGCGTCCGCGGAACGCGGCCCGCCGTCGACGTCGCCGCACTCGACCGGGAGGTCGGTGCTGGCGAGGCGGAAGCGACGGGCGTCGGCGCCGGCGTCGAGGGGGCGGTCGACGGGCAGGATGTTCGCCACGCCGAGGAAGTCGGCGATCGAGGCGCTGAGCGGGCGCTCGTAGACCTCCTCGGGCCCCGCGCACTGCACGATCCGGCCGGACTGCATGAGGGCGACCCGGTCGGCCAGGGCGAGCGCCTCGGTCTGGTCGTGGGTGACGTAGACGCAGGTGAGATCCAGTTTCTGCTGGATGGAGCGCAGTTCCACCCGCAGCCGTTCGCGCAACCGGGCGTCGAGGTTGGACAGCGGTTCGTCGAGCAGCAGCACCCGGGGACGCATGACCAGGCTGCGGGCCAGGGCGACGCGCTGCATCTGTCCGCCGGAGAGCAGGCTCGCACCCCGGTCGGCGAAGTCGGTCAGGCCGACGACCTCGAGGACCTCGGCGACCCGCTCGGCGATCTCCCTGCGTCCCAGCTTCTGCATCTTCAGCGGGAACGCGACGTTCTGGAAGATCGTGCGGTGCGGCCAGACGGCGTAGGACTGGAAGACCATCCCGACCTGACGCTTGTAGGAGGGCACGTCGATGCCCTTCTCGCTGTCGAAGACGACCTGGTCACCGATGACGATGCGCCCCGAGACGGGGGTCTCCAGACCGGCGATGCTGCGCATGGTGGTGGTCTTGCCGCACCCGGACTTGCCGAGCAGGACGAGGGACTCGGCGTCCTTGATGTGGATGCTCAGGTCCTTGACCGCGACCGCTCCACCGTAGGCGATGGAGATGTTCTCGAGCGTGACTTCCATGATTGCTCCTTCGCAACGAAACGGCTCGAACGGGGTGGTGCGTCAGACGAGTTCAGGGGTGTAGATGGTGGCGTCGGCGATGACCCGGGCGGCCCGTTGCACGGTGACCTCGCGGTGGCCGTCCCCGTCCTCGGAGACCGTCACCGTCACCACGCCGCCGGGCGTCCCGAGCCGGACGACGCCGTCCAGCCCCGGCCGCGCGACGGCCGAGACCAGGGTGCCCCCTTCCAGGGCCGCGGTGGCAAGTCCGACGGCCGAGGTGAGGCCGATGACGGGGTGCACGTCGAACATGGAGAGCATCCGGACGACCAGGTCCACGTCCTCCTCGAGCACGACCCGGCCGTCGTCGGTCTTGTGGTCGGCCGGCGGACCGACGATCCCGACCTTGGGCACCGCGTGCCGGACGGGTTCGTCGGGCCGGCGCAGGCCCATGGCCACGGCGGCCGCGGCCCGCACGTCGATGAGGTCGCCCAGGTGCGGGGCCAGTTCCTCGACGGTCTCCGTCGCGGTCAGCCCGAGGGGGCCGGCCGCGGCGAGGACGAGCGGGGCCCCGGCGTCGATCATCGTGACCTCGACGTCGCGCGAGCCGGCGCGCAGCAGCTCCCGGCGGACCCCGGTCGGGAACAGCGACCCCGTGGTGCGACCGTCGGCGTCCAGGAAGGACAGCCCGACGGGGACACCTTCGGCCTCGGTGCCCGGGACGGTGGCGTGGCCCTCGACGGGAACCGCACCCCCCGGGGTGGCGACGAGACCGTCGAGGCGGGCCCCGGTGCCCAGGTGGTGCATCCGCACCCGGGTCACGTCCCCGGCGACGGGGACCAGACCCTTGGTGACCGCGTACAGGGCGATCGCGGTGGCGCAGTTGCCGCAGTTGCTGCCCCACTCCACCGACCGCTCGCCGATGCCCACCTGGGCGAAGAGGTAGTCGATGTCGGCGTCGTCACGACGGGAGCGCCCGACGACCGCGGCCTTGGACGTGGTCGAGGTCGCTCCGCCCACGCCGTCGATCTGCCGGCTGTCGGCCGCTCCGTAGGCGGCCAGCAGCAGGGCCTCCAGGGTCCCCCGCTCCCGGGGGACGTCCACGGCGGAGAACAACCAGCACTTGCTGGTCCCACCCCGGACGAGGGTCGCCTTCACGTCCACGGTCCCGCCTCTCGCTCGGTCGGCACCCCGGTGGGCGCCGTCGCTGAGAGCAACTATCCGGAGATCAACCCTTCAGTACAATGTCGCCTTGATAGAGGCCCCTTAAGCAGAACTGGAGGATCGAACCATGGCGCTGGACGTCCGACGGATGCTCATGCTCGCCGACGTCGCCGAGGCCGGTTCCCTCAGTGCAGCCGCGGAGCGGTTGAGCTACACCGTCTCCGCGGTCTCGCAGCAGATCCGCCGGCTGGAGGACGAGGCCGGCCAGCCGCTGCTCGAACGACTCCCCCGAGGGGTCCGTCTCACCGACGCCGGCGAGGCCCTCGCCGCCCGGGCCCGGCGCATCGAACTGGAGCTGCGGGCGGCGCGCGCCGAGCTCGACCAGCTCTCCGGCCTGGAGCGGGGCAGCCTGCGCCTGGGGTCGTTCCCCACGGTGAGTTCCTCGCTGCTGCCGCTCGTGCTGAGCCGGTTCCTCATCGCGCACCCCGGGATCGACCTGCGCGTGCGCAGCGCGTTGCAGGACGACCTCGTCGAGGCGTTGCGCACCCGGGAGGTCGAGCTCGCGCTGCTCTGGGACTACCCCTGGAACCGGTTCGCCGACCCGGAGATCGCCACGACGGTCCTGCTGACCGACCCCTCGGTGCTGGTCGTGCCCCGCGACGGCCCCCTGGCCGACCGGATCGACCCCTCGTTGCGGTCCCTGCGCGAGCAGGCCTGGATCGTCCGGTCGCACCGGCACCCGGTGGGGGAGGTGCTGCTCCGCAGCTGTCTGACCCAGGGTTTCGAACCGACCATCGCCTACGAGGCGCAGGACTACCAGGAGACGCAGGCGATGGTGGCCGCCGGTCTCGGGATCGCCCTGGCCCCGCGCCTGGGGCTGACCAACCTGCGCGACGACGTCCGGCTCCTGCGTCCGGCCCCGTCCGACCGCGTCGCCGCCCGACGGGTCCTGCTCGCCCACGTCGCGGACCGCCGGTTGTCCCCCGCCGCGCGGGCCATCGCGCAGGACTTCCGCGACGCGACGGCGACGCTCACGCTCGACTCCCTGGCCGCCGGGCAGCTTGGTTCGGTGGGCCGGTCCACCCCGGACTGACCCGGGACGCCGACGACCCCGGCGGCCGTGGGGGACGGCCGCCGGGGTCGGCGGTGGTTCTGCGGTGGAGCTGCACGGGTCCGGGCGGACCCGGGGATCAGCAGCTGGACTTGTAGGCGTACTGCGCGCCCTCGCCGTCGACGTTGTCGGCGGTGATGACGTGGAAACCGGTCTGGATCTCCTTGGTGGTCGACTCGCCCTTGAGCGCGGCGGACACCTGCTGCACGCCGTCGACCCCGATCTGGTACGGGTCCTGGGCGATGAGAGCCTGGACGGTGCCGTCCTTGAGGGCCGAGAT
Organism: Kineococcus gynurae; assembly: GCF_042433995.1. Classification (NCBI taxonomy): domain Bacteria; kingdom Bacillati; phylum Actinomycetota; class Actinomycetes; order Kineosporiales; family Kineosporiaceae; genus Kineococcus; species Kineococcus gynurae. The sequence goes on from NZ_JBHLUI010000006.1 coordinate 259,130, forward strand.
CTGGTCGGGGCCGGCGTCGAAGCCGACGATCTTGACCTGCTCGGCCTTGCCGGCCTGCTTCACGCCGGTGCTGGTGCCCGCGGCGGAGAACAGGTTGGTGGCGAAGACGCCGACGATGTCGGGGTCCTTGGACAGCGCCGCGGTGATGATCTTGGCGGCGGTCGAGGGGTCGTTGTGGCTGTACTGGACACCCAGGTAGGTGAAGGCGGAGTCGGCCTTGGCCGCGTCCTCGAACCCCTTGGTGCGGGCGTCGGTGGTGGAGACACCCGGGTCGGTGGAGATGACCAGGACCTTGCCGCCGCTGGGGTTCAGCTCCTTGATGGCCTTGAACGCCTCGGCGCCGCCGCCCTCGTTGTCGGAGGAGACCTGGGTGACCGCGAACGACGGGTCGTTCACGGTGGTGTCGACGAGACCGACCTTGATCCCTGCGCTCGCGGCCTGCTTCAGCGGGGCCTCCATCGCCGAGGTGTCGGTCGGGGCGATCAGCATCGCGGCGGGCTTGCTGGCCACGACGGAGTCGACGATCGGCTTCTGCAGGGTGGGGTCGAACTTCTGCGGGCCCTGGACGTCGACCTCCATGCCGAGCTTCTCGGCCTCGGCCTTCACCCCGCACTCCATGGTGATGTAGAACTGGTCGCCCGCCACACCCTGGATGAAGGCCAGCTCGTTGTTGGAGCCGCCCGAGTCACCCGACCCGGTCGAGCCCGAGTCGGAGCCGCAGGCGGTCAGGGTGAGCGTGGCGGCCAGGCCGAGGGTGAGGACGGCGGCGGCGGAACGGGACGTGCTGCGCATGACTGAACTCCAGTGTTCGGTGACTGACAGGGTGAGGGTTTCGGGGCCGGGTGGGCCCGGGTCGTGCTGCGGGTCCGGGGCGGGACCCGTCATTTCTTCCGGAGCAACCCGGTGAGCGAGGCGCGCTTGGTCGATCCGCCGCCACGGGCGGCCGCGGCCCGGCGGCGCTGGTCGATGTAGACGGCGGCGATGAGGACGACGCCCACGGCGACCTGCTGCCAGAACGCCTGGACCCCGACGATGACGAAACCGTTCTGCAGGACGGCCGGGATGAACAGGCCCACGACCGTGCCGAAGATGGTGCCGTAGCCGCCGAAGAGGCTGGTCCCACCGATGACCACCGCCGCGATGACGTTCAGGTTGGTCGCCGACTGCCCGGCGATCGCGGTGGTGGAGTACTGGGCCAGGGACAGGATGCCGGCGACGCCGGCGAGGGTCCCGGACAGACCGTAGATCATGATGAGCTGGCGGTCGACCTTCACCCCGACGCGGCGCGCCGCCTCCTCGTTGGACCCCACCGCGTAGGTGTAGAGCCCGAACTTGGTGCGGTGCAGGATGATGCCGAACACCACGATGAAGACCAGGGCGATCACCGAGATGATCGGCAGGGTCGTGCCGGGGAGGTTGCCGTACCCGACGGAGTTCGACAGGACGGTCGGCACGGACGTGATGTCGATGCCGCCGGTGAGCACCTGGGCCAGGCCGAGCGCCGCACCCAGGGTTCCCAGGGTGACGATTAGCGGGGGGACCTTGGCCTTGGCGATGAGGACGCCGTTGAGGACGCCCCAGGCCATCCCGACCAGGATCGAGACGACGATCCCGACGACGGCGGTGCCCCAGCCCTCGGCCCCCATGGCCCGCATGACCATCGCCGAGACGACGCCGGAGAACACCAGTACCGATCCGATGGAGAGGTCGATGCCGCTGGTGATGATGACGAAGGTCATGCCGATCCCGAGCACGCCCAGGATCGAGACGTTCTGGACGATCTGGCGCCAGTTCGTCCAGCCCGGGAAGGCGTCGGGCGCCAGCGCGCTGAAGGCCAGGCAGATCGCGACGAGCACGAAGAGGATCTGGAAGGCCTGCACCCGGATCATCCGGGAGGCGATCTCTCCCAGACCCGGACGGGGGGCGGCGATCTCGCCGTCGGCCGTCAGACCGCCCGCGGGCGGGCTGGTCGGGGTCGAGGTCGGGGTCGACATCAGCGCACCCCGCCGTTCCCGGTGCCGATCGGGCCGGCGTCCTTCGCCTCCCGGCTGAGGGCGCCGGTCATGGCGCCGACGAGTTCTTCCATCGAGGTCTCCTTGGCGTTCAGGGTCGCGACCCGCCGGCCCAGGCGCAGCACCTGGACGCGGTCGGCGACCTCCATGACGTGCGGCATCGAGTGGGAGATGAAGACCACGGCGACCCCGCGCTCGGCGACCCGGCGGATCGTCTTGAGGACGTTGGCGGTCTGGACGACCCCGAGCGCCGCGGTGGGCTCGTCCAGGAAGATGAGGCCCTTCGCCCAGGCGACGGCCCGGGCGATGGCGATGGCCTGGCGCTGCCCGCCCGACATCGACCCGACCGGGTCGCTGTAGCTGCGGACGGTCGCGCCGAGCTCGTCGAAGGCCTCCTTGGACTGCAGGCGCATCGTCTTGTTGTCCAGGAAACCCAGTTTGCCGAGCAGCCCCGGGGCGGGGATCTCCCGGCCGAGGAACATGTTCTGGGGCGGGGTCAGGTGGGGGGCGAGCGCGAGGTCCTGGTAGACGGTCTCGATCCCGAGCTGGCTGGCGGCGTTGGGGGAGTCGAGGTCGATCGGCTGACCGTCGAAGAGGATCTCGCCGGAGTCCAGCGCCAGGTTCCCCGAGAGGGCCTTGACCAGGGTGGACTTGCCCGCCCCGTTGTCGCCGATGAGGGCGACGACCTCGCCGGGGTAGATGTCGAAGTCGGCCTCGTCGAGGGCCTTGACCGCACCGAAACTCCGGCGCAGGCCACGGGCCTCGAGGATGGGGGTGCGGCGGATCATGCCCGGCCTCCTCGGTGGGTTCGCTCTCGCTCGTCGAGCAGGGATCGCGTCATCGTCGACTTCCTTGGTCTCGCCCGGTTCTCCCGGCCCTGGGATCGGGTGCTGCTGCGGGCCTCGTCGCTCCGTCACGAGGAATCTAGGACTGGCATGACACCGGTGTCAACCAATTCGCCCGGATGACGTGACATCGGTGTCATCCGGGCGTTCGCTGCGCTACGGTGGCGGCTCCCGAGAACGTTCGACGTCGAACGAGAAGAGGACAGAACCGTGATCGACTTCAATGGCCGGACCATCCTGGTGACCGGCGCGGCCGGTGGTATCGGGGGCGCCACGGTGCGCCGGCTGGCCGCCGCCGGGGCCGACGTCGTGGCCCAGGCCCGCACCGAGGCCGGCGTGGCCGAGCTCTGCGCCGAGACCGGCGCCCGCCCGCTCGCCTTCGACCTCACCGACGACGAGGCCGTGCGTGCGGCCATGGAGGGCTTCGACCTCTGGGGCCTGGTCAACTGCGCCGGCGACGGCGGCGAGATCGCCACCCCCATGGACACCGACATGGACGTGTTCGACCGGGTCGTCCGGATCAACCTGCGCGCGGCGCTGCTGATGACCAAGTACGCCTCGCAGTCGATGGTCCGCCTCGGCAAGGGGGGGTCCATCGTCAACGTCTCCAGCCAGGCCGCGCTGGTGGCCCTGCCCGGTCACATCTCCTACGGGGCGACCAAGGCCGGGCTCGACAACATGACCCGCGTCTCGGCCCTGGAGCTCGGGCGCTACGACATCCGGGTCAACAGCGTGAACCCCACCGTCGTGATGACCCCGATGTCGGCCGGGCACTGGGGGCAGCCCGAGATCGAGGGCCCCTTCCTCAAGGCCATGCCGCTGGGCCGCTGGGCGACCGAGGACGAGATCGCCGGGCCGATCACGTTCCTGCTCAGCGACCTCGCCTCGATGATCAGCGGGATCGTCGTCCCCATCGACGGTGGCTACACCTGTCAGTGATCGCCCGGTGAGGGTGGGGGTGCCATCATGACCGTCGGTGCCGCTCGCCGGGAGGGGCTGCTCGACCCGAGGACGGCGCGGATGGTGACGATGCGCGACGTCGCCCGCCGGGCCGAGGTCAGCCCGAAGACGGTCTCCCGGGTCTTCAACGACGACCCGCACGTGCTGCCCGAGACCCGCGCGCGCGTCGAGGCGGCCCTGCAGGAGCTGAACTACGTCCCCAACGACCTGGCCCGGACCTTCCGTTCGGGCCGGGCCCGGACGGTCGGCGTGGCGGTGCCGTCCCTGGCCGACCCCTTCTTCGCGACGATCGTGGCCGCCGTGGACGACGAGGCCCGCCAGCACGACCTGTCCAGCGTGGTCACGAGTCTCGGCAGCGACGCCGGGCGGGAGGCCGAGCTCGTCGAGGCGTTGCTCCGGACCCAGGTGAGCGGGCTCGTGGTCGCCCCGATCTCGGCCGACCACGCCTACCTGCACCGGTGGGTCACCCGTGTCCCGACGGTCTTCGTGGACCGGCCCCCCATCGGGGTCGGCACCGACTACTTCATCGAGGACGACCACGGCGGCGCCCGGGCGGCCACGCTGCACCTGCTCGACCGGGGGTGCCGCCGCGTCGCGCTGCTGGGCGACCACGAGACGCTCCCGGCGACGCCAGACCGGCTCGCGGGCTACCGGGCCGCGCTCGCCGAACGGGGGATCGCCGACGATCCGGCCCTCGTGGCCCTCGACGTCACCGATCGGACCCGGGCCGAGGCGGCCCTGGCCCGGATCCTGCCCGCCGGGCCCGACGCGGTGTTCTCGACGAACGCCCGTACCTCGATGGCGATGATGGCCGCGGTCCAGCGCACGGGACTGCCCCACGTCGGTTTCGGCGACTTCCCGATGGCCGACGTGCTGACGCCCTCCTTCACGGTGGTGGACCAGGACCCGGAGATGCTCGGGCGGTTGGCCGCGCGTCGGGTCCTGGAACGCATCGCCGAACCCGCACGGCGGCGCCGGCGCAAGAACGTCCTCGCGGTCCGGCTCGTCGAGCGGGACTCCTGCCGGCTCGCCGTCCCCGACCTCGGCGTGGTCGGTGCGGTCGGCGGGAACTGACCCCCGCCGACCGCACCCGACTCACCGGGTGCTCAGGCGCCGGTCTTCCCGTCGACCGCGGTGAGCAGTTCCTTCAGACGCGGCAGCGCCCGTTCGGTCAGCAGTTCCTGACGGGTCTCCGCGGACACCGCCAGACTGTCCTTCCAGAGCGAGCGTCCGGCCATCGCTCCGGCGCAACCGTTCTCGACGGCGATGGCGACCTGACCGATGAACGTCTCGTGGTCGACGCCGGCCGAGAGCACGGCCCACGGAACCCCGCGGGAGGCCTCGGTCACGGCCGCGGCGGCCTCGGCCGAACCCGGGTAGGGGAGCTTCAGGACCTTGGCGCCGGCGTCGACGCAGAGCCGGGCCGAGTCGATGATCAGCTGCGGGAACCGCTGCGCGTACTCCTCCTCGGTCTCGTCCTCGAGGCGGTAGGTGAGGATCTCGACGATGAGCAGGACGCCCTCGTCGGTGCAGGCCTTGACCAGGTCGGCGATCTCCTGCAGCACCGGCGCGTCCGCCCCCTGACGGTCGGGGCGCAGGTACCAGAGCATCTTGGCGGCGTCGCCGCCCAGCTCGCGCACCCGGCGCGGGTTCATCCCCGGGATGAACCGGGTGTGCCGCAGTCCGTCCACGGTCTCGAACCCGGAGGCGTCGAGGGCGACGACCAGCGCGGTGTCGGCGGAGATGACGCCTTCGTCGACGATCGCGGGCAGGGCCACCTCGGGGTCGAGCAGGATGGCCCGCCCGTGGTTGGCGAGGTAGGTCACCAGGTCGGCCTTCGCCGCGGCGAGCTGCTCGGTGGTCACCGACGACGCACCGGCGGGGGCGTCCTTCATGACCGCCTTCATGCTGTTGCGCTGGTCGGCGGCGACGATGCACATCGCTCCGGCCGGCGTGGTCAGCCGGGACATGGCGCGCTTCTCGAGCGTGGTGAGGGTGTTCACTTCGACGTCCTTCGCGATCGTGGTGCGGAATGGGTCGGTGGGGTGTGCGGGCCGTACGGGCGTGCGGTGGGTGGGTTCGGTGGGATCGGACGGGTCGTACCCGCCGGTGGGGCGGGTCAGGCCGGCAGCAGGCGGGCGGCGAACAGGGCCGCCCCGTGGGCGGTGTCCTCCTCGCGGCCGGAGACCTCGGGGGCGGGCAGCACCCGGGCGCGGGCCCGCTGGACGCTGCGCATCTGCGCCCAGCCGCCGGTCAGGACGGTCGCCCGGGCCGGCGGGAGTTCGGCGTCCATCGCCTCGACAAGGCGGGCCAGTTCGTCGTTGCCGTGGCGCAGGACCGCCGCGAACAGTTCGGCGGGGCCGACCCCGTCGGCGGGCAGGCGGACGGCGAGGACGCCGTCGTCGTTGCGGGCGCCGGTGACCTCGACCGCCCCGGGCTCCAGGGCGCCGTCCACGGGGAGGTCCATCACCGCGGCGTCGAGGGCGTCGCGCCCGGCCCGGTCGGAGATGCCGGCCAGCTGCAGCGCACGGCGTTGCAGCAGACCGGTCTTGACCCCGGCGACGAGCACGTGGGTGCCGGGCACGACGTGCCGGACGCAGTTGATGAGGAACGCGGCCAGGCGGACCCGGGCCGCGGGCGGCAGGGGCTCGTCGAGGACCCGCAGGAGCACCTCGGCCGTGCCGAGGGAGGCGTGGTACCGGTCGTCGGCGACCGCACCGCCGGCCACCGCCGAGACGAGATGGTCGTGCCCCGCCACGGTCACCCGGGCCCCGCGGAACGGGGCCGGCAACCACTCCGCCGTGGCCTCGCCGCGATCGGTCCCGGCGTCGAGGACCGGGGGGAGGAAGTCGGGGCCGACCCCGAGGTGGGTGGCCATGGCGGCCCAGGCCGCACCGGTGTCCGCGTCCAGCATCCCGGTGCGGGACGTGAGCGAGGAGTCGACGGCGAGGCGGGCCCCGAGTGCGAACGCGACCCAGTCGGGCAGGTTGGTCCACCGCAGGTCGGCGAGGTCGAGCCCCTCCGCGGCCAGGGTCGCAAGTTTCACGACCGGCAGCTGCACCCCGAGCGGCAACCCCGTGCGGGCCGGGAACTCTTCGCCGAACCGTTCCGCCAGCTCGGTCGACCGGTCCTCCCCGCGGGGGTCGAACCAGGCGATGCCGGGGGCGGCGGGCCGGTCGTCGCGGTCGAGCAGGATCCCGGTCTCACCCATTCCCGAGATGGCCACCGCCAGGACGGGTCGGCCGACCAGGGCGGGGTCCTGGGCGAGGTCCGCCGCGGCGCCGGTGAGCAGGTCGGTCAGGGTCGCGAGCAGGGTGTCGGCGTCGAGCTCGGTACGACCCTGCGGGGCCGCCCGCCACGGGGTGGGGAGCTGCCGGACCAGCAGGGTGCGGCACTCGTCGTCGGCGTCGGCGAGCAGGATCTTGACCCCGGTCGAACCGAGGTCGATCCCGGCCACGATGCGCGTCATCGCGTTCGTCCTTCGGGGGTGAGGGTGCGGGGGGTGAGGGTGTGGGAGGTGCGGGGGATGAAGGCGGTGGGCACGATGTGCTGCCGCGCCGGGGACTGCGGGTCCTCGAGGAGTTCCAGCAGTCGCCGGAGGGCCAGCTCACCGATCTCGTAGGGGTCCTGGTCGATGCAGCTGACCGACGGGTCGACCGAGTCGGCGAGCAGGAAGTCGCCGAAGGAGATGAGGGCCAGGTCCGTCCGGCCGAGGGTGTGCGTGGCCGCGATGGCTCCCGCGGCGAGGCGGGCGTTGCCGAGGAACAGCGCCGTCGGGGGGGCGGTGAGGTCGAGGACGGAACGCAGCGCCTGCGTCGGTCGCGGGTCCCGGTAGGGGACGAGGGGGACAAGGTCGGGGTCGACCTCGATCCCCTTCTCCCGCAGCGCGTCCTCGTACCCGCGGCGACGATCCTGGGAGGTGGAGAAGTCCGGGTCCCAGCCGAGCAGCGCGATCCGGCGGTGCCCGGCGGCCAGCAGTTCGGCGACGGCGGAGCGGGCCGCGCCGTGGTCGTCGATGGTGACGGAGTCGCGGTCGGCCAGTTTCCGGTCGACCGCCACCACGGGCAGGACCGGTCGGTAGGGCTCCAGCGCGTCGAGCCGGTCGCTCACCGGCGCGAGGATGATGCCGCGCACGTTCTGCGCGGTCATCCGCAGCACCTGGTCGCGTTCCCGGTCCGGGTCGTGCCCGGTGCTGCCGATGACGACGCCGAGCCCGGCGGACAGGGCGCTCTCCTCGATCGCGCTGATGAGCGAGGAGAAGAACACGTCGTCGATCGAGTCGACGATCACGCCGATGGTGTTGCCGGCCCCGGACTTCAGGGAGCGGGCGGTGCTGTTGGGGACGTAGTGCAGGTCGCGGACCGCCTGCTCGACCCGCTCGCGCATCCCGGCGTCGACGGTCGAGACGCCGTTGACCACCCGGGAGACCGTCTTGATGCTGACGCCCGCCGCGGCGGCGACGTCCTTGATGCTGGCTCGTCCGGCCATCGCTCCACCTCGTCCCGGGACCGGTCCTCGTCCCGGACGATGCCGGGACAACGTTGTCTCGGCTATAGTCAGGGTCATGCCGCAGGGAAGTCAAGCCGTCCCGCCGCCCCGTCCTCCGGATCCCGCGACTCCGCCGCCCCGAGTGGTGGTCGTGGCCGGGACCGCCGGCAGCGGCAAGACCACGCTGGGCCGGGCCGTGGCCCGCAGCGTGGGGGCGGCTCTGCTCGACCTCGACACCGTCACGAACCCGTTGCTGGACGAGCTGGCCCCGGTGCTGCCGGGGGACCACTGGTTGTCCTCGCCGGTCGCGGCCGAGATCCGTCGCGGCCGCTACGCGGCCCTGCGGGCGACCGCGGCTGACGTGCTGGCCGGCGGGGTTCCCGTGGTGCTCGTGGCCCCGTTCACCGCCGAGCTGCGCGGCGGGGTCGAGTGGCGTGAGCTGCTCGCGGCGCTGGCCCCGCACCAGCCGACGGTCCTGCACCTCGACGGTCCCGACGACGTCCTGGCCGCCCGCCGGGCGGTGCGTGGTGCCTCGCGAGACGCGTTCCGCAGCAACGTTTCCTCGACCGCACGACCCCTCGTCCCGCACGTCCGGGTCGACGTCCTGCTGTCCCCGGCGCAACAACTGTTCCGGGCCCGGCAGGCGCTGGGGTTGCGGGCTCCGGTCCCGGCCTCGGAGCTGTTCCAGTTGGAGTTCTCCGGGTTCCTGTTCGACCTCGACGGCACCCTCGTCGACTCGACCCCGGCGGTGCTGCGCGCCTGGGCCCGCCTGGCGATGGAGTTCGGGTTCCCCCTCGACGTGGTGCAGGACAACCACGGTCGACCGGCCCGACCGCTGCTCGCGGAACTGCTGCCACCCGATCGGGTCGACGTGGCGCTGGCCCGCGTGCTGGAGTTCGAGAACACCGACGTCGACGACGTGGTCCCCACCCCTGGTGCTGTCGACCTGCTCGCGGCCCTGCCCCCGGAGCGGGTGGCTCTCGTCACCTCGGGGCGGCGTTCGGTGGTGCGGGCCCGCCTCGCCGCCGCCGGGATGGCGGCGCCCGCGGTCACCGTCACCCGCGACGACGTCACCGAACCCAAACCCCACCCCGAGCCCTACCTCGCGGGGGCCGCGGCCCTCGGCCTCGACGCCGCGGACTGCCTCGCGGTGGAGGACGCCCCCGCCGGGATCCGTTCGGCCCGCGCGGCGGGCTGCCGGGTGCTCGCGGTCCGGGGGACCGTCGACGACGCCGACCTGGTCGGCGCCGACCTGGTGGTCGACTCGCTCGACCAGCTCACCCTCGTCGCGGGTCGGTTGACCCCCCGGCTCTGAGCGGACACCCCCGGCCGGTCACCGTCGCCGTCGCCGTCGCCGTCGCCGTCGCCGTTGCCGTTGCCACGCAACGGCGAACGGCTGCCGTCGACCCGCTTCTTGGAGTCGTCGGCAGCCGCTCGGACCGTGGGGCCGGGCTGGAACCGGCCGGTGTCAGGCGAGCAGGGCCCGGGCCGCCTCCAGCGTCCTGGCGGTGGTGACGCCGAAGTGCTCGAACAGTTCCTCGGCCGACGCCGAGGCGCCGAACGCCTCCACGCTGATGGCCCGACCGTCGAGGCCGATGAGGTCGTACCAGCTCTGCGCGCTGGCCGCCTCGACCGAGACGCGGGCGCGCACCGCCGCCGGCAGGACCGATTCGCGGTAGGCCGCGTCCTGCTCGGCGAACCACTCCCGGCACGGCATGGACACCACGCGCACCCGGACGCCGTCCTCGGCCAGGCTGCGGGCGGCCTCGACCGCGATGTGGAGCTCGGAGCCCGTCGCGATGAGCACCAGCTGCAGCTCGGTGCCCGGGCCGCCCTCCCAGCGCACGTAGCCGCCGCGCTCGGTGCCGGCGCTGCTCGTGAACCCGTCCTCGTCCTCCGGCAGCACGGGCATGCCCTGCCGGCTGAGGGAGAACGCGGCCGGACGCCCCCGGTCGGCCAGCACCTTCCACATCGCCACCGCGGTCTCGTTGGCGTCGCCGGGCCGGATGACGTCCAGACCGGGCATCGCCCGCAGCGACGCCAGGTGCTCGACGGGCTGGTGGGTGGGACCGTCCTCGCCCAGGCCGATCGAGTCGTGGGTCAGCACGTAGATCGCCGGGAGTTCCATGAGGGCCGCCAGCCGGATGGCGGGTCGGAGGTAGTCGGAGAACACCAGGAACGTGCCGGCGTAGGGGCGCGACAACCCCGACAGGGCGATGCCGTTGAGCGCCGCCCCGGCGAAGTGCTCGCGGATGCCCCAGTGGATGGTCTGCCCGGCCGGGTCGGCGGTCGGTTCGGTGCTGCCGGCCGGCAGGAACGACGTCGGCGCGATGTCGGTGTTGTTGCTGTCCCCGAGGTCGGCGGAACCACCCCAGAGTTCGGGCAGGTGCTCGGCGGCGGCGAGCAGGCCCCGACCGAACGCCTTGCGGGTGGCGAGCGAGGTGCCGGTCTCGAAGCGGGGCCGGGCCGCCGCGAAGGAGTCCGGGGCGAGCCCGCTCTCGAGCCGGCGCAGCAGGGCGAGCCGTTCGGGGTTCTGCTCGGCCCAGGCGTCGAACCGCTCCTGCCACTGCGCGTGGGCCGCCGCGCCGCGCTCGCGCGCTCCCTGGCGCAGCCCGTCCACGAGATCGGTGTCGACCGCGAACGTGGCCGCGGGGTCGGCTCCCAGGAGGGTCTTGGTCTGCGCGACCGCCTCCGCCCCGAGCGGCGAACCGTGCGAACCCGGGGTGTTCTGCCGACCGGGCACCGGCCAGGCGATGATGCTGCGCAGCAGGATGATCGACGGCCGCTCGGTCTCGGCGGCCGCCGCGTCCAGGGCGCGGGAGAGGGCGGCGGTGTCGACGTCGCCGTCGGGGGCGAGTTCCACGGTCTGCACGTGCCAGCCGTAGGCGGCGTAGCGGGCCCCGGTGTCCTCGCTGGTCGCCAGCGCGGTGCTGCCCTCGATGGAGATCCGGTTGTCGTCGAACACGACGGTCAGGCTGCCCAGCTTCTGGTGACCGGCGAAGGCGCTGGCCTCGGAGGTGACGCCCTCCTGCATGTCGCCGTCGGAGGCGAGGACGATGATCCGGTGGTCGAACGGGCTGGTCCCGGCGGGAGCGTCGGGGTCGAGGAGTCCGCGTTCCTTCCGGGCCCCCATGGCCATCCCGACGGCCATGGCCAGGCCCTGACCGAGCGGGCCGGTGGAGGTCTCCACGCCGGGGGTGTGCCGCCACTCCGGGTGGGCGGGGGTCTGGCTGCCGAACGTCCGGTAGGCCTTGATGTCGTCCAGGCTCATCGGGTACCCGGCCAGGTACAGCTGCACGTAGAGCGTCAGGCTGGTGTGGCCGCAGGACAGGACGAACCGGTCGCGTCCGCGCCACTCCGGGTCGGCGGGGTCGTGGCGCAGGTGGTGCTGGAACACGACGTGGCCCACGGGGGCCAGGGCGACCGCCGTGCCGGGGTGTCCGTGGCCCGCGGCCTCGACGGCGTCCATCGCGAGCAGTCGGGCGGTCGTCACCGCCCGGTCGTCGGTCTCGGTCCAGTCGCGGGGGGCCCAGGGGGAGTCGTCGGAGGAACGGTCGCGGGCAGGGCTCAGCGTGGTGCTGGTCATGGGTGCTCCAGGAAGGACGGAAGGGGTGGGGCGAGCCGCGGTCGGGGCTCAGCGGAGGCGGTCGTCGGGGCCGAGCTGGACGATGCGGTCGGCGCGCGGTCGGGTCGCGTTGATGACCTCGGCGTTGGACTGGTCGGAACCCCAGGACCGCTCGTGGGCCTCCTCGGGGGAACGACCGAACCGGACGTGGCGGGCGATCAGCCGTTCCATGCGGGTCGCCTCGCCGGGGTCGACGAACCAGCAGGTGTCGAGGAGGGCGGGCACCCGCTCCCAGACCGGTGCCTCGACGAGAAGGTAGTTCCCCTCGGTCACCACGAGGGGGACCTCGGCCGGGACCGCGATGCTGCCGGCGATCGCCGCCTCCAGACCGCGGTCGAACAGCGGGGCGTAGACGACCTCGTCGGTCCGGTCCCGCAGCCGTTGCAGCAGGGCGACGTACCCGGCGGCGTCGAACGTGTCCGGCGCCCCCTTGCGGGGGTGCCGTCCCAACCGGTGCAGTTCCGGGTCGGCGAGGTGGAACCCGTCCAGGGGGACGAATACGGCGTCGCGACCGAGGACGGTGGCGAGCAGTTCGGCGAACCGCGACTTGCCGGATCCGGGGGCCCCGGTGATCCCGAGGATCCGACGTTCCCCGGGCACGATCAAGGAGCGGGCCAGGTCGACCAGTTCCTCGACATCGGTGGAGACCGGTTGCGCGGTGGCCGCCCCGGCGAGCTCGGGGGTCACCGGGTGACCGCCTGGTCCTCGGTGGGGACGGTGACGGCGCCGGTCATGATGGCGACGCCTTCGCCCATGGT